>NZ_BAAGZB010000003.1:0-417235 GCF_054778955.1 Flexivirga lutea
CGGTTGGCGTTGTGCCGCGAACACGACGTGGTCCCCAACGTGTTCACCGACCTGGCCGACCTACGACTGATCCACGACACCAGCCCGCGGCCGGATCCGCGGCCGGATCCGCAGACGGATCCGCAGACACGCCCCAAGCCGCCCGGACGGGTGCACCTCTTCCGCCCCCGCGGCGAGGTCCGCATCGAGTTCCCCGAGCCACCCCCACCATTCTGAGCGTGCGTTATGTGGCGGCCGCCGCTGCTAGCCGGCGACGTCGGCCGCCTCCCTCCACACCTGCCGAAAGCCGGCCACGGACGCCGGTCGCTCCGACGGGTCGTGATGTGTTGCGGCAGTGGCGATCTCGCGGGCCGGGTGATCGGGGTGTCGCTCGAGCAGGAAGATCTGGACCATCCGAGCGAGGTTGAACACCGTCGTCCGGGCGTCAACGGTCGCGCCCGCCGTCAGTTCCTCAGGTGCCATGAACCGCGTCGACCCCGGTAGCCTGCCCACCCGGTTGACGTACGAGCCGTGCTGATAACACTCGAAATCCATCACCTTGACGGTGCGCGATCGGAAGTCGTACATGAGACATCCGTCGTAGAAGTCGCCGACCACCCAACCGGCGTCGTCGAGTCTCACGTGCACATCGATCACGGAATCGAGCGCCGCGATGATTTCGCGCACCGGCAATGCCTTGAACCGGTTGAACGCCTGATCGGGGTCATCACGCAGTTGCGCTGGTGCGCGAAGCAATTCGCCGCCGAACCACTCCGACACCAGCAGGACGCCCTCTGCGGTATCGACCATCCGCTCCATCGGAATGAGCGCCGGATGCACCACCGCCGTGCACAAGGCAGCTGACCGCTCGAGCGCAGCTGAACGCTCTGCCCGCCCGACACCGCCGGAGTTCGGGGCGTCGAGCCCAGGCGTCTTGACGAACCAACGGCGCCCGGACACGTCCCGGATGCCGTACGAGATGTGGCCGGAGTCCTGGGTGCGGGCATCGAAGACGGCGAAGACCTCACCGACGCGGTTCACCACGTCCGTCAGCGACTCTTCGGTGCTTTCCCTGGCGACAGACACGTGCTCATCATCGACCATGGTGCGGTCTGCACGGCTGGCTGCGGGCATCGAGGACGGCGTTGAGCCTCCTCAGCCGCGGATCGCCGACACCGCACTGGCCACACCGAGCACGACCATGACGACGGCCGCCACCCGGGTGATCCACACGATCGGTAGGAACTTCAGCAAGGTGCGGCCACCGAGGATGGCGAGCAGCGCGACCAGCCACAGGCCGAGCGTGGCGCCGATGCCCACTGACAACGGGTCGTGGTATTTCGCCGCCAGGTTGGCGGTGAGGATCTGGGTGAGGTCACCCCACTCGGCGACGAAGATGACGCCGTAGCCGAGGGAAGCGACCTTGAGGAAGCCGGCACCGTCGAACGTGCCGGACATGGCGTCGGCGCTCTCTGCCTCACCTTCGGCCTCGACCTCGTCCTGATGGGCGCCTTCCCGCCAGATCAGCCAGGCACCGAGCAGGAACAGTGCTGCCACGACGGCTTCGAGCACCTGGCCGGGCAGCAGGCGCAGCAGCTGGCCGGCGCTGACGGCGATCACGACGTGGGTGAGGAACGCGGCCGCGATGCCGGTGAACACCCACGGCCACGGGAAGCGCGTGCCGAGCACGAGACCGGCGACGGCGCTCTTGTCGGGCAACTCGGCCACGAAGGCGAGAGCGAAGACGGTGACGATGATTCCGAGGTCGAGCACGGGGATCCTTGGCTTCGGGGCCGATCCGCCGTGCCGGGCACAAAAAAAGGACGAGCACGTCGAACCGGCAGCGGGTAGCTGGCATGGTTCGAACGTCTCGTCCGGTCACCGTCGGTGACCCCGGACACCGGGCGGCGCACCGCCAGTATGTCGACATCCGGTCGAGGGACTACTCCCGTTCGGCCTCCAGGCTAACGGCCGGACGTCCTCAGCGCACATCCGAGCCGCTTCGCGGGGACGACGCGGACAGCGACGGCGTGACGGGCCCGGGGAGCACGGCGACTAGCCTGGGTGACGTGAGCCACTTCCTGGATCGGTCCGAGATCAACGACCGACTCCGCGACATACCCGGGAATCCGTGGCGCGACGTCGATGTCAGCCCGCAGGTGGCCTCCACCAACGACGAACTCCTGCGCAGTCCGCGGCCGTGGCGCGCACTGGTCACCGACAACCAGGTCGCCGGCCGCGGCCGGCTGGACCGCACCTGGGAAGCACCGGCCGGCACGTCGATCGCGCTGTCGGCGACCCTGCCTCTGCCGCACGACGCCACTCGGTGGGGCTGGGTCCCGCTGCTGGTCGGCGTCGCCGTACGCCGTGCGGTCCGCGACCTCACCGGCGCCTCCGTCGGCCTGAAATGGCCCAACGACGTGCTCGCCCGGCCCGACGCGCGCACCCAGTGGGCCAAGCTGGCCGGCATCCTGTGCCAGGCCACCGGTGGCGCCGAACCCAGCGTGGTCGTCGGCATCGGCATCAACGTGCACCAGGCGGCGCACGAGCTGCCGGTCGACACCGCTACCTCCTTGCACCTCATCGGGTATGACGTCCGCTGCGAAGACCTCATCGTCGCGGTCCTTCGGCAACTGGCACAGGTGCAACAGGAATGGAACGGCCCGGCAGAGGATGGCGCCTACCGCGCTGCCTGCGTCACGGTCGGCCAACAGGTGCGGGTCGAACTGCCCGGGGACGAATCGATCACCGGTGCCGCGCTCGACATCGACGACATGGGCCGGCTGGTGGTCGACACACCCGAGGGACCCGTCCCGCACGCGGTCGGGGACGTCATACACATCCGGCCGGGGGAGCGGGATCTGCTGCCCGAGCCCGACCCGCAGGACCGGGCGGCCTTCGTCGACGCCCTGGAGGAACGTCTGCTGGGGGCGCCGCGTTCCTTGCGCCGGGCGGACATCGCCAAGGGAGCGGGCCTCACCGCCGAGCAGACCGGCCGGCTGTGGCGTGCGCTCGGTTTCGCCAGCGCCCGCGACGAGGACGTGGTCTTCAGCGAGACCGACCGCGAAGCCGTGCGCGCCGTCGCCCGCACCGTCCGCGACGGCGAACTCGACGAGGAGACCGTGCTCGGGCTGGCCCGCGCCGTCGGCCGGTCGACCGATCGACTGGCCATGTGGTCCCTGCAGGTCATCACCGACATGGTCACCGGTCACGACGGCATGGGCGTGGACAGCAGGGTCGCGCGGCTGGCGGCCGAGCGGGCCGTCGACGTCGCCGGCGAACTGACCCCGTTGATCAGTTATGTATGGCGCCGCAAGCTGGCTGTCGCGATCTCGCGGATGATCGCCGACTCCGAGCCGGAGTCGCACATCGGCGTGATCCGGACCATCGGCTTCGCCGACCTGGTCAACTTCACCCAGCTCACCCGGCAGCTGGGCGAACGTGAACTGGCCGCACTGGTGCAGCGATTCGAGTCGCTGGCTTCCGACATCGTCGCGGTGCACGGCGGGGCCGTCGTCAAGACGGTCGGTGACGAGGTGCTCTTCTCGCACACGACCGTCGAGGGTGCGACGGCGATCGCCTTCGACCTGATCGATCAGGCTGCGGCCGACGATCTCATCCCGCGCATGCGCGTCGGGCTGGCGACCGGACGAGTGCTGGCCCGACTCGGTGACGTCTACGGCAACACGGTCAATCGGGCGAGCCGGCTGTCCGGAGCGGCCGAGCCCGGCACCGTGCTCGCCGACTCGGATGTGGCCGCCGCGCTGGGCGGACACGCCAACGTCAGAGCGGTCGCGCGAGAGGCGATCCACCTGCCAGGAATCGGACAAATCACCTCGTGGGTCCTATCCAGGCGTCCAGGAGAACTACTATCGCCACCATGACCCGTGTCTTACTGGCCGAGGACGATCCCGCAATTTCCGAGCCGCTCGCCCGTGCGCTGCGGCGGGAGGGATACACCGTCGACGTCCGTGAAGACGGGCTGGCCGCGTTGGACGGGGCCCAGAGCGGGCCGGACCTGGTCATCCTGGACCTCGGCCTGCCGTCGATCGACGGTCTCGAGGTATGTCGCCGGCTGCGAAACTCCGGCAGTTCCGTGCCGGTGCTCATCCTGACCGCACGCGCCGACGAGGTCGACACCGTCGTCGGACTGGACGCCGGTGCCGACGACTACGTCACCAAGCCGTTCCGGCTGGCGGAGCTGCTGGCGCGCGCCCGTGCACTGCTGCGGCGTACCCCACCCGAGGAGGCCGAGGCAGCACCCCTGGTGCGGCTGGACGCCGAGGCGCGCCGCGCGTTCGTCGGGGACAACGAGTTGCAGCTGACGGCAAAGGAATTCGAACTCCTGCGGGTGCTCGTTCGCGAGCAGGGCAAGGTCGTGTCCCGCGAGCAGCTGATGCACGAGATCTGGGAGACCGCCTGGCTCGGCTCGACCAAGACCCTCGACATGCATGTCTCGGTGCTGCGCCGCAAACTCGGCGACGACGCCACCCGGCCCCGCTTCATCACCACCGTGCGCGGCGTGGGTTTCCGCTTCGAACCCACCGGCGGAAGCTAGCCGGCCTTGCGCGCCAGGCTGCTGCGGGCCGGTCCCCGCATCGCCGCACCTGCGGTGCTGCTCGTCCTGATCCCCGCGCTGGTGCTGGTGTCCGCGTGGTGGCACCGCGTGGTCCTGGTGGTCTGCGCCGGGCTCGGCGCCGCTCTGGTCTGGTGGCTGAACCGCCGGGAGGCGGACAGCACTGCGGGACCTGTCGAGGAGCTCACCCGGCGCGCTGAGCGGGCCGAGGACGGCCCGGTCATCTTCGAGCCGCTGCGTAGCGGTATCGATGAGATCGACCGGATCTCACAGGTTTTCGAGGGCCGGGCAGCCGAACTCACGGCGACGCTGGCTGCTGAGCGCGAATTCGCCTCCGACGCCAGCCACCAGCTGCGCACCCCGTTGACGGCGCTGCTGATGCGGCTGGACGAGATCTCGATCAGTGACGACATCGACCAGATCCACGAGGAGGCGACCGTCGGCATCGCCCAGGTCGAGCGGCTGACCACCGTGGTCGACAAGCTGCTGCAGCGGGCGCGGGAGACGCCCTCCGGGCCGCTGCCGACGATCTCGCTGGACTCGGTGATCGCCGAGTTGCAGCGCGAATGGCAGCCGGCGTTCGCCGACGCCCGCCGCAGTGTCAAGGTGAGCGGTGAGCGCGGCCTGCAGGTCGTCGCCAGCCGCAGCGGCCTGTCCCAGATCCTGGCCACCCTGCTGGAGAACACCCTTCAGCACGGCACCGGCACGGTCGAGGTGATGGCCCGCCGCAACGGTCCCTCCGTCGTCGTCGAGGTCAGCGATCAGGGCAAGGGCGTCGATGCGGCGATCGCCCCGCACATCTTCAAGCGCCGGGTCACCACGGGCGGCACCGGACTCGGCCTCGCCCTCGCTCGTGACCTGGCCGGCGCCAACGGCGGCCGACTGGAACTGCGCAGCGCGCAGCCGGCAGTCTTCGCGTTGTTCCTGTCCGAGGGTGAGGCGGCGCCGTCGGCGCTGCCACGACACGGCAACTGACGCCGCCGGCGTCGGCCGCCGGATCAGCGCAGCATCAGTGCGGCTCGCCCTGCAACGGCTCGGTCACTGCCTGACCGGCCGGCTCCCGGGTGAGCGGCTCGTTGCGGAACACCAACTGCTTGTAGGCCCAGAAGCGGATGATCGTGCCCAGGCCGATGCCGAACATCGCATTGAAGTTGAGCCAGAACCTGCCGTTCAGGCCGAGCACGTAGTGCGCGAACGCCACCCACAGCACCGAGACCGCCAGTGCGATGCCGTTGACGACGAAGAACAGCACCACCTCGTGGTGCACCGGCCGGTTGCGCCGATGGCGGAAGGTCCAGTACCGGTTGCCGATCCAGGCGAACAGGGTGGCGACGGTGCCGCTGATGATCTTGGCCGTGGTCACCTTGGTGGGCATCGGTCCGGCGATCAACAGGTTGTACAGACCCAGGTCGATGATGATGTTGATGACGCCGATCACGCCGAACTTGGCCAGCTCGCGCCACAGCGAGCGGACCAGCTCGACCAATCTCGCCCCCATCACGTCTTTCAGCCTACGGGTCCGGGCCTGATGATGGGCTGTGAGGGCTCGCTAGGGTATGCGGGTGACTTCCCCAAGGCGTGCTCCGGGCGGCTTCCCTGTGGTCGGCATCATCGGCGGCGGCCAGTTGGCCCGCATGTGCCAGCCGCCGGCGGTCAATCTGTCCCTCACTCTCAACGTGTTGTCCGAGGGGCCGGACGCCGCGGCGGCGCTGGTCGTGCCCTCGGCGCCGGTCGGCTCGCACCTCGAGATCGACGACGTGCTGGCGTTCGCGAAGGAGTGCGACGTGGTCACCTTCGACCACGAACACGTGCCCGCCGACGTGCTGCAGGCCCTGGTGGCGACCGGGGTGCCGGTGCACCCCAAACCCGAAGCGCTGCGCTTCGCCCAGGACAAGGTAGCGATGCGGGAACGGTTGACCGACTTGGGTCTTCCGTGCCCGGCGTGGGCGACGGTGCACGACGAGGCGGAGCTGGCTGCGTTCGGTGATCTGCACGGCTGGCCGGTGGTGCTCAAGACACCACGCGGCGGGTATGACGGCAAGGGCGTGCGGGTGATCGACGCCGCATCGGAGGCCGCCGACTGGTTCGCACGGGGCGGCGCGTTGCTCGCCGAGGAGTGTGTGCCGTTCAGTCGTGAACTGGCGGTCCTCGTCGCCCGCAGCCCCTCGGGCCAGGCCGCGGTCTGGCCCATCGTGCAGACCGTCCAGACCGACGGCATCTGCACCGAGGTGCTGGCGCCCGCGCCCGACCTCGATCCCTCGCTGGCGGCGGACGCGTCGCAGACCGCGCTGCGGCTCGCCGGTGAGCTGGACATCACCGGCGTCTTCGCCGTCGAGATCTTCGAGATCCCCGGCACGGACGGCAGCGCGCCGTCATACGTCGTCAACGAGCTGGCGATGCGTCCGCACAACAGCGGTCACTGGACCATCGACGGGTCGGTGACCTCGCAATTCGAGCAGCATCTGCGAGCGGTGCTCGACCTGCCGCTCGGGGACGTCGGCCCGCGCGCGACGTGGACCGTGATGGGCAACGTGCTCGGCGGCGACTACGACCAGCTCTACCCGACCTACCGGCACCTGCTCGCGCGTGACCCGGGCCTGAAGATCCACCTCTACGGCAAGGGCGTGCGGCCCGGGCGCAAGATCGGTCACGTCAATGTGTATGGCGACGACCTGGAGGACCTGCGAGCGCGTGCCCGGCATGCCGCCGACTACCTGGAAGGGACAGTGACCGAATGAGTGCCCCCGTTGTCGGCATCGTGATGGGCAGCGACTCCGACTGGCCGGTGATGCGTGCGGCGGCCGAGGCGCTCGAGGGGTTCGGCGTCCCCTACGAAGCCGACGTGGTGTCCGCGCACCGCATGCCGGCCGAGATGATCGCCTATGGCGAACAAGCCGCCGCACGCGGCATCCGGGTGATCATCGCCGGCGCCGGCGGAGCCGCCCATCTGCCCGGGATGCTGGCCTCCGTGACGACACTGCCGGTGATCGGTGTGCCGGTCCCGCTCGCATACCTCGACGGCATGGACTCGCTGTTGTCGATCGTGCAGATGCCCGCCGGTGTCCCGGTGGCGACGGTCTCGATCGGCGGCGCGCGCAACGCGGGCCTGCTGGCGGCCCGGATCCTGGCCTGCGCTCCGGGTGCCGAGGGCGAGCGGCTGCGGTCGGCGATGTCCGACTTCCAGGTCGAGCTGCGCGACCAGGCGCACGCCAAGGGCGCTGCGCTGCGGGCAGAGGTCGCCGGCGACTAGCTGTCGCTGCCGAACAGGTCTCTGGTGTAGACCTTTTCGGCGACATCAGCCAATTCCTCGGTGCGCCGGTTCGCGACGATGAGGTCGGCCTCGCGTTTGAGCTCGGTCAGGTCGTGGGTGACGCGGGAGCCGTAGAACGTCTCGGCGTCCAGCTCCGGTTCGTAGACCAGCACCTCGACACCCTTGGCCTTGATCCGCTTCATGATGCCCTGCACGCTGCTGGCGCGGAAGTTGTCCGATCCGGACTTCATGATCAACCGGTGGATCCCGACCACCTTGGGACCGCGCGCCAGGATGTCGCGGGCGACGAAGT
This sequence comes from Flexivirga lutea, assembly GCF_054778955.1. NCBI lineage: Bacteria > Bacillati > Actinomycetota > Actinomycetes > Micrococcales > Dermacoccaceae > Flexivirga > Flexivirga lutea. The sequence goes on from NZ_BAAGZB010000003.1 coordinate 8,119, forward strand.
CCTTGCGGGTCGTGTTGGCCGAGACGATCGCGCTGATCAGCGTCTGCGGCACTTCCTGGTAATTGGCCAGCAACTGCTTGGTGTCCTTGGGCAGGCAGTAGCCGCCGTAACCGAACGACGGATTGTTGTAGTGCTTGCCGATCCGCGGGTCGTGGCCGACGCCCTCGATGATCTGCCGGGTGTTGAGACCGTGCAGCGAGGCGAAGGTGTCCAGCTCGTTGAAGTAGGCGACCCGCATGGCCAGGTAGGTGTTGGCGAAGAGCTTGATCGCCTCGGCCTCGGTCGATTCGGTCAACAGCACCGGTATGTCGGTGTCCTCCGCCGCCGCGACCAACAGGTCCGCGAAACGCCGGGCGCGGTCGCTGATCTCGCCGACCACGATCCGCGACGGATGCAGGTTGTCGTAGAGGGCCTTGCCCTCGCGCAGGAACTCCGGTGAGAACACGACGTTCTCGGTGCCCAGCCGCTTGCGCACGTCGGTGGTGAACCCGACCGGGATGGTGGACTTCACGATCATGGTCGCGGTCGGGTTGAGCTGCGCCACGTCGGCGATGACCCCTTCGACGGTCGAGGTGTCGAAGTAATTGGTGTCCGGGTCGTAGTCGGTGGGTGTGGCGATGATCACGAAGTCGGCTCCGTCATACGCCTGCTGCTTGTCGAGCGTGAAGTCCAACGACAGCTGACGATGCGCCAGGTGGTCCTCGATCTCGGGGTCGCTGATCGGGCTGCGGTGCTGTTGCAACAGCGCGATCCGGTCGGCATCGATGTCGAAGGCCGTCACGTCGGCGACGCCGCCGAGCAGTACGGCCATCGACAGCCCGACGTACCCGGTGCCGACTACGGTGATCCTGGTGCGCGTTGACATGGCGCTCACGCTACCGGCTGCCTGTCGCATGTAGGCCCGCAACCCGAGAGGACCACGAGAGTCGATGAAGTTCGGACTGTTCATTCCGCAGGGCTGGCGCTACGACCTGGTGGGCATCGACCCCGCCCGGCACTGGGAGGTGATGAGCGCCGTCGTACGGCACGCCGACAGCAAGCCGGCCTGGGAGTCGGTGTGGGTCTACGACCACTTCCACACCACACCGGAACCGTCCCATGAGGCGACCCACGAGGCATGGTCGTTGATGGCCGGGTTCGCCGCCATCACCTCCCGCGTGCGGCTCGGGCAGATGTGCACGTGCATGAGCTACCGCGAGCCGACCTATCTGGCCAAGGTCGCCGCGACGATCGACCACATCAGCGGCGGACGCATCGAGATGGGCATCGGCGGCGGCTGGTACGAGCACGAATGGCGTGCCTACGGTTACGGATTCCCTTCTGCCGGTGAACGATTGGGCCGCCTCCGGGAAGGCGTCGAGATCTTCCGGCAGATGTGGACGACCGGCTCGGCCACGCTCGACGGCAAGCACTACCAGGTCGACGGGGCGCTGTGCTTCCCGCAGCCGCTGCAGACCACGAGCCCCGCGAACCGGATCCCGATCTGGGTGGCCGGCGGCGGTCCGAAGGTCACCCTGAAGATCGCGGCCCAGTACGCCGACTACACCAACTACTTCGGTGACCCGGAGCAGTTCGCGGCCAAGACCGAGATCCTGCGGGGACACTGCCGGGATGTCGGCCGCGATTTCGACGAGATCACGCTGACCGGCAACACCAACGTGGTGATCGCCGACAACGCGGCGGAGCTGGACGACAAGCTGAGCGCGATCGGCGCACGGATGGTCGCCGGCGGTATGTCGGAGGCCGACGCCACCGCGCACGTGGAAGGTTCCCTGCGCGACCAGGCGACGGTCGGCACCGCGGAGCAGGTCGCCGAGGCGCTGCAGCAGATGCAGCAGGCGGGTCTGTCCTACGCGATCACCTACTTCCCGGACGCGGCATACGACCTGGGCACCATCGAGCGTTTCGAACGCGAGATCATTCCGCAGCTGGCCTGACGGATAACCGCCAGGCCCCGGTCCGCGTCGCAATAGTCTCGCCGGCACCACCGGGAACTGCTACACATCGGCTGTGCGCAGGTGCGGAGGCTGCGCCGTCCGGTCGCGGGAGGTGCACGATGCGGGTCGCGACGACGTTCGAGACTGTCGCCCGGACACGGGATGGCCACGCGCCCTCGCCCGACACCGACGAGCTGCGCCGGCTGCGCCACGCGCTCGGCGGGGCGGCTCGGCCGTTGGCCGGCCTGGAGTTCTGGCAGGACGACGACGCCTGGTGCATGTTCTCGGGCATCGACAATGTCGACTACAACCTGGCGATGCTCGGCGGACCGCACGCCGCGGTCCGGGCCGAGCAAGTGCTCGAAGCGGTGGCCCGACACCGGATCCCGGCCATGGTGTTCCTGCCGCCCGGTGCGGAGGTCGCTGCCGACGTGCTCGCCGCGGCCGGCTGGTCCCACGTGCGCGACGTGCCGTTCATGCGGCAGCACGCCCACCGGTGTGATCGCGATCCGAACGTCCGGGAGTTGACGCTGGACGACATACCGGCCGCGCGTGCCTGCGTGATGGACGCGTTCGGCGGGCCCGAGAGTCTGGGCCGGGCCTTGTTCAACGAGACGGTGCTCAGCCGCGACGACACATGCGGCTGGGGCATCTTCCACCCCGACGGCGAACTGGTCGGCTGCGGCCTCGGCACCATCGGGCCGGGCGCCTTGTGCGCGTGGGGGATGGGCGTGCGTCCGTCGCGGCGCCGCAGTCGCGCCGCCCTGTCGCTGGTGCAGTTCGGCCTGGACGCCGCGGCCCGCTTCGAGCCACCGCGCCCGGTACTCTTCAACGCCACCGAGGCGGGGGAGCGGTTGCACACCGCACTCGGCGCCGAAGTGCTCGAGCGGTGGCAGTTGTGGACCCGCAGGCGGTGGGTGCTGGGCTGACTCGTGGTGGAATGAGTGCCGAACCCGCACCATTGTTACCGACGAGTAGGATTTCGACCGTGAGTGCTGACAACGACTTCGACCTGTTCAAGATCTCCGAGGACCACGAGGCGCTGCGGGAAGCCGTGCGGGCCGTCGCCGAGGACAAGATCGCGCCGCACGCCGCCGAGGTGGACCAGAAGAGTGAGTTCCCGCGCGCGGCACTGGACGCGCTGGTCGCGTCGGACTTCCACGCCCCGCACATCGCCGAGGAGTATGACGGCGTGGGCGCTGACGCGCTGGCGACCTGCATCGTGATCGAGGAGGTCGCACGGGTGTGCGCGTCGTCCTCGCTGATCCCGGCGGTCAACAAGCTCGGCTCCATGCCGGTCATCCTCGCGGCCAACGACGAGATCAAGCGCAAGTACCTCCCGCCGGTCGCCCGCGGCGAGGCGATGTTCTCCTACGGCCTGTCCGAGCGAGAGGCCGGCTCCGACACTGCCTCGATGCGCTGCAAGGCGACCCAGGACGGCGACGAGTTCGTGCTCAACGGGCAGAAGTCGTGGATCACCAACGCCGGGGAGTCGCAGTTCTACACGGTGCTGGCCGTCACCGACCCCGACGGCGAGCGCGGTCGCAACATCAGCGCGTTCGTGGTGGAGAAGTCCGACGCCGGCTTCGATTTCGGGGAGAAGGAGCGCAAGCTCGGCATCAAGGGCTCCCCGACCCGCGAGCTGCACTTCGACAACTGCCGCATCCCGGCCGACCGGATGATCGGCGACCGCGGCGAGGGGCTGAAGATCGCGCTGCGCACGCTGGACCACACGCGGGTCACCATCGGCGCACAGGCCGTCGGCATCGCGCAGGGCGCGCTCGATTACGCGCTCGGCTACGTCAAGGAGCGCAAGCAGTTCGGCAAGGCCATCGCCGATTTCCAGGGTCTGCAGTTCATGCTCGCCGACATGGCGATGAAGCTCGAGGCGGCGCGTCAGATGGTGTATGTCGCCGCGGCCAAGTCCGAGCGCGGCGACGCCGACCTGCCGTTCTTCGGTGCAGCTGCCAAGTGCTACGCCTCGGACGTCGCGATGGAGGTCACCACCGACGCCGTCCAGTTGCTCGGCGGTGCCGGTTATGTCGTCGACCACCCGGTCGAGCGGATGATGCGCGACGCGAAGATCACCCAGATCTACGAGGGCACCAATCAGATCCAGCGCATGGTGATGGCGCGCCAGCTGCTCAAGGGCAAGTAGGCCCGGCGAGCCCGGGTCACGAACCCGTCGTGGGGGCGGTCACCGGCCGGTCGTTGTTCAGGTCGTCGAAGAGCTGGAGCGCGCGCGTCTTGTCCCACAACACCGCCGACTGCCCGGCGACGAAGTAGTTGGGGTTGGCGATCGGCACCTGCACCGACACGCCGCCGTTGCTGATGCCCTTGAGCGCCCACATGATCTTCAGCGCCTGGATCGGCGACATGCCCTTGTCGACCGCGACGCCCTTGGCGCCGGCGCTGCCGATGCTCTTCAGCTTCCACGGCAGGAGCAGGTTGCTCGGGCTGGCGATCTTCTTCATCAGTGCCCCGAGGAACTCCCGCTGGTGTTCGGCGCGGGCCAGGTCGCCGGTGGCGAAGGCGTGCCGGGACCGCACATAGCCCAACGCGTTCTTGCCGTCGAGGACCTGGCAGCCCTTCTTGAGGTTGATGTGGGCGTCCTTGTCGTTGACGTCCTGCTTCAGGCACATGCGGACACCGCCGACGGAGTCGACGACGCCGGCGAACCCGCCGAATCCGATCTCCATGTAGTTGTCCATGCGCAGGCCGGACGCCTGCTCGATGGTCTGCACCAGCAGCTTCGGGCCGCCGATGGTGAAGGCGGAGTTGATCTTGCCCTGGCCGTGGCCGGGGATGCTCACCCAGGAGTCGCGGGGGAAGCTGACCAGTGTCGGCTTCCCACTGTCCGGCATGTGCAGCACCATGATCGAGTCGGTGCGGCCGGTGCCGCCGCCCACGCTGCTGCCGCCGGTGCCCAGGGCGCGGCCCTGTGCGCTGGTGAGCCCGGCCCGCGAGTCGGAGCCGACCAGCAGGACGTTGGTGCCCTTGCCGCCGGCCGGTCGGTTGCCGCTGGGGAACGCGTCGACCTTGGTGACCTTGCCCCAGGCGGACAGGCCGGCCCAGACCAGCAGGCCGATCCACAGCGCGATGATCAGCACGATCACGATCAGCACGCGCAGCCAGGTGCGCTTGCGCCGTCTCGGACGCGCCGGGCGTGCCGGGCGCGGCGCAGTCTGCTGCGGGCCTCTGGGTCCACGCGGGCCGGCCGGCATCATCCGGGTCGAGTCGCCACCCGGCTGGGCGGCGGACGCGGCGCTGTGCGGGGCGGTGCTGCGCGGGCCGGGGAGCCGGGCGCCACCGCTGCGGTCCGCGCGGACGGGAATCTCCTGCGGCTCCTGCGCCGGTTGACGGCGCGGCCGAACGGGCCCGCTGCCGCCCTTGCGGGTGTCGATGGTGATCGGCTCGTCGTCGTCTGGCACCGCACGAGGGTAACCCGGCTGCATGGGTGCCACTGTGGATGCGACGTGTAATCTGCCTCGCGTGCCAGCACCCGGACCGCATTCGACCGACGGCGTTTCGGTGATCATGCCGATCCTCGACGAGGAGCGGCATCTGGCCGAGTCCGTGACCGCCATACTGCGGCAGGAACTGCCGTGCCCGGTCGAGGTGATCCTCGCGCTCGGCCCGTCGACGGACCGCACGGACGATGTCGCGGCGCACCTGCACGCCGACGACGACCGGGTGAAGCTGGTCCCCAATCCCACCGGACGCACCCCCGACGCGCTCAACGCCGCGATCGCGGCGTCGTCATACGACGTGGTCGCCCGGGTGGACGGGCACGGCATCCTGTCCGACGGCTACCTGGCCACGGCGTTGCGCGTGTTGGCGCAGACCGGTGCCGCCAACGTGGGCGGCATCATGGACGCCGAGGGCACCACCGACTTCGAGCGGGCCGTGGCGGTGGCCATGAAGTCCAAGATCGGCGTGGGCGGGGTCAAGTTCAAGCTCGGCGGGCGGCCCGGCCCGGCCGAGACGGTCTATCTCGGCGTCTTCCGGCGCTCCTGGCTGCGCCGCGTCGGCGGGTACGACGCGCGCTTCACGCGTGCCCAGGACTGGGAGATGAACTTCCGGCTGCGTGACGCCGGCGGCATCGTGTGGTTCACCCCGGAGCTCAAGGTCACCTACCGGCCGCGCGGGTCGTTCCGGACCCTGGCCCGCCAGTACAAGCAGTACGGCCAGTGGCGCCGGGTGGTCGCCCGCCGCCACAGGGGTTCGATCAACGCCCGGTACCTCGCGCCGCCCACCGCACTGGCCGCGATCGCCGTCGGCGCGGTCGGCGGTTTCGTATGGCGCCCGCTGTGGGCGATCCCGGCCGGCTACCTCGGCGCGGTGACGGTCGGCGGTGCGGTCATCTCGGCCGGATCCGACCCGGCGGTCCGGTGGCGGGTGCCGCCGGTGTTGGCGACCATGCACCTGGCCTGGGGTTACGGCTTCCTGACCAGCCGGATCCGGCTGGAGGACTGAAACCTCAGACCAGGTCGGCGCCGGTTGCCGCGCGTACGTCGTCCTGGGTGACGCCGGGTGCGGTCTCGACCAGTCGTAGGCCCTCGGGTGTCACGTCGATGACGGCGAGGTCGGTGATGATGCGCTGGACGACGCGCTGGCCGGTCAGCGGCAGGGTGCACTCGGTGACGATCTTGGGTGTGCCGTCCTTGGCGACGTGCTCCATCAGCACGATGACCTTGCGGGCGCCGTGGACCAGGTCCATCGCACCGCCCATGCCCTTGATCATCTTGCCGGGGATGGTCCAGTTGGCGATGTCGCCGGCGACCGACACCTGCATGGCGCCCAGGATCGCGGCGTCGATCTTGCCGCCGCGGATCATCCCGAAGCTGGTCGCGGAGTCGAAGATCGAGGCACCGCGGCGGAGGGTGACGGTCTCCTTGCCGGCGTTGATCAGGTCCGGGTCGACCTGGTCCGCCGTCGGGTACGCGCCGACGCCCAGCAGGCCGTTCTCGGACTGCAGCACCAGTTCGACGTCGTCGGGCACGTAGTTGGGCACCAGTGTCGGCAGCCCGATGCCGAGGTTGACGTAGTCGCCGTCGGACAGTTCGCGCGCGGCTCGGGCTGCCATCTCGTGGCGGGTGAGCGCCATCAGTCGGCCTCCCTCGTGGTGGTCTTCTCGATGCGCTTGTCTGCGGCCTGCTCGGCGGTCAACGGCACCACGCGGTGCACGTAGATGCCGGGCAGGTGGATCTGGTCGGGGTCCAGTTCGCCGGGGTCGACCAGCTGCTCGACCTCGGCGATGGTGATCTTGCCGGACATGGCGCACAGCGGGTTGAAGTTGCGGGCGGACTGATGGAAGACCAGGTTGCCGTGCCGGTCGCCCTTGGCGGCGCGCACCAGGCCGTAGTCGGCCACGATCGAGGTCTCCAGCACATACGGCTTGCTGGTGCCGGCGACGTCGAAGTCGCGAGTCTCCTTCACCGGTGACGCGACCGCGACCGTGCCGTCGGCGGCGTACCGCCACGGCATCCCGCCGTCGGCGATCTGGGTGCCGACCCCGGTGGCGGTGTAGAAGGCCGGTATGCCGGCGCCGCCGGCGCGCAGCTTCTCCGCAAGCGTGCCCTGCGGGGTCAGCTCGACCTCCAGTTCACCCTGCAGGTATTGCCGCGCGAACTCCTTGTTCTCACCCACGTATGACGCGATGATCCGCCGGATCCGCTTGTCGCGCAGCAGGATCCCGAGCCCCCAGTCGTCCACGCCACAGTTGTTGGAGATGACCTCCAGGTCCGTGGTGTCCGTCTGGTGCAAGGCGTGGATCAGCACGCTGGGAATGCCACACAGGCCGAAACCGCCGACGGCAAGGGATGCCCCGGACGGTATGTCGGCCACGGCTTCGGCTGCCGAGGAGACGACTTTGTCCATGTGACGGACATTACAAGACCGGATCACAGCACCAGGTCGACGGCCTCCGAAGCGCTGCGGTCGGCGCGGGTCTGCTCGTCGGCATCACGCAGCACGACCACGGAGCAGCCACGACCGATCAGGCCGGCGACGACCACCGGCACCCGGTGCGTCGGGACATCGGCGAGCAGCACCCGGCCACCGGGCTGGCCCACGGTGGTGCTGAGGTCGGCGTACGTGGCCGGATCGGTGCCGGCAACGGCCTCCTGGTCCTCGTCCACGGACCCGACGGGAGCAGGCATCACGTCCGGCATCGCCTGCAGCGGACTGGCCGCCAGCGCAGCGGCCGGCTCGACCAGATCGGCCGAGGGATCGGCGCCCGCGTCGAGACTGACACAAGCGTCGGCGTCGGTGCTCGCGGTCACCGTCAGCCCTCGCGTCCATGCCGCGAGGGTCCAGTAGATGGCCCGCCAGTGGTCGGCCGGCAGATCCAGCCGGACCAGGTCGCCCGGTGTGAGCGCCATCTCCGACTCCAGCCAGTTCGCAGCCTTGGCAACCCAATTGGCCAGCGTCTTGCCGGACAGGTCGATCCGCTCGGTCCGGCCGTCGTCATACCAGGTCAGCCGCGGGCGCGACAGGTCGCCGGCCAACAATGCGGCGCGAAGTTCATCGGAGTTCACCCGAGGAGCCTAGTCGGCCGTTACCTGCCGCCGCCTGTCGTCGTCTCCGGTTAGAGTCGAAGGGTGAAGGTCCACTCCACGGCTGCTGCTCGCATCTCCGGTTCTCCCGCGGTGCAACGTGTCGTCGGCCGCGCCCGGCAGGCCGCCAAGGACACCGCCGCCAAACTTCCGCACCCCGCCGAGCAGAAGGTCTCGCTGCGCGCCGCCGACTTCAGCGGCGTGCGCACCACCGGCCTGCTGCTGGACGGCGACGAGGCGCGCCTCGCCCGCAAGGCCGCCCGCCGGCTCGGCCTCGCCCGCACCCTGGACGACACCAGCGCATGGGCCGCCTTCGGTGCGCTGGCCGCGCTGCTGCGTGTCGTCGACGACGGCCGCCGGCACTCGGTGGTCGTCGACACCGCAGGCCCGCGATCGGTCTTCTCCCGCTGGGTGACCAGGATCGGCTTCGCACCGCTGGGCATCGACGTGATGCGCCCCGACGTGGTCGGCACGGACATCGACCCGGGCTCGGTCGACCTGGTGGTCCGCCTGCACCCGCACTCCAGCGACCCGGCCACCGTCGACGAGGACCTCGCCCGGGGCACCGCTGCGTTGCGGCGCGGGGGGTTGATCATCGTCTCGCTGCGGCTCGGCCCCCGTGACGCCGGTGGCGTCGCCGTCGCCGACGTGCGGTCACTGGTCGCCCGCGCCGACGAGCAGGGGCTGTCGCTGGTCGGTGACCTGGCGCTCGAGGAAGGCCGACAGGCCAACACCGTCGCGGCAGGGGAGAGCGGCAACTTCGGGCTGGCATTGCTGACCTTCCGCCGGCGTTGACCACCCCGGCAGCGGTCACCGCCGACTTCGCGCCGGGACGTCCGGTCCCGCTCGGCGCGATCCTGGCGACCTATCGTCGCGGGTCGGGCGATCCGACGTTCCATGCTGCGCCGGATGCCGTATGGCGCACGGCGCGCACCCCGGACGGTCCGGTCACGCTCCGGCTGCACCGGGAGCCGGCGCCGGAGGGCGACCGGATCGTCGCACGCGCCTGGGGTCCCGGGGCCGACTGGGCACTGACCGGCCTGCCGGAGCTGCTCGGAGCGGCGGACGACCCGACGGGGTTCCAGGTCCGGCATCCCGTGCTCGAGCGCGTCGCGCGGGAGCAGCAGCACTGGCGGGTGACCCGCTCCGGGTTGCTGCTGGACAGCCTGCTCCCGGCGATCATCGAGCAACGGGTCACCGGGAAGCAGGCGTTCGGCGCCTACCGGCAGCTGGTTCGGCGCTACGGGGAGCCGGCACCCGGCCCGGCGGAGGCCATCGCCGCACTCCGGCTGATGGTCACGCCGGCCATCGCCGGGTGGCGCCGCATCCCCTCCTGGGAGTGGTTGCGGGCCGGCGTCGACGGGCAGCGCGCGGACACCGTGCAACGCGTCCTGCAGGTCGCGCCCCGGCTGGCCGAATGCTGCGCCATCCCGCGCGAAAACGCTTGGCGGCGCTTGCGATCCATCCCCGGCGTGGGTGTGTGGACGGCGGCCGAGACGATGCAGCGGGCGGCCGGGGACGCCGACGCGGTCAGCTTCGGCGACTACCACGTGGCCAAGGACATCGGCCACGCCCTGACCGGGGCACCGGTCGACGACCGGGAGCTGGCAGCGCTGCTGCGTCCGTATGCCGGGCACCGTTACCGCGTGCAATACCTGGTGATGGCCGGGCGTCTCGGCGCGCCGCGGCGTGGCCCCCGGCTCGCCGTACCGACGCACCTGCCCGGCTGAAGCTCAGTCCGGCACGGTGATGGTGACGCCGCCTGCCCCGTCCTGGCGGCCGCGGCAGGCGAGGCGCTCACCGGCGAGGGCGACCTCCAGGCGAGCCCAGACCCGCCCGAGCGCCACCGGGTCCGCACCGTGCAGTCGCAGCAGCACCGAGCCGTCGACGGACTCGGAGGTGTCGACCGACACCGGGTCGCCGCTGGCGAGCGCGACGCGGACCGCGCGCGCCGCGCGTGCGGCGGACGGCTCCGGCGCGACGGACTCGAGACCGACCTGCACCGCCAGGACGGTGCCGGGATCGACACCCAGCGCCGCCCGCACGGCCTCGGCGCGCCCCAGGCCGAACCAGTCCGTCGGGCCGGTGCGCACCAGCCCGCCGGTGCCCGGCCCGTCGTCGGCGATGACCTGAGAGGAGAGCCCGGACACCACGGCCACCGGGACCCGGTCGATCTTGCCCTTCACCAGGTCCGCCGCTGCGGCGACCTCGTCGGCGATGTTGCGGATGGTGACCGCGAGGTCACGGCCCGCGGTGTCGGGCAGACCGCGCAGATCGTCCACCGGTCGCAGGCCGGCGGCGCCGAGCGCGAAGTCGGTCAGTCCGGCCCGCCAGGCCCGGCCGGAGGTGTCGGACAGCACGACCGCGAAGTCGGCTGCGCGGTGCAGCAGCGCGGCGATCTCGCGGCGCAGCCGGCGCGCGACCCGGTCGGCGTCCCGGGGGAGCAGCAGGAGCCGCTCGTCGTCCGAGTTGGACGCATCGATGCCGGCACCTGCCATCACCGGCCCGGCCGCCGCGTGCACCACCCGGGTGACACCGGTCTCGGTGGCGCGTTCGGCGACGACGGCGCGGGACTCCTGCAGCACCAGCTCGGCGCGATCGACGCCCGGAGCGGCATACAGCCCGAGCCACTTGGAGACGATCTTGCTGGTGACCACGACGACGTCACCGGTCGCCAGGTGCGGGCTCAGGAGCTCGGCGAGCAGTGCCGGCAGGTCCGTCTCGGGCGTCACCTCGGCAGCGAAGCCGACGGGACGGATCGCGATCATCGGCGCAGCGAGAGACCGAGTTCGACTGCCTCCGATGCCATGTCGGCGGCGGCGTCGATGTCGGTCATCAGCAGCGGCACGGCGCGCACGCTCACCTCGGCGCCGGCCATGGCCGCTTCGTCGGCCTTGTCCACCAGCCAGCCGTCGAGGAAGTCGGCATAGAGCCCGGCGACGCCGTCCGGTGTCACCGGCACCCCGATCGCCGACAGGCAGGCGTCCGCGTGACCGCGCACCGGCGCACCGCCGACGAGTGGGCTGACGCCGACGACCGGCGCGGTCGTGCCGCGCATCGCATCGCGCACGCCTGGCACCGACAGGATGATGCCGATGGAGACCACCGGGTTGCTCGGTGGCAGGAGCACCAGATCGGCGGTGCGGATCGCGTCGAGCACTCCGGGCGCGGCCGCTGCCTGGTTGAGCCCCGCGACGACGAACCGCTTGGCCGGCAGCGCGGCCTGATGCTGCACCCACCACTGCTGGAAGTGGATGGCGCGCTCGCCATCGCCCGCACCGTCGGGGTCGTCCACCACGACGTGGGTCTCGACGGGGGTGTCGGTCATCGGCAACAGCGTGACGCCCTGGTCGGGCAGTCCCCAGCGTGCGGCGAGCCGTTCGACGACGGCGCTGAGCGTCATACCCTGGCCCAGCCACTGGCTGCGCGCGATGTGCGTGCCGAAGTCGCGGTCGCCGAGCCCGAACCACTGGGGCTGCGCGCCGTATGCCGCGAGCTCGCCTTGCACCACGAAGGATTCGTCTGCCCGGCCCCAGCCCTGCCCCTCGTGGACGCCACCGCCCAGCGTGTAGAGGAGAGTGTCGAGGTCCGGGCACACGCGCAGTCCGAAGAGGGTGATGTCGTCGCCGGTGTTGCCGATGACCGTCAGCGAGTGCGGGCCGTCGCTACGGCGGGACAGGTGCTGCAGGAGGCCGCGCAGGAATCGGGCTCCGCCGACCCCTCCGGCGAGAGCGGTGATGCGCATTCGTCCATCGTCGCACGGGCGCGCCGCGCGCCGCCGGGCGTGTCCCCGGGCCGGCCGGGCCCCCGCGACGGGACGGTCGCGAAAACCGTTGCCGCTACGGAGGACTGCGAACGGTAGCAACCGACTCCCGGGCTTGACGTATCGGAATGACACGCGTGTAATTAGCACCGTCAGGTCATGCAGACGGATGAGGAGGAGCCGTGCAGGAGTTCACTGTCTTGACCTTCTTGCACGAGGGGCTCGAGCAGGAAGACGAAGAGACTGCGCTGTCGTGGCAGGAGCGTGCGCTGTGCGCACAAACCGACCCCGAGGCGTTCTTCCCTGAAAAGGGTGGATCCACCCGTGAGGCCAAGAAGGTCTGCATTGGGTGCGAGGTCAAGGCCGAGTGCCTCGAATACGCCCTCGCGCACGACGAACGCTTCGGGATCTGGGGCGGTCTGTCGGAGCGTGAGCGACGCAAGCTGAAGAAGCGGGCGGTCTGACCACGACGCACGCCCGGCCCACCCGGCACGCAGCCGAGCTGACCAGTGCCGGGTTCTTGGCGACCGACGACGACCTCGTCGAGCTCGCCGTCACCGCCCTGCTGGTGGTGCAACACGGCGATCACCCGCGACTCCTCGACACCCTGCAGGCGCTCGTCTCCTCCGCGCGCCGACCCGACCGGCTGATCGTCATCGATGCCACACCCGGCCGGGACCTTCCCGGCATGCTCGCCGATCACCCCGATGCCGCCCGTGACGACTGGGCGATGTCGGTGGTCACGGTGCCGCCGGGCACGCCGTTCGCGGAGATCGTCGACACCGCCGTCACCGCGATGCCCGAGCCCGGCGAGGACGCCGTCGTCGCCCTGCGTCCCAGACGGCGGGCGCGCAAGCGCCCGGTGCGCCCACGAGACCGCGACGAGTGGCTGTGGCTGCTGCACGAGGACAGCGCCCCCCACCCCGATGCTCTCGCCGAGCTGGTCACGGTGGCCGCGGGCAGCGACCGGATCGGCATCGCCGGCTGCAAGATCCTGGACAGTGGCAACCCCACCCGGTTGGTCAACGTCGGCATCGACCTGACCCGCACCGGCCGGCACGTCGGCTCCCGGATGCAGGGTGAGCCCGACCAGGGCCAGCACGACAACCGCCGGGACGTCCTCGGCGTGAGCAGCGCCGGCATGCTGATCCGGCGTGACGTCTACCTCGGCCTGGGCGGTTTCGACCCCGCGTTCGACGGTGACGGTGACGGTCTCGACCTGTCCTGGCGCGCCCACCTCGTCGGCCGGCAGGTCATCGTCGTACCCGCCGCCCGCGCGCACCAGGAGCTGGTCGGCAAGGACAGCGACGTCGACCGCCCGGCGCCGCGCGGTGCCCGCACCTTGCGCCGGCACCGCCAGGTGGCCCTCGCCCGGTGCTCGCTACTGGGACTGCCGTTCATGGCGTTGTGGGTCCTCCTCAGCTGCACCGTCCTCGGCGTGGTGATGTTGCTGCTCAAGCGGCCCCGGCGGTCCTTCGCCGAGTTCGCGCAGGCGACCGCCCCGTTGGCCATCTTCCGGATCATCGGTGCGCGCTGGCGGTTCGTGGGCCGTGCCACGACCCGGCGTCGCAACCTGCGCACCCTCTTCGTGCCGTGGCGCGAGGCGCTGGATCACGCCCTGGGCACCCTCGGCGACGCGATCACCTTGGAGCCGTCGCGCAACGACATACCCGCCACGACACCGGTGGAGACGGGACCGGTCGCCGACGACGCCGAGCCGATGCCGGCACCGGTCGCCGGACGCGGCAACGTGCTGCACAACCCGGGGCTGTGGGCGGTGCTCGCCCTGCTGGTGGCCGCCGGATTCTGCTGGCGCGACCTGATCACCGGGGGAGCGCTGCGGGGCACCGGCAACGGTCTGGTCGGCGGCGCACTGCAACCTTTCACCACCGATGCCGCCGGCGTATGGCGGATGTGGCGCGACGCCTGGACCGGGCCGGGACTGGGCGCCGCAGGCACCCCGACGCCCTACCTGGTGCTGCTCGCACCGCTCGCCTGGGTCGCCCAGCAGGTGCCCGGCGTCCACGGTTCCGCATCGGCAGCCGCAGTCGTCACCTGGCTGCTGGTGCTGGCGATGCCGCTGTCCGGTGCGGTCGCCTACCGGGCCGGTCGCAGCGCCACGCACGCCCGCTGGCCGCGCGCCGCGGCGGCGCTGGCCTGGGCGACGCTGCCGACGCTGACCACGGCGGTCGCCGCCGGAAGGCTGGGCCCGGTGGTGGCCCACATCCTCTTCCCGTTCGTGCTCGCGGGCCTGTTCGAGGTCGGCCGTCGGCGCGCCAGCACCCCGGTCACCTGCGGCACCGTGCTGGTCACGGCGGTCGTCGGGTCGTTCGCACCCGCGCTGCTCGTCATGACCTCGGTGATCGCGCTCGCGATCGTGGTGCTGGGGCCGGGCTGGGCCCGGCTGCGCGGCCTGGTCGTCGCCGTGCTGCCGTGGGTGGTGCTCGGCTGGTGGACCCGCGACCTGTTCACCGACTGGCGCGCGGTGCTCGCCGGGCCGGGCGGACTCGACACGGTGCACGCCATACCCGCCTGGCAGCTGTTGCTGCTGCACCCGGGCGGACCGGGCTCCTACAGCGTCTGGGCGAGCATCCCGGTGCTGCTCGTCGGCGTGCTGGGACTGGTCCGGTCCGGCTTCGGCAAGGCCTCCACGGGTCTCGCCCTCGTCGGCCTGCTGGGCCTGGCCGCCGGCCTCGCGGCCGGACACCTGCACCTCGTGCAGTGGTCCGACGGTCCGCGCACCCCCTGGGCCGGGCTCGGCCTCGACGTCTTCGCCGCCGCCCTCCTCGGCGCCGGCCTGCTCGGGCTGCGTGGCCTGCTGGCCGAACGTCCCGCCCGGGCCCCGCGGCTGCCCCACCGGCTTGCCGTCGGCGCGACGGCGGGCGCGTGCGTCGTCTTCGCCGGTGTCGCCGGACTGGTCGCCTGGCAGGCGCAGCCGACGCCGTCCCTGCGTCCCACGCCGGCCGGGCCACCGAGCGTGGTGTCGGGTCAACTCACCGGCCCGAACGCGGTGCGCCTGCTGCGGCTGACGGTCGCCGACTCCGGCACGATCACCTACCGGTTGACCGGCCGGGAGACCGGCCCGCCCGCCACCGGGTTGCACCCACCGGTCCCCAGCGGCGGTGACCGCACGGCCGAGGCTGCCGCCGCGCTGTTGCAGCCGGACCGGGCCGGCACGGCGGCGGCGGAGTTGCGCGCCTTGGGCGTCGGTTTCGTCATCGTCGACGGGACCGGCAGTCGCGCGGCTGTCACCGACGATCTGCAGAGCGTGGCCGACCTGACCCAGATCTCCCGCGCCGCGCGCGCCGCCGTATGGCGCGTGAACCCCGCCACGAGCGACAACGGCTCCGACGTCGTCGCCAGCAGCCGGGTGTGGCTGGAGTACCACGGCCAACCGGTCGACGCCGTGCCGTCGACCGTGGCGCATGCCCGGTCGCACACCCGGATCGCCGCAGGCCCGGCGGGCCGCTCGCTGGTGATCGCCGAGGGGCTGGGCTGGCGCCAGCACGGCACCGTCACGGTGGACGGACATCGCGTCCAGCCGGTGGTGGCGGACGGCCGGCTCACCTACCCGATGCCTGCCGACGGCGGCCGGCTGATCATCGACCCGGGTGTCCAGCACCCCCGGGTGGTGCTCGGACAGGCCGCGCTCGCGGCGTTGCTGATCTTCCTGGCGATACCGTTCGGCAACCGGCGGTCCCGGCGGACCGCCGCCAGCACCTCGCGGAGGGCGTCGTGAAGCTCTTCGGCCCGGTGCGCGCCACCCTCGCCGTCGTCGCCGGCGCCGGGCTGGTCTGGGGAGCGACCCAGGTCGGTGAGACCGCGGACGCGACGCGCCCCGCCGACGTGCACCGGCTGGCCGGCGACACCACCTCCAGCACGCTGGACGACGTGTCGCTGTCGTGTCCCGGCGCGCCGACCGCCGGCACCGTGCAGGCCGCCTCGCTGCCGGCGGTCTGGCTGTCCGGTCACCGCAGCGGCGGCTCGGTGCGCCTGGTCGCGCACGGCACGACACCGCTGACCCTGCACCGCGGCGGCGTGGCCGGCTCCGAGCTGCCGGCAGGCAGCGCCGGCACGGTGCTCGGCAAGGGCGCTCTGGCCACCGGCCTGGTCGCCACCCAGACCCACCTGGACGACAGCAGCACAGCCCGCGGGCTCAACGTCAGCGCCTGCGGCTCACCGGTCCAGGACGGTTGGTACTTCGGTGGCGGCGACGCACCAGGGCGGGTCGCGCGGCTGACCCTGGTCAACACCGGGGCCAGCGCCACCACGGTCGACGCCACGGTGGTCGGCTCCCGGGGCATCGATGCCGGCGCCTCCGTCAAGGGCACCGTCCTCGCACCGGGCGAGCGCAAGGTGCTGCTGCTGGGTGACCTCGGGCCGTCCTTGTCGGCTCCGGCGATCCACCTGACCGCCACCGGTGGTGGCGTCTCGGCGTCCCTGACCGACGCGTGGATGGACGGGGAGACGCCGGTCGGCGAGGCCACCACCACCGCTGCCGTCACGCCCGCCGACAAACTGCTGATCAGTGGAGTCTCCGCGACCGGCGCCGCCCCTGAGGTCCGGGTGGTGGTGCCCGGCAAGGAGGAGGCGATCGTGCGGGTCCGGGCCGTGGACGTCACCGGCGCGGTGAAGGCCGACACGGTGCAGACCGTGGCCGCCGGGACAGCCGCCGCGACGACGCTCACCGGGCTCGAGCCGGGCCGCTACGACGTGCAGGTCACCGCGGACGTGCCCGTGGCGGTCTCGGTGATGAGCCGCACCGCCTCCTCCGGCCCGACCGATCTGACCTGGTCCCCGGCGCTACCGGCGACCGAGACACCGGCCGGCATCGCCCTGCCGGCACGGATCCCCGGCGGGACCGCCGAGCTGATGCTCTGCGCACCGGCCGCCACCACCGCGGACGTGGTGACGGTCAGCGCGACGGGCACGCATACCCAGACGGTCACCGTTCCGGCGGATCGGCCGGTGGTGGCCGATGTCGGCGGCGCGGTCGCTGTCTGGGTGCGGCCGCAGCACGGTGGCAGGGTGCAGGCGTCCGTGACCATCGGCGGCCGTCGCGGCGACGCCGACTTCCTGGCGACCGTGCCGTTGCAGGCCACCCCGCTCCGCCAGTCGACCAGCCGGCTGGTGCCGGCCCGCGGCTGAGTCACCGCACCTTCCCGCCGTCAGGCTCGGCGCTCGGCCAGCCACTGTGCGTAGGTCGCTCCGCCGCGGATCGCCTGCGGCCCCGGCAGGTTGGATCCTTCGGCGAAGCGGCGCATGGTGCCGCCGACGGCGGGAAGTCGCAGCAACCGGGGCGCCCTGCGCCCCGCCACGTGCGCGGTCAGCACGGCCAGCTCGCGAGCGGACAGCAGCTCCGGCCCGGCATACTCCATCGGCGGTGTCGGCGCCAGCGCCTCGTCGAGCGCGAGATCGACCAATTGTGTTGCCAGCCAACGGGCGTCGACCGGTGCGAAACGCAGGCCACGCATGCCGACGCCGAAACCGGCGAACTGGCTGGCCACCAACCGGTGGACCAGCTCGTGGATCTGCGTCGCACGCACGATCACGTGCGGACGCCCGGATGCGGTGACCGCAGTCTCCGCGGCCGCCTTGGCACGATAGTAGGGCAGCGGGTTGTCCCAGCAGCCGATGATCGACAGGTGGACCAGCCGTGCGGTGGGGTTGTGCTCGGCGAGCGCGGCACACAGCCGGGCGGTGCCGTCGACGTCGACCTGCTCGCTCTGCGCGGCATTGCTCGCGCAGTGGATGACGGCGTGCACGCCGTCGACGGCCGCGGCGAGCCCGGACCCCGTCGCCAGGTCACCCTCGATCTCGTGCGCGCCGGTGGTGGCGCGGCCCGGCACCCGGGTCAGCACCGTCGCCGGCACCCCGGACCGGAGCAGCTCCCGGACCGCCTGCGTGCCGATGGTGCCGGTGCCGCCGGTGACCAGCACCGGGCGGCGGGTGACACCCGGCAGGCCCGGGATCAACGGGGGTGGGTCGGTGGCCCGTGCCATCAGTCCTCCAGATCGTCGGGATGTATGCCGAGGATGTGCGCGACCTGTTCGGCCAGGACGTCCCACACCAGGTCGGTCAGGTCCGCGTCCTCGGTCGCGCGCGACTCGATCGGGCGCCGGTAGAGCACCACCCGGGCCGACCGGCCACGCTGCTCGGGGTAGGCGCGGCCGAGAGCCAGGTCGGACTCCCAGGGCGGCGGGTCGGTCGAGGGCACGTCCTCGACGGCGAACTCGATGCCGGCCAGGCTGCGCTGCAGCCGCCGCTCCAGGCTCTCGACGCCGTCGAGCACGAGTTCGTCGAACTGCGCCGACCGGCTGCGCATCGCCGGCACCGGCGGCCACGCCAGCGGCCCCCGGAACCCTCGGCCGTGTCGGTCACTCATACGCCCGACTCTAGTCAGCACAACGGGATTCACCCAGCACGCGGCGTGCCGGACGGGCGGCAGCGCTGCGGTGTCCTAGAGTCGAGCATCGTGACTGGTCCGAGAGTGAAGCGCCTGTGTTCCCGCACCGCCTGCAAGGGTGCCGCCGTCGCCACCCTCACCTATGTGCACGCCGACCAGACGGTCGTGCTCGGTCCGCTGGCGACCTACGCGGAGCCGCACACCTACGACCTGTGCGCCGACCACACGACCCGGATGACCGCCCCGCGCGGGTGGGACGTCGTGCGGCTGGCGATCGACCTGACCGAGCCGGAGCCGACACCGGACGACCTGCTCGCGCTGGCGGACGCCGTGCGTGCCGCTGCGGCACCGCCGCCGGTGCGGGAACAGCCGCCGGCGGCCGGCGGACGGCCGGTGCTGACCGTCCTGCCCGGCATGCAGTCGCCCCGGTAGGCTCCCGACCTGTGACCTCGCCCCGACTCGCCGACTTCTGCAAGGCGTATGACGTCCGCGGCCTCGTGCCCGATCAGCTGAACTCCGATGTGGCGGCCGCGATCGGGGCGGCCTTCGCCCAGGTCGTCGCGATCCCGGACGGCGCCCCGGCGATCGTGGTGGGCCACGACATGCGGCCCAGCTCGCCCGAGCTGGCCGGGTCCTTCGCTCGTGGCGCCGCATCGGCCGGTCTCGACGTGGTCCAGGTCGGCCTGTGTTCCACCGATGGCCTCTACTACGCCAGCGGGGCGCTGGACCTGCCCGGCGCGATGTTCACCGCGAGCCACAACCCCGCCCAGTACAACGGCATCAAGCTGTGTCGCTCCGGGGCGCGCCCGGTCAGCCGCGAGACCGGGCTGGCCGAGATCACCGAACTCGCCCAGCGCCGTCTGGACGAGCCGGCCGCTGCGGCCGGCGCGGCGGCGGAGGGCACGGTCACCGGACGCGATCTGCTCGGCGACTATGCAGCCTTCCTGCGCGGCCTGGTCGATCTGTCGCAGGTCCGTCCCTTGACGGTGGTCGTCGACGCGGGCAACGGCATGGGCGGCCACACCGTTCCCGCCGTGCTCGGCACCGGCGCCGGTCTGCCGGAGCTGCCGCTGCAGGTGGTGCCGCTCTACTTCGAGCTGGACGGCACCTTCCCCCATCACGAGGCCAACCCGCTGGAGCCGGAGAACCTGCGAGACCTGCAACGAGCTGTCGTGGAGCAGGGCGCCGACATCGGGCTCGCCTTCGACGGGGACGCCGACCGCTGCTTCGTCGTGGACGAACGCGGCGAGCCGGTCAGCCCGTCCGCGGTGACGGCGTTGGTCGCGACGCGCGAGATCGCCAAGGCAGGCGCCGGCGTGCCGGTGGTGCACAACCTGATCTCGTCGCGCGCGGTCGCGGAGATCATCGCCGAGCAGGGCGGGGTCCCGGTGCGGACCCGCGTCGGGCACTCCTTCATCAAGGCCGAGATGGCCTCGCACCAGGCGATTTTCGGTGGTGAGCACTCTGCGCACTACTATTTCCGGGACTTCTGGTACGCCGACACCGGGATGCTCGCCGCACTGCACGTGCTGGCCGCGCTCGGGGAGCAGGACCGGCCGCTGTCGGAGCTGGCGGCGTCATACAGCCGGTATGCCGCCTCGGGCGAGATCAACTCCCGGGTGAGCGACGGTGCCGCCGCGACCGAGCGGGTGCGCGACTGGGCCCAGCGGCTGGGCGAGGTCGAGCAGGACACGCTCGACGGTCTGACGATCACCCACCGCGGCGAGCCCATGTGGTGGCTCAATGTCCGCGCCAGCAACACCGAGCCGTTGCTGCGGCTCAATGTCGAAGCGGCCGACCGTGCGACGATGGAACGCGTGCGCGACGGCGCCCTGCAGCAGATTCGTGAGGAGAACCCATGAGCAGCACGACGATCGAACCCTGGTTGCGGGAGATCCTGCGGTGCCCGGTCGGTCTGCACGAGCTGATCGACGCCACAGGCCCGGACGGTGCTGCGGAGCTGCAGTGTGCGGCCGACTGCGGTGGGCCCGGTCAGCGGCGTGGCTATCGCATCGACGGCGGTGTGCCGGTGCTGCTGGCCGACGAGTCCCGCGTGTTCACCGTCTGACGCGCCGACACGGAAGCTGATGCCCTACCTGGACGAGTCCGGTCTCGACGATCCCGACGAGTTGGCTCGCCGGGACACTCGGGAGACGCTGCGCGCGCTGGCGACCGCCGGCGCCCAGGTCCGCGAGGCGGTGACGCTCTCCACCGAGGGTGGCATCGACCGGGTCGCCTACGGGGAGCGGCCCCGCTCGGTCGTGGTGGCGGCACTCGGCGGCAGCGCCGTCGTCGCGGACGTGCTGGAGATGCTCGCGGAACCATCCTCGCCGGTGCCGGTCACGGTGCGGCGCAATTTGCCCCTGCCGGGCTGGGTCGGCCCGCTGGACCTGGTCATCGCCGTGTCGCTGTCCGGACGTGCGGACGGACCGGTCGCGGTCGCCCGCGAGGCGGCGCGCCGAGGCGCCGCCCTGTTGACCGTCGGTGCCGAGGACTCGCCGCTGTCGGAGATCAGCCATCGTGCGCGCGGCGTGCACATCGGCGTCGGACGCGGGCGCGCGTCGTCGCGGACCTCGCTCTGGTCGCTGCTGACCCCGGTGCTGATGGCCGGTGAGGGGCTGGGCCTGATCGACGTGCCGCAGCACGTCCTCGGCGAGGTGGCGGCTCGGCTGGACGAGCAGGCGGACGCGTGCCGTCCGTCGTCGGAGTCGTTCGTCAATCCGGCCAAGCTGGTGGCCGTGCAACTGGCCGAGACGGTTCCGGTCGTGCTGGGCGACGGTGCGCTCGCCGGCGTGGCGGCACGCCGCTCGGCGGCCATGCTGGCGCAGACCGCGCGTATCCCCGCGACGTGGGGTGAGCTGCCGGACGCGGCGTCGCAGGTCGTTGCCTGTTTCGACGGGCCCTTCACCGCCGGCGGCGGAGCAGGAGCCAACACCGGCCGGCAGGCCGACATCTTCGCCGACCCGTTCCTCGACGCGCCGGCGCAGCCGAAGCTCGGCCTGATGATGCTGAGAGATGCGCCGGTCCGGCCGCCGACTCCGGACAGCGACGCGGCCGAGGCCCTCACCGATGCGGTGCTCGGCACCGCTCGGGCGGCGGGTGCCAAGGTCATCGAGTCCACCGCAGCCGCCGGACATCCGGTGGTCCGGTTGGCCGAACTGATGGCGCTGACCGACTTCGCGGCGACCTACCTCGCGCTCGGGCTCGGCGTCGACCCGGCCGTCTCACCGCACGTGGCCGACCTGCGCGACCGCACCTCCGGTCAGTAGCTGGTGCCGCTGCGCGCCGGGCTGCGTCGCAGCAGCACGAAATCGGCCGCGGCCACGGCGAGCAGCACGATCGCCGTGATCACGAAGACCGGACGAAGCCCGAGGTGCGCGCCGACATACCCGCCCATCAACGGCCCGGTCACCTGCCCGGCGTACTGCGCGGACACCGACACCCCGAGGACCCGCCCGACGACCGCGTCCGGCACCCGGTGCCGGATCGCCGCGGTGAGGGCGGGCATCAGCCCGCCGAGCGCCATACCCATCAGCAGACGCAGGATCGCCAAGACGGCGACGTTCGGGGCGGCCGCCTGAGCGAGCAACGCCAGTCCGGCGACGCCCAGACAGCCGGTGACGACGCCGAGATGGCCGATCCGGTCGCCGAGCCGGCCCAACCGGGGTGCCGAGGCGATGCTGCCCGCGGCACCGAGCGCCATGATGACGCCTGCCGCGAAGGACGCATGGTCGGTGCCGGACAGTTGGCCGACGAAGAGGTGAGCAGCAGCACCAACACCGTGCCGCGATGCGGCAGCTCGGACCACACCGGCCGGTGCTGCGGCTGCCGCGCCGAGGCGGTCGCCCGCTCCTCGTGCAGCAAGGTCGTGGTCGCCAGGAAGGCCAGGAAGATGAGGGCGCCGGCCAGCAGGAAGGTCGTGCGCACACCGATGAGAGCCGGGGCGAAGCCGCCGATCAGCGGTCCGGCGATGTTTCCCGCCATGACGCCGCCGGAGAGCACGCCCAGTGCCCAGGCGCTGCGCTCCTTCGGGGTCTGGGCCGCGACCAGGATCGTCGACCCGGAGGAGTAACCCCCGAGCAGGCCGGTGAGCAGTCGCAGTCCGACGAGCTGCCAGACGTTCTGTGCCAGACCGATGCAGGACATCACGACCGCCATGCCCAGGCTCGCGCGGATCAACATCGACTTGCGGCCGTAGCGGTCACCGAGCGCACCCCACAGCGGCGCGGTGAGCGCGGCCGCGAAGAAGGTCGCGCTGTAGGCGATGCCGGACCAGCGCAGCACCGCGGCGCGTTCGTGCACGCCCAGTTGCTCGACGAAGATCGGCAGGTAGGGGATGAGCATCGTCATCGCGACGATGGTGGTGAACGAACCGCCCACGCAGACAACGAGATTGCGTCGCCAGTGGGTGCTCTCGGCCATTCCGCCAGCCTGCCCCTGTCTGTCCGAAGTGTGAACGCGCTTCTCGCATTGTGAGCACGCGTCGGTCCGGGGCGCCGGAGGGGCGCCGCGGGGGAGGCGCGTGTCGAGAGCACGCCCGACATACCCTTTCCTGGTGACACATTTCGACCTGGCCATCATCGGCACCGGCTCCGGCAACTCCCTCGTGACGCCCGACTTCGACGACAAGCGTGTCGCTGTCATCGAAGAGGGCCTCTTCGGCGGCACCTGCCTCAACGTCGGCTGCATCCCCACCAAGATGTTCGTGTATGCCGCCGAGGTGGCCGACGCCGTCCGCGGATCCGCGACGTACGGCGTGGACGCGACACTGGACGGAGTGCGCTGGCGCGACATCCGGGACCGTGTCTTCGGCCGGATCGACCCCATCGAGGCCGGCGGCCGCGCCTACCGCGAGAACGGCGCGAACACCACCGCCTACGAGGGGCACGCGGAGTTCGTGGGCCCGCGCGAACTGCGGGTGCAGGTCCGGGACCGGGTCGAGACCGTCACCGCCGACCAGATCGTGATCGCCACGGGCGCGCATTCCTTTGTGCCCGAGGTGGTTTCGCAGGCGGGCGTGCCGTTCCACACCAGTGACACGATCATGCGCATCGACGAGCTGCCGGCGTCGATGGTGATCCTCGGCGGTGGCTTCATTGCCGCCGAGTTCGCGCACGTCTTCAGCGCGCTGGGGGTCCAGGTGCACATCGTCAACCGCGGACCGCAGCTGCTGCGCAAGGAGGACGAGGAGATCAGCAAGGCCTTCACCGCGCTGGCGGTCCGGCAGTGGGACGTGCATCTGGGTGCGCAGGTGGTCGGGGTCAAGGAGGCAGAGGGCGAGGTCGTGCTCGAGCTGGACTCCGGCGAGCTGATCAGTGGTGGGCTCCTCCTCGTCGCCACCGGGCGCCGCCCGAACGTCGAACGCCTCGGGCTGGAAAGGGCTGGTGTTGCGACGCATTCGGACGGCCGGGTGCGGGTCGACGAGTTCGGCCGCACCAGTGCCGAGGGGGTGTGGTCGCTCGGTGACGTGAGTTCGGCATACCAGCTGAAGCACGTGGCCAATCACGAGGCGCGGGTCGTCGCGCACAACCTGGTGCACCCGCAGGATCTGCAGGCGTTCGACCACCGGTTCGTGCCCTCGGCCGTGTTCACGCACCCGCAGCTGGCGTCGGTCGGTATGACCGAGGCCGCGGCGCGGGCCGCCGGCATCGACGTGACCGTCAAGGTGCAGCAGTACGGCGACACGGCATACGGCTGGGCGATGGAGGACACCACCAGCATCTTCAAGGTGATCGCCGACCGCCGGACCCAGCTGATCGTGGGCGCCCACGTGATGGGCCCGATGTCGAGCTCACTGATCCAGCCGATCATCCAGGCGATGAGTTTCGGTCAGCCGGCCCCCGATGTCGCCCGTGGACAATACTGGATCCACCCGGCCCTCGCGGAGGTCGTCGAGAACGCGCTGCTGGGACTCGAGTTCGACTGACACCGACCGGCTGCTGAGCGTCTGCTGCATAGACTCTGCGCATGGCAGGTGGACTGGTAGCGCTGCTCGACGACGTCGCGGCCCTCGCGAAACTCGCTGCGGCGTCACTGGACGACGTGGGTGCGGCCACCGGCAAGGCGAGTGCGAAGGCGGTCGGTGTGGTCGTCGACGACACCGCCGTGACGCCGCGGTATGTCGAGGGGCTCTCGGCACATCGGGAGCTGCCGATCATCAAGAAGATCGCCGTCGGCTCACTGCGCAACAAGCTGTTGCTCATCCTGCCTATTGCGTTGATCCTCAGTCAGTTCGCGGAGTGGGCGCTGACCCCGATCCTGATGGTGGGCGGCACCTATCTGTCGTTCGAGGGCGCGGAGAAGATCTGGGAGGCGCTCGCCGGCCACCATGAGGAGTCGGACGGCGAGCCCAAGGACGAGCGGAAGGTCGTCGCGGGTGCCATTCGCACCGACCTGATCTTGTCCGCCGAGATCATGGTCATCGCCCTCAACGAGGTCGACCACGAGCCGTTCGTCGCGCGGACGATCATCTTGATCGTCGTCGCTCTGGTCATCACGGCCCTCGTGTACGGCGTCGTGGCGCTCATCGTGAAGATGGACGACATCGGGTTGGCGCTGGCGGACGGAGCGACGGGCGTCCGAGAGGCGATCGGCCGCGGCATGGTGATGGGGATGCCGAAGGTGATGGCGGCGCTGTCCACCGTCGGCATCGTGGCCATGCTCTGGGTCGGCGGTCACATCCTGCTGAACGGTTTCGACGAGCTGGGGTGGCACGCGCCATACGGTCTGGTGCACCACCTGGAGAACGCCGTCCACGACGCCACCGGTGCGCTGGGTTCGACGTTCGGATGGGTTGTGAACACCTTCTTTTCGGCCGTGCTGGGAGCGGTGGTCGGCGCGATCGTGGTCGCGGTGCTGCACGTGCTGCCGCGGAGAACGGCCGCACACGGCTGACCGGTTCAGGCGACCGAGCGCACCGCGAGCGTCACCCAATCGGTGACCGGCTCCGGTAAACGGTCGGTCGGGAACCAGCCGACTCTGTCGATCTCGCCGTCCTGCGGGCTGGTGGGTTCGGGGCGTCCGTCGGGGAACGACGCCGCATAGAGGAGCCGCACGCTGTGCCACAACTCGCCGAAGGCGTCGACCGTGGAGGAGTGCACCCCCAGCGGCCGGCCGATCGTCGGTGTGAGACCGGTCTCCTCGCGGCATTCGCGGAAAGCGGCGTCCGCCGGGTCCTCGCCGAAGTCGACGCCACCACCGGGCAATGTCCACTTCCCTTGTGCTGGGCCGGGCGACAGCTGGTGCGTTAGCAGGATGTAGCCGTCGCGGACGCACACGGCGTAGGCGCCGACCCGGACTGCTCGCGCGTCGCTCGCGGGTCGAGTGCCGGAGGATTGCTCCGCGAATTCCGTGACGTAGTCGACCTGTTCGGCCGTTTCGATGGCGCGCGCGTCATACCGGGTGCGGACGAGAGTGATCGCCGTATCGGCCGGCAGGCCATCGAGCACTGCGAGACAGGCGAGTGCCGTTCCCGTGCGGCCCAATCCGCCCAGGCATGCGATCTCGACGCGCTCGCGTGCCGCTCGTTGCCACGCCGCGGCCAGCGCCCGGCGTGCAGCCATCGGATCGATCGGCAGCCCGAAATCCGTCCACTCGACCCACGTGTGCTCCCAGGGCACACCGCTCACGGGGGTCGCGAGCAGGTAGAGGCCGAACTCAGGATCCGGCGAAAGCTCCGGGTGCGCGCTCAGTCCACGGCCACGGATCAGTCGTCCGGACGGTAGTGCCATGACCCGGTCGTCGCTGCTGCTCCAGTGGCTCATGGGTTCACCGTACGGCGCACCGTGCGGAAGCTGATCGATCCCGATGGGAGGGTGTCAGAGCTGCAGGCGGTAGACGTTGGTGTCGCGCAGTTCGAAGCCGGCGCGTTGGTAGAGCCGGTTTGCGGCTTCTCGGCTGGGCCTGGAGGTCAGGTCGACGGTGCGCGCGCCCAACTCTCGTGCCCGGTTGACTGCCGCGTCCAAGAGCGCCTTGCCTGCCCCGGAGCCGCGGGCCGCGGAGGCGACGACGACATCCTCGACCCAGGACCGGACCCCGGTGGGGATCGGAAATGTCGCCAGCGTCAGCATGCCGATGGCATCGTCGTCCCGCGTCGCCACGAAGAGATCGATGGCGTCGTGCGCGACGAGGGCCTCGAGTGCGTCATACCGCAGCGATGGCGCCGAGGAGGAGAGTTCAGCAACCAATTGCACGGCAGCAGAGTGTAGTTCGGGAGCTACCTCACGAACGAGAACGACGTCTACACCGTGCAGGGAGCTGAGAGTCACGCACCAAACGTATGGGACTGACGCGTTGCGTGAGGCTTTGTTGACCAATGAGGCAGATCTGCCGCAATTCGGACACGCGCGGGGAGATTGTGCAACTCGGCCGCCGCCTGCTCCGATGCCTCCGTCGTCCGGCGCGGACCGGCGGACAGCAGACCTGAGGCGATGCGCAGGCAACGGTCGAGCCAGTCGATGCTGATGCGCAGATCGTGCGCCAGCAGGGCGGCGTGGGGTTCGAAGTGTTCGCCGCCCGCGCGGAAGTAGGTGGACAGGAACGTCCGGGCGATCGCCGGATCGGTCCAGTTCGCCAGCGACATGGCGGTGCGCATCGCTTCTTCGGCCGGCAACCACGGCGCCGCAACGTCCCAGTCCACCAACACGGGGCAGCCGTCCGCCAGCAGCAGGAGGTTCTTCGGATCGACATCACCGTGTGACATCACCCGGCGGCCACCAGGACGGCGGGTGAACCACGCCCGGACGGTCGCGATCTCGGGAGCGACCCGCTCCGCGTCCTCGGCGTATGGCGAACCGCGTCGCCGCAACTCCGCGACCAGATCCGGCCAGCCGTCGCACGTCGCAGTCGTCGGCGTCGGGAAGACGTCCTCGCGCGTCGGCACGACGTGCAGGGCGTGCATCGTCGCCAAGTCACGGGCGACGGCGCACGCGACGGACTTCCGGACCGGTCCGGGCGGGCACGGCCGGGCGTGCCCGATCCACTGGTGCGCACGGAAGGTCCGCCCGTCGACGTCGAGCAGAACCTCGCCGGCCGGGCTCGCGATTGGGCGCGGGGAACGCACACCGGCCTTGACCGCCCGCCGTTCGAAACGGATCGCCTCGTCGAGCCACTCGCGCCACGACGGATCGCCCCACGGGTTGAGCATCTCCTTCACCGCGTAGTGGCCGCCGGCGGTGCGCACGGACCACACGCGGTTGGACCAGGCGCGCCCGACCTCCTCGATGGCGAGCACCTGCGGCGTCAGCCCGAACCCGCCGAGCAGCCGCTCCGCCGTGTCGTCGCTCAGCACGTGCTCCTTTCTACTCCGGGCGGGTGCCCTCCGGAGCGACCTGGCCGACATCGGTCCAGACCTCGGTGAGCTCGGCGATCAACCCGTCCCGCTCGGTGACGAAGCTCGCGACCTGGAACTCCTGGTCCGCGCCGTCCGGTCCGCCGACGATGAGCGCACGTGCAACCGCACGATCCCCGGAAGCCACGGCGTCGAGGACCTCAAGGCGTTGAAATCCCGGATACTCGGCGTTGAGCCGCACCCACTCGGGCCCGCCGAGCGTCTCCCCGGTGTGCGCATATCGGCAGACGAAGTCCGGATGGAGCAGCTCGCCCAGGGTGTCCCAGGCACAAGCGTCGATCCGGTCGCACAGGTCTCGTAGCAATGTCTCAGCGGTTGCCATGAGTGGACGGTAGGTGACGGCACCGACAGCCGAGCGCGGCCGACGGAGCGCAATAGGCTGAGCGACATGTCGACCCGGCTCCCGTACACGCCATTGCCGATCGATCAGTCCGATGTGCTCTACGAGCACGGGCCGGACTCGGAGCGGCGGGACGACGTCCCGCCTGGGGTGACGACCGAATTCACCCTCGAGGACAGCCGGATCTATCCGGGCACCGAGCGCACGGTCTGGGTGCACTCGCCGCATGACGCCTCCGGTGATCCGCTGCCGGTGATCGTCTTTCAGGACGGTTGGTGGTACCTGGATCCGGACGCCGACGTGCGGGGCGCCATCGTGCTCGACAACCTGATCCACGCCGGCGCCATACCGCCGATGATCGGCGTATTCGTGGAGCCCGGCGTATTCCCGGGCACCGACGACGCTCGAAAGCGCAAGAACCGCAATGCCGAGTACGACGCGTTCGACGTCCGATATGCCACGTTCCTGCTCGAGGAGGTGCTGCCTCGGGTGGACGAGATTGCGCCGACGACGGACGACCCCGACGCGCGTGCACTCTGTGGCGGCAGTAGTGGTGGCAACTGCTCCATCACCGCTGCCTGGCACCGGCCGGACGTGTTCCGGAAGGTGATCGCCCTGGTCTCCAGCTTCGCGCAGATCCCCGGTGGCAACCCCTACCCGCGACTGCTCGCGACAACACCGCGCAAGCCATTGCGGCTCTTCCTGCAGGAGAGCCATCGAGACCTCCGCTGGGACGAGCCGGAGGACAACTGGCTCGCCGAAAACCTCCGCACCGCAGCGGCGCTCGCGGAGGCGGCATACGACTTCCGGTTCGTCCTCGGCGAAGGCGAGCACGCCGGCAACCACGGCGGCGTCCTCCTGCCGGACGCGCTTCGCTGGCTCTGGCGGAACTAGCGGGGGACCAGCGGCAGCCAACCACGCGCGGCTGCCACGAATTCGTCGCGTGGCAGTCCGCCTGCTCCAGCCGGTATGGCGCCCAACAGTGGCACCGCACCGCTCTCGAAGGCCTCTCGGTTGCTGAGTTCCACCGCGGAGGGATCGACCGGCCAGGAACCCAGAACAATGCCGAGCGGCTGACTCCCCCTGGCCTGCAACGCTTCCAGCGTCAGCGCGGTGTGGTTCAGGGTGCCCAACGCTGACCGCACCACCACCACGACGGGTGCGTCGAGCGCGATCGCGAGATCGGCGATCGTCTCGCCGCCTTCGGTCAGCTCCACGAGCAGGCCCCCCGCGCCCTCGACAAGCACGACGTCGAAGGCGCGCTCCAGCTCGGTGATCCGGCCCAGATGATCGTCGAGGCGGGGGAGTGTGGCCGACTCGAGCGCTGCGGCAGGTCTCGGTGCCATTGCGGCGACCAAGCGCACGCCGTCCTCGCCACGGACACCGGTGAGACGTTCGACCTTCGCGACGTCACCGGGTTCGCCGCCGGTGACGCCGGTCTGGGTCGGCTTGTACACCGCCACGCTCCGGCCAGCAGCAGTGTGCACTGCCGAGATCGCGGCCGTGGCAATGGTTTTGCCCACATCAGTGTCGGTCCCGGTGACGACGAGGGCGGTCATGTCGTGACCCGCTCGGTCCGCGCGGACGCAGCTCGCACCTGTGCCGCCGCCGACTCGACGACGTCCAGCGGCAGATCCGCTCGCGCCGTGATCCGCAGGCGGGAGACCCCGTCCGGCACGCTCGGTGGCCGGAAGCAGCCGACCAGCACTCCGGCCGAACGCAACTCCTCCCGTGCAGCGACTGCCTCGAGCGGACCTGGCATCGGCACCGACTGCACCGCACCGGCCGCGGGTGCGATGCCGCACTGTTCGGCGATCACCGCCGCGCGCACGTGTACGGCCTCCGCCAGCTCGGGTCGGGTCCCGATGATCCGCGCAGCCTCGGTCGCGGCTCCGGCAGCCGCAGGTGCGAGGCCGGTGTCGAAGATGAAGGATCGTGCCGAGTTGACGAGATGATCCCGCATCGGTCTCGCGGAAAGCACGGCCCCGCCTTGCGCGCCAAGCGATTTGGAGAGCGTGACCGTCACCACCAGGTCGGCTGTGCCCGCCAGCCCGAGTGCTCGGACCCGCCCGCCACCGTCGCCGGCGACCCCGATCCCGTGGGCCTCGTCGACGAGCAACAAGGCGTCGTGGCGTCGGCAGACGGCATGCAGCTCAGCCAGCGGAGCGGCGTCCCCGAGGACGGAGTAGATCGACTCCACCGCCACGAGCACGCGCGCACCGTCGAGTCGACGCAGTCGCGCATCGAGATCAGCCGGGTCGTTGTGCGCGAAGACGTCGTATGGCGACCGCGACATGCGGGCCGCATCGTGCAGCGAAGCGTGCGCGTGTGCATCGAGCAGGATGTGCGCACCACGTCCGGTCAGTGCTGTCACGGCGCCCAGGTTGGCGGCATAACCGCTCGAAAACGCAAGTGCGGCGGGCCATTCGGTCAACTCGCACAATGCGGACTCGAGCTCGCGGTGGACCGGGAGGGTGCCAGTCACGAGCCGTGAAGCACCCGCGCCGGCGCCATACTGCTCGGTCGCCGCCACAGCTGCTTCGACGACGCGTGCGTCGCGAGCCAGGCCGAGGTAGTCGTTCGACGCGAGGTCGATCATCGAGTCGTCGCGCAGCACGGGATCGATGCGGTCGACACCGCGCTCGTGACGCAGTCCCGCGCGTTCGGCGAGCCATTGATCCCAGGTCATCCGTGCACCTCGCGCACGGCGGCGACCATCCCGGCACAGATGATTGCGACGTCCTCGTCGGTGCAGACGTATGGCGGCATCGTGTAGACCAGATCGCGGAACGGCCTGACCCACACGCCGTGTCGCACGGCGGCGGCCGTCACGGCTGCGACGTCGACCTGCCGGTCCAGCTGTATGACGCCAACCGCGCCCACCGTCCGCACGCCGACCACCGAGTCCAGCTCGAGCGCGGCCGACAGCCCGGCCCGCAGCCCGGCGTCGACCCGAGATACGTTCTGCGACCAGGAGTCCCGCAACAGGTCCAGCGATGCCGACGCCACCTCGCAGGCCAGTGGATTGGCCATGAAGGTCGGTCCGTGCAGCAGCGCGCCGAAGGACGACTCGGTGATGGCGGCACCGACCCGGGACGACATCAGCACGGCCGCCAGCGACAGGTAGCCGCCCGTCAGCGCCTTGCCGACGCACATGACGTCCGGTGCCACGTCGGCCCATTCACACGCGAAAAGCCTTCCGGTGCGGCCGAACCCGGTCGCGATCTCGTCGGCGATCAGCAGCAGACCGTGCTCGTCGGCCACTTCGCGCATGACCCGGACACATCGCGGGTCGTAGGGATACATGCCGCCGGCACCCTGCAGGACGGGCTCCATCACGATGGCCGCGAGTTCCCGTGCGTGCTCCGCAGCGAGCGACCGGAAGTCCGCCACCCACTGCGCGAATGCCGTCTCGTCGGTGGTCCAGCGACCATCGGCATCCAGCTGCGCCAGCGGCGGCCGGCGCGCGAAGAGGTGCGATGCGAGCACACCCGGGAAGGCAGAGTGCATGCCGTCGACCGGATCGCACACGCTCATCGCCGCGAACGTGTCACCGTGGTAGCCGCCGCGAATGGTCAGAAACCGTTGCCGCCCAGGGGAACCCGTAGCTGCCTGATACTGCAGCGCGAGTTTCAGGGCGACCTCCACCGACACCGATCCGGAGTCGGCGAAGAAGACGTGCGCCATCGGCCCCGGCGCCATCGCGACCAGTCGCTCCGCGAGCTCGACCGCCGGCTCGTGGGTCAACCCACCGAACATCACATGGCTGAAGTCCTCGATCTGCCGATGTGCCGCCGTGTCCAACACCGGGTGGCGGTAACCGTGCACCGCGCACCACCAGGACGCCATCGCATCGACGACCTCGGTGGTGCCGCCGTCCGGACACTCCAACGAGAGCCGCACTCCGGAGGCACCCGAAACGGCATACGGCACGGGGCCGTTCAGCGGTGCGTAGGGGTGCCAGACCAGGCCGCGGTCGCGCGTGGCGAGGTCCCCGCCGGCGTGGCGGGTGGCGAGTGCGGCGACCTCACGCATTCGGTTGCAGCTCGGTCCCCGCGCCGCGGCGGCGGATCGTCGGATCGGCGACGTGGTCTCGATACGCGGCTGGTTCCTCGCCGTCGCGCGACTCGCTCGAACTGCCCAACACCACGAAGCCGTTGTCCTCGATCATCGCGAGGTCATCCTTGGCGGCTTGTCCCTCGGAGGTCAGGTAGTCACCCAGGAAGATCGAGTTCGCCAGGTGCAGGGCCTGCGCCTGCAGTGACCGCAGGTGCATCTCGCGGCCGCCTGCGATGCGGATCTCCTTGTCGGGGCAGACCATGCGCGCCATGGCCAGGATCTTCAGGCAGCGCAGCGGCGTGAGTTCCCAGGTGTCCTCGAACGGCGTCCCGTCGAAGGGCATCAGGAAGTTCACCGGGATTGAGTCGGAGCCGATCTCACGGAGTGCGAACAACGCCTCGACCAGTTGCTCGTCGCTCTCGCCGAGTCCCGCGATGAGCCCGGAACACGGGGACAGCCCGGCCGACTTGGCACGCTCGACGGTATCCACACGGTCGGCGTACGTGTGGGTCGTTACGATCGAATCGTGGTGCGACTCAGCGGTGTTGATGTTGTGGTTGTAGGCATCGACACCGGCCGAGCGCAACTTCTCGGCCTGGCCGTCCTTGAGCAGGCCCAGGCAGGCGCAGACCTCGACATCGGGATGCTCGTCCTTCAGTGCGGTCACCATCGCCGACACCCGGTCGACGTCACGGTTGGTCGGCCCGCGCCCGCTGCTGACCATGCACACCCGCGTCGCGCCGCCGCGCACGCCCGCGGTGGCCTGGGCGATCGCCTCGTCCGTCTGCAGCCACTTGTACTTCAGGATGTCGGCGTCCGACCCGAGCGCCTGCGAGCAGTAGTGGCAGTCCTCCGGACACAATCCGGACTTGAGGTTGACCAGGTAGTTGACCTTGACCGTGTTGCCGAAGTGCGCGCGCCGCAGCCGCGCGATCGAAGCGGTCAACTGCAGCACCTCCGGGTCCGGAGCCGACAGCACCGCGAGAGCGTCCTGCGGCGTCGCCTGCTCACCTGCGAGGATTTCGGTGACACGATGGTCGATGAACGACATATCCTTGAACACCGTTCAAGTATGCCGCGACGACCGCCACGCGCGCGACCCGGAGGTGCGAGTCCATGCCGTTGACCCATGACGAGGTCATCGATGCCGCGGTCGGACTGCTGCGCGCACACGGCCTGGCCGACCTGACGATGCGCCGGCTCGCCCGGGAACTCCAGGTGCAGCCCGGCGCCCTCTACTGGCACGTCGACAACAAGCAGACCCTGCTGATCCGCGTCGCCGAACGCATGCTCGCCGACGTCACCACGGCAGCCGGTGCCGAGCCGGTCGCCGGCATCCGGCACCTGGCCCGGGGGATCCGAGAAGCGGTCCTGCCCGTCCCGGACGGCTCCGCGGTCGTCGCCCTCGGCTACGCCCTCGACCCGGACTCCGTGCCCGCCTTCGTCCGCCTCCGGAGACTGGTCGGCCGGCTCACCGAAACCCCCGCCGACACCGCCGCCGCCACCGACCTGATCGCCCACCACGTCCTCGGCTCGGTCAGCGACGAACAGGATCGCCGCGCCGCCGGCCTCGACGTGCACGGCGCCGGCGCCGCCTTCGAGCGCGGCCTCGATCTCGCCCTGGCCCCGATCATCCCTGCCACCGCCCGAAGGAGCGCCCATGGCAACTGACGAGATCGTCCCCGATAGCAAGGACTGGACGTGGGTACTCGAACGCCCTTGTCCTGAATGTGGATTCGAGGCGGGCGCCATACCCGGTGCGGCACTCGGTGCGCGGATCCTGCAAGCGGTCGAGCCGTGGCCCGAGGTGCTGCGGCGACCCGGCGCGGCCCGACGCAACCGACCCGGTGTCTGGTCCGACCTGGAATACGGCGCCCACGTGCGCGACGTCTGCCGGGTGTTCGATCGGCGGCTGCGGCTGATGCTGGACCGCGACGACCCGCCCTTCGACAACTGGGACCAGGACGCCGCCGCGGTCGAGGGCGCGTATGCCGAACAGTCGCCGTCGACCGTGGCCGCGGAGATCGGCCCCGCCGCCGACACCCTCGCCACCCGGTTCGACACGGTGCCCGACGACGCCTGGCGACGGACCGGCCGCCGCGCGGGCGGCTCCACCTTCACCGTGCTCACCCTCGGGCGGTACTGCCTGCACGACCTCGTCCACCACCTGCGCGACGTGGGCGCGCCGGCGGCCGGCGAGTAGACTGCCGGCACCGGCGTGGGTGATGACCCTTGTGCCAATAGCAGCCCAGAGGGGCGCGCCGGCTCGGACAGTTGACAGCAACCATTAAGGGGAACGGACACCCATGTCGTTCGACTTCAAGGTCAAGGATCTGAGCCTGCACGAGGCAGGACGTCACCAACTCCGCCTGGCCGAGCACGAGATGCCCGGCCTGATGGCGATCCGCGAGGAGTATGCCGCCAGCCAGCCGCTCAAGGGCGCCAAGATCACCGGCTCGCTGCACATGACCGTGCAGACGGCCGTCCTCATCGAGACCCTCACCGCGCTCGGCGCGCAGGTGCGCTGGGCCTCGTGCAACATCTACTCCACCCAGGACGAGGCCGCGGCCGCTGTCGTCGTCGGTCCCCACGGCACCGCGGACGACCCCCAGGGCGTCCCAGTCTTCGCCTGGAAGGGCGAGACGCTCGAGGAGTACTGGGACTGCACCGACCTGGCGCTGACCTGGCCCGAGGGCGACGGCCCCAACATGATCCTCGACGACGGCGGCGACGCCACCATGCTCGTCCACAAGGGCAAGGAGTGGGAAGGCGCCGGTCAGGTCCCGCCCACGACCGACGCCGACGCCGAGGAGTTCCAGGTCTTCAAGACACTGGTGCGCCGCACCCTCGAGCAGGACCCGCAGAAGTGGACCAAGGTCGCCGCCCAGGTCAAGGGCGTCACCGAGGAGACCACCACCGGCGTCCACCGCCTCTACGAACTCGCCAAGGCCGGCGAACTGCTCTTCCCGGCGATCAACGTCAACGACTCGGTCACCAAGAGCAAGTTCGACAACAAATACGGCTGCCGCCACTCCGTGCTCGACGGGCTCAACCGCGCCACCGACGTCCTGGTGGGCGGCAAGGTGGCCGTCGTCTGCGGGTACGGCGACGTCGGCAAGGGCTGCGCCGCCGCACTCGCCGGCCAGGGCGCCCGGGTGATCGTCACCGAGATCGACCCCATCTGTGCCCTGCAGGCCGCCATGGAGGGCTTCCAGGTCGCCCGCTTGGACGACGTGGTCGGCGAAGCGGACATCTTCGTCACCACCACCGGCAACTTCAACATCATCACCGCCGCGCACATGCAGCAGATGAAGAACAAGGCGATCGTCTCCAACATCGGACACTTCGACAACGAGATCGACATGGCCGGGCTGGCCAAGGTCGACGGTGTCACCAAGACCGAGATCAAGCCTCAGGTCCACGAGTGGACCTTCCCGGGCGGCAACTCCATCATCGTGCTGTCCGAGGGCCGGCTGATGAACCTCGGCAACGCCACCGGCCACCCGAGCTTCGTCATGTCCAACTCGTTCGCCAACCAGACCATCGCGCAGATCGAGCTGTTCACCAAGCCCGGCGAATACGACAAGCAGGTCTACGTGCTGCCCAAGCACCTCGACGAGAAGGTCGCCCGCCTGCACCTGCCGGCACTCGGCGCCCAGCTCACCGAACTCACCAAGGAGCAGGCCGAATACATCGGTGTCGACGTCGCCGGGCCCTACAAGCCGGAGATGTACCGCTACTGAGTCTTTGGACTCCGCTCCTCCGACGAGTAATGGGCCAGGTCCGCGAGCGAGCTCGCGGGACCTGGCCCATTACTCGTCTACGTCGCTCCGTCGGGCGTCCGCTTGTCGTGCGGTTGGCTGATCCTTGCCTGTCGCCCGGCTCGACTTCTCGTTCGGTTGGCTGATCCTTGCCTGTCGCCCGGCTCGGCTTGTCGTGCGGTCGCCGGGTCTTGCCTGTCGCCCGGCTCGCGACGCTCAGATGCGCCGGCAGTCGTCGGCGCAGTCCTCGTCCGCCGCGCCGCCGTCCGCGTGAGCCATGGGGCGGTGCAGCACCGCGGCGGTCGGCGACACGTGCAGGGCGTCACCGGTGTCCTCGGCGGAGCCATCCACGATCAGGGAGTAGCCGTGCGGCTCCAGCGGTGGGAAGAGCAGCGTCACCACCGGGTTGGCCGCGATGTTGGCAGCGGTCCGCTTGCTCCAGGTCAGTCGGAAGACGCCGTCCACCAGGACCGGGTCGACCGCAACAGCCCGCACGCGGGCGTCGGTGGTGGTCAATACATAGGCGGTGCCGTAACCGCCAATGGTTTCGGCGAGAGCTGCGAGATCGACCGACGTACTCATACATCCCACCGTACTGTGGCCGCGGCGGTGCGGGCCGGTGGTCCGCTGACGACATACGCTGGACGTCATGCCGCCGACACCGGGGGTGCGGCTCTGCTCGTGAAAGGACCCATACACGTGACCAACGGACGCGTTCTGGTCGTCGACGACGACCCATCGCTGGCCGAGATGCTCGGCATCATCCTGCAGGGCGAAGGCCTGGAGGTGACCTTCTGCGCCACCGGGGACCACGCGCTGGAGGCGTTCCGCGACGCCAAGCCGGACATGGTCCTGCTCGACGTGATGCTCCCAGGCATCGACGGTGTGGAGGTGTGCCGCCAGATCCGTGCCGAGTCGACCGTCCCCATCGTCATGCTGACCGCCCGCACCGACACCGTCGACGTGGTGCTGGGCCTGGAGTCCGGAGCGGACGACTACATCACCAAACCGTTCAAGCCGCAGGAGCTGGTCGCCCGGGTGCGTGCCCGGCTGCGCCGCGGTGACGACGTGGAGTCGGAGGCACTGACCCTGGGTGATCTGTCCATCGACGTGTCCGGCCATGCGGTGCAGCGGGCCGGTGAACCGATCCTGTTGACGCCGCTGGAGTTCGACCTGCTGGTCGCGCTGGCCCGTAAGCCGTGGCAGGTCTTCTCCCGCGAGACGCTGCTGGAGCAGGTGTGGGGTTACCGGCACGCCGGTGACACCCGCCTGGTCAACGTGCACGTGCAGCGCCTGCGCTCCAAGGTCGAGAAGGACCCGGAGAACCCCGAGATCGTGCTCACCGTGCGCGGCGTCGGGTACAAAGCCGGACCGGCCTGACGGAGCACTCGTTGCACGGTTCGATCGAGCAGATCTGGCGCCGCACCGAACGCCTCGCCGTCCGGGGCGGCGCTGCGATCGCTCGCCTCTGGCGGCGCTCGCTGCACTTCCGGGTCGTCACCATCACGGTGTTCCTGGGCACGTTCGTCGCCCTCGGGCTGGGCACCTACATGTATCAGCGGATCGCCAGCGGGCTGGCGTCGCGGGCCACCAACATCGCCGAGCACGAGGCGCTCAACCAGCGCAGCGACGCGCAGAGCCAGTTCAACAACGCACCGCGCACCGACATCTCCTCGCTGCGTGCGATCGCGCAGCAGCTGGCCTCCAGCGCCGGCACCAAGGTGGGGGACCAGAACGTCCGCGTGGTGATCGTGCGGGCGCCCGGCAACACCTTCCAGCCGCTGGGCACCATCTCCACCCAGCAGGGCGACGAGAAGCTCATCCCGGACGCGCTGCGTGCCGCCGTGCAGAAGGACCCGGCACACGCCCAGCTGCAGATCGGCTCGATGCGGGTCGACGGTCGCAAGGTGCCGGCGGTCGTGGTGGGCGCCCGGATCGCCATACCCAACGCCGGCAACTACGACTACTTCCTGATCGCGCCGATGACCGCCGAGTCGCAGATGCTCGGCATCGTGCGCACGTCGTTCCTGCTCGGCGGGCTGGCGCTGATCCTGCTGCTGGCCGGGATCGCCTACCTGGTCACCCGGATGGTCGTCACCCCGGTGCGGGACGCAGCGCACGTCTCGGAGCGGTTGACCGCCGGCGCCCTCAACGAGCGCATGCAGGTCAGCGGCGAGGACGACCTGGCCCGGTTGGCGACGTCGTTCAACGCGATGGCGGACAGTCTGCAACGACAGATCCGCCAGCTGGAGGACCTGTCCAAGCTGCAGCAACGCTTCACCTCCGACGTCTCCCACGAACTCCGCACCCCGTTGACCACCATCCGGATGGCGGTCGACATGATCCACGCCAGCCGGGCCGACTTCGCGGCGCCGGTCGCCCGGTCCGCCGAGTTGCTCAGCCGCGAGCTCGACCGTTTCGAGTCGTTGCTGACCGACCTGCTGGAGATCAGCCGGTTCGACGCCGGCGCGACCGCCGCCGGCACCGAGCAGATCGACCTGCGGGACATCGTCGGCCGGGTGGTCGACGCCTGTGAGCCGCTCGCGGAGGCGCAAGGGGTCAAGCTGCGCGTGCACTCCCGGCGTGCGGCGGTGGCGCCGATGGACGCCCGGCGCATCGAGCGCGTCGTGCGCAACCTGGTCACCAACGCCATCGAGCACGCCGAACACAAGCCCGTCGACATCACCGTCGGCGCCAATCCCACAGCGGTCGCGGTGGCGGTCCGTGACTACGGCGTCGGGCTGCGGCCCGGCGACGCCGAGCAGGTCTTCAACCGTTTCTGGCGGGCCGACCCGGCGCGGGCGCGCACCACCGGCGGCACCGGCCTGGGCCTGTCGATCGCGCTGGAGGACGCCCGGTTGCACGACGGCTGGCTGCAGGCATGGGGCGAGGTCGGCAACGGCTCGTGCTTCCGGCTGACGCTGCCCGTGCACGCCGGGCAGCCGATCGGCCGGTCGCCGGTCACCCTCGCACCCGACGACTCCAGCATCGGCCTGGCCATGCCCAGCGGCAACAGCCTGACCATCGGCACGCGGGTGGCCGGTGCGCCGCGGCCGGGGGACGGTTCGCGGAGGTTCACGTGAGATCCGGGATGCGGTCGGCGCCTGGGCCCGGCGCGCGCCATCGGCCGGTGCTGGCCGCCCTGGTGCTGCTGGTCGCACTCGCGATGGCCGGCTGCAGCGGGCTGCCCACCAGCAGCAGTGTTCACGCCGGCCAGGCGATCGACAACCACGCGGCGCCGACGATCGGCAACATCGAATACCCCGGACCGTCGCCCGGCGCGAGCCAGAAGGACATCGTCGGCGGGTTCCTGGACGCCACGGCAGGCACCAACCAGAACTACGAGCGCGCCCGCGAATACCTGACCAAGACCGCCAGCCGGGCATGGGCGCCGCGCACCGTCGCGGTCACCTCCGGCACCCGCGACCTGATGATCAGCGGCCGCAACACGATCACCGCGACCGCCGAGAGCGCCGCTTCCCTCGACGCCGAAGCACACCTGACCGAGCGACCCGAGGGCGCGACGACCACCGCGGAGTTCGGGCTGAGCAAGGTCGACGGCGAATGGCGGATCTCCACGCTGCCGGCGGACTTCGGGCTGTGGATGAACGTCGAGCAGTTCAAACGCATCTACCAGCCGCAGGAGGTCTACTACGCGGCCGCCACCGGTCACACGCTGGTGCCCGACACCCAGTGGTACACCCAGACCGGGCTGGTCAGCTCGCTGGCCGCCGCCGTGGTGCGCGGTGCCCCCGCCTGGATGAACGGTATGACCCTCCCGGCGCTGCCGCGGGGCAGTGAGCTGACCGGATCGTCGGTGTCCATCGACAACGACGGCGTCGCCTCGGTGAACGTCAGCGAGGAGGTGCTGTCCGCCACCCCCGCACAGCGAACCGCCTTGTGGGCCAGCATGCTGGCCACCCTGGGACAGGTCAGTGAGGTGCGGCGGGTGGTCGTGCTGGTCGACGGTGCCAGGCTGCAGACACCCCAACTGCCCGACAGTCCCAACACGCCCGCGGACTTCGGCTACACCGCCGTCAGCGGCAACCCGGCTCAGCTGGTCGGCCGCACCAGTCCCACCCAGCTGCAGTGGATGGACAGCGGCAACCCCGGGGTGGACCTGCGTAACAAGGGCGGCGTCAAGGACCGGCCGACGCTGCCCACGATCAACCGCAACTGGTACCGCCTGGCCGTCTCGGGTGACGGGAAACAGGTCGCGGCGATCGACGGAGCCAACGCCGTCCTGGGCCGCTGGGTGAACGGCCACCTGAGCCGGATCAGCGGTTTCGGCACCGACCTGGTCGCCCCGAGCTTCTCCTCCACCCGCTCCGACTCCGGCGACGCGGTCAACGAGCTGTGGGTCGCCGGCCGGTCCACTCCGAAGGATTCCGGCGGCAAGTCGGCCTACGGCACGCTGTGGGTCGTCGACACCGAGCTACCGGTCGCGGACGCCCAGCCGCAACCGGTCGAGGCCTCGTGGCTGCGCGACAAGCGGATCATCGCCATCCGGTTGTCGCCGGACGGGGAGCGCATCGCCGTGGCCGTGCGGACCCCGAAGGGCGCCGATCAGGTCTACGTCGCCGGGGTCGTGCGTGGCAGGAACGGGCACGCGCAGTCGCTGACCACCCCGCTGCGGGTCGCGCCCAGCGTCACCGACGTGCTCGACGTCGGCTGGATCGACTACGCGACCCTGGCGGTGCTGTGCCGCGACGACCAGTCCGGCACCGTACAGCCGCTGAGCGTGCCGATCGGCGGGTTGAGCAGCGACCTGGGCGAGACGCCCGGAGGCGAGCAACTGGTGGCCACCGGTGGCGGCGCCAGCTCGCTGTACGTCGAGACCGACGCCGACACGGTGCTGACGCGGGTGGGCGCCAGCTGGCAGAAGGTGCCCGGTGTCACGGCGATGATCGCCTCCGGCACCTGAGGTCCGGTCGCGCCGCCGTCCACATCCCCGCCCGGCGGCACGCTCCGTCCACCGCCGGCCGGTCCCGTAGGGCGACCCGACCGGGACCTGGCGCACGATGGTCCGGTGTTCGCTCCACCGGCCGCCCTGCGCAGCTCCGACTGTCGCGCCGCGTTGCACGCGATCGGCGACCTGGCGCTGCCACGGTCCTGTGCCGGCTGTGACGCCTCCGGTGTCGCGCTGTGCCGGCGGTGTCGTGCCGCACTGGCCGATGCGCTCGCCGAGCCGGCGTTCGTCGCCCGGCCCAGGCCATGGCCGCCCGGGTTCCCCGCCACCTGGTCCCAGGTCCCGTATGACGGAGTCGTCGCCGCATTGCTTCGCGCCTTCAAGGACTCCGGCCGCGCCGACGTCGGGCCACCGCTGGCGCTGCTGCTGCGTTCCGCGTTCGCCGCTGCGGTCGCCCACGATGATGGCGCCGCCCGGGCCCTGCGGGCCGGGCGGCGCCTGCTCGTGGTGCCGATGCCGAGCCGGGCGTCCTCGACCCGGGCGCGAGGCCGGGAGCCCACGCTCGAGCTGGGGCGTCGAGCCCTGGCCCGGCTGCCCCCGCTGGCGCTGCGTCGGGTGCTGCGGGTGGCGCGCACCGGACGCGACCAGGCCGGGCTGAGCGCGGTGGAACGCACCCGCAACATCAGCGGTGCGATGCGGCTGTCGGTCGCGGGCCGTCGCCTCGTCCCGGGCCGGGTTTGCGTGGTGATCGACGACATCGTCACCACCGGTTCGTCGCTCGCCGAGGCCCGTGCCGCCCTCGTCGACGGGGGAGCGGAGCACGTCCTGGCCGCGACCGTCGCCGCCACCCAGCGGCATGTCGGCGCGAGCGCCGCGGTGCCGGCAGGGTGTCCCCCTGACGGGCCATTTACGGGTGTGGGTCCGGTGGTTTAACGTCGGTGCATGGAGCACTTCGTGCGATCGACACACCGCGTCACGGTGCTCCGCCCGCCCTCCCGGAGGAGGTGTCCGACCGGCCGCTAAGGGATGCCGACCCGCCTCACCGACTGCAGTCGACACCAGGAGTGCACCATGGAGATCACCGTTACCGGACGTCATGTCACGGTCCCCGAGCGTTTTCGTCGGCACATCGAAGAGAAGCTGAGCAAGGTTCCTCAGCTCGACCCGCGGGTCAGTCGGTGCGACGTCGTGGTCACGCACGAGGCCAATCCACGGCAGGCCAAGGAAGCGGAACGCATAGAGATCACCTGTCACGCCAAGAGGTCGGTGATCCGTGCGGAGGCGTGCGCGGACGACGTCTACGGCGCGCTCGACGTCGCGATGACACGGCTCGGCGAGCGCCTGCGCCGCACCAGCGACAAGCGGCGGGTGCACCGCGGCCGCAAGCAACCCACCTCCGTCCACGACGCGACCTCGACACTCACCGTGCCGGTCAGCGACGCAGCGGTGGAGGACAAGCCGCTGCCCGCGCACATCGCCAAGGTCGGCGGCGACGAGGACTGCCCGATCCAGCTGCGGGAGAAGGTCCACGCGAGCGCACCGATGGGCGTCGACCAGGCGCTCAACGAGATGGAGCTCGTCGGCCACGACTTCTACCTCTACCAGGACGCCGAAACCGGCAAACCGTCTGTGGTCTATCGTCGTCGTGGGTGGTCCTACGGCGTCATACAGCTCGACGTCGTGGAGGAGCCGCCGGCCGCAAGCACCGCATGAGCACCGCAATGACCATGCACCTGACGACACGTGACTGACCTTCCACGCACGCGAAGCGGGGCCGATGCACCATCGGCCCCGCTTCCTGCGCGTCCCGAGCCGGTGCGCGTGATGCTGGTCGAGGACTACACGATCTACCGGCACGGGCTGCGGATGATCCTCGACCTCGAGGACGACATCGTGGTGGTCGGGGAGACCGGCAGCGCAGTGGAGGCGCTGGACCTCGCGGCGTCCTCGTCGCCCGACGTGGTCGTCCTGGACATCTTCCTGTCCGACGGCAACGGCCTGCGGGTGTGCCGGCAGCTGGTGGAACGCTTCCCGGGCACCCACGTGCTGATGCTCACCGCGTCCGACGACGACGCCGACCTGGTCGAGGCGGTCCGGGCCGGCGCGACCGGTTACCTGCTCAAGGACATCGCGCCCGACCAGTTGCCGAAGGCCATCCGCACGGTCGCCGACGGCAACGCGCTGCTCGCACCGGAGCTCGGCGCGACGCTCTTCGCGAAGTTCTCGGCGCTGGTGCGCGGCGCACCGACGCACGAGGACGAGGCCGTCGCGGAGTTGACCGAGCGCGAACGCGAGGTGCTCGGCCTGGTGGCCCGTGGCTGGTCCAACCGCAAGATCGCCGGCGAGCTCTTCATCGCCGAGAACACCGTCAAGAACCACGTCCGCAACATCCTGGACAAGTTGCAGCTGCGCAGCCGCATGGAGGCCGCGATGTATGCCGTCCGCGGCGGTCTCATC
The DNA here is from genome assembly GCF_054778955.1 of Flexivirga lutea. Classification (NCBI taxonomy): domain Bacteria; kingdom Bacillati; phylum Actinomycetota; class Actinomycetes; order Micrococcales; family Dermacoccaceae; genus Flexivirga; species Flexivirga lutea. Next base: position 51,657 of record NZ_BAAGZB010000003.1, read on the forward strand.
GACCCGACCGACTGACCCGTGCCGGTCAGTCGCCGGTCAGTCGCCGGCGAGCCGGTCGAACAGCAGCAGGTCCACGACGCTGCCGTCGCCGAGCACTTCGGCCGAGCGGGCCCGACCGATCTGCTGGAACCTGCAGCGCCGGGCGACGCGGGCCGACGCCTCGTTGCCGGCCGCGACACCCGCCGACAGGCGGCGCAAACCGAGGCCGCCACGCGCAGCAGGCATGAAGGCGTAGGAGCAGACCGCTTCCAGGGCCCGGGTCGCCAGCCCGTGCCCGCGGGCCGTCGCGGTCAGCCAGTAGCCGACCTCGGCGCTGCCGTCGGCGACGTTCTGCAACCCGATCACCCCGCAGAACTCGTCGCCGTCCGGGCCGCAGATCACCCACCAGCTCCCGTGCGACGCGGCGTCGGCATACCGCTTGCGGGCCACGTAGGCGCCGGCGCGGGCGCCCAGGTCCTCCTGCGGCACGGCCAGCCACTGCCGCACCTGCGGGTCGGCCCAGGTCGCCGCCAGCGCATCCGCATCACCGCGACGCAGTCCACGCAGCCGCACCTCCGGAAAATCCAGCACGGGCGGCTTCGTCGCACGCTGCGCCTCGCGGTCATCGGTCGCCAGCAGTTCGAAGTACGCACCGTCGGTGATCCGCCCGTCCGCCGCCGTGTAGGCCTGCCGGTCCTCGCCCCAGCGACGGAAACCCGCCCCGCGCAACAGCGCCTGGGAGGCGTGGTTGTCCAGGTCCGTCTCGGCATACAGCCGGGTGAGGCCCAGACCTGCGGACGTGCGCGGCGCGAACGAGTGAGCCACCACCGCTTCCAGGGCGCGCGGCAGGACTCCGCGGCCGCGCGCGTCCGGCAGCAGCCAGTAGCCGACCTCCGCCGAGGTGGCCGTCGCCTCGCCGATGTTGAAGATGGCGACACTACCCAGGGCCGCGTCGCTCCCCGCGTCGGCGATGCACCAGGAGACCGAGTGCGATTCGTCGGCGAACCGCCGCTGGCGGGCCAGCCAGGCGGCATACGACGTCTTGCCGAGCTGTGCCCCGGCGGGCAGATAACGCCGGGCCAGCTCGTCCGGCTCGTCCGGCATCCACGCGACGTCGGCGTCGCGCCACGGCCGCAGCCGCAGGCCGTCGATCTCCAGTGTCGGTATGACGGCCGGCGACACCCGCTGGGCGTCCACGTCGTCGGTCGCCAGCAGTTCCCAGTTGAGGGCGTCGCGACCCGGCTCGTCGTCGCGGGCCAGCACCGACCGCTCCACGCCCCACATCCGGAAACCGGCGCGGCGCAACACCCGGGCCGAGGCACGATTGGCGATGTCCGTGCCGGCCTGCAGGCGACGCAGGCCGAGGCCCCCGTCGGTGCGTGGCGCGAAGGCGTGCCGCCGCACCAGGTCGATCGCCGTCCCCATCACGCCGCGGCCCCGCGCATGCGGAGAGAGCCAGTAGCTGAGTTCGCCGTTGCCGTGGGTGAAGTCGACGTCCAGGTGGTGCACCTGGATGTGTCCGAGCGGACTGTCGGTGCCGACATCGGCGACGCACCAGTACACGCCCTGACCGGCTGCCATCCGATCGCGCCGCCCACGCAACCACTCGGCGAACTCGTGAGGTGCCGGCTGCAGGTCGGTCACGATCAGCCCGCCGGCCGCGTCGGGCTCCTCCAGCCAGCGTGCGTCGTCCTCGCGCCAGGGGCGCAACCGCAGGTCGGCCGCCGCCAGGACCACCGGTTCGAGGGCGGGCCGAGGCGTCACGCCGGATCCCCAGGGCGTCGGGAGTGCTCCACCGCCAGCAGTTCGAAGTAGGCGGTGTCGGTGGTCGTGCCGTCGAACGTCGTGAACGAGTCGTGGTCCTGGCCGTACTGGCGGAAGCCGGCCGCCGCGAGGGTCAGCATGGAGGCGTGGTTGCCGTCCACGGTGGCCGCATCGAGCCGCAGCAGGTCGAGGCCGTCCGGCGAGAAGGCATGTGCCACCACGGCTTTGAGCGCTTCGCCGGCCAGGCCGCGTCCGCGTGCGTGGTCGTAGAGCCAGTAGCCGACGGTCCCGCTGCGCAACGGGGTGCCGAGTCCACGCACGCCGATCGACCCCAGCGGCCGGTCGGTCGCGGCATCGACGATGCACCAGCTGAGCGAGGTGCCGTCCAGTCGGCCGGCGCGTTCCTGCGCCAACCACTCGGCGTAGGCGGCCGCCGGCGGCCGGGGTTCGACGCCCATGGCGCCGGCGGCCTGCGGGTCCGGGACCGGTTCCTGCCCCGGCGCGTCGCCGTCGGACCAGGCGCGCAGCCGCAACCGGTCGGTGTGCAGCACCGGCACCGGCAGCGCCGTGGCGCGCTGGGCGTCGCGGTCGTCAGAGGCGAGCAACTCGAAGCAGTACTCGTCACCGACCGTGCCGTCCGGGAAGGTGATCGTGGACCGGTCGATGCCGGTCTGGCGGAAGCCGGCTCCGCGCAGCACCCGCAGCGACGCCAGATTGGTCGTGTCGGCATACGCCGCCAGCCGGCGCAGACCGAGCCCTCCGGCATCACCGGGCGCGAGCGCATGAGCGACGACGAGTTCGACGGCCTCGCGCATCACGCCGCGGCCGCGGGCCGTCGGCTGCAGCCAGTAGGCCAGCATCGCGCTGCCGCGCAGCATCGGCACGTTCATCCGGAAGAGCTGGATGCCGCCGAGGGCGCGGTCGGTGGCCGCGTCGGCGATGCACCAGACGACCGCCTCACCGGCCGCCATCCGCTCCCGCCGGGTCAGCAACCACTCCGCGAAGTCGTCGGCGGCCGGCGCGGAGCCGAGCAGGAAGTGCGCCAGCGCCTCGTCCTGCGGCTCCGCGGGCCGGTCGTCCGGGCGCCACGCGCGCAACCGCACACCGGATCCCGCCAACGGCGCCGGCGCACGCCAGGGCAGCTGCGGCTCCAGCGGATCGGCGGCGTGCAGATGGCCGAACCAGGTGCCGACCACCGTGCCGTCGGGCCCCGGGTGGGTGCCCGGCCAGCTGCCGTCGACGGTGAAGCCGAGCGCCCACGCCACCCGGCGCGAGGCCCAGTTGCCGCGGGCGGCGCGCCATACAATGGTGCGCATCCCGAGCGTGTCGAACGCGTGCGTCACCAGGAGGCGTGCCGCCGCGGTGGTGACGCCGCGGCCGCGCACGTCCGGATGCACGCCGTAGCCGATCTCGGTGGTGCGGTCGGCGCGCGGATGCAGGTTGATCGAACCGGCCCAGCGGCCGTTGACCTCGATCGCCCAGGCGCCCTGCCGGGTGCCGGCCTCCCAGGTGGTGCGCACCGTGTCGAAGAACTCCCGCGCCTGGTCCATCCCGTATGGCGCCGGCAGCGGCACCCCCGCCCGGCTGCGCGGGTCGTTCGCGAACTCCACGATGCGCGGCAGGTCCGACTCACGGTGTGCGCGCAGGGTCACGACGCCGTCGCTGAGCTCCGGGACGTCATCGGGGAAGACCGCCATGACGCGCAGCAAACCACATGCTCCGACACGGGAACCCATCACCCGGTCCCGACCATTAGCATGGGTGAGTCTGTCCACACGTCATGACGGCCGCAGCGCCGTCAAGCTGATCTGGAGTTTTCGTGCCGAAGGTTGTCGAGAAGGTTCTGCGTGCCGGCGAGGGCCGCACCCTCAAGAAGCTGCAGGCGTATGCCGCGCAGGTCAATCTGCTGGAGGACGACTTCGCGGCGCTGACCGACGCGGAGCTGCGCGAGGAGACGGACAAGTTCAAGAAGCGGCTGGCCGATGGTGAGACCTTGGACGACCTGCTGCCGGAGGCGTTCGCGGCGGTGCGCGAGGCCAGCAAGCGGACGCTCGGCAAGCGGCACTTCGACGTGCAGCTGGCCGGTGGTGCGGCGCTGCACCTCGGCAACGTGGCCGAGATGCGCACCGGTGAGGGCAAGACGCTGGTGGCGACCCTGCCGTCATACCTGAACGCATTGACCGGCAAGGGTGTGCACGTCATCACCACCAACGACTACCTGGCCGAGACGCAGGCCGAGCAGATGGGCCGGGTGCACCGGGCGCTCGGGCTGGAGACCGGGTGCATTCTGGCGTCGATGACCCCGGACGAGCGCCGCGTCGAATACGCCAAGGACATCACCTACGGCACCAACAACGAGTTCGGCTTCGACTACCTGCGCGACAACATGGCGTGGTCGGACGCCGAGCTGGTGCAGCGCGGCCACCACTACGCCATCGTCGACGAGGTCGACTCCATCCTCATCGACGAGGCCCGCACCCCGCTGATCATCAGCGGCCCGGCCGACGAGGCGACCCGCTGGTACGTCGAGTTCGCCAAGATCGTCACCCACCTGAAGCGCTCGCCGAAGAAGGAGAACTCCCTGCCCGGCGACGGCGACTACGAGGTCGACGAGAAGAAGAAGACCGTCGGCCTGCTGGAGTCCGGCATCGAGATCGTCGAGGATCTGCTGGGCATCGACAACCTCTACCAGGCGGAGAACACCCCGCTGATCGGCTACCTGAACAACGCCATCAAGGCCAAGGAGCTGTTCAAGAAGGACAAGGACTACGTCGTGATGAACGGCGAGATCCTCATCGTCGACGAACACACCGGTCGTATGCTCGCCGGCCGGCGCTACAACGAGGGCATGCACCAGGCGATCGAGGCCAAGGAAGGCGTCGAGATCCAGAACGAGAACCAGACGCTCGCGACGGTGACCCTGCAGAACTACTTCCGCATGTACGACAAGCTCTCCGGTATGACGGGCACCGCCCAGACCGAGGCCGCGGAGCTCTACCAGATCTACAAGCTGGGCGTCGTGACGATCCCGACCAACAAGCCGATGATCCGTAAGGACCAGCCGGACCTGATCTACCGCACCGAGAAGGCGAAGTTCAAGGCGGTCGTCGACGACATCGTGGACCGGCACAAGGAAGGTCAGCCGGTGCTGGTCGGCACCACCAGCGTGGAGAAGAGCGAATACCTCTCCGAGCAGCTGCGCCGCAAGGGCGTCCCGCACGAGGTGCTCAACGCCAAGCACAACGAGAGCGAGGCCGCGATCGTCGCGCAGGCCGGTCGCAAGGGTGCGGTCACCGTGTCGACCAACATGGCCGGCCGCGGCACCGACATCATGCTCGGTGGCAACCCCGAGTTCATCGCGATGGCGGCGCTGAAGCGCAAGGGTCTGTCGCCCGAGGAGACCCCGGACGAGTACGAAGACGCCTGGGACGACGCGCTGGCCAAGGCCGAGAAGGCCGTCGCCAAGCAGCACGAGGAGGTCGTCGAACTCGGTGGCCTCTACGTCCTCGGCACCGAGCGGCACGAGTCCCGCCGCATTGACAACCAGTTGCGCGGTCGCGCCGGGCGCCAGGGCGACCCGGGCGAGAGCCGGTTCTACCTGTCGCTGCAGGACGACCTGATGCGGCTGTTCAACGCCGCGATGGTGGACCGCTTCATGCAGACCGCCAAGATCGAGGACGAGGTCCCGATCGAGTCCAAGATGGTCAGCCGCTCGATCGCCAGCGCGCAGAGCCAGGTCGAGGCCCAGAACTTCGAGATCCGCAAGAACGTCCTGAAGTACGACGACGTCCTGAACCGCCAGCGCGAGGTCATCTACGGCGAACGCCGCAAGGTCCTGGAGGGCGAGGACCTGGAGACCCAGGTGCGCCACTTCATCAACGACACCGTCGATGCGTATGTCGACGGGGCGACCGCCGAGGGATTCTCCGACGACTGGGACCTCGACAAGCTGTGGGAGGCGTTGCGTGAGCTCTACCCGGTCTCGATCACCGAGGCCGAGATCGAGGAGGAGGTCGGCGGCCGCGCCGGCCTGCAGGCCGATCTGCTGGCCGAAGAGCTGCGTTCGGACGCCCAGCACGCGTATGACGCCCGGGAGAAGGACCTGGGCGAGCGGGTCAGCCGTGAGGTCGAGCGTCGCGTCGTCCTGACGGTCCTGGACCGCAAGTGGCGCGAGCACCTTTACGAGATGGACTATCTCAAGGAGGGCATCCACCTGCGGCAGTACGCCCAGCGTGACCCGCTGGTGGAATACCAGCGCGAGGGTTTCGCGCTCTTCGGCGCCATGAACGACGCGATCAAGGAGGAGTCGGTCCAGCACCTGTTCCACGTGCAGGTCGACCCCGAGGAGATCGCGGCGTCGCTGCCCGCGCCGAAGGAGAAGATGACCTTCTCCGCACCGGGTGAGGACGGGACGGCCACCGCGCACGAGGTCGACGACGACGGCCGGGTGGTCGGCGAGGACGACTCGAAGCTGCCCCGCGCCCAGCGTCGCGCCAAGAAGAAGGCGAAGAAGAAGTCCGGCAAGGCGAAGGCCAAGTCCAGCAGCTGAGGCAGTCGCCGTCAGCCCAGCTCCATCGCCGTGACCATCCAGCGGCCGTCGACGCCGACCATGCGCACCGCCATGGCGCGCACCCGGCCGTCGTGCTGCACCACCACGCTGGCCTCGACGACCCCGTCGTCCGGCTCGCACAGGTGCACCCGGCGGACCAGGGACCGGTGCAGCGGTCGCGCGCCGCGTCGCTTGGCGATCACCGAGCGGGCGTTGACACGTTCGTAGATCAGCGGGCTGACCCAGCGCGCGATCTGAGCGGGTGAGCGCACGCCCGTCATGCATTCCAGCAGGGCGCCGGCCATCCGCTGCAGCCAGGCGCCCGGCTCGGGCAGCGACTGACTGCGGGTGGCCTGCGGACCGAACTGCGGGTCGGTGTCCCCGGCGCCCAGCACCACCCGCAGGGCCGGCTGCGAGTAGCTGCGATGCCGGTTGCGCGACGCCGCGACGACGTCGTCGTACAGCGTGTCGACCGCGCATTCGTCCAGCGCGGGCGGCTGCCATCCGGAGGCGGGGGACAGGTGCAGCGGCCCGGTGGCGGCGAGGCTCATCGGTCGCTTCCTTCCAGTGCGGGCTGCGGCCGTTGCAGGCGGGTGCCGATCTGCAGCAGGTCGGGGTCGTCGCCGATGGTGTCGCGGTTGGCGGCATACCAGCGGGGCCACTCGGCGGCGATCGCCCGAGCGTCCGCGTGAGGTCCGAGCTGCGCGGCGGCGATCGACCAGAGCGTGTCCCCGCGATGGACGACGACCTCACCCGAGTCGTCGGCGACCGGGCGCCCGGTGACCAGAGGTGCGCAGTCGCGGGCCAGTTGGTCGGTGCGGGCCGGCTTGTCCGGCACCCAGACCGGTGCCGGCACCTCCGGCTCCGCGCACGGACCGCCGCCTGCGACGACGCCGGCGTGCTGGACGGTGGGTGCTGCCGGCGGCACCTGCACGGAGGCTGTGGCCGTCGTCGGTGTCGTGGCAGCCAGCGCGGGTGCCGCGGCGGACAGGCCGGACAGCGTGGTCAGTGCGAGCAGAACGCCGGCCACCCGGGCCACCAGGCCACCGGCGCGGCCGCCCGCCGGCGGCCCCGAACACGCCGCCTCGCCGGCGGAGCCGGTCGCGCCGCGCAGCACGGTGCCGGCCGCCAGCGCGACCAGCAGCGCCGCCCACAGCAGAGCCAGCACCAGTGCCGCCCACAGCAGCACCGGCAGGGCGTCGAGGGTGCGCACCGTGCTGCGGTGGTCCAGGCGGTGGAGCTCCCCGAGCATGCCGTGCCACGCGACGTATGCCGCGACGACCGCCGCCAGGGCCGCGGCGGCGCCGAGCGCAGCGGCGCGCACCCGGTGCCGCCCCGTCGTGTCCTTCGTCGCTGTCCCGTCCATGCCGTCCTCCCTCGCCGATGACCGAATGCACCCAATAAGCATTAAAATGCATCAAACAACATCAAGTGACATTGAATGCACTCAAGCACATTTATCTGCTGTTGTCCATCGATGACCTGCGTGGCCCGCTACGGTGGCGGCGTGCGCTGGCAGGAGTTGTTCGCGGATCTGGAGGCCCAGCTGCTGGCCGAGCAACGGCGGGAGCTGCAGGCCGAGGTCGCCGACCGCACCCGCCGAGAGCGGGCCCAGGTCACGGTGCTGGACCGCGCCGCACGGTCGCTCGGTGGCGTGGTGACCGTCGTCACCGGGGCCGGCGCGGTGCGCGGCACGCTGGACGACCTGGGTAAGGACTGGCTGTTGCTGCAGGAGCAGGGACGGCACGCGGCTCTGGTGCCGATGGGCGCGGTGACGGCGATCATCGGCCTGGCGGCGCGCAGCGACGACGATCGGGGATGGGGCCGGCGGTTCGGGATCGGTGTGGCGCTCCGCGCGGTCGCCAGGGACCGGGCACCGGTGGCGATCCACGACATCGCCGGTGGCCTGGCGACCGGGACGATCGACAAGGTCGGTGCGGATCACCTGGACCTGGCCGAGCACCCCGCCGACGCGGTGCGCCGGCAGCGGGCGCTCACCGGGCACCGGATCGTGCCCTTCCCAGCCATCGGGATCGTTCGCCGGGCCTAGCCGCGTCTGCGCGACCTGACCGCTGTCAGCTCTCCTCGTCGCCGAAGTCGCCGGCGGCGACCCGCGCCTGGGCATCGGCGTATTGCCGCTGGATGTAGGACTCGAGCTCGGTGAGCTCGATGCGCCACGACTTGCCGACCTTGATCGCGGGCAGCTCCCCGCTGGTCACCAGTCCATAGGCCTGGCGGGAGGAGATCGCGAGGGTCTCGGCGACGTCGGCGATGGAGACGAAGCGCGCTGGCACGGATGCCCTCCTTGTGGTGCGAGTGGGTGTGGCGGTGCGGATGACGGTGCGGCGGGTGTGCGAGGTGAGGTGGCGCACGTCCATTGTGGCGCATTCGCGACTGCCGTCCGCGGACTGCCTGTGGACAAACGACCCGCAGCCCGACCGGAGTCCTTACAGTGCTTGCAGTCGTCCCGGCCGCTGTCATCGGACCACCCGGTGCGACACAACGGAGGTACTGCTCCGGAGGCAAGGGGAGAGAGCACGTGGAGAGTCGACGTCATACCGCAGCGGACGAGCTGCCCACACCGGCCGCGCATCGGCTGCAGCGACCGTCCTGGCGTGACAGCCGACTGGTCGTCGGCGTGCTGCTGGTGCTGGTCGCGACCATCGGCGGTGCCGCGGCGTTGCGACACTACGACAACTCGATCGAGGTCCTGCAGGCGGCACATCCGCTGGTGCCGGGCCAGCGGGTCGCCGCCTCGGACGTGCACGCGGTGAAGGTCCGCATCGACAAGGCCGACGGCACCTACCTGCGCGCGGACGACCCGCTGCCCACCGGTGAGGTGCTGCGCGAGGTGCGCTCCGGCGAACTCGTGCCGCGATCCGCCGTCGGTGCCGGTGGCACGGTCCGGGTCAAGGCGGTCGCCCTTCCGGTCGACGCCGCCCAGTCGGCCAATCTCGTCAAGGGCTCGATCGTCGACGTGTGGATCTCGCCCCAGCAGCAGAACAACGTCGGGAAGGACTCGTATGCCGCCCCGACCCGACTCATCAACCGGGCCGTCGTGGCCCGGGTCCCCGGCAAGGGCGGTGGCTTCTCGGTCGCGTCCGACAGTGGTGCGGTGCACGTGCTCGTGCCCGACGACAAGGTCGCCGCAGTGTTGGGCGCGGTCAATCAGGGGGCGAAGGTCGACCTGGTGCCGGCCGCCGGCTCGCCGCTCAAGGGCGACTGATGGCCACCTCGGCGGTCACCGCGATCGGTGCCGCGCACGAGGCCGCCGTGGCGGCCGCGCTCGGGCAAGCGCGGGACGTGCGGCTGATCCGGCGGTGCGCGGACGTCGCGGATCTGCTGGCGATCTGCACGGCCGGCCGCGCCGACGTCGCGCTGATCTCGGCCGACTTCAACGGCATGGACCGCAGCACCATCGCTGCCCTGCGGACCGCCGGCGTCGGCGTGGTCGGCGTCCACCGGCCGGGCGCGGAGGACGAGCAGCGGGTGCTGCAGCAGTGGGGTGTGCGCACCCAGGTCGCGGTCGGCGCGACGCCGGGGGACTTCGCGGCGGCCGCCCTCGCCGTCACCGACGCGGACCCGTCGGCGGTTGACGCACCGGACCCGGACGCCGATCCCACCGCGTCGCTGGAGACCGAGCTGGCTGCATTGTCCGGCGACGGCCCCTACCTGCCGCGCGAGCCGGTGTCCAGCGGGGAGCAGCACGAGGAGCGCCCGCCACGCGGCGGCGCCACCGTCGTCACCGTGTGGGGTCCGCTCGGCGCGCCCGGGCGCACCGTCGTCGCCGTCAACCTGGCGGCCGAAGCGGCCCGGCTGGGTGTGCCGACGCTGCTCGTCGACGCCGACACGTATGCCGCGTCGATCGCGCAGCATCTCGCCCTGCTCGACGAGGCTCCGGGCGTCGCCGCGGCGACCCGGCTGGCGGACGCCGGCCACCTGGACCTGCGATCGCTGGCCTCGGTTGCCCCGGAGGTGAGCACTGGGCTGCGCGTGCTCACCGGCCTGCCCCGGGCGGACCGATGGCCCGAGCTGCGCGACGACGCGCTGCAGGCGGTCCTGGAGCAGTGCCGGCAGCTGGTCAGGCTGGTCGTCGTCGATGTCGCCGCACCGCTGGAGCAGGACGAGGAACTCAGCTACGACACCGCGGCGCCGCGGCGCAACGCCGCGACCCTGGCGGCGCTCGGTGCCGCGGACACGGTCCTCGCCGTCGGTGCTGCGGACCCGGTCGGCCTGCAGCGGCTGGTGCGCGGTCTGGACGAACTGCGCGCCGTGCGCTCGCAACCGCCGAGGGTCGTCGCGAACAAGGTCCGGGCCGCCGCGGTCGGTGCCGGACCGGAGCAGCGGGTCACCGAGGCGCTGCAGCGGTTCGCCGCCGTCACCTCGCCGGTCATCGTCCCGGACGACCGGCCGGCGCTCGACGGTGCGCTGCTGGCGGGTCGGGTCCTCGCCGAGCACGCCCCCGGTTCGGCGGCCCGCAAGGCGATCGCCGCGCTGGCGGCGGACCTGACGGGTGTCACCGCGACCAGCCGCCGCAGTTGGTTCGCCGCCCGCAGGTCGTGATCGTGCGAGCATGTGGCCGTGGCTGACCGACTGAGTGCCCTCGACGCGTCCTTCTACTATCTGCAGGACCGTTCGACGCCCATGCACGTCGGGTCGGTGATGATCTTCGAGGGACCGGGCCGCGACCGGCCCGACCCGCTCGACGGCGGCTTCGAGTACGAACAACTGGTCAGCCTGGTCAGCAACCGCATTGCGTTCGTGCCGCGCTACCGGCAGCGGGTGCAGCAGTTCCCGGGGCGTGTGCTGCCGCCGGTGTGGGCCGACGACGAACAGTTCGATGTCAGCTACCACGTCCGCAGGTCGGCACTGCCGAGGCCGGGCACCGCCGCCCAACTGGAGGAGTTCGTCGGCCGGATCCAGGCGCGCTCGCTGGACCCGCAGCGTCCGCTGTGGGAGCTCTATCTGATCGAAGGGCTGCAGGGCGGCCGCTTCGCGATCGTGACCAAGACGCACATAGCGCTGGTGGACGGCATACACGCCATCGACATCGGCCAGATCATCGTGGACCCGGAAGCGACCCGCGAGCACCCCATCCCGCAGACCTGGCGGGCGGCCCGCACACCCAGTGGTCTGGACCTGGCGCTGGGCGCCGCCGTGGAGGTGGTGCGCAACCCGCTCGCGGTGGCGCACCTCGCGGCCGGTGGCGTGCGCGGGGTCACCTCGGGTGCGCGGCGGCTGGCCCGGCACGGCACTGCCGGGCTGACCTCGGCGGCCGGAGTGCTGGCGCGGGCCGCCACCCGCCCCGCGCCGGACAGCCCGCTCAACCGCACCGCCAGCGTCCACCGTCGCTTCGTCATGGTCTCCACCCGGCTGGAGGACTACCGGCGGGTCCGGTCCCTGAGCGCGCAGACCGTCACCGTCCACGACGTCGTCCTGGCCACGATCACCGGGGCCCTGCGGGGCTGGCTGCTCGCTCGCGGCGAGGTCGTCCCCGCCGGCGAGAAGGTCCGTGCCCTCGTGCCGCTGAGCGTGCAACCGGAGGACGCGGATGGCCAGATGGGAGAGCAGGTCTCACCGATGTTCGTGGACCTGCCGGTCGGCGAGGCCCGCCCGGTGATGCGGCTGCATCAGATCGGCTACGCGACCAGCCAGCACCTCGACGGCGGTGGTGCGGCCATCGACGCCGCGTCCATCGCCGGCCTTGCCGGCTTCGCGCCGCCGACCCTGCATTCGTTGGGTGCCCGGGTCGGCAACGCCATGTCCCGGCGCATGTTCAACCTGGTGGTCACCAACGTGCCCGGACCACAACGCACCTTGTATGCCGGAGAAGCGCCGATGGTCGAGACCTATCCGGTGATCCCGCTGCCCAAGGGGCAGACGTTGTCGATCGGGCTGACGTCATACAACGGGCGCGTCGACTTCGGCCTGAACGCCGACCGTGATGCGATGTCCGACCTGGACCTGTTCGGCCAGTGCCTGGTCGACGCACTGGCGGAGCTACTGGACGAAACGGAGGCGCGCGAACTATGACGCAGCTGATCAGGACCTACGTGCCGCTGGACGGCGACGAGCTGCGCGCGCTGGCCGGGACCGGGGCGCTGCCGGACCGGACCCGCGCCGCGTTCGCGGTCACCGACCGGCTACGCACCGCCGCACCCGGTGAGGACGACGAGGGCCTGGAATACCTGGCCACCCAGGACGCCGCGACCGACGCCGCCGCGCGCGACCTACGGGTCGTCGCCTCGGTGGACGTCGACGGCGACCGGGTCACCGACCGGTCGGAGTCGCCGGCAGCATCCGCCGTGGCGGTCACCGGTGCGCCACCGAAGCGGCGGGTGGCCAGCTTCCACCTGCTCGACCCGGCCGGTGAGCGCGACGTCGACGCCGATCTCGAGTTGTCCTGGTACGACGCCACCGAGCTGGCGCTGGTGCTCCGGGTGATCGACGACGGCAACGGGACAGCCTGATCCGCGATCGCTCGCGGTCTGTCCGGGATTTGTCCGGCCGATCGGTCCTCGAACACCGCTTTTCGGTGTGGGGACTGTGGAGTAACCCCTCGGAAGTGGCAGAGTCAGGCCTGTGCAATCCGCCCCACGAAACCTGACCCGCATCGCCATCGTCAACCGGGGAGAGGCCGCCATGCGCCTCATCCACGCCGTGCGCGATGTCAACGCCCGCCGCGCCCTCGACGGTGACGGCGCACCACTGCGCACGATCGCCCTCCACACCGACGTGGACTCCGGCGCGGCGTTCGTCCGCGAAGCCGACGAGGCATACCTGCTGGGTGCCGCGGCCGACCGGCCCTACCTCGACCTCGCCGCCCTGGAGCGTGCGCTGACCGAGACCGGTGCGGACGCCTGCTGGGTGGGCTGGGGCTTCGTGGCCGAGGACCCGGCGTTCGCGGAGTTGTGCGAGCGTCTCGGCATCACCTTCATCGGCCCGTCCGCCGAGGCGATGCGCCGGCTGGGCGACAAGATCGGCTCCAAGCTGATCGCCGAGGAGGTCGGGGTCCCGGTCGCGCCGTGGAGCCGCGGCGGCGTCGACACGCTGCCCGACGCGCTCGCGGCGGCGGACCGCATCGGCTACCCGTTGATGCTCAAGGCGACGGCGGGCGGCGGCGGCCGCGGCATCCGCAAGGTCACCGGGCCGGCCGAGCTCGAGGACGCCTACCAGCGCACCCGCGACGAGGCGGAGCGCGCATTCGGCAGCGGCGTCGTGTTCCTGGAGAAACTGGTCACCGGCGCACGGCACGTCGAGGTCCAGGTCATCGCGGACGGGCAGGGCACCGCCTGGGCGGTCGGCGTCCGGGACTGCTCGGTTCAGCGCCGCAACCAGAAGATCATCGAGGAGTCGGCGTCCCCGCTGCTGGACGCCCAGCAGGCGGACGAACTCAAGGCGTCGGCCGAGCGACTGGCCCTCGCGGTCGACTACCGGGGCGCCGGCACCGTGGAGTTCCTCTACCACCCGCAGGACCGGACGTTCGCGTTCCTGGAGGTCAACACCCGGCTGCAGGTCGAGCACCCGATCACCGAGACGGTGACCGGTCTGGACCTGGTGGCGCTGCAGTTGCAGGTCGCGGCGGGTGTCCCGCTGACGGGGGAGCGCCCGGCCGAGCGTGGCCACGCCGTGGAGGCGCGCCTCAACGCCGAGGACCCGGACCGCGACTTCGCACCCGCTCCCGGCCGGATCAGCCGGCTGGAGCTGCCGGCCGGGCCGGGCATCCGCGTCGACACCGGGGTCAGCGAAGGCGACACCATCCCGGCCGACTTCGACTCGATGATCGCCAAGATCATCGCGCACGGCTCCACCCGCGAGGAGGCCCTGGCCCGGCTGCGCCGCGCGATGGAGGAGACCACCGTCATCATCGACGGCGGGGTGAGCAACAAGAGTTTCGTGCTGGAGCTGCTCGGTCAGTCCGAGGTGACCCGCGGCGAACCGACCTGGGCCGACACCGGCTGGATCGACCGGATGCGGGCCGAGGGCCGGCTCGCGGATCACCCGCACGCCGGTGTCGCGCTGGTCGCCGCCGCCATCGAGGGGTATGCCGAGCGGGAGCGCGCCGAGACGGCCGGGTTCCTGGACACGGCATACGGTGGCCGCCCGCAGTTGCACCACGACCCCGACGGCACGACCGAGCTGAAGCTGCGCGGCGAGACGTTCTCGGTCACCGTGCGTCGGGTGAGCCCCAGCGACTACTCGGTGAGCGTGTCCGGCGGGACCACGACGCAGACCGTCAGCGCGTCCCTGGAACGCCTGGACGAGGTGCACAGCCGGCTGCTGGTCGACGGCGAGGCCTTCCGGGTGGTCAGCGCCTCGCACGGTCCGGTCCAGCTGATCGAGGTCAACGGTGTCACCCACCGGATCAGCCGCGACGAAGGCGGCGTCATGCGCGCGCCCGCGCCGGCGCTGGTGGTCGCGACACCGGTCGCCGTGGGGGACGAGGTCAATGCCGGTGAGCCGGTGCTCGTGCTGGAGTCGATGAAGATGGAGACGGTGCTGCCCGCGCCGTTCACCGGGCGGGTCCGCGAGTTGCTGGTGCGCGCCGGCACCCAGGTGGAGACCGGTGCACCGCTGGTGCGGCTCGAGCCCACCGGCGACGACGCCGAGGTCGAGCGGGAGACCTCCGGGGCCGACCTCGGACTGCCCACCGACGGCCGGGTCCGCACCCGTGCGGAGCGTGACGCGGCCGCGATGAGCACGCTGCGCTCCGCGCTCATGGGGTATGACGTCAGCCCGCAGGACCGGTTGGCCACGTTGCACGCCTACCTGGACGAGCGGGACACCACGGCCGCGCCCAGCGACGACGAGCTCGCGCTGCTGGACATGTTCGCCGACTTCGCCGAGCTGAGCCGCAACCGGCCGGCCCGTGAGGAGTCGCACTCGGAGCTGCGGGTGCACAGCTCCCGCGAGCACTTCCAGACCTATCTGCGGACGCTGGATCTGGAGCGCGGTGACCTGCCGCAGTCGTTCCGGGACAAGCTGCTGCGCGTGCTGCGGCACTACGGCATCACCGAGCTGGACCGCACGCCCGCCCTGGAGCAGGCGCTGTTCCGGATCTTCCTGGCGCAGCAGGAGGTCGGGGACGTCGACATCGCGGTGCAGTTGCTGCGCAGCTGGTTGTCGGTCCCGGCACCGACTGACACCAGTAGCGCGCGGGCGCTGCTGGAGCGGGTGGTGCGCGCGACCCAGCGACGCTTCTCGGTGGTCGGTGACCTGGCCCGTTCGGTGCGGTTCCGCTGGTTCGACCAGCCGATCGTCGACGACGAACGATCCAGCATCCTGGGTGGTGTCGCCGACGAGGTCGCCGCACTGACCGACCCGTCGGCGCCGGACCGAGAGGCCCGGATCGGGGCGCTGACCGCCATACCCGAGCAGTTGGTCGGCTTCCTGCGTGACCGGCTGTATGCCGAACCCAGCACCATCGACAGCGCCTACGAGCCGTTGCTGGAAGTGCTGATCCGGCGTCACTACCTGGAGTACGACCTGCACGACCTGCAGGCCGCGCAGGTCCACGGCCGTCCGGTCGCGCGAGCCGAATACGTCTCCGAGACCCACGGGCAGACGCGGGTCGTGACCACGGTCGGCGACATCGGGCAGGCGCCGGACGGCTCGCTGTGGGCAGCGGTGGACGACCAGCTGGCCACCGACCACGACAGCGTCGTCGAGATCTACCTGCGGTGGGCGGACCTGCCCGGGCAGCCCGAGCAGGCCCGCGACCAGCTGCTGGAGCTGCTGGCGCACCGGTCGTTCGCGCACACCGTGCGGCGGATCTCGTTCGCGGTCTGTCCGGCGGCTCCGCACGCGGTGGACTACTTCACCTTCCGCCCCGCCGACGCCGGCTGGGTCGAGGACGACCTGGTCCGGGGCATGCACCCGATGGTCGGCCGGCGGCTCAACCTCTGGCGGCTGCGGGAGTTCGACGTCACCCGGCTGGAGGCGCCCGAGGACGTGCTGCTGCTGGACTGCGTCGCACGCAGCAACCCGGCCGACCGTCGTCTGGTGGCCCTGGCGCAGGTGCGGCAGCTGGCCGTCGTGCGCGACGAGGACGGCAACGTGGTCGCGCTGCCGCACGCCGAGCGGGCGGTCGAGAACTGCCTGGAGGCGATCCGCCGGGTCCGGGCCTCGCACGGCGGTGGCAGAACCCCGCTGGACGTCAACCACGTCTGGGTGACCGTCTGGCCGCCGGTCGAGGCGGACATCGCGCACCTGGCGGCGTTGCAGTCGAAGATCACGCCGCTGACCGAGGGAGCCGGCATCGAGGAGGTGCTGGCCCAGGGACGGGTAGAGAGCCCCGACGGCACCCCGACCCAGATCGCCATACGCTTCCACGCGACGCCGGGAGCGGGTGTCGCCGCCGACGTGATCGAACCCCCGACCGAGCCGCTGGCGCCGCTGGACGACTACGCCGCCAAGGTGCTGCGAGCTCGTCGGCGCGGCCTGGTCTACCCCTACGAGCTGGAGCCGACGCTCGCCGGCGCCGGGTCGTTCGTGGAGTACGACTTCGACGACGGCGGAGCGCTGGTGCCGGTCGACCGGCCACGCGGCCAGAACACCGCGGGCATCATCGTCGGCGTGGTCACCACGCCCACCGAGCTCTACCCGGAGGGTGTCCGGCGGGTCGTGCTGGCCGGTGACCCGATCAAGTCCCTGGGCGCGCTGTCCGAGGCCGAGTGCAGCCGGGTGGTCGCGGCCATCGACCTGGCCGAGCAGCTGGCCGTCCCGGTCGAGTGGTTCGCCGTCTCCGCCGGTGCGCGGGTGTCGATGACCAGCGGCACCGAGAACATGGACTGGGTGGCTGTTGCCCTCAAACGCATCGTGGAGTTCACCCAGGCGGGCGGCGAGATCAACATCGTCGTCGCGGGCATCAACGTCGGGGCGCAGCCCTACTGGAACGCCGAGGCGACGATGCTGATGCATACCAAGGGCATCCTCATCATGACCCCGGACAGCGCGATGGTGCTGACCGGCAAGCAGACGCTCGACTTCGCCGGCAGCGTGTCCGCCGAGGACAACCACGGCATCGGCGGCTACGACCGCGTGATGGGACCCAACGGTCAGGCCCAGTACTGGGTGCCGGATCTGGCGCAAGCGCTCGTGGTGCTGATGCAGCACTACGACCACACGTATGTCGTACCCGGTGAGCCGGGGCCGCGGCGTGCGCCGTCCGCCGACCCGGTGGACCGGGACATCTGCGACAGCCCGCACGACGGCGACTTCGACAACGTGGGTGACGTCTTCTCCCGGGAGCTCAACCCGGACCGCAAGCGTGCCTTCGACATCCGCAGCGTGATGCGTGCGGTCGCCGACCAGGACCACATCATGCTCGAGCGGTGGGGGAGTATGGCGGATGCCGAGACCGCCGTCACGGTCGACACCCGGATCGGCGGCTATCCGGTCTCACTGATCGGCATCGAGTCCAAACCCGTTGCACGGCAGGGCTTTCCGCCCACCGACGGCCCGGACACCTATACCGCCGGCACGCTGTTCCCGCGGTCCTCGAAGAAGGTGGCGCGCGCCATCAACGCAGCGTCCGGCAACCGGCCGGTCGTCGTGCTGGCCAACCTGTCGGGTTTCGACGGCTCCCCGGAGTCGATGCGCAACCTGCAGCTGGAGTACGGCGCGGAGATCGGTCGGGCGATCGTCAACTTCCGCGGTCCGATCGTCTTCTGCGTGATCTCGCGCTACCACGGCGGGGCGTTCGTGGTGTTCTCCAAGCGGCTGAACCCGCAGATGACGGTGCTGGCCGTCGACGGGTCGTTCGCATCGGTGCTCGGTGGTGCTCCGGCCGCGGCCGTCGTCTTCGCGTCGGAGGTGGCCAAGCGAGCCGCCGCCGACCCGGAGCTGGCACAGCTGCAGCAACGCTTCGACACCGCCGAAGGTGCCGAACGCGCCGCCCTGCGGGTCGCACTCGAGGAGTTGCAGGCGAGCCTGCGGGCCGCCAAGATCGCCGAAGTGGCCGCTGAGTTCGACGGCGTGCACAGCATCCACCGGGCGGTCGAGGTCGGCTCCGTCGACGAGGTCGTCGCCGCGGGCGAGTTGCGCCCGAAGATCGTGCGCGCGCTGGAGCGTGGTCTGCGGGTCGACTGACCCCGCTCGTACGGCGGGCGGCCGCGACGCACGCACATGCGTCCCGGCCGCCGCTACCGTCGTCCCTTCGTCGGGCCAACCTCATACAGTCACACCGAGCTGCGTTCTGCCGGCTGCACACTGACCGACCAGCTGGAGGATCAGCCGGGGCGCACGACGACGTCGCGCCGGGCGAAAAAATCGCTACTGTCGCGACTTGCTCGTTCGAGTCGTCGGTTTCCGGCGAGTGAATCGCTACTGTCGCGAGTTAGACGTCCCGGGTGTGGGTTTCGGGCGAGTGGATCGCTACTGTCGCGAGTTATTCGTGCAGCGGCGCCCCCTCGGGTGGCCCACATCCCCACCAGGCCGCGGACACCGTCCACAGCCGACCGTCTCGCGGGTGCGCTCGGGCTCACGCGCGGCGGACCGTCGCCGGTATGACGAATCTAGGACGCACCTTCACTGCCGCCGAGGCGCGAGCTGCGGGTCTGCAACCGTACGAATTGAGCGGGCCGAAGTTTCAGCGACTCTTCCGCGGCGGTTATGCGAAAGCTGACACGAAGGTCACCCACCGCGACAAGCTCTCGTTGGCGTTGCGCGCCCTTCCGGCGGCAAGGTTCGGCTCCCACCAGTCGGCTGCCATCTGTCTGGGTGGCGTCGTTCCTGAGAGTTCCGACGTGCACCTCGGTACGTTTCAAAGAAGGCGCGCGACGTCCCATGGCCTGCGTCTGCACTTCTTCACCCACACGCCGGAAATCATCTGGTTCCAGGGGACGCCGATCACGACGGCCGCGCAGACGTTCCTGAATCTTGCGCGTCCGCTCGAGCTGATCGACCTATTGGTCCTCGGTGACTCCCTGGTGCACCAGGGAAGTGTCACGCCGGAGGCGCTGCGGCGATTCTGCAATGAGCGATCGGCTGACGGTGTAGGACGTGCTCGAGAGGCCGCCGCGTTGGTGCGGGCCGGGGTCGAGTCACCGAACGAGAGCCGGCTGCGACTGCTCGTCGTATCGGCCAATCTTCCGGAGCCCACCGTGAACTTGCCCGTCTTCGATGGTGCTGGCCGCATGGTCCGGCGACTCGACCTCGGATACGAGGACTACAAGATCGCCGTGGAGTACGACGGACGTCATCACATCGATCGGCAAGACCAGTGGCGTGCCGACCTCGCCCGTCGTGAGGAACTCGAGCGGGCTGGGTGGCGCTTCGTGATCGTGACGGCTGCGGACTTGTTCCGCGACCCGGCCGGCGTCATACACCGCATCGCCATCGCACTGCGCGATGCCGGTTGCCCGGTGCCCGACCTCAGCCTCGGTTGGCGTCGGCATTTCGTGGCCTGACGCCCGGACAGACAGCCCGCTTCAGGCTAATAACTCGCGACAGTAGCGATTACGTCGTTCGAAAACGCCTCGGAGAGGGAGTAAGTCGCGACAGTAGCGACTTTGTCGTGCGGCACACGTCGCACCGAGCGACGGCGTCAGCCGGCGAGGTATTCCTGGCCGGTGTGCGCCTCGATGCGCACCCCTCCGGCGATCGCCGGGGCTGCTGCGGTCTCGACCTTCTTGCCGACCAACGGGATCCGTGCCCGCAGGTCGCCCAGCACGTGCATGGTGGTTGTGTCGCCGTCGGGCGTCATCCGGATCCGCCCGCTGAAGTTGATCGGCAGGCCGCCCAGTGACACGTCGAGGTCCGCGGTGCGTGAGCCGTCGGCGGTCGGCGCGGCCCAGTGCTGCAGCTCGATGACCTGCAGGGTCCGGCCGACGATGCGCGCGACGTTGTCCGGCAGGCCGTCGGTGGCCATCTCACGGCGGGTCTCGATGACGTCCGAGGAGCCCTGTTGCTCCACCTTCACCGAGTGGCTCAGAGCTCCCGTGGCGGCGCATTTGGCCTCCTGGAACTGCGGGTCCAGCAGCATCGCGAACACCCGGTCGGCCGGAGCCGCATAGCTCCACGTCTCCTCGATCTTCATAGGGCGCACAGTAGTCGGCGGCCACCCCGGCAGCGTCACCCCGGCAGCGTCACCCCGGCAGCGTCGTCGCCGCCGCAAGTCGTGCCGCGTGCTCGGCGCGCACGACGCGCCCCAGCAACTGGTCGATCAGGTCGACCGAACCGTCGGAGCCGGCCGCGCCGATGTCGCCCAGGCGCCGGGATTCGGTCCGCAGCGTGTCGGCGAGCGTGCGCAGTGCGACCGAGAGGCGGGAGAGCGCCTCGGCGATCTCCTGGCCCTGGACCACGCAGTGTTCGGTCGAGCAGTTGTCGGCGACGCGTGCGACGATCCGGGCGATGCTGTGCAGTTCGCTGGCCGCTTGTTCCAGGCCCGCCGGATCGGCCGGGATACTGCCGCCGCGGATGCGCTCGGCAAGCCGGGCACTGGCGTGTGCCGGGCCGTCCGCGGGCGGTTCGACCAGCACCGGGTCGGGTGCGCCGGCCGGGGGCCTGCGACGGTGCTGGATCTCGGCGAGTTCGTCGTGCCAGCGCAGCAGCGCCTCGGCGGAGCGCTCGACCGCCTCGGCGATCGCGTCGGCCGTCTCGAACTCGGCCGGATCGGTCTGGATGCTCAGCAATCGGGGGACCAGGAGGGCTACTCCTCGGGTCCGGTCGCTGGTCTGCATCCTCGGCAGACTAACGCCGTACGCGCTGATCTGCCGACTCCTGCCCACAGGCCGACGCGACAACCTCTCCCCGATGTGTTCTTCACCACGCCCGGGTCTACTGTGAGCCGTGGAGCGACAACGACGTCGCTGCCGACACGTCACGACGAGGGCCGAAGAACATCTATGTCCGTGGACAGCAATTCCCGTTCAGAAATCTTGCGTGAATGCGCGGCCGAGCACGAGGCGGCGACTCCGCCGTGGCTGCTCGAGCGCTATTACCGCCACGTCGCTGACGAGGACATCGTCGGCTACGGACCGGACCGGCTGGTGGGGACACTGGAGTCCCACAAGCAACTGGCCGCCGAGCGCGCGCCGGGCACGACCAAGGTGCGCATCTCCCACCCCAACGCCGCGACCGACGGATGGTCGGCGCCATACGCCATCCTGCAGATCGTCACCGACGACATGCCGTTCCTGGTGGACTCGGTGATCGCCGAGCTGTCCCGGCACGATCGCAGCGTCCGGGCGCTGATCCACCCGCAGCTGTTCGTGCAACGCGACGCCGCCGGCCGGCTGCAGAAGGTCTACGACACCGACGGCCTCCCGCACACCGACGTCGACGAACTGGCACCGATCAGCGAGTCGTGGATGCACTTCGAGATCGACCTGGGTCCGGACGAGGCCGCCGACCAGGATCTGGTCGCCGACATCGAGCGGGTGCTCGGGGACGTGCGGGTCGCCGTCGACGACTGGTCGAAGATGCACAGCGAGTGCGAGAAGGTCATCGCCGACCTCGACGGCAGCCGCCCGGGGTCGGTGCCGGCCAAGGCGGTCGAGCAGGCGCAGGGCTTCCTGCGCTGGCTGGCCGATGACCACTTCACCTTCCTCGGCTACCGCGAATACACCCTCGACACGGTCGACGGCGAGGACGTGCTGCGCACCGAACCCGGTTCGGGGCTGGGCATCCTGCGCTACGACAAGCCGTCCTCGCAGTCCTTCGGCCGGCTCAGCCCCCGCGGCCGCGCCATCGCCCGCACGCCGCAGCTGCTGACCATCACCAAGGCCAACTCACGCGCCACCGTGCACCGTGCCTCGTTCCTGGACTACATCGGCATCCGCACCTTCGACGCCCAGGGCAACGTGGTGGGGGAGAAGCGCTTCCTCGGGCTGTTCACCTCCAGCGCCTACACCGAGTCGGTGCGCCGCGTGCCGGTCGTGCGCGAACGCGTCGCCAAGGTGCTGGCCCGCACCGGGTTCTCACCGGACAGCCACTCCGGCAAGGACCTGCTGGAGGTCCTGGAGACCTACCCGCGCGACGAGCTCTTCCAGACCTCCAGCGACGAGCTCTACGAGATCTCGACCAGTGTGCTGCGGTTGCAGGAGCGCCGTCAGGCGCAGATGTTCCGCCGGGTCGACGAGTTCGGCCGCTTCGTGTCCGTGCTGGTCTACCTGCCGCGGGACCGCTACAACACCGGCGTCCGGCTGCGCATCGAGCGCATCCTGCGCGACGCGTATGACGCCGAGGCCATCGACTACACCACGCGCATCGCCGAGTCCACGCTCGCGTTGATCCACTTCGTCGTGCGGCTGCACCAGGGCGCCGACGTGCCCGAGGTCGACGAGGACACGCTGCAGGAGCAGCTGCTGGAGAGCAGCCGGACATGGGGCGAACGACTCGGTGCCGTCGCGCACGAAGAGGACGGCGAGGACGCCGCCGCTCGGGTGATGAGCCTCTACTCGCGAGCCTTCCCCGAGGCCTACAAGGAGGATTTCACCCCACGCCAGGGCGTCGCCGACCTGCGCCGCATCGAGGCGCTGAAGTCCGACGACGACACGCTGCTGACGCTCTACCGCGACCCGACCGCGGACGCGCGGGAGCGCCGGTTCAAGCTCTTCCGACGCGACCCGGTCGTGCTGACCGACGTGCTGCCGGTCTTCACCAACCTCGGCGTCAAGGTCACCGACGAACGGCCCTACTCGATGAAGCGTGCCGACGGGGTCGTGGTCCACGTCTACGACTTCGGCCTGCGTGCTCAGGGCGAGTCGGACTGGGGCACCGACGAGGCATCGACCGCCGAGGTGCGGGACCGTTTCCAGACCGCGTTCAGCGACGCCTGGGAGGGCCACGCCGAGAGCGACGGCCTGGGCGCGCTGGTGCTGCACGCCGGCCTCAGCTCCCGTGAGGTGACGGTGCTGCGCGCGATCAGCAAATACCTGCGCCAGATCGGGTTCACCTTCAGCCAGGCCTACATCGAGCAGGCGCTGCGCGCCAACACCGACCTGGCGCGCGACCTCGCCGCACTCTTCGCGGTCCGCTTCGACCCGCAGCGGGACGCGGCGGGACGTGACGCGGCCGAGGAGCAGATCGTCGCGCGTATCGAGACCGCGCTGGACGATGTCGCCAGCCTCGACCACGACCGGATCATCCGCACCATGATGGGCGTCATCCGGGCCACGCTGCGCACCAACGCCTACCAGCGTGACGAGCACGGCGAGCCCAGCCCGGTGCTCAGCTTCAAGATCGACTGCGCGTCGGTGCCCGGGCTGCCCAGTCCGAAGCCGAAGTTCGAGATCTGGGTCTACGGGCCGCGGGTCGAGGGCGTGCACCTGCGATTCGGCATGGTGGCCCGCGGCGGCCTGCGCTGGAGCGACCGGCCCGAGGACTTCCGCACCGAGATCCTCGGTCTGGTCAAGGCGCAGATGGTCAAGAACGCCGTCATCGTGCCGACCGGTTCCAAGGGCGGCTTCGTCGCCAAGCGACTGCCCGACCCGAGCGACCGGGAGGCCTGGCTGGCCGAGGGCATCGCGTCGTACAAGCTGTTCATCTCCGGGCTGCTGGACGTGACCGACAATCTGGTCTCCGGTGAGGTCGTGCCGCCGAAGGATGTCGTGCGGCACGACGGTGACGACACCTACCTGGTGGTCGCGGCCGACAAGGGCACCGCCAGCTTCAGCGACATCGCCAACGGTGTCGCCCAGTCCTACGGGTTCTGGCTGGATGACGCGTTCGCCTCCGGCGGCTCCGCCGGGTACGACCACAAGGCGATGGGCATCACCGCCCGCGGCGCCTGGGAGTCGGTGAAGCGTCACTTCCGCGAGATGGGCACCGACACCCAGACGCAGGAGTTCACCGTCGTCGGCGTCGGCGACATGAGCGGCGACGTCTTCGGCAACGGCATGCTGCTGTCGGAGCACATCCGGCTGGTCGCGGCGTTCGACCACCGGCACATCTTCCTGGACCCCGACCCGGTCGCCGCCACTTCGTATGCCGAACGTCGCCGGCTCTTCGAGCTGCCGCGTTCGTCGTGGGCCGACTACGACACGTCGCTGATCTCCGAGGGCGGCGGGGTCTATCTGCGCACCGCCAAGTCGGTGCCGATCACGCCCCAGGTGCGCACGGCGCTGGGGCTCGGCGACGACGTCACCAAACTGACCCCGAACGAACTCATGCGGGCGGTGCTGCTGGCGCCGGTCGACCTGTTCTGGAACGGCGGCATCGGCACCTACATCAAGGCGTCGGGGGAGACCGCCGCGGACATCGGCGACCGCGCCAACGACCAGATCAGGGTCAACGGCGACCAGCTGCGGGTGAAGGTCGTCGGTGAGGGCGGCAACCTGGGCGCCAGCCAGTTGGGCCGCATCGAGGCGGCCCAGCACGGGGTGCGGATCAACACCGACGCCATCGACAACTCGGCCGGGGTGGACACCTCCGACCACGAGGTCAACATCAAGATTCTGGTCACCGACCTGATGCGCAAGGGCCGGTTCGACCTCGAGCAGCGCAACACGCTGCTGCATTCGATGACCGACGAGATCGCCGTCCAGGTGCTGCGGGACAACTACGAGCAGAACGTCCTGCTCGGCAACGCCCGCGCCCAGACGCATGCGATGCTGCCCGTGCACCAGCGGCTGATCCACTGGCTGGAGCAGCGTGGCGAACTCGACCGCGGCCTGGAGTTCCTACCCGGTGACGGTGAGATCGGCCAGCGCGCCAGCACCGGCGACGGCCTGACGTCACCGGAGTTCTCGGTCCTGGTGGCCTACTCCAAGCTGGCCCTCAAGACGGACCTGAGCAAGTCCGAGCTGACCGACGACCCGTGGTTCGAGGAACGGCTGGCGGGCTACTTCCCGGAGCCGATCCGCGAGCACTACGCCGCGGAGCTGGCCGACCACCCGCTGCGCCGGGAGATCGTCATCAACCAGGTCGTCAACTCGATGATCAACCGGGGCGGCATCACCTTCGCCTTCCGTGTCGCGGAGGAGACCGGTGCCGGACCCGAGCAGATCGCCCGCGCGTTCGTCATCGCCCGCGAGGTGTTCGGCCTGACCGAGTTCGTCACGCAGGTCGAGGCGTTGGACAACAAGGTGCCCACGGAGGCGCAGACGACGCTCTACCTGGAGTTCCGGCGGTTGCTGGACCGCGCCACCCGGTGGCTGGTGCACAGCCGTCCGGCGCGACTGGACATCGCCAGCGAGATCGAGCGCTTCGCCCCCGTGGTGCGCGAGCTGACGCCGAAGCTGCCGGAGCTGTTGCAGGGCTCCGAGCATGAGCGGTGGCGCTCCCGGCAGCAGGAGATGAGCGAAGGCGGCGCGCCCGACTCGCTGACCGGCTGGGCGGCGGCGTTGCTGGACTCCTACTCGCTGCTGGACATCACCGAGCAGTCCATCAGCACCGACACACCGGTGGCCGACGTGGCCGCGGTCTACTTCATGCTGTCGGAACGCTTGGGCATCGACCGCATCCTGCAGGCCGTCTCGCGGTTGCCGCGTGACGACCGGTGGGACGCGCTCGCCCGTGGCGCCGTGCGCGACGACCTGTATGCCGTGCTCGACTCGTTCACGGCGGCCGTCATCGCCGACACCCCGGCGTCGGAGTCGGCCGAGCAGCGGCTGGACCGTTGGGCGACCGAGAACGCCGAGTCGATCAACCGCGCCCAGCAGGCGCTGGTGGGTGTCGCCGAGCTGGACGAGGCCGGCCTGGCGCCGCTGTCGGTGGCGCTGCGGACACTGCGTTCGGTGGTGCGCTCCGGCTCCGCTCGATAAGATAGCCCGCATTAGGCTCGGCACGTGCCCTCGATGAACGACGTGCTGGGCGAGCACACCGACCTGGACCAGTCGGCCTGGGACTGGCTGCACCTGCTGGTCAGCGACTGGCAGCTGCTGGCCGATCTGTCCTTCGCCGACCTGGTGCTGTGGGTGCCCACCCGCGACCGCAGCTGGGTCGCGGCAGCGCACGTGCGACCGACCACCGGCGTCGGCGTCTTCGTCAACGACGTCGTGGGCAGCCGCATCGACCACACCCGGCAGCGGACGGTCACGCAGGCGTATGACGGCCCGCAGATCATCCGCTCGCACTCGACCACCTGGCGCGACGAGCTGCCGGTGCGGGAGGAGGCCATCCCGGTCGTGCAGCGCCGCGAGGCGGTCGCCGTGCTGACGCGCCATACCAACCTGGCCTCGATGCGCACGCCCAGCCGGCTGGAGGTGACCTACCTGGCCACCGCCGACGCGTTGTCGCGGATGATCGCCTCGGGTGAGTTCCCGAACGCCGCGGCACCACCGGCCAGCCGGCGCGGCGCGCCGCGGGTCGGCGACGGCGTGCTGCGGCTGGATGCCGAGGGCAGCGTCACCTACGCAAGCCCGAACGCCGTGTCCGCGCTGCACCGGCTGGGTCACGACGATCAGCTGGTCGGGGTGCGGCTCGCCTCGGCGCTCGGCAAGGTCCTGCCGGAGGGCGGGCCGGTCGACGAGGAGCTGATGATGGTGCTGACCGGCCGGGTGCCGTGGAGCACCGAGATCGAGTCGCGCAGTGCCTACGTCAGCGCCCGCTCGATCCCGCTGTCGGAGGGCGGCCGGCGCACCGGTGCGGTGCTGCTGGTGCGGGACGTCAGTGAGGTACGCCGCCGCGAGCGCGAGCTGCTCAGCAAGGACGCGACGATCCGGGAGATTCATCACCGGGTCAAGAACAATCTGCAGACCGTCGCCGCCGTGTTGCGACTGCAGGCGCGACGGCTGGACGATCCGCAGGCTCGGGCCGCACTCGACGGTGCGGTGCGGCGCGTCGGCACCATCGCCGCGGTGCACGAGACGCTCAGCGGCGGCTGGGACGACACCACCCCGTTCGACGAGATCGCCAGCAGTTCGTTGCGGTCGGCGGTCGAGATCAGCAACCGCTCGCAGGAGCGGGTGACCGCCGTGCTGACCGGCACGTTCGGGTCATTGCACGCCGAGGACGCGACCGCCGTGGCGATGATCGTGGCGGAGTTGGTCCAGAACGCCATCGAGCACGGGTTCGCGGATCACGGGGGACAGGTGACGTTGGACGCCGAGCGCTCGACCAATGCCAACGGTGAAGGCGTGCTGCGGGTGACGGTCACCGACGACGGTGCCGGGCTGCCGGGCGACTTCGATCCGGCGCGGTCCGGACTCGGCATTCAGATCGTGCGGTCCTTCGTGCAGGACCTGCGCGGCGAGATCAGCTGGTCGCGGAGGGAGCCGCACGGCACGCAGGTGCGCTTCGTGGCCCGGTTGCGCGAGGAGCCGTGAGTTATCCGGCGCGGCGGGCGCGGGCGTTGCGGCGCTTCAGGGCGCGGCGCTCGTCCTCGGAGAGACCGCCCCAGACGCCGGCGTCCTGGCCGGACTCCAGGGCCCACTTCAGGCAGGTGTCGATGACCTCGCAGCGACGGCACACCTGTTTGGCGTCCTCGATCTGCTGCAAGGCGGGTCCCGTGTTGCCGATGGGGAAGAACAGCTCCGGGTCCTCGTCCAGGCATGCAGCGCGATCGCGCCAATCCATGTGGTTCTGCTCCTTGCTCCAGACGCACGTGTCGCAGGCACGTACGTCAACGAATCGGTGGTGTGACAGTCCGCGACGGGGGTCACCGGGTGCGGACGTTCGGTGGTGGCGGACCATGACGTCGCCAAGGGTTCGTCTTGGGTAACGTCGGTGCGCCATACGCTGTTCCCAACCTTCACAGATCCAAACAACAATCCACAAGCGCTTTGACCAAGAATTTCCGCGTCAGTCGTGAGTCGTCCGTCACATCCGCGTCGTCGGCGCGGGGGCGACGCTGCCGCGGAACGCGCAGCGGCATACGGTGCATGCCGTGACGACCCGCCCTCCGACGACCCGCCCGCACTCGACCTGGCGGCTGCCCGCATTGCTGCTGGCCGTGCAGACCGCCGTGCTGGTCGTCTTCGCGGTGGTGCTGGTCGTCGTCGCGATCTCCGGCAGCAGCGACGACGCGGGCCGCGCCGCGACCGAGGGCGGCACCGTGCTGGCGCTCGCGGTCTGCAGCGGGTTGCTGTCCTGGTGCTTCTGGCGCGAACGCAGTCTGGCCCGCACACCCTCGCTGCTCTGGAACGCCCTGGCGGTCATCGTCGGCATCACGGTCGCGACGTCCGGCGCCCCGCTGCCCGGCGTGCTGGTGATCCTGGTCGGGGCGATCACGTTCCTGGCCACCTTGCGGGTGCCGACCTACGACCTCGACGACGACCACAAGGACGACGACGACAACAACAACGAGTAGTCGCTACATCCGCGCGGCGAGCAACTGGAAGATCAGCGGGAAGATCTGCTGCTGCAGCACGTCCTTATAGGACCCGAAGTCGTCGCCGCTCAGTGAGAAGAAGCCGTCATACGTCATGGTCAGCCGCATGGCGGTGCGGCCGTTGCCGATCACGATGTCGTACGTCGGCGACCCCCCGTTGCCGGGCGCAATGCTCAGCCGCTGGGTCCGGAACGAGCCGTCCTTGTAGTAGACGCGGCTGTCCTGCGGTTTGCCGCCGGCGTCGGTGTAGACGGTCCGGTCGCTCGAGCGCTTGCTGTCGTATGCCGCCAGCACCGAGTTCTCGGTGCCGACCGAGTCGACGGTGATGGTGATGGAATTGTCGGGAACGTTCTCGGAGTTGGAGTCACCCTGCAACGACGGGGTGACGACCAGCTTGGTCGGGCCGTCGGGAGTGAAGCCGATCTTGGTGGCGTCCGGGAAGACACCGATCAGTTCCTTGATCGACAGCAGCCGCCCGGCCTCCGGCCAGTCCGACTGTGCGACGCCGCCGTCGGTGATCGGCGGGTCGAAGACCGGCAGGCTCTTGTCGAGCACGACCTTGCGGCCGGCGTTGTTGGCGACGACGACGCCGGGGGAGTCCCACTGGCCGGGCTGCTCGGTCTTGTAGGGCTCGTGCGGCTTCGGGCCGGTGGTGGTGCTCGTCGCGGCGGAGGTGCCGCTGCCGCCCCCGCACCCGGTGAGCACCGACAGGGCCAGCACGCCGGCGGTCACGACGGCGAGGCGCTTCATGCGGTGGCCTTCGCGGTGGTGGTGAGCTTGGCCCCGAGCAGCTGGACCAAGGACGGCACGATGGTCGTGCGGTAGAGGCGCCGGGACGCCAGATAGTCGTTCGTCAGCGTGGTGAAGCCGATGCCGCTGAACCACACCTCACCCGCGACGTCGCCGTGCTGCAGCAACACCTTGGTCGTGGTGCCGTCGGTGTATGCCGCGGAGACTCCGAGCGCCTTATTGGCATAGAAGGTGTAGAGCCCCGGACGTTTCGCCGATCGCGCGCGGTCCTGCGTCAGGTCCCGGGTCCACTGCTTGCCGATCTGCTGCGGCAGGCCGAACCCGCGGATGTTGATCATCAGCTTGCTGCGGTCGTCGTCGGGCTCTCCGGAGATCCGCAGCTCCAAGGTGCACGTGGTCGACTTCGCCGTCGAGCCGCCGCCGGGCAGGTTGCCGGTGGCACACTGGGTGGCCGTCATACCGGTGAGACCGGGCAGCACCTGCCGCAGTTCCGCCTGGGTGAAGATCTCCGCCGCGGCCGGCCACGTCTGGTCCATCGGCTGCTTGCCGGTGCGGTCCACCTGCACCGCGAAATGCCCGGACGGCGTGATGCGCTTGGCCGTGGGTGTGGCCGCATCGCCGGGCGCCGCCGGGGGAGTGTATGGCGTCACCGACGCCGGCGTGCTGGCCGGCGACTTGCCGGAGCGCGACGTCTTGGGCGCACTGGTCGACGTGCCGGGCTTGGCCGGAACGCCGCCCGCACCGCCCGCGGCATACGCGGTGTATGCCGGCACGCTCACCGTGACGGCGGCGGCGACAGCGGCCGCGAGGGCGGTTGTTCGTCTCATGCGTATTTCCTCGGCATCCGGTCGGCAAGGTCCTTGGCCAGCACCGGGAAGATGCCGGTGAGCAGGGTGTTGCGGGAGTCGTGCAGCGAGTTGAAACCGCGGAAGGTCAGATTGATCCAGGCCGCCATGTTGCCGTCCGACACCAGCACCGACGACTGGTCGTTGTCCAGGTAGTAGCTGCCCTTGGCGCTGAACGAGCCGCTGGCGAAGAAGCGCTCACCGGCTTTGTGGTTGGCGAAGTTCTTGTTGCGCTCGGAGGTCCATGACTCGGTGACCCGCTGGTCGGCACCGATGCTGACGATGCTGACTTGCACC
This sequence comes from Flexivirga lutea, assembly GCF_054778955.1. NCBI lineage: Bacteria > Bacillati > Actinomycetota > Actinomycetes > Micrococcales > Dermacoccaceae > Flexivirga > Flexivirga lutea. Next base: position 82,054 of record NZ_BAAGZB010000003.1, read on the forward strand.
GAGTTGGAGTAGCCACGACCGTCCTGCAGGGACACCGACCAGGTGCACGAAGCGTTCTTGGCGGTCTTCTCCAGACCGCTGTCGCCCTTGACGCAGCTGCCGAGCGTGACCGCGGACGCTTCCGGGATCGCGCCCTTGAGCTGGTCGGACGTCAGCACCGTGTCGGCGCTGGGCCACTGGGTGGAGGGAACGTTGGGGTCGTCCGGCGTGGCCAGGGTGAAGGTCCAGACGTCGCCGCCGTCGACGACTTTGCGGTCCGAGCCGTTGCCCGGCACCGTCGCCCTGACCAGGCCCTCCTGGCCGGCGCCCTCGGTCCACGGCGGCGCCGACGCGGTGCCCCCACTGCTGCCGCCGCACCCGGCCAGCAGACCGGCGGCGACCATCCCGGCGGCCGCGGCATACGCAACTCGTGCCCTGGCCATGCGTTGCACTCCCCTCAGCGATCCCCTCGGCGGTCGGCCTCGCGGCGCAGCTGAATGCAGCCGACCACGACGGACATTATGACCCGAGCCGGAGCCGATGGGTTCCACCTGCTGTCAGCTGATCTCCAGCAGCACCGCGCCGCCCTCGACCTGTGTCTGATCGGGTACGGCGAGTCGGCGCACCGTTCCGGTGCGTGGTGCGGTGAGGGCCGCCTCCAGCTTCATCGCCTCGATGACCGCCACGACGTCCCCGGCCTGCACCGGGTCCCCGCCGGCGACGCAGAAGGTCACCACACCGCCGAACGGTGCGGTGACACCGCCCGAGGTCGCCGGGTCGATCCGGCCGCTGACCCGCGCCACGGCCAACGACCGCGGGACGGCGCGCAGCGAACGAGTCATGCCCCGACCCTACGGGCACACCGCAGGCGTCGGGGCATGACCCGTCGGGCAGCCGGCTCAGCCGACGTGCACCGCGGCCTCCTCGGAGGCCAACTCGGTGTGCTTGATGTTGAGCAGCCCGATCACCAGCAGGGTGCCGACCAGCAGCATGCCGGCGGCATACCAGAAGGCGTGCGTCGAACCGAAGGTCTGCGCCTGCAGTGCGGCCTGGTGGGTGGCCTCGGCGATCTGGCCCTTGGTCGGCGCCTGGCCGGCTGCGGTCGCCCGCTCCAGGGCGGCCTGCCCGCTCGCGGCGAGCTCGGTGCCCTTCTGGGTGGCGAAGTGGGTGAAGACGGTCGTCAACGCGGCGATGCCGACAGCTCCTCCGATTTGCTGTGCGGTGTTGAGCGCTGATGCCGCCGCTCCCGAGTCGTCCTTGCTCACGCCGGCCGTCGCGGTCAGCGTCAGCGGGATGAACAGGAAGCCCATGCCGAAGCCCATCACGACCACCCACGGCAGCAGGTGCGATGCGTAGCCGCTGTCCGTGGACAGCTGGGTGAAGCCCCACATGGCGACGGTGGTGAGCACTCCGCCGAAGCCGGCCAGCCACCGCGGGTCCACCCGCCCGGCCAGGTTGGAGGCGACGCCCGCCGCCGCGACGATCCCGACACTGAACGGCAGGAACGAGAAGCCCGACTTCACCGGGGAGTAGCCCAGCACCTGCTGGATGAACAGGCCGAGGAAGAAGAACATCGAGAACATTCCCGCGCCGATCAGCAGCATCGAGAAGAGCGACACCGCACGGGTGCGGTCCGCCAGGATCCGCAGCGGCAGCAGCGGGTGCTTCACCCGGCTCTCGATGAGCACGAACGCGGCGACCACGACCAGCCCGCCCAGCAGCGGGAAGAGGGTCTGGAAGTCACCCCACGACGAGCCCTGCTGGCCGGCGTGGGACAGGCCGTAGACGATCCCGAAGAGACCGACCGTGCCGGTCACCGCGCCCCAGATGTCCAGGGTGCCGTCGCTGCCCTCCGACTCGATCAGCACACGCGGCGCCAGCGCCGCGACCGCCAAACCGATCGGCACGTTGATGAAGAACGTCCACCGCCAGTCGGCCTCGGTGAGCAGGCCGCCGAGGATCAGGCCGACGGCTGCGCCGGCGCCGGACATCGCGGCATACACGGCCATCGCGCGGTTGCGCTCCTTGCCGGCCGGGAAGGTGGTGTTGATCAGTGCCAGTGCGGCGGGGGAGGCCAGTGCGGCACCGGCGCCCTGCAGCGCACGGGCGGCCAGCAGCAACGCGCCGCTGGGTGCGATGCCGCCGATCAGTGAGGCGATCGCGAAGACCGCGACACCGAGCACGAACATCCGGCGGCGGCCGAAGAGGTCGCCGAGGCGTCCGCCGAGCAGCAACAGGCTGCCGAAGGCCAGGGCGTATGCCGTCACGACCCACTGCACGCTCGACTGCGTGAAGTCCAGGTCGGTCAGGATGTGCGGTGTGGCGATGTTCACGATCGTGCCGTCCAGCACGATCATCAGCTGCGCCATGGCGATCACGATGAGAGCCACGGTGAGGTTGGTCTTCCTCGGGGTGGACTGCTCCTCGGACACCGCGTCGACGACTGTTGTCATCAGGTGGTCCCTTCTGAGGATGGGTGCCGGCCGTGAGCAGGCACAGGAGTGTTCGGCCGGCGACCGGGTGCGATCGTCGGGTGACTGTTGGCTGTGTTCGGTCAGCCGGCCGCCGGATGGCGGTCGTGGTTGCTGTTACAGATATGTCGAGCGGAGCCGCTCCATTTCGACAAACAGAAGCAAAGCGGGTCTTGCGGACTACCGCTGTCCGTTGTCGGTCACGCTCGCCCGGCACGCGGGGAGCAGGACCTGATCGATCGTTGAGGTGATGAAGGGTTTGTCCGGGCACTCACCCGTGGTCATCACGCGGTAGGCGATGGCCGACGGCAGGATTCCGGCGAGTTGGTCGACGTCGGCGTCCGCGCCGACCTCGCCTCGTTGTTGAGCACGCACGATGACCTCACGCAGCTGTCCCATGCGCGGCTTCATGAAGCGTTCGTTGAAGACCTGGGTCAGCTCCGGGTCGCGGTGGATCGCCGAGACGACGGCACCGAACAGCAGTGTCGACTTCTCATTGAATTCCTGGTCGTCGCAGAAGTGGAACGTCAGGTCACCGGCCAGGCTGCCGGTGTCGGGCAGGCCGTGCGGATCCTCGCCGCCCTGTGCCTTGAGATGCTCCAACGCGCTGACGACCAGATCGGCCTTGGTCGGCCACTTCCGGTAGAGAGTCGCCTTGCTGGCGCGAACCTTTGCGGCCACTGCATCGAAAGACATCCGGTCGTAGCCGACGTCGATCAGGGTGGCGATGACGCCTTCCAGGATCTCCGCCTCGCGGTCACCCTCTACGCGCGGCTTGCTGCCGACTTCGCTGGTGGTCGCTGAGGCGTTCATGGTCGTCTTCCTTCCCTGGAGGAGTAGGTCATCGAGGACCAGTCTCCCTGATCTTCGATGAAACGAAACTGTTTCGTTCTATCGCTAAGGTAGACCCGCACCGCCTGCCGACGCAAGTGGCGCCAAGGGGTAGGTTGCTGGGCGCACCCTGACAGGACCGGTTGGAGGCAACGTGGCGCGCGCACGCGGGGAGATCGTCGGCTGGACCAAGCACCGAGCGGCGGTCGAGGATCTGCAACGGCAGCTGGCGGCCATGCCTGCCGGGGCGCCGGTCCGGCTGGCCAAACGGACGTCCAACCTCTTCCGCCCACGCGAAGCCAATCCCGTTCCGGGACTTGATGTTTCACGCCTCAGTGGTGTTGTCGAGGTGGATCCGCGGGCGGGGACCGCGGATGTGCAGGGCATGACGACCTACGAGGACCTGGTCGATGCCACCCTGCGCTACGGGCTGATGCCGTATGTCGTCCCGCAGCTGCGGACGATCACGCTCGGGGGCGCCGTGACCGGTCTCGGCATCGAGTCGTCGTCTTTCCGCAACGGATTGCCGCACGAGTCGCTGATCGAGATGGACGTGCTGACCGGCTCGGGTGAGATCGTCACCGCGCGCGACGACAACGAGCACGCGGATCTGTTCCGGACCTTCCCCAACTCCTACGGGTCGCTGGGCTACTCGGTGCGGCTGAAGATCGCACTGGAGCGGGTGGCGCCATACGTCCATCTGCGGCACGTGCGCTTCGGCGCGACCGGTGAACTGCTGGGGACGCTGCGGCAGGTGCTGCAGGACCGCTCGTACGACGGCGAGGACGTCGATTTCGTGGACGGCGTCGTCTTCTCGCGCGCGGAGTGCTACCTGGTGCTGGGCAGCTGGGCGAGCTCCGCGCCATACACCTCGGACTACACGGGCCAGCAGATCTACTACCGCTCGATCCAGCAGCGCAGCGAGGACTACCTGACGGTGCTGGACTATCTGTGGCGCTGGGACACCGACTGGTTCTGGTGCAACCGGGCGCTCGGCCTGCAGAAACCGTTGCTGCGGCGGCTGGTTCCCCGCCGCTACCTGCGCAGCGACGTCTACAGCAAAGTGATCCGCTGGGAGAACAAGCACGGTTACGTCGCCAAGCTGGACGCCACGAAGGGCAAGCTGCCCCGGGAACGCGTCGTGCAGGACGTCGAGATCGCGCTGGATCGCACGGAGGACTTCCTCGACTGGTTCCTGGACAACGTGCCGATCGAGCCGATCTGGTTGTGCCCGTTGGCGGTTCGCGACGTGGATCATGGAGAGCAGCCCTGGCCGCTCTACCCGCTCAAGCGCGGGGAGCAGTACGTCAACGTCGGTTTCTGGTCGACCGTCGAGATCACACCCGGCCGGGCCGATGGCGACGTCAACAAGGACATCGAACGTGTCGTGCACGAGCTGGGTGGGCACAAGTCGCTCTACAGCGACGCCTACTACGACGAGGACACCTTCTGGTCCCTCTACGGCGGCGACACGCTCGAGCAGGTCAAGCATCAGTACGACCCGGACGGGCGGTTGCCCGATCTCTACACGAAGGCGGTGAAGCGGCGGTGACGCTGAGTATTGGGGAGATTTCGGACCGGATCTTCGGCGCGGACGTGCCGTTCGCGGTGAAGGCGTATGACGGCTCCCGCGGCGGCAACCCGGACGCCGTCGTCACGATCGACATCTCCAACGAACGGGCATTGCGCTACCTGGTGACGGCACCCGGTGAGCTCGGGCTGGCGCGCGCCTACATCATGGGCGACCTCATCGTCGAGGGCATCGATCCGGGCGACCCCTACGACTTCCTGTCGCTCTTCCTGGACGGTTTTGCACCGCGTCGCCCACCGGTCGGCGAGCTGGCCGAGATCGCCACGTCGTTGGGGCTGCGGAGTTTCCGGGTGCCGGAGCTGCCGGCGCAGGAGTCGGCGCCGCAGTGGCGCCGGATGGCCGAAGGACTGCGCGGGCTGCGCCATTCCCGCAAGCGGGACGCCCAGGCGATCCATCACCACTACGACGTCAGCAACGATTTCTACGAGCTGGTGCTCGGCCCGTCGATGGCCTACACCTGCTCCTGCTACCCGACGCAGGACGCGACGCTCGAGCAGGCGCAGGAGCACAAGTTCGACCTGGTGTGCAAGAAGCTGGGCCTCAAGCCCGGGATGCGGCTGCTCGACATCGGCTGCGGCTGGGGCGGCATGGTCAAGCACGCGGTGCAGCATTACGGCGTCACGGCACTGGGGGTCACCCTGTCGGCCGAGCAGGCCTCCTGGGCGCAGCAGCACCTGAAGGAGTGCGGCCTGGACGACCGTGGCGAGGTCCGGCACGGCGACTACCGCGACATCACCGAGGACGGCTTCGACGCGGTCAGCTCCATCGGCCTGACCGAGCACATCGGGGTGAAGAACTACCCGAGCTACTTCAAGTTCAACTACGACCGGCTCAAGGTCGGCGGACGCATGCTGAACCACTGCATCACCCGACCGGACAACAAGGCGCCGGCGCTCACCCGCGGCGGATTCATCAACCGCTACGTCTTCCCCGACGGTGAGATCACCGGTGTCGGCACCGTGGTGTCGACGATGCAGGACGAGGGCTTCGAGATCCGGCACGCCGAGGACCTGCGCGAGCACTACGCGCGCACCACCCGGGCCTGGTGCAAGAACCTGTCAGCCAACTGGGACGAGTGCGTGCGTGACGCCGGCGAGCAGATCGCGCGCGTCTGGGGTCTCTACCTGGCCGGTTCGTCGATCGGCTTCGAACGCAACCACATCCAGCTGCACCAGGTGCTCGGTGAGAAGGTTTCAGCCGACGGGCAGGCGGCATACCCGCTGCGCCCCGACTTCGGCGTCTGAGGAATGGGTTCGCGCCGGTCGGCGTTGCACCGTATGCTTCGGCGGACAACTGAACAGTGATGATGGTTCGCAGACCGGCGAAAGTCAGTCCGGTAAGCAATCCAACGGGGGTGATCGGTTTCGACGTTGATCGCCGTTGTAGGGGAAGCGGGCCGAGGATGCACGGTTATCTCGTGAACGCTCCGTGCAAAACCAATAGGTGCCGACTCAAAGCGCACCGACTTCGCCCTCGCCGCCTGAGCGAGCTTCGAAGTCCGTCAGCCTGAGCTAGTTCTCGACTCAGTGTCTGGCGTCAGCTAGAGGACTTGCTGTGTCGTCACGCCGAGGGGCGACACGGGACTCTTACTCGGCTGGGCCTGTCAGGGAACGTGTGCGTGCGAGCCCTGGGGCCGAGAAAATCCACAGCGCACTGCGCCCGGAGAAGCCTTACCTCGACACCAGCGGACGCGGGTTCGATTCCCGCCACCTCCACGCGAGACCCATCATCACCAGACACCGCAGCCGGATCCTGGTCCGGCTGCGGTGTTCTCGTTTCTCCTCCGGGGGTCGGTCCGGATCCTACGATGACGACAACCGAGCGAGAGGGTCCCCATGCGGATCGGAGTTGTCACGGAGGCCGCGGCGGGGGAGGCGCGTGTCGCGGCGACGCCGGCCACCGTGGGACAACTGCGCAAGCTCGGGTATGCCGTCGTGGTCGATCCCGGCGCCGGGGAACGTGCCGGCTTCGCCGACGAGGCGTATGCCGCCGCCGGTGCCGCGCTGGGCGATGCCCTCGACGCCGACATCGTCCTCGGCGTCGACGCGCTCAGCGCCGCACAGTTGGACCGGCTGCGTCCCGGCGCCACGGTCGTCGGCATCCTCGCGCCGCGCATCCGTCCGGAGCTGGTCGCGGACCTGTCCCGGCGGCCGATCACCGCGCTCGCGCTCGATGCGGCGCCGCGCATCTCCCGCGCACAGTCCCTGGACGTGCTGTCCTCGATGGCCAACATCGCGGGTTACCGGGCGGTCGTGGAGGCCGCGCACACGTTCGGCCGGTTCTTCACCGGTCAGGTCACCGCGGCAGGCAAAGTCCCTCCGGCGAAAGTGCTGGTGTGCGGTGCGGGTGTCGCCGGCCTGGCGGCCATCGGAACCGCCGTGTCGCTGGGTGCGGTGGTGCGGGCCACCGACCCGCGCCCGGAGGTCGCCGACCAGGTCAGGTCCCTCGGCGGCGAATACCTGTCGATCGAGGACCCGGGCGCCGAGGTGTCTGCGACCGGCTACGCACAGGAGATGGGGCAGGACTACCAGGCTCGCGAAGCGCAGTTGTATGCCGCACAGACGCAGGACGTCGACATCGTCATCACCACCGCACTGATCCCGGGACGACCGGCACCCCGGCTGATCAGCGCCGACATGGTCGCCAGCATGCGGCCGGGCAGCGTCGTCGTCGACATGGCAGCCGCGAACGGCGGCAACGTGGAGGGCTCCGTCGCGGGTGAGGTGGTGCGGACCGGCAACGGCGTGACCATCATCGGTTACACCGATCTGGCCGGCCGTCTGCCGGCGCAGGCGTCCCAGCTCTACGGCACCAACCTGGTCAACCTGATGAAACTGCTCACCCCGGGCAAGGACGGGCAGTTGGTGCTCGACGAGGCCGACGTGGTGCAGCGCTCCCTGCTGGTCGTCCGCGACGGCGAGTCGCGCTGGCCGCCACCCGCCGTGCCGGTGTCCGCCGCACCCTCACCGCCGCCGGCCGCCGCGCCGCCGCGACCACCCGAGCCGGAGCGGCAACCCGTCTCGCCGGCCCGCCGCATGGGCGGCGTGCTCGGCGCTGCGGTCGTGCTGTTCGTCCTGCTGGCGATCTCACCGGCCGCCCTGATGGTGCACCTGACCGTCTTCGCGCTCGCGATCGTGATCGGCTACTACGTGATCCGCAACGTGCACCACGCGCTGCACACACCGCTGATGTCGGTGACCAATGCGATCTCCGGGATCATCGTGGTGGGCGCCCTGGTGCAGATCGGGCAGCACGGCTCGGCGATCACGGTGATCTCGTGCATGGCGATCCTGGTCGCGTCGATCAACATCTTCGGCGGCTTCGCGGTCACCCGCCGCATGCTCGGAATGTTCGCGCGATCATGATCACCGTTGCTTCCGCCGCGTCTGCGGCATACATCGTCGCCGCCCTGCTGTTCATCCTCGCCCTCGACGGGTTGTCCAAGCACGAGACCGCCAGAGCCGGCAACACCTACGGCATCGCCGGTATGGCGCTGGCGCTCGGCGCCACCATCGCGCTCGCCGTCGACCGGGACATCCAGGGCTCCGGCCTGGCGCTGCTGATCGTGGCGATGGTCATCGGTGGCGCCATCGGGTTGTGGCGCGCCCGGGTGGTCGAGATGACCGGCATGCCCGAGCTGATCGCGCTGCTGCACTCTTTCGTCGGCCTCGCGGCCGTCCTGGTCGGCTGGAACGGCTACCTGCAGGTCGAGCACGACCCGCGCGGATCGGAAGCACGCCGCCTGGAGTCGCTGTCCACGTTGGGCATCCACCACGCCGAGGTGTTCATCGGGGTCTTCGTCGGTGCGGTCACCTTCACCGGTTCGATCATCGCGTTCCTCAAACTGTCGGCGCGGATGCAGTCCCGGCCGCTGGTGCTCCCGGGCAAGAACCTGCTCAATCTGGGCGCGCTGGCCGTCTTCGTCGCGCTGACCGGGTGGTTCGTCATACAACCGCAGCTGTGGCTGCTGGTCGTGGTCACCGTGCTCGCGCTGGCACTCGGCCTGCACCTGGTCGCCTCCATCGGCGGCGGAGACATGCCGGTGGTGGTGTCGATGCTGAACAGCTACTCCGGCTGGGCGGCCGCCGCATCCGGTTTCCTGCTGGAGAACGACCTGCTGATCGTCACCGGTGCGCTCGTCGGGTCCTCCGGTGCCTACCTGTCCTACATCATGTGCCGGGCGATGAATCGGTCGTTCCTGTCGGTGATCGCCGGCGGCTTCGGCATCGAAGCGGGCCCGGCGAACGACGCGGACCTGGGCGGTCACCGGGAAACCACCGTGGCGGAGGTGACCGACCTGCTGTCCGCGGCGACGTCGGTCGTGATCGCGCCCGGCTACGGGATGGCGGTGGCGCAGGCGCAGTACGCCGTCGCCGACCTCACCACCACGCTGCGGGACAGCGGCAAACAGGTGCGGTTCGCCATACATCCGGTGGCCGGGCGGCTGCCGGGGCACATGAACGTGCTGCTGGCGGAGGCGAAGGTGCCCTACGACATCGTGCTGGAGATGGACGAGATCAACGACGAGTTCGGAGACACCGACGTCGTGCTGGTCATCGGTGCCAACGACACCGTCAACCCGGCGGCCGCCGAGGATCCCGGGTCGCCCATCGCCGGGATGCCGGTGCTGCGCGTGTGGGAGGCCGCGGACGTCGTGGTCCTCAAGCGATCGATGGCATCGGGGTATGCCGGTGTCCCCAATCCGCTCTTCCACCGGGACAACACCGGGATGCTCTTCGGTGACGCGAAGGACCAGGTCGCCGCCGTGATCAGCGGCCTGAAATGATGCCCGCATGACTGCGCTGCCCTCTGTGTCCAACTCGATCACCGTCCGCGTCGATCTGCCCGGCCGGGCCACCGCCGTGAGCGAGCTCACCGGCGCGGTGGAGCGCAACGGGGGACTGGTGACCGCGCTGGACATCAACCACTCCGACAACGCGCGGATGACCATCGACGTCACCGCCGCCGCGCGCGACGCGGACCACGCCGCCGAGCTGGTCGCGGCGATGCGCGCGGTCGAGGGTGTGGAGATCCACAAGGTCAGTGACCGCACCTTCCTGGCGCACCTCGGCGGCAAGCTCAAGATCGAGTCCAAGGTCCCGATCCGCAACCGCGACGACCTGTCCATGGTCTACACCCCGGGTGTTGCGCGGGTCTGCCTCGACATCGCCGAGAACCCCGAGGACGCAAGGCGATTGACGATCAAGCGCAACACCGTCGCGGTGGTCACGGACGGCACCGCAGTGCTCGGGCTCGGGGACATCGGTCCGCTCGCGGCGCTGCCGGTGATGGAGGGCAAGGCGGCGCTGTTCAAGCGGTTCGCCGACATCGACGCATTCCCGCTGTGCCTGGACACCAAGGACACCGAGGAGATCATCCGCACGGTCAAGGCCGTCGCGCCGGAGTTCGCCGGCATCAACCTGGAGGACATCTCGGCGCCGCGCTGCTTCGAGATCGAGCGGCGGCTGCGTGACGAGTTGGACATCCCGGTCTTCCACGACGACCAGCACGGCACCGCCATCGTGGTGCTGGCCGCGCTGCGCAACGCGTTGCGCGTGGTCGGCAAGGAACTGTCCGACGTCCGCATCGTGCAGTCCGGCGCCGGTGCGGCCGGCACGGCGATCGCGTTGCTGCTCATGGCTGCCGGCGCCAAGGACATCGTGCTGTCCGACATCAACGGTGTCGTCGAGCCGGAGCGGGCCGACATCAAGGCGGCTCCGGGCAGTGACCTGGCCAAGCTCGCGGCGTCGACCAACCCCGACCGACTCACCGGCACGTTGAAGGACGCGGTCCGCGGAGCCGACGTGTTCATCGGGGTGTCCGCGCCGAACCTGTTGAACGGTGAGGACATCGCCGGTATGGCGGAGGACGCGATCGTCTTCGCGCTGGCCAACCCGGAGCCCGAGGTGGACCCCACCGCAGCGGCGGAGCACGCGACCGTGGTCGCCACCGGTCGCAGCGACTTCGCGAACCAGATCAACAACGTCCTGGTCTTCCCCGGCGTCTTCCGCGGTCTGCTCGACGCGGCGGCACGCAGCGTCACGATGGACGTCATGCTGGCTGCGGCATACGCACTGGCCGACGTGGTCAAGCCCGAGGAACTCAACCCGGCATACATCATCCCGAGCGTGTTCCAGCCCGACGTCTCCAAGGTCGTCGCCAAGGCGGTTGCGGACGCGGTCCGGTCGGACGAGGCCGACGAAAAGGTCTGAGCCGCCCGGAGCGCAGCACGTTCCGAGCGGTGATGCGACGAACGTCACCACGTCGCGGGGCCGTTTCGTTTTGCTGCCGGCCGCACCGGTCGGCTACCTTGGGGTGGTTATCACGCGATCTTGCGTTCATTGCTGACCTCTTTTGTGAGCGCCGAGATCTTTCCGGCGCCGAGGACTCTCGAGCAGCGACAACCGCCGGCCGTTCACCGGCTGGATGCGGACGATCTGTCGTGCCCGACCCTCGCGAGGTGCGCTCAGCAGCTGCACCAGGCAAACATGCAGAGGAATGACGCATGCCCAAGAAGTCCATGGACGGCAAGAAGGCGCGGTGGACCCGTGCCCAGAAGCTCGAGGTGAAGCGCTCGAGCGCCCGCAAGCAACGCGGCGAGGAGACGGACCGCCGTCCCCGCCGCGACGACCGCGGTGACGCCCGACGCGAGTTCAGCCGTGACGGTCGCGGCGAGAACCGGCGCAACGAGCGGCGAGACGATCGCCGAGGTAGTGACCATCGGGGTGGCGGCAACCGAGGCTACGAGCGCCGCGACGACCGACGGTCCTACGGCGACCGCGAGGACCGACGCGGTGGCTACGAGCGTCGCGACGACCGACGGTCCTTCGGCGACCGTGACGACCGACGTGGTGGCTACGAGCGCCGTGACGACCGACGTGGTGGCTACGAGCGCCGCGACGACCGCAGAGGCGGCTACGAACGTCGTGACGACCGGGGCCGCAACGAACGCCGTGACGATCGCCCCAGCCGCCGCAGCTACACAGGCGACAACTTCCGCGACAACCGCTACGAGGACCGGCAACGCCGCTCGTTCGACCGGCCCCGCCGCGACGAACGTCCCTACCGCGAAGATCGTCCGCGCCGCGAAGACCGCCACAGCAGCCAGGTGAGCCGGCCCGTGGAGCGTGCGCCGCAACCGGCGGAGCCGATCTCGTTGGACGGCAACGGTTTTGCCGACCTCGGTCTGCCCGAGTCGCTCGTGGAGCGGCTGGCACGAGACGGCATCACGACGCCGTTCCCGATCCAGCAGGCGACCATTCCCGATGCACTCGCCGGCCGTGACGTGCTCGGCCGCGGTCGCACCGGATCGGGCAAGACCCTGTCCTTCGGACTGCCGCTGCTGACTCGCCTGGCGCAGGGTGGAAAGGCCCGTTCGGGTCAGCCGCGGGCCGTCGTGCTGGTGCCGACCCGTGAACTGGCGATGCAGGTCAGCGATGCGCTGCAGCCGCTGGTGCACGTCATCGGCCTGCGCCACAAGCTGGTCGCCGGCGGTATGCCGTACGAGCCCCAGTTGTCCGCGCTCGAGCGTGGTGTCGACCTGTTGATCGCAACTCCCGGCCGGTTGATCGACCTGATGGAGCGGGGGGCCGCCGACCTGTCCCGGGTGGAGATCGCCGTGCTCGACGAGGCCGACCACATGGCCGAGATGGGCTTCCTGGAGGCCATCGAGCAGATCCTGGACCAGGTGCCGGGTGACGGTCAGCGGTTGCTCTTCTCGGCGACCCTCGACCGCGGCATCGACACCGTCGTCGAGCGCTACCTGACCGACCCGGTCGAGCACGCCACCGATGACGGCACCGCCTCGGTCGCGACGATGGACCACCACGCGCTGCTCATCGAGCCGCGCCACAAGAAGACCGTGACGGCGGAGGTCGCCAATCGGCCGGGCCGCACCGTCGTGTTCGTGCGCACCAAGCTGGGCGCCGACCGGGTCGCCGGCGAGTTGCGCGACCAGGGCGTTCTCGCCGCGTCGTTGCACGGAGGTCTCAGCCAGGGACAGCGCAACAAGGTGCTGGCGGCCTTCAAGGACGGCAAGGTCCCGGTGCTGGTGGCGACCGACGTCGCGGCACGCGGCATCCACGTGGACGACGTCGGTGTCGTGCTGCAGGTCGACCCGCCGGCGGATCATAAGGACTATCTGCACCGTGCCGGACGCACCGCGCGAGCGGGCGAGAAGGGCACCGTCGTGACCCTGGCACTGCCGCACCAGCGCCGGACCATGCAACGGCTGCTGGACGCGGCGGGCGTCGACACCGAGCTGCAGAGCGCCCGTCCGGGCGACGACGTGATCCGTGCCGCCGGCGGCAGCACTCCCGACGGCGCGCCGATCTCCGAGAGCGATCTGCAGCGGCTGATCAGCCCGCCCCGTGCGGCTCGTGGTGGCCGTTCGTACGGCGACCGCGGCGGCCGGCAGGGTGGCCGGGGCCGGTACGGCGAGCGCGGCGGACGCGACGGCTACCGGGGTGGCCGCGGCGGTCACCACGGTGGGCGGGACCGTTTCCAGCACGGTCGTGCGGGGCGCTGACCCCGGTCGCAGCAGAGCCCCGGGTCGGTCACCCATAATGGCTGGGTGACCGACCTGACCGGACGACTCCTCGTCGCAGTGCCCCGCGAGGAGTCCGAGTCGGCCGAGGACGACGTCTTCAACCGCAGCGTCGTGCTGGTTCTGCACCACGACGGGGACGGCGCACACGGTCTGATCCTCAACCGGCCGTTGGTCGCCGGGGTCGACTCGGTCCTGCCGGGATGGCAGGAGCATGTGTCGACCCCGGACTGCATCTTCCAGGGGGGCCCGGTCTCCTTGGACACCGCGCTGGCGCTCGCCGTCGCCGAGCGCACGGAGGACGAATCCCTCGGCATCCGAAAGCTGTTCGGCGATCTGTGTCTGGTCGACCTGGACGCGCCACCGCCGATCGTCGCACCGGTTGTCGGCAGCCTGCGGATCTACGCCGGGTATGCCGGCTGGGCCGAGGGCCAGCTCGAGGGAGAGATCGAGGACGGCATGTGGTTCGTGGTCGACGCGCAGACCGGCGACGCCTTCAGCGGTGATCCCGGACAGCTGTGGTCACGCGTGCTGCGCCGGCAGCGCAGCGCGATGTCGTTCGCGGCGACCTTCCCGACCGACCCGGATCTGAACTGACGAGGAGCCTGGCCCCCAGCCGTGCCAATTACACTTGGGCGGCATGAGCCCCGTTGACGATCCGGATCGGCTGTCCTCCCCGGAGGCTGCGCCGAGCACGCCGAGCACGACCACCGCGACGCTGGAGCGCACCGACGCCCAGGAGCAGTTGCAGGAGCCGGGCGACCATGAGCGCTTCGCGCACTACGTGCGCAAGGAGAAGATCATGGAGAGCGCGCTGTCGGGTGAGCCGGTGACGGCACTGTGCGGCAAGGTCTGGGTGCCCGGCCGCGACCCGGAGAAATTCCCGGTGTGTCCCACCTGTAAGGAGATTTTCGACGGGCTGCGCGCGCCGCAGGACGGCGGCGACGACTGACCTGCCCACCTCCGTGGACTGTCCGCGCCGGAGGTTAACCTGTTCCCCATATGAGTACCTCCGCCGCATCGCACCTGTCACCGGCGTTCCCAGGCAAGGCGGCGTGGGGGACCGCGGGCAAGCTGCGGGCCTGGCAGGCTGCGGCGTTGGAGCGTTACCTGACCGACCAGCCGCGCGACTTTCTCGCGGTGGCCACCCCGGGCGCGGGGAAGACGACCTACGCGTTGCGGCTGGCCACCGAGCTGCTGCAGCGGGGGATCGTCGAGCAGATCACCATCGTGGCGCCGACCGAACACCTCAAGACGCAGTGGGCCGACGCGGCGTCCCGGGTCGGCATACACATCGATCCGCGGTTCACGAATGCGCAGGAGCAGCACGCCGCCGACTTCGACGGCGTCGCGGTCACCTACGCGGGTGTGGCCAGCCGGCCGGCGCTGCACCGCAAGCGCACCATGAGCAAGCCCACCCTGGTGATCCTCGACGAGGTGCACCACGGCGGTGACACCAAGTCGTGGGGCGACGCGATGCGCGAGGCCTTCGAGCCGGCAGTGCGCCGGATCTGTTTGACCGGCACGCCTTTTCGCTCGGACACCGCACCGATCCCGTTCGTGCGTTACGAGGAGGGCGCGGACGGCATACGCCGTTCGGCCAGCGACTTCACCTACGGTTACGCCGACGCGCTGCGGGACGGTGTCGTGCGGCCGGTGCTCTTCATGGCGTATGGCGGGGCGATGCGCTGGCGCACGTCGGCCGGCGACGAGATCGCCGCGCGGCTGGGGGAGCCGCTGACCAAGGACGCGACGGCGGCCGCCTGGCGCACCGCACTCGACCCGAGTGGTGCCTGGATCCCGGCGGTGCTGCGGGCGGCCGACAAGCGGCTGACCGAGGTGCGCCGTCACGTGCCCGACGCGGGCGGTCTGGTGATCGCCTCCCATCAGACTGCCGCACGGGCCTACGCGCGGATCCTGCACGAGATCACCGGCATCCGACCCACGGTGGTGCTGTCCGACGACAGCGGCGCCTCGACCCGCATCGAGGAGTTCGCGCAGTCGGAGGACCGGTGGATGGTGGCCGTGCGGATGGTGTCCGAGGGCGTCGACGTGCCGCGTCTGGCGGTGGGTGTCTTCGCCACGTCCACCTCGACACCGCTCTACTTCGCCCAGGCGGTGGGGCGTTTCGTCCGGGCCCGCCGCCGTGGTGAGACGGCCACGGTGTTCCTGCCGACGGTGCCCACCATCATGGAGCTCGCGGCCTCGATGGAGAAGGAACGCAACCACGCGCTGGATCGGCCTGAGCAGGCTGAGGATTCGATCTGGGACGAGGAAGAGGGCCTCATCGAGGAGGCCAACCGGGAGGAGAAGGCGCTCGGCGAGCTGGAGGGCAAGTTCGAGGCGCTGGAGTCCGAGGCGGAGTTCGACCATGTCATGTTCGACGCCCAGCAGTTCGGCCTGGGCGCGGTGGTCGGCAGCGACGAGGAAGAGGAATACCTCGGCCTGCCCGGTCTGCTCGAGCCCGACCAGGTCAGCAGCCTGCTGCGGCAACGTCAGGACAAGCAGTTGCGCAGCGGTCGCAAGCGGCCGAAGGACGACCAGCCGGTGGCGGCCCACCGGGCCCTCGCGGCACAGCGCAAGGAACTCAACTCGCTCGTCGCGGCATACTCCACGAAGTCCGGCAAGCCACACGCGCACGTCCACCACGAGCTGCGGGTGAAGTGCGGCGGGCCGGCGCTGGACCGGGCCTCCTCCGAGGAGGTCAGTGAGCGGATCACCATGATCCGCAACTGGTTCGTCGGCCGCAAACGCTAGCTCAGCGGCCGCCGGTCTCCTGCACGAGCGGCAGGGTGCGGTGCCCGACCAATTCGGCCAGCGCGATCGTGGTCGAGGCGTGCACGACCAGCCCCGTCTCGACGATCTGGTCGATCACCCGTTGCAGGTCGGCGTTGTCCCGGGCGACGACCCGGGCCAGCAGGTCGCCGCCGCCGGTGATGGTGTGCACCTCGAGCACCTCGGCGATGCCGCGCAGATGCTCCACCACGGCCTGGCGGCCCTTGCGCTGCTGGATCTGCAGGGTGCAGAACGCCATCACCGGGTAGCCGAGCGCGGCGGCCGAGACCGTGGGCGCGAGCGACGAGATGACACCTCGCTCGATCAGCCGGTCCAGCCGCGCCTGCACGGTGCCCCGCGCGACGCCCAGCTTGCGCGACGCGCCCAGCACCCCGATCTGAGGCTGGTCGGTGAGCAATGCGATGAGTCGGGCGTCGAGCTCGTCAATGGTGGGCATGTTGTGCAGAATACTACGATCAGTACCGCGCAGATTGCGCATCATGATCAGGATGTGGCGGGCCGATTGCGGTGTGCTGTGACCGCGCGCACAGTGAGCACATGACAACGACGGTGAACCTCACGCCCGATGAACTCGCTGCCGGCCAGGACATGGAGCAGCTGAAGCAACTCGTCGGCCTCGTCGACTACGACGCCGACAAGGACCCCTTCCCGGTGACCGGCTGGGACGCGATCGTTTTCGTCTCCGGCAACGCCACGCAGTCCGCGCTCTACTACCAGAGCGCCTGGGGCATGGAGCTGGTCGCCTACAGCGGTCCGGAGACCGGCAACCGCGACCACAAGTCGTTCGTGCTCAAGAGCGGCTCGATCCGCTTCGTCATCAACGGCGCGGTCGACCCGGACAGCCCGCTGGTGGAGCACCACCGCAAGCACGGTGACGGCGTCGTCGACATCGCGCTCGAGGTGCCCGACGTCGACAAGTGCATCGCCCAGGCCCGCACGGCCGGCGCCACCGTGGTGCGCGAGCCGGAGGACGTGAGCGACGAGCACGGCACCATCCGCATCGCCGCCATCGCCACGTATGGCGAGACGATCCACACCCTGGTCGACCGGTCGAAGTACGACGGCCCCTACCTGCCCGGGTATGTCGCCCAGTCCTCGACCATCGAGCGCCGCGAGGGTCAGCCGAAGCGGCTCTTCCAGGCACTGGACCACATCGTCGGCAACGTCGAGCTGGGCCACATGGACGAGTGGGTCGCCTTCTACAACCGCGTCATGGGCTTCGTGAACATGGCGGAGTTCATCGGCGACGACATCGCCACCGACTATTCGGCACTGATGAGCAAGGTCGTTGCCAACGGCAACCACCGGGTGAAGTTCCCGCTCAACGAACCGGCCGTCGCCAAGAAGAAGTCGCAGATCGACGAATACCTCGAGTTCTACCGCGGCGCCGGCGCACAGCACCTCGCCGTCGCGACCGGCGACATCATCACGTCGGTGGACTGCCTGCGTGCCAACGGCGTCGAGTTCCTGGACACCCCGGACAGCTACTACGAGGACCCGGAGCTGCGCGCCCGCATCGGCGAGGTGCGCGTGCCGGTCGAGGAGTTGCAGAAGCGCGGCATCCTGGTCGACCGTGACGAGGACGGCTACCTGCTGCAGATCTTCACCAAGCCGCTCGGTGACCGCCCCACGGTGTTCTTCGAGCTGATCGAGCGGCACGGCTCGCTGGGCTTCGGCAAGGGCAACTTCAAGGCACTCTTCGAGGCGATCGAGCGCGAGCAGGACAAGCGCGGCAACCTCTGAGGCACCTCACCGGGACGCGGCGACCACTCTCGCCAGACCGGGCAGCGCGTAGCCGGCGCCGTCACGGAAGCGCTCGGCACGCCGCTCGATCTCGGCGCGCACGTCGGCGCGGGTGCGCTCGTCCTGACTGCGCACCGCCAACGAGATCGGACCGGCGAAGTCACTCACCCACGACCACAGGTCGTCGGGATCGGCGAGCCGGTAGCTCAATGGGACGTCCTGCACCGAGCAGGTGGTGAAGCCGGCATCGCGCACCAGCTGCCCGGTGCCGTCGACGTCGGCGAGAGCGAACATGCTGGGCTGTCCCGGCGACGGTGGCCGCAACAGCCCGCGCTCGGCCAGCACCGACCCGGGCAGCATGAAGAACGGGTTCTCTGCGGCCGCAGCGAATACGGCGAACACCAGCCGCCCGCCGGGACGCAGCACCCGGTCCGCTTCTCGCAGGCCTTCCATCGGGTCGGCCAGCAGCATGTAGATCCAGCGTGCCGCGATCTTGTCGACGCTGCCGTCCGGGAAGGGCAGCCGGGTCACGTCCAGTTGCTCGAACGACACCGGAAGGCCATCACGTCGAGCACGGCGCTCGGCCGCCTCGATCATCCGCGCGGACAGGTCGCCCGCACGGACCGTGCCGGTGAATCCGGGGCGTTGCGCCACGGCGGTGGCGATGTCGGCGGTCGGGCCGCAGGCGAGTTCGACGACGCTGTCGGTGTTCCGGAGGTCGAGCGCCCGGATCATCGTCGTGGTCAGTTCGCGCGTGACGCCGGCGTGCCAGTCGCCGCGTGCGTCCCACGCCTCCGCCACGGAGTCCCACATGCCCTCCGCGTCGAACCCCACCGGGGCATCTTCCGTCGTCATGTTCCCCGTCCATCGCTGCAGATCGGCGGACGGTAGCACCGGCATCGGTGCCCACGTCGACTTGTTGCAGGCGCCGACGAGCCTCACCTGCGTGGGCGGCGGAGGCTGTGCTGCCAGGTCAGGTCGACCAGGGTGCGCTCGACATGTGATCGGGTGGGAGGCGGCAGCCCCGGCGGCGACGGAGGACGGCTCGTCATACGCAGCGTGCCTGTTGTCGTCGTGGTCCCGCCGGCATTGCCCGTGACGCTGACGTCGGGGTGTTCCTTGGTGTAGTTGCAACGTTCGCAGAGGCCTTGGGCGTTGCGTTCGGTGGTGGCGCCGCCCTCGGTGTGGGCCGTGATGTGGTCGGTATGGCGGATCGGCGCGTCGCAGTAGGGGGTGCGGCAGGTCCGGTCGCGTAGCGCGATGAAGTCGGCGAGCAGGCCGGTGTAGCAGCGGGAGGTTGACTCCATGCCGACCAGGTCACCGGTGCCGGGGTAGGCGAACAGGCGCCGGACCTGGACCACCTTGCTCGGATCCGTGGCCCAGGCCCGGACCAGGTCGGCGGGGACGGGCCCGTAACCGGGTATCTCGGCCGGGGTGTCGCCGGTGAGGGTGTCGATCGGCATGAGCAGGTTGACGTGGACGTCGATGCCGTCGGCGGAGTCGCGTCCGGTGACGCGTTGGACGAGGGTGTCGGCCATGACCTGACCGCGGGGGTGGTCGGCGGTGGCGGTCGCGTCGGCTTCGGTTGTGAGTGCGGCGTAGCAGGCGACGCCGTCCTTGACCGGCAGTAGCGCGGTCAGCCAGGTCATGCAGTCCGGGGCGGGCCGCAGGCTGACCCGGCGCTCACTTTCGGCTCTGGCGCGGCGTGCGGTGGCCGCTTGCGGGTCGACCTCATAGGCGACTGCCCGTGCTGCGGCGACCAGTCGCCGGTGGGACACGGTGCCCAGCTCGTCGGCGATCGCGGCGTCCACGCTCGCGCGATCCTCTCGGCTCAAACAGGCCGTCGCGGCCACCAGCTCGGTGGCGTCGCGTTCGCCGATCACTCCGGCGGTCAGCGCCTGGCAGGTGTGGGGCATCTCCTCCACGACGGCGTGAGCGAGGCCCAGCAACCGGGACCCCAGGTGCGGGGAGGACCGCCGGGCGAGGGCGATGTCGGATCCGACCTTGCGTGCGGTGGTCGCGCGGTTGATCCCGCGCGGGATGTCCAACTGCCGTTGCCGGTGGTGCGCTGCGACGGCCAACCGGGCCTGCCGCGCACTGATCGCGTTCTTGGCTTCCTCCAGAGCGCGTATCTCGGTCAGCATGTCGTCGCTCGTGATCGCTGCGTCGAGCCGATCCTGGAACGCGCGCACCGTGGACGCGTCGAACGCGGCGTTCCCGCCCTCGACCGTATCCATCTGTGCATCGTTCATGTGTTCGATGATATCCCGAAAACATCTGGTATGCAACGGTTTTCGTTGACGAGTGTTGTCCACATCCCCTCTCGGCGGGCAGGGGATGTGGACAACGTGGCACTTCACGGCGTCGACGTCAGGTGCCACTGGTGGCAGTCGCCGCAGTGATACATCCGCCGCTCCTGCCGGTTGCTCCATGTCGGACTGCCGAACCAGCCGGCGATGAATTCGCGGGCCACCTGGGCCTCGTCCAGTGCCCTCTGGGCCGAAGCCGTGTCCGGGAAGCAGACCTTGCCGGATGCGACGCATCGGGCGACATCACGTGCTCGGTGACCGCGCAGCCGACGACGGCGTCGGCACTTGCCCGGCCGTCGCCTGCGTCCCACGGTGTATCACCGCCTTGACCAGTCGTTGCAACCGCTCGTCTCGAAGACCTTCGCCCAGATCGCCCCTGACCTGGTCGCGGTGATGCGTCGCGACACCCGCACCGACTGGACCGTGCGTGATGACGTGAAGGCCAAGGTGCGGTCGTCGATCAAGCGGTTGCTGGTCAGGAACGGTTACCCGCCCGACGAGCAGCCCCGTGCGATCAAGCTGGTCATCGAGCAGATGGAGGCCATGGCGCCGACGTTCGCGGAGGAGCGAAAGCAGTCGGCCTGACAGGAGTGGTTGCGTTGAGTGCTCATCCGTCGAGGCGCTGCTTCCAGTAGCCGGGGCGCTGTTTGTGGTGCGTGTACGCCACGATGACGAGCGTTTCGCCATCTACGAGGTAGACAATGCTGCGGATGCCGGCATACCAGTCGACGGCGGCGTCAAGTTCGTTTGCAGCCTCGGAGAGTTCGCGCCGGTGCAGCTTCACTGATCGCGTGCGGTCAGCTTCGCCCGGAGGCGCGCGAAGTGGTCATCGAGATCCACCAGCTCGGCATCACCGCTGGTGTATTCGTCGACTCGACCAGTGATCTCGGTTGACCATGCTGCCTCGACTTCGTTTTGATCCACGTCGTCAACATCATCAGGACTGAGCAGACCGCGCTCGACGACGGCCGCGCGCTCCTTGGGAGCTAGCGCGAGCAATGCGCGTTCGACCCCGGCGACTTGGGGAGCCATGCGGCGAGTCTACGACCGCGTGCTGACCATCGCGGCTTATCCACAGTCGGCGATCAGCGCTTCCGCTGCAGCTCCCACGCCGCCCGCAGCGCGTGTTGTATGGCGCCGGCGTCGCCATCCAACATCGCCTGCACCTTCAGGTGCGCCTCGTAGCGCGGCGGTATGCCGAACGTCTGCGGGTGTTCGGTGACGAGCCGCTCGCGCAGCTCGAACGCGCAACGGATCATCAGTTCATCGGGTGCGACCAGGCGGGCGACGATGCGGCCCGCGACATACCAGGCGGGCACCCGCCTCGTGCCCTTGCGCTTGCAGCCGGGCAGCGTGGCCAGGAAGTCGGCGACCTCGTCCGGCGTCATCGCAGCGGACCGGACTCAGCTACCCGGCCGGTAGACCATCAGCACCACGATGACGGCGAAGAGGACGCCGACCACGCCGCCGCCGGCGGCGACGCGCGCGGTCTGTGACTTCACGGCGGTCTGCAGATCGCCGGCGCCCGAGCCTTCGGAGCCGGCGCGGATCGCGTCGGACGCGCGCTCCAGGGCGGGCACCAGGACCACGAACGTGATAATGACGGCGACCACCCACAACAGCAGGGACAGCCAGATCCAGGTGTCGCCGAAGGAGCCGAGCTCCTTGCCGCGACGCTTCTGCGACATCAGCCCGAAGCCGAAGATCACCACCAGCACCGACGCCATCGAATAGATCTTCGCCGTCCGGGCCGACGACTCGATCGCGACCGGGTCGGCGGTGCGCAGGCCGCGGGAGGCGGTGGTGACCGCGTGCACGAGTGGCCCGACCGCGAAGATGGCGGTCAACAGGTGCAGGAAGAGCATCAACTTCAGCATGAGGGTGACCCTACTCGCCGGTCACCCGGCGGCCCGCGGCTGCCAGGTCTCAATTTGGCAGAACTTCGGTGTGCCGCTTGACCTTTCAGGACTTTTCGGGACTAGCGTGCTAACGCTCTCGGAGTGTGTCACAGTTCACAGGTTGTGGTGCTCGGCGGAGCATGACATGAAAATCGCACCGTGCATGGCAACCGAAAGGGATGATGCACAACTATGAGCGTCGATACCGACAAGGTAAACAACGTCGCCGGAGATGACCCACATCTCAAGAAGGAGTTCGGCACACTCGGCCTGCTCTTCACCGCCATCGGCTCGATCATCGGGTCCGGTTGGCTGTTCAGCTCGCTGCACGCCTCGAGCCTCGCCGGCCCGGCCGCGATCCTGTCCTGGATCGTCGGCACCATCATGTTCCTGTTCATCGGCCTCAGCTACGCCGAGCTCGGGGTGATGATGCCGCGTAGCGGTGGTGTCGCGCGCTACCCGCACTACGCGTGGGGTTCGTTCGCCAGCTACTCCTTCGGCTGGGTGACCTGGCTGGCCTGTGCCGCCGTCGCAGCCGTCGAGGTGTCGGCCGTGCTGACCTACGCCACGTCATACGCCGGCTGGCTGGAGAACAGCGACGGCACCCTGACACCCGCCGGTTTGGTCATCGCCATCCTGATGCTCGGCGTCTTCGTGCTGGTCAACTTCTTCGGCGTGAAGTGGTTCGCCCGGATCAACAACGTGCTGGTCTGGTGGAAGCTGTTCATGATCGTCCTGGTGATCGTCGCGATCATGATCGCGTCGTTCCACAGCGGGAACTTCACCATCGACGCCAAGGGCGGCGGCGGATTCGCCCCCAACGGCATCAAGGGCGCCATGGAGGCCATCCCTGCGGCCGGCATCGCCTTCTCGTTCCTCGGCTGGCGCCAGGGCATCGAGCTGGCCGGTGAGACCGACAACCCCAAGCGCAACGTCCCGCTGACCCTGATCGGCTCGATACTGATCTGCGGTGTGCTCTACATCCTGCTGCAGGTCGCCTTCATCGGCGGGCTGGACCCGACCCACCTGGCCAACGACGGCTGGGCCAACGTCGGCAACGCGATCAAGACCGGCAGCGACGCCGGTAACTTCAGCCCGCTGGCCTCGATGGCCACCGTGCTCGGGATGAGCTGGCTGGCCGGTCTGCTCTACGCGGACGCGTTCATCAGCCCCGGGGACACCGGCCTGATCTACACCAGCGTCACCGCACGTATGTCCTACGCCATGGGCCGCAACCGCAACGCCCCGGCCGTGCTGGCCAAGGTCAACGAGAACGGCGTGCCGTGGCCGAGCCTGATCCTCGCCTGGATCGTCGGTGCGATCTTCTTCCTGCCGTTCCCGAGCTGGCAGGCGCTGGTCGGCGTCGTCACCTCGCTGACCGTGCTGTCGTTCGGCAGCGGCTCGATCGCGCTGCTGACCTTCCGCAAGCAGCTGCCCAACATGGAGCGCCCCTACAAGAGCCGGATGCCGTGGGTCGTCGGTCCGCTGGCACTGCTGGCGACCAACCTGATCATGTACTGGGCCGGCTGGGACCAGGTCTGGAAGATGATGGCGGCAGTGGCCATCGGCTACGTGTTCCTGGCCATCTTCGAGGCCATGGACAAGGGCCGCTCGCCGCAGCTGGACTTCAAGCACGGCTGGTGGGTGCTGGTCTGGTTCGCCGGCATCCTGCTGGTGAGCTACCTCGGCAGCTACTCCGGCACCAGCGCCAAGGACGCGGGCGAGGCCAACGTCTACGGCTTCAACGGCGGCATCCTGGCCAACATCGTCCTGACCGCCGTGATCCTCGCCCTCGCCTGGCAGTGCCAGCTGCCGGGGGAGCGCGTCGAGGCGATCCTCAATGAGACCGAGGACATCATCGAGGAGGACGAGGGCAAGCTGGCCCCCGGGGTCTGACACACTCCCCTCACACCACGCGCCTCCCTCCCCGGGCAACGGGGAGGGAGGCGCGTGGTCGTTGACGGTCGTTGACGGTCGTGATGAGAGGATGGGTCATCATGAGCGAACGAGCGTCGGGTTGGTATGACGACCCCCAGGACCCGAGTCAGCTTCGCTACTGGGACGGCATCCTGTGGAGTGACCGGACCATGCCGAAGGTCAAGCCGAACCTCGACCAGTCCCGCATCGGCGACGCCCGCCGGCAGTACGAAGAGGAGCAGGAACGCCGTCGCGCCGCCGAGGAGGCGCAGGCCGCCCGTTACGGGCAACGCCAGGGACAACGGCCGCAGCTGCGTCCCTACGAGCAGGCGCCGCACCAGCAGGCCTCACAGCACTACGCGGGCGGGCAGCAGTCGCCATACAGCCGCCAGCCGTATGTGCCGCAGCCGGTCAAGACGGCCCCGGACGGCGAGCCGACGGCGTCGTGGTGGCGCCGGCTGCTCGCCTACCTGATCGACAACGTGCTGCTGTCACTGCTGGCCTTCGCCATCTCGTGGAGCTGGCTGCATCCGTGGATCAGCACGATCATCAACTGGTACGACGACGCGATCGCCGCCGCACAGGACGGCCGGTCGCAGCCTCCGCTCCCGGGCAGCTTCTATCACGTGCCGTGGCAGTTCCCCGTTGTCGCGCTGGCGCTCTACCTGGTCTACGAGATCGGCCTCGTCGCCTGGCGCGGGCAGACCATCGGCCACCTGATCTGCGGCATCCGGGTGCGCGGGGCCGCCACGAGCACCAGGCCGTCGCTGCGTGCCGCGGCGATACGCGCCGTGGTCAAGGGCGTCGGCAACATCACCTCGCTGCTGCCGATCCTGGGGCCACTGGGCACGATCTTCACCCTGGTCGACGGTCTGATCCCGCTGGGCGACCGCAGCGCCCAGGCGTTGCACGACAAGGCCGCTCAGACGTATGTCGTCCCGGCGCGCCGCAGCAAGACCGATGTCAGCGGCTGGGGAGGATCCGGCCGCTGACCTCGCCGAGCGCGAGACGACGGCCGCCGGCCGCCGGGGCGGCCGCGGTGATCGTCACCGTGTCACCGTCCTCCAGGAAACTGCGAGTGGTGCCGTCGGACAGCTCCACCGGTTCCTTGCCGCTCCAGGAGAGTTCGAGCAGACTGCCGCGCTGATCGCGCTCGTCGCCGGAGACCGTGCCGGAGGCGAAGAGGTCGCCGTCGCGCAGGCCGGCGCCATTGACGGTGAGGTGCGCGAGCATCTGCGCCGGACTCCAGTACATCGTCTTGTATGGCGGCCGGGACACGACGGTGTCGTTCAGGCGCACCTCGAGCTGCAGGTCCAGACCGAAGAGGTCCTCGCCCCGCAGATACTCCAACGGCTGCGGATCCTGGGCGGGCAGAGCGGTTTTCGCCTCCTGCAAGGCCTCCATCGGGGTGATCCAGGCGCTCAGCGTCGAGGCGAATGACTTGCCGAGGAACGGACCGAGCGGCACGTATTCCCAGGCCTGGATGTCGCGGGCCGACCAGTCGTTGAAGAGCGCGACACCGAAGAGGTGCTCGGCGGCCTCGTCGACCGACACGCGGGTGCCGATCTCCGTCTCGCCGCCGACCACGAAACCGACTTCCGCCTCGATGTCCAGCCGGACGCTGGGGCCGAAGACCGGCGCCGCATCCTCCGTGCCCTTGCGCTGCCCGACCGGGCGCACGATGTCGGTGCCGGAGACGACCACGGTGCCGGCCCGACCGTGGTAACCGATGGGGAGGTGTTTCCAGTTGGGCGTCAGCGCCGCGCCGCCGGGACGGAAGATCGAGCCGACGTTCGTGGCGTGCTGCTCACTGGCGTAGAAGTCGACGTAGTCGGCGATCCGGACCGGCAGGTGCAGCGTCACGTCGGCCAGCGGCGTGGTCGCCGCCGCCACGAGGGCCCGGCGCGCGTCGTCCTGCAGGATCGTGCGCAACCACCTGCGCGCGGCCGACCAGGACGAACGGCCCTGTCCGATGAAGGGATTGAGCGAACTGTGGTCGAACGTGCGAGCCCATTTGCGCACCCCGTCGGACGCGGCGAGCGTCGCCAACCGGATGACGTCGTCGCCCAGCCGGGTGACCACTTGGGTGCTGCCGTCGGCGGTGCTGGCCACACCGTACGGAAGGTTGTCGATGCTCCAGAGCCCGCCATCGGAATGTCCGCCGGCGGGGTGCACGTCAGGGGCGTTCATTTGGTCCTCTCTCAGATCAGGTCGAGCGCGGGCAGGCCACGGATGGCAGCACCGATGTCGGCCGCGACATCGGACGCCGGGGTGCCGCGACGCGCGCAGCGGCGGTCGATAGCCTCGGTGAGCGAGAAGTTTCCCGGAGGGAAGACGGCAGCGTCGTCGACCAACTGCGTGAACAGCGTTCGGGTGGGCAGACTGGCCATGGTGCCACCGTAGTCAGCAACCCGGCCGCGCTCGCCACGGGTCACCGGCCGGCAACGGCGCACGAGGCACGAACCGAAGCACGACGGGGAAGAGGGAAGAACAATGGCGTTCTACCGATCGATGGGACAGCTGCCACGTCAGCGGCACACCGCGCTGCGTCGGCCTGACGGCAGCGTCTACTACGAGGAGTTGATGGGGGAGGAGGGCTTCTCCAGCGACTCGTCGCTGCTCTATCACCGGGGTCTGCCGTCGGCGATCTCCGACGCGAAGGCGTGGGACTTCCGCTGGTCGCTCCGGACACAACCGAACCACCCGTTGCTGCCGCGGCATCTGAAGCTGCACGATCTCTTCGACGAGGGCGACACCGGGGTCGATGTCGTGACCGGTCGGCGGCTGGTGCTCGGCAACGGCGACGTGCGCATCTCGTATGTCGTGGCCGATGCGCCGAGTCCCTGGTATCGCAACGGGATCGGCGACGAATGCGTGTATGTCGAGCGGGGCGCGGCGCGGGTGGAGACGGTCTTCGGCGCGTTCGACGTCGCCGAGGGTGACTACCTGATCGTGCCGCGCGCGACGACCCACCGGTGGCTGCCGGTGGCCGCCGGCGACGAAGGTTTCACCGAGCCGCTGCGCGCCTACGCGATCGAGGGCAACTCGCACATCGCGCCGCCGAAGCGGTATCTCTCGCGTTTCGGCCAGTTGCTGGAGCACGCGCCATACTGCGAACGCGACCTGCGCGGCCCGCAAGGTCCGCTGCTCGCCGAGGACATCGGTGCCGAATCCGACACGCCGACAGAGGTGTACGTCAAGCACCGGGGAAACAGCGGGCAGATCGTCGGCACCGTGTACACCTACCCCTACCACCCGCTGGACGTGGTCGGCTGGGACGGCTGTCTCTACCCCTACGCGTTCAACGTCGCCGACTTCATGCCGATCACCGGCAAGGTGCATCAGCCCCCGCCCGTGCACCAGGTCTTCGAGGGCACGGGCTTCGTGGTCTGCAACTTCGTGCCGCGCAAGGTCGACTACCACGAGGCGTCGATCCCGGTGCCCTACTACCACTCCAACGTCGACTCCGACGAGATCATGTTCTACGTCGACGGCGACTACGAGGCGCGCAAGGGCTCCGGCATCGGCAAGGGCTCGATCTCCCTGCATCCCGGCGGTCACGCGCACGGCCCGCAGCCGGGCGCCTACGAGAACTCCATCGGGGTGCACCAGTTCGACGAGTTGGCGGTCATGGTCGACACCTTCCGGCCGATGGAGCTGGGCGAGGCCGGCACCGCCACCGACGACGGCAAGTACGCCTGGAGCTGGGTCGGCGGACGCTGATCCGAACACTCCTCGCAAAGACCTCCGGCGTTTGCCGGCATTTCGCCTTCGAAGGTCGCTAGCGTGGTGCAGTTACCGGGCGTGACCCGCCCGGCGTCCCACCCCTGAAGGAGATCCCATGCACCCCGTCGTCCGACATGCCACGAGCCGCCGCCAACTGCTGGCGATGACGATGATCGGGGGTGCGGGGGTGGTCGGCGCCGCCACGGCGCCCCGGGCCGACGCTGCTCCCGGCGGCAAGGAGTTGCGGCTGACGGTGCTCGGCACCACCGACCTGCACGGGCACGTCTACAACTGGGACTACTTCAAGGACACCGAGTACGACGACGCGAAGCACAACGACGTCGGCGCCGCCAAGTGCGCCACGCTGATCCAGGCCGTGCGCGCCGAGCGCGGCGCGCACACCTGCATCACGCTGGACGCCGGCGACACCATCCAGGGCACTCCGCTGGCGTACTACTACGCCAAGATCGAGCCGATCGGCAAGGGCGTCATACACCCGATGGCGTTGGCGATGAACCAGATCGGGTATGACGCCGCGGCGCTCGGCAACCACGAGTTCAACTACGGCATCGATCTGCTGCGGACCTTCCAGAGCCAGCTGCACCACCCGTTGCTCGGAGCGAACGCGCTGGACTGGCAGACCGGGAAGTCGGTCTTCCCGCCATACACCATGAAGCGCGTGCACGTGCCCGGTCACAAGCCGGTGACCGTCGGCATCGTCGGGCTGGTCACCCCCGGTGTCGCCATCTGGGACAAGGCCAACGTCGAGGGCAGGATCAAGTTCAACGGCATCGTCGAGCAGGCGAAGCTCGTCATACCGGAGGTGAAGCGCCGCGGCGCCGACATCGTCGTGGTGTCGTGCCACTCCGGCGCCGACACGTCGTCGTCCTACGGTGACGCGCTGCCGTTCCCGGAGAACGCCAGCACCCTGCTGGCGCAACAAGTTCCGGGCATCGACGCGATCCTCGTCGGACACGCGCACGTGGAGATCCCGCAGCGGTTCGTCACCAACGAGCAGACCGGCAAGCAGGTGCTGCTGTCGGAGCCGCTGTGCTTCGGCGAGCGCGTCACGGTGATGGATCTCAACCTGCGCAAGAACCGCGGCCAGTGGGAGGTCGCGAGCTCGGCGGCGACCCTGCTCAACTCCAACACCGCACCCGAGGACCCGACCATCGCCAGGATCCTGCGCACCCCGCACGAGAAGGTGCGCACCTACGTCAACAGCGTGATCGGCACCTGCCTGGAGGACATGAGCGGTGCCCGCGCAGTGGTCGAGGACGCCGCCGCGGTTGACCTAATCAATGAGGTGCAGGCCGAAGCGGTGAAGGCGGCGCTCGCGGGCACCGCCGACGCGAACACGCCGGTGCTGTCGATCGCGGCGCCGTTCAGCCGCACCGCGATCATCCCAAAGGGCGACGTGACGGTGCGCGACGTGGCGGGTCTCTACATCTACGACAACACGCTGCTGGGCATCAAGTTCACCGGCACGCAGGTCAAGGCCTACCTGGAGAAGTCCGCGGAGTACTTCAAGCAGGTCTCGGGAAGCGGACCGTTCTCGATCGACGATCTGACGAACGCGGTGACCCCGACCGCGCCGAACGGCACGCCCGACTACAACTACGACGTCATGGGTGGCCTCGACGCGCGGCTCACCTACGACATCGATGTGACGGTCGCGCCCGGCAACCGGATCAAGAACCTGGCGTATGACGGCAAGGCCGTCGGTGATCAGGACACCTTCATCATTGCGATCAACAACTACCGCCAGTCCGGCGGTGGCGGTTTCCCGGACGTGACGACCGCGCCCGTCGTCTACAACGAGCAGCGCGAGATCCGGCAGCTGATCATCGATTGGGTCACCGCCAACAAGGTGATCGATCCGTCGACGTTCCACACGATCGACTGGCAGCTCGTCTCGGGCGGCACCCCGATCACGGTCTCCTGACCACCGGCGTGCCACCGAGAGGTCGATGGATGTCGTGAGAACGTGCCTTCACGACATCCGTCGACCTCTCGTCGCGGCTCAGGCCCCCGGCGGCTCGACGATTTCGACGCCGGCTGCGCGGAGTTCGGTCACGGCCCGCGCGGTCGACTCGGGAGCGACGCCCGCGGTCAACTCCACCAGGACGCGCGTGCGGAAGCCGGACTTCGCGCCGTCCAGGGCGGTCGCGCGGACGCAGTGATCCGTGGCGATGCCGACGACGTCGATGTCGGTGATTTCGTGCTCGCGCAACCAGTCAGCCAGGTCGGACCCGTCCTCGGTCGCGCCCTCGAAACCGCTGTATGCCGCCTCGTACTGTCCCTTGCGGAAGACGGCTGACGCCTGCGCGAGGACGGTCTGCACCTCGACCCGGAAGTCCGCCCCGGGTGTGCCGACCTCGCAGTGCACCGGCCAGCTGTCGACGAAGTCGGGCGTCTGCGACCAGTGGGTGCCCGGATCGATGTGCCAATCGGCGGTCGCCACGATGTGCTCGTAGTCCGAGCCGTGGCCGTCGATATACGCGGCGATGCGTTCGGCGACGCCGATGCCGCCGTCGACGGCGAGGGAGCCCCCTTCGCAGAAGTCGTTCTGGACATCGACCATCACCAGCGCGCGTGCCATCTGTGCAGCCTACGACCGCGCCGCAAGCCGGCCGGACACGACGTCAGTTGCGGTGGAGGCCCATCACCTGGTGCTCGGCGTCCAGCTGCCCGAGGGTCCGCCAGCCGCGTGCGCGGTAGAGGCGGACGGCCGGGTCGTCCCCGTCACTGGTCGTGCCGAGCAGGGCGCGGCCGGTGACCCCCTCGAGCAGCGCGTCGTGCAGCCGGCCACCCAGACCCCGCCGGCGCGCGGCCGGGTCCACCGCGAGTTCGACGAACTCGAAGTGCCCGCCGATCCAGTCCCGGTCCACGTCCGGCAGCGCATTGGCGACCAGGTCCGGCCAGAACTGACCCCGGTCGCCGCGATAGCCCCACGCGAAACCAAGCAGTCGGTCGGCCTCGACCGCGACCGCGAGCCGGTAACCGTCGCGTGCCCGGTGTCGGTCGTACATCTGCTCGCGCCACTCCGCCTCGTCCGAGACATCGCCGAACACTGCGTCGTACAAGGCGAACACGCGTGCGGCATACGGCTCGGCGGCGGCGCTGCCAAGGGTCTCGATGCGGGTCATGCGTAGTCCGTGGCCGGGCAGTCGATCTGCGCGCCTGCTGCTCGATCAGCGAGCGTGCCGGGGCAGCGGGAGGTAGGCGCCCATGACCTGGCGGTTGTCCTGCAGATGGCCCAGTGTGCTCCAGCCGCGCGACTTGTAGAGCCGCAGCGCCGGGTCGTCCACCGCAAGAGTGGTGCCGAGCAGCGCACGGCCGGTCAGGCCGTCGAGGAGAGCATCGTGCAACCCGACGCCGATGCCCTGCCGGCGGGCTCCGGGATCGACAGCGAGCTCGACGAGTTCGAAGTGATCGCGCACCCATTCGGCCGGCAGCTCGGGCAGCGTGCGCGCCACCAGGTCTGGCCAATGCTGTCCCCGCTCACCGCGGTAACCCCAGGCGAAACCCAGCACCTCGTCACCGTCCAGGGCGAGCACCAGCCGGTAGCCGTCGCGCACCCGGTCACGATCGAACAGCTGCGCGCGCCATACGGCCTTGTCGGGGAACCGGCCGAAAACCGTGTCGTACAAAGCAAATATGCGATCGGCGAAGGGCTCAGCGGCTTCGCCGTCGAACAGCTCGATGCTGGTCATGACTTCCTCTCGTCTCGTCACCGCTGGTAGATGGTCGGTATGACGGGCTCTCCCCGTGACATCTGCCGGGCGGTCGGCGGTAGCTCTCCCCGAGAAGTGCTGTGGTGCCGGCGGGCATCATCGAGGGTGCGCGTGTGGACCCGCTCGCCGCGCTCGATCAGGGGGACCAGCAACGCACGGTCGTCGCCGTCGTCAGTGGGGGGTGTGCCGATGCCGATGACCTCGGCCTCCGCGACGCCCTGCGGGTCGCGGCGGCGCAAGGCGAACTTGCGACCACCGATGGACGTCTTGTCCTTGCTCTTCTTGGCGACGCCTTCGAGCTCGCCGGCGGAGTTCTCCCGCGCGACCAGCTTGTAGACCAGCCCTGCCGTGGGAGCGTCGGATCCGGTCACCAGCTGCGTTCCGACGCCATAACCGTCGACCGGACCGGCCTGCAGTGCCGCGATGGCGAACTCGTCCAGGTCCGAGGTCACCACGATCTTCGTCCCCGTCGCACCGAGCGTGTCCAGTTGCTCCCGCACCTCCCGCGCCTGCTGCAGCAGGTCACCGGAGTCGAGCCGCACACCGCCGAGCTCGGTGCCGGCGATCTGGACTGCGAGCTCGACCGCATGCGACACGTCGTAGGTGTCGACCAGCAACGTCGTGCCTGGACCGAACGTGTCGACCTGCGACTGGAACGCCGCCCGCTCGTCGTCGTGCAGCAGTGTGAAGGCGTGCGCCGCCGTGCCGGTCGTCGGCACTCCGTAGCGACGGCCGGCCTCGAGGTTGGAGGTGGTCGTGAAGCCCGCGATGTATGCCGCCCGGGCCGCCGCCACCGCCGACTCCTCGTGGGTCCGCCGTGAGCCCATCTCGATGCACGGGCGGTCCTCCGCAGCGGCCGTCATCCGGCTGGCGGCCGACGCGATCGCGGTGTCGTGGTTGAGGATCGACAGGACGAGGGTCTCCAACACAACTGCCTCGGCGAAGCTCGCCTCGACGATCAGCATCGGCGAACCGGGGAAGTAGACCTCGCCCTCGGCATAGCCCCACACGTCGCCGCGGAACTCGTAGGACGCCAGCCAGTCCAGTGTCGGCTCGTCGACGACGTGCCGATCGCGAAGGAACTTCAGCTCCGCATCCCCGAAGCGGAAGTCGTGCAGCGCGTCGAGCAACCGGCCGGTGCCGGCGACCACGCCATACCGTCTGCCGTCGGGGAGGCGACGACCGAAAGCCTCGAAGACGGTGCGACGTCCGGCGGTTCCGTCCCGCAGTGCCGCGCTCAGCATCGTCAGCTCGTAATGGTCGGTCAGCAGCGCGGTGGACGCGCCCACAGGTGTGGTCACGTGCGTCACTGTAGGCCAGGCTCGCCCCCGGTGGCGGCTCTTGCCTATCGTTGAGGGCGTGTCTGTTGCGCCCCCGGAGCATGCCTCGCCCGACGTCGACGTCGACGCCGATGCGGTCGAGCAGACCGACCGACCCTGGGTGACCCTGGTCTGGAACGACCCGGTCAACCTGATGTCCTACGTCTCCTGGGTCTTCCAGACCTACTTCGGCTACTCGCAGGCCAAGGCCGAGAAGCTGATGATGACGGTGCACCGTGAGGGCAAGGCGGTCGTCTCCGCGGGTCCGCGCGAACGGATGGAGACCGACACCGAGGCGATGCAGGGCTATGGCCTGTGGGCGACCTTCGAGAAGGACTCCTGATGGCAACCGCCTTCAAACGCAAGGGTTCTCGTGTCACCGCACGACTGGATGCCAACGAGCGGGCCATCGTTCGTGAACTGCTCGACCAGACGCGGCAGTTGCTCACCCCGAGCGGTGGGTTGTCCGGGGACCCGGTCGAGGACCTCTTCGCCGGCCTCGGTGGTGCACCGGACCCGGAGGAACTCGCGCACCGTGACCCGGCGCTGGCCCGCCTGCTGCCGGACGGTCACCGCGGCGACAAGGAGGTCGCGGCGGAGTTCCGGGCGCTGACCGAGCACAGCCTGCGCCAGCGCAAGGTGGCCAACCTCAGCACCGCGATCGAGGCGCTGGACCAACCGGCGAGCCGGGACAAACTGGAACTCGACCTCGGTCAGGCGCAGGCGTTGCTGGTGGGCCTGGCCGACGTACGCCTGGCGCTCGGGGAGCGGCTGCGGCTGCGCACCGACGAGGACAGCGAGCGCCTGCAGCAGGAGCTCGCCTCGGCCGACGACGCATCCGAGGACCCGCGCCTGGTCATCGGCCTCTACTACGACTTCCTCACCTGGATGCAGGAGTCACTGGCGGGCGCGTTGCTGTAGGACGCCGCCGTGCCGCAGTTCCCCTCCTGTGCTCGTGCACGGCAACGTTCAATACGATCGGAGCATCATGAGCGAAACCTCCGATTCCATCAAGAAGCCCCGTCTGCGCGTCGCGCCGTCGCCGACCGGTGATCCGCACGTCGGCACGGCATACGTCTCGATCTTCGATCTCGCCTTCGCGCGACAGCAGGGCGGCAGCTTCATCCTGCGCATCGAGGACACCGACCGGGCGCGCTTCCAGGAGGACAGCGAGCAGCAGCTCTACGACACGTTGCACTGGCTCGGCCTCGGCTGGGACGAGGGTCCCGACAAGGGCGGCCCCTTCGCGCCGTACAAGCAGTCCGAACGCTTGGGCACCTACCGGCCGTATGTCGAGCAACTCATCGCCGACGGGCACGCCTACTACTGCTGGTGCTCCAGCGAACGGCTGCAGGAGATGCGCGAGGTCCAGCAGAAGACCAAGCAGCCCACCGGCTACGACCGCACCTGCCTGGGCAAGACGAAGGAGGAGCGTGCCTTGCTGCCGGGCTTCCACGAGACGCCCGTCGTGCGGATGCTCATCCCGGACGACGCACCCCTGCAGTTCGACGACCTGATCATGGGTCCGACCAAGGCGCCGCGCCCGGACGACCAGGTCATCCTCAAGGCCGACGGTTTCCCGACCTACCACCTCGCCGTGGTCGTGGACGACCACCTGATGGAGATCACCCACGTGGTGCGGGGGCAGGAGTGGATCTCCTCCACACCCAAGCACCTGCTGCTCTACAAGTGGCTGGGCTGGGAGACGCCGCAGTTCGCCCACATCCCGCTGCTGCGCGACGAGAAGAAGGCCAAGATCTCCAAACGCAAGAGCCCGTGGGCCAAGCTCACGTGGTTCCAGGAGCAGGGTTACCTCCCCGAGGCGCTGGTCAATTTCCTTGCGCTACAAGGGCATCCGCCGATCATCGAGCAGGACGGTGCCGAACGCGAGACGTTCAGCTTCGAGGAGTTCAGCAAGCACTTCGCATGGCACAAGATCAACCCGGCCGGTGCGGTCTTCAACCTCGACAAGCTCAACTGGCTCAATGGGCACTACCTGCGCCAGCTGTCCGAGCAGGATCTCGCCCAGCGGCTGCTGCCCTTCCTGCAGCGAGACGGCGCGCTGCCGCAGCCCGCATCGCTGCCCGAGCTGGGCAGGCTGAACGAGATCGTGCCGCTCATCCAGACCCGCATCAACCTGCTCTCCGAGGCCGCGCCCCTGGTGGCGCCCTTCTACGTCGCCGACGACGAGTTGGAGATCGCCGAGGACGCCCGCAAGCAGCTCAAGGACAGCGCCCCGGAGGTACTCGACGCGGCGCTCGCGGCGTTGGAGCCGATCAGCGGTGCGATCGGCAACCCGGACGGCAGCGGCCGCGAGTGGACCGCCCAACGGCTGGAGGAGGCCCTGCGCACGGCGATCGTCGACGGGTTGGGCATCAAGCCGCGTCTGGCGTTCGGGCCGGTGCGCACCGCCGTCTCCGGGCAGCGCATCTCGCCCCCGCTGTTCGAGTCCATGGAGATCCTGGGCAAGGAGTCGACACTGCGCCGCCTGAAGGCGTTGCGCGCGACGCTCTGACCGGGCATGCCGCACGGACGAAGGGGCGTTCGCCGATGGCTGTGACCCGATTGCCGGTCACCGCGGTGCTGCTCGACATCGACGACACGCTCGTCGACACGACCGCCGCGATGATCGGGGCGGGCGCCGTGGCCATGGCCAACGTGTGGCCCCAGCAGACCCCGGAGTGGCACCAGCGTGCCGCCATACGCTTCCGCAGCGACCCGGGTGGGTTCTTCCGCCGCTACACCGCGGGGGAGCTGGACTTCATGACGATGCGCGCGCACCGGCTCGCCGAGGTGGGTGCAGCGCATGGGCTGCCCGTGCCGGCCGACGCCATCGAGGCGTTCGAGGCTGCGTTCCGGCCTGCATTCGTGGCGCGGCAGCGCCGGTATGACGACGTGCTGCCGTTCCTGCAGGCATGCGATGACGCCGGCATCGCCGTGAGCGCGCTGACCAACTCCTCGGAGGCCGCGACGTTGCCGAAACTGGAGGTGACCGGCCTGCGAGAGCGGCTCGACGGGGTGGTCAGCCGCGACACCCTCGGCTTCGGCAAGCCGGACCCGCGGGTGTTCCGCTTCGCGTGCGAACGCCTGGGCAGCTGCCCCTCGCAGACGGCATACGTCGGCGACGAATGGGACGCGGACGTCATCGGCGCGCGCGGGGCGCAGCTGCGCCCGGTCTGGCTCCGCAGGGACGGCCGGACCGGGACGGGCGACGCCGGTGATGTGCCGTTGATCACGTCGCTGGACCAGTTGCGCCCGGGCGCAGGCGTCTTGGAGGTGCTCGATTTGGGCGCGGCGCCCCTGACCGGGTAAGGTCTCACCTCGGTTCACCTCGTCGGACGGCGTTCCGCCGCTGGCGAAGTGATACCCCCTTGGGGTATGGTGTAATTGGCAGCACGACTGATTCTGGTTCAGTTAGTCTAGGTTCGAGTCCTGGTACCCCAGCCAATCGGCGAAGTTTGCCGATTCGGTGGAATCACACTGGTGACGGTATGGTTCTTCCAGTCACGGCCCCATCGTATAGCGGCCTAGTACGTCGCCCTCTCACGGCGGTAACGCGGGTTCGAATCCCGCTGGGGTCACGTTGAGGGAAAGCGCCCGAGTCCGACAGGACTCGGGCGCTTTCGTTGTGGTGCGAGCGCGTCCCGGTCGCCGGCGCCCTGGTGGAGCGAGGGGGATCCGCGGGTAGCGCCGGCTGAGGCGTGGCGGGCTCAGGCGGACTCGCCACGGCGCGCGGTGGCCGCGTGTGCCCTGGCGAGGACCTCGGTCAGCTTGTTGGCCCCGGCGACGACCGTGCCCGCATGCAGCCGGCCCGGCTGACGCGAGACGCGCTCGATCGGTCCGGAGATCGACACCGCCGCGATGACGCGTCCGGAGGGACCGCGGACCGGAGCGGACACCGACGCGACGCCCTGTTCGCGTTCGCTGACGCTCTGCGCCCACCCGCGCCGGCGGACGGCCGACAGCATCGTGGCGGTGAACTTCGCCCCGTGCAGGCCACGGTGCAGCCGATCCGGCTCCTCCCACGCGAGCAGGATCTGCGCAGCGGATCCGGCCTGCATGGTCAGCGTCGCGCCCACCGGGATCGAGTCGCGCAGACCCATGGGACGGTCGGCCGCGGCCACGCAGATGCGCTGATCGCCCTGGCGGCGATAGAGCTGGGCGCTCTCGCCGCAGTGATCGCGCAGGGCGCCCAGCACCGGGCCGGCGGCCGCCAGCAGGCGGTCCTCGCCGGCTGCGGAAGCGAGCTCGGCCAGTCGCGGACCGAGGATGAAGCGCCCCTGCATGTCTCGTGCGACGAGCCGGTGGTGCTCGAGCGCGACGGCCAGTCGATGGGCCGTCGGACGGGCGAGTCCGGTGTGTGCCACCAGTTGGGCGAGCGTCGACGGGCCGGCTTCGAGAGCGGAGAGCACGACGGCGGCCTTGTCCAGAACGCCGACACCGCTAGAGTTGTCCATGCACTGATACTGACGTCTCATTCCGCGAGACGCAAGTTCTTGGCCCGAGTTTCGCGGTCAGGCTCGGTCCGTACCAGGCATCCCGAGGCGAGTCCACGCCCTCGGGTCAGGCTCGATGAAGGAGGGACCGACGTGGGAAGCACGTTGGCAGAGAAGGTTTGGAAGCAGCACGTCGTGCGCCAGGCGGACGGCGAGCCGGATCTGCTCTACATCGACCTCCACCTCATCCACGAGGTCACCAGTCCGCAGGCCTTCGACGGCCTGCGGATGGCGGACCGGCCGGTGCGCCGGCCCGACCTCACCGTCGCGACCGAGGACCACAACGTCCCCACGACGCCGGGGCCGATCTCGGACCCGGTGAGCCGCACGCAGGTGGAGACGCTGCGGACCAACTGCAAGGAGTTCGGTGTCCGGCTCTTCCCGATGGGAGATGCCGAGCAGGGCATCGTGCACATCATCGGACCGCAGTTGGGCCTCACCCAGCCGGGGATGACCATCGTCTGCGGTGACAGCCACACCTCCACACACGGTGCCTTCGGGGCGCTGTCCTTCGGGATCGGCACCAGCGAGGTCGAGCATGTGCTCGCGACCCAGACGCTGCCGCTGAACCCGTTCAAGACCATGGCGATCAACATCGACGGCGCGCTGCCCGACGGCGTCACCTCCAAGGACATCATCCTGGCAGTGATCGCCAAGATCGGCACCGGCGGCGGACAGGGTTACGTGCTCGAGTACCGCGGATCTGCCGTGCGCGAGATGTCGATGGAAGCGCGCATGACCATGTGCAACATGTCCATCGAGGCCGGCGCGCGTGCCGGCATGGTCGCACCCGACGAGACCACCTTCGCCTACCTGGCGGGTCGCGAGCACGCACCGACCGGTGCCGACTGGGACGCCGCGGTCGAGGCCTGGTCGCAGCTGGGCAGCGACGAGGACGCGGTCTTCGACGCCGAGGTCGACATCGATGCCAGCGCCCTGACTCCCTTCGTCACCTGGGGGACCAACCCCGGTCAAGGGCTGCCGTTGTCGGCGGAGGTGCCGGACCCCGAGAGCTTCTCCGGTGAGAACGAGAAGGCGGCCGCGCAGCGAGCGATCGAGTACATGGGCCTGACGCCTGGTATGCCGCTGCGCGAGATCGCAGTCGACACAGTGTTTCTCGGCTCGTGCACCAACGGCCGCATCGAGGACCTGCGCGCTGCTGCCGAGGTCATCAAGGGACGCCGGGTCGCCGACGGGGTGCGGATGCTCGTCGTGCCTGGCTCGGCGAAGGTGCGCCTCCAGGCGGAGGGCGAGGGGCTGGACAAGGTGTTCTCCGATGCCGGAGCCGAGTGGCGACTGGCCGGCTGCTCGATGTGTCTGGGCATGAACCCGGATCAGCTGGCGGCCGGCGAGCGCAGCGCATCGACCTCCAACCGCAACTTCGAAGGACGTCAGGGCAAGGGCGGTCGGACCCACCTGGTCAGCCCGCTCGTCGCTGCGGCGACCGCGGTGCGTGGCACCTTGTCGAGCCCTGCCGATCTGACCAGCATCCACTGAGCCGACGAGGAGAAGCGTCATGGACAAGTTCACCCAGCACACCGGCGTCGGAGTTCCGTTGCGGCGCAGCAACGTCGACACCGACCAGATCATCCCCGCCGTCTACCTGAAGCGGGTGACCCGCACGGGATTCGAGGACGGCCTGTTCGCCGCATGGCGTGGTGACGAGACCTTCGTGCTCAACAATCCGCACTTCGCGGACGGATCGGTGTTGGTCGCCGGGCCCGACTTCGGCACCGGCTCCTCGCGTGAGCACGCAGTCTGGGCCTTGATGGACTACGGGTTCCGGGTGGTCTTGTCGTCCCGGTTCGCCGACATCTTCCGCGGCAACGCCGGCAAGGCAGGTCTGTTGGCGGCGCAGTTGCGTCAGGAGGACATCGAATTGCTCTGGAAGCTCTTAGAGAACGAGCCGGGGACCCAGGTGACGGTCGATCTCGAGCAGCGCACGGTCACTGCCGGCGAGCACGTCTTCGGATTCGACGTCGACGACTACATCCGTTGGAGGCTGCTCGAAGGCCTCGACGACATCAGCCTGACGCTGCGACACGCGGATCAGATCACAAATTTCGAAACGGCCCGGCCCGGCTGGAAACCATCGGTGCAGCCGGCCTGATCGGCTTTTCGTCATACCACTTCGCGCGGGTGGCCCGCTACGGGCCCCCGCGCGAATTTCGTTGCCTGGCAAGGTATTCGAAACTTGTAGTGCTGCGTCATGGCCCTGATGACGGCAGCCGGACCGCCGTCGGATCGCCGTTGAAGCAGTGTCGTCAGACCGCCCAAAGCTGTTGTGCCTGAGGCAAATAGCGCGGCGTTGCAGGTTGCCGACTTGACGTGGTGGGCATACCGTCTGTCTCAATCGAGCGTCAGCTTGAGGAACTGAAATTGGACGCCCGGTCCAACGCCGGCACCATCGAAGGGGATACGACCCATGAACAAGGCAGAGCTCATCCAGAGCCTGGAAACCCGTCTCGGCAGTAAAAAGGCAGCCAGTGACGCTCTGGAGGCTGTGGTGGATGCCATCATCCGCGAGGTCGCCAAGGGCAACAAGGTCGGCATCACCGGCTTCGGCACCTTCGAGAAGATCTCCCGCGCCGCACGGACCGGCCGCAACCCGCGCACCGGGACGACGGTGCGCATCAAGAAGACCTCAGTGCCGAAGTTCAAGCCGGGCACCGCGTTCAAGGCCGTCGTCGCCAACCCGCGTTCCCTGCCCAAGACCGGCAACGCCGGTGGCCGGGCCTCGAGCGCCGCCGCTGCCGCTGCTCCGGCGAAGGCGGCAGCCAAGAAGACCACCGCCAAGAAGGCCACCACGGCGAAGAAGGCCGCCACGACCAAGACCGCGGCAGCCACGAAGACCACTGCCAAGAAGGCGGCGACCACCAAGACCGCCGCCGCAGCCAAGAAGACCACCGCCAAGAAGGCGACTCCGGCCAAGGCCACGGCGAAGAAGACCACCGCCAAGAAGGCGACTCCGGCCAAGGCCACGGCGAAGAAGACCACCGCCAAGAAGGCCACCACCGCGAAGAAGACGACCGCCAAGAAGAGCACCGCCAAGCGTTCCGCCCGTCGCTGAACCGATCCGCGGACCCAGCACACGACCGACGGCCCCTCGTGATGCACGAGGGGCCGTCGGTATGTCGTGCAGCGGTGCCGCGGCCTTCAGCGGATGCGCTGACCCGGGCCGATGCCTTCGATCCAGAGCCGGCTGACGCCGTCGCCACCGACCTCGATGCTGACGCGTTGTCCGGTCCGCAGGTGCCGCAACCCGGACTTGGCGAAGGTCCCGTGATCGACGGTGAGCAGTCGCCCGTTGTCGGTCAGCACGGTGCCGGAGCCGTCGTCCTCGTCGAAGGTGTGGATCGTCGCCTGCATGCCGGCCAGCCTACGGCAGCAGCCGTCGGCTCCACGGCCCCAGACCGAGTCGCCGTGCGGCCTCGAGCGATGCGTCGTCGTCCACGTCGGTGCGCAACCTGGGCAGATCCAGCTGGAGTGTGGTCGAGGAGCGGGCATGGCGTGCCGCCGAACCCGTGCCGAACCGGGGCGACAGGCGTGCGCCGTCGTGGTGGGTCAGCAGCACGGTGCCGGTCTCCTCGTGGTCCGGCACGATCGCGGCTTCGGCCGCAGCACAGGCGGCCAGGCCGTCGGCGAGTTCGCCGGCGGTGAGCGCGGGCAGATCACCCAGCAGCACCGCCGTGGGGGCGTGCGGTGCTCGTGCGGTGACCGCGGCGATCCCCGCGGCGACCGCGGCGTTCAGCCCACGGCCCGGGTCGTCCACGATCACCGCGCCCGGGCCGCGCATCTGCAGACGGACCTCCGGGTCAGCGGTCACCACGTGCAGCCGGGTCGCGGGCACCACATCCAGGACGGCGTCCAGCGTGTCCAGCGCGATGGCCAGCGCGAGGTCGCGGCGGTGCACACCGGCCGGCGGCCGTAGCCGGGACTTGCCCTGCGCACTGTGTTTCACCGGAACGATGACATGCCAGGTCGAGGTGACTACGGACTCCACGGGATGATGTTCTCAGACCGCGCACCACGCGTGTCGCGGCGGTTCGCTTCCGCCGCGAGCGCCGGGTGGGATTAGATACCAAGGACCGAAGGTAGTGTCGCGTGCACTATTGGGAAGGAGCCCGCACTCGTGTCGCGTCCCCCGATGACCGAGAACATCGAACCGATGTACTCCAAGGTGATCACGACGCTCTATCCGGTGTTGCAGCGAATCACCCTGCGCGACTGGACCGGTATGGAGCACATCCCCCGGGAGGGCGGATTCGTCGCTGCCGCCAATCACATCTCGAACATGGACCACTTCCCGCTGGCGCACTTCCTGGTGTCCGCCGGCCGAGCGCCGCACTACCTGGCCAAGTCCTCACTGTTCAAGCCGCCGGGCGTGCGGCAGATCCTCCACGGCACCGGTCAGATCCCCGTCTATCGCGGCACCTCCCACGCCACGTCCGCACTCTCGGCCGCCACCGCCGCACTCGAAAGGGGCGCCTGCGTGTGCGTCTACCCCGAGGGCACGATCACGCGTGAGCCGGACTTCTGGCCGATGGTCGGCAAGTCCGGCGCTGCCCGGCTCGCGCTGGAGAGCGGTGTGCCGCTGATCCCGATGGCCATCTGGGGCACCCGCGAGATGATGTGGCCCTACCGGGACAAACTGCCGAAGTTGTTGCCGCGCAAGCTGATCCATGTCACTGCCGGTCCGGCGATCGACCTCGACGATCTATGCGACGGGCCCATCGACGGGCCGAAGCTGCGGATCGCGTCGGTGCGCCTGATGGACGAGATCACCCGGCTGCTGGAAGGCATTCGGCACGAAACGGCACCGGAGACGCGTTTCGACCCGCGCACCCAACGCCCTGCACGCGGCGGATCCGGCTCCCGGAAGAAGGACGACCGATGACCCGCGTCGCGGTGCTCGGGGGCGGCAACTGGGGCACGGCATACGCGGCGATCATGGCCGACGCCGGCTGCACCGTCCGGCTGTGGGCCCGTCGCCAGGAGGTCGTCGACGAGATCAACTCCACACACGTCAACTCCGGCTACCTGGCCGATCGGGTGCTGCCGGAGACCATCACGGCCACCAACTCGTGTGCGGAGGCCCTGGAGGACGCGGAGATCGTGGTCGTGGCCGTGCCGTCGCAGAGCCTGCGCGCCAATCTCGCCGACTGGCGGCAGCTGCTGCCCGCGGACGCACCGGTCGTGTCCCTGATGAAGGGGATCGAGCTGGGCACCGGTGAGCGGATGAGCCAGGTGATCGCCGAAGCGGGCGGTGTCGACCCGGACCGGATCGTCGTCGTGTCCGGTCCCAACCTGGCGCCCGAGATCGCGGCGCGGCAGCCGGCGGCCGCCGTCGTCGCCGCAGTCAGCCCCCGCATGCGCGCCAAGGTCGCCGAGGCGAGTGCGACGGCATACTTCCGGCCCTACCTGGGCACCGACGTCGTCGGCACCGAGATCGCCGGCGCCACCAAGAACGTCATCGCGCTCGCGGTCGGCATGGCCGCCGGCATGGGGATGGGCGACAACACCATGGCCAGTCTGCTGACCCGCGGGCTCGCCGAAACCGCACGATTGGGAACGGCATTGGGTGCCGACCCTCAGACCTTCCTCGGGCTCGCCGGGGTCGGTGACCTGGTGGCCACCTGTGCTTCCCCGTTGTCACGCAACCGCACCGTCGGCTACCGGCTCGGTCAGGGGATGTCGTTGCAGGAAGTCATCGACAGCACCAGG
The DNA here is from genome assembly GCF_054778955.1 of Flexivirga lutea. Taxonomy (NCBI): domain Bacteria; kingdom Bacillati; phylum Actinomycetota; class Actinomycetes; order Micrococcales; family Dermacoccaceae; genus Flexivirga; species Flexivirga lutea. The sequence continues at coordinate 125,136 of NZ_BAAGZB010000003.1, forward strand.
CAGACCGCCGAGGGCGTCAAGTCCTGTGAGTCGATCCTGCAGCTGGCGCAGAGCGTCGACGTGGACGTACCGATCGTCGAGAACGTCGCGGCGGTCGTGCACGAGGGACGCGACCCGCAGGACGTGGTCGGCGCGTTGATGTCTCGCGCACGCAAGCACGAGGGAAGCTAGGCGCGCAGCGCACCGTCGAGGTCGCGCCACAGGTCCTCCACGTCCTCGATGCCGACCGACAGTCGGACGAGCTCCTCCGGGACGCTGACCGGCTCCGCCGGATGCCGCCGGCGACGCTCCAGCATCGACTCCACACCGCCGAGGCTGGTGGCCGGCAGCCAGAGCCGCACCGACTCCTCCACGTGCTCCGCTGCCGCGCGGCCACCGGTGAGCTCGATGCAGACGATCGCCCCGAAACCCGGATAGCGCACCCGTGCGACGCCCGGGTGACCGGAGAGCCGGTCCGCCAGCTCAGCGGCGTTGGCGCAGGCGCGCTCCAGGCGCAGGTGCAGTGTCCGCATGCCACGCAGGGCCAGCCACGCCTCGTGCGGGCCCGGTATGGCGCCGTGCAGCGTGCGGTGGGTGTGCAGGCGCGTGTGCAGCGGCTCGTCGCCCGTGACCAGAGCACCGAGCACGACGTCGGAGTGGCCCGCCAAGAACTTCGTCACCGAGTGCAGCACCACATCCGCCCCGTCCTGCAACGGACGCGCCAGCAGGGGAGTGTTGAAGGTGTTGTCCACCACCGACAGCACCCCGCGTGCCCGGGCGGCAGCCACCAATGTCGGCAGGTCGGAAACCTCCAGCATCGGGTTGGTCGGCGACTCCAGCCAGACCACATCGGCGCCGTCCAGCGCGGCGATCACCGCCTCGGTGTCGGTCGGGTCCACCCGGCGAGCCACCAGCCGACCGGCCGCTGCCAGTTCGTCGACGAGGGAGGTGGTGCCGTTGTAGACGTGGCGGGGCAGCACCACCGTGCCGCCCTGCGGGGGCAGTTCCAGGCATGCGGCGACGGCCGCCATACCGCTGCCGAACGCGAGGGCGCGACCGCCCTCGAGGTCGCCGAGGACCTGCTCCAGCGACTCCCAGGTGCGGTTGGTGTAGCGACCGTAGGTCGGGCCGTCGCCGGCGACATACGTCGAACTCAGCTCGATGCCAGGGCCGGCCGGCGCGCCGGCCTCACGAACCGGCCGGCCGAGTCCGACCAGACGAGTAGCGGGTGCGTAACTGGCGTCATGGGGCATGAGCTCACCTTGGCACGCCACGGCCGCGTGCAACCGTGCTGTCCACGTGCTGCACGTTAGGCTCCAAACGATGACTGAGCACAGCCCGGCCCCCGCAGCCGACGAATCCACCCGAAAGCCCGTTGTCGCCATCGTTTTCGGCGGTCGTTCCAGCGAGCACGCGGTGTCGTGCTCCACTGCGGCGAGCGTGCTGCGCGCGATCGACCGCGACCGTTTCGACGTGGTGCCGATCGGCATCGCGCAGGACGGCCGCTGGGTGCTGGTCGCCGACGACCCGGAGCCGTTGCAACTGACGGCCGACCACACGCCGACCGTGCGCGGCGAGACGACCGCGCTGCTGTCGACCGACCCCGGCGCCCGGGAGGTGATGGTCTTTGCACCGAACGAGCCACCGCGCACCCTCACCACCGTGGACGTCGTACTCCCGTTGCTGCACGGCCCGTTCGGGGAGGACGGCACGCTGCAAGGTCTGCTGGAACTCGCCGACACCCGGTATGTCGGATCGGGCGTCGCCGCGTCGGCGGTGATGATGGACAAGGCCCTGATGAAGGTGGTCTTCTCCGCAGCCGGCCTGCCGGTCGGACCGCACGTGGTGATCACCGACAAGGAATGGCGCCGGGACAAGGCGGTCTGCCTGGAGGGCGTCCGCAGCCTCGGGATGCCCGTCTTCGTCAAGCCGGCGCGTGCCGGCTCCAGCGTCGGCGTCGTCAAGGTCGACCGCCCCGAGGAGCTGGAGCAGGCGATCGAGAGCGCTCGCGAGTCGGACCCGAAGGTGCTCGTGGAGGCCGCGATCGCGGGCCGCGAGGTCGAGTGCGGTGTCCTGGAAGGACACGGTGCCGACCCGGCCCGGGCCAGTCAGATCGGCGAGATCACCGTGACGGGGGATCGGCACACCTTCTACGACTTCGAAGCGAAATACCTCGACAGCGACGCCCAGCTCAGCTGTCCCGCAGACCTGCCCGGTGAGGTGGCCGACGAGATCCGGCGGTTGTCGGTGCAGGCCTTCGACGCGGCCGGCTGCGAGGGACTGGCGCGTGTCGACTGGTTCTACGAGCCGGGTGGCCGGCTGATGCTCAACGAGATCAACACGATGCCGGGATTCACGCCGTCGTCGATGTTCCCGCGGGTGTGGGCCGAGTCGGGCCTGGACTACCCGGCGCTGATCACCGAGTTGATCGAGCTGGCGCTGGAACGCCGCGTCGGCCTGCGGTAGGTGCGCTCAGCAGGTCAACTGCACTTGTGCGGGCCCTGCGGGATCTGCTGAACGGCCTTGGTGAAGGCGCCCAGCGGCGGCAGCGAGTTGTACTTCGTCGGCACCAGCACCTCGATGGCCGGCGTCCGCCCGTAGGTGATGTAACGCCCACCGTCGGACAGTTTGCTGCCGACCCAGTCGATGCCGTCGACCGACACGCACCCGGTCGCGGTGGGACCGGGCGAGGTCACGCCGCAGCGGGCGATGATCGCCGGGTCACCCCAGGCGCGCACCGTCGGGGAGTCGGTGCTGACCGGACGTGTCCGTTGCCCGGAAACCGTGCTCGGCCAATGCCGGGAAGCCTTCGCGCACAAGGGATCGGCGGCATTGCCTGCGGGGGACGCCTTGACGGTGTCGTCACCGCCGCAGGCAGTGAGGGCGGCGGCGAGCGCCAGAGCGCACGTCGCCGCGGGAAGAGCTCGCCTCAAGGGTGGACCACGGTGCAGGTCAGCGTCCGCATGATGCCGGGCGCCTCCTGGATCTTTGCGACCACCAACGAGCCCAGCTCGTCGAGCGTCTCGGCCTCGGCGCGGGCGATGACGTCGTAGGGCCCGGTGACGTCCTCCGAGGAGAGCACGCCGGGGATGTCACGCACCGCGGCGGCGACAGCGGTCGCCTTGCCGAGATCCGCCTGGATGAGGATGTAGGCCTGAACCATTGCGTAGTCTCCCGAGGATGATGCGAAGCCCCCGCGAGCGGGGTGCGGGCCGGTCGCCGCGCTCACCGGAACGCTACCGTGCCTTGGCGGTGGAACGATATTTCGTCCGGTCACGAAGGGTGGAACCAGCAGGTATGACGCACTTCCCGGCACCACGCACCCTGGCCGACGTGGACGAACAGGAGCTGCTGGACACGGTGCTGCCGCGCTTCGCGACCGGCGACGACGTGCTCGTCGGACCGGGTGACGACACCGCCCTGCTGCGGGTGCGGTCCGGCGCCGCTCTCGCCACCACGGACACGATGGTGCTGGGACGGGACTGGCTGGACGAGTGGTCCGGCGGGGGCGACGTCGGACACAAGCTGGTGGTGCAGAACGTCGCAGACATCGCCGCCATGGGCGGACGATGCACCGGGCTCCTGGTCACCCTGGTGGCCGACGAGAACACCCCGCTGCAATGGGTCGCCGATTTCACCGGCGCGGTCGCGGACGCCGCCCAGGAGGCCGGCACGGTGGTCATCGGGGGTGACCTGTCGTCCGCTCCGGACGGCGTGCGGATGGTCAGCATCACCGCCGTCGGCGAGCTGGAGGGTGCCGGCCCGGTCCTGCGCTCGGGCGCCCGGCCGGGGGACGTCCTCGCCATACACGGCACGCTCGGGCGGGCGGCGGCGGGGCTGCTGCTGTTACAGGCCGGCACGCCGGACCGGGATGCGGATCTGGTGCGGGCACAACGGCGTCCGAGCACGGCTTACGGGCAGGGCGCGCTCGCCGCGAGGGCCGGCGCGACGGCGATGCTGGACATCTCCGACGGGCTGCTGCGCGACGGTGGCCGGATCGCCCGGGCCAGCGGTGTGCGGATCGACATCGACCCCGAGGCGGTCGCGGGCGACATACGGGCGCTGGCCGCGGCCGTCGGCGCCGATGCCGCTGCCGAGTGCGTGCTGACCGGGGGAGAGGAGCACACGCTGCTGGCGACGTTCCCGGCCGCCGCGGTCCCGGACGGTTGGCGCACGATCGGTGCGGTGACGGACGGGTCCGGCATCACCGTCGGCGGGCGCGAGCACCGGCGCACGGGCTGGGATCACTTCGGGTCGGCCCGTGGCCGGTGACTCACCGGGTCAGCGTGCGTAGGTCCCGCTGGTCGCCGCCAGACCGAGCCGGTGCCGCGCAGGACTGTGCGGTAGTAGCGGCTCTTGCTGCTGGTGTAGGTCAGGGAGTAGCCACCGGACTTCGACGTGCGGAAGCTCTTGAGCGTCTTCCATGCTGCCTTGCTGCTCGTGCGGTACTGGATCGAGCCGTTGATCCCGCTGTACTTCACGATCCGGCCGGCGGTCGGCGACCAGCGGGTCGCGTTGACCCGCAACGTCACTCGGCCGCGGTACCGGCTGGTGGACATGCTCACCCGGGAGCCGAGGCGGAAGGTCGTCGTCGGGGTGTTCTGAGTCAGCCGCGTGTAGTCCGATCCCATGCGCCGCCGGGACGCCAGGTGTAGGTGCCGAGATCGTCCCAGTCGTGGAAGTCGAAGATCTCGGTGGAGGCCCCGTCGAAGAATGCGATGCCTTCCCACCCCTGCGTCGGGTGGTAGGCATCCCAGGCTCCCCAGCCCTCGCCATACGAGCAGGCGCCGGAGGCGCGCAGGTTCACTGCCGTGTATGGATACCAGATATGCAGATCTCCGCAGTCGCCAAGTCGGGGTGCGGCTCGGAGCGGGTGATCATTTCGGTTCGGCAAAGACCGACTGAAACGCTCAACACCGAACGTTGGATTCTGTCAGGTGCGGAGTAGTCTCGGCGCAGTCGCGCAACAACGCTGCGTCCCATCGAGTTTCGGTGGACACACAGAAAGCCGCAGGTGACCCATGCACATGGATTCGTCCGCGTTGAGACTCGATGCCGGACCGGTCGACTACATCCTCATCGCGCTCTACTTCGTCTTCGTCATCGGAATCGGTCTGGTGGCGCGTCGTCAAGTGTCCAGCAGTGTCGACTTCTTCCTGTCCGGCCGGTCATTGCCAGCGTGGATCACCGGCCTGGCATTCATCTCCGCCAACCTCGGTGCCACCGAGATCATGGGTATGTCGGCCAACGGTGCGTCCATCGGGATGGCGACCTTCCATTACTACTGGATCGGCGCCATTCCGGCGATGCTCTTCCTCGCCGTGGTGATGATGCCCTTCTACTACGGCTCCGGCGTGCGCAGCGTCCCGGAATTCATGTTCCGACGCTTCGGGTCCACCGCGCATCTGGTCAATGCGATCAGCTTCGCGGTCGCACAAGTGCTCATCGCCGGCATCAACCTCTACTTGCTGGCAACCATCGTCAACACGCTCTTCGGTTGGAGCATCTGGATCTCCACGATCGTCGCAGCCATCATCGTGCTGTCCTACATCACGCTGGGCGGCCTCTCGGCGGCGATCTACAACGAGGTCCTGCAGTTCTTCGTCATCGTGGCCGCGCTGTTGCCGCTCACCCTGATCGCCATGAAGAAGGTCGGTGGCTGGAACGGTCTCTCCGACAAGTTGCATGCCTCGCACGCCTTCACCGCGGATCCGATGAAATCGTGGCCGGGCGAAGGACTCACCGGCTTCAGCAGCGGCGTGCTGTCCGTGGTCGGCATCGTGCTCGGCCTCGGCTTCGTGCTGTCCTTCGGCTACTGGACCACCAACTTCGTCGAGGTCCAGCGCGCCATGGTCAGCAAGGACATGAACTCCGCTCGCCGTGCGCCGATCATCGGCACCTTCCCGAAGATGTTCATCCCGTTCATCATCATCATCCCGGGTATGGCGGCCGCCGGTCTCGGCGCATTCTCCGGGTCGGGCTCGCACGACTACAACAACGCACTGTTGTTCCTGATGCGCGACCTGCTGCCCAACGGCCTGCTCGGCGTCGCGATCGCCGGTCTGCTCGCGGCGTTCATGGCCGGTATGGCGGCGAACATCTCGGCCTTCAACACGGTGATGTCCTATGACATCTGGCAGACGTACGTGGTGAAGGATCGCGACGACAAGTACTACCTGGAGTTCGGCCGCATCGCGACCGTCGTGGCCACGATCCTGGCCGTCGGCACGTCGGCGTTCGCCAGCCAATACAGCAACATCATGAACTACCTGCAGACGTTGTTCGGCTTCTTCAACGCGCCGTTGTTCGCGACATTCATCCTCGGCATGTTCTGGAAGAAGATGACGCCGGCCGCCGGTTGGACCGGGCTGGTCGGCGGAACGCTGGCGGCGGTCCTGGTCGGCGTGCTCTCCGAGGACGCACTGGGCGGTCTGTCCGTGGGAGCCCTGCCGCTGTCCGGTCAGGGCGCCAGCTTCGTGGCCGCCGGCGCGGCCTTCGTGGCCGACATCGTGATCAGTGTCATCGTCACGGGCTTCACCGAACCCAAGCCGGAGTCCGAGTTGCGTGGACTGGTGAAGTCGCTGACACCGAAGGAGGACCACGCGGAGGGCGAAGTCGCCCACTGGTGGCTGTCCCCGGTCAAGCTGGCCGGTGTCTCACTGGTGCTGGTCATCATCCTCAACGTGGTCTTCCACTGACCGCCGCTCACGGAAGGGAGTTCGGCAATGTCTTCGACAACTGAGACAAGCAATCCGCGGCGGCACACCGCCGGGGCGTTCGACGTCCGCAACATCATCGCCATGTTGATGGGCATCTATGGCGTGGTGCTGATCATCATGGGGCTGGTGAATTTCACCGAGGCCGACAAACGAAAGGCCGACGACGTCAACCTCAATCTGTGGTGCGGCATCGGCATTCTGATCTTCGCCATCCTGATGGCCCTGTGGGCCTACCTGCGGCCCATCGTGGTCGACGAGGTCGAGCTCGAGCGGGACAAGGCCGCCGCCGACCTGTCGAATCCCGGCCTGCCGAAGGACGACTGACCCGACCTGCGTCGGCAGGTTCCGGCCTCTCACTGACCGAGAGGAGTACCGGCAGACCGAGAGGAGTACGGATTCCACCGGAATCCGTACTCCTCTCGGTCGTTCGCTGCTCCGCTCGGTCACGGGAATACCGAAACGGGCCGCCCCGGATCGGGACGGCCCGCTCTTATCGCGCTGAGGGCGAGGTACGGGGCCTCAGCGTTTGACCTTGCCGGCCTTCAGGCAGGAAGTGCAGACGTTCAGACGCTTCGGGGTCACACCGGCCTCGCCCACGAGCGCCTTGACGCGCTGGATGTTGGGGTTCCAACGACGCTTGGTGCGGCGGTGCGAGTGCGAGATGTTGTGACCGAAGCCGGGTCCCTTGCCGCAGACGTCGCAGGTGGCAGCCACGGTGAATCTCCTTGGATCAAATGGTTGAAGAACGTGTCGGCCCGTGGGCATACCGGATGGCATGTCGCATACGGGAACCGCCCAAGCGTAGCCGAGGCGGCCGTCGGTCTCCAAAACGGGCCTGCGGCCGCTGCCCGCAGCCAGGCTAGGCTCGGGGTGCCCGTGCCGACCACCGGAAAGGTTCCCAGCGTCCCATGCCGCTCGACCGTCTCGATCTGGCAGCGCTGCGTCGGTGGGTCATCACCGCGCGGGCCGACCTGGCGGCATACGCGCAGGCACTGAACGACCTGAACGTCTTCCCGGTGCCGGACGGTGACACGGGCAGCAACCTGTTGATGACGATGAGCGATGCCGTCGACGAGCTCGATCGGCGGGCACCGGACACGATCGCCGGGGCCACGGCCGCGATGGCGCAGGCGACACTCGTCGCGGCACGCGGGAACTCCGGCGTCATCCTGAGCCAGCTGTCGCGCGGGGTCAGCGAGGTCGCCGCCTCGGATCAAGGGGCGGACGGCGGCGCCGGGCTCGGACCGCGGCACCTTGCCGCGGTGCTCGCAAGGGCGGCGCAACTGGCGCAGGACGGTGTGTCCGCCCCGGTGCCGGGCACGATCCTGACCGTCGCGGCGGCGGCAGCGGATGCCGCGACGGCGGTGGGTCTCGACGACCATGGTGCCGATGCCGGCCTGACCGATGTCATCGACGCCGCGGTGGGTGGCGCGGCGGCGGCCCTGTTGCGCACCCGGTGGGACAACCCGGTGTTGGCGCAGGCCGGTGTCGTCGACGCCGGGGGCGCCGGCTACCTGCTGGTGCTGGAGGCTCTGCAGCGCGTGGTCCACGGCGAGGGTGGGCTGGCGGTCACCGGCGATGCCGATCCGGAGTGGCTGCGGATCAGCCGGCAGACCGCTGCGCCGGCCGGGCTTCCCGCCGACTGCGGCACCCACGCGCCGGTCGACGGACCTGCGTACGAGGTGATGTTCCTGCTGGACCAGGCGACCGACGCCGCCGTGGAGGGGCTGAAGGACACGCTGCACCACCTCGGTGACTCACTCGTGGTCGCCGGTGGTCCCGACCGGCATTCTGTGCACGTGCACGTCGATGACGTCGCCGGAGCGGTCAACGCCGGTGTGGCCGCCGGACGGGCGCACCGGTTCCGCATCACCCGGTTCGAGGACCAACGTCCTTCGAGCAGAGCCGATTTCGTCATACTCGCGCTGGCCGCAGGGCAAGGTGCCGCTCACGAGTTCACCCGCGCGGGTCTCACCGCGGTGACCGACTGGCGCGATGGAGCGGCGCTGCGCGCCCGGTTCGGGCGCCGCGGCACGCTGCTGCTGTGCGCCAGCCCCGAGGCGTACGACGCCGTGGCCGCACTGCACTCCGCCGGCACCCCCGGCCCGCACGCGGGCAACGTCGTCGCCGTCGGCCGTGACGCCGCGCAGGCCCTCGCCGCCGGCGCGGTGCTGGACCCCGGCGCCGGCTTCGATGCGTGGTGCGCCGCCGCACGGGAGGCGGCTGCCGATGTCCGCAGCGCCCGCGTTGTCGGTGACCCGGGGGATGATGCGCTCATGCAGCAGATCGACGGGTTGATCGGCGACGTCGGCGACGCCGAGCTGGTGACGCTGGTGACCGGAGACGCCCTGGCCGCCGACCGAGTCGACCGGCTGCTGCGCGGCATCGGGGTCGAGCATCCCGGGTTGCGGGTGACGCACGTCGCCGGCGGTGTCGGTGAGCCATTGCTGACCATCGGGGTGGAGTAGGTGCCGATCACTCGCAACAGCTCGCTGAAACCGGTCATCGGCGCGGCGGCGACCAAGCTCGAGAAGGCCCGTGGTGTGCGGACCGTCGGAGATCTGCTCGACTTCCTGCCCCGGCGCTACCTCGATGCCAGCAAGAGCGGCCGGCTCGCAGACTTCCAGTTGGGTCAGGACGCCGTGTTGGTGGCGACGATCGTGTCGGCGCGCACCCGGCCGATGCGTGGGCGCAAGGGCACGATGCTGACCGCCGTCCTGGAGGACGCCGATGGGCAGCGCGCGTCACTGGTGTTCTTCAGCGCGTGGGGCCACGAGGAGCGCCTGGTGGGCGGTGCGCACGGGGTGTTCCGGGGCAAGTTGCAGACCTACGGCAGCGACCTGCAGCTGGCGCACCCCGACTACACGCTCTTCTCCGGCGGCGCCGAGGACCCGGTCTACCGCGGCGGCCTCATCCCGCTCTATCCGGCGGTGAAGGGCGTCACCGACATGCAGCTGACCCAGGCGATGCGACTGGTGCTGGAGCAGGTGGAGCTGGCCGACCCGGTGCCCGCGGACGTCCGCCGCGAGCGCGGGTTGCTCGCCCTGCGCACGGCATACGAGCAGGTGCATTTTCCGCAGCAGGACGCGGACTGGGGCCGCGGCAAGCGGCGGATGCGGTATGACGAGGCGCTCGTCGTGCAGACCGTGCTGGCGCAGCGTCGGGCGGAGGCTCGGCGACTGGAGGCCACGCCACGCGGTGCGGTCTCCGGTGGCCTGCTGGAGGCGTTCGACGCGCGGTTGCCGTTCGAGCTGACGGCCGGACAGCGCGAGGTGGGCGCGCAGATCGCACACGACATGGCCCAGGGCCACCCGATGCACCGGTTGTTGCAGGGTGAGGTCGGTTCGGGCAAGACCATCGTGGCGTTGCGGGCGATGCTGGCCGCGATCGATGCAGGTGCTCAGGCAGCCCTGCTGGCGCCCACCGAGGTGCTGGCGCAACAGCATGAGCGCTCGATCACCGCGATGCTCGGGGAGCTGGGTCAGGCCGGCATGCTCGGCGGTGCCGACAACGCGACGCGGGTCGCCCTGCTCACCGGATCGATGACCCGGTCGCAGCGGGAGAAGGTGCTGCTCGACATCGCGACCGGCCCGGTGGGCATCGTGGTGGGCACCCACGCCCTCATCCAGGAGCACGTGATGTTCGCCGACCTCGGTTTGGTCGTCGTCGACGAGCAGCACCGCTTCGGCGTCGAGCAACGAGATGCGTTACGCGCCAAGGCAGTCCGCCCTCCGCATGTGCTGGTGATGACCGCTACACCGATCCCGCGCACGGTGGCGATGACCGTGTTCGGCGACATGGACACCTCGGTGCTGCGTGAGTTGCCGCGCGGCCGGCAGCCGATCACCAGCCATGTCGTTCCGGGCAGTCGGGAGTCGTGGATGACGCGGACCTGGCAGCGGGTGGCCGAGGAGGTCCGTGCCGGACATCAGGCCTACGTGGTCTGCCCGCGTATCGGGGATCCGATGGACGGCGCCGTCGAGGTGGCTTTCGAGGGCGAACCGCCGCCGGACTTCGAGGCATATGCCGAGGGCGAGGAGCCGGAGACCCCGCGCGAGCTGACCGGTGTGCACCAGCAGCTCGAACGCCTGCGCGGCGAGCCGGCGCTGCACGGCTTGCGGATCGAGATGCTGCACGGACGGATGTCCGCGGAGGACAAGGACGCGGTGATGCAGGCCTTCGGTGCCGGCGACATCGACGTGCTGGTCTCCACCACGGTCATCGAGGTCGGCGTCGACGTACCCAACGCGACCGTCATGGTGGTGATGGACGCCGACCGTTTCGGCATCTCGCAGCTGCATCAGCTGCGCGGCCGGGTGGGCCGCGGTGCCGCCGCCGGGTTGTGCCTGCTGGTCACCGAGACCGAGAACCCGCAGACCGTCGAACGGCTGGAAGCCGTGGCCGCCACCGCGGACGGCTTCCGGTTGGCCGACCTGGACCTGTCGCTGCGGCGGGAGGGCGACGTGCTCGGTGCTGCGCAGAGCGGCACCCGCTCCGGTCTACGACTGTTGCGGCTGAGTCACCCCTCGGATGTCGAGCTGATCGACTTCGCGCGCGAGGACGCCTCCGCGATCGTCGCATCCGACCCGGAGCTGCTCGGGCATCCGCGGCTCGCCGAGCTGGTCGCCGACCGGCTCAGCGAGGAGCAGGCGGCGTTCCTGGAGCGCGGATGACCCGCATCATCGCCGGGGCGGCGGGTGGCCGCCGGCTGCTGACTCCGCCGGGCGCGGGCACCCGGCCCACCTCGGACCGGGTGCGTGAAGCCGTCTTCGGCCGGCTGGAGCACCTCGACGCGATCACCGGCAGCCACGTGGTCGATCTGTATGCCGGCTCCGGCGCGCTGGCGCTGGAGGCGGTGTCGCGTGGTGCGTCGTCCGCGTTGCTCGTGGAATCGGACCGCCGTGCCGCGGCGACGATCGACCAGAACGTGCGCCACCTCGGACTCGCGGGCGTTCAGGTGCGGACCGGCACGGTCGAGACACTGGTGCGGGCGCCGTTGACACCGGCTGCCGACCTGCTGTTCGTCGACCCGCCGTACGCCGTGAGCGATCCGGCGCTCGCGGACGTGCTCCGCCAGTTGGTCGACCACGACTCGCTGGCGCTCGACGCGGTCCTGGTGGTGGAGCGCTCGAGCCGGTCGGCCGAACCGCTGTGGCCGGCGGGTGTCGAACTCATCGGGCCGCGCAGATACGGCGAGACCACCTGCTGGTTCGCCGAGTTCGTGCCGCACGGAGATTCCGCGTAGGCCTCGCTGGTTAAGGTGCCTGACATGACCGGCAATCCACGGCGGTGCGTCTGCCCCGGCTCCTACGACCCGATCACGAACGGGCATCTGGACGTGATCACCCGCGCGAGTGCGTTGTATGACGACGTCGTCGTGGCCGTCCTGCACAACACCGCGAAGCAGGGGACGTTCGACCCGCAGGAGCGCGTCGACCTCATCGGCGCAGCAACCGCCGACCTGCCGAACGTCCGCGCTGCCGCGTTCGGCGACCGGCTCATCGTCGACGTATGTCGCGAACTCGGCGCCGGTGTGTTGGTCAAGGGCATCCGGGGACTGACCGACTATGAGTACGAACTCCCGATGGCGCTGATGAATCGCGAGATGTCGGGGCTCGAGACGCTGTTGCTGCCGGGAGACCCGGCATACACGCACTACTCCAGCTCGCTGATCCGGCTCATCGCCCAGCGCGGGGCCGACGTCAGCTCGATGGTTCCTCCGCCGGTGCTGGCGCCGCTGCTGGCTCGGCTCGGTTGAACCACCAGGTCGCGCCGAGGGTGCCCAGGATGCCGACCGCGATGTAGACGACCAGGCACAGCAGTGAACCGGTCAGGTGACGGCCGCCGAAGTAGACGATGTTGCGCACCGCGCTGGTGCCCGCGCCGTTCGGGATCAGTGGCCCGATGACCCGCCAGAAGCCGGGCAGCACGTCGGCCTGATAAGCGCCCCCCGCGGAGGGGTTGCCCAGAACCACGAAGACGAGGATCGTGACGCCGATGCCGACGATCCCGAACAGCGCCTCCATCGCGACCGTCACGGCGGCGCTCGCGAGCACCAGGAGTGTGCCGACACCCCAGAGCGCCCAGAAATGGCCGGTCAGCGCGCCGAGCAGCTGGTCGACCACGAGGGTGCCGAGCAGTCCGCTGAGCAGGGCATACGGCAGCAGGCTCGTCAGGCGGCCGGCCGCCGCACCGAGCCCGCGCGGACGGGGGCTGCCGAGGATGCCGATCGCCGCCGCGACCAGGTAGCCGCCGACGATCCAACCGATGACGACGTAGAACCCGGTGAGGCCGCGCGCGTCGTGCGCCTGCAACGGCACCAGGTCGACGCTGTGCGCGCTGCGGTGTTGGGCCGACTCCACCTGCGCGATCGTCGCCTCCACGGCGGTCACGGTCGAGGAACCGCCGCCGCCGGCGACATACAGGGTGTCCTGGGTGCTGTCCGCGGACATGACCAGCGCGGCGCTGCTGTCGCCGGTGACCACGCGCTGCTTGGCGGCGTCGGCGGTGGGAGCTGCGGACGCCCGCAGCGGACGTCCGTGCAGTCCGTTGAGCTGGGCGACGACCTGCCCGGTTCGAGGGCCGGCCGCGACCGAGACGGTGATCTCGTGTGGGCTGGGGGAGTGGAATGCGCCCACGTAACTGAAGATGAAGGCGATCTGCAGGAAGAGCACTCCGGCGATCAGCAGCAGGGTGCGGGGAGACGCGGTCTGCCGCAGTTCCGCGGCGAAGGTGCTTTCCGGGCGGCCCGTCGCGGCGGCTGCGTGGTCTGCCTCGTGCTTGCCATGGTGCATCGGAGAATCCTTTGTCGATCGGTTCACTACAAATGTAGTTATCGTATGCCGCTCGCCGGTTTGGGAGACGGGCACCCGACCCGGTAACCTTGACCTTCGGTCTTGTCGTCCATGGCGAGATCGTGCCATGTCTCCTGCCGAATACCCCGGAAGATGCACACCGATACGCGACGCCCGCTGGCTCTGGACACCAAAGAGCTGCCGCGGCGACCCGGCCGGATGCTCGAGGGTGAGGTCCAGGTGGCAGCACCCGAACACTTCGGCACCGAGGTGATCGGCGTGCCGGAAGGTCAGCCGATGACCTTGCGGTTGCGCCTGGAATCGGTGATGGAGGGCGTTCTGGTCACCGGCACGGTGCACGCCACGGCGACCGGTGCTTGCGTGCGGTGCCTGGAACCCGTCGATCTGCCGATCGAGGTTCCGTTTCAGGAGCTGTTCGCCTACGCCGATCGAGCCGCCCGCCACCATGAGGTGGAGGACGGCGACGAAGAGGACGTGCACGAGCTGGACGGCGACCTCGCCGATCTGGAGCCCGTGCTGCGGGATGCGGTGGTGCCTGCACTGCCGTTCCAGCCGGTGTGCCGGGACGACTGCCCGGGTCTGTGCTCCGAGTGCGGAGCACGGCTCGCGGACGACCCGACGCACCACCACGAAGTGATCGACCCACGGTGGTCGGCGCTGGCACACCTCGCCGGCGGCGATGACGACACCGACAACGACGAGAAGAGGAATTGACGTGGCTGTCCCGAAGCGGAAGATGTCGCGCTCCAACACCCGGTCCCGCCGCGCGCAGTGGAAGGCGACCCCGGTTGCGCTGTCCACCTGCCCGCGGTGCAACGCGCCGAAGCAGTCGCACCAGGCCTGCCCGGCGTGCGGGACCTACAAGGACCGCCACTACAGCGCCGCGGAGCGCACCGAGCACCAGGCCTGACGGCCTCTTCGACGACGTGAGCCCGAGCAAGCGGCAGCGTCCCGAACTCGCGCAGCGGCCCGTCGCCGACCTCGCCCGGATCCTCGCAGAGCGATCCGGCGCGATCGTCGACGAGTCGCTGCTTTCGCGCGCCCTCACCCATCGATCGTTCGCCTACGAGAACGGCGGCATACCGCACAACGAGCGACAGGAGTTCCTCGGGGACGCGGTGCTCGGGGTGATCGTGACCGATCACCTCTACCACGAGCACCCCGATCTGCCGGAGGGCCAACTGGCGAAGTTCCGTGCCGCCGTGGTCAACTCGCGCGCCCTGGCCAAGGTCGCCCGGCAACTGGACCTCGGGTCCTATCTGAAGCTGGGACGAGGTGAGGCGACCACCGGCGGCCGGGACAAGGACTCGATCCTCGCCGACACGATGGAAGCCGTGATCGGCACCGTCTACCTCTCCAGCGGGATCCCCGGAGCGACCTCGCTGATCCACAGCCTGATGGACACGTTGATCGAACAGTCCGCGACCCTGGGTGCCGGGCTCGACTGGAAGACCTCGCTGCAGGAGATCTCCTCGATGCTCGGCCTGGGCGTGCCCGTCTACCGCGTCGAGGAGGACGGGCCGGATCACGACAAGACGTTCACGGCAACCGTGCTGATCTGCGAGGAGGCACTCGGCCACGGTGTCGGACGCAACAAGAAGTCCGCTGAGCAACAGGCAGCCGAGACCGCCTGGAAGACCCTCAAGCGGCGTGCCGACGCAGCCGAGGAAGCCGCCCGTCGCGCGCCGAGCGTCGGCAGTGCCTGAGCTTCCCGAGGTCGAGGTCGTCCGGCGCGGCATCGCCACCCACGTGGTCGGCCGGTCGCTCATCGACATACAGCTGTCCGGTCACCGGGTCGCCCGGCGGCATGTCCCCGGCCCCCTCGACCTGGCCGACCGGTTGCGCGGGCGCTCCGTCACCGCCGCCTTGCGCCGCGGGAAATACCTGTGGCTGGAGTTGGACGGTGCGGGGGAGGCCCTCGTCATACATCTGGGGATGAGTGGGCAACTCCTCGTCGAGGCCCCGGACGCGCCCCGGGAGAAGCACGCGCATGCGCTGCTGGACCTGTCCGACGGACGGCAACTGCGGTTCGTCGACCAGCGCACCTTCGGCGGCCTGCAGTTGGTCTCCCTCGTGCCGGACCCGTTCGGTCCGGGCACCGTGCCCGACATCATCACGCACATCGCACCCGACCCGCTGGAGAGCGCGTTCGACCAGCAAGCCGTCAGCCGGGCGATGCGCCGCCGGCACACGCAGCTCAAACGCGCCCTGCTGGACCAGTCGCTGGTGTCCGGCATCGGCAACATCTACGCCGACGAGGCGTTGTGGCGCGCGCGCCTGCACGGTGAGCGGGCCACCGACCGGCTGACGGCCTCGGCGGTCCGCGGCGTGCTGGGCCACGCGGCCGCAGTGATGACCGAGGCACTGGGCCGTGGTGGGACCAGCTTCGACAGTCTCTACGTGGACGTCAACGGGGCCAGTGGCTACTTCGAACGATCGCTGAATGCCTATGGACGCCACGGCAAACCGTGTCGCCGGTGCGGCACACCGATGGTGCGCGAGTCGTTCATGAATCGCTCCTCGTTCAGCTGTCCCCGGTGCCAGCGGCGCCCACGCGTCGTCGCCTGAGGCTGCTGCGGTTAGGTTGCCTCCATGACTGCATTGGAGCCGCGGACCCTGCCCACCGCCGACGAGGCCCTCGAGTGGGTCGAGCGGACCTGCGAAGGCGGTCTGGAGCGGGCGCGCGCACTGGTGACGTCGTTCAAGAGCAGCCCGCCCAGGGACGCCTCGGAGGTGCTGCGCGCGTGGAACGACATCCGTGTGGCGCTCGCCGACGCTGCGGGCATCGCCGGGGTGTATGCCGAGGCCGACCCCAGCTCGGCGGTGCGTAGTGCGGCCGAGACGGCGATGCAGCGCCTCGACGCCTTCTCCACCGAGCTCGGCATGGACCGGGACGTGTTCGCCATCCTCTCGGCCCTCGACCCCTCCGGTCTGGACGGCCCGGCGCGACGGTTCCTGGACCGTGCGCTGCGCGATTTCCGCCGCAGCGGCGTTGACCGCGACGAACAGACCCGGGCCCGGCTCAGCGAGCTGGCCGAGCTGGAGTTGAGGGCCAGCCAGCTGCACAGCAAGAACATCCGCGAAGGGGTGCGATCGATCGCGGTGCCGCCGGAGGCACTCTCCGGTATGCCGCAGGACTGGCTGGCTGCCCATCCGGTCGGCGACGACGGATTGGTGACCGTGACCACCGACTACCCCGACGCCATACCGCTGATCACGTTCTGCAGCGATGCCGCAACCCGCATGGCGATGACTCTGGAGCGTCTCAACGTCGCCTGGCCGGCCAACGACGAGGTGTTGCAGCGACTCCTCGAACTGCGCGCCGAGCATGCGCGGCTGCTCGGATACGACACCTGGGCCGATTTCGACGCCGAGGTCAAGATGATCGGAAACGCCTCTGCCATCGGTGAATTCATCGACAGGATCACCGCCGCTGCCGCCGACAGTGCGGCGCGCGACAAGGCCGTCCTCCTGGCACGGCTACAGCAGGACGCACCGGAGGCCACCGACATCTCCTCGCCGGACCTGACCTTCTACTCCGAGCTCGTCCGCAAGGAGCAGTACGCCGTCGACGCGCAGCAGGTGCGTACCTATTTCTCGTTCGGCAAGGTCCGGCAGGGGCTGCTCGACGTGACCGGGCGGCTCTTCGGCATCGCCTTCGAGCCGGTCGACGCGGTCACCTGGCACGAGGACGTGGCGCCGTACGACGTGCTGCGCGACGGGACCCGCATCGGCCGGATCTATCTGGACCTGCACCCCCGCGACGGCAAGTACAAGCACGCCGCGCAGTTCGACCTGCGCGGAGGCCTGCGCGACCGGCAGCTGCCCGAGGGCGTGCTGATGTGCAACTTCGGCCGTGGCCTGATGGAGCACGACGAGGTCGTGACGCTCTTCCACGAGTTCGGACACCTGATCCATCACGTGCTGGGCGGTGACCAGGAGTGGATCACCTTCGCCGGCGTCGCGACCGAGTGGGACTTCGTCGAGGCGCCGAGCCAGATGCTCGAGGAATGGGCTTGGGACGCCGACATTCTCGCCACCTTCGCGACCAACGAGGCGGGCGAGACGATCCCGGCCGAACTCGTGAGCAAGATGCGCCGCGCCGACGACTTCGGCAAGGGCTTCCAGGCGCGGACCCAGATGTTCTACGCGGCGCTGTCGCTCAACCTCCACCTCCGGCGGTATGACGAGCTGACCGCCGTGGTGCAGGAACTGCAGGCGGAATACTCTGTCTTCCCCTATGTGCCGGACACCCATTTCCATTGCGCGTTCGGCCATTTGGACGGCTACAGCTCCGGTTACTACACCTACATGTGGTCGCTGGTCATCGCCAAGGACATGTTCAGCGCGTTCGACCCGACCGATCTGTACAACGCCGAGGTCGCCGGACGCTACCGGGACAAGGTGCTGGTCCCGGGTGGCAGCAAGGACGCGGCGGACCTGGTGGCCGACTTCCTCGGCCGCCCCTACACCTTCGACGCCTACGCGGCGTGGCTGGCTGAGTGAGCCGTCGCTCACGCCCGCGAGTGATCATCGCGGGCATCGGCACGGAATCGTCGTCGTTCGCGCCGCACCGGACCACGTTGCGGGACTTCGGTGTTCGCGAGGGCGAGCGGGTGCTCGAGCGGTTCCCGGCGATCGCGCGCGGCGCACTCGACGAGGTCGAGTTCGTGCCGGGGCCGGTCGCCCGGTCACTTCCGGGCGGCGCCGTGACACGACCGGCGTATGACGCCCTGGTCGACCGTGTGCTGCACAGCGTGCGGCAAGGAGCGCCCTGGGACGGCGTGCTGCTCGACATCCACGGCGCCATGCTGGTCGACGGACTCGATGATGCCGAGGCCGATCTGGCTCGGCGCGTGCGCCAGGCGGCCGGTGGCGCACCGGTGGTGATGAGCGCGGCCATGGACCTGCACGGCAACGTGTCGCGGGACTTCGTCGCCCAGGTCGACCTGCCCACGTGCTACCGGACCGCTCCGCACATCGACGAGTGCGACACACGTGACCGGGCCGCCCGGCTGCTGGTGCGTGCGCTCACCGGTGCCGTCCGTCCGATGCGCGCGTGGTGCCGGATCCCGGTGGCGTTGCCGGGTGAGAAGACCTCCACCCGGGTCGAACCGGCGGCATCCCTGTACCGCTCACTGCCCGACGTCCCAGGCGGTGTGTGGGAGGCCGCCCTGTGGGTGGGGTATGCCTGGGCGGACGAGCCCCGCACCGCCGCCGCGGCCGTGGTGATCGGTGACGATCCTGGCGCCATACAGCGTGCGTGTGGGTCGTTGGCAGGCCGGTTCGTCGCCCAGCGGGACGACTTCCGGTTCTGCGGGCCGGCCGGCGGCCTGAGGTGGGCACTGGACCGCGCGGCCGATGCCGCGGCCGGCGGACTCGCCGGTCCGTGCTTCATCAGCGACACCGGGGACAATCCGACGGCGGGCGGATCGGGTGACGTGGCCACGACGCTCGCCGCCCTGATCGCCGATACTCGCGTGACGGACGGCCCCGGCGAGGCGGTCTGGAGCGCATTGGTCGACCCAGCGGGCGTGCGGGCGGCGCGCGCCGGCGGCGTCGGCAGCAGCTTCGACCGCACGGTCGGTGGCTGTTTCGGCTGGCCGGGTCAGGTGCCGCTGCGCGGGGTCGTCGACCGGGTGGTGAGCGACGTTGCCGGCGACGTCGCGGTGGTCCGGTCCGGCCGACTGCAGGTGGTGCTGACCACCCGGCGAACGCCCTTCCACACACCGGACGACTATCGACGTGCCGGCATCGACCTCGCACGAACTCGGCTAGTGGTGAACAAGATCGGCTATCTCGAGCCGCGTCTGCACGAGGTTGCAGCGGGCTGGGTCATGGCGTTGACCGACGGCCCGGTGGATCAACGGATCGACCGGCTGAGCTACTCCCGCATCAGCCGTCCCCTGCATCCCTTCGACGTGGTGCCCGACGGCTGGGAGCCCGACGTCGAACTCTTCCGCCCGCACGCCTCGCACTGATCAGCTGCGGCCCTTCCCGTGCACCATGTCGGCGGCAGTACGGACCGACTGCGAGGACACCGGTCGGTCCCACGTGCCGTCCTCGCGCACGCTGCGACCCAGGTGAACGCCGCGCGCGCCGGCCGTGAGGAGCGCGGGGAGGTTGCCAAGGGTCACGCCGCCACCGATCAGCAGGAAGGCGGCGAGGTCCGAGTCGCGCAGAACCGCCCGAAGCCGCGGCATGCCGGCATCGACGCCGGCCGGGTCGCCAGCGGTCAGGACCTGGTCGCAGCCGGGCAGCAACACCGCCGCAGTGGACGCGGCCAGCAGGTCCGGTGCATCGTCCAGCGCGCGATGGAAGGTCCACCGTCGCTCGCCGAACGCCGCAATGACCGGCTCCAGGGCCAGGGAGGGCACTCCGGGCAGGTCGATGCCTCCGCACACGAACTCCGTTGCCATCGGCAGGGATTCGACGTCCCGGCACAGCGACGCTGCCATATGTTCGCTGAGCGCGTGCGACTCGGTGCGCCGAACCATCACGCGGACCGGCAGGTCGGTGGCCGCGAGGACAGCGCTGACGGTGCCCGGCGACGGAGTCATTCCGCCGCGCCGCGGATCGGCGACCAGCTCGAGGCGATCTGCCCCGCCGTCGGCCGCCGCACGGGCATCCGCCACATCGGTCACGATCACTTCCAGCATCCCGCTCATGGCTCTCATTCTGGGCCCCATGCCACGGCGAGTAGGCAGGTGGCAGGCTTGGCCCATGACACAGACGTCTTCCGTGGTTGAGCAGGTCAAGAAGCAGTTGTTCATCGGTGGCACCTGGAGGGACGCCGAAGGCGGCGCGACACTCGAGGTCGACAATCCGGCGACCGGTGGCGCGTTGGCACGGGTGGCCGACGCCTCGGTCGCCGACGGCGCCGCCGCCTTGACGGCCGCGTCCGAGGCTCAGGCGCAGTGGGCGCGTTCCGCGCCGCGTGATCGCAGCGAGATCCTTCGTGCGGCATACGAGTTGATCGTCGAGCGCACGGACGCATTCGCCGAACTGATGACCCTGGAGATGGGCAAGCCACTGGCCGAAGCCCGCGGCGAGGTGGCCTACGGCTCGGAGTTCTTCCGGTGGTTCGCCGAGGAGGCGGTCCGCGTCTCGGGGCGCTACTCCGTGGCGCCGAACGGCGCGACGCGGCTGATGACGATGAAGCAGCCCGTCGGACCGACGCTGATGATCACGCCATGGAACTTCCCGCTGGCCATGGGCACGCGCAAGATCGGCCCGGCCATCGCGGCTGGATGCACGATGGTCGTCAAGCCGGCGGCCGAGACGCCGTTGTCGATGCTCTACCTCGCGCAGGTGCTGGAGGAGGTCGGCCTACCCGCTGGGGTCCTCAACGTCGTGACCACCAGCAACAGCGGTGGGGTCATGGAACCGCTCATCCGCGACCCGCGGTCGCGGAAGCTGACCTTCACCGGGTCCACCCAGGTGGGCCGGACCCTGATCGAACAGTCCGCGCAGCAGGTGCTGCGGGTGTCGATGGAGTTGGGCGGCAACGCGCCGTTCATCGTCTTCGACGACGCCGACATCGATGCGGCGGTGAACGGCGCGATGCTCGCCAAGATGCGCAACATCGGCGAGGCGTGCACAGCGGCCAACCGCTTCTTCGTGCACGCCGACGTCGCCGCCGAGTTCAGTGAGAAGTTCGCGGCCCGGATGTCGTCGCTGACCGTCGGTGACGGTATGACCGACGGTGTCGACGTCGGGCCGCTGATCAACGCCAAGGCTGTCGACAAGGTCACGAACTTGGTCGCGGACGCGACGGAGCGCGGAGCGCGCGTCGTGACCGGCGGCGGCAAGGGTGACGGGGCGGGCTACTTCTTCAACCCGACGGTGATCACCGGCCTGCCCGGTGACGCTGCGATGGCTCGCGAAGAGATCTTCGGGCCGGTTGCCGCCATCCAGACCTTCACTGACGAGGACGACGTCATCCGTCGAGCCAACGACACCGAATACGGACTGGTCGGCTACTTCTTCACCCGCGACTACGCCCGCGTGCTGCGCGTCAGCGAGGCGCTGGTCTACGGCATGGTCGGCGTCAACCAGGGCGTGGTGTCCAACCCGGCAGCACCCTTCGGCGGCGTGAAGGCCAGCGGTTTCGGACGTGAGGGCGGCTTCGAGGGCATCGAGGAGTACCTCGAGACCAAGTACGTCGGACTGGCTCTCTGAGTCGAGCAGCCGTCACGGTGCGGCCTGTGGACAACTTCTGCGGCTGATCGGCACCCGGTCCTACCCTCGGTGCGAGACGAGGAAGGGAGCCGGGATGGGACTGCTCACAGTGGACCCGCGCACCGTGACGGCGGCGTCGTCGACGCTGAGATCCGCGGCGGACCATGGGATGCCGGCGCTGGCTCGCGCGATCGTCGACGACCTGCGCGCCGGCCTCGCGGGTGACGGCGATGGCACCGAGGACTTCCTGACCGCTGTGCCGTTCCTCGTCGGCGCGGTCTGCGCGGCGGTGGAGACGACGGCGACCGAGCTGGACGCAGCTGCGGACGGCTACACGCGCACCGACTGGTTGGTCCGGGTAGCCCTCGCAGGGCCGCGATGAGACCGCTCGACGGTGACCCGGAGCTGCTGGCGCGCGCCGGTCGGCGCAGCCTCGCGCTGGTGACGGAGCTCGACAGGCTGCGCGGCGCCCTGCGGAGGGCGACGGAAGTCACGGCGAGCCGATGGTCGGGCGCCGGAGCCGCGGCGTTCGCCACCGCAGCCGGCCGACATTGCGCCCTGGTGACGGATGCCGCAGCGGTGATCGAGCGGATCGGCGTGCTGACATCCGGCTTCGCGCACGAACTCGGCGATGCCCGGCTGCGCGCCCGTTCATTGCCGCCGGACGCCGCCACCGAGCGACGCATGGTGGAGGAAGCGATGGCCCTTTCCCGGACCAGGTTCCAACGGCAACTCATGGCGCTGCAGTCCGAGGCGACCCGACTGTTGCTGGGCGGGCCGTCCGGCCCGCCACGATGGACCGGACCCGTGCGGCCACCGGTGGGACGGCGGAACCGGCGAGGGCCGATCCAGCCGCCGCGGTGGACCGGGCCGGTGCGGCCGCCCCGCGAGTGGACCCCGCCACACGGGTCGATCAAGCTGTTGCCGGCACCGGCGGACCGGAACGGCGGTGCCGCCCGGCTCCCGTGGACGCCGCCGTGGCGCACGCCTGCCGGCATCCAGCCCTCGCCGACGCGCGTGCACCCGATCGGCGGGCGCGCATGAGACGCGCCACACAACCGCTGGTGCGCTTCACCGACGAAGAGCTCGCCCTGTTCGGAGCCGAGCACCCGGTCGTCGACATGCCCTACCTGGGCGGACTGGACGAGCGCGAGCGCCAGCTGGCGCTCCAGGTCGCCTATCGCTCCCTGTGCTCGCACGGCGCCGTCGCGGTCGACGGCGGATCGGGCATGGAGCTGCCCGAGGACGTGGTGACGATGCTCCAGGTGCGTGAGTGCTCCACGGCGACGCTGTTGATCAGCAAGGCGACGGCTGATCTCGGCGTGCTGCGCTATCACCATCTGGGCACCGAGGTCGTCGTGCTGGAGGACGTGTCCGACGGTGGGGCCCACGAATTCCGGCTGATCAGTCCGGACGCCCTCCCGGGCGAGGTCCACGCGTTCTGCACGATCGACGGCGCGCGCGACGGTGAGGGCGCCCCGGTGACCATCTCGTCGACAGCCCTTCAGGCCGGCGGCCTGGCGCCCGAGCTGTGGGGCGAAGGCATTGCTCAGCTGGATGCCACCGTATGGCGCGCAACGGTCGACCGGCCCGGCGAACAGGTGCTGCTCGGGTTTCTGCTCGGCACTGGGGGGAGTTGGTCCCACCGGCGGACGGCGATGCCCGACGAGGACCCGGCACGGCAGCTGCAGCTGCAACCGGCACGGGTCAGTTCGGTAGGTGCTCGCATCATGCGCGAGTTCCTCGGCGAGGGGCAGATTCCAGCGTCGGACGAATGGCATTTAATGAGAGCGTGACTCAGACAACTGCCGCTGCCCCGGCCCAGCGTTCCGTCGCGATCCTGGGTTCCACCGGCTCGATCGGCACGCAGGCGATCGACATCGTGTCGCGCAATCCCGACCGTTTCCGGGTGACCGCGTTGAGTGCCGGCGGAGGGCAGCCGCGTCTGCTGGCGCAGCAGGCCGTGCAGTGCCGGGCCGCCCTGGTCGGGTTGGCCACCGGTGACCAGCACGCGTTCGCGCGGGTGCTGCAGGAGGAAGCGCGCGCGGCAGGTCGGTCGTCATACCGCCCGGACATCGTGGTCGGTCCGGATGCCTCGGAGCAGGTCGCGCGGTGTGGGGCCGACGTGGTCCTCAACGGCATCACCGGCTCGATCGGGCTCCGCCCGACGCTCGCGGCCCTGGACGCCGGATCGACGCTGGCACTGGCGAACAAGGAGTCCCTGATCGTCGGTGGGCCGATCGTCACACGCGCCGCTCGACCAGGACAGATCGTGCCGGTCGACAGTGAGCACTCGGCGATCGCCCAGAGTCTGCGGGCCGGCAGCGAACGGGAAGTACGCCGCCTGGTGATCACCGCCAGCGGGGGCCCGTTCCGGGGATTGCCGTGCGAGGAGCTGAAGAGGGTGTCGCCGCAACAGGCGCTCGCCCACCCGAACTTCGCGATGGGCAAGGTCATCACCACCAACTCGGCCACGTTGGTCAACAAGGGCCTGGAGGTGATCGAGGCGCATCTGCTCTTCGACATACCGTTCGATCGCATCGACGTCGTGGTCCACCCGCAGCAATGCATCCATTCGATGGTCGAGTTCGTCGACGGTGCGGTCGTGGCCCAGCTCGGACTGCCGACCATGCTGGTGCCGATCGCTCTCGGACTCGGCTGGCCCGATCGAGTGCCCGAGGCGGAGGCGCCCATCGATTGGTCGAAGGCTGCCGACTGGCGGTTCGAGCCGCTGAACGACGACGCGTTCCCTGCTGTGCGACTCGCTCGTGAAGTCGGCATGGCGGGCTCGACCTACCCCGCCGTCTACAACGCCGCGAACGAGGAGTGCGTGGCCGCCTTCCACGACGGCCGCATCACCTTCACCGACATCGTCGGCACCGTGCGGTCCGTGGTGGACGACCACGCCGCCTCGGACGCCGAGCTCACCGTCGAGCAGGTGCTGGCCGCGGAGACGTGGGCCCGAGCACACGCACAGGAGATCCTCGATCGGCGCTGAGCGCCGTCGCAGGTGGCCATGAGACGCTGGTAGGCGTGTTGTTCCTGCTCGGCGTGATCATTCTGCTGCTCGGCATCGGCGTCTCCATCGCTCTGCACGAGTTGGGTCACCTCACGCCGGCGAAGCTGTTCGGCGTCAAGGTGACCCAGTACATGGTCGGCTTCGGCCCGACGATCTGGTCGCGGCGCCGGGGAGAGACCGAATACGGGCTCAAGGCGATCCCGTTGGGCGGCTACATCCGCATGATCGGCATGTTCCCGCCGCGCGCCGGCGAAGAGGCCGGCTACATCCGCGCCTCGTCGACCGGCCGCTTCAGTCAGCTGGCCGACCAGATGCGGGAAGACGCCTACGAACACATCGCGCCGCACGACGCGGACCGGGTCTTCTACAAGCTGCCGACCTGGAAGAAGGTCGTCATCATGTTCGGCGGCCCGTTCATGAACCTGGTCATCGCCTTGGTGCTGCTGGTGATCATCGCCAGCGGCATCGGGCTTCCGGTGCAGCAGACCGCCAACATCGCCTCGGTGCAACCGTGTTCGCCGACCGCCGGCGGTGCCACGGTCACGGCGTGCTCGGGCGCCGACCGCAGCGCGGCTGCTGCGGCCGGGATCGAGCCGGGCGACCGGATCGTGTCGATCGACGGCACCAAGATCACCTCCACCACCGAGTTCACGCAGATAGTGCGCTCCCACCCCGGGGAGCAGATCCCGTTGGTGGTGGAACGCCACGGCACCGACGTCCGGTTGCAAGTGACCCCCAAGCTGCAGCGGATGCCGAAGCAGGACAGCAACGGTGCGAAGGTCGTCAACTGGAAGGGCGAGGTCGAGTACGCCGACGTGGGGGTGATCGGTGCGTCGATCGGGGGCACCTACCGCGACGAGCGCCAGTCGCTGCCGGAGGCCATGCAGACGTTCGGCGACGCCTTGGGGAAGACGTCCTCGGTCTTCCTGAAGATCCCGCAGAAGATGATCGGCGTCTGGAACGCGGCCTTCAGCGGCGGCACCCGTGACCAGTACAGCCCACAGTCGGTCGTGGGCGTCGGCCGCGCGGCCGGCGACGTGACCGAGTCCAAGTACGCCAGCACGCAGGACAAGATCGTGATCCTGCTGATGATCCTGGCATCGCTCAACATGGCACTGTTCGTCTTCAACCTGGTGCCTCTGCTGCCCCTGGACGGCGGCCACATCGCCGGGGCGTTGTGGGAGGCGATCAAGCGGCGCATCGCGCGAGCGCGAGGCATTGAGGGTCCGGTGTATGTCGACGTGGCCAAGGCGCTGCCGCTGGCGTACGGCGTGTCGGTGGTGCTGTTGGTGATGTTCGCGCTGTTGGCCTACGCGGACATCGTGAACCCGGTCAAGCTCGGCTGACCGCCGCTCGCGCCAGCGGACCGATACTGTCCGCAAGGAGCGGCAGGCTCGTCTCGTTCGCACCACCGCTGACGACGAGGAGCCACCATGTACGCACCTGCCGAGCACGACGAGATCACCGGTCTGACCGGTTACATCCAGCAGCAACTGGACCATCTGCGGGCATCGCTGCACGGACTGACTGAGGCCGAGGCGAAGGCGACACCCTGCCGCAGTTCGCTGTCCGTGGCCGCGCTGGTCAAGCATGCGGCATACGTGTTGCGTGGCAACGTCGAGCGGCTGGACGGTGTCACCAGGGCTCTCGACGAGGCCGGCTTCTCGGCCTACCTGAGCAGTCTGGTGGTGGGTGAGGACGAGGCAGTGACCGATGTGCTGGCCGAATTCGACTCCGCCCGAACGGCGTTCGCCGCGAAGCTGACGGAGGCGGACCCGGACGCCGGCATCACGGAGCCGCCGGCGCCGTGGGACGGGATCTTCGACGAACGTCCGGCGAAGGTGCGCTATCTGTTGGTGCACGTGATCGAGGAACTCGCCCGCCATGCCGGGCACGCCGACATCATCCGTGAGCAGATCGATGGTGCGTCGGTGCCGGCGCTCGTCCTCACCCTGGAGGGTGCTGCGCCGTCGCAGTTCTTCCAGCCCTTCGTCGCCGAGCCGGGCACTATCGGCGCGTAACGATATTCATCGGACATCTTCGCTGGCACTTATTCGGTGGCATTGTCCCGCGGGTCGCGGCAGGGTCGTGGCCATGACGAGCAGCAGTGACCTGTGGGACGCCGAGACCGCCGAGCGGTATGACGAGGAGTCGTCGTTCATGTTCACGTCGGAGGTGTTGGATCCGGCGGTCGACTTCCTGGCGCGACTGGCGGGAAAGGGACCGGCGCTCGAGTTCGCCATCGGCACCGGGAGAGTGGCCATCCCGTTGCACGACAAGGGAATCAGCGTGTCCGGGATCGAGTTGTCGCAGCCGATGGCCGACCAGTTGGCCGCCAAGTGTGCCGACGTCCCGGTCACGGTCGGCGACATGGCGACGGCCTCCGTGGACGGCGACTTCACCCTGGTCTTCCTCCTCTGGAACAGCCTGGGCAATGTGCGAACCCAGGACGAGCAGGTGGAGGTGTTCCGAAATGCCGCTCGACACCTGGTGCCGGGCGGCCGTTTCGTCGTCGAGATCAGCGTCCCGAATCTGCGGCGCCTGCCACCGGGTCAGACCGTGGTGCCGTTCCACGTGGGGGAGCGCCACGTCGGCTTCGACACGTATGACCTGGTGACCCAGCAGAGCCAGTCCCACCATTACACCCGCCAGGACGACGGTTCATTCCGTCACGGTGTCGGCAACTTCCGCTACGTCTGGCCGGCGGAGTGTGACCTGATGGCCCAGCTCGCCGGTATGACGCTCGAGCAGCGGTTCGCCGACTGGCACGGCAGCGAGTTCACCGCAGACAGCGAGTCGCACGTGTCGGTATGGCGGCTGCCGGGCTGAGGTCCGCCGAGATTCGTTATCCGCACCCCTCTCGAACGGCATCGTCGCTGGGGAGGGGGTACTTGCGAATAACATTTATCACCGAAGAGTGTTGCTGTTGGTAGCTATTCCCAACGCCGACGGTGGTGAGACGTCCGAGCGCAATGGTGAAGGGCTCTGCGAGCGCTGCAACTACGTCAAGGAGCATCCCGATATTCAGGTGATTGGGGATGCCAGCCGCACGACCTGGCCGAAGCACCTGTCGCCATACCGAAGCCGTCATGCCGGCCTGCTCCAGTGCAGACCGGCATGACGGTGTTTCGGGTGGCGGACGTTACTCGGCGGTGACCCCGTCCACGCTGGCGGTCACAGTGTCCTTGGACTGACCACGACGCGGCCGACGCTCCGACGCGGCGATGTCGTCCTCGAGGCGTTCGCCCAGTTCGTCGACGCGGTTCTCCCGCTCGGCGAACACGGACGCACCCGGCTTGTTGCCCCACTTCCACTCGTTGAAGAAGATGTTGAGCAGCACCGCGCTGATTGCGGCCGAGCTGATGCCCGAGTCCATGATCACGCTGAACCAGTCCGGGAACTTGTCCCAGAAGGTGGGCATGCCGACCGGGATCATGCCGAACGCGAAGGCGACCGAGACGATGACGAGGTTCAGTCCGCCCGAGTAGTCGACCCGGGCGAGGGTGCGGATGCCGCTCGCCGTGACCGAACCGAACAGGATGATCCCCGCGCCGCCCAGCACCGGATAGGGGATGCCCGCGATCACTGCGCCGACGACCGGCAGCAGGCCGAGCACCACCAGCACCCCACCACCGGCCGCGACGGCGAACCGGCTCTTGATCCCGGTGAGTGCCACCAGACCGACGTTCTGCGCGAAGGCGCTGGCCGGGAAGCTGCCGACCAGCGGCGCAACGGTGGTGGCAGCCATGTCGGCGCGCAGGCCCGCCGCGACGCGCTTGTCGTCCACCTCGGTCTCCACGATCTCGCCGATCGCCAGGATGTCGGCGGTGGTCTCGGTCATGATCACGAAGATGACGATGGTCATCGACACGATCGCGCCGAACTGGAACTCCGGGGAGCCGAAGTGCAGGAACTGCGGCAGGGCGACGACCTTGGCGTCCTTGACCGCGGAGAAGTCCGCGTGACCCGTCACGACGGCGATCAGCGTGCCGATCACCATGCCGATCAGGATCGACAGTCGCGAGATCGCACCCTGGAAGAGCCGGCTGATCAACACGATGATCAGCAGGGTGATCGCCGCCAGGCCGATGTTGGAGGGGTCGCCGAAGTCTTTGGCCGACTGGTTGCCGCCCATGCACCAACTGAACGAGACCGGCAGCAGCGAAGCGCCGATGACGGTGATGATCGAGCCGGTCACGACCGCGGGGAAGAACCGCACGATGCGCGCGAAGTAGGTCGAGGCGAGCACGCCGATGATGCCGGCGACGATGATCGAGCCGAGGACCGGCCGCAGCCCGTCCTTGCTGGCGATCGACACCATGGTCGAGACGCTGGCGAAGGACACGCCTTGGACGATCGGCAGGCGGCTGCCCACCGGTCCGACGCCCAGCGTCTGCAGCAGGGTGGCCAGACCGCTGATGAACAGACCGGCGGTGACGAGCAGCGCGATGTCGCTGGGCTTCAGATGCGCGGCTCCGCCGATGATGATGGGTGGGGCGATCACTCCGCCATACATCGTCAGGATGTGTTGGGTTCCGTAGATCAACAGTCGGCCGGGACGGTACATCGTGTCCTCGGGACGACCCTGATACTTCGAGGTGCCCTCGCGTCGTAGGAGTTTCACGGCGCCATCCTCAGAGGTGTCTGGGCGCGGGACCGCCAGGGTCGGGGCGCGAGCAGGAAGGTCGGGGGAGCTCAGCGTGCACGATTCTCTCCGTTTCATAATGTGGAACTGCATTTTCGATATACGAAAGCGTGACATGGACCACATTCCGCGTCAACAGTTTGTTGAAGAGTGCTCGGTCAGCGGGACGGCGCGGGCGGCCGGTCGGGCACGTGCCGATCACTTCGGACCGAGAGTCATACTGGAGACGTGACTGTTTCTCTCGGTATGCCGAGCGCTCCGGCGCCGGTGCTCGCTCCCCGCCGCAAGTCTCGCAAGATCAAGGTCGGGAAGGTCGAGGTCGGAGGAGACGCTCCGATCTCCGTGCAGTCGATGTGCACGACACCGACCACCGACATCAACGCCACACTGCAGCAGATCGCCGAGCTGACGGCGGCGGGCTGCGACATCGTGCGGGTGGCGTGCCCGAGCCAGGACGACGCCGATGCGTTGCCGGCGATCGCGAAGAAGTCGCAGATCCCGGTCATCGCCGACATCCACTTCCAGCCGAAGTATGTCTTCGCCGCCATCGACGCCGGCTGTGCGGGCGTGCGGGTCAACCCCGGCAACATCCGCAAGTTCGACGACCAGGTCAAGCAGATCGCGCGCGCCGCCAAGGACGCCGGCGTCTCGCTGCGGATCGGTGTCAACGCCGGCTCGCTCGACAGGCGACTGCTGGAGAAGTACGGCAAGCCAACCGCGGAGGCGCTCGTCGAGTCGGCCGTCTGGGAGGCCAGCCTCTTCGAGGAGCACGATTTCCACGACTTCAAGATCTCGGTGAAGCACAACGACCCGGTGGTCATGGTGCGCGCCTACCAGTTGCTCGCCGAGCGCGGCGACTGGCCGCTGCACCTGGGCGTCACCGAGGCCGGCCCGGCGTTCCAGGGCACCATCAAGTCCGCGACCGCCTTCGGGGCGTTGTTGTCGCAGGGCATCGGCGACACCATCCGCGTCTCGCTCTCCGCGCCCCCGGTGGAGGAGATCAAGGTGGGCAACCAGATCCTGCAGTCCCTCAACCTCAAGCCGCGCAAGCTGGAGATCGTCTCATGCCCTTCCTGCGGGCGGGCACAGGTCGATGTCTACAAGCTCGCCGACGAGGTCACCGCCGGCCTCGAAGGTATGACGGTCCCGCTTCGCGTCGCGGTGATGGGTTGCGTCGTCAACGGCCCCGGCGAGGCGCGGGAGGCCGATCTGGGCGTTGCGTCCGGCAACGGCAAGGGACAGATCTTCGTCAAGGGCGAGGTGATCAAGACCGTTCCCGAGTCGCAGATCGTCGAGACCCTCATCGAGGAAGCCATGCGCATCGCCGACGAGATGGGCGAGCCGGTGGACGAGGACGCCGCGGGCAGCCCGAGCGTCACGGTCGGCTGACCGGCCGAGCGCCCGCTGTGTACCCTGCGCGCAGGGAAGGGAGACCCACGATGACACAGCAGCCGAACCAGCAGCCGGACCGGCCCGGCCATGACAATCCGTATGGCAGTCCCTACAACAACCCTCACAACAACCCGTACGGGCAGCCGCAACAATGGCCGAACCCGCCGGGGCCGCCGCCCCATGGTCGGCAGCCGTACGCACCGACACCGCAACGGGGTTACGGATACGGCCAGCAACCCCCGCCGGGTTACGGGCAGCCCTACGGGACGGCGCCGTACTACGGCATGCCGGCCTACGCCGGCCCTGCGCCCAAGGCACCGCTGAGCGTGCCTGCCCGCGGCATCGGGTGGGCCGCAGTGGCGGTCGGCGTCCTGGCGATCGTCGGCTGCTTCGGTGCGTGGGTGACCGTCGACTTCGGCTTCGTCCACCTGTCGATGAACGGTTTCGGACAGATCTCCGGCTCGGTCCAGGACTCGGCCAGCGAGGTCAAGGACGGCGTCCTGGTGGCGGTGCTGGCGGTCGTGGCGGTCGTCTTCGGGCTGTTGCGCGGTCTCGGCAGGGTCCCGTTGACGGCCGCAATCGTCACGCTCGTCGCCGGCGCGCTGAACGTCGCCATCACCGGTTACGACATCGGCGACCTCGGCACCGAGACGCCGGCCGCGAGCGTCGGGTGGGGGCTGTGGCTCTGCCTCGTGATGTCGATTGCCCTGTCGATCGTCGGCCTGGTCGGCATCCTCAAGCGCAACTAGGTCCGTCGGTCCGGCGCCCGCCGTACATTTCCGGCAACGGTCGCTCGAAGAGCACGGCATACGGCATCCGTCCCGTACATTGCCGGCAACGGTCGCTCGAAAAGCACGGCATACGGCAGAGCTCCGCACCCGTGGGCATTATTGCCGACCACTGACCGGGCGCGATGAGCGTGCGGTCACCGCCGCTGGATAACCTTCGGGGGTGACCAGCCGCGCTTCCGCTCCTGAGGTCGCAGACACGTCACCCGGCCCGGTGACCACCCGGGATGACGACCCCACCAAGTCCGAGAACGCCAGCGAACCCAACGTTTTCGCCCGCTTCCTGGCACGCCGGTCAGTCACCGGGTTGGTGCTCGGCTGGCTGGCGCTGCTGGCGAGTTTCGCCCCGAGCCTGTTGCCGCGGCCGTGGGCCGTGCAGGCCGCCGCCTCGGCCCTGTCCGCCATCACCGGGTACGCCGCTGGCACCCTGCTGGGCTCGGTCGCGTCCGTCGTCTTCGGCTGGCTGGGTGTGCGCGTGGTCTTCGCCGAAGCGCGTCGCACCCGCGTGCACATCGTGTTGTGGACGCTCGCGGTGGCCATCACGATCACGGTCTGGTTCGCCGGTTATCGCGGTCGCCGACACAGCGCCCGGTTGGTCGATCTGCCGGCCCCCTCGCTGCTCAGCGACGGACTGTCGCTGCTCGCCGCGATCGCCCTCACGGCCGTGCTGCTGGCGATCGTGTGGACGGTGCGCAGCGCCTTTCGCGCGTCCCGGTTCGTGCTCGGCTTCGCGCTCCCGAAACCGGTCGCAGGCCTGCTGGCCGTGTGCCTGGTGGCCGGGTCGGCGACCTGGCTGACCCGCAGCGTCATCGCGGTGAAGGGGCTGGAGGCGTTGTCGGCGTCCGCGGCGAAGGTCAACAACGCGCCGCCGGACGGGCTGGCGGCTCCGACCTCACCGCTGGTCTCCGGTGGCCCCGGCGCGACCCAGCCGTGGTCGAAGCTGGGGCGGGAGGGCCAGATCTACACCGCGCACACGCCGTCCGCGCAGACCATCTCGGCGATCAGCGGGCAGCCCGCCCAGCAGCCCATCCGGCTCTACGCCGCGCCGGAGACCGGCGATGTCGACCCGCACGCACTGGTGCACGTCATCGTCCAGGAGTTGCGCCGTACCGGCGCCCTGGACCGCAGATTCATCAACGTGGTCGGCACCACGGGCAGTGGCTGGGTGGACGAATACAACGTGCGCACCCTGGAGGTGCTCACCGGTGGCGACGTCGCCACTGTCGCGGTGCAGTACTCGTTCCTGCCCAGCGTGGTGCAGTTCCTCACCAACCGCTCGCTGCCGGCGCAGGTCGGCGAGGAGCTGGTGCGAACCGTCCACGCGATGATCCAGGCGCGCTCACCGGACCGGCGGCCGGAGTTGTTGCTCTCGGGCGAGTCGCTCGGTGCGTTGAGCACCGAGGCCGCGTTCGGTCGCGCCGACCAGTTGCTGTCGATGGTCGACGGTGCGCTGTGGAGCGGCACGCCCAACTCCACGCCGCTCTGGCGGTCCATCACCAGGGATCGCCAGCGTGGCAGCCCGCAGGTCGCTCCGGTGATCGACAACGGGCGGCACATCCGCTTCGCGGGCAACACCACACAGATCGACCGGGACGCCTACGGCCGCCCGCTCGGCGACTGGCGCCCGCCCCGGGTGTTGTTCTTGCAGCATCCGTCCGATCCAATCGTCTGGTGGGATCCCTCACTGATCTACCGTCAGCCGGCATGGACCCGTGAGCGCGCGGGCCACGACGTGGACAAGGACCTCACCTGGTATCCGCTGGTGACCTTCTGGCTCACGACCGTGGACCTGATCTCGGCCAACTCCTCGGTGGGCGGTCACGGACACCGCTACCGGGCCGAGCAGGTCGACGGCTGGGCAGGCGTCGTCGGCGTGCCGGTCGACGCGTCCGAGAAGACCGAGATCGTCAGGTCGGTCGAGTCACTCGATGCCGACGACTGACTCGGTGCCGTCCGCATCCTGACCGTATGACGTGCCGTCGGTCGTGCCCGGGTGCAGCCGGCGCATCCAGCGCCATCCGGTGTCGTCGAACGGGCCCCGCCCGTCCCGGATCGCGCCGAACACCCTCCTGGTGTCGTCCTCAGCTCGCCGGACGACCTCCTCCGGGTAACCGAATCTGCGCTGATGGTCGAGGAATTCGTCCTCGTCGTCGACATACAGGAAGCCGTTCGCGCGCTGCACCACGTCCAGATCGAGGTCGATCATCGTCACCCGCCAACCCCCGTCGTCGGTGCGCGACCAGACCGGCGCAGTGGTGATGTCGACATACACCTGGACCAGCTCGGGCGACCCGGTCGGCTCGTTGAACGCCGGCGTGAAGCCCGTCGCCGCCGGGAACAGCGAGACCGAGTCACGCTCGAGGTCGAAGGCCGCGCCGGGCCGCTCGAAGTGCGTCCCCCGCGGGAAGCCCACCCAGCAACCGTGCACATCGACACCCAGCAGGGTGCCGTGGCTCTGCCAGTGCGGCGATCCGTCCCACTTGCGGTAGTCGGCGTGGACGCGTGTTCCGGAAGGGTCGGAGGCCGTGGGAGAAGTCATCAGCGGCACTGTAACGAGAGACACCCCGAATCGATCAGCGGATTTCGGTGTGTGCGGGAGCGGACGGTGCAAGGCTGGAGGTGTGTTACGGACGCTCGGCGGAGCACGGGCTCTCGGCCCCGGCGACTTCTCGGCGGCGTTGGACCTGTGTGCGGCGGACCCACTGGCCAACGTCTTCGTCGCGGCGCGCCTCATCGAGGGCGGCCCGTCCTACGTCGGCGCCCTGCTCGGCACGGACGACGGTCGACGGCTGCGGTCGATGTGCTGGACGTCCGCCAACGTGGTGCCGATCGCCGCCGACGATGCGGCTCTGGACGCCTTCGCAGTCCGGTTGCGGCGCAAGCGACGCCGCTGCTCCTCCATCTTCGGCGACGCCGAACAGGTCCTCGGGCTGTGGCAACGGCTGGAAAGGCACTGGGGCGACGCACGATCGGTCCGGCCGGACCAGCCGATGCTGGCGGTGTCGTCGCTCCCGGCGCACGCCACCGGCCCGGTGGACGCCCGGGTGCGCCGAGCTCGGCTCGACGAGGTCGACGAGGTGCTGCCCGCCTCGGCCGCGATGTTCACCGAGGAGATCGGCTACCCGCCCTACACCGGCTCCGATCGTGAATACCGCCGCATGGTCACCTCGCTCATCAGCGCCGGGCACACCTTCGTCGTGACCGAGGGCCACCGGGTCGTCTTCAAGGCCGACGTCGGCTCGCTGGCGGCCGGAGTGGCGCAGTTGCAAGGGGTCTGGGTGGCGCCCGAGCGGCGCGGACAGGGCCTGGCGACGCCCGCGATGCGGGCGGTGGTGCAGCAGGTCATCGAGACCATCGCGCCGACGGTGACGCTCTACGTCAACGGCTACAACGAGCCGGCGCTGCGCACCTACCATGCCGCCGGCTTCCGGCAGGTGGGCACCTTCGCGACTGTCATCCTCTGAAACACTCCGAGCATGGTTGCCTCCCTGACCCCGACCGCCAAGATCCTCGTGGGCGCGTTCGCCACTTCCGGCGTGCTGCATCTGGTGCGTCCGCAGACGTTCGCCCCGATCATGCCGTCGAAGGTGCCCCGGCCGGTTGACGTCATCCGTGCCTCCGGCATCGCCGAATTGGCGTGCGCCGCAGGGCTGCTCGTGCCGACGACGCGCCGCACCGCCGGCCGCGCCTCGGCTGCGCTGCTGCTGGGCGTGTTCCCGGCCAACGTGCAGATGACGGCCAACGCAGCGAAGGTGGTTGCCACCCGGGGTGCCTCGCCGTCCCGGGCGATGTTCCTGGCCGGCACGGTGGCGCGCCTGCCATTGCAGTGGCCGCTCATCCGGGCCGCGTGGGGCGCCGGCCGCTGACCTGCACGCGCCACTCAGTGGCTCAGCCGGTCATCCGCTGATTCGTTCGGTTCGTCGTCGAGCCACCATTCCGGCGGGTCGGCCGCATAGCGGCGCGGCGGCGACGGGAAGTCCAGCGGCACGTGGCCGGCGAACAGCGGCGGGCGCACGTAGTCGATGCTGCCGTACGGCGAGGCGGCGCTGGCCGACCACAGCGGGCAGTCGGGGCCGTCGAAGGCGTCCTGCGGCTCGACGGGGGCCGCATCCCGCTGCAACAGCCAGTGCGCGGTGCGGGCAAGGGCCAGCCGTGCGCCGGCGCCGCCCTCGTACGGGCGGCGGGCCAGCAGCCGCATGGCCGTCGCCGCGATCAGGTACCCGGTGGCGTGGTCCAACGCCTGGACCGGGAGCGCCCCGGGCCGGCCCTCGCCGTCCGCGTAGCCGGTGGCGATGCCACTGACGGCCTGCACGATGCTGTCGAAGCCACGCTCCTGTCCCCAGGCGCCCATGTCGCCCCACGCGGACAGTTCGACGACCACCATGCGGGGATGATCGGCGAGGAGCGACGACCGGTCCAGTCCGAAGCGGTGCAGGGACCCCGGTCGGTAGCCGCTGAGCACGATGTCGGCGGTGCCGGCGAGCTCGCGCACCGTCGCCAGACCGTGCGTGTCGGCGAAGTCGAGTGCCGCCGTCCGTTTCGCGAAACCGGTGTCCAGGTGCTGTTCGAGCAGTTCGGGGCGGTCGGGCCGGTCGATCCGCAGCACATCGGCGCCCAGCGCACCGAGGAAGCGTGCTGCCGTCGGGCCGGCGATGACCCGGGTCAGATCCAGCACGCGGACGCCGTGCAAGGGCAGCGAATCCGACGGCAGGAGAGGACTGGTCGCACCGGTCGACGGATCGACGGTCACCAGCGGACGGTCGGCGATGGCCGCGCGATGGTGGGGGTGCGCGCGCCATACGTCCGCGCTGCGTACCGCGCCGGCGATGCCGCCGGCGGCGCGCAGCTCCTCCTCGAGCGACACCGCCGTCCGCTCCTGTATGGCGCTCGCGACCGCACGCCGGTCCGGCGCGCCGAGGACGGCACGGATCACGTCGGCGTGGTGGGGATAGTTGCCATGCAGCCGGATCCAGCCGTCGGCCGTCCGGAAGAAACCGGACAGTTCACCCCATCCGTGCGGTGCTTCCCCGTTCACCCTGAGCCGGTCGAGCGAGCCGAACGAGGCACCGACCAGGCCGCTCGCAACGAACGAGCGCCAGGACGAACCACGTGATGACGCAAGGGCGTTCGCCGCTGATGCGGCCGCGACGACACTGCCGACGGCGAGTCCTTCGACGTCGAGCGGACCGGTCCACCATCGTCGCGGACCACGGGCGAGCTCGTCGGACGCCCACGGCAGCGGCAGCGCCGGCCAAGAGGTCGATTCCATCCGACGACCGTAGCGTCCATGGTCGAGCGGCTGCGTAGTCTGTCCCGCATGGCCGACTCCACCGATCCGTTCGCCCGGCAGCCCGGCAATCAGCCTCCGTTGCTGGTCGGCCACAACACCGTCACCGGCGATGCAGCGCTGACCGATGCGGTGCGTGCCCTGGCCGGCGCAGCTGCCGATCGGGTGCTTGCCTCGCTCGCGCCGGTCGGGCAACTGGCCGGCTCGGCGGAGGCCCGCGAACACGGGATGCTCGCCAATGCCCACGATCCGGTGTTTCGTCCGGTCGACCCTTTCGGTGCGCGTGTCGACGAGGTCGATTTCCACCCGAGCTGGCACTGGATGCTCGACAAGGGTGTCGGCTTCGGGCTCACCGGCGCCCCGTGGACCTCGGCCGAACCAATGCAGCACCTGCGGCGGGCGGCGGCATACATCGCGTGGAGCGCGATCGAGCCAGGGCACGGATGCCCGATGACGATGACCTACGCCGCCGTGCCCGCGCTCCGTGCCGATGCCGCACTTGCCGACGAGCTCACGCCCGGATTGTCTTCCACCACCTACGATTTCGGCCTGCGTGAACCCACCGGCAAGCGTGGTCTGCTCGCGGGCATGGGTATGACGGAGAAGCAGGGCGGCTCCGATGTGCGCACCAACACGACCGTGGCCGCTCCGACGGCTGACGGCAGCTACCGGCTGACCGGTCACAAGTGGTTCACCTCCGCCCCGATGAACGACCTCTTCCTGGTGCTCGCTCAGGCACCGGGCGGCCTGACCTGTTTCGTGGTGCCACGCGTGCTGCCGGACGGCAGCCGCAACCCGCTGCACATCGTGCGCTTGAAGGACAAGCTGGGCAATCGGTCGAACGCGTCCAGCGAGTTGGAGTTCGCCGGCGTCCACGCCCGCCGGCTCGGTGACGAGGGCGCCGGCGTGCGCACCATCATCGAGATGGTCGCCGCGACCCGGCTGGATTGCGTGCTGGGATCATCGGCGCTCATGCGCCGCAGCCTCGCCGAGGCGATCTGGCATGCCCGACATCGCAGTGCGTTCGGCGGCCTGCTGGTGGACAAGCCGGCGATGCGCAACGTGCTGGCCGATCTCGCCCTCGAGTCCGAGGCGGCCACGGCGCTCGGCCTGCGCCTCGCGCGGGCCGTCGAGTCGCCGGACGACCCGGCACAACGCGCCCTGCGCCGCATCGGCTTGCCGTTGGCGAAGTTCTGGGTGTGCAAGCGCACGCCGTTCCACGTGGCGGAAGCGCTGGAGGTGCTCGGCGGCAACGGTTACGTCGAGGACTCCGGCCTGCCGATGCTTTTCCGCGAGTCGCCGCTCAACTCCATCTGGGAGGGCAGTGGCAACGTCAACGCACTGGACGTGCTGCGGGTGCTGCAGCGTCAGCCGGAGGGGATCGATGCCTGGCGCGACGAGGTCGAGCAGGCCGGAGTCGCGGAGCTGCACGACGGTGTCACTGAAGTGCTGAAAACCATTGCTGGCCTGGGAGATACGTCCAGCGCCGAGTATGTCGCCCGCTGGCTCGCGGCACGCATGGCGGTGCT
The DNA here is from genome assembly GCF_054778955.1 of Flexivirga lutea. Lineage (NCBI taxonomy): Bacteria > Bacillati > Actinomycetota > Actinomycetes > Micrococcales > Dermacoccaceae > Flexivirga > Flexivirga lutea. The sequence continues at coordinate 163,490 of NZ_BAAGZB010000003.1, forward strand.
TGTGCAAGCCAGTCTGCTGGTCCGGCAGTCGCCGACCGAAGTCGCGGAGGCATTCCTGGCTTCGCGGGTGCTGGGCCGGCACGCCGGAGTTTTCGGCACCTTGCCCCCCGGACTCGACACCGCATCGATCGTGCGGCGTGCGCAACCGGTCGCTGGGTGAGAGAGACGCACGCAGGGCGAGTAACTGACGACAGTCGTCAGTTACTCGCCCTGCGAGCGGCTTTCCGGCGAGGAGGTCGCTACTGTCGTGACTTCCTCGTCGCGAGCGTCAGGCGTGCCCGTGCCCTTTTCCGTGGCCCTTTCCATGCCCGGGGTGTTTCACCGGGGGAGTCACGCTCTTGACCGAGCCGTCCTCGTTCAGCAGGACGGTGGACGCCTTCGGCCGGCCGAAGCTGAGCAGCGAGGCGAACGAGTGCGCGCGTGCGTCGAACGATCCGTTGCCCAACTGCGGCAACTTCCAGTTCTGTTCGACGAACTTGATGACCGAGGCCTGCTCCAGCGGCTGGTGGCTGATCGAGTTGACCTTCGAGTAGGGCGAGATCACGAGGAACGGCAGCCGCGGCCCCGGACCGCACCGGTCGTCCTGCGGGCCACTCGCGGTGACCGGTTCCTTGACCCGGGTGCACATCGGCTCGTTGAGGGTGGTGTCGCGCGCACCGGTGCGGATCGTGGCGAACTGGTGGTCGTACCAGCCGTCCGAATCGTCATACGTGACAACGATCGCGGTGCTCTTCCACTCCGGCGACTGCTGGATGGCGTTGATCTCGTTCACCAGGAAGTGCTGCTCGTCGATCGGGTCCGAGTAGCCGGCGTGGCCGTCCTGGTAGGACGGCGCCTTCAGGAACGACACCGCCGGCATGTCACCGCTCTTGAGCGCGTCGTTGAACCACGTCAGGTCGTACTGGTGGTTGGCCTGACCGTCGTGGCCGACCTCGGCGAGTGACTTCGGCGGCAGGTGGTGCGGGTTGGACGTGGACTTGTAATAGGCGAAGGGGTTGTGGTGCGGGCTGTAGTCCACCGACGTGCCGCCGCCGACGTTGGCGTGCGCGGTGGTGCACTGCGCGTAGCTGCCGTCTCCGGCGTACGCCGTGTTCGGCGTGAACCCGCCCTGGAACCAACCCCACGAGATGCCGGCGGAGCTCAACTCGTCGCCGATGTTCTTGCCCTGCATGACACCGAGGTTGTTGGTCGAGGTGTGGTTGTGATCCGAACAGTCGTCGAAGGCGGGGTCCGGGTCGTTGGTCATGGTGCCCACGCCGTGCGCGTCGGGCGTGGAGACGACGTACCCGTCCGACGTCGGTTCGCCGGTCCTGGGATCGACCGCGTGGATCCCCCAGGTGTTTCCGGACGCCAGGTTGATCGCCCCGGGGGATGACGGCCCGTAGTTCGAGCCGTACATGTTGTCGCTCATCGCGTAGTGCTGCGCGTAGTTCCACATCCCGGTGACGGTGTTGCCGTCGAAGTAGCCCATCGCCAGTCCGGGTGCGCCGAACTCGCCGGTGCAGGTGTCGACACTGGTGTTCTCGATGACCTTGTCGTTCTTGCCGCCGTCGGCCGCCTTCTGCTCCGGCTGATAGGCGTGGTTCTGGTCGCAGGTGACCGCCTGGTCCGGAGTGAGACGGAACGGTTTGTAGAGATTGGGATTGGAGCGGATCAGGCCGGCGTTCTGCTCGGTGTCGGCGCGTGGCGTATGGCGGGCCGCGGTGAACTTCGTGCCGTCGGTGTTGGCGGCGTGCGGATAGGTGCCGAAGTAGTGGTCGAACGACACGTTCTCGTCGAACAGGACGACGAGATGCTTGATCGGCGTGGTGGTGCGGGGCGTCTGATGACGGGAATGTGCTGGAGGCGGCGTCGCGGCGTGCGCGCTGGACTGCAGCGCGACGGTGGCACCTGCGGCGACGATCACCGCACTCGTCGACGCAGCGACGAGCAGTGCAGGCTTCTTGTGCACGATCTGTTCCTTCCGTGATGCGTGGTGGGGACACGACTACGCCAGTAGGGCACTGCCGTAGAAGTCTGTGGCGTCGCGCACTCCGGGCAGCGCGAAGAAGTACCCGCCGCCGACCGGGGTGATGTAGTCGACCAGCGGCTCGCCGGCGAGGCGGCGTTGGACGGTCACGAACTGCCGGTCGAGGTCTGCGTTGAACGCCCCGAACATCAGGCCCATGTCCAGGTTGCCGACCGAATCGACGCCGGCGTCATACGAATAGGACCGGCGCAGGAACTGCGACGCAGCGGTCGCCGGGGTGCGCGGATTGGCCATCCGGATGTGGCTGTCCAGCGGTATGGCGCTGCCGTTCGGGTCGTTCCGGTAGTCCGGCAGGGAGTCTTCGCGTCCGCCGGTCAACGGCGCGCCACTGTCCTTGCGCCGTCCGAACATCCGCTCCTGCTCGGAGGTGGACACGCGGTCCCAGAACTCGACCAACATCCGGATCCGGCGCATGACGTAGTAGCTGCCGCCGGCGGCCCAGGCCGGCTCGCCGGAGCCGGCCCAGACCAGTGAGCCCATCTGCCGGTCGTCGCTCGGATCGGGGCCGGCGATGCCGTCCTTGAAGCCGAGCAGGTTGCGCGGCTGACCGGTCGGCCGCGGCGGTGGGGTGAATCCGTCCTGCTTCCAACGGATCTGCATCGAACCGCGGGTCGCTCGGCACACCTCCCGCAGCGCGTTGGTCACGACGTCCCGGTGCTGGCTCTGCAACGTCACCAACAGGTCGCCGCCGCACCAGGCCGGATCGAGCTGATCGTCGGGGAAGGTGTCCATGGCACGCAGCCGTCGCGGCTTCGCGCCGGCGAGCCCGAATCGTTCGGTGAAGACTTCCGCGCCGAGGGCAACGACGGATTCGAGTGCCTGGGTGGGCACATCCGGACCGAGCAGCCCGGTGCCGGCGGTCGTGGTGATGCCCGGCGACGCGGCGACACCGCCGGCCGTCACGGACCGGAGTGTGTCCGTGAGTGTCCGCAGCAGTGCGGCGAGCCCGGACCGGGTGCCGGTCGTCAGGTCGAACGCCACGATGGTCGCCGCCGGCAGCGCCTCACCGAGCACACCGCTTTGGTGTATGCCGTGGAACGGCGCGAGCCGGCGTCCCGCGGCGGGGGCCGGCGTGTCGGCGAGGGCGCGTCCGGCGGTGGCGGCGACCGCGACGGCCCCGGCGCCGCCGGTGAGGACTCCGGCGCGGAGCATCGACCTGCGAGTGATGTCGTTCATGTGACTCTCGGCTCGAGGATGGTGGGCACGGGTGCGAGCAACTCGGCGAGCTGCGCGAAGTCGCTGTCCACGAGTTCGTGGCCGGCGTCGGGCGCGGCGCCCGGGGCGTCGGTGGCCCATCGGTGCTGTTCCCGAATGTCCTTGCGAGTCTTGGCGATCTGGCGTTGGGCCGTCGCCAGCGCCGGGAATCGCGGCGCCAGCAGAGGGTGCAGCACCGTCAGCAGTTCGGTGGTGCCGTCCAGTTGCGCGAGAGCATCGGCCAGTTGCACGTGTGCGCCGTAGTCGGCGTGACCGGTGAGCGTCTGCTGCAGGGTGTCCTCGGTGATCTCGTGGGTCCGTCGGACGATGTCCAGCGGCTGGAACTGGGTGCGTTTCAGGTGCCTGGCCAACGACGCGAGGTCTCTCTCGAGCGCGAGCGACGACCGGCCCAGTGACGCCGGCGTCTGGCCGTGCCAGAGGCCGTACTCGATGCGCAGCAGCCCGGTCCATCGCGGGTCGTGCACGCCCCTGGGCAGTCCGAGCGGGTCGCCGGCGATCGCGTCGCCGAGGTCGCCGAACGCGCCATACGCACCACCCATGGTGTTCCATGTCCGATTCGCCGTGCGCCAAGCCGCCTGCGCGGAGCCGCGGTCACCCGAACTCAGCGCTGCGGACAGTGTTTTCGCCTGTCCGCGCAGGACAGCCAGCCGGCCCTCCACCCAGCGCCGGTAGGCGATCACCCTCGGTGCCAGATCGGCGGAGGTCACCGGCCGCACGCCACGGACGCCTGCTGCCGCGCCGCCGACCGAGACCTTCGGGCCGTGCACCGGCGTGCCGTCGTTGACCGAACAGATCAGGTGGTAGCTGCCTGCCGAGAGCCTGGTGCGCAGGACTGCGGTGGCGCCGGGTGCGAGGGGATCGATCTCGCCGTACAGCTTGCCGTCGGCGTCGGCCAGGTAGACCTCTTCGGCATTCACGTCGGTGTTGCGCACCTGCACCTGCACGAGGCCGGCTGCCGCGTGCGTCCAGCCCGCTCCGCAGTGGCTGCGGGAGGCCTGGACCATCGGCATCGCAGGGGCAGCCGAGGCCGTCGATCCCGACACGTCTTCGGTCTGACAACCCGACAGCGAGATCACGGCGACGCTCAGCGCGGCGAGTGGCCACATTCTTGGCGGCACTCTCGTCACCGTAGTGCTCGCGCGGTGACCAAGTGAGCTTCCGGACCGGCCAATGTGAGCGCCGCTGTCCGCGACCGGGTCGGTATCCTTGCGCGCAACCCACCGCACGTATCCGAAGGAGCCCCCGTGGCACTGCGTATGTCGACCCTGTTCCTGCGAACCCTGCGCGAGGACCCGGCCGACGCGGAGCTGCCGGGCCACAAGCTGCTGGTCCGCGCGGGCTACATCCGTCGGGTCGCGCCCGGCATCTACACCTGGCTGCCGCTCGGCATGCGTGTCCTCGGCAAGGTCGAGGGCATCATCCGCGAGGAGATGGAACGGATCGGCAGCCAGGAGGTGAAGTTCCCGGCGCTGCTGCCGCGGGAGCCCTACGAAGCCACCAATCGCTGGACCGAGTACGGCGACAACCTCTTCCGGCTCAAGGACCGCAAGGACGCCGACATGCTGCTCGGCCCGACGCACGAGGAGATGTTCTGCCTCACCGTCAAGGACCTGTACTCGTCATACAAGGACCTGCCGCTGGCGCTCTTCCAGATCCAGAACAAATATCGCGACGAGGCGCGTCCGCGGGCCGGCATCCTGCGCGGCCGCGAGTTCATCATGAAGGACTCCTACTCCTTCGACGTCGACCATGCCGGCCTGCAGAAGGCGTATGACGCCCACCGCGAGGCCTACATCCGCATCTTCGAGCGGCTCGGCTTCGAGTACGTCATCGTCAAGGCCGACTCCGGTGCCATGGGCGGCTCCGCATCCGAGGAGTTCCTCGCAGTGAGCCCGCACGGCGAGGACACCTTCGTCCGCGACGACAGCGGGTATGCCGCCAACGTCGAGGCCGTCGAGGTGCCGCAGGCGCCCGAGGTGGAGGTGACCGCCGGACCTGCCCACGTCGAGCCGACTCCGGACACGCCCACCATCGAGACCCTGGTCAACGCCCTCAACGAGGATCACCCGCGCGCCGACGGCCGGGCGTGGACCGCAGCTGACACGCTCAAGAACGTCATCGTGATGCTCGAGCACCCCGACGGCACGCGCGAGCCGCTGGCCATCGGGCTGCCCGGCGACCGCGAGGTGGACGCCAAGCGCCTGGAGGTCAAGGTCGCGCCCGCCGAGGTCGCCGCGTTCGAGGAGAAGGACTTCGCGGCATACCCCGTGCTGGCGAAGGGCTACATCGGCCCCGGTGTCCTCGGCGAGGAGAACGCCAGCGGGATCCGCTACCTGCTCGACCCGTCCGTCGCCGTGGGATCGGCGTGGGTCACCGGCGCGGACCAGCCGGGCCACCACGTCATCGATCTGGTGCACGGGCGTGACTTCACCGCCGACGGCACCATCCAGGCGGCCGAGATCCGTGAGGGCGACGCCTCGCCGACCGGGCACGGCACGCTGAAGCTGGCCCGCGGCATCGAGATGGGCCACATCTTCCAGCTCGGCACGAAGTATGCCGAGGCGCTCGGCCTGAAGGTGCTGGACGAGAACGGCAAGCTGGTCACCGTCACCATGGGTTCGTACGGCGTGGGCGTGACGCGTGCAGTCGGGGCGATCGCCGAGGACAACCTGGACGAGATCGGTCTCATCTGGCCGCGCAACGTCGCGCCCGCCGACGTGCACGTCGTGGCGACCGGCAAGGACGAGGCGGTCTTCGTCAAGGCCGAGGAGATCGTCCGCGAGCTGGAGGCGGCAGGGATCGACGTGCTCTTCGACGACCGGCGCAAAGTGTCCCCGGGCGTGAAGTTCAAGGACTCCGAATTGATCGGTGTCCCGACGATTCTCGTGATCGGCAAGGGCCTGGCCGACGGTGTGGTCGAGCTGAAGGACCGGCGCTCCGGTGATCGCCGCGAGGTCGCGGTCGACGACGTGGTCACCGAGGTGACTCGCGAGATCGCCGAGGAGACTCCGACGTTGTGAGCAACGTCGAAGCCGTCATCTTCGACTGGGGCGGCACGCTGACGCCCTGGCACGACATCGATTTCGAGGCCGAGGCGATGTCCTACGCCGCCGCCTACGGCGACCCGGCGCTCGCGCAGCGGCTGCTGGAGGCGACCGCCGTGGCGTGGGCTCGCGCTCGCACCGAGCACAGCAGCGCCCGGATCGAGGAGATCCTCGTCGAAGCCGGGGCGGACCTGCGCGGCGGCTCGCACCCGGCGGCGCTGGCGGCATACCGCGCCTTCTGGGAGCCGCACACGCAGATCGACCCGCAGGTCCGGCAGGTGTGGCAAGGGTTGCGCGCCAAGGGGATTCGCGTGGGTGTGCTGTCCAACACGATCTGGGACCGCGACTACCACCGCGCGCTGTTCGAGCGTGATGGCGTGCTCGAGCTGATCGACGGGGACGTCTACTCCAGCGAGATCCCGTGGGTCAAGCCGCACCACGAGGCCTTCCGCGCGGCCGCCGACGCGGTGCGAGCCGACCCCGCGAAGTGCGTGTATGTCGGTGACCGCCTCTTCGAGGACGTCCACGGACCGCAGCAGGTCGGCATGCGCGCCATCTGGATTCCGCACTCGGTGCTGCCGCAGGAGCAGATCGTGGTGACCGAGGCGCGGCCCGACGCGGTCGCGCACGAGCTGCTCGACGTGCTGGCCGTCGTCGGCGGCTGGCTGGCGGACCGCGGGCCCGCCCGTCGGCACGGCTCGGACAGCGAAGTCGTTTAGTCTGTCGGCGTGGCAGAGCAGACCGAGTCGGTGTCGTCGCAGGTGAGCGCGACGACGAAGTGGCACCAGCACCCCGCGATGGATTGGATCGGCGTGGCGGCTCGGCTGATCCTCGGCGTCACCTATCTGGTCGCCGGCGTGCTCAAGGCGCGTGATCTGCAGACGACCCGGTTGGACACGCAGGCGTTCCGCATCCTGTCCTATGACCTGTCCAACATCTGGGGCACGGTGATGCCGTTCGTCGAGATCATCCTGGGCCTGTTGCTGATCGCCGGTCTGATGACCCGGATGACGGCGGTGCTCGGCGGGTTGCTGATGATCGCCTTCATCATCGGCATCAGCTCGGTGTGGGCGCGCGGGATCGTGATCCAGTGCGGTTGTTTCGGCAGCAACGGGAAGTTGCCGACCACGGCGGCATACAAGTGGGACATCCTGCGCGACGTCGGCCTGCTGCTGTGCGCTGCCTGGCTGGTGATCTGGCCGCGGACCCGACTCAGCGCCGACCGCGCACTGTGGGGTTGAGCGCAGCTTCGCCGCCACATCCGCCGCGACCGAACCACAGTGCGTTCCTGATCGTTGCCATGACGGCGAAGTGATCGCAGATTCACACACAACGACAGTTAAGGTGACTCCATGCCACGCCCTGATGCCTCGCAGAGACTTGCTGCCACCAAGCCCAAGGACGGACCGTCCAAGGGACTCATCGGTGGCGTCATCGCCACCATCCTGGTGGTGGTCGTCGTCGTGGCGGTGTTCGTGACCCAGGCGAACAAGAGCGGCTCCTACTCGGGCCCGGTGCCCAAGGGCGGCACCTCCAACGCCGAGGGTCTGCGTGCCTATCCGGACGTGAAGCTGCAGTCCGGCGCGCCCACGGTGGACATCTACGAGGACTTTCAGTGCCCGATCTGCAACGAGTTGGAGAAGGCCAACGGTGAGCAGATCCTGCAGCAGGCCAAGACGGGCAAGATCAAGCTGGTGTGGCACCTCATGACGTTCCTCGAGGACAACATGAGCAACCAGCCGGCGTCCACGATCGCAGCCAACGGCCTCTACTGCGCCGCCGACGCTGGCAAGGCCGCCGAGTACCACAAGGCGACCTTCGCCGGGCAGCGTCCCGAGCAGCAGGAGGCGCAGGGCGACACCTTCACCAAGGCGGACCTGAAGAAGTACGGCAAGCAGGCCGGCATCACCGGAGCCGCGCTGACCAAGTTCAACTCGTGCGTCGACAAGGGCACCTACAACAAGTACGTCAAGGCGACCGCCGACAACGCCACGAAGAACGGCGTCACCGGCACCCCGACGTTGTTCATCAACGGCAAGGAGTTGTCGTCGAGCAAGAACGCGACCGAGTACTCCCAGTTGCTGAGCACCAAGGACACCTTCGACAAGGTGCTGGCCAAGCTGACGAAGTAGGACCACTCGAGGCGGCGGCCACACCTTCACGGTGTGGCCGCCGTTCGTGTTCAGGCGGTCATCGCTTTCGCGGCAGCGATCCATTGGGAGAGCTCCGCCTGCCCGGGCTGCGGCTCCTGCGCCTCCCATATCGCGTTGGTGACCAGGCGCACGAAGCTCCATGCCATCGCCCGATCCTCGTCGAGGCCCGCGGCGTCGCAAACCAGGCCGACGCGCAGACGTAGGTGGGTGCGCAGATTCGTCGCGGCGGCCGCCTCGTCCCAGCGGTTCCACAGCACGGGCGCGACGGCGAAGGCCCACTCGCCGGACAACGGCTTGGGGTCGATCGCCAGCCATGGCTCGCGCTCGGCCGCCAGGACGTTCTGGAAGTGCAGGTCCTGGTGGATCAGCCGACCGTCGCAGCCGTCGCGCAGGTCGCCCAGAGTCGCGGCGGCCTGTTCCGTGAGACGGCGCGGGACGAGCGGCGAACCATTGCGGCACAACGGGATCCATCGCTCGATCTCATCGCTCAGCCGGGTGAACTGCGGCGTCGCGGACCGGTCCAGGCGGCGCATCAGACCACCGATCGTCTCGCACGCCTCGAGCAGCCCGGTCGAGTCGAGGTTCCGGTCGTGCACCAGCGGTTCGAGCAGCATCGCCCAACGCGGGGGATCGGCCGCCAGCAGCCGCACCGCACCGTCACCACCCCATGCCTGCAGCGCCAGGTGCTCCAGCCTGGCCTCCTCGTGCGGCCAGCTGACCTTGAGCACGACCGGCTGCCCGTCCCGGTGGCACGGTATGACCACGGCGCACACGCCGTGCCAGACCGGGCCGTCGGCCACCAGACCCCAGGCGCCGGCCAGCTCGGCCACCTGCCCGGGCAGCCGGGCCAGCCAGTCCTCGCCGCTGACCGCGGGCTCGGCGGGGCGGCCTCGGACGATCTGCCGGAACGCGGCCGGGATGCTCGGTCCGAAGTCGTCGAGGTTGGTCGAGTGCCGGGGGAGCGAAGCGGAGGAGGTGTATCGAGACCCGCCTGAAGTGGTCCCGATACACGGATTTCCCCCGCTGCGCTCCGCCATCCGCTACTCGACCGACTTGAGTCCGGGGAAGGGCGTCGGCGCGGCGCCCCACCGCCACCACTGTTCCGTGGCGTCCGCCCACAGGTTGGTGAGTCCGATGAAGGAGGTGTGGTCGGCGCTGGTGGCGACGACCTGGTCGGCGCAGGCTGTGACCAGGTCGTGCAGGACTCGTTGGGCGAGCTGCCGACGCCGGGCGTCCGATGTCGGCTGGACGGGCAGCGCGTAGCCGTCGGGAGGCAGCGGCAGGTCGCTGCCCAGGGCCGCTTCCCAGCGCGCGCGCGTCGCGTGCAGCATCGTCACGGTGTCCTCCGCGCGGGTGCGCTGGTCGAGCGGTGTCTTGGCGACGATCACCTCCAGCGCGTAGGTCGCCGCGCGCAGTGCGGGCAGGATCGCTTGCGCCACAGCGGCTTTCGGCACCGTGGCGCCACTGACCTCGACCCCGTGGCCCAGCAGGGAGGCACCGGCGTTCTGGGTCACCGCGACCGCCGCCGCCATCGGCAGGTTCCGGTGGGACAGGTCTGCGAGGGTGCCGACCGCGCGGGCACCAGCCTGCTCGAACCTGAACAGTGCGCCGGGATCGACCGCCGGACCGCTGGGCGCAGCTGTGCTTGCCGAAGGCGTCATGCCCTGGGTGGCCATCACGGCGGTGACCCTGGTCCGCTGGGCGCGATGGAGGGCCGCCAGCTTCGCCGCCCAGGCGGCCGTGTCGGTCGCGGCGGCGTTGATCGATGCATCGAGCGAGTCGAGCAGTCGGCGCAGCACGGTTTGGTCCGGCGGTGGGCCCTGCGTCTTGATGCCGGGGATGTGAGGCGCGTCACGTTCGAGCCGTATGCCGCAGCCGGTCAGCGTGGCGACGCAGCCGGCGAGGGCCGCGCCCAGCACGGCGCGCCGGCGCACGGTGGCGTGCTGGGAGGCGCTGGGCATGGTCGCATCCTCGCACGCGCGAGCCGGCTGTCGGCGCAGCGACCGGTCCCGTCGGGTCGTGTCACTCTCTGAACATCATTTGACGTTTTGCATCGTCAAATGGAACGTTATGGGACGTGGTGACCAAGACCAACGGACAGTGGGCGCTCGGTGAGCACGAGCCGCTGAACCATAACGAGGCATACAAGCGCGACGACGACGGTCTCAACGTGCGGGCGCGGATCGAGGAGACCTACGCCCGTGAGGGTTTCGCGTCGATCCCGGCCGATGACCTACGCGGGCGAATGCGCTGGTGGGGTCTCTACACCCAACGCCGCGACGGGATCCCGGGTGGCCAGACGGCGACCCTGTCGCCGGAGGAGCTGGAGGCGCCGTACTTCATGATGCGCGTGCGCATCGACGGCGGGAAGCTGTCCACCGAGCAGGTGCGGGTGATCGCCGGCATCTCCCAGGAGTTCGCACGGAACACCGCGGACATCACCGATCGCGGGAATGTGCAGTTCCACTGGATCGAGATCGAGAACGTGCCGGAGATCTGGCGACGTCTCGAGGCCGTCGGCCTCGAGACGACCGAGGCGTGCGGTGACTGCACCCGCGTGGTGATGGGTTCTCCGGTCGCCGGGCTCAGCGTCGACGAAGTCGTCGACGTCTCACCGGCCATCGCCGAGATCAACCGCCGGTATGTCGGTGACCCCGACCTGTCCAATCTGCCCCGCAAGTTCAAGACGTCCATCGCCTGGCTGCCCGACTCGGCGCCCGAGATCAACGACGTGGCGTTCGTCGGCGTGCAGCACCCACAGCTCGGTCCCGGCTTCGACCTGCAGGTGGGCGGTGGCCTGTCGACCAATCCGTTCCTCGCCGAGCGGCTGGGCGTGTTCGTGACACTCGAACAGTTGCCCGACGTGTGGGTCTCCGTCGTCCGGTTGTTCCGTGACTACGGCTATCGGCGTTCACGCAACCGGGCCCGGATGAAGTTCCTCGTCGCAGACTGGGGGACGGCGAAATACCGCGAGGTGCTGGAGACCGAATACCTCAAGACACCACTGCCGGACGGCCCGCCCGCACCGGTGCCCTCGCGCACCATGGACCACGTCGGCGTCAGCGAGCAGCGAGGCGGCGGGAAGTACGTCGGCTTCACGGCCGTCGCCGGCCGGGTCAGTGGCAGTACGCTCGCGGCGGTTGCCGATGCGGCCGAGGCGGCGGGATCGCGGCGGGTGCGCCTGACGCCCTACCAGAAACTGATCGTGGCGGACGTGCGTGACGACGCGGTCGAGGGGCTGATCAGCACTCTGGAACCGTTGGGACTCAGCGCGAAACCGACGCCCTGGCGCCGGACGATCATGGCGTGCACCGGCGTCGAATACTGCAAGCTCGCAATCGTCGAGACCAAGGAGCGCGCGCACCGGCTGCTGCCCGAGCTGGAACAGCGGCTCGCGGACATCGATCCGGGGCGGCCAATCTCGGTGCACCTCAACGGTTGTGCGAACTCCTGCGCTCGGGTGCAGGTCGCCGACATCGGCCTGAAGGGTCAGATCGTGACCGACCAGGACGGCAACCGGGTGGAGGGCTTCCAGGTGCATCTGGGCGGGCGTCTCGGCCAGCGGGCGGACTTCGGCCGGAAGCTGCGCGGCCACAAGGTGACATCTGCCGAACTCGGTGACTACATCGAACGGGTCGCGCGCAACTACGTCGCGCAACGCGCGGACGGCGAGAGCTTCTCGGACTGGGCGGTCCGTGCCGACGAGGAGTCCCTGCGATGACACTCGCCGAGGACCGACTGCGGGAGCTGGCAACGGACGGCGCTGCGTCCCTTGCCGATGCGACCGCGGAGGAGATCATGCACTGGGCGGTCGACTCGGGACTGCGTCTCGCGGTCGCCGGATCGATGCAGGACACGGTGCTGGTGCATCTGGCCAGCACGGTCCTGCCCGGGGTCGAGGTGCTGTTCCTCGACACCGGCTACCACTTCCCGGAGACGCTGCAGACGCGCGACAGGGTGGCGGCGTCATACCGCGTGCACTTGCGGACGATCACGCCCCGCCAGACGGTGCCCGAGCAGGACGAGGAGCACGGTGTCGCGCTGCACGAGCGTGATCCGGACCTGTGCTGCGCGCTGCGCAAGACCCAGCCGCTGGACGAGGTGCTCGACGAATACGACGCCTGGGCAACAGGAATGCGCCGCATCGAGTCCGAGTCACGGCGTGACACGCCGGTGGTGTCGTTCGACGAACGCCGCGACAAGATCAAGCTGGCACCGCTCGCGACCTGGACCGACGATGACGTCGCGGCATACATCGAGAAGCACCAGCTGATCAGCAATCCGCTTCTCGCACAGGGATATCCGTCCATCGGGTGCGCTCCGTGCACCCGGCGGGTGGCAGCAGGAGCCGACGCGCGTTCCGGCCGGTGGGCCGGGATCGACAAGACGGAGTGCGGAATACACTTATGAGTGCACGAAACGTCAACAGCCACGGTGCCACCATCTGGCTGACCGGGCTCTCCGGTGCCGGCAAGAGCACGATCGCCGAGGCGGTCGCGGCCGAGCTCACCGCACGCGGACATCGCGTGCAGATCCTCGATGGCGACGAACTGCGTACGAACCTGTCCGCCGGACTGGGATTTTCGCGGGACGACCGCAACGCCCACGTCACTCGGGTGGGCTTCGTCGCAGAACTCCTCGCCCGGCACGGCGTCGTCGCCCTGGTGCCGGTCATCGCTCCGTATGCCGACGCCCGCGACGCCGTGCGTGCACACCATGCGACCCATGGCACGCCTTACCACGAGGTGTACGTCGCGACACCTCTGCAGGAATGCCGGCGGCGGGACGTGAAGGGGCTCTACGCCAAGGCAGCCGCGGGGGAGTTGACCGGCATGACCGGCATCGACGACCCCTACGAGCCGCCACTGCGACCCGATCTGACCATCGACACCGAGCAGGTGGACCTCGCCGACGCCGTGACCGTCGTCGGCACCCTGCTCAGTCCTATGAAGGAGTCAGCATGAGCGAGCAACCAATGAGCATCGGGTCAGATGCCGGAGTCCGAGGAACGAGGCGTCCGGCATGACGACCACCGCGCTGTCCGCGACCGACGTGTCGCTGCGTGAATTGGAGGCGGAGTCGATCGAGATCATCCGCGAGGTGATCGCCGAATTCGACCGGCCGGCACTGTTGTTCAGCGGTGGCAAGGACTCGGCGGTCCTGTTGCACCTCGCCCGTAAGGCGATCGCACCCGCCCCGCTGCCGATCACGCTGCTGCACGTCGACACGGGGCACAACCTGCCCGAGGTCCTCGAGTTCCGCGATCAACTGGTGGCTGACGGTGGTCACCGGCTCGTCGTCGCGGCCGTTGAGGAGTGGCTCGCGGACGGACGGTTGACCGAGCGCCCGGACGGCACGCGCAACCCACTGCAGACCGTGCCGCTGCTGGACACGATCGCGACACGGAAGTTCGATGCGTTGCTCGGTGGTGCGCGCCGGGACGAGGACCGGGCTCGCGCGAAGGAGCGCATCTTCTCGGTGCGCGACGCGTTTGGTGGCTGGGACCCGCGTAAGCAGCGTCCGGAGCTGTGGCGTATCTACAACGGCAAGCATGCGCCGGGGGAGCACACCCGGGTGTTCCCGATCTCGAACTGGACCGAGCTGGACGTCTGGCGCTACATCGAGGCGGAGGACGTCGCCCTGCCGAGCATCTACTACGCCCACGAGCGACCGGTCTTCCACCGTGACGGGATGTGGCTCACTCCCGGTCCCTGGGGCGGCCCTCGCGAGGGAGAAGCACTGGAAACATTGAGCGTTCGCTACCGCACGGTGGGCGATGGGTCGTGTACCGGCGCCGTGCTCAGCACCGCGACGACGGTGATGGACGTGATCGAGGAAATCTCGGTCAGCACCCTCACCGAACGCGGCGCCACCCGGGCCGACGACCGACTGTCCGAGGCCGCCATGGAAGACCGTAAGCGGGAAGGCTACTTCTAGAGATGACGACCACCGAGACCACCACGGACAGGACGATCACCGATCGTGACCAGCTGCGCCTGGTCATCACCGGCTCGGTTGACGACGGCAAGAGCACGCTCGTCGGCAGGCTGTTGCACGACACGAAGTCGATCCTGGCGGACCAGTTCGAGGCGACGCTGCACGCGAGCCAGGGACGCGGCGCGACCGAGTTCGACTTCGCCCTGCTGACCGACGGCCTGCGCGCGGAGCGTGAGCAGGGCATCACGATCGATGTCGCATATCGCTACTTCGCAACGCCCCGAAGGAATTTCGTGCTCGCGGACACTCCAGGTCACGTGCAGTACACCCGCAATACGGTCACCGGCGCCTCCACTGCGGAGGCCGCCGTCGTGCTCATCGACGTGCGCAACGGTGTCTCCGCACAGACCCGCCGGCACGCCGCGGTGCTGTCCCTGCTGCGTGTCCCGCAGGTCGTCTTCGCGATCAACAAGATGGACGCGGTGGACTGGTCCGAGGACCGATTCGCCGACGTCGCCGACGACGTGCGAGCGCTGGCGCAGCGCGTCGGGATCGAGGCCACTCACATCATCCCGATCAGTGCCCTCACCGGCGAGAACGTCGCCGTACCCGGACCCGATTGGTATGCCGGCCTACCGCTCCTCGACGTGCTGGAGACCCTGCCGCCGCGCGCAGCCGCGGACGACGAACCGTTCCGGCTGCCGGTGCAGCTGATCATCCGGCCACGGACGCCGGAGCACCCGGACTACCGGGGCCTGGCGGGTCGGGTCGCGTCCGGCACCGTCCGGGTCGGCGACACCGTCACGGCATACCCGAGCGGTCGCAGTTCGACCGTCGTGGGGATCGACGGCGTCACCGGCGAGGTCGACGCCGCCTCGACAGGGGCGTCCGTCACGATCCGGCTCGCCGACGAGTTGGACGTCGGTCGCGGCGAGGTGCTGACGACCGACCGACCCATCCACACGACCCAGCAGCTCGACGCGGTGGTGACCTGGCTCGACGAGCGCGCATCCGCGCCTCGGCAGCGGGTGCTGGTCAAGGCCGGCACGAAGACGACGCGGGCGTTGCTCGCGGCGCCGCACGCGGCGTGGCACGTGGACGACCTGCAGTGGCAGGACAACTCGGATCCGTTGGAGTTGAACGATATCGGCCGCATCCGGCTGCAACTCGCGGAGCCGGTCGCCGTGGACGATTACGCGCAGCAGCGCGCCACCGGTGCCTTCGTGGTGATCGATCCGGACACCGGCGCGACCCTCGCCGCGGGTCTGACCGGCTCCGAGCTCGGCGCTCTCGCCAACTGACCTCCCCGCCAACGCAAGGACTTCTGTCATGAGACCCACCCGCAAGGTGAGTGTGCTCACCGTGCCCGTCATCGCTGCGCTCGCGATCGCGTCGCTCAGCGGCTGCTCCCGAAGAGCGGACGCCGCCGACAGGACCGCCCCCGCGACGAATGGTGCCGGCACGCCGGCGACCCAGCTGCGCCTGGGCTATTTCCCGAACGTCACCCACGCGGTGCCGGTGCTCGGTGTCGCCGATGGCGAGTTCGCCCAGGAGCTCGGCAGCACCAAGCTCACGACCCAGACGTTCAACGCCGGGCCGGCCGCCACCGAGGCATTGTTGGGGGGCTCGGTCGATGCGGTCTATCTGGGACCGAACCCGGCCATCAACGCCTTCGCCAGGACCGGTGGCAAGGACGTACGGATCGTCGCGGGTGGTGCCTCCGGGGGCGCCGCACTGGTGGTGAAGCCGGGGATCACGTCCGTGTCCCAGCTCGCCGGGAAGACGCTCGCGTCACCACAATTGGCGAACACGCAGGACGTCGCGCTGAAGTACTTCCTGAAGAAGAACGGGTTCACCGTCAACGGCAGCGGCGCGAAGAACGTCGACGTCGTCGCGCAGGACAACTCGCAGAGTCTGCAACTGTTCCGGCAGGGGCGCATCGACGGGGCATGGCTGCCCGAGCCGTGGGCCACCCGACTGGTCGAGCAGGGCGGCGGCAAGGTGCTGGTCGACGAGAAGAGCCAGTGGCCGAAGGGCCGGTTCATCACCACGAACCTGCTCGTGTCGACCACGTTCCTGACCCAGCACCCGCAGACCGTCCGCGCCCTGATCACCGCACAGATCAAGACAGCGCAGCGGATCACGACCGACCCGGCCGGCTCGGCGCAACAGATCGACGCAGCGCTGACGAAGCTCAACGGCAAGGCATTGCCGGCCGGTGTCACGGCCGAGGCGCTGCGCAACCTCACACCCGGCTGGAACCCGTATGCCGCGTCGCTCGCGGCAACCGCGCAGCACGCGGAGTCGATCGGGTTGCTGAAGCAGACCGACCTGCACGGCATCTACGACCTGTCGATCCTCAACAGTGTGCTCAAATCGCAACATCTGCACACGGTTCCGGACGCCGGACTGGGTCAGGAGACGCGATGACCGAGATCCTCACTCTGGAACGGCCCGAGCGCCAGGACGCACCGCGATCACGCGTCGAGGTGCGCGCGGTGCGCAAGGAGTTCCGTCAGCGCGACCGAGTCGTGACCGCCCTCGACGGCGTGGACTTGAGCGTCGCCCCCGGCGAATTCGTGACGATCGTCGGTGCGTCCGGCTGCGGCAAATCCACCCTGCTGCAGCTGATCGCCGGTCTCGACCGGCCCACGTCCGGAACCGTCCGCGCCTCGGAACGCCCGGCCCTGATGTTCCAGGAGTCCGCACTCTTCCCCTGGCTGACGGCGCGCGGCAACATCGAGTTGGCGCTCAAGCTCGGCAGGACGCCGAAATCCGGACGCAGCGGCCGCGCTCAGGAGCTGCTCGACCTCGTGCGCCTGGGTGCCGCGGGTGACCGGCGGGTCCATGAGCTGTCCGGTGGGCAGCGGCAGCGGATCGCGTTGGCCCGCAGTCTCGCTCAGGGTTCACGCCTGCTGCTGATGGACGAGCCGTTCGCCGCGCTCGACGCGATCACCCGCGACGTGCTGCACGAGGAACTGACGCAGCTGTGGCAGGAGACCGACCTGAGCGTGGTCTTCGTGACACACAACGTGCGCGAGGCTGTCCGCCTCGGCCAGCGCGTCGTCCTCTTGTCGTCGCGGCCCGGTCGGGTGCTGCGCACCTGGGACGTCGATCTGCCGGCCGGCCGATCCCTCGAGGACGCCCCGGTGATGGAGCTCGCGGCCGAGATCACCGCCTCCCTGCGCACCGAGATCGGTCGCCATGCCGGTGCGTGAAGAAGGTCGCGCGACCGAGGACTTCGCGCGGATCAGCGATGGTCTGGACGCCTTGGAGGAGGGTCGGCCGCCCCGGTGGCGCGTCGATCCGGTGGCCGTGGTCGCGCCGATCGTGGTCGTCATCGCGTTCGTCGGCATCTGGCAGGCGGTGTGGGCGTCTGCGGTCAAACCGGAGTACGTCATACCTGCGCCGTCCACGGTGGGGCACCAGCTGTGGCGCATGATCGCCGACGGCACCGCCTGGTCGGCGACCTGGACCAGTCTGCGCCGCGGCGTCGCCGGCTTCGTGCTGGCCTTGCTGATCGGCACCGCGCTCGGCCTGCTGATCAGTCAGATCTCCTTCCTGCGCAAGGGCCTCCGGCCCATCCTGGCTGCACTGCAGGCGATGCCGTCGGTGGCGTGGGTGCCGTTCGCGGTCCTGCTGGTGGGACTCAGCCCGTCCGCGATGTACTTCGTCATCCTGCTGGGGGCGGTGCCCTCGATCGCGAACGGACTCATCGGCGGCCTCGACCAGACACCGCCGATCCTGCGGCGCGCCGGCACCGTGCTGGGCGCCCGCGGCCTCGCACTCGTGCGGCACGTGCTCGTGCCGGCCGCGCTGCCGGCCTACCTGACCGGGCTGAAGCAGGGATGGGCGTTCTCCTGGCGGTCGTTGATGGCGGCGGAGCTGATCGTCAACAGCCCGGAGCTCGGCACCGGGCTCGGCCAGGTGATGCAGAACGGCCGCAACCTCAGCGACATGCCGACCGTCGTCTGCGTGATGATCCTGATCCTGGTGGTCGGTGTCGTTGTCGAGCTCGGCGTCTTCGCACCCATCGAGCGCAAGGTGCTGCGCGACCGCGGCCTCGCGCCGGCCGGCAGCTGACCTGGTCGATCCCCAGGGTGCCGAGCGCGGCTCAGGCCGCGCGATCGGCATTCTCGGCGGGGCAGAGCGGACTGCGTGTCGCGCCCGCCCAGGACCACCTGCGCTGCACGGTAGGGTGAGCACTCCACTCGAGAACAGCAGGAGCGCGTCAGGAATGAGCGAGAAACCATCCGCCCGGACGGAACGCATCTGCGCAGATCTCGCCCAGGTCCTCGCGCCGCTGGGACTCGTGGTCGAGGACATCACCGTGATGCCCGCGGGCAAGCGCCGATTGGTGCGCGTCCTGGTCGATCGTGACCTTCCCGCGCCGACCGACCCGACAGCCGTCGTGCCCTCGCTGGACCTGGATCATGTGGCCGAGGCGACCCGGGTGGTCAGTGACCGGCTGGACGAGACCGACGCGATGGGGGAGCAGCCCTACGTTCTCGAGGTGAGTTCACCCGGCACCGACCGTCCACTGACTCAGCCGCGACACTTCCGGCGCAACGTCGGCCGCCTCGTCGAGGTGACGGTTCCCGAACAGTCACCGGTCACCGGCCGCATCACGCGGGCCGACGACGAGGGCTTCACTCTCGCGGTCGGTGGCGACCGCAAGGCTCCCGCCACCGAGCAGTCTTTCTCGTATGACGACGGCCTGCGCGCTGCAGTGCAGGTCGAGTTCAACCGCAGCAGCGACCCAGAAGGAGACGACCACTGATGGACATCGACATGGCCGCGTTGCGCGCGCTCGAGCGCGAGCGGGACATCCCGATGGACGTGATCGTGCCCGCCATCGAGCAGGCACTGCTGACGGCATACCACCGCGAGGACGGCACTTATCGCACCGCCCGGGTCGAACTCGACCGCAAGAGCGGGCACGTGGTCGTGTGGGCGCGCGAGGACGCCCCGGTGGACGATGAAGGCAACCGCGGCGAACCCGGGCCCGAGTTCGACGACACACCGAGCGACTTCGGCCGCGTCGCGGCGGCGACCGCCCGCCAGGTGATCGTGCAGCGCATGCGCGACGTCGAGGACGAGGCGATCCTGGGCGACTTCCGCGGCCGTGAGGGCGACGTCGTCGCCGGCGTCATCCAGCAGTCCAGCGACCCGCACGCGGTGCACGTCGACTTCGGCACCGTCGAGGGTCTGCTCCCGTCCGCCGAGCAGGTGCCCGGCGAGCGCTACGTCCACGGCGAGCGGCTGCGCGCGTATGTCGTGAGCGTCAAGCGCGGTCCCAAGGGTCCGCAGATCCTGCTCTCCCGCAAGCACCCCAACCTGGTCCGCAAGCTGTTCGCCCTCGAGGTCCCCGAGATCGCCGACGGGACCGTGGAGATCTCCGCGCTGGCGCGGGAGGCCGGACATCGCAGCAAGATCGCGGTCCGCGGCAAGCAGCCGGGCGTCAACGCCAAGGGTGCCTGCATCGGCCCGATGGGTTCTCGCGTGCGCGCGGTGATGACCGAACTGCGGGGGGAGAAGATCGACATCGTCGACTTCTCCGACGACCCGGCGGAATTCATCGCCGCGGCCCTGTCGCCCTCACGGGTGGAGTCGGTCGAGATCATCGATGACCGTGCCCGCTCGGCCCGTGTCGTGGTCCCCGACTTCCAGCTCAGCCTGGCGATCGGCAAGGAGGGCCAGAACGCCCGGTTGGCGGCCAAGCTGACCGGCTGGCGGATCGACATCCGGCCGGACACCGACGGGCCCGGCGATGCCGGGGCATCCGACTGACTGCGGTAGGCTGGTGGTGAGCGGTCGCACGCGAGGCCGCCGCAACCCACCTGTTCCCGCGACCCGGCACGCCGGGTTGCGGACCTGTGTGGGGTGCCGGACTCGCGACGAACGATCAGCATTGCTACGGGTGGTCGCACTCGTCGGGAATGACGCGGAGCAACCCACGGTTGCGCTGGTCGTGCCCGACACGCGCGGCCGGCTGCCGGGTCGAGGGGCCTGGTTGCATCCTCGGCTGGACTGCCTCGACAAGGCGGACCAGCGGCGAGCCCTTCCTCGTGCGTTACGGATCACCACTGCGGTGGACCTGACGCGGGTCCGGGAGTGGATCGCCGGGCAGTGACGCCCGTCATACAACCGGTATGACGAGTGGACCGTGAGCGGAGACGTTCACGCAGCAACATCGACCGAAGGCGGGTTTTGACGCTGATGAGCACCCGATGAGTACTCAGCGATGAAGCACCCAAACTGGCGGTTCGTGCTGCCCGGCTGACCTGGCCGGCCGACCCGGACCGCCGCAATCCGACAAGGAGAAGTGTGGCTAAGGTTCGGGTTCATGAGCTCGCGAAAGAGCTCGGAATGCCAAGCAAGGATCTGCTTGCCTACCTGAAGGAGCAGGGCGAGTTCGTCAAGACGGCGAGCTCCACCATCGAGGCTCCGGTGGTTCGCAAGATCAAGGAGAACCCTCCCGCCGGCGCTCAGTCCGGCGATGGAGCGACTGCGAAGAAAGCTCCGGCGAAGAAGGCTGCCCCGACGCCGCCCACCGCCGAGAAATCGACCTCGACGACCACGACGAGCGCTCCGGCTGCGCCGGCGCCCAAGGCTGCACCCCAGCCCGGCCCCAAGCCGGGTCCTCAGGCAGCGCCGAAACCGGCCGCCGAGGCACCCGCGGCGAAGCAGGCCGCACCGGCGCCTGCACCGGCCGCCAAACCTGGCGCGCCGGCTCCGTCCGCCCCGGCTCCGTCCGCCCCGGCGGCCCGCAACGCGGGACCGCGCCCGGCTGCTCCGGGTCCGCGTACGGACCGTCAGCAGGGCGCACAGCGTTCGGGTGGCGGGCGCGGTGGCGCACCGCGTCCGGGAGCGCCGCGTCCGGGTAACAACCCGTTCTCGTCCAGCCAGGGCATGCGCTCGGGCGGACCGGCGCGTCCCGGCAACAACCCCTTCGCGCCCAGCCAGGGTATGCCGCGTCCGGCCTCCGGCCGTGGCGGTGCCGGTGGTGCGGCCGGTCCGCGCCCGGGCGCTCCGCGTCCCGGTGGCACCGGTGCCGGCGGGCCTCGTCCGGCGGCGCCGCGACCCGGCGCTCCGCGTCCGAACCCGGGGATGATGCCCGACCGTGCGGCGGTTCGCCCCGGCGAGCGGCCGGCCCGAGGCCGTGGCGGTCCCGGCGGTGGCCCCGGCGCCGGCCGTGGCGGCGGGTTCCGACCCGGTGGCCGGGGTCCCGGTGGCCGCGGTGGCACCCAGGGTGCCTTCGGACGAGGCGGCGGAAAGGTCCGCGGCCGCAAGTCCAAGCGCGCCAAGCGTCAAGAGTTCGAGCAGATGCAGGCACCCACCATCGGTGGTGTGCAGGTGCCGCGCGGCGACGGTTCGACCGTGGTGCGGATGCGCCGCGGCGCGTCGCTGACCGACTTCGCCGACCGGATCGACGCCAATCCCGCGTCGCTGGTGACCGTGCTCTTCCACCTCGGTGAGATGGCCACGGCGACCCAGTCGCTGGACGAGGACACCTTCGCGCTGCTCGGCTCGGAGCTCGGCTACGACATCCAGATCGTCTCGCCGGAGGAAGAGGAGAAGGAGCTGTTCAACTCCTTCAACATCGACCTCGAGGCCGAGGAGGACGACGACGACCTCAAGCCGCGTCCGCCGGTGGTGACCGTCATGGGTCACGTCGACCACGGTAAGACCCGACTGCTGGACGCCATCCGGCACGCGGACGTGCAGTCCAGTGAGGCCGGCGGCATCACCCAGCACATCGGTGCCTACCAGGTGCATGTCGAGCACGAGGACAAGGACCGCGCGATCACCTTCATCGACACCCCGGGTCACGAGGCGTTTACCGCCATGCGTGCCCGTGGTGCCAAGGTGACCGACATCGCGATCCTGGTCGTCGCGGCCGACGACGGCGTCATGCCGCAGACGGTGGAGGCGCTCAACCACGCGCAGGCCGCCGATCTGCCGATCGTCGTGGCCGTCAACAAGGTCGACGTCGAGGGCGCCAACCCCGACAAGGTCCGCCAGCAGCTGACCGAATACAACCTGATCGCCGAGGAGTACGGCGGCGACACCATGTTCGTCGAGGTCTCGGCCAAGCAGGGCACCAACATCGACGGACTGCTGGAAGCGGTGCTGCTGACGGCGGACGCCGCACTGGACCTGCGCGCCAACCCCGACCGGGACGCCCAGGGTGTCGCGATCGAGGCCAACCTGGACCGCGGTCGCGGTGCGGTCGCCACGGTGCTGGTGCAGCAGGGCACGCTGCGGGTCGGAGACGGCATCGTTGCCGGCACCGCGCACGGACGTGTCCGGGCGATGCTCGACGAGCACGGCAACAACGTCGACGAGGCCACCCCGTCCCGTCCGGTCCAGGTGACCGGTCTGGCGTCGGTCCCCCGCGCCGGTGACACCTTCGTGGTGGCTCCCGACGACCGCACCGCTCGGCAGATCGCCGAGAAGCGTGAGGCTGCCGACCGGCAGGCCGCACTGGCCAAGGTCCGCAAGCGGATCAGCCTGGAGGACCTCAACCAGCAGCTCGAGGCCGGCAAGATCGAGACGCTCAACCTCATCCTCAAGGGCGACGTGTCCGGTTCGGTCGAGGCGCTCGAGGATGCGTTGCTGCAGATCGACGTCGGCGACGACGTGGACCTGCGGATCATCGACCGCGGCGTCGGTGCCATCACGATGAACAACATCAACCTTGCGGTCGCCTCGGACGCGGTGATCATCGGCTTCAACGTGCGAGCCGAGGGTCAGAACGCCGAATACGCCGACAAGGAAGGCGTGGAGATCCGCTACTACTCGGTGATCTACCAGGCCATCGAGGAGATCGAGCAGGCGCTGAAGGGCATGCTGAAGCCGGAGTTCGAGGAGGTCGAGCTCGGTACCGCGGAGATCCGCGAGATCTTCCGGTCCAGCAAGTTCGGCAACATCGCCGGTTCGATCGTCCGGTCCGGCGAGATCAAGCGTGGCTCGAAGGCGCGGATCACCCGCGACGGCAAGGTCGTGTCCGAGAACGTCGAGGTCGCCGGGTTGCGACGCTTCAAGGATGACGTCACCGAGGTCCGCGAGGGCTTCGAGTGCGGTATCAACCTCGGCTCGTACAACGACCTGCAGGTCGGTGACCTGATCGCCACCTACGAGATGCGCGAGAAGCCCCGCGACTGAGCCGGTCGCTGACCGAGAGGACTACCTCGTGACCGAGGGGAGTACGGAATTTGCACGATTCCGTACTCCCCTCGGTCCGTTGGTGCTCCTCTCGGTCGAGCTGCGACCGCG
Source organism: Flexivirga lutea (assembly GCF_054778955.1). Classification (NCBI taxonomy): domain Bacteria; kingdom Bacillati; phylum Actinomycetota; class Actinomycetes; order Micrococcales; family Dermacoccaceae; genus Flexivirga; species Flexivirga lutea. Next base: position 187,147 of record NZ_BAAGZB010000003.1, read on the forward strand.
GTCAGGACATGCCAGGGTGGGCGTATGCGATTCGGACTGGTCGGCACCGGCTACTGGGCACGGCAGACGCACGGCCCCGGCATACAGGCATCCGGCCAGGAGCTGGTGGGCGTGTGGGGTCGCGATCCTGCCAAGACCGCGCAGGTGGCGCAGGCTCTCGGCGTACGCGCGTTGGGCTCGTATGCCGAGCTGCTGGACGCCGTCGATGCCGTGACGTATGCCGTCCCGCCCGACGTGCAGGCGCCGCTCGCGCTGGATGCGGCGCGGGCGGGCAAGCACCTGCTGCTCGACAAGCCGGTCGCGCTCGACGCGGCCGTCGCGCGGGAGCTGCGGGACGCGACGCGGGCCTCGGGTTCACGTGCCGTGGTGTTCTTCACTGCGCGCTACACGCCCGAAACCCGTTCCTGGCTGGCCGAACTCGCGTCGATCGGCGGTTGGCGGGGATCCTGGACCGAATGGGTGGTCGCCAACCAGCGACCCGACAGTCCCTACAAGGACTCGCCCTGGCGACAGCGCGAAGGCGCTCTCTGGGACATCGGGCCGCACCTGCTGGCGACGCTGACCGCGGCCCTCGGTCCGGTGCGCTCGGTGGTCGCAGTGGCGGGCGTGGGCGACGCCGTGCATCTGACGCTGGTCCACGACTCGGGTGCCGTCAGCACCGCGACGCTCGCGCTGTGGGGACCTCCTGCGGCATACACCTGGGGCATGCGGGTCTGGGGCGAGTCGGGCGTGAGCCCGGCGCCGCCGGCGGCGACCACCGCCGACGCCGCTCTCGCGACGGCCGCCGACGAGCTGGCCGCCGCTGCGTCCGACGGCGTCGAGCACCAGCTCGGTCTCGAGTTCGGCGTTGCGGTCGTGGAGCTGTTGGTCGACGCTGCGGCGCAACTGGCTCGTGGCCAGTGTGCTGTACCGTGACTCCGGATTGATCCGAGGTTCAGCCGCCCGTCGCGTCACCCATCGTCAGAACGACCTTGCCGAAGTTGTCGCCGGCAGCCAGGCGTGCGAAGGCATCCCGGGCCTCGGACAGCGGCAGTGCCTGATCCACGACCGGCGTGATGCCCTCGCGGGCAACGAAGTCGACCAGGCGACGGAACTCCGAGATTGAACCCATCGTCGAGCCGATCACGCGCAGTTGCTTGAAGAAGATCTTGGTCAGCTCCGCCTTCGCCGGTGCATCGCCGGACGTCGCGCCGCAGATGACGATGGTGCCGCCGGGCTTGAGTGAGTTGACCGAATGACTCCAGGTCGCCGCACCGACCGACTCCATGACGGCGGTGACCCGATCGGGCAGGCGTTCGCCGCTGGCGAACGCGCGGTCGGCGCCGAGTTCGACGGCCCGCGCGCCGCGCTGCTCGTCCCGTGAGGTCACCCACATGCGTAGGCCTGCTGCCGAGCCCAGTTGCACCAGCGCGGTCGAGACGCCGCCGCCGGCGCCTTGGACCAGCACGGTGTCGCCGGGGGAGACGCCGGCGTTGCTGAAGAGCATCCGGTATGCCGTCAGCCACGCCGTCGAGAGGCAGCCGGCGAGTTCCCAGGACATCGACTCCGGTTTCGGCACCAGGTTGGCGGTCGGCACGACGACCTGCTCGGCGAGTGTGCCGTCATACAACTCCGACAACAAGGTGCGCCGCGGATCGAGTGTCTCGTCGCCGGACCACCCCGGGCTCGGGACGACACTGTGCAGAATGACTTCGCGGCCCTCGTCGGTGACGCCGGCACCATCGCAGCCGAGGATCATCGGCAGCTTGTCCTCGCCGAGGCCGACCCCCTGCAACGACCAGAGGTCGTGCCGGTTGAGCGCTGCGGCACGCAGGTGCACCCGGGACCAGCCGTCGGGCACCTGCGGATCGGGTCGTTGGCCGACCTCCAGCGCGCTGAGCGGATCGTCACGGTCGAGTCGGGCGGCGTAGGCGGCGAGCATGTCCACCACCCTACGAGCGGTGGCCGCGCAACAGCCACCACCGGGCGGTCAGACCGACCAACAGCGCCCAGAACGCCGCTTCGACACCGCCGATCGTGGTGCCGGACGCGGCGACGACGAGGGTGAGGAGCGCGGCGGTCGTCTCCACCGATCGCGCGTCGCCGGACTGTGTGCCGCCGTGCATGGCACCCTGCAGGGCGCCGCCGAGCGCGCCGAGCAGCGCCAGCCCGGCGACCGTCTCGACGACACCGGACGGCGCCAGCGTCACCAGCGTCGTCAGCGCTGCCGAGGACAAGCCGAGCAACAGATAGGTGACGCCGCTGGTCGCGGCGGCGATCCACCGGCGCGAGGTGTCGGGGCCGGCGTCCGGTCCGGCGGCCAGTGCCGCGCTGATCGCCGCCAGGTTGATCGCGTGCCCACCGGCAGGACCTCCGGCGATCGTCCCGGCTCCGGTCACCAGCATGCTGGAGCGCCACGGCACGGCATACCCGAAGCCGCGCATGACCGCGACGCCCGGAATGTTCTGCGAGGCCATGGTGACCACGAAGAGCGGAAGGGCGATCCCGAGCACCGCCTGCACCGAGAGCAGCGGCATGACCGGCGCCAGGGTCGGCAGCAGCGGGTGCGATCTGAACGACGTTCCGGTGCGGGCCAGCTCGATGCCGATGACGGCGCTCGCTGTCATGAACGCGCCCGGGACCGCCCAGCGGGGTGCCATCCGCACGAGCAGCAGCCAGCAGAGGACCACCGGCAGCACGTCCCACGGATGTATGGCGACAGCGCGCACCGGCTCCAGACAGAGCGGCAGCAGCACCCCGGCGAGCATGGCCTGGGCGATGGTGGCCGGGATCCGGGCGATGAGGTCGGCCAGGCCGGACCAGAGGCCGGTGATCACGATGAGCACACCGGTCAGCACGAAGGCACCGGTCGCGGCGGGCCAGCCTCCGGCGACCGCCCCGGAACCGGCCAGCAGCGCCGCGCCAGGCGTCGACCAGGCGAGGGTGACTGGGATCCGGTGGCGCGTGGCCAGGACGATGGCACCGCAGCCCTGCAGCACGGTCACCGCGAGCAAGCCGGAGGCCGCTTGTGCCGGGTCAGCGCCGACTGCCCGTAGACCGGTCAGCACGACGGCGAACGAACTGGTGAATCCCACGAGTGCACAGACAATTCCGGCGATGACCGGAGTCGCGTCCCTCGTGCGCCGCGCGGGTACAGTGTCGAGCATGTGGTGTTCCGTTCACGAAACGTTCTGTTCATGGAACGCTAACGTCCGAGGCTCGTCCGCGTCGCAGGCGTCCAGCAGATGAGCGCGCGGGAGACCTCGGCCGCGGTCGGTGCGCGGATCCGCGGGGCACGTGAGAGCCGTGGCATCAGCATGTCGGCGCTCGCTCGGGCGGCCGGCATCGGCAAGGCGACGCTCTCGCAGTTGGAGGCGGGCGAACGCAACCCGACGATCGAGACGCTCTACGCGATCTGCGAGCCGCTGCAGTTGCCGCTGTCGGCGCTCGTCGGCGCGGCCGGCGGCGCACGTGCCGCGGCGGCGGGCGGCATGCGCACCGTGCTGCTCGATCTGCGCCGGCGCGCCGACGGTGGCACCGTCGAAGTGTTCCGCCTCGAATTCCCCGCCGGTGCGCGTCATACCTCCGCTGCGCACGGCGCCGATGTCACCGAGCATCTGGTCGTGACCTCCGGCCGAGTCAGGGTCCGCAGCACGTCCTCACGCGTCGTGGCCACGGGGGAGTCGGCGACGTGGACCAGTGACCGCAAGCACTCGTATGCCGCGGTCGGCGGACCCGCAGAAGCAGTGCTGGTGATCACCACCCCGGGGGCGTCGGAACCGTCGGCGGCCCAGAACCGTCGATAGCCGGGACAGGGATCGCCATGGGACGCGATCCGGCTGAAAACCTTTGGGAGGACTAAGGATCATGGTCGGCGAGCAGCGCGCCGCAGTGTGATGGCCTCCGCCTGGGCGGCACCGGTCATCCTCACAGCGGCCGCAGCACCGGCACACGCGGCGAGCGGATCCGGCTTCGATGTCGCGCTCGACCCGCCGCAGATGGGCAGCGGCTCGGTGCTGTATGACGCGGACTTCACCCGCATCTACGTCGCCGGCGAGCCGGTGGGGTATGTCGTGGCCAACCATGGCAACGAACCGGCGCCTGGCGGCTTCCCCATGTCGGTCACCTGCGACGACCGGGTCTGGGAGGTCACGGCGGTCAAGGGTGGTTTCGGCACCGCGCGCGGACCTGCCGATCACCGCACGTGTTCAGGACGGTCATGCGACGACGGTGACCTTCACCATCCCGGAGGTCATCCCGCCGCACACCGACAGCTACACCGGCTTCTTCGTCTCGGTGACAAGCGATTTCCGGGCCGCCTATCCCCACGATGGCATCAGCTCCGTACCGTCTCCGACACGGTGGGAGGTCACCCCGCCTCCCGGCGACACCGATGTGGCCGACAACGCAGTGCACTATGCCGGCTACACCGACCAGGGACCGGCAGACATCTGGGGAGCCGTGGTCACCCGCATCGCCGCGGAAACGGTGTCGTGGGCGGACGGGACGACCCTGCGTCGTCCCACGACCGTGGCGGTGAAGTCCGTGGGTCCGACGCCGACACCGGCCGGCTCGCGCATCCGGCTGGCCACCGACGCGCGCATGAGCACCGATATCTCGGTCACCGACGTGACGGTCAACGGCGTCGCGTCGTCACTCACCAAGGAGAGCTCCTCGGTGTGGCAGGGAGAGCTGCTCCAGGTCCCGTTCCTGCTCGGCAGCCGCCTGAACGCCGGCGACGTCCTGCGCTTGGACATCGAGTATGCCGATGCACCATCGGGCGCGCCCGCGTCGCCCAGCCCGGGCCAGACGAACTTCACGCCGCCGGACGCCCAGCTGAATCGGTCCGATCAGCGGGCCCAGGAGCTGTCCTACTTCACCAACTGACGCGTCACCGGCAGGCGGCCGAGGGACCGGCCGGCTGAACCCGTCTCAGCCCCAGTTGGCCAGTTTCGTCACGCAGAACGGGTGGCCCGCCGGGTCCAGCAGCACCGTCCAGCGGTCTCCGCCCGGTTGCTCCTGCGGTCGGGTGGCGCCCAGCTCGACCAACCGGGCGCACGCCGCATCCACGTCCTCGGCCGCCAGGTCGAGATGGAACTGCTTGCGGCCGTCGTCCGGCCAGGAGGGACGCTGATAGTCCGGTGTCTGCCCGAAGCCGAGTCGTTGGTCACCCTGCTGCAGCATGGCGTAGCCGTCGCCCTCGTAGGCAACCTGCCAACCGAGCGCGCCGCCGTAGAACTTCGCCATCGCCGCCGCGTCGTCGCAGTCGATGCTGACCATGCCGATGCTGACCGTGCCCCTCGGGCTGGTCGGGGTGCTGTCTGCCATGTCCGGCTCCTCGGATCGAAGATCGCTGTCATCCCATTCTCGTAGGCTGCTCGGCATGTCGACTAGGACATTCGCGACACGCGACGGCGTGATTCTGGAGCCGCAGCGCTTCGCCGAGCATGCGATGCTGAGCCGGCCGGCGTGCCACCCGGCGCTTCAGCCCTGGATCGAGCACTACTGGACGGTGCAGTGGCAGCTGCCCGACGGGGCGGCATACCGCTCGTCACTCGTGCCGGTGGCGCAGGCCCATCTCACGGTCGAGTCCGGCGGGTGCCGTCGAGCCGGCGCCGCCGGGCCGGGTGTATTCGTGACCGGGGTCGTCAGCACGAGTCGCTTCGACGTGATGCTCGTCGGCGCCGGCAGCGTGGTCGGCGTGAAGTTCCGGCCGGGCGCGATGACCGCGCTGACCGGGGTGCCCGCGGACCGGGTGCGCGACATCGTCCTGCCGGCACGCGATCTGGTGGCCGGTGCCGATCGGTTGGCTGGACTGCGTGCGGAGCAGCCGGACGCCGTCGACCGTCTCGACGAGTTCTTCCTCTCCCTGGACGCGGGGGACACGGCCGCACTCGACCAGGTGGGCGCCGTCGTCGCCTGCCTCGAGGAGTCCACGCCGGCGATGTCCGCGGCCGAGCTGGCCGACCGCTGCGGCATGAGCCTGCGGTCCCTGCAACGGTTGTGCCGGCACTACATCGGCGTCGGGCCGCAGTGGCTGGTCGCGCGAGCGCGGGTGCACACTGCCATCGCCCGCCTGCACGACGGCGACCACGGCACACTGGCCCAGCTCGCCGTCGACCTCGGCTGGTTCGACCAGGCGCACTTCGGCCGCGACTTCACCGCGCTGGTCGGTGAGTCTCCCGGTGCCTACCGGGACCGGGTGCGCGCGGGCGCCGATTACGGTTGACGCGTGCCCGAACACCTCATTCTGCTCGCACCCTCCGCCAACCGCGTGTATGCCGCGGACGCTCCGCGCCTCGGCGAGGCCGAGTTGCGCGCGATGGCGGCGGGTTTCGGCCTCCCGGAGCCCGCCGTCTCGTCCACGAGGGTGGCCGGCGTCGACTACCTGGCAGTGCGGACCGGGGCTGCGCTGGACCGAGACGCGCTGCGAGTGCTGTCCGAGCTCTCCGCGGCCCACGCGCTCTTCCGCCGCGAGGGCGACCTGCTCGCCCCCGTGCCGCTGGAGCGGCGCTCGCCATACCCCGGTGACCTGGTCACCATCCAGAAATACCAGGGCAAGACCAACGAGCAGTGGACCCGCCTGCTGCTCAACGTCACGGCCGCGGCCACTCGTGACCCGCAGCGGCTGCTGGACGGCACCCTGCAGGTCCTCGATCCGATGTGCGGCCGTGGCACCACGCTCAACATGGCGTTGTCCCTCGGTCTCGATGCGACCGGGATCGATCTGGACACCAAGGACTTCCAAGCCTATTCGGCCTTCATCAAGACCTGGATGCGACAGCACCGGCTGAAGCACTCGGCCGACGAGTCGGTGCTGCGGACCAGCGGCCGCACCCGCGGGAAGCAACTGCAGATCGAGGTCGCGGCCTCCAAGGACGCGCACAAGGCAGGGGACGTCCAACGGGTCACCTACCTGTCCACCGACACCACCGACGTCGACGGACTGCTGCGCGCGCGCAGCGTGGACGTGATCGTCACCGACACCCCCTACGGCGTGCAACACGGCTCCCACGGCGACCGTCTCGCCCGCAGCCCGCTGGACCTGCTCGAGCGTGCCCTGCCGCAGTGGCTCCGTGTGCTGCGGACGGGCGGCGCGATCGGCTTGTCCTACAACCGGCACGTCGCCCCCCGCGACGAACTCGCGGCGCTGCTGACCGCGCACGGGCTGACACCTGTCGACGGCCCACCCGACGAGTTCCGGCACCGCGTCGACGCCTCCATCGACCGAGACCTCATCGTCGCCCGCAGCTCCGGGTGACCGTAGGGTGGTGCGTTGCCCGCACCACGTCGATACACCTGGAGGCCGCAGATGGCTGATCCGGCACGCGCCCGCAAGATCGCCGAGCGCACCAAGACCCTCGTCGCCGACTATGTCGAGCGCCGCGTCAAGGACGAACGCCTCGGTTTCGTGACGATCACCGACGTCCGGGTGACCGGTGACCTGCAACACGCATCGATCTTCTACACCGTCTTCGGATCCGACGAGGAACGCGCGAACACCGCTGAAGCCCTTGAGGACTGGCGCGGCCGCATCCGCTCGCACGTCGGCAAGGGGCTCGGCATACGGCTGACACCGTCACTGGAGTTCATCCCCGACGCGATCCCCGAGGGTGCCGCGCACATCGAGGAGGCCCTCAAGGCCGCGCGCGAACGCGACGAGGAGCTGGCGCGCGCCAAGTCCGCCGCGTCCTACGCGGGTGACGCCGACCCGTACAAGAAGTCCGGCGACGACGCAGCAGAGGACGTATGACGCCGGACGGCCTGTTGCTGGTCGACAAACCGGCCGGCTGGACCAGCCACGACGTCGTCGCCCGCACCCGGCGCCTGGCCCGCACCCGTCGGGTCGGCCACGCCGGCACGCTGGACCCGATGGCGACCGGTGTGCTGGTTCTCGGCATCAACAAGGCGACCAAACTGCTGACCTTCCTGGTCGGCTGCGACAAGACCTACACCGCGACGATCCGGCTCGGGCAGTCGACGATCACCGACGACGCCGAGGGCGAGGTCACCCGCTCGTATGACGCCGGAGGCCTCACCCACGACGCGGTCGCCGCGGCGGTCGGCGAGCTGCGCGGCGAGATCCAGCAGGTGCCCAGCGCGGTCAGTGCGATCAAGGTGGACGGCGTGCGTTCCTACGCCAAGGTGCGCGGCGGTGACGAGGTCAGGCTGCGGCCACGACCGGTGCGGGTGAACCGGTTCGACATACTCGCCGAACGGCCGGTCGCCGGCGACGCGGGGACGTGGTACGACGTCGATGTCGAGGTGGAGGTCTCGTCCGGCACCTACGTCCGCGCCCTGGCCCGTGACCTCGGCGCGGCGCTGGGCGTCGGCGGACACCTGACCGCCCTGCGGCGCACCCGGGTGGGCCGCTTCGGGCTCGAGGACGCCACCCCGCTGGACGAACTCGCCGCGCGGGTCGACCGCGACCAGCCGCTGCCCATCATCGGGATGGGCGCCGCCGCCGCGGCCCAGTTCCCGGTGCGCCGGATCAGTGACCAGGAGGCCACCGATCTGCGGCACGGCAAGCGGCTGGCCCGCCGGCCGGAACCGGTGGACCTGTCCGCGGCGATCACCGAGGCGGGGGAACTGGTCGCGATGCTGGACGAGAGCCGCCCGGTGCCGGTGTCCCGGGTCGTCTTCCCGGCCTGAGCCGCCCCCGGACGTTTCCTCGCCGAATATTTCGCGGGACCCCGACCGGCCGGCCGCACCCGTCGGCGGTATCCACCAGATGCGACGGCGTCGCGTCAGTGGCTATGCTCGGGACATCATGGCCACCACCACTACCTCCGCACCCACCGCGCTCGGCAGGGCGCGCGCCTTCGTCGCCGATTTCAGCCCGGCGGAACGCCGTTCGGTGCTGGGTATGACGGCAGCCGTCGTCGCGCTGCACGTCCTCGGCTGGGGCACGCTGTTGTTCGTGGTGGCTCCGCAGCACTTCTCGCTGCCTGCCGAGGCCGGCCACGCCCAGGCGTTCGGGATCGGTCTGGGCGTGACGGCATACACGCTCGGGATGCGGCACGCCTTCGACGCCGATCACATCGCGGCGATCGACAACACCACCCGCAAGCTGCTGTCGGACGGCAAGCGGCCCATGTCGGTGGGCTTCTGGTTCTCGCTCGGCCACTCCAGTGTCGTCTTCGGGCTCTGCTTCCTGCTCGCGCTCGGCCTGAAGGCACTCGCCGGATCGGTCGAGAACGACAACTCGACCCTGCACACGATCACCGGCGTCGTCGGGGTGACCGTCTCGGGCACCTTCCTGTGGATCATCGGCATCCTCAACCTGATCGCCTTCATCGGCATCATCCGGGTCTGGCGGCGCGCCCGCCAGGGCGACTTCGACGAGGCGGAGCTGGAGCACCACCTCAACTCCCGCGGATTCGTCAACCGCCTCCTGGGCGGGCTGACCAAATCGGTCACCAAGCCGTGGAACATGTACCCCATCGGCTTCCTGTTCGGACTCGGCTTCGACACCGCCACCGAGGTGAGCCTGCTGGTGCTCGCCGGCGGGGCCGCGGTCAAGTTGCCGTGGTACGCCATCCTCACCCTGCCGGTGCTCTTCGCCGCCGGCATGAGCCTGCTGGACGCCGCCGACGGCGTCTTCATGGCCAAGGCCTACCGGTGGGCGTTCGCCAAGCCGTTGCGGCGGCTCTACTACAACGCGACCGTCACCTGGCTGTCGGTGTTCGTGGCCCTGGTGATCGGCACCATCGAGCTGAGCTCCGTGCTGTCCGACCGGTTCCAGTGGACCGACGGTCCGATCGCCGCCATCGGCTCGGTCGACCTGGACGGCGTCGGATTCGTGATCGTGGGCGTCTTCGTGGCGACCTGGCTGCTGGCGATCGCCGCCTGGCGGGTCCTGCGCCTGTCGGAGAAGGAATGGTCCGCGGGCTAAAGTTGCCGCCGTGCTACGCGTATCCCAGCTGACCGAGATCCCCGCCGACTTCGGTGAATGCGTGGTCACCATCGGCAATTTCGACGGCGTCCACCGCGGTCATGCCGCGTTGCTCGGCCGGGTGGTCCAACGAGCCAGGGCCCGCGGCGTCCGCTCCTGTGCGGTCACCTTCGACCCGCACCCGCTGCAGGTGCTCCACCCCGAGCGTGCGCCGGAGCTGATCGCGTCCTCGGCCACCCGGCTCCAGCGGCTCGCCGCGGCCGGCCTGGACGCCGTGCTGGTGCTCGACTTCACCCGTGAACTCGCGGCGATGACGCCCGAGGAGTTCGTGCACGACGTCTTCGTCGACGGCCTGCACATCGTCGAGGCCGTGGTCGGCGGCGACACCCGGTTCGGTGCCAAGAACGCCGGTGACGTGCAGACGCTGCGCCGGCTCGGCCACAAATACGGATTCACGGTGGAGGTGCTGGCCGACGTCGGGGAGGGGCATCGCATCTCCTCGACCGACATCCGCAGGGCGCTCGGCGCCGGAGAGGTGGATGTGGCGGGGCGGCTGCTGGGCCACCTGCACGACGTCCGCGGCGTCGTCGTACGCGGTCTGCAGCGCGGGCGGGAGCTCGGTTTCCCGACCGCCAACCTCGGCGGCAAGCCGGAAGGTCTCGTCCCCGCCGACGGGGTGTATGTCGGTTGGCTGGTGCGTGAGTCGGTCCCCGTCGACGACCCGGAGCACCGGATGCCGGCTGCCATCTCGGTCGGCACCAACCCGACGTTCGACGACGTGCCCGAGCGCACCGTCGAGGCCTACGTCCTCGATCGCGACGATCTCGACCTGTATGACGAGACGGTCCGTGTGGAGTTCGTGCGCCGGTTGCGGGGCAACACCAAGTTCGGATCGGTCGAGGCGCTGGTGGCGCAGATGCACCGTGACGTCGACCAGGCCAGGGAGATCTGTCGCGCGCATCCGGCCCGGTCGGGCACAACCGACACTGCCTGACCGGTTGGTTAACTGGCGGGTAGGCTCCGATGCCATGAGCACCCCACGAAGTTTCTCCCCCGCTTCGCTCCTCCGAATACTTCGCGGGGACCCCGCATGACGAAGTCGCTCAGCGAAGAGCAGCCCGACCTCGCGGTCGTCGAAGGCCGTGCCCGCTCCGTGGCGCACCTTTTCGCGGACCGGGTCGCCAAGACCCCGAGCCGTGAGGCCTTCCGCTACCCGGTGGGGGAGCAATGGCGGTCGATGACCTGGAGTCAGGTCGACGAGCGGGCGCGTCGCATCGCCGCCGGGCTGGTCGCGCTCGGCGTCGAGCCGGAGGACCGGGTCGCCGTCGCGTCCGCGACCCGGCTGGAGTGGGCGCTCGCGGACCTCGGCATCATGCTGGCCGCAGCGGCGACCACGACGATCTACCCGTCGACCACCGCCGACGAGGTGCTGTTCATCGTCTCCGACTCCGGCAGCACCGTCGTGTTCGCGGAGAACGACCAGCAGGTCGCCAAATTGCGTGGCGGTCGTGACGTCATACCGTCGGTGACCAAGGTCGTGCAGATCGACGGCGCCGGCGACGGCGACTGGGTGATCGGCCTCGACGAGCTGGAGCAGCTCGGCACGGCCCACCTCACCGAGCACCCGGGGGTGCTCGACGACCGCATCGAGCAGCTGACCCCCGGGTCGCTGGCCACCCTCATCTACACCTCGGGCACGACCGGCCGCCCCAAGGGCGTGCGGCTGCCACATGACGCGTGGACCTACGAGGCCGCCGCCGTCGACTCGGTCCGGATCCTCGGCGAGGACGACGTGCAATACCTGTGGCTGCCGCTGGCCCACGTCTTCGGCAAGGTGCTGCTGACCCTGCCACTGCAGATCGGCTTCCCGACCGCCATCGACGGCCGGGTCGACAAGATCGTGGAGAACCTCCCGACCGTGCAGCCGACCTGGATGGGTGCCGCGCCGCGCATCTTCGAGAAGGTCTACGGCCGCATCACCACCATGATGGCGGGGGAGGGTGGCGCCAAGGCCAAGCTGTTCGACTGGGCCAGCGGCAACGCACGCAAGGTCGCCGCGGCACGAGCGGCCGGAGACACGGTGGGGCCGGTGCTGGCCGCCCAGCACGTCGTCGGCGACAAGATCGTGCTCGGCAAGATCCGCCAACGCTTCGGCGGTCGCGTGCGGTTCTTCATCTCCGGCTCCGCCGCACTCAATCAGGACGTCGCCCGCTGGTTCGACGCCATGGGTATGCCGATCCTCGAGGGCTACGGTCTCACTGAGACCTCGGCGGCTTCCTGCGTGAACCGGCCGGACGCCAACGTGGTCGGCACCGTCGGCTGGCCGGTCCCCGGCACCGAGGTCAAGATCGCCGACGACGGTGAGGTGCTGGTCAAGGGGCCGGGCGTGATGCAGGGTTACCGCGGGCTGGAGGACGTCACCGCCGAGACGCTGGTCGACGGGTGGTTCCACACCGGCGACATCGGTGAGGTGCTGCCGACCGGCCACCTGCGCATCACCGACCGCAAGAAGGACCTGTTCAAGACCTCCAACGGCAAATACGTCGCGCCCAGCCTCATCGAGGCCACTTTCAAGGGCATCTGTCCCTACGCCTCGCAGTTCGTGGTCGAGGGTGACGGCCGCAAGTTCGTCTCTGCGCTCATCACGCTCGACGAGGAGAGCATCGTCGACTGGGCCGCCGCACACGGCATGGACGGAGCCGACTACCGCACCATCGTCTCGTCCGACGCGGCACGGGAGATGGTGCAGGAGTATGTCGACGAGCTCAACCTGGGGCTGAACCGCTGGGAGCAGATCAAGAAGTTCATCATCCTGCCCCGGGACCTGACGGTCGAGGAGGGCGAGATCACCCCGAGCCTGAAGCTCAAGCGCACCGTGGTCACCCGCAAGTTCAAGGACGACCTGGACGGTCTCTACGACTGAATGCCGGTTGAGCAGCGGTGAGGAACGAGCCGCGTACCGAAACCGAGCCTGCGCCGACTCCTTGCAGCCCATTCGCCCGAGCGGACGGGAAACGATCGAGCGGACACGAAAATCGGCCCTCCGCGGCCGGATTTCCGTGTCCGCTCGATGCGGATGGTGTCCGCTCGATCCGCAGGCCGCGCCGTTTCGTGCCGGGGCCACTCGCGCCATACCCTGGTGCGCATGGCAGGTGAGTCACTCTTCCCGAATCTCGAACCGTTGCTGGAGAAGGTCAGCAAACCGATCCAGTATGTCGGCGGTGAGCTCAACTCGACCGTCAAGGACTGGCACTGTGGTGGGTTTGGGCCCGGTGGCGAGGAGCAGACCGTCCGTTGGACGTTGATGTACCCGGACGCCTACGAGGTGGGGCTGCCCAACCAGGGCGTGATGATCCTTTACGAGGTCCTCAACGAGCGCCCGGACACCCTCGCCGAGCGGTCCTATGCGGTGTGGTCCGACATGGAAGCGGCGATGCGCGAGGCCGGGGTGCCGCAGTTCACCGTCGACGGGCATCGTCCGGTCCGGGACTTCGACGTGTTCGGCTTCTCGATGTCCACCGAACTCGGCTACACCAACATGCTCAATGCGATCGACCTGGCCGGCCTGCCGCTGCACGCCGCGGACCGGCGGGAGCGCGACCCGATCGTGTTGGTCGGCGGCCATGCGGCGTTCAACCCCGAGCCGGTCGCCGACTTCATCGACGCCGCGGTGCTCGGCGACGGTGAAGAGGCGCTGCTGCAGATCACCGACGTCATCAAGGCGTGGAAGTGCGAAGGACGTCCCGGCGGCCGGCGTGAACTGCTGCTGCGGCTCGCCCGCACCGGCGGTGTCTACGTGCCTGCGTTCTACGACGTCGACTACCTGCCGGACGGACGGATCAAGCGGGTCGCGCCCGCGCCGGACGCGCACGGTGTCCCGTGGCGGGTGTCCAAACACACCGTGATGGACCTGGACGCGTGGCCCTACCCGAAGCAGCCGCTGGTGCCTCTGGCGGAGACCGTCCACGAACGGATGTCGGTGGAGATCTTCCGCGGCTGCACCCGCGGGTGCCGCTTCTGCCAGGCCGGCATGATCACCCGGCCGGTGCGCGAGCGATCGATCACGGGCATCGGTGAGATGGTCCAGCAGGGTTTGGCCGCAACCGGTTTCGAAGAAGTCGGGCTGCTGTCGCTGTCCTCCGCGGATCACTCCGAGATCGGCGACATCACCAAGGGGTTGGCCGATCGATACGAGGGCAGCCAGACCGGCCTGTCGCTGCCGTCGACGCGAGTGGACGCCTTCAACATCGACCTGGCCAACGAGTTGACCCGCGGTGGGCGGCGCTCGGGCCTGACCTTCGCACCGGAGGGCGGTTCGGAGCGGATCCGCAAGGTCATCAACAAGATGGTCTCCGAGGACGACCTGATCAACACCGTCGCCGCGGCGTTCTCCGCCGGCTGGCGGCAGGTGAAGCTCTACTTCATGTGCGGGCTGCCGACCGAGACCGACGAGGACGTGCTGCAGATCGCCGACATGGCCAAGCGTGTCATCGAGACGGGCCGGAAGGTCAGTGGCCGCAAGGACATCCGCTGCACGGTCTCGATCGGCGGTTTCGTGCCCAAGCCGCACACACCGTTCCAGTGGGCCGCGCAGTTGGGTGCGCAGGAGACCGACGCCCGGCTCGCCAAGCTGAAGGACGCGATCAAGTCCGACCGGCGGCTGGGTTCGTCGATCGGCATGCGCTATCACGACGGCAAGCCGGGCATCGTCGAAGGACTGCTGAGTCGCGGCGACCGCCGCGTGGGTGCGGTCATCGAGGCCGTATGGCGCGACGGCGGCCGCTTCGACGGCTGGAGCGAGCACTTCAGCTACGACCGCTGGATGGACTGCGCAGCAACAACTTTCGACGGATCACCGGTCTCCGTGGCGTGGTACACCACCCGCGAGCGCGATGAGAACGAAGTGCTGCCCTGGGACCACCTGGACTCCGGCCTGGACAAGGACTGGTTGTGGGACGACTGGCAGGACGCGATCGACGAGAACGAGGTCGAGGACTGCCGCTGGACTCCGTGCTACGACTGCGGCGTGTGTCCGCAGATGAACACCGAGATCCAGATCGGCCCGACCGGCAAGAAGCTGTTGCCACTGACCGTCGTCTGACCCCTTCCCCTTCTCGCCGGATCTCGGTGAATCGGTGGGGCGTGGGAGGTGGGTCGAAGGTGCGTCAGTCGCGGCTGATCGACAGTGCCTTCGTCATCGTGGTGAACAGGTCGGTCTGGTTGGTGACACCCTCGACGCGGTAGGCCTCCGGCCCGGATGCGGCGACCCGGATCTGCGTGCCGGTGTGCTCCTGGCTACCGCCGGGTTCCGACGCGGTGGCGTAGCTGATCGTCATCGGCGCGTTGTCGGCGGTCGTCAGGGTCGCGGTGACGCCGGCGGTGGTGCTGCCGGCCGGGACGATCTGGCTGGTGTGACCGTGGTCGCCGGTGACGATCACCAGCGTGTTCCGGTGCTTCTTCTGGTAGGCGAGTGCGACACCGACGGCGCGGTCGAACTCCACGTTCTCGCCGATCTGGCCACACGGGTTGGCCGCATGGTCCTGCTTGTCGATCGAGGCACCCTCGATCTGCAGGAAGAAGCCCTTGCCGTGTTTCGCACCCTTGCCCGAGCGGCTGAGCCGGTCCAGCCGGTCGATGGCCACATCGGCGATTGTGGACAGGTGTGGCTGGGATGCGTCACGGTGGGTGTTCACGCTGCACCGGGCGGCCGGAGTGTTCTGGTGCGTCGGCGTCGGACCGACCCACTCCAGATCGAGGTTGCCCGGAGCGAAGCTGCCCAGCACCGGCTTGTCCCGTGGTGCGGTGCGCAGTTGCGCCGCCGTGGTCGCCACGAAGTAGCCACGCGAGCGCGCCTGGTCCAGGACCGTCTGTCCGGCATACCGCCCGGCGGTGACCTGCTGCTCGAAGTATTTGCGGCCGCCGCCGAGCAGCACGTCCGGGCGCGTCTGCACCAGTTGCTCGGCGATCGAGCCGGCGCCGCCGTTCTCGCGGGCATCGCTCGGGCACAGCCTGCTGGTCTCCTGCGGGCCCTTGCAGTCGCGGTCGGACACGTGCGCGCCGAGGACTGCGGGGGTGGCGTCCTGGACCTCCGCGGTCGTCACGTCACCGGTGCGGTAGCCGGCGCGCTGGGCCAGCTCCAGCACCGTCGCCTTCCGGCGACCGTGGGTGTCGACGCTGATGGCGCCGTTGTAGGTCTTGGTGCCGGTCGCCCAGCCGGTGCCGGAGGCAGCCGAGTCCGTCACGTAGTCAGGGGTGTTCGTGCCCTTGCGCACCGAGTAGGTCGTGTAGGCGCCGGTGCTGTCCAGCCGGTCCAGGTTCAGTCGGCCGTCCGCGCCGACCTGGTAGTTGCGCGCAGCGGTGATCTCCGAGTCGCCCATGCCGTCGCCGATCAACAGGATGACGTTGGCCGGCTGGTGGCCGCGATGCCCTGGGTGCGCGGCCGGCGCTGCGGCGGCCGTGGCCGTGCCGGTGAGCGCGACCACGGCGGCGAGGGCGCCGAACGCCTTGCCCCGGTGGGAGATCCGGCAGGCAGTCGAGCGGAATGAAGTCATGAAGTGATCCCTCCGTCGGTCGGCGGGGTTCGGGTGAACCTGACGGGGACGCCGGCCGGGAGTGATGCAAACGGATCCAGCTGACCGGCAAGGAAGCCGGCGATCAACAGCAGGTGAACCTCGGATGTGCTCAGTCGTCGCCCACGGTGAGCCGCAGGTGTATGACGTCGCCCAGCCCGACGCGCTCCGCCCGCTGGACCGCGACCTTGACCGGGACGAGGTAGCCGCCGTGGCGCGGAAAGATCGAGGTGGTGAAATCGGTGCCGCCGATCCGGCCCCGGGCCGGGATGCAGCCCCAGCCGTAGGTGACGTCGCGGGCGATCTGTGCCAGTTCGTCTGCGTGTGCCGGCGGCAACGGCGCGAAGAGGTATGGCGCAGGGCCTCGCCACTCGATGATCTCGGCGTCGAACTCCAGCTGCACGCCGACCAGCCTAGGCGGAACGGACGCTCCACCGCGCGTCGTGCAGGTGCACGGCGATCCCGCGGGCGACGCCTCCGGTCAGGGGGCTCCGGTGGTCAGCGCGTAGCCGCCGACGACGGCCAGGCCGACCGACAGGACGACGGCCAGCGGGATGCGCACCGCCGGCCGGAACCGGGTCAGCCCGGCAGCGAGGGGGACCAGCAGCGTGAAGGCGGGCAGCAGGTAGCGGGGCCGGGACCCGAAGTAGCCCGACGTACCGATCGTCATCACCAGCAGCACCACGCTGAAAACGGTGAACCCGACCGGCAGGCCGTCCCGGGCACCCTTCCAGATCAGCCACACCATGGCCAGCAGGGCCGCGATCAGCCCCACGCCCTTGAGCGTCTCGAGCCCTCCCGCGTGCACCATCCCCGACAGCCAGTGCGCGAAGTAGCGGCCGCTGTCCCAGCTGCGGTTCCAGCCCTCGGTGACGTGGAAGTAGCCCAGCAACTCGTCCTGCCGGACGGCGACATACGCCAGGTAACCCAGCAGGCCGAGCGGTGCGACCACGAGCGCGGGCAGCACCCGTGCCCACGGTTCCTTCCCGCGTTGTCCGGCCAGCAGCGCGGCGACGCAGACGGCTGCGACGACCGCTGCGCCGGTGGGACGGGTCAACCCGGCGAGACCGGCCAGTGCCCCGGCGACCAGCCACCGCCGGTGTGCGACGGCGAAGAGCGCCCATGCGGCCAGGGCGCACAGCAGGCCCTCGGTGTAGGACATCGACAGCACGATGGCGTAGGGGTACATCGCCCACAGGACCACGGTGATCAGCGCGACCCGCCCATCGGTCACCCGCGCGGTCACCGCGTGGATGCCGGCCGCGGCGACGAGCGACGCGACCCAGTTGATCGCCATCCCCAGATCGACCACCGGCAGGTGCACCAGTGTGTGGACGCCGCGCTCGAGCAGCGGCAGCAGCGGGAAGAACGCGTAGTCCGAATGCATCCCGTCGTGCGCCGGGATCGTGGTGCCGTAGCCGTGCTCGGCGATCCGGGCGTACCACTGGCCGTCGTACCGCGTCAGCATGTGGTGCAACGAGCCGGCGTCGCGCAGTCGCAGGACCAGCGCCAGCACGCCGGTGCCGACTAGCCGGACGGCCACGAAGGCGAGCAGGGCGTATGCCGTCTCCCGCCACGAACCGCCGCGGGATCTGCTGCGGACTCGTGACCCCCTGGCTGCCATCCGGCAAGAGTAGGCAGCGCACCGTCGCCGGACGCCGTCGGCCGCGCCGGGGGTACCTATTACCGTGTCCCGGTGGCCAGACAACGTGTCCCCGAAGGACCCGCACCCGAGCCCGCCGTCCAGCGATTGCGCGTGCGCTATGCCAAGCGCGGCCGGTTGCGCTTCTCCTCGACCCGGGACTTCCAGCGCGCCCTGGAGCGTGCGGTGCGCCGGGCAGGGATCCCGGTGGCATTCTCGGCAGGATTCCACCCGCACCCCAAGATCAGTTACGCCAACGCCGCACCGACCGGCACGGCGAGTGAGGCGGAGTACTTCGAACTGCAGCTGACCCGGGAATGTGCGCCGGACCGGTTGCGCGCCGACCTCGACGAGGCGTTGCCCGGCGACCTGGTCGTCCTCGATGTCGCCGAGGCGCTGCCCGGTGCACTGGCCGATCGGTTGACAGCGAGCTGCTGGCGGCTGGACTTCGCCGCCGACGACGCGGCGGCGGTCGCCGCGGCGGCAACAGAGCTGCTCGCCCGCGACGACGCGACAGTCTCGCGGATGACCAAGCGCGGTGAGCGTGAGTTCGACGTACGGGCCGCCGTCGCGAGCCTCACGGCCGACGGAGCGGTGCTGACCATCGTGCTGCGGCATCTCACCCCACTGGTGCGGCCGGACGACGTCCTCACCGCGCTCAGCACGTATGGCGGACTTCACCCGACACGCCCGCCGCAGGTCACCCGGCTCAGCCAGGGCCCGCTGCGCGAGGACGGCGCCATCGCCGACCCGCTGCGGTGATTCGGACGCACTGCGAACGTGCGTCCCGACGATCCGGCGCCCGGATGTGTGCGACAATGGCAGCGGTCGTCGGCAGTGCCACAACCTGTTCGACGCCCCGTTGGCAGCCAACTCGAGCCCGCGAGATCTCGCGATCAGCCGAGTGCAGGACCGACGGCGTCCGACCTCAGGGTGCCGCGAGATGACGCGAACCCTGGGCGCGACGTAACAGACGACTTTCGCGTCACCGTGGGCTGATTCGCCCGTGCGTGACGGCCCAACCGCGACATGCGGGTGTGCAGGCGCTGCCTCGTTGTGGGTCACTCGCATGCTGACGAGAGATGAGGGCCATGGCCCCGCAAGAGACCAACCCGTTCCTGGCACCGACAGCAGACACCACCGAGAGCGCCCCGCCGGAGCCGACGCGGTCCACGGCAGCGATGAACTTCGGCCTGCTCTTCCAAGCGCCCGACCCGCAGACCGTCGCACCGCCCCGACGGGAGCCGGACAGCCGGCGCGACGACTCGCGTGGTGGCGACGACGATGCGGACGGCAACGGCGGCAACGACCGCAACAACGACCGCAACAACGACCGCAACAACGACAACGGCGACGGCGATGGCGACGGGCAGGGCGCCAACCGCTCCCGTCGCCGCGGCGGCCGGGGCCGGCGCAGCAAGGACGACGCGGACAACGGGTCCGAGAAGAACTCCGAGAAGAACTCCGAGACCGATTCCGACAAGGGCAAGGGCTCGAGCCGGGGTTCCCGGAAGGGCGCCGACAACAACAACGACAACGGCAACGGCAACGGCAACAAGAATGGCACCAACGACGCGGACGCGCAGAGCTCCGGCGACGACACGAAGGGCGGCGACGGCTCCGGCGAGGAGGCCGGATCCGGCGACAAGGCCGACGAGGGTGAGGCGTCCGAGGGCAACGGCCGGCGCCGCACCCGCCGCCGGCGTCGCAGTGGCGGGGCGACCGAGGGCGACGACCCACCCGGCACCGTGACGAAGGTGCGCGAGCCGCGCAAGGACCGCGACGAGGTCACCGCGATCAAGGGATCCACCCGCCTGGAGGCCAAGAAGCAGCGCCGGCGCGAGGGGCGCGAGGCCGGCCGGCGCCGTACCGTCATCACCGAGGCGGAGTTCCTCGCCCGCCGCGAGAGCGTCGACCGCCAGATGGTGGTGCGGGAGAAGGCCGGCCGCACGCAGATCGGCGTGCTCGAGGACGGCGTCCTGGTCGAGCACTACGTCTCCCGCGAGGTGCAGCAGGCCTCGATGGCGGGCAATGTCTACCTCGGCAAGGTCCAGAACGTGCTGCCCAGCATGGAAGCCGCCTTCGTCGACATCGGCCGCGGCCGCAACGCCGTGCTGTACGCCGGCGAGGTCAACTGGGATGCGGCCGGCCTCGAGAACGGCCAGGCCAAGCGCATCGAGAACGCCCTGAAGTCCGGGGACACGGTGCTGGTCCAGGTGACCAAGGACCCGATCGGCCACAAGGGCGCCCGGCTCACCAGCCAGGTGTCGTTGCCGGGTCGATTCCTGGTCTACGTGCCGGGCAACTCGATGACCGGCATCTCCCGCAAGCTGCCCGACACCGAACGCGCGCGGTTGAAGAAGATCCTCAAGGAGGTCGTGCCGCACGACGCCGGCGTGATCGTGCGTACGGCGGCCGAGGGCGCCAGCGACACCGAGCTGCGGGCCGATGTCGAGCGGCTGCAGGCACAGTGGGAGAAGATCCAGTCCGACGCGAAGTCCGCCAGTGCCCCCAGCCTGCTGCACGGTGAACCCGACCTGACCGTGCGCGTCATCCGCGACGTCTTCAACGAGGACTTCAGCAAGCTGGTCGTCGCCGGTGACAAGGCCTGGTCCCAGGTGCACGACTACGTCGGTTCGGTTGCGCCCGACCTGGCGGAGCGGCTGCAGAAGTGGACCGGCGAGCACGACGCGTTCGCGGTGCACCGCATCGACGAGCAGCTCGCCAAGGCGATGGACCGCAAGGTCTGGCTGCCCAGTGGCGGTTCGCTGATCATCGACCGCACCGAGGCGATGACGGTCATCGACGTCAACACCGGCAAGTTCGTCGGCTCCGGCGGCAACCTCGAGGAGACCGTCACCAAGAACAACCTGGAGGCGGCCGAGGAGATCGTCCGCCAGCTGCGGCTGCGCGACATCGGCGGCATCATCGTCGTCGACTTCATCGACATGGTGCTGGAGTCCAACCGCGACCTGGTGGTGCGACGGCTGCTGGAGTGCCTGGGGCGCGACCGCACCAAGCACCAGGTCGCCGAGGTCACTTCGCTCGGGCTGGTGCAGATGACCCGTAAACGCGTCGGGTCCGGCCTCGTCGAGGTCTTCTCCGAGCCGTGCGAGCACTGCGGCGGGCGGGGCATCATCGTGCACGCCGACCCGGTCGACAAGCCGTCCGGCAGTTCCGGCGGCGGCAACGGCAAGTCCCGCAAGGGGAAGGCCAAGAAGCAGGCCGAGGAGCCGGCGAAGCCGTCCGGACCGACCGCCGCACAGATCGCCGCTGCAGCCCATGCCGCTGCGCAGTCGGGCGCGAAGTCGGAGGACCACGGCGCACCGGCCGGCCATGACACCCATGACACCCACGACACCCACGACCTGCAGGCCGCCCAGGACACGCAGGACACTGCGGCACCGGCCGGCGAGGCAGGCGCGATCGTCGACACGGGCGAGCACACCGGGCCGGCCGATGAGGCAGGCAAGCCGGCCAAGAAGGCGCGCGGCGGCAAGAAACGCGCCCGCAAGGCGGCCGAGCACGATGTGGCCGAGCAGTCCGCGGAGCAGCCGACGACGGGCACCGCTCCCGCGGTGACCGGTCGCGCCGGCTCACAGCGGTCGGCCACGCCGACGGCCGAGACACCGCAGGCGCCGGCACCGTCCGCCCCCGAACACGGCGAGGCCACCGACGCCGCGGCACCGGTCCGCCGGATCACCGGGCGGGCCCGCCGCCGGGCGACCTCCGCGGCGGGTGCCGCACAGCACGTCGAGGCGCCGGCGGTGTCACCCACCGCGACAGTGGCAGCGGCCGACGCAGCACCGGCCGCCACCGCAGCGTCCGACACCGTGTCCGCGCCAGTGGCGACCCCGCCCGAACCGGTCAAGCCGCAACGCAGGAAGCGAGCCCGGGTGGTCGCTCCCGCGGGCCCGCCGGCCGCCGACGCCGAATGAGACCGGTTGACGCTTACCTGCAGTCATCCCGGTCCGGGGCGTGAGCCGGGTCACCCGGCCGCTGCCCGATCCGACGATTTGGAGCATCACCGGCCCGGCCCGTAAACTCGTGCCTCGGTGTGCCCACCGCGCGGGCGTCCCGGTTCTCCCGGGGTAGCTGCCTGCCGGTCCCTGACAAGTGCGCATCCATGACGAAAGAGAGTTCCGACGTGTACGCGATTGTTCGCGCAGGCGGTCGCCAGGAGAAGGTCTCCGTGGGCGACGTCCTGACCATTGACAAGGTCACCACCAAGGCCGGCGAGAGCATCGAGCTCAAGCCGCTGCTGCTGGTGGACGGCAGCACCGTGACGACCGACGCCGCCAAGCTGGCCAAGGTCACCGTCAAGGCCGAGGTGATGAAGGCCGCCAAGGGCCCGAAGATCACCATCGTGAAGTACAAGAACAAGACCGGCTACCGCAAGCGCCAGGGCCACCGTCAGCCGCTGACCCAGGTCAAGGTCACCGCCATCGAGGCTTGATCACCCCACGAAGTTTCTCCCCCGCTTCGCTCCTGCGAATACTTCGCGGGGACCCCGATCTTCGTTCCTGAACTCATTTCTCAAGTAAGGGCTTAGCAAATGGCACACAAGAAGGGTGCGTCCTCGACCCGCAACGGTCGGGACTCCAACTCCCAGCGACTCGGCGTCAAGCGCTTCGGCGGCCAGGTCGTCAACGCCGGCGAGATCATCGTCCGCCAGCGCGGCACGCACTTCCACCCCGGCGAGGGCGTGGGCCGTGGCAAGGACGACACGCTCTTCGCGCTGCGCGCCGGCGCGGTCGAGTTCGGCGCCAAGCGCGGCCGCAAGACCGTCAACATCGTGCTTGCCGACAGCACCGAGGCCTGAGCAGGTAGCCTCCGAGCACCAGCCAGCAGCACCTCGAGCGGAAGGGGTGGGTCCGAGATTCTCCGGACCCACCCCTTCCGCCGTCATACACAACCCGCAAGGAGAGATGCGTGGCCACCAACTTCGTGGACCGAGTGGTCCTGCACGTGCGCGCCGGGCACGGCGGGCACGGCGTCGCGTCGGTGCACCGGGAGAAGTTCAAGCCGCTCGGCGGACCCGACGGGGGCAACGGCGGCAAGGGCGGCAGCGTGATCCTCGAGGTCGACTCGCAGTCGACCACCCTGCTGGAATACCACCGCAGCCCGCAGCGCGTCGCCCCGAACGGCCGCCCCGGCGCCGGTGACGAACGCAACGGCGCCGACGGCGAGGACCTGGTCCTGCCGGTGCCGGAGGGCACCGTCGTCAAGGACTCCCGCGGCGAGGTGCTGGCCGACCTGATCGGTGCCGGTGCGCGGTTCGTGGCCGCGAACGGCGGCCGCGGCGGTCTGGGCAACAAGGCGCTGGCGTCCCCGCGGCGCAAGGCGCCCGGCTTCGCGCTGCTCGGCGAGCCCGGCGACGAGTCGGACATCACGCTGGAGTTGAAGACCCTGGCGGACGTGGCGTTGATCGGTTACCCGTCGGCCGGCAAGTCCAGCCTGGTGTCGGTGATGTCGGCGGCCAAGCCGAAGATCGCCGACTATCCCTTCACCACCCTGGTGCCCAACCTCGGTGTCGTCACTGCGGGTTCGCAGCGTTACACCATCGCCGACGTGCCGGGGCTGATCCCGGGCGCGAGTCAGGGCAAGGGTCTCGGGCTGGAGTTCCTGCGGCACGTCGAGCGCTGCTCGGTGCTGGTGCACGTGGTCGACTGCGCGACCCTCGAGCCGGGCCGCGACCCGCTGTCCGATCTGGACGTCATCGAGCAGGAGCTCGCCGAGTATGTCGCCGACGACTCCCTCGGCGGCAAGCCGCTGTCGGAACGCACCCGCATCGTCGTGCTCAACAAGGCAGATGTGCCGGATGCCCGCGAACTCGCCGAACTCGTCCGCCCCGACCTGGAAGCCCGCGGCCTGGAGGTGCACATCGTCTCCGCTGTCGCGCACACCGGCCTCAAGGAGCTCAGCTTCTCGCTGGCCGCGCACGTCGACCGCGCCCGTGCCGAGATCGAGTCCAGCATCACCCCGCAGCGGATCGTGGTGCGCCCCCAGGCCGTCGACGACTCCGGTTTCACGATCCGCAAGGAGATGCACGGCACCGACGAGGTCTTCCGGATCATCGGTGAGCGACCCACCCGGTGGGTGCGGCAGACCGACTTCGCCAACGATGAAGCAGTCGGCTACCTCGCCGACCGGCTGGCGCGCCTCGGCGTCGAGGAGGAACTCTTCAAGGCCGGCGCGGTGACCGGTTCGACCGTCCTGATCGGCCCGGCGGACAACGCCGTGGTCTTCGACTGGGAGCCGACGATGGCGACCGGTGCAGAACTCCTCGGACCCCGCGGCACCGACCTGCGCCTGGACGTCGATGGCGGCCGCGCCACCCGCGCCCAGAAGCGCGAGGAGTTCCATCGCCGCAAGGACGCACAGCGCGAGGCACGCGAGGAGCTGGACGCCGAGCGCAAGGCCGGGCTGTGGACCGACCGGGACCCCGCCGTCGTCGACAGCGATGAGTGATCGGGACACCGATCAGCTGCGTGCGGCGGTCGCATCGGCCGCCACCGTCGTGGTCAAGGTCGGCTCCAGTTCGCTCACCAGCGTCCAGGGCGGCCTCGACCCGGAGCGGGTCACCGCGCTCGCCGATGCGCTGGCTGCTCGTCGGCTGTCCGGAGCGAACATCGTGCTGGTCTCCTCCGGTGCGATCGCGGCCGGCATGGTCCCGCTCGGGCTGCGCCGCCGTCCGCGTGACCTGGCCACCCAGCAGGCGGCGGCCAGCGTGGGACAGGGCGCGCTGCTGGCGGCATACAGCGTGGCGTTCGAGCGGCACGGCCTGACCGCCGGACAGGTGCTGCTCACCGCCGACGACGTCACCCGTCGCGGGCACTACGTCAACGCCCGGCGCACCATCGAGCGGCTGCTTGCGCTCGGCGTGGTGCCGGTGGTCAACGAGAACGACACCGTCGCCACCCACGAGATCCGCTTCGGCGACAACGACCGGCTCGCCGCCCTGGTCGCACACCTCATCGATGCCTCGGCGCTGGTCCTGCTGTCCGACGTCGACGCCCTGTATGACGCGCCGCCCACGCAGCCCGGGGCCCGGCGCATCGGCGAGGTGCTCGAGCAGGCGTCGCTGGACGGTGTGGACGTGGGAGGGACCGGTTCGGCGGTCGGCACCGGCGGCATGGTGACCAAGATCGAGGCGGCCCAGATCGCCACCGCCGCGGGCGTGCCGACCGTTCTGACGTCGGCGCCGCTGGCCGGGGCCGCGCTGGCCGGCGAGGACGTCGGCACGATCTTCGCGCCGCAGGGGCACCGGCCCAGTGCGCGGCAATTGTGGTTGCGCTACGCGACCTCCCCGCAGGGCAAGCTGATCATCGACGACGGCGCCGTGCTCGCCGTCACCCAACGCGGGAAATCGTTGCTGCCTGCGGGGATTCGCCAGGTCTCCGGGCACTTCTCGGCCGGCGACGCCGTTGACCTCGTGGACGAGTCCGGCCTGGTGGTCGCGCGCGGCCTGGTCAACTACGACGCCAAGGAGCTGCCCCGGCTGCTGGGGCGCAACACCCACGAGCTGGCGCGCACGCTGGGGGCGGCATACGAGCGTGAGGTCGTGCACCGCGACCACCTGGCGGTGCTGGCCGGTAGGGCACGACGATGAGCGAGGATGGTGACGTGAGCGACTACAGTCGGCCGATCCCTGCGTCGGAGGCGCAGGCCGAGCAGTTGGCAGCCGCGGCGCAGGAGCAGGAGCCACCCACCAAGGAATGGTGGGACGACCCCCGGATGCCCTGGAAGGGTAAGCCGGGCAGGGCCGACATGTGGTGCATCGGACTGATCATCGCCACCGGCGCCTACGGCCTGTTGACGATCCCGGTGCGGCCGTGGATCCTCGGCAACTTCTCGGCACCGGCACGTGACTACATTTTGGCCTGCTTCAGCGGCTCCAACATCGCCATGGTCGATATCGGTGCGCTGGCCAGGGTCGGACAGCACCAGCCGTTCTGGTGGCTGGCGATCATCGCCGCGTCGCTGACCTCGATCAAGTTCGACTGGTTGTGGTGGTGGGCCGGCCGCCTCTGGGGGCGCGGAGTCATCGACATGATCGCCGCGCGTTCGAAGTGGGCGGCCCGGACGGCGTACTGGGCCGAGAGCATCGCCCGGCGGTTCGGCGGGCCGGCGGTCTTCTTGGTGTGGTTCATCCCGTTGCTGCCCAGCTCCATCGTCTACGCGTTCGTCGGCGACGCCCGCATGTCGTTGCGGCGCTTCCTGCTCATCGACTTCCTCGCCGGGCTGGTCTACCGCGGCCTGTGGATGTATGCCGGCTACCGGATGGGGGAGCCGGCCAAGGATCTGGTCAACCAGTTGGCCAAGTACAGCCTCTACCTGACCATCGGTGGCATCATCATCGTCTTCGTCGGGGTGTACCGGCAGCAGCGCCGTTTCGCGATTTCCCAGCAGCGGTGAGGCTGCTGGTCACGGGCGGCACCGGTTATCTCGGTGCCGAGTTGGTGGCGCAGGCATCGGCCGCCGGTCACGACGTGGTCGCGGTCTCGCGCACCTCCGTTCTTCGCCTCGACATCACAGACTCCGAGCAGTGTCACGCGGTCGTGCGTGAGGTCGCACCGGACGTCGTCATACACACGGCATTCGCCATGGGGGACTGGCGGGTGACGGCTGACGGTGCCGTCCACGTGGCACTCGCGGCCGCTGCGGCCGGCGCGGGCCTGGTCTTCGTCTCGTCTGACGCAATCTTCTCCGGCCGGGCGCCGTCCTACGACGAGCACGCGTCGCCCGACCCCATCACGCCGTATGGCGCCGCCAAGGCCGCCGCCGAGACCGCGATCCGTGCGGTGCTGCCCACCGCGACCATCGCCCGTAGCTCCCGCATCCTCGGCCCGGACTCTTCGATGGAGCGGCTCGTCCACGCCCTCGCCGGGGGTGCCGACGGTGCGCTGTTCGCCGACGAAATCCGTTGCCCGGTGCACCGCGACGATCTGGCCGCCGCGCTGCTTGAGCTGGCCGAGGAGCGACGAGCGGGCACGTTCCACTGCGGCGGCGCCGACGCCGTCAGCCGCGTCGACATGGGTCGGTTGATCGCTCAGC
Source organism: Flexivirga lutea (assembly GCF_054778955.1). NCBI lineage: Bacteria > Bacillati > Actinomycetota > Actinomycetes > Micrococcales > Dermacoccaceae > Flexivirga > Flexivirga lutea. The sequence continues at coordinate 214,289 of NZ_BAAGZB010000003.1, forward strand.
GCGATGGGCTCGAGTTCGACCGCATCCGGATCGGGTCGCGCGCCGAGCTCGGTCCCGACCAGCAACTGGACGTGCGGCTGGACTCGCGGCATACCCAGGAACTTCTGCGCACCCGCCTGCGCGGCGCATCGGAGTTCTTGGCCGACGTCTAATTTTGGGCGCGACTGTCGTCCTTAAATCACCGGTTCTGGCGTGTTTGCGTGATTTTGGCGCGACCGTCGTCCCTAAATCACCGGTGGTGAGGTGCGAGCCCGTTCAAGGCGCAGCACGCGATGACGCATCGCCGGCAGGCGCTCCATATCCTGGAGGCATGACCAGCACGCTCGACCAGCCCGCCCCCACAGCCGCGACGAGCCGCGTCCACGCCGCGGGGGTGGCCGCCAAAGTGGCGTCGAAACAGCTCGCGGTGCTGACCCGCGCCGACAAGGACGCCGCGCTGCACGCCCTCGCCGACGCGCTGCTCGCGGCGACCGACCGCATCGTCGCCGCCAACGAGGCGGACCTCGTGCGCGGCCGGGAGTCCGGCATGGCCGAGGGCCTGCAGGACCGCCTGCGTCTCGCCCCCGAACGGGTGGCCGCGATCGCCGAGGCGCTGCGACAGCTCGCCGGGCTACCGGACCCGGTGGGCGACATCGTGCGCGGTTCCACCCTGGCCAATGGTCTGCAGTTGCGACAGATCCGCGTGCCGATGGGTGTGGTCGGCATGATCTACGAGGCACGGCCCAACGTCACCGTCGACGCCGCGGGCCTCGGCCTCAAGAGTGGCAACGCGATGATCCTGCGCGGTGGCTCGGCAGCGGCTGACACCAACCGGGTCATCGTCGGTGTCCTGCGAGAAGCGCTGGCGCAGCAGGGGATTCCTGCCGACGCCGTGCAGCTGCTGGACGGCGGTCACGAGGACGTCGACGCGCTGATCACCGCCCGCGGACTGGTCGATCTGGTCATTCCGCGAGGCAGTGACCGACTCATCCGGGCCGTCGTGCAGGGTGCGACGGTGCCCGTCATCGAGACCGGGGTCGGCAACTGCCACGTGTATGTCGACGCCGCCGCGGACCTCGATCAGGCAGTGGCGATCGCGGTCAACTCCAAGACCCACCGCCCCAGCGTGTGCAACGCCGCCGAGTCGCTGCTGGTGCACCGCGACATCGCCGACGCCGTGCTGCCCGCGTTGTATGACGCCCTGACCTCCGCCGGCGTCGTGCTGCACACCGACCAGCGCGCCGGGGAGATCGCAGGTCGGCACGGCACGCCATACACACCGGCGACGGAAGAGGACTTCGGGACCGAATACCTCGACCTGCAGTTGAGCGTCGCGGTCGTCGACGACCTGGACGCGGCGATCGCCCACATCGGCCGCTACGGGTCCGGTCACACGGAGGTGATCGTCACCGCGGACCGCGCCGCGGCGCGCCAGTTCGTCGCGCGCGTCGACGCGGCGGTGGTCGCGGTCAACGCGTCGTCGCGGTTCACCGACGGCGGTGAGTTCGGCTTCGGGGCCGAGATCGGCATCTCCACCCAGAAGCTGCACGCTCGCGGCCCGATGGGTCTGCAGGAGCTGACCAGCACCAAATGGGTCGTCGAGGGCGACGGGCAGGTCCGCTAGCGCGACGTCCTCCGGTCGCCCGGCGGTGCGAGAGGCCCGCGTCATACCCGATAAGCTGAGCGCATGAGGTCGTCCCTGGTCCAGCTCGCAACAGATTCCTCCGTGCCCAAGCTGGAGGAGCACCACCTGCCGATGCCGCACATCCTCTACGGCTTGATCGCGTTCGCCGTGTTCCTGCTGCTGCTGGGCATCCTGTGGACCTTCCGCAACACCGCCGCCGACCAGCGCGACGGTGCCGAAGGGGAGAAGGAGCACTGACCATCCGGCTGGGGGTGATGGGCGGCACGTTCGACCCCATCCACCACGGCCACCTGGTTGCAGCCAGTGAGGTGCAGGCCCGTCTCGACCTCGACGAGGTGGTGTTCGTGCCGACCGGGCAGCCGTGGCAGAAGGAAGGCCGCGGTGTCACCTCCGCCGAGCACCGCTACCTCATGACGGTGATCGCGACCGCGTCGAACCCGCGCTTCACCGTCAGCCGGGTCGACATCGACCGGCCCGGTCCCACCTACACCATCGACACGCTGACGGACCTGCGCCGACAGCGCCCGGACGCGGAGCTGTTCTTCATCACCGGCGCCGACGCGCTGGCGCAGATCCTGTCCTGGCGGGGCGTGGACCAGATGTGGCCACTCGCGCAGTTCATCGGGGTGACGCGCCCAGGCCACGTGTTGTCTGACAAGGGGCTGCCGCGCGACCATGTGCGGTTGATGGAAGTGCCTGCCATGGCGATCAGTTCGACCGACTGCCGGCAACGCGTCGTCGACGACGAGCCGGTCTGGTATCTCGTTCCGGACGGCGTCGTGCAGTACATCGGCAAATATCAGCTCTACAAGCCGGAAGCCGGCGCAATGAAGGAGGCGTGAGGGTGACCGCGACCGCACGGGCCATCGACCTGGCCAGGGCCGCAGCCGCCGCGGCGGAGGACAAGCTGGCGACCTCGGTCGTCGCGATCGACGTCAGCGACCAACTGGGGCTGACCGACGTCTTCCTCGTCGTCTCCGGTGAGACCGAACGCCAGGTCTCCGCGATCGTCGACGCCATCGAGGAGCGGCTGCACGAGTTGGGCAGCAAGCCGATCCGGCGGGAGGGCGGCCGCGAGGACCGGTGGGTCCTGATGGACTTCGACGACATCATCGTGCACGTGCAGCACGACGAGGAGCGGGAGTTCTACGCTCTCGAACGCCTCTGGCGCGACTGCCCGACGATCGACCTCACCCAGCAGTGAGCGCACCGGCGCCGCGTCGCTTGCTCGTATGGCGCCACGGTGAGACCACCTACAACGCCGCCGGCAGGTGGCAGGGCCAGTTCGACGCCCCGCTCTCCGAGCGTGGTCGGCGGCAGGCCGCGTATGCCGCGGAATCGCTTGCGCAGCAAGGTGTTTCCCGCATCATCGCATCCGACCTGAGCCGGGCCGCCGACACGGCTCGGGCGCTGGCGTCGGTGAGCGGCATACCGTTGTCCTTCGACCGGCGCTTCCGGGAGGTCGACGTGGGCGGCTGGGCCGAGCTGACCACCGCCGAGATCCGCGACCGCGACGCCGACCTGCTGGACCGCATCAGCGCCGGCGAGGACGTGCCACGTGGCGGCACCGGCGAGACGATGGCCGACGTCGCCCAGCGCACCACCGCGGCAGCCCGCGACGTCATCGCCACGATGACACCGGGGGAGACCGTCGTCGTGGCCACCCACGGCTTCGCCGCACGCGTGTTGTGCGCGTCGCTGTGCGGCATACCGCAGCAGATCGCGTTGCAGTCGTTCCAGGGCATGGGCAACTGCCACTGGGCGCAACTGGCCGAGCACGGGGATCGCTGGCAGATCGCCGGCTGGAACCTGCGACGAGCACCACTCACGACGCAAGGAGCGAGGTCGCGATGAGCGGCACGAAGACCACCGGCGCCACCACGAGGTCGTCCAGATTCGGCGGGCGCCGGACGATCCCACCGCGCTGGCTGGCGCGTGGGATGTCCCTCTACCCGCCGCTGCTCGGCGCCGGCATCCGGGTGCGCGAATTCTCCGACGACTGGACGGTCTGCCGCACTGAGTTGCGCCTCAACCGGTTCAACCGCAACCAGCAGGGGACCGCGTTCGGCGGCTCGATCGGGTCGATGTCGGACGCGTTCTTCGCGCTGCTGCTGTGGAACCAGCTCGGCAAGGGCTACTACGTCTGGGACACGAAGGCGGAGATCGACTACCTCAGCCCCGGCACCTCGACCGTGCACGGGCGCTTCGAAGTGCCCCGTGAGGTGGCCGAGGAGGTGCGGGCCGCGGCCGAGTCCGGGCAGAAGGTGCTGCGCTGGTTCGAGACCGATCTGACGCTCGACGACGGCACCGTCGTGGCGCACGTGCGGCGGCAGGTTTACGTCCGCAAACGGCAGGATCACCGCGGCTGAGCATGCGGCACCGGCCCGATTTGGTGCAGCCGCCTCCGGCTGGCTACAGTATGTCGGTCGCCGGTTCTCCCGGAGGACAACCCACTACGGGGCATTGGCGCAGTTGGTAGCGCGCTTCCATGGCATGGAAGAGGTCAGGGGTTCGAATCCCCTATGCTCCACCCACCAACAGCAAGAGCCCGGCCATCGGCCGGGCTCTTGCTGTTGGTATGACGAGGCGGATCAGGCCTGGTGGAAGACCTGCCGCATCCGTCCGAGTCCCTCGATCTCGGCTTCCACGACGTCACCGGCACGCAGGTAGGGCTTGGGCTCCGGCGCACCCAGGGCGACGCCGGCAGGCGTGCCCGTGCTGATCACGTCGCCGGGGTGCAGCACCATGAACTGGCTGAGGTGGTGCACGAGGGTCGGCACGTCGAAGATCATCTGATCGGTGTTGCCGTCCTGGCGCCCGACACCGTTGACCCACAGTCGGATCCGGGCAGACGACGGATCGAACTCGTCGGGCGTCACCAACCACGGACCGAGCGGATTGAACCCCTCGCAGCTCTTGCCCTTGTCCCACTGACCGCCGCCGCGCTCCAACTGGAACTCGCGCTCGGAGACGTCGTGGGACAGTGCATAGCCGGCGATGTGTTCGGCGGCGTCCGCCGGGGTGCGCAGATAGCGGGCCGTGCTGCCGATGACGACGGCGAGCTCCGCCTCGAAGTCGGTGCTGCTGCTGCCCCGCGGGATCGGCACGGCGTCGTTCGGTCCGACGACGGTCCACGGATCCTTCAGGAAGACGATCGGTTCGGCCGGGATGCCCGCGCCCGTCTCATGCGCGTGGTCGCGGTAGTTGAGACCGATGCAGACCACCTTTCCGGGGCGGGCGACCGGTGGGCCGATGCGCTGGCCGGTCAGGTCGACCGTCGGCAGCGTGCCACCCGCCACCGCGGTCGACAGACGCTCGAGCGAAGCGGCACCGAGGGTGTGGTGGTCCAGGTCCGGCACGACGGACGACAGATCGCACGCCGTGCCGTCGGCCAGTAGGGCGCAGGGCCGTTCAGCGCCCGGCGGGCCGACACGAAGCAACCGCATGGGAACCAACTTCCTGATCCGTCGGATCGATGAGGGAGAGTGAGGAACGACAAGGACGAGTGAGTGTGGTCGACGTGAGGGAGTGTGCTTGATGCCAACTGGGAGTGCCGGTCGGCCGGTGGTGTGTTTCGCGATGGCGGAGGAGTCGCTCCTGGCCGCGTTCGACGCGGCGGCACTGGAGCGGCTGGCCGAGGCGGCGACCGTGGTGCGCGACGAGACCGGCGCACCGCGCGTGCTCCATGACTTCGACTCCGCCACGCAGCCGTGGCTGCCGGAGGTCGAGGTGTTGATCACCGGCTGGGGCGCACCGGTGGTCGACCGGGACGTGCTCCGGCGGCTGCCGCGGTTGCGCGCGGTCGTGCACTCCGCCGGCTCGGTCAAGGGATTCCTGGATCACGCCGTCTGGGACGCCGGTGTCCAGGTCTCGACGGCCGCGGAGGCCAACGCTGTCCCGGTTGCCGAATTCACGCTGGCCACAGTGATTCTGGCCAGTAAGCGGTTCGCCCGACACCAGGCGGCATACCGGGCGAGCGGCCGGAAACGCAGCGGCGACGAGGTGGGGCTGGAGCACGGCAGCTACGGCTGCACCGTCGGCGTGGTCGGCGCATCGCGGATCGGTCGACGGGTGATCGACCTGCTGCGGGCTCTCGACGTCACGGTGCTGGTCAGCGATCCGTTCCTGGACGAGGACGCGGCCCGGCAGGTCGGCGCCGAACTGGTCGAGTTGCCGGACCTGCTGCGGCGCAGCCACATCGTGACGCTGCACGCGCCGGAGACCCCGCAGACCCGTCACCTGATCGACGAGCGGGCGCTGGAGCTCATGCGGGACGGCTCGGTGCTGATCAACACCGCACGCGGCAGCCTCGTCGACACCGCTGCCCTGGAGCGTCATGCCGGGTCCGGACGGCTGGACGCCTACCTGGACGTGACCGACCCGGAGCCGCTGCCGGCCGAGAGCCCGCTGTTCCGGATGCCGAACGTCGTGGTCACCCCGCACATCGCGGGCTCGATGGGCAACGAGGTGCTGCGGCTGGGTCGGACCGCGGTCGAGGAGGTGGAGCGGCTCGCCGCGGGCCGGCCGCTGCGCTTCCCGGTGCGGGCGAGCGACCTGGCCCACATCGCCTGACCCGGTGGCCACCGCGCTGCCCGCCCTCAATCCTTGCCGCGCACGAGCAGCCGGCCGCCCGGTCGCTGCCCGTCGACGTCCTCGCCACGCACCAGGGTGCGCCGGACGACACCGGCCAGACGCCGGCCGTCGTATGCCGACACGGGATTTTTGTGGTGCAACTGTGCCGCGTCCACGACGAACTCCTCCTCCGGCGCGAAGACCGCCAGGTCGGCGTCATACCCGACGGCGAGCTTTCCCTTGCGCTGCAGGCCGATCCGCTCCGCAGGACGCGACGACATCCAGGTGGAGACCGTGGCCAGGTCGATGCCGCGCCGGCGTGCCTCGGTCCACACGGCCGGCAGCGCCACCTGCACCGAGGCGATCCCGCCCCACGCGACGCCGAAGTCGCCCCGCTCGAGATCCTTCAGCTCGACCGTCGACGGGGAGTGGTCGGAGGCGATGTAGTCGATCGTCCCGTCGGCCAGCGCCTGCCACAGCAGATCCCGGTTGGCCGACTCCCGGATCGGCGGACAGCATTTGTATGCCGTACCACCGTTCGGCACGTCCTCGGCGAGCAGCGTCAGGTAGTGCGGGCAGGTCTCCGCGGTGATGTCGATCCCGTCGTCCTTGGCGGCGCGCAGGATCGGCAGTGCGTCGGAGGAGGACAGGTGCAGGATGTGCGCCCGAGCACCGGTGCGCCGGGTGCGCTCGACGACCTCGGCGATCGCGAGGTTCTCCGCCTCGCGCGGCCGGGACGCGAGGAAGTCGGCGAAGCGCCCGCCGTGCGGTTCCGGGGCGTGGGCAATGGATTCGGCATCCTCGGCGTGGACGATCATCAGACCGTCGAACTCCGCCACCGTCGTCAGGTAGTCCTCCAGCGCATCCGGTGTCAGCGGCGGGTATTCGTCCACGCCCGAGTCGAGCAGGAAGCACTTGAAACCGAAGACGCCCGCGTCGTGCAGTGCGCGCAGGTAGTCCCGGTTGCCCGGCACGGCGCCACCCCAGAAGCCGACGTCGACGAAGGTCTGACCGGTGGCGACCAGCTGCTTGAACTCCAGTGCCTCCGGCGTCACGGTCGACGGGATCGAGTTGAGCGGCATGTCGATGACGGTGGTGACGCCGCCGGCGGCGGCGGCCCGGGTAGCCGTGGTGAAGCCCTCCCAGTCGGTGCGGCCCGGCTCGTTGACGTGCACGTGTGCGTCCACCACACCGGGCATGAGCACCTCGTCACTGTCGAGGGTGATCACCCGGGGCGCCTGCAAACCGGTCCCCAGCGGCTCCACCGCGGTGATGCGGCCGCCGGCGATGCCGACCTCGCGCGGCGCCTCACCGTCGGGGGTGAGCACCCGGGCACCGCGGATGACCAGCTCGAGCGCGCCCGGCATGGTCGTCGTCGCGGTGTCGGGCGCGTCGGTCCGCGGATCGCCGTGCGCCGCAAGGTGATCGGCGATCTGCTGGCGCACGGTGTCCGGCTGGTTGACCGGTGCGAGCGAGGTGGTGTCGGTCATCGGCTCTCCTTCGGTAGGTCAGGGCTGAGGACGGCGCGCGACGCAGCCGGAGTCGCCCACCGGCCGATCTGCTGGCCGACCTCGGTCAGCAGTCTCGCAGCACCGGCGATGCTGCGAGCGGGGTCGGGCTCCAGGTCCGTCAGCGCCCATACGGCGTCGAAGCCGCCGCGGTGCGCCTGCTCGTCGGTCAGTTGATTCACCCCGCAGGCGGCGACCACGACCGGCACGCCCGCGGCACGGGCGATGCGCGCCACGCCGACCGGCGTCTTGCCCGCCAGGCTCTGGAGGTCGAGGCTGCCCTCGCCGGTGATCACCAGATCGGCGTCGCGCACCCGGTCGGCCAGGCCGACGAGTTCCGCGACGAGCTCCAGACCCGGCCGCGCGGCCGCGTGCAGCACCGCCAGCGCGGCGAATCCGACCCCGCCGGCCGCTCCGGCGCCGGGTGTCAGTGCGGCCGCGCGGATCCGGTCGCCGTCGGTGGCTGTCAGCACGTCGACGAAGCGGCCGAGCGCCGCGTCGAGCGCGACGACCTGCTGCGGAGCAGCGCCCTTCTGCGGTCCGAAGACCGCGGCGGCGCCGGTGTCGCCCAGCAGCGGGTTGTCGACGTCGACTGCGACCACGATCTCGGTCCGGCCGAGCCGGTCGTCCAGCCCGGAGAGGTCGATGCGGTCCAGACCGGCCAGCGCACCGCCGCCGTCGGGCAGCGACCGGCCGTGCGCGTCGAGCAACTGGACGCCGAGCGCGGCCAGCATGCCGGCGCCACCGTCGGTGCAGGCACTGCCGCCGACACCGAGCACGATCCGGCGGCAACCCGCGTCGAGCGCGGCGCGGATGAGTGCGCCCGTGCCGCGACTGCTGGCCGACATCGGCGCCAACCCGTCCGGCGGCAGCAGCGCCAGTCCGGAGGCGGCCGCCAGTTCGACGACCGCGGTGCCGTCCCGCAGCGCGATGACCGCTTCGACCGGTTCACCCAGCGGTCCGGTCACCGTGTGCCGCGACGCCGTGTGTCCCGCGCGCAGCGCGGCCTCGACGGTGCCGTCGCCGCCGTCCGCCATCGGCACCAGGTCGACATCCACCTCTGCCTCGGCATCGACGACCCGCGCCAGGCCGGCGGCCAGTGCTTCGGCGACGGCGTCGGCGGGTAGCGACCCCTTGAACTTGTCCGGGGCGATGATCACTCGCACTGCAGGCTCCGATCAGCTCCAACTGCCTGGCCGGTCACCCGATCGGCAGGATTGCGGTGGGTGCGTCCGCCGCCGACGTCGCGACCTCCTCGAATTCGGTGACCGCGTCGATGCCCGCAGCACCCATGGAGATGTTAGTGACCCGCTCCATGATGACCTCGACGACGACGGGCACCTTCAACTCGGCCGCCATCGCGCTCGCCTTCCGGAACGCCGCCTCCAGGTCCTCCGGGTGGTGCACGCGAATCGCTTTGCACCCCAGGCCTTCGACGACCTTGAGGTGGTCGACGCCATACCCCTCGACCTCCGGGGAGTTGATGTTCTCGAAGGCGAGCGAGACGTAGTAGTCCATGTCGAAGGCGCGTTGCGACTGGCGGATCAACCCCAGGTAGGAGTTGTTGACCAGCACGTGGACGTAGCCGATGTTGTGCTGTGCACCGGCCGCGAGTTCCTCGATGAGGAACTGGAAGTCGTAGTCGCCGGAGAGGGCGACCACGGGACTGTCCGGATGCGCAGTGGCCACACCGAGCGCGGCCGGCAGCGTCCAGCCCAGTGGACCGGCCTGGCCGCAGTTGATCCAGCGACGCGGACCGAAGACGTGCAGCAGCTGTGCGCCCGCGATCTGCGACAGCCCGATCGTCGAGACGTAGGTCGTCTCGCGGCCGAACGCGGCGTTCATCGCCTCATAGACCCGCTGGGGCTTGATCGGGATGTTGTCGAAGTGAGTCTTGCGCTGCAGCGTCGCCTTACGTTGCTGGCAGTCCTTGGCCCACACGGCGTTGTCCGGCAACGGTCCGTCCGCCTGTCGGCGTCGGGCCTCGACCAGGAACGCGTCGAGGAAGGCGCCCGCGTCCGACACCACCCCGTAGTCGGGGGCGAAGACGCGACCGATCTGGGTCGGCTCGATGTCGACGTGCACGAACGTGCGGCCGTTGCGGTAGACGTCCAGTGCGCCGGTGTGCCGGTTGGCCCACCGATTGCCGATGCCGAGCACGAAGTCGGATGCCAGCAGTGTCTCGTTGCCGTAGCGGTGCGCCGTCTGCAGCCCGACCATGCCCGCATGCAGCGGATGGTCGTCGGGGATCGCGCCCCAACCCATCAGGGTGGGGATGACCGGTATGCCGAGCAACTCGGCCACCTCGACCAGTCGGTCGGACGCATCGGCGTTGATGATGCCACCACCGGCCACCAGCACCGGGCGCTCCGCCGCCAGCAGCAGATCGAAGACCTTCGCCACCTGCGCCGGTGTCGCGGCCGGCCGGGTGACCGGGAGAGGCTCGTAGGTGGCGATGTCGAAGTCGATCTCGGCCCGCTGCACGTCCAGCGGCAGGTCGATCAGCACCGGGCCCGGTCGTCCCTCGCGCATCAGCCAGAACGCCTTGGCGAACGTGCCGGGCACCTGGGCGGCCTCCTTGACGGTGACCGCCCACTTGGTGACGGGTGTGGCGATCGAGGCGATGTCGACGGCCTGGAAGTCCTCCTTGTCGAGCTTGGCGAGCGGCGCCTGACCGGTGATCGCCAGGATCGGCGTCGAGTCCGCGCCCGCCGAGTAGAGGCCGGTGATCATGTCCGTGCCCGCCGGACCGGAGGTGCCCAGGCAGACACCGATGTTGCCGGGTGCTGCACGGGTGTATCCCTCGGCCATGTGCGAGGCCGCCTCGACGTGGCGGGCCAGCACGTGCTGCATGCCGCCGTGCCGGCGCATCGCGGCGTAGAGCGGGTTGATCGCCGCACCGGGAAGACCGAAAGTCTGTGTCGCACCTTCCTTTTCCATGATCAGGACGGCTGCGTCAACTGCCTGCATGCGCGTCATTTCGCGTCACCTTCGTTCGTGTTGCTGCGGCCCGACAACTGCTCGACCAGGAGCAGCAGCGCGGAGTGGTCGAGGCCGCCGTGGCCCAGGTTGCGCAGGTCCTGCACGAGCTGGGCGGTCTGCGCGCCGAGGGGTATGGCGACCCCGGCGGCGCGCGCGGAGTCCAGGACGATGCCCATGTCCTTGTGGTGCAGGTCGATGCGGAAGCCGGGCTGGAACTCGCGCTTGATCATCGAGGCGGCCTTGCGGTCCAGGATCCGGTTGCCGGCGAGTCCACCGGCGAGCACCTCGACGGCCGCCGTCGTGTCGACGTCGTACGCCTCCAGGAAGACCAGCGCCTCGGCGACCAGCTCGATGGTGCCCGCCACGATCAGCTGGTTGGCGGCCTTGACCGTCTGTCCCGAGCCGCTCGGACCGACATGGACCACGGTGCTGCCGACGGTCTCCAGGACCTGGCGCACTGCCTCGAGGTCGGCAGCGTCGCCGCCGACCATGATCGACAGCGTGCCCTCGACGGCACCGGCCTCACCACCGGACACCGGCCCGTCCAGCGGCTTCAGGCCGGCGGCCCTCGCTTCGTCGGCGACCTTGCGGGCGATGTCCGGCCGGATCGTCGAGCAGTCGACCCAGATGGCGCCCTGCTTGGCGGAGGCGATCAGGCCGGGCTCGTCCTCGGTGCCGCGCGCGACGGCGGCGACGTCGGGGGAGTCGGGCACCATGGTGAGGATGACGTCGGCCTCACGGACCGCCTCGGCGACCGAGGACGCGCCCTTGCCGCCGGCCGCGACGAGCGTGTCGATGGGCTCCTGGCTGCGGTTGTAGCCGGTCACCTGGTAGCCGGCCTTGACCAGGTTGGCTGCCATGGGCGCGCCCATGATGCCCAGGCCGATGACGGCGACCGATGTGGTGTTGCTCATGAATGGCTCCTTCGAAAAAGTATGGCGATCAAGCGGTTTCGGCGTCGGTTCGGGCTGAGTTGTGCCAGGCGAAGGGGTCGCTGTCGCCGGCGAGGTATTCCAGGCCGATAGGCCCGTCGTAACCCCCCTGCTGTGCGGCTGCGATCCACTCCTGCAGTGGCAGCTCTCCGGTGCCCGGTGCTCCGCGGCCGGGGGAGTCGGCGATCTGGATGTGGCCGAAGTCCTCGGCGTGGTTGGCGATGACCTTCGCGACGTCGTCGCCGTTGACCACCAGGTGGTAGAAGTCGGCGAGCAGGCGGACGTTGCCGACCTCCAGCGAGTCGATGACGGCGAGCGCGTCGGCAGCCGTCTTCAACGGGTATCCCGGCGCACCGGAGACCGGTTCGAGCAGGACCGTGCCGCCGATCTCCGCGACCGCGTTCGCGGCATACGTCAGGTTGTCGCGGGCGGTGGCGGCCTCGGTGTGGGCGTCACGGCCGTCGGCGTGCAGGCCGTAGAGCGCGTTGAAGTGCTTGCAGCCCAGCCGCTTACCGATCTCGACCACAATGGCGACATTCGCGCGGAACTCGTCCCGGCGCTCCGGGTCGTTGACCACTCCGCGCTCGCCGGCCGGCATGTCACCGGCGAAGAAGTTGAGCCCGGTGAGTTGCACGCCGGCGTCCTCGACGGCCTGCACGAACTCCTCGACCTGCGCCGCCGACGGGGTGGCGGTCTCCGGCCAGGGCCACCAGAACTCGACGGCGTCGAAGCCGGCCTCCCGGGCCGCGGCCGGCCGCTCGAGCAAGGGGTGGTCGGTCAGCAGGATCGAGGCGTTCACGGTGTGCCGAGTCATGCCGGTGGCCTTCCTTCAAATTCCGTAATATGGAATGAAAATATCGAATAATGAAAGTGTGCCAAGATGGGTCACATCCCGTCAAGGGTGCTGTCCGCATTGCCGTCGCGTCCACGTCCGATGTGGAGGCATGCGGCATACTGCGACGAAATTCCGGCGGCGCCGCCGTCATCGCGACAGAACGGAGAGGTTCATGACTCACACCAGCCCCGGATACTCGGTGACCCTGCGCGTCGGTCTCACCCCGGGACGACGCACCGCGAGCGACCTGGCATCGGCGGTCGCCGCCGCGGGCGCCTCGGTGACCGCGCTGGACGTGACGGAGTCGACGCCCGACGGCCTGGTGGTGGACGTCACCTGCGACACGGCGGATGAACATCACGCGGAGCGCATTCGCGAATCGCTCGTCGACGCAGGCGGATACGACGTCCGCAAGGTCAGTGACCGGACGTTCCTGATGCATATCGGCGGCAAGCTGTCGGTGGAGCCGAAGGTCGAGCTGCGCACCCGTGACGACCTGTCGCGCGCCTATACCCCGGGTGTGGCACGTGTCTGTATGGCGATCGCGAACAACCCGGAGGACGCCCGCCGGCTGACCGTCAAGCGCAACACCGTCGCGGTGGTGACCGACGGCACCGCGGTCCTGGGACTCGGCGACATCGGCCCCGAGGCCGCGTTGCCGGTGATGGAGGGCAAGGCCGCGCTCTTCAAGCAGTTCGCGAACGTCGACGCCTGGCCGGTCTGCCTGGCCACGACCGATTCCGATGAGATCGTCTCCATCGTCAAGGCGCTCGCTCCGGTCTACGGCGGCGTCAACCTGGAGGACATCTCCGCGCCCCGCTGTTTCGAGATCGAGCGGCGGCTGCGGGAGGAGTTGGACATCCCGGTCTTCCACGACGACCAGCACGGCACCGCGATCGTGGTGCTGGCCGCGCTGATCAATGCCCTGCGCGTGGTGAACAAGAAGATCGAGGACGTGCGGATCGTCGTGTCGGGTGTCGGCGCTGCCGGCCACGCGATCATCAAGCTGCTGGGTGCACAGGGTGCCTCCGACATCGTCGGCTGCAGCCGCGTGGGGGCGATCCACCGCGGCGAGAGCTACCAGGACGAGCACCGGCAGTGGATCGCCGAGCACACCAATCCTCGCGATGTGACCGGCACGCTGGCCGAGGCGCTGGTCGGCGCCGACGTGTTCATCGGGGTCTCCGGACCGAACATCCTGGGGGAGAAGGAAATCGCCGCGATGGCCGAGGACTCGATCGTCTTCGCGCTGGCCAACCCGGACCCGGAGATCCCGGCCGCGGAAGCCGCCAAGCACGCCGCCGTCGTCGCGACCGGACGCAGCGATTTCCCCAATCAGATCAACAATGTGCTGGCGTTCCCGGGCCTCTTCCGCGGACTGCTGGACGCCTCGGCACACAAGATCAGCACCGAGTTGTTGGTCGCCGCCGCGCGCGCGATCGCCGACTCGGTCGGGCCGGACGAGCTCAACGCCAGTTACATCGTCCCGAGCGTCTTCGACGCCGCCGTCGCACCCGCGGTGGCTGACGCGGTCCGCCGGACGGTCGAGTCGCACCGCGCGTGAGCGCGGCGAAAGTCGTTCAGCGGCGCAGCAACTCGGCGACCGCGGCAGCGGTTGGCAGGCTGTCGCCGAAGGTCCACAGCACGCGGCGGGCGCCGGACAACTCCTCGGTGCCGTCGGCGTAGCCGACGACGACGACCAGTGCGTCCGGGTTGCGCTGCAGACAGCGCTGCAACTGCTCGTCCTCGGCGCGGTCCTGGCCGGGCGAACCGGTCACCACGACGTCGGCGGTCGGAAGATCCGGGCGCACGGTCAACGCGGCCGGGCCGTCGGCGGCGTCGGCGTGCCCCTCGACCGCGTCGGGCAGCACGAAGGCGGACGTCAGGCAAGAACCGGGCGCGGAGTCGAGCACCGCGCCGACGGTGAGCGCAGGCAGTGCGCCTGCGGCGACGTTGCGCCGGCGTCGGACGTCGACCACCTGCAGCGGAGTCGCCGGCAGGCAGATCGTGCCGCGGGTGGCCAGGGCCCGCCGGGCCACGGACTGGTCGGCCGCGCCGTCGGGCTGCGAAGCCGTGGGGCCGGTCCCGGGTCGCGTGCGCTGCCAGTCGCGCAGCGCACGGACGCGATGCGCAGCTTCCTCGAGCCGCGCGACGGACAGACGGCCCTCCGCCACGGCAGCCGAGAGGGCGGAATGCGCCTCGGTGAAGATCCGCTCGTCCTTGTCCGGGCGGTCGGCTCCGAGCACCGGATTGCCCAGGCCCAACAGGTCTGCGCCCGCGAGGACCGCCTGCACGCACCCCTCGCCGAGGCCGATGGTGTTGCTGATGGCTCCCATGTCCAGGGCATCGGTCATGACGACGCCGCCGAAACCGAGTTCGTCGCGCAGCATCGACAGGACGGCCGGACTGATCGTGGCCGGCCGGGACGGGTCGAGCGCGGGCACGATGACGTGGGCGGTCATCACGCACCGGACACCCGCGCGCACGGCGGCGGCGAACGGTGCCAGCTCTCGCTCGCGCAGGAGTTCCAGCGGTGCGTCGACGCGTGGCAGGCCGACGTGCGAGTCCACCGCTGTGTCACCGTGTCCGGGGAAATGCTTGGCCGTGGCGGCGACACCGACGGATTGCAGGCCTTCGGCATACGCCACCGCGTGCCGGGAGACCAGCGGCGCGGTGGACCCGAAGGACCGTACGCCGATGACCGGGTTGTCCGGGTTGCTGTTGACGTCCACGACCGGTGCCAGGTCGATGTCGATGCCTGACGCGCGCAGGTCGGCACCGATCGCGGCGCCCACGGCGCGCGTGGCGTCGGCGTCGTCGACCCGGCCGAGCATGGCAGCGCCGACGTGGGGCGAGCCACCACGCGCGCCGAGCCGGCTGACGATGCCGCCCTCCTCGTCAGTGGCGACGAGCACCTCGCCCAGCTCGTGCAGCTGCCGAGACAGCTGCGCGGTCGTTGCGACATCACCGATGTTGTGGCTGAAGTAGACGACGCCGCCGAGCCCGCGCTGCACGGCGTCGGCCAGCCAGCGCGGCGGCCGTTGCGCCCCGGCGAATCCCGGCTGCAGGACGCCGTGGAGCAGTCGGTCGACCGAGGGGTCGGTTCCCGTGCGGGGGCGGTTCATTTGACGGCGCCGGACACGAGACCGGCGCCCAGGCGCCGCTGGGCGAGCACGAAGACGATCACGACGGGCAGCGTAACCACGGTGGAGGCCGCCATGAGGCCGCCCCAGTCATTCGTGTGCGCGGTCGAGAAGTGCTGGAGGCCGACCCCGACCGTCAGCACGCTGTCCTTGGCGAGGAAGGTGTTGGCGAACATGAACTCCTCCCAGGCCATCACGAAGGAGAACGCCGAGGTGGCCACCAGGCCCGGCACCACCAGCGGCAGCAGGATGGACCGGAACATCCGCCACCAGCCGCAGCCGTCGAGGTAGGCCGCCTCCTCCAGTTCGCGGGGGACTGCCGCCACGAAGCCGCGCAGGTTCCAGATGGCGAACGGCAGTGAGAACGCGATGTAGACGAGGATCAGCCCGAGCAGCGAGTTGAGCATCCGCCAGTCCTTCATCTGCAGGAACAGCGGTATGACGAGAGCCTCGGCCGGCAGCATCTGCACCACCAGGATGAGCACCAGCATGGTGGACCGGAACCGGAAGCGGAACCGCGCCATCGCCACGGCGCCCAGCAGCGCCAGCGCCCCGGAGATCACCACGACCGCGACGGTGACGATGGCGGAGTTGAGCAGGTAACGGCCGAAGTGGTTCTGCGTGAACACCCGGATGAAGTTGTCGAAGGTGACGTGTTCGGGCACCAAGTTGTCCGTGCCGGAACCGTTGCGGGCGTTGAACGCCGTGCTGAGCATGAAGTAGACGGGGAACAGTGTGAACAGCAGCAGCGCGACGACGGCGATCGTCTTGCCGATCGGGCGCAGGGGTGAGTTGGTCCGCATCAGGCGTCCTCCTCCTTGAACAGCACACGCAGGTAGATCAGCGTGATCACCAGCAGCACGATCGTGAGCAGCACGGCGATCGCCGCACCGAGGCCGTACTTGGTCTGGTTGATCGACGACACGTAGGACCAGACGCCGAGATTGAACACGTCGGGGTTGCTGCCGTCACCGCCGGGCAGCAGATAGATCTGAGTGAAGACCTTGAAGTCCCAGATCGTCGACAGGATGGTCACCACCGCGAACACCGGCCGCAGCAACGGCACCGTGATCGACCAGAACCGCCGCCACGACGACGCACCATCGATCTTCGCTGCTTCGTGCAGTTCGGTCGGCACGGTGAGCATGCCGGCGAAGAGGGTGACCGCCACGAAGGGGAAGCTGTGGTGCACGACATTGAGCAGCACGATCCCGTAGAACGACCAGCGGTCGGTGAACCAGTTGTGCCCCTCGGGGCCGATCAGCCCGAGCCATTCCAGCCCGTGCTTCACCACCCCGTCGTCCGGCGCGAAGATCCACGTCCACACATAGGTGTCCGAGACGGCGGGAATGGCCCACGCGATGAGGATCGAGCCGATGACCAGCGCTCGCACCTTCGGGCCGACATTGACCAGCAGCAACGCCACCAGGGTGCCGAGCACGATGGTGGACAGGACCGCGAGTGCAGCGAACACGACGGTGTTGGGCAGGATCGTGGTCCACAGGTAGGACGCGGGCAGCCCCGGCGCCCCGGAGAAGATCTGTTCGTAGTTGCCGAAGCCGATATTGACCGGGTGCCCGCTGATCACCTCGCGCAGGTTGTAACGCTGGAAGGACAGCACCGTGACCCGGACGATCGGGTAGAGGAGCAGTCCGGCGATGACGATCAGCGGGCCGGCCAGCAGCAGCCAGGGTCGTGACTTGGAAGAGGGCACGTATCGGGTTTCTTCAGAGGACGGACGGTGGGCGGTCGGCGACTGATCGGTCGCGGGTCAGCTCTGGGCGTTGAGCGTGGAGGTGATCGCCGCCGACGCCTTCGTGGTGGCGGACTCGACCGAGGTGCCGGTCAGGATCGACTGCAGCATCGCGGTGATCGTCTTGTTGCCCTCCACGGTGCCCCACTGCGGTGCACTCGGCACGTTGCGGCCACCCTTGAGCATCGCGGTCGCGAACGGTGCGACGAGCGTGTCGGGGCTGTCGACATACGGCTGCAGAGCGGTCTTCGTGGTCGGGAAGTAGCCGGTCTGGTCGGCCCAGGTCTTGGCCAGCGTGCCGGTGGTCATCAGTTGGATGAACTTCCAGGCCAGGTCCTTCTTCTTGCTGGTGGCCATCACCGACAGGTTGGAGCCACCGAGGAACGCCGGTGCGACACCCCCGTCCTTGCCCGGGATCGCGAACGCGCCGATCTTGCCCTTGAGGTCCGGGTTCTGCTCGAGGGCGGTCTTGGGCGTCCAGTTGCCCTGGATGACCATCGCCGCCTTGTTCTTTGCGAAGGCATCCAGCAGGTCGGTCTCCTTCCATGTCGAGGCCGCGGTGGTCGACGATCCGTCCTTGAGTGCCAGCCCGGTGTAGAACTTCAGGCCCTCCTGCGAGGCCGTCGAATCCAGCGCACCCTTCCACGTGTTGCCGGACTTGGTGGCGAAGTCGCCTCCCGCGCCCCAGATGAACGGCGCTGCGGCGTACTGCGAACCGCCGGCGATCGGCATCGCCGCCATCTTCGGCTCCTTGGCCTTCAGCGTCGTGACGGCGTGCTCCAGTTCCGCCCAGTTGGTCGGCACCTTGATGCCGTCCTTGGCGAAGACGTCCTTGCGGTAGACGATGCCACGCACGCCGGCGTACCAGCCGACGCCGTACTGCTTGCCGTCGTACGTCGCCGAGTCCTTCAACGCCTTGAGCTCGTCCTTGCCCATGCCGGAGGCGTCGACCTGCTGGGTGATGTCGGCCAGACCGCCCGCAGCCGCGAACTCCGGCGTCCAGGTCGTGCCGATCTCGGACACGTCGGGGCCGCCACCGCCGGCGAAGGACCGCACCAGCCGGTCATGGGCATCGGCCCACTCGACCTCCTGGATGTTGAGCGTGGCTCCGGTCTCCTTCGTGAACTCCTTCTTGACGGCGGCGTAGAACTTCGAGGAGTCCGGGTTGGTGCCCTTCATGACCCAGAAGGTCAGGGACTTCGCGCTGCCGCCCTGGGTGGTGTCACCGCTGCCGCCGCCCGAAGCGCTGGAGCCGCCACTGTCGCCGCAGCCGGCGAGGGCGAGGGTGAGGGCGGTGACGGACGCGAGGGCCGCAGCTGTGCTGGTGCGCATGGTTCTCCTTGGTGACGGACGGGGCGGACCGCAAACAGTGCGACCCTACGGAAACTTCGATACGTACGTGCAGAGTAGAGGAAAATTGTTTCCGTCGGTCCCGCGGCGTCGTCCCGGGACCGCGTGTCGCACCGTGGGACGGCCGGAGGCGGTTCGATGGGCTCATGATGACGATCGATCACGACGGACCGGTGCCGCCGTTCCAGCAGATCTGCGCGGATGTCGCGGCGCGCATCGAGACCGGCGAGCTGACCGTGGGTGAGCGGTTGCCGTCGGTGCGGAGCCTCGCGGCCGAGTTGGGAGTCGCACCCGGCACGGTCGCCAAGGCCTACACCGAGCTGGAGGGCGCCGGTCTGGTCGAGGCGATGGGACGCTCGGGCACCCGGGTCGCCGCCGGCGCCGGCGGCACCCGGGCGCTGGCGGCCTCGGCAGCCGCCGAGTTCGCCATCCGGGTGCGCCGGCTGGGTCTGGACACCGACGAACTGCTGCGCATCGTGCGCGCGCACCTGGACCGGACGTGAGCTGAACACACCTGGGATCGCGCCGATCCGGGTGTGCTCGAAATCACCACACGCCGAGTGGAGGGCCGGTCTTCGGCGAGATAAAATTTCGATAACGAAGAATTCGTTCTCGAAGAACAAGTCTCAAAGGAGAGACCAGCATGACCGCCCTGGCCCGTGCCATCCGTGATCGCCGTGAGAACGCCCGTAGCCGGCGGGCGCTGATGGCGGCGATCCACAACGCATCCACCCAGAGCGCACGCGACGATCTGGTGATGGCCATGCAGCGCGCGAACAGCGCGCGCTGACCCCCGCCGGCGGGCCTACTTCAGCTCGCCGGAACTGAGCTCGAGCAGCCGCCGGGCGACGACGAGCAGCTGGATCTGTTGGGTGCCCTCGAAGATGTCCAGGATCTTGCTGTCCCGCGCCCACTTCTCCAGCAGCTCGGTCTCGGCGTATCCCGTTGCGCCACAGAGCTGCACGCAGCTGAGCGCGACCTCCACGCACGTGCGGCCCGCCTTCGCCTTGGCCATCGACGCCTGCATGGAGTTGGGCTTGCCGTTGTCGGCCATCCAGGCGGCGCGCAGCGTGAGCAGGTATGCCGACTCGTAGTCGGCCTCCATCTGCAGCAGGCGCGCGGCGGCATACGGCTGGGTGTGGAGCGGGGCCGCGGGATCTGGCGTCACGCCGGCCTTCCCGAGCAGCTCGGTGGCCAGGTCGAGACTGGCGCGGGTCAGGCCGACCGCCATGGCGGCGACCAGCGGCCGGGTGTTGTCGAAGGTCTGCATCGCGCCGCCGAAGCCGCCTTCGGTGCGGATCTCCGGGTCGCCGAGAAGGTCCTGCGCCGGCACCCGGCAGTCGTCCAGCGAGAAGGCGGCCGTGTCCGACGCGCGGATGCCCAGCTTGTGCTCCAGGCGGACCAGCTTCAGGCCGGGGTTGTCCCGGCGCACGACGAAGGACTTGATCGCGCGCTTGCCGAGCGATCGGTCCAGCGTCGCCCAGACGACGACCAGCTCGGCGCGCTCGCCACTGGTGACGAAGATCTTCTCGCCGTTCAGGACGTATTCGTCGCCGTCCTTGGTGGCGGTGGTGCGGATGGCTCCGGAGTCCGAGCCGGTGTCGGGCTCGGTGATCGCCATGGCGGCCCACTTGCTGCCGTAGCGCTGCTTCTGCTCGTCGTTCGCGACGGCCGCGATCGCGGCGTTGCCCAGGCCCTGGCGGGGCAACGACAGCGTCAGGCCCACGTCGCCGCGACAGGTCTGCATGATCGACAGCACGGACGACAGGTTGGAGCCGTTGACCGTCTGCGTGCTCCTGCCGGCCCGCGAGCCGGCCCCCACGCCGGCCGGCTCGGCGGAGCCGCCGCTGGTGGTGCGTGCGCCGGCGCCCTGGGAGGCCCCGGAGTCGGACAGGCCGTCGATGACGGCGGACATCAGGTCGAGCTCGCGCGGGTACTCGTGCTCGGCGCGGTCGTACTTGCGGCTGATGGGACGGAAGACCTCGTCGGCGAGACCGGACGCCTGCTTGACGAGCGGAACGAACTTCTTCGGGATCTCGAGATTGATCATGGGCGGAATCCTTTGCGGCGAAGGGGTTTCGGAGCGTATGGCGGCGGCGCTAGACCTGCAGCACACCTTCCATGAGTCCGGCGCCCCGCAGGTCGCGGAACCAGCGCTCGTTGTCGAACTCCTTGACGAAGCCGTGGCCGCCGAGCAACTGCACGCCGTCGGATCCGATCTGGGCACAGTGTTTCTCGGTCAGCGCCCGGGCGTGGGCGATCTGCTCCGAGGCGTCCAGGCCGCGGTCGAGGCGCGACGCCGCGCGCCATACGACCAAGCGCAGTCCGTCCAACTCGATGGCGATGTTCGCGACCGTGAAGGCGACCGCCTGACGGTGCGCGATCGGTTCGCCGAAGGCCTTGCGCTCCTTGGTGTAGGTCTTCACCTGGTCCAGCACAGCCTGCGCGGTGCCGACGGCCGCCGCGGCCCACGCGAGGCGGGCCCGGCCGACGGCGTCGGCGTGATCGGCGGTGGTGCCGAGCAGGTTGGTGAGCGGGACCTGGGCGCCCTCCAGGTGCAGAGTGCCGGTGTGCGAGGCGCGGATGCCCATCGCCGGGTCGTCGGAGACGGTCACGCCGTCGGTGGCCGGCGGCACGATGACCAGGCGCGGCTCGCCGTCGACGGACGCCGAGACGATGAACAGATCGGCCGAGGCGGCGCCGGGTACCAGGACCTTCGTGCCGTCCAGGACGAGCGAGCTGCCCTCGCGGCGGCCGGTCGTCCGCGGCGCGGCCGGGTCGAAGAGCGGTTGCGGCTCCATCAGGGCCAGCGCGCCGGTGGCAGGCGCCTTCTCGTCGGTGAACGCCTCGAGATAGGTGGCCTGCTGATCCGAGTCGCCGTAGTTCACAAGGCAATTCGCCACCGCAGCGGCCGACATGATCGAGACGGCGAGGCCCATATCGCCGTGCCCGAGCTCCTCCAGCACGAGGGCACTGGTGACCGCGGAGGCCTCCTCGGCGACCCCGCCGAGCTCGGCCGGGACGGCCAGCAGCGTCATACCCATTTGCGCGGCCTGCTCGCGCACCGCGTCCGGCACGGTGCGGTCCGTGTCGGCCTGGGACGCCGCCGGCCGCAGCACCTCGTCCGCGAGTTCGCGGGCCGCCTCGCGGAGCATCTCCTGGTCGTCGCCGGGCGTCAGGTCGAACTGCACACGCGGTGTCGCCGGCTTGCTGCGGGTCGGTGCGCCCGAACCGGTCCTGGCGGTGAAGGCCCGGCCGGCGGCCACCTGCGCGCGGAAGCCCTGCCGGGCGCCCCGGTAGAGGACCTTCTCGACCTTCGCACGCAGCGCGGGATTCTTCATCGCCTCGAGTCCGCCCGCGCGGGTGATCAGACGCATGCCGAAGTTCTGGCCGCGGTCGGCCAGGGGCGGCTTGGAGTGCGGGTGACTACTGTTCATGTAACTTACGGTACCGGATAAAACCGTTCACGGGTGTGCGGCACGAGGTCGCGGAACGCGGTGTCGTGCGGAGGTGCGCCTAGTCGGGGAGCGCAGGTGAATCAGCGCAGCAGTGCCTCGACGGGGACACCGCGGATGGAGGCGTCGAGCACCGTTGCGGTGTGCGCCATCGGAATCGGGGAGCCCAGCTTCTCCAGCGCGTTCGCGATCTGCATGAGACAGCCGGGATTGGCCGTGACGATCAGATCCGGCTTCATCGCGAGGATGTTGCGCGCCTTGGCCTCGCCCAGCTCGCCGGCGGTCTGTGGATGCAGGATGTTGTAGACCCCCGCCGAGCCGCAGCAGATCGCCGCGTCCGGGATCTCGACGATCTCCAGCCCGGGGATCTCCCGCAGCAGCTCCCGCGGCTGCGAGCGCACTCCTTGGGCATGGCCCAGGTGGCAGGCGTCGTGGTAGGCGACACGCAGCGGGAGCGGGTGCCGGGTCGCGACGGTCCCCAGCTCGGTCAGCACTTCGCTGAGGTCACGCACGCCGGCCGCGAAGACAGTGGCGGATCCGGCCGTGGCGGCGTCGTCCTCCGCGGCGAACAGGGCGCCGTAGTCCTTCATCGCGCTGCCGCAGCCGGCGGCGTTGACCACCACGGTGTCGAGCTGCGGCGCGGCGGCGAAGGTGGCCATCGTCTGCCGCGCGAAGTCCTGCGCTTCGGGTTCGCGGCCGGAATGACTGCTCAGGGCACCGCAGCAGCCCTGCCCGGGCGGTATGACGACGCGGCAACCCTCGGCGGCGAGCACCCGCGCCGTGGCGGCGTTGACATCGGAGAAGAAGACGTCCTGCACGCACCCGGTCAGCAATCCCACGACCGCGCGTTCGGCGCCCGCCGCCGGGACCTCGCTCGGCAGCTTCTCCGGCGGACCGAGCTTCGGGGTGAGTCGCTCCATGGCCGCCAGGCCGGGAAGGAAGCGGTCGAGCACCCGGGTGCGGCGCAGCGCCCGGTCGAGCCCGAGACGCTGGGCGACCCGCAGCGGACCGCGCAGTTTGCGCAACCGGTCCGGATAGGGGAAGAGGCTGAATATCGTTCTGCGCAGCGCCTTCTCGGCCGGCGTGCGTTCGTGGTGACGCTCGACCTGCGCGCGTGTCTGCTCCAGCAACCGGTCGTACTGCACACCGCTGGGGCAGGCGGTCACGCACGACATACAACCCAGGCAGGCGTCGAAGTGCTCCACCATCTGCTCGGTGAGCACGCTGCCCTCGAGTCCGGCCTGCATCAGGTGGATCCGGCCGCGTGGCGAGTCCATCTCCTCGCCCCACAACCGGTAGGTCGGACAGGTCGGCAGGCAGAAGCCGCAGTGCACGCAGTCGGCGATGAGCTCCTGCGACGGCGGGTTGTGGGCGTCGAAAGCGCTGGACATCAGATCCCTCCCACGAAGCTGCCCGGGGCCAGCAGGCGCTCGGGATCGAATTGTGCCTTGAGCCGGCGCATGACCGGGAGTCCGTTGACCGGACCCCACACATCGACGTTGCTGCGCACCTCGCGCGGGCCGGCCAGCACCACCACGGCTCCGCCGGCACGTGATACGAGCGGGCGCAGGGTCCGCAGCATGCCGGCGACGGCCGCGGCGGAGGTCTCCGCCGGTGCGGCGGCATACAGCACGCCGGTGCCGGCCGAGCCACGCACATGCAGTCCGAGATCCGTTGCTGCCGCAGCGGTCTCGGCGACCGCACCCAGCCGGGAGGTGATCTTGAAAATCGTCTGCGAGCCGTCGTGTGCACCGGGGTAGTGCCACGGCCAGTCCAGCTCCGCATCGACATGGGTGTCGGCGCCGAGGGTGGCGCGCGCCTGCTCGACCCGTCCTGGCACGCCTTCGGCGGTGCCCTCGAGCAGGACCGCGACCGTGGGTGATTCGCCCGGTCGCCAGTCCAGTTCGAGTGCTGCCGGCGCCAGCTGCGTGTGGCACAACGGTGCCAGCACGGACTCCATGGCGCCGGCCTCGATGCGCGTGTGTACCCACGCTCCGGCGGCGGGGACCGGATGCAGCCGGAAGGTCACCTCGGTGATCACGGCGAGGGTCCCGAAGGACCCGACCAGCAACTTGCCCAGGTCGTATCCGGCGACGTTCTTGACGACCTTCCCGCCGGACCGGGCGATGGTGCCGTCGGCCAGCACGAGGGTCACGCCGATCAGCAGGTCGCGAGCGGTGCCGGTGTGCAACCGTCGTGGTCCGCTGGTGTTGGTGGCGACGACTCCGCCCAGCGTGCTGCCGGCGACCGGTTCGTCGATGGACAGCCGTTGTCCGGCGGGAGCGAGCTGGGTCTGCAGGTCGTGCAACGCCATTCCGGCCTGGGCCCGCACGATGAGGTCACCGGGCTGGTGCTCCAGCAGCTGCGGCATCCCGCTCAGGTCGAGCACGACGTCGGCTTCGGCGCCGACGCCTCCGAAGGCGTGCTTCGTGCCATGTCCGCGCACCGCCACGATCTTGCCCGCGCGGTGCGCCTGTGCGAGCGACTCGGCAACCTGCGCGGTGTTCGTCGGCCGGTCGGTCGGCCGGTTGGCCGGCTCGGTTCGGACGTCGGTCATCTCAGAAGACCTCCCCGAGACCGGCTGCGTGCACCGGGTGCGCCGCGCTGCGCTTGCCCGGCACCTCACCGCACAACCGGGGCGTCGGGAAGACCTTGCCCGGGTTGGAGATCCCGGTCGGGTCGAACGCGCACCGCACGAGCTGCATGGTGTCCAGGTCCTGCGCGGAGAACATCTTCGGCATGTGCTTGGCCTTGTCGGCGCCGACGCCGTGCTCGCCGGTGATCGAGCCGCCGTGCTCCAGGCACAGGTCGAGTATGGCGCCCGAGGCGTCCTCGGCCGCATCGCCCTGACCGGGCACGCGCTCGTCGAACAGGACCAGCGGGTGCAGGTTGCCGTCGCCGGCATGGAAGACGTTGGCGACCCGGACACCGCGTTCGGCGGCGAGGGCCGTCATCGCGCGCAGCACCTCCGGCAGTGCAGTGCGCGGTATGACGCCGTCCTGGACGATGTAGTCGGGACTGATCCGGCCGACCGCGGCGAAGGCGGACTTGCGCCCCCGCCAGATCGCTTGGCGCTCCACGTCGTCCGCGGCGACCCGGATCTCGAAGGCTCCGGCGTCGCGGCAGTGCGCCTCGGCGGCGGCGAGCTCGGCGGCCACCTCGTGGTCCGGCCCGTCCAGCTCCACGACCAACACGGCTCCGGCGCCCGCCGGGTAGTTGCAGGCCACCGCGGCCTCGGCCGCCTCGATCGCCAGCGCGTCCATCATCTCGATCGCGGCCGGGACGATGCCGGCGCCGATGATCGCCGACACCGCGGCGCCGGCGGAGTCGGTGTCCGCGAATCCGGCGAGGAAGGTCTCCACGGCCGACGGGGCGCGGGTCAGCCGGACGGTCACCGACGTCGCGACACCGAGCGTGCCCTCCGAGCCGACGAAGGCGCCGAGGACGTCATACCCGGGCGCATCCGGTGCCGTGCTCCCGAGGGTGGTGCGTTCGCCGTCGGGCAGCACGACGTCCGCGGCCACCACGTGCGTGGCGGTGAAGCCGTACTTCAGGCAGTGGGCGCCGCCGGAGTTCTCGGCGACGTTGCCGCCGATGCTGCAGACCTGCTGGCTGGACGGGTCGGGTGCGAAGTAATAGCCCTCGGGCCGGGTACGCGCCGAGATGTCCAGGTTGATGACCCCGGGGTCGACCACGGCGCGCTGGTCACGCGCCGAAACGCTTCGGATCTCACGGAATCCGCTCATCACGATCAGCACGCCGTCGGCGTGGGGGAGCGCCCCACCGGACAGCCCGGTGCCCGAGCCGCGCGCCACGAACGGCACGCCGTGTGCGGCACAGGCGCGCACCGCCTGTTGCACGTCATCGGCGGTGCGGGCGAGCACCACCAGCGCAGGGGTCACCCGATAGTGCAGCAGGCCGTCGCAGTCGTAGGTGGCCAGTCGGGTCGGGTCGTCGATGATGCTGCCGGACGCAAGCGCCGACCGCAGCTGTGCGGTGACGGCTGCGATCGGCGCTCGGGTTGCGGACATCGGGATCAGGGCATCCGGGCGTAGGCGGGCAGGGTGAGGAAGTCGGCGTAGTCGTCCGCCACGGCGACCTCCAGGAACGTCGCCTTGGCGTCCTCGTAGTCGGCCGCGTCGCCGGGCAGGTCGGCGATGACCTCGTCGACCAGCCGCAGCACCATCTCCTTGGTGACCTGTTCGCCGGTGTCGGCGAGCCGCACGTCGTTCTGGATCTGCTGCCAGATCTGCGAGCGGCTGATCTCGGCGGTGGCGGCGTCCTCCATCAGGTTGTAGATGCCGACGGCGCCGCGGCCGGCCAGCCACGACTTGAGGTACTGCAGCGCGACGTCGATGTTGCTGCGCAGCCCCGCGGCGGTGACCTCGCCGGGGGTGGACTTGACGTCCAGCAGCTGGGTGGCGCGCACGTCCGCGGCCGGCACCTTGTCGATCTGGTTGGGCCGGTCGCCCAGCACCTCGGTGAAGACCGACTTGCAGGTCTCGACCATCCCGGGGTGCGCGACCCACGAGCCGTCGAAGCCGTCGCCGGCCTCGCGCGACTTGTCGGCGGTGACCTTCTCGTAGGCCGCCTTGTTGACCGACTCGTCCTTGCTGGGGATGAACGCCGCCATACCGCCGATCGCCGAAGCGCCGCGACGGTGGCAGGTGTTGACCAGCAGCTGGGTGTAGGCCCGCATGAAGGGGACCGTCATACCGACCGAGTTGCGGTCCGGGACGATGTAGTCGGCGCCGCGGGTGCGGTAGGTCTTGATGACCGAGAAGAGGTAGTCCCAGCGGCCGGCGTTGAGGCCGGAGGAGTGGTCCCGCAACTCGTAGAGGATCTCCTCCATCTCGAACGCGGCCGGCAGCGTCTCGATCAGGCAGGTCGCCCGGATGGTCCCCTGCGGTATGCCGAGGCGGTCCTGCGCGATGACGAAGGCGTCGTTCCACAGCCGGGCTTCCCGGTGGCTCTCCATCTTGGGCAGGTAGAAGTAGGGGCCCTTGCCGCGGTCCAGCTGCTTCTGGGCGCACGCGGCGAAGTAGAGCGCGAAGTCGACCAGCGACCCGGAGGTCTCCTCACCGTCGACCAGGATGTGCTTCTCCGGCATGTGCCAGCCGCGCGGCCGCACGATGATCGTGGGCTGCTGCTCCGGCGGGACGAGCTTGTACTCCTTGCCCTCGGGGCTGGTGAAGTCGATGGTCCCGTCGAGCGCGTCCTTGAGGTTGAGCGGCCCCTCGACGACGTTCTCCCACAGTGGGGTGTTGGCGTCCTCCTGGTCGGCCAGCCAGGCCTTCGCCCCGGAGTTGAGCGCGTTGATCGTCATCTTGCGGTCGGTGGGGCCGGTCATCTCCACCCGGCGGTCCTCGAGCCCGGGCGCCAGCGGCGCGACCTTCCAGTCGGGGTCCTCACGCACCGCGCGGGTCTCCTCCAGGAAGTCCAGGTCCTTGCCGGAGGCGACGTCGGCGACCCGCTGTTGCCGTGCCTCGAGGGCCTCCAGGCGGCGGGAGTTCAGCGCGCGGTGCAGCTCGGCGATCAGCTCCAACGCGGTGGGGCTGAGGATCTCGTCATACCTCGATCTGATCGGGCCAGTGACTTTCACGCCGTCGGGCAGGTTCGGCGCGGTCGTGTCGGACATTGGTGCAACCTCCACAATGTGATGTGAAACTTTCGCATGTCGGAATTTTCTGGCTCGCTATGCAGAGCCTAGCGTGCGCTTCGCGGGTGGGTGTGCTGACCCCGTGGACTGCCGCGAATGCTCGCGCGCCGGTGGGTCAATGGCCCTCCCGTGCGCCGGGCGGTGGTGAATCCGGTCACGTACGGTCGATCTACTCGCGAGTAACCGTCGTGACGCGGAACGCTGGTCCGGTGACGTCACCCGCTACCGCATCGCCCCCATCCTCCGGCGCTGCCGACGCCCCGCCGGAAGCCCGGATCCGCATCGCGCTGTTCGCGCTCGCGCTGGGCGGCTTCGCCATCGGGACCACCGAATTCGTCACGATGGGATTGCTGCCGCAGATCGCCGACGGCGTCCACATCAGCATTCCGACCGCGGGCCATGTCGTGTCGGCATACGCGCTCGGTGTCGTGGTCGGCGCTCCGCTGGTCGCGATGCTCGCCGCAGGTTTGCGCCGCAAGGTCGTGCTGGTCGCCCTGATGGTGGCGTTCGCGATCGGCAACCTCGGCTCGGCGCTGGCGCCCAGTTACGGCACCCTGCTCGTCGCGCGATTCGTCAGCGGCCTGCCCCACGGTGCGTTCTTCGGCATCGGGTCGGTGGTCGCCGCCTCGCTGGTGCCGATCCACCGGCGTACCGCCGCGGTCGCGATGATGCTCGCCGGCCTGACGGTCGCTAACGTCGTGGGCGTGCCGCTCGCCACCCTGCTCGGGCAGCATCTGGGATGGCAATGGCCCTATGTCTTCGTGGGATTCGTGGCCCTGGTGACCGTGGTCGCCGTGCTGGCATGGGTGCCCATGCAGCCGGCGGACGGGGCGGCCTCGGCCCGCTCCGAGCTCAGCGCGCTGGCCCGCCCGCAGGTGTGGTTGACGCTCGGCGTGGGGACCGTCGGGTTCGGCGGGATGTTCGCGACCTTCTCCTACATCACGCCGACGATGACCCACCTGTCCGGCTTCCAGGACGCCGCGGTGCCGCTCATCCTGGTCGTGTACGGCGTCGGTATGACGATCGGGACGATGCTGTCCGGTCGGGTCGCGGCATACGGGATGTTGCGCGGGATGATCGCGATGCTGGCGGCGATCGCGGTGTTGTTGGCGCTCTTCGGACCGATGGCCCACGCCCGCCCGACCGCAGTCGTGGGTGTCTTCCTGCTCGGCATGCTCCCTTCGGTGCTGGTGCCGTTGCTGCAGACCCGGCTGATGGATGTGGCACAGGAGGGCCAGTCGCTGGCGGCGGCGCTGAACCACTCGACACTCAACATCGCCAACGCGTTGGGGGCGTGGCTGGGCAGTGTCGTGCTCGCCCACGGTCTGGGTTATGAGTGGCCCAGTCGGGTCGGCGCGCTGCTG
Source organism: Flexivirga lutea (assembly GCF_054778955.1). Lineage (NCBI taxonomy): Bacteria > Bacillati > Actinomycetota > Actinomycetes > Micrococcales > Dermacoccaceae > Flexivirga > Flexivirga lutea. The sequence continues at coordinate 243,466 of NZ_BAAGZB010000003.1, forward strand.
GCGGTCGCCGGCATCGCGATCGCCGCGATCAGCGCGGTGCTGGCGCGGCGCGAAGCGAGCGGCCGGACCCGGGCCACGACGGCCTGAACGTCGGTTCGGATCCGGCCCGACCGCATGGGACACTGGGCCAAGTCCCCCGATCCCGCCGCTTCTCGAGGTAAGCCACGTTGTCCCCCATGGCTCGTCAGGCGCTGCCGCCCGCCGCAACGCCCCCGGACCTGATCCGGAATTTCTGCATCATCGCCCACATCGACCACGGCAAGTCGACGCTGGCCGACCGCATGTTGCAGATCACCGGCGTCGTCGACGAGCGGGCGATGCGTGCGCAGTACCTCGACCGGATGGACATCGAGCGTGAGCGCGGCATCACCATCAAGAGCCAGGCGGTCCGGATGTCGTGGGAGTTGGACGGCTCGACATACTGCCTGAACATGATCGACACGCCCGGTCACGTCGACTTCACCTACGAGGTGTCGCGCTCGCTGGCGGCGTGCGAGGGTGCCATCCTGCTGGTCGATGCGGCGCAGGGTATCGAGGCGCAGACGCTGGCGAACCTCTACCTCGCCATGGAAAATGACCTGACGATCATTCCCGTGCTCAACAAGATCGACCTGCCGGCGGCCCAGCCGGAGCGGTATGCCGAGGAACTCGCCGGACTGATCGGCTGCGAGCCGTCGGACGTGCTGCAGGTCTCGGGCAAGACCGGGGTCGGTGTCGAAGCACTGCTCGACGAGATCGTCCGGCAGTTCCCCGCCCCCGAGGGCGACGCCGACGCGCCCGCCCGCGCAATGATCTTCGACTCGGTCTACGACACCTACCGCGGCGTGGTGACCTACGTGCGAGTCGTCGACGGCTCACTGCATCCCCGGGAGCGCATCGAGATGATGTCGACCCGCGCCAACCACGAACTGCTCGAGATCGGAGTGATCTCACCCGAGCCCACGCCGGCCGACGGTCTCGGGGTGGGTGAGGTGGGCTACCTGATCACCGGGGTGAAGGACGTGCGCCAGTCGCGGGTCGGTGACACGGTCACCTCCGCCCGGGGCGGTGCCACGACGCCGCTGGGCGGCTACCGCGACCCCAAGCCGATGGTCTTCTCCGGTCTCTATCCCATCGACGGCTCGGACTACCCGATCCTGCGCGATGCGTTGGACAAGCTGAAGCTCAACGACGCCGCGCTGGTCTACGAGCCGGAGACGTCGGCGGCCCTCGGCTTCGGCTTCCGGGTCGGCTTCCTGGGCATGCTGCACCTGGAGATCGTCCGCGAGCGGCTGGAGCGGGAGTTCGATCTCGACCTCATCTCGACACTGCCGAGCGTGGTCTACGACGTGACGCTCGACGACGGTCGCACGGTCACCGTCACCAACCCGAGCGAGTTCCCGGACGGCAAGGTCGCCTCGATCACCGAACCCGTGGTGCGTGCGACGATCCTCGCGCCGAGTGAGTTCATCGGTGCGGTGATGGAGCTGTGCCAGTCGCGGCGCGGGACGCTGCGCGGGATGGACTACCTCTCGCCGGAGCGTGTCGAGATGCGCTACACGTTGCCGCTGGCCGAGATCGTCTTCGACTTCTTCGATGCCCTGAAGTCCAAGACGCGCGGATATGCCTCTCTCGACTACGAACCCGATGGCGAGCAGGTCGCCGACCTGGTCAAGGTGGACGTGCTGTTGCAGGGGGACAAGGTCGACGCGTTCTCCAACATCGTGCACCGCGACAAGGCGTACGGTTACGGCGTCTCGATGGCGACCAAGCTGAAGGAGCTCATCCCGCGCCAGCAGTTCGAGGTGCCGATCCAGGCCGCGATCGGCACACGGGTGATCGCCCGTGAGAACATCCGCGCGATCCGCAAGGACGTGCTGGCCAAGTGCTACGGCGGCGACATCAGCCGCAAGCGCAAGCTGCTGGAGAAACAGAAGGAGGGCAAGAAGCGGATGAAGATGGTCGGCTCCGTGGAAGTCCCTCAGGAGGCGTTCATCGCAGCGCTGTCACAGGACTCCGGCGCCGTGGAGAAGGCGAAGAAGTAAGTGTCGCAATCTGATTCGCCGGTCCACCTGGCCCGGACGCGCTCCTTCACGCGGCGCAGCGGCCGGATGGCCGAACGCCACCACCGTGCGCTCGCCGAGCACGGGCCGGCATACCTGCTGGACGTGCCGATGGTGGGTGAAGGCACGCTGGTCGAGCCGGACCACCGCCTCGACGTCGCCGCCGCGTTCGGCAGGTCCGCGCCGCTGGTGGTGGAGATCGGTTCCGGCGGCGGGGACTGCATCGTGCACGCGGCGGCCGAGCACCCCGACGTCGACTTCCTCGCGGTCGAGGTGTGGGTGCCCGGTGTCGCGCAGACCATCGCGAAGTGCGTGCACGAGGGCGTCGACAACGTCCGATTGATCTGTGCCGACGCGGCACAGGCGCTGCCCAGCATGCTGGGACCGGGCAGCGTGCGCGAGGTATGGACGTTCTTTCCGGACCCGTGGCCGAAGTCCAAGCACCACAAGCGTCGGCTCGTGCAGCCGGAATTCGCCGATCGAGTCGCGGATCTGCTGGAGCCGCAAGGTCACTGGCGCCTTGCGACGGACTGGGCGGACTACGCCTGGCAGATGCGGGACGTGGTGGAGGGCTGTGCTCGACTCGTCAACCCGTATGCCGGGCGGCTCGCCGACCCCGGCGACACCGACGTCGACCCGCGCGGGGACCATGGGGGATTCGCACCCCGCTTCGACGGCCGCGTCGAGACGAGATTCGAACGCAAGGGCCTGCGGGTCGACCGGATCGTGCGCGACGTGCTGGCCACCCGGAAGGCTACCAACGAGTAACATCGACGTATGACGTCGACGTTCCAGCTCTACCAGCGCTTGGCCGGCAAACCGTTCGGACGACAGGTGTTCGCCCTGGGCTTCATGGCGCGGGCGCCATACTTCGCCACCGTGCAGCCGCAGGTACGCGAGATGGCGCCCCACCGCGCCGTGGTGCGGATCCGCAAGTGGCGCGGAGTGCAGAACCATATCGGCACCATCCACGCGATCGCGGTCGCCAACGGCATGGAAGCCGCCATGGGGCTGCTCGCCGAAGCGACGGTCAAGCCGGCAACTCGCTGGATTCCCAAGGGCATTCAGCTCGAATACATCGCAAAGGTGCCGTCCGCAGTCGACTGCATCGCCGAGACCGATCCGGCGGACTGGGACCGGCCCACCCCGCACGAGGTGCCGGTGCGGGTCACCGGCAGGCTGGCCGACGGCACCGAGGTGGTCAACGGCGTCATACCACTGTGGGTGACGGAGGCGAAGAGCTGACGCTCACGCGCGACCGGCGATCGCGACGAGTTCCGCGGCGGGTCCACGCAGTCTGCGCGGGCCGGTCCAGACGGCGCGCAACTGACGATGCAGCCGCAGGGTCGTCGGGACCTCGAGCAGCGCACCGGTGGCGAGTGCGTCGGAGACTGCCAGTCTGCTCAGCACGGCCGGCGCCGTGCCGGACTGGACGCTGACCCGCACGGCGGCGTTGCTCGCGAGCTCCACCGCCGGTTGCGCCGGCGCCCCGAGTGCTTCGTCGAGTGCGACCCGCGTGCCGGAGCCGGGCTCGCGCACGACCAGTGGAGTGATCCAGAGTTCGTCGGCGGTCACCGGTTCCCGGCGGCCCGCCCACGGGTGCCGGGGCGTGACGACCAGGACGAGTTCGTCGTGTGCGACGACGAGGTGATTGACGCCCCGCGGTGGTTGAGGCCCCTCGATGAAGCCGAGGTCGCAGCGTGCTTCGAGCAGATCCGACAGGACGTCGTGCGTGTTGTGCACGTGGATCTCGATGCGTACTTGCGGTTGCGTCTCCCTCAGCGTGGCCAGCCACGACGGCAGGAGGTGCTCGGCGATGGTCTGGCTGGCTGCGACGACGAGCGACTCGCTGCTGTCCGTCGCGAGGGAGGTTGCGCCCTCGGCCAATTCACGCGCCGCCTGCATCACGCTGCGCGACCACCCCACCACGAGCAACCCGGAGTCGGTGAGCGTCGATCCCGCGGTCGAGCGGTGCAGCAGCGTGATCCCCAGATGGCGCTCCAGGCGAGCGATGGACCGGCTCGCGTTGGGTTGCGCGACACCCGTCGCCCGGGCGCCGGCGGACAGGCTGCCGTGATCGGCGACGGCGACGAGCAGCTCTAGGGCACTCAGGTCCGGCCAGCATGTCATATGCGGAGGATATACCCACTATGGGGAGATGACGGCTACCGGCGGAGCGCGCGTGGGCCGAACCTTGTGGTGTGGCAACGACGACATATTCGAACTGTGCAGCAGCAAGCCCTTCGGCCGGTGGCGATCCGCACGAGCGCTCCGCGCTGTCCTATCTTCCCGGGCTGCTGGTAGCTGTGGTGATCGCCTCTGTTGCAACGCTTTTCGGCCACTTTGCACCCGTGATCGGCGGCCCGGTGTTCGGCATACTGTTGGGCATCCTGGCAGGCTCAGCCGTGCCGCTGATGCGCGATGAGCGGCTCGCGCCCGGGGTGGGCTTCGCCAGCAAATCGGTGCTGCAGCTGTCGATCGTGGTGCTGGGCACCGGGCTGTCGCTGGCGAAGGTGATCGAGGTGGGCGGTGGCTCGTTGCCGGTCATGCTGGGCACCTTCGCGGTGGCCCTCGGCGGTGCCTACGTCCTCGGCCGGCTGCTGGGGATCAACGGCGAGCTGTCCACTCTCATCGGTGTCGGCACCGGCATCTGCGGTGCCTCGGCCATCGCCGCGACGACGGCCGTCATACGACCCAAGCAGTCGAATGTCGCCTACGCCATCGGCACGATCTTCACCTTCAACATTCTCGCCGTGTTGCTGTTCCCCCCGATCGGGCACCTGATCGGGATGTCCGGTCATTCGTTCGGGCTGTGGAGCGGCACGGCGGTCAACGACACCTCGTCGGTGGTCGCCGCGGCATACAGCTTCGGCGACGGCGCCGGACCCTACGCGATCGTGGTGAAGCTGACCCGCTCGCTGCTGATCATCCCGATCGTGATGGTGCTGGCGTTCCTCACCGCACGACGGGACGCCGCCCATCAGGGCGAACAGGTCAGCATCCCGTGGCGCAAGGTGGTGCCGGCGTTCCTGGTCGGATTCCTGGTCGCGGCAGCACTGAACTCCATCGGCGCCATCCCCGCCGGCTGGCACGATGCGCTGACGTTCCTCGGCACCTTCCTCATCACCGTCGCCCTCGCGGCCATCGGCCTGGGAATGCGACCCGCACAATTGCGGGCCGCCGGGCACCGGCCCCTGCTGCTCGGCGCACTGCTGTGGATCTGCGTGGCGCTGGCCAGCCTCGGACTGCAGGCGGCCACGGGGACCCTCTGACGTCGCGGGTCAGATCCGAGACCGTATGGCGCGGAGCGACGTCCGGGCGTGTGCGTGTCGGTCGGCGTCGACCGTGACGCTCGCCGAGCGCAGGTTCATGCAGATCGCGCCGAGCGTGCCGTCGGAGACGGCATCGACCGGTCCCGTCCAGCCACGCTCGCGCAGGAGTTCGGTAACCCGGGAGCGCAGCCCCGCCTGATGGAAGAGCACACTTCCGCCCACGACCAACGGTGCGTCGCGATCGGGGGAGTCCAGCGCGGTGACGGTGTCGGCCAGACCGGTGCCCGCATCCTCGATGATGGACCGGGCGATCTCGTCGACGGGGGCCTGCTCGAAGACCAGGGGCGCGAACCGTGCGATGCCGGGTGTGGGGATCGCGTAGACGGCGGTGACGAGCTGGTCGAGCAGCACGTCCTTGCCGGCGGACCGATCACCGACCACACCAGCTGCCGGCAGCAGGGCCTCGGTCAGGCTGGTGCGGGGGCCGCGGCTGTCGAGATCGGCGGTGACGGCGCGCACCGCCCGGCGTGCGATCCAGTAGCCGGAGCCGACGTCGCCCATCAGCCAGCCGCGGCCGTCACTGCGCGCTGTCGTGACACCGCCGCGCACCACGATCGCCGCAGCTCCGGTGCCGGACACCAGCGCGGCACCATCGAGCGCGGCCGTGCCCGCGAAGAGGATGGCCTCCAGGTCGCTGCCGATGCGCAGCTCGGCCGAGACGCCCAGTTGCTGCAGCCCGCGCTCCACGCCGGTCAGTCCGACCGCAGAACCCGCCATCGCCGCAAGGGCGTGGCCGATGTCGGCAGGTTCCGCCTGGGCCTGGCGCAGGGCGTTGTCAGCCGCCGAACGCATCGCATTGGCAACGCTTTCCACGCCTGATGCGGTCGGGTTGCCGCCGCCGGCGACGGCATACCCCATGCACGTCCCGTCGGCATCGTGGACCAGGGCCCGCGTCGAGGTGCCGCCGGCGTCGACGGTGAGGAAGAGACTCATGGGGTCCATTCAACCGGGTGCTCGGCACGCCATCACAGGGAGCCGCTGTCCGGGTGCGCACTGGCGAGCGGGTCGCGGCCGAACCTCGCGGAGCGGCGCGACCTACCATTGCCGGGTGCCTTCCACCCTCCCCGTCGGAGAACCCGTCCCGTCCGACGGTTCGCTGCCGGCGACGGCGCTGAACGGGCTGGCCGGTCGCCGGCTCGGCCTTTATCTGCACGTGCCGTTCTGTGCGGTGCGGTGCGGTTACTGCGATTTCAACACTTACACGATCGGTGAACTCGGCGGGTACGGCGCGGGTGTGTCCACCTATGCCGACGCCGCCGTCGCCGAGCTGCAGCTCGCGCGCCGGACGCTGGGCGAGGAAGCTCCCGCGATCAGCACCATCTTCGTCGGTGGGGGCACTCCCACGATGCTTCGTGCCGACGACCTGGCGCGAATGGTGGCGCAGGCCGGTGGCCTCTTCGGGCTGCAGCCGGACGTGGAGGTCACCACCGAGGCCAACCCGGACACGGTCGACGGACGCGTGGCCGAGACGCTCGCCGCGGGCGGGTTCACCCGGGTGAGCCTGGGCATGCAGTCGGCTGTTCCGCACGTGCTCGCGACCCTGGAACGCACCCACGATCCGGCCAATGTCGGTGCTGCCGTGCGCGCGGTCCGCGATGCAGGGCTGCAGGTCAGCCTCGACCTGATCTACGGCACGCCGGGGGAGAGTCCGGCCGATTGGCGACGCAGTCTGGAGGCTGCGGCCGAGCTGGAGCCGGACCACATCAGTGCCTATGCCCTCGTCGTGGAGGAAGGCACCAAGCTGGCCGCGCAGGTGCGCCGTGGTGTCGTCGCCCTGCCGGAGGACGACGACGAGGCGGAGAAGTATGAGATCGCCGAATCAGTCCTGACGGCAGCAGGATTCGACTGGTACGAGATCAGCAACTGGGCACGGCGGCCGGACGCGCGGTGCCGGCACAACGAGTCCTACTGGCGCGGCGACGACTGGTGGGGCGTCGGTCCGGGTGCGCACAGCCATGTCGGCGGGGTGCGCTGGTGGAACGTCAAGCACCCCTCGCCGTACGCCGAGCGTGTGCTGGCCGGCGCGTCGCCGGGTGCGGGTCGGGAGATCCTCACCGACGCGCAGCGGTATGACGAGCGGGTGCTGCTCGGCGTGCGGCTGTCGGACGGCCTGAGCCTGGACGTGCTCGACGAGGCCGGTCGCTCCGCCGTCGCCGGGCTGATCGCCGACGGCCTGCTCGACGGCGCGGCAGCGGTCCGCCGGCAGCGCCCGGCCGCCCGGCTGACCCTGCGGGGCCGGCTGCTCGCCGACACCGTGGTGCGCCGCCTCCTCGGCTGGTAGCCCTTCCCGCCGAGACGTCATGCGCGATGCGGGTGCGTCGGCTGAGGTGGGCAGCGGAGCGCCTGGGTCAGATGTGCAGGTCGAGGCCGAAGTCGTGGCAGCGCACGCTGTGCGTCAGGGCGCCGACCGAGATCGCGTCCGCGCCGGCGCGGGCCAGTTCCTGCACGGTCTCCTCGTCGACCCCACCGGACACCTCGGCCACGAGCGGCGCCGGGTGACGGCGGATGTGGGCGACCCCCGTGGCGACCTGCCACGCCTCCATGTTGTCCAGCAGCACCGCGTGCACGACCGGCGGCCGGCCGTCGGCGATGCGCTCGGCGTCGAAGGCGAGGACCGTGTCGAGTTGCTCGATGGTGTCGACCTCGATCTCCACGCGGACCAAATGACTGCCGGCCGCGGCCAAGCGCTCCAGGACGGGGAGCAGTCCGCCGCCGAGGCCGATGTGGTTGTCCTTGACCAGCACGGCGTCATACAGCCCGAACCGATGGTTGGTGCCGCCACCGTCGAGGACCGCCTGCTTCTCCAGCTCGCGCAGACCGGGCGTGGTCTTGCGCGTGTCCACGATGCGGGCCTTGGTGCCCTCCACCAGATCGACGAAAACGCTGGTGCGGGAGGCGATCCCGGTGAGGTGACCCAGCAGGTTGAGGGCGGTGCGTTCGGCGGTCAGCACCGACCGGGCCGAGCCGGTGAGGGTGGCGACGAGATCTGCGGGCGCGAGCTTGTCACCTGGCTGCTTGGCCCAGTCGACCCGCAGCGACGGATCGACGGCGGCGAAGGTCGCAGTCGCGGCGGCAGGGCCGGACAGGACGCCCTCCTCCCGGCTGACGATGTATGCCGTCCCTGCCGCGTCGCCCGGCACGGTCAGCCGGGTGGTCAGGTCGCCGCCCAGGCCGAGGTCCTCGGCGAGCGCCGTACGTACGACCCGTTCGAGTTCGGGGCTGATCATGGTGTCACTCCTAAGGATTCGGCGGCCGCGGGAGCGGCGTCATCGGTGCGCCGGTGCGCGCCGACGCTGTGCGGGTGGGCCAGAGCCGAGCGCGCGACGAGCCAGGCGACATACGACACGTCATCGCCGGTGTGCGGCGCCAGCAGACGCACGGCGCGGTGCAGACCGGCACCGTCGCGCAGCACCCCGCACGCGTCGCCCAGCACGCGACGAACGTCCTGCATCGCAAGAGTGGCACGGTTGGTGCGAGGCAGCACCGTCGCAGGGTCGGCGGGCTCGATCCGGCAGTCCCGGGTGCCCGGCCCGGCACACGCGTCCTCGGCGGCCGCGCGGCCGCTGACCACCGCCTCCAACAGGGAGTTGGAGGCCAGCCGGTTGGCACCGTGCAGCCCCGTGCGAGACACCTCGCCGATCGCCCACAGACCAGGCACCGACGTGCGGCTGTGGTCGTCGACGGTGACCCCGCCCATCGAGTAGTGCAGCGCGGGCCGGACGGGCAGCAGGTCGGCGGCGAGGTCCAGGCCAGACGCCGCGGTGAGTTCCGCGACGGCGGGGAAACGCCTTGCGACCTCTGGGATCCCGCGCACGTCCAGCCGGACGGTGCGACCCGCCGACAACTGCTCCCACACCGCCGCGGCCACCACGTCACGAGGCATGAGCTCGTCGACGAAGCGGATCCCGTCGGCCAACAGGGTCGCTCCCGCGCCGCGCAACGCCTCGGTGAGCAGCGGCATCGGGTCGCGCGGAACGTCCAGTCCGGTGGGGTGGAACTGCACCAGATGCAGGTCGTCGGTGCGTGCGCCGATCCGGGCGGCCAGCGCAACGCCCTGGCCGAGCGCCGTGGTTGGGTTGGTGGTGTGCGGCCAGAGCCCACCGAGCCCGCCGGTCGCGAGGACAACGCGTTCGGTCTCGATCAGCTCCTCGGTGCCGTCGGCGCGACGGACCACGACACCCCGTACGGAGCCGTTCGGGCGGACGAGCACCTCGATGGCCGAGTGGTTCTCACGGATCTCGATCGTGGGGGAGTGGAGCACCGCGGACGCCATACAGGCGGTGATGGCGGCGCCACTGTGATCACCGGCGTGTGCGACCCGCGGGCGGCTGTGGCCGCCTTCCAGCGCGAGGTCGAGGCTGCCGTCGGGCGCGCGGTCGAAGGGGACCTCCAGGTCGGCGAGCAGCCGGACGACGCCGGGGGCGGCGGCGGTGATGCGATCGATGACCGCGCGGTCGCCGGCGAACGCACCGGCCCGCCAGGTGTCGTCGGCGTGGTCCCGGGTGGAGTCGTCTGCGGCGAGTGCGGCGGCGACCCCGCCCTGCGCCCACATGCTGGCTGCGCCGGACGTCAGCGAGGCGGCGGTGATCAGCACGACCGGCTCGGTCGCTGCCCAGGCGCAGGTCAGGCCGGCCAGTCCGGATCCGACGACGACGATCGGCGTGCGCAGCGTCATCGCGCAGCCCCTCCGGGGGTCGCTTGCAGCATGCGTTCGATGGCGCGGCGGGCGGGGGCGGCGACGGCCGCGTCGACGTCGATCTCCGGGCCGCCGGATTCCAGCGCAGCACGTATGGCGCCCAACGTGTTTCGCTTCATGTGCGGGCACAGGTTGCACGGCCGCACGAACTCCAGGTCAGGGTGCTGTGCGGCGATGTTGTCGCTCATCGAGCACTCGGTGATCAGTGCGACGCTGGCCGGCTGCTCGTCCTCGACATACCGCTGCATGTCGGCGGTCGACCCGGCGAAGTCGGCCTCGGCGACGACGTCGGGCGGACACTCGGGGTGTGCGAGCACCGTCACGCCGGGATGTCCCTGGCGGATCTGCACGATGTCCAGCGGGGTGAAGCGTTCGTGCACCTCGCAGGCGCCGGGATGCGTCACGACCTCGACACCGGTGAGGGCGGAGATGTTCCGGGCGAGGTACTGGTCGGGGATCATGATCACCGTGTCGACGCCGAGCGAGGTGATGATCTGCACGGCGTTGCCGGAGGTGCAGCAGATGTCGCTGGCGGCCTTGACCGCCGCCGAGGTGTTGACGTAGGTGACGACGGGTGCGCCCGGGTGCTGCTCGCGCAACGCCGCAATGTCTTGTGGCGTGATGCTTTCGGCGAGCGAGCAACCCGAGCGCAGGTCGGGCAGCAGCACCCGTTTGCCGGGGTTGAGCAGCTTGGCGGTCTCGGCCATGAAGTGCACACCGGCGAGGACGATGGTGCCGGCGTCGACGTGCTGCGCCTCCCGGGCCAGCGCGAGGGAGTCACCCTTGATGTCGGCGACGCCGTGGAAGACCTCCGGTGTCATGTAGTTGTGCGCCAGGATCACCGCATCCTGCTCGCGCTTGAGCCGGTGGATCGCCTCGATGTCGTCGGCATACATGGCCCACTCGACCTCGGGGATCACCTGCCGCACGTTCTCGTATGCCGCCGCGTGGTCGTAGGACAACTCGCTGATGCTCACCATTGCTCCTCAGCTTGGTAATGCTCACAATGAGTAAATGCTGAGACTGAGCATAACACCGGTGCGCATCGTCAGAAGGGACGGAGCCCGGAGTTCCGAACCGGCGGCCGTCCGGTTGGCGGCCTACCGAGGCAGCGGCAGCTTGGTGCCGACCTGAGCACGTTCCTCGCGGACCGAGCCGCGGAAACGGTAGAGCTTGGCGGGGCGTCCGCCGGTCTCGTGCGAGACGTCACCGGTGGGTTCGACGAGCTCATGCTGGACCTCAACGGCGCGGCGGAAGTTCTGCTTGTGCACGTGCTGGCCGGCGACGGCCTCCACGGTCTCCTGCAGGGCGAGCAGGGTGAACGTCGCCGGCATCAGCTCGAAGACCACCGGCCGGTATTGCAGCTTGGCCCGGATCCGGGAGAGGCCGGTCGCCAGGATGCGGCGGTGGTCGTGCAGCATCGGACCTGCGGTGAGTGCGGAGATGCGTCCGGCGGCAGGGGATTCGGCGACCAGGCCGGCTTCCCAGAGGAGTTCGTAGCGCTGCAGCGCCAGGTCCGGACGCCAGGGTGTGTCGTCGTAGCCGAACAGGAAGCGGCAACGGTCGAGGCGTTCGGTGGACTCACCGCACCAGCGGCGCAGCGCCCGCTCCAGCTCCTCGCCGAGGCGGTCGGTGCGGTCGTCGCCCAGATGCCGCCGATCCTCCCACGGCAGCAGGTCGTACAGCGGTGACCAATCGGTCGGGCGCACGCTGCCCGCGATCGACGCACGGGTGAGTCCCAGATAGGAGATCGAGACCGTGCGCCGGTCGTCGCTGGACCGGCCGAGGTCGGCGAACGTGTAGAGCTGCTCGACATACCCCAGATCGAATCCGCTGCGGCCGCGGGCGAACTCGCGAACTCCGGCCTGCAACGAGTCCTGTCCCGCGGTCAACGGTCCGGCCGGCAACGCGGGTGGTTCACCGGTCGCGAGGACCCAGGGCCGGCCGGCGTCGACGGCCAGTACGACGGCGACGAGCTCCGCCTCGAGCTTCATCCGCCGGCTCTCATGCAACGGCCGTGACGAAGTCGATGAGTTCCTCGACCCGACCGAGCAGCTCGGGCTGCAGATCGGTGTAGCTGCGGACCGTGCCGAGGATGCGCTTCCAGCCGTTCGCGACATCGGCCTGGCTCGCGTGCGGCCAGCCGAGTTCGGCCAGGACGCCGTGCTTCCAGGAGGTCCCGCGCGGTATGACGGGCCACTGCTTCCAGCCGAGCCGCTCCGGACGCACGGACTGCCACACGTCGACATACGGGTGGCCGAGCACCAGGACATCCTGGCGTGCCTCGGGTATGGCGAGGGCGTCGGCCACGATCCGGGCCTCCTTGGTACCCGGGACCAGATGATCCACCAGGACGCCCATCCGGCGCTCGGGGGTCGGGCCGAACTCGCGGATGACCGCGCGCAGGTCGTCGACGCCGTTGAGCATCTCGACCACGACGCCTTCGATGCGAAGGTCCGCGCCCCAGACCTTCTCCACGAGCTCGGCGTCGTGCTTGCCCTCGACGAAGATGCGCGACCCGCGCGCGACCCGCGCCGTCGCATCGGTGACCGCACGCGAACCGCTGGCGGTGCGCGCTGCGGCGTCCCGGGCTGCCTGCAGCGCGGCCGCGTCCGAGCGCGAGGCGGCGGCCACCAGCTCGACCGGTTTGCCGTCGATGAGGAAACCCGGACCCATCGGGAAGGCGCGGCTGCGGCCGTGCCGGTCCTCCAGGTGCACGACCCGCATGCCGCCGGACTTCTCGACCGACACGACGGCACCGCACCAGCCGGTTTGGACCTCCTCCACGACCAGTCCGGGTTCGGCGGGAATCTGCGTCGAACGTCCCCGTGGCGGCTTGCGCCAGTCACCCGCGAGCACGTCGGTGCCATATCTGTCCGTCACGCCGGGAAGCGTAGTCGGGGATTCGGCTCGCTTGCGGGAGGCAAGTAGACTTGGCACTCGACATACCTGAGTGCCAGACGTAGGGCCCGGGCGAGTGAGGAGGTGACCGGTCATGAGCGACGAGCGCAGGCTGCAGGTGCTGCGAGCGATCGTGCAGGACTACGTGTCGACCTCCGAACCGGTCGGTTCCAAAGCGCTGCTGGAGCGTCACCAGCTGGGGGTCAGTGCGGCCACCGTGCGCAACGACATGGCCGCGCTGGAGGAGGACGGGCTGATCGCCGCGCCGCACACCTCCGCCGGCCGCATCCCCACCGACGCCGGTTACCGGCTGTATGTCGACAAGCTCAGCCAGATCAAGCCGCTCTCCCGGGCCGAACGCAATGCCATCGAGGCGTTCCTGGTGCGGTCGGTGGATCTGGACGACGTGATCTCGCGCACCGTGCGGCTGCTGTCGTCACTGACCGGGCAGGCGGCAGTGGTGCAGTACCCCTCGTTGAATGCCGCCAAGGTCCGGCACGTGGAGCTGGTGCCGCGCTCGGCGGACCGCCTCAGCCTCATCGTGATCCTGTCGACCGGTCAGGTCGAGCAGCGCGTCATCGACCTGGGCCGGACGATGACCGAGGCGGAATCCGACGAGCTGATCCATCAGTTGCGGGCCGGCCTCAACGACAGAAGCGCCGGCCTGCGTCGCGCGGTGGCGGCCGGCGCGTTGCGGGACTGGGCCGCAGGTCTGGCCGAGGACTCGTCGGATGCCCGCGTGACCGTGGTCGAAGCGGTGGCCGCCGCTCTGGCGGAGGAGCGCGAGGACCGCGTCGTGCTGGGTGGCACCGCCAACCTGGTGCGCTCCAGCGACTTCGCGCTCTCCCTCGGGCCGCTGCTGGACGCCCTGGAGGAACACGTCGTACTGCTGCGGTTGTTGACGCAGGAGGGCGTCGAGCCGACCGAGGGCGTGGCGGTCCGCATCGGCACCGAGAACGCCATCAGCGGCCTCACCGGCACGTCGATCGTGACCACGGCATACGACGCGGGAAGCCTGGCGAGCCTGGGCGTCCTCGGTCCGACCCGCATGGACTATCCCTCGACCATGGCGGCGGTGCGTGCGGTCGCACGCTACGTCGCCGACATCCTGGAAAACTGACCTCGAACCGCACCAACAGCTCGAAGGAGCTTCGTGAACGACTACTACGGCGACCTGGGCGTCGCGCAGAACGCGAGTCCGGAAGAGATCAAGCGGGCCTACCGCAAACTGGCCCGCAAGCTGCACCCGGACGTCAACCCGTCCGAGGAGGCTTCCGATCAGTTCAAGAAGGTCGCGCAGGCGTATGACGTCCTCGGCGACGCCGAGAAGCGGCGTGCCTACGACATGGGCAACGATCCCTACGCGACGGCCGGTGGCGGCGCGGGCTACGGCCAGGGCTTCTCGTTCTCCGACATCATGGACGCGTTCTTCGGCGGTTCCGGCGCCGCCCAAGGCGGCCCGCGTTCGCGCACGCAGCGCGGCCAGGATGCTCTCATCGCGGTCGAGATCGACCTGGGCACAGCGGTTTTCGGTGGTGCGGAGGAGTTGACCTTCGACACGGCGGTCACCTGCTCGGTGTGCCACGGTGACGGGGCGCGGCCGGGCACCGGCAAGCACACCTGCGACATCTGCCATGGCAGCGGCCAGGTGCAGGAGGTGCAGCGGTCCTTCCTCGGCCAGGTGATGACCACCCGGCCCTGCCAGGCGTGCCGCGGTTACGGCGAGATCATCGACGACCCCTGCTTCAATTGCTCCGGCGAGGGCCGGGTGCGTGACCGGCGGACCATCACCGTCAAGGTGCCGGCCGGCGTCGACACCGGCACCCGCATCCAGTTGACCGGTGAGGGCGAGGTCGGCTCCGCCGGCGGCCCAGCGGGTGACCTCTACGTCGAGGTGCGGGTGCGCAAGCACCCGACCTTCCAGCGACGCGGCGACGACCTGCACTGTTCGGTCGAACTGCCGATGACCGCTGCAGCGCTCGGCACCGCGCTGCCGCTGGACACCTTCGACGGCGAGCGTGATGTCGAGATCCCGCAGGGCACCCAGCCGGGTGACGTCATCACGCTGCGCGGTCTCGGGGTGACGCACCTGCGCTCGCAGGTCCGCGGGGACCTGCTGGTCCACGCCAATGTGCGGGTGCCCACCAAACTCGACCCGCAGCAGGAGGAGCTGTTGCGGCTGCTGGCCAAGGAGCGTGGCGAGGAGCGCCCGGAGGCGCGCTTCGGCCGGGTCGAGAAGGGGCTGTTCGGCAAACTGCGGGACGCCTTCCAGGCCAAGTAGCCGCCGGTGACCGCACGCCTCTTCTTCGCGACCGTCGGTGCGCTGCACGCAGCCGCCGTCGGCGGCACCGTCACGGTCAGCGGTGACGAGGCACGGCACGCCGTGGTGGTCAGCCGCCTGGCGGTCGGCGAGACCGTGCAGGTGGCGGACGGATCGGGCCGGGTCGCCGAGGGCCCGATCGTCGCCGCAGCCCGGAACGGCTTGACCGTGCAGATCGCGACTCTTCGCGAATCCCACCGTCCGGCAACCCGTTTCGTGCTCATGCAGGCGCTGGCCAAGGGTGGCCGTGACGAGCAAGCCGTCGAGGCTTCGACCGAGCTCGGCGTGGACGCGGTCATCCCGTGGCAGGCCGATCGCAGCATCGTCCAGTGGCGCGGCGCCAAAGCGGACAAGGCGCACGCGAAATGGGAATCACTGGTCGTCTCGGCCAGCAAACAGTCACGCCGCCCGACCGTGCCGGACGTCGAGCCGCTGGTGACCAGCCGGAGCGCACCGGCACGCCTGCAGGATGCCGACGCCGTCGTCATACTCCACGAGGAGGCGGACGTCGCGATCGGCGAATTCGACGTGCCTGCAGGAGAAGTCGTCGTCGTGGTCGGGCCTGAGGGCGGGATCAGCCCCGACGAACTGACGGCGTTCGAGGCGGTCGGCGCTCGCGCCATACGCCTCGGGCCGACGGTGCTGCGTGCGTCCAACGCCGGCCCGACAGCGCTCGCGGTCCTGTTGGCCCGCAGCCGCTGGTGATCAGCCGGCCAACTCCTGCGAGATCGCCGGCGCCAGCCGCGCGAAGCCGGCCGCGCCGGCCGAGGTCAGCGCGAGTTCGCGCGGGCGCGGACCGTCGCAGACCCAGGCACGGTCCCGCGCGGCGGACAGGATGGCCGCACCGAGCGCGCCGGCCAGGTGCTCGCGCTGCTCCGTCCAGTCCAGGCAGAAGCGCAGCGTCGGCCGGTTGAGGGCCTCGACCGCCGCGAGATCCACGCCCCAGGACGCCAGGTGGTCCTGCGCTCCGGGCCCGAGCTCGAAGCGATCGGCCGGGACCGGTGCCGACAGGCGGTCGCCGACCCGGCGGCGGGTGTCGGCGTGTGCGTCGAGGGCGTGCAGCACACCCGTGTCGATCAGGGCGGCGGTGATCGCGACACCGAGCCGGCCGGCGAAGTGGTCGTAACAGGTGCGCGCCGTGCGCAGCCGTGCCATCCGGGTGCCCGTCCGCAGCGAGGTGATCGGGGGCAGCGGGGTCATCGCGATCAACGCCTCATAAGCGGCGGCCACTTGCGCGTCGGCCAGATAGTAGAAGCGGTGCCGACCACTCACCTCCACCTGGACGATCCCGGCATCGAGCATCCGCCGCAGGTGACCGCTGGTGGTCGCGGCGCTGACCCCGGCCTCCGTCGCCAGGCGCGACGCGGGCAGGCGCCGCCCGTCGATCAGTGCGCCGATCATCCGTGCCCGAGCACGGTCGGCGAAGGCCGCGGCCACGTCCGCGACGTCCCGCTGCTGCTTCCCGGTCATGTCGCCATTCTCGCCGCCGGACGTTTCGCCGGCCACCGAAGCGTCCGCTGCACGGTTCGGTGAGCGCCGAAGGTTCACGGCGCAGGCTGGTGCGTATGACGACGACGGAATCCGCACCGGCCGGCACGGCGCAGGGCGGGCGTGGCCGCAGCCTGCTCATCCTGTGCTCGTCGATGTTCCTGGTATTGCTCGACGTGTCGATCGTCAACGTCGCGCTGCCCAGCATCGAGCGGGGCATGGGCGGCGGCACGGCCGGCGCGCAGGCGGTGGTCGACGGCTACACGGTGCCGCTCGCGGCGTTGTTGCTGACTGCGGGAACCGGCGCCGATCGGTGGGGCGCGCGTCGTGCGTTCGTCGTGGGGCTGGTGGCTTTCGGCATGGGCTCGATCGGATGTGCGGCGGCATCGACGCTCCCGGTGCTGGTGACCGGCCGGGTGGTGCAGGGCGTTGGTGCAGCGGCGATGTTGCCGGCCAGTCTGTCGCTCATCACCGCGATCTGGGAGCACCCGGACGAACGGGCTCGGGCGATCGCCGTGTGGTCCGGTGTCTCGGGCTCGGCGGTCGCGCTCGGGCCGCTGGTCGGTGGCGCGCTCATCGGCGTCGGCAGTTGGCGCCTGATCTTCCTGATCAATGCGCCCGTCGTGGTCGCGGCAACGGTGGGTGCGGTCACGTTGCCGCGCGGCCGGACCCAGCAGCGGCCGCTCGACCGGTTCGGCGCGGTGACCTCGACCGCGAGCCTGGGATGCGCGATCGCCGGACTCATCGAACTCGGCCGCGCAGGGACCAGTCCGGTCGGATTGCTCCTCGTGGCGGCGGCCGGCGCAAGCGGAACGGCGTTCGTGGTCGGGCAGCGACGCGCCGCGGCGCCGATGGTGCCGCGTGAGCTGTGGCGCAACCGCGAGTTGCTGCGGGCGTCTGCCGGATCGCTCGGGATGAACCTCGTCGGGAACGGTTCCCTGCTGGTGCTGGCCTTCCTGCTCCAGACGGTGCAAGGCAGGGACGCCTTCTCCGCCGGCCTGGCGACACTGCCGATGTTCGCGCCGCTGACACTCGTGCCGTTGCTGGCGCGCCGGCGGATGGTGCGGATCCGTCCCGTTCGGCTGATCCGCGCCGGGTTCGTCGTCGGCGTGCTCGGCGAACTGTCGCTGGCGCTCGCGGTATGGCGCGCACCGCACGCGCTGCTGCCCCTGGTCCCCGGGATGCTGCTCGCGGGCGTGGCGCTCGGCATGCTGGTGATGCCGCTGGTCGCGACGTCGGTGGCAGCAGCGCCGAGCGCAGCGGGGGTGGTGGGCGGCCTGAACAACGCCGCCCGGCAAACCGGAACGTCGTTCGGGGTGGGGTTGTTCGGTGCGATCGCCGGCTCCGTCACTGCACCCGGCGCCACCTGTCGTATGGCGTGGTGCTTCGTCGTCGGTGCCGGCGTCTGGCTGCTCGCGATGTGGCTGGCGGCAGGCCGACGAACGAAGCCGATCGAGTAGCGGGAGAAGCGGCACAGCGTCGATCGAGTAGCGGGGGAGCGAAGCGGAGGAGCGTATCGAGATCAGCGCCCGAATCCGCCAGAAGCTGTGTGGCCGAGCTCGCGCCCTGAGGAGTTCGTGAGGGACGAGCGAGCGTCTCGAAGGGCACGTGCGGAAACGTGCGTCGGTCGAGTGCCGGAGGAGCGGAGCGAGGGAGGCGTATCGAGACCACGCCCCCATCGGAGCCTGGCGACTGCGGACGCCCGGCAGACAGTCAACCAGTTAATCAGAAATGTGTTCGATGAAATACTAGCCGTTGTCAGTGCACTCCGGTATCCTGTGGGTAGACGAAAACACAGACAGGCCAGGGGGATTCACGCCATGAGCATCCATGATTCAGTGGTGGATGCTGCCTTGGTCGCGCAGCCTGGGCGTGGCCCGGAAGTGCTGGCGGTGTTGCAGGCGGCAGCGGTCGTGTTGGACGAGGTGCCGGGTGCGGTGCACCAGGTGGGCGGCGACCAGGAGGACGAACTGGTGGCGACGCTGTTGCGGCTGCAGGGCCGGTCCGCGCAGCTGGTCACCCTGGTGGCCGCAGACGCGGCCGAACGAGGCGCGGTCGACCGGTCGGACGCGGCCACCACGGCCCAATGGTTGGGCGCTCATGTCGGCGATGTCCCGGTCGAGCCGAAGACGGTGCGGACGATGGCCGCTGTCGCGGACGCGTGCCGGGCGCGGAAGAACACTGTCATCGGCCAGGCTCTTCGAGACGGGTCGTGCTCGGTCGAATCGGCACGGACCGCCCTGACGCAGGCGGACAAGGTGGGGCCGGTGATCCCGATCGCCGACCGTGACGAGGTGTTGGGCTGGTTCCTGCAGGTGGACTCTTCGCTGGGGTGTGCCGGTCTGACCCGGCTGACACGGGAGATCCTGGCCTGTTACGCCCCGGACAAGCTCTCCGACGACGACGAGAAGCTCGACGACACCGAGACGCTGTCGTGGTCGACGACACCGACCGGGATGACCCGGCTGGTGGCCGAGTTGTCGCCGGCGAACGCGGCCATTCTGAAGGAAGCGATCAACGCCAAGTCCGCGCCCGATCCGGCGAAACCCGATGCCAGCACGGGTCACGGGTCGGGTGCCGTCTTCGGCCTCGGCGGCGCCGACACATCCGAAGCCTTCGATCCGTCCGCAGGTTCGGGTGAGCCGGTGCGTGATGAACGCTCGGCGGGCAAGCGTCGGGCGGACGCGCTGATGGACCTGGTCGGTGCCGGCGCCCGTGCCGCGGCGGGGGACGGTGTGCAAGCCAGTGCCGCGACAGTGTTGCTGACCATCGGGTTGGACACCCTCACCCACGGCAGCGGCCCCGCGCACACCAGCACCGGCGACGTGATCGATGCGGGCGCGGCGCGGCGGTTCGCCTGCACCGCCGACCTCATCCCCGCCGTCCTCGGCGGTCCCAGCCGACCCCTGGACGTCGCACGGCGACAACGCCTGGCCACCAAGGCCATCCGGGCCGCGGTGATCCTGCGCGATCACGGGTGTACCTTCCCCGGCTGCGACCGGCCACCCGGGTTCTGCGAAGTCCACCACGTCACCCCTTGGTGGGCCGGCGGCCACACCTGCCTGACCGACTCGGCATTGTTGTGCGGCAGGCATCACCGCACCGTGCACCGGCAGGGCTACCTGGCCGAGATCCGACCCGACGGCGTGCACTGGGACCTCACACCCGGCCTGATGCCCGGCCACCACACCGCGGCAGCCTGAGCCTTGAGGCGCAAGAGGGCTGTGGTGACATTCGGAGCGGTCCGCGTCGTCGATCTGCCTTCCCGGTGGTCGATCGGCGACCGCAACGAGCTCCCGGCACGACTCATGCGGCAGGGGAGTTCCGCCGTCTGCAACGATCAGTGGATTGGCGACGTGGTGGAGCGCACTGCCGATCGGCATGAGCAAGCTCGAGCGGTGACGGGGCTCTGTCGCGGAGATACGAGAGCGAGGTCTTCTCGGCGGACCGATGGGTCCTACGGGGCGATCGGGCAGCAAACGATTCGAAGGCGTCGGTCATCGCCCGTAGAATGGGACGCACGATGACAAGTGATGATCATGATCCTCAGCCCGGGTCGCTGAAGCGGTCGGCCGACAACACCGGCACCGACCCCGGCGCACCGGGCGACGTGCACGCCCAGCACACCATCGAGGTTCCGCCGGACGTGTCGATGGTGACGCTCCTCGGGCCGCGCGACGAGTTGCTACGCACCATGGAGCGGGCCTTCCCGAAGCTGACCATCCACGTGCGGGGCAACGTCTTCCACCTGGCCGGCCCGCCCGCCGACATGGCACTGGTCGAGGAACTGCTCGACGAGCTGCTGACGGTGCTGGACGCGGGCCAACAGCTCAACCGTGACGCCGTCGAGCGCTCGATCGGCATGCTGCGGGCACGGACCCGCGAGCGTCCGGCGGATGTGTTGACGATGAACATCGTCAGCAACCGCGGTCGCACCATCCGGCCGAAGACGTTGGGGCAGAAGGAATACGTCGACGCCATCGACGAGCACACCGTGGTCTTCGGCATCGGCCCGGCCGGCACCGGCAAGACCTACCTGGCGATGGCCAAGGCGGTCGCCGCGCTGCAGGCCAAGCAGATCAACCGGATCATCCTCACCCGGCCGGCGGTCGAGGCCGGGGAGCGGCTGGGCTTCCTGCCCGGCACGCTCAACGACAAGATCGACCCCTACCTGCGGCCGTTGTATGACGCCCTGCACGACATGATCGACCCCGACTCCATCCCACGGCTGATGGCCGCCGGCACCATCGAGGTGGCGCCGCTGGCGTACATGCGCGGACGGACCCTCAACGACGCGTTCATCATCCTCGACGAGGCCCAGAACACCTCGGCGGAACAGATGAAGATGTTCCTCACCCGGCTCGGCTTCGGCTCCAAGATGGTGGTCACCGGAGACGTCACCCAGGTGGACCTGCCCGGCGGCACCATGTCGGGTCTGCGCGTCGTGCAGGACATCCTCGGGGACGTGGAGGGCATCCACTTCTCCCGGCTGACCGCCCAGGACGTGGTGCGTCACCGGCTGGTCAGTGCGATCGTCGAGGCCTACGAGGAGTTCGATGCCCGCGGCGCATCGGCTCGTCCGGCGAAGGTCGTCCGTGCCGAACGGCGGGGCAAATAGATGAGCATCGACCTGCTCAACGAGACGGATTTCGAGGTCGACCTGCCGGAACTGCGCGAGTGCGCGGTCCACGTGCTGCACGAGCTCAACGTGCACCCCGACGTCGAGCTCTACATCGGCATCATCGACGAGCCGGCCATGGAGTTGCTGCACAAGCAGTGGATGGACCTGCCGGGGCCGACCGACGTGATGAGCTTCCCGATGGACGAGCTGCGGCCCGGCAAGGCCGGTGACGAGCCCGTCGAGGGCGTGCTCGGCGACATCGTGCTCTGCCCGACGGTCGCGGCCAAGCAGGCGGCCGAGGCGGGACACACGACCGCCGAGGAGCTCCTGCTGTTGACCGTCCACGGTCTGTTGCACCTGCTCGGCTTCGACCACGCAGAGCCGGACGAGCGTCGCGAGATGTTCTCGCTGCAGCGCACCCTGTTGCTCACCTTCCTCGCCGGCCGCGACCGCCAGGGTGAGGACGTGCGCATCATCCCGCCGACCGGCGAGTGAGACCCATGGTTGCCCTGCTCATCGCAGCGCTGGTGTCGGTCGTCCTCGGCTTCGCCTTCGCCTCGGTCGACTCCGCCCTCAGCCGGATCGGCCGCCACACCGCGGAGGACCTGGTCGAGCAACAGCGGCGCGGCTCCGACGCGCTCGCGCGGCTGGCCCAGGACACCTCGGCCGTCGCGATGGTGCTCACCTTCCTGCGGGTCGCCGCCGAAGCGACCGCAGCGGTGCTGGTGACCCTGGCGGTCCGCGAGGCCGTCGACGACTTCTGGGTGGCGCTGCTGGTCGCGATCGCGGTGATGGCCGTGGTGTCCTTCGTCCTGGTCGGGGTATCACCACGCACGCTCGGGCGCCAGCACGCCATACCCGTGGCGCTGGGCGCCGCTCCGGTGGTGCTGTGGCTGCACCGCATCCTCGGACCGATCGCCCGCGCCCTCGTCGCCGTCGGCAACGCCGTGACCCCCGGACGCGGCTATCGTGACGGGCCGTTCGACACCGAGGAAGAGCTGCGCGAATACGTCGACCTGGCAACGGATTCGGAGCTCATCGAGGACGACGAGCGCAAGATGATCCAGTCGGTCTTCGAGCTCGACGAAACTGTCGTCCGCGAGCTGATGGTGCCGCGTCCCGACATGATCACCATCGATGCCGGCAAGACCCTCGGCCAGGCGATGCGCCTGTTCATGCGATCCGGCTTCTCCCGTGTGCCGGTGGCCGACGGCAGCCCGGACGCCATCGACGGAGTCCTCTACTTCAAGGACGTCGCGGCACGGGTCTTCCGCCGTGACGAACTGCTCGACGAGCCGGTGACCTCGGTGATGCGGGACGTGACGTTCGTGCCGGACAGCAAGCCGGCCGACGATCTGCTGCGCGAGATGCAGCTGGTACGCCGCCACTTCGCGATCGTGATCGACGAATACGGCGGCACCGCCGGCCTGGTGACCCTGGAGGACATCATCGAGGAAGTCGTCGGCGAGATCGACGACGAATTCGACCGGGTGACGCCGGGACCCGAGCAGTTGCCGGACGGCACGGTGCGTGTTCCGGCCCGGATGTCGGTGGACGACCTCGCCGAGTACTTCGACGTCACCATCGAGGAGGACGACGTCGAGACCGTCGGCGGCCTGCTGGCCAAGCTGGTCGGCCGCGTGCCGATCCCCGGCGCCGGCGCCACGGTCGCCGGGCTGCACCTGACGGCCGAACGTCTGGCCGGGCGGCGACACCAGATCGCGACGGTCGTGGTGGAGCGGGAGGAGTCGCCGGAGGCGGCCGCCCCTGCCGCAGCCGGCGGTGACGCGGGGGCGGATGTGCACGCGACCGCCGGCATACAGCAGGATTGACGGTGGTTCTCCAGCCCCATGGGCGCACGTCGGCGAAGGAAGTACTGCAATGAGTGACTACCGTGCGGGATTCGCCTGCTTGGTCGGCCGGCCGAACGCCGGCAAGTCGACACTGACCAACGCTCTGGTGGGGCAGAAGGTCGCGATCACCTCCAGCAAGCCGCAGACGACGCGGCACACCATCCGCGGCATCGCCACCACGGACGAGGGACAGCTGATCCTGGTCGACACGCCGGGACTGCACAAGCCGCGCACGCTGCTCGGGCAGCGGCTCAACGACGTGGTGCGTGAGACGTTGATGGACGTCGACGTCATCGGCTTCTGCCTGCCGTGCGACCAGCGCATCGGCCCCGGCGACCAGTTCATCGCTGCCGAGCTGGCGGAGTTGCGGCGCGGCCGTCGCCGCCCCGTCGTGGCGCTGGCAACCAAGTCCGACACCGTCGATCGCAACCGGCTCGCCGAGCACCTTGTCGCGATCGAGCAGCTGGGCGACTGGCAGGAGATCGTGCCCTGTTCCGCAACCGCCGGCGAGCAGGTCGACACCGTTCTCGCCGTGCTGATGAAATACCTGCCGGAGTCCCCGAAGCTCTACCCGGACGGCGTGCTCACCGACGAACCCGACGATGTCATGGTCGCCGAGCTGGTGCGCGAAGCGGCACTGGAGGGTGTGCGGGACGAGCTGCCGCACAGCATCGCCGTGGTCGTGGAGGAAATGCTGCCACGCGAGGACCGCCCCGCAGACCGGCCGCTCATGGACGTCCGGGTCAACATCTTCGTCGAGCGCTCCAGCCAGAAGGCGATCATCATCGGTCGCGGCGGCTCCCGGTTGCGCGATGTCGGCACCCGGGCGCGCCAGGCGATCGAGGAACTGCTCGGGCAGAAGGTGTTCCTCGACCTGCACGTCAAGATCGCCAAGGACTGGCAGCGCGACCCCAATCAACTGTCCAAGCTCGGCTTCTGAGCCGTCCATGGGACGGCCGAACCGCCGGTCACGGGCGGACTTCGAACGGATCGCGCTGGCGTTCGTGTATGCCGCTGTGCTCGTCCCCGTGGCGGCGACCGTGCTGATTGTCCACGCCCGCGGGTGGTGGCCGACGAACGACGACGCCTTCACCGCGATGGCGATGCGTGACACGTGGACCGGTCACCCCCGTGTCATGGGGCCTTGGGCCAGCACGCCGGGGTTCAGTGGCAGCTATCCGCATCATCCCGGTCCCGCTCTCTACTACGCGGCATCCGTCGGCGCGGTGCCGTTCCGGTTCAGCGCATGGGGCATCCTCGTCGGAGTCGCACTCGTCAACGGTCTGGCGGCGGTCGCCACCGTGCGCGTCGGGTCGCGGGTGGCTGGAGTGCCCGGCGCCGTCGCAGGCGCCTTCGCAGTCCTGGTGACGGCCTGCTCGATCGGCGCCGGCCTCTTCTTCCGGCCGTTCAACCCCTTTCCGCCCTTGCTGCTGATCCTGCTGATGCTCTTCGTGACCGTGGAATTCGTCGGTGGGCAGCGTTGCCACTGGCCGCTCTTCGTCCTCGCCGGCACCATCGCGGTGCAGTCGCATCTGTCCTATGCCTACCTGGTCACCGGTCTGACCGCGATCGTGCTCGTGGTGGGTGCCCATGCCTGGCACCGCGAGCGGGACGCCTGGTGGCCCCGGCGCGGTTGGCTTCCGGTCGGTGCGGAACGGCGGCGACTGACCCGGCCGATGCAGTGCTGCGCGGTGCTGGCAGCGCTGCTGTGGCTGCCGGTGACGCTGGAGTTGATCATCTACGACCCGAACAACGTCACCAGCCTGCTGCAGCAGCTGCGCTCCTCGGCACCGGCCGCGGTGCCGGCACCTACGGTCGATCGCTTCGAGTTCATCGCCCGGGGTCTGCTTCCCGGGGTCGCTGTCCCGTCGGCGAAGGCGCTGACGCTCCTCGGCGCGACGGCCCTGGCGCTGATCGCGTCGGTCGCCCGGGCGGTGCGTCTCCCGCCCGTCCTGGGCCGGGCCGCACGCGTCGCCCTCGCCGGCCTCGCGCTGTTCGTGATCCAGATCCTGATGGTGCCGCACACCGCCTATTTCGCCGAGGCATGGATGGTGGCGGCCGGTGCCCCGGTGGCTGCGTTCGCGATGGTCGTCGTCATCGCCTCGCTGGTCGAACTGCTCCGGTGGCTTCCCGTCCGTCTCGGTTCAGCGCGCGGTGCGCTGGCAGCCGTGACGGGATGCGCCCTGGCCGTGACCGGTGGGCTCGTGGTGTCGGACGCGACCACCACGTCGGCCGGCGAGATCGCCGTGGGCCAGGACGTCCGCGCCGCCGAGTCCGGGATTGTGGCGATGATGTCCCGCTGGCCCACCGTCGACGGTGCACGTCGCGCGGTGGCGGTGCACGGGACGGGTCTCGGGCCGGTTTTCGAGGTCGCGCCATCCCTCGGCCTCGCGCTGCGCAACGACGGGTTCGAGGTGTTTCTGCCGCCCGCGATCCAGGCGCACGACGACACGGCGTTCCGCCGCACCGACCGCGCGCCGACGACTGCACTGCCCGTCGCGGTGGTGTGGCTGAACGAGCAGCCGTCAGCGGCACCGGTGCCGCCGACGGCCGAGGCGGTGGGCGTCGTCCGGCAGGGTGAGAACCACTTCGGGATCTACGTCCTGCCGCCTCGCGACTGAGGTCGCGGCGCCACGCGGCCGGCCCGACCCATGGGGTGCGATCCGGATGCAGCAGGATGGGTGCCCATGGCGCGCGATCGAGAAAGTCTGGTCTGGGCGGAGTTCGGGGAGGTGTTGCGCCTGCCGGTGGATCCGGAGCGTGACTACGTGCACGGGATCCCTTGGGACGCAGCCGGATTCCTGCCGCAGCTACCGCTGATCGACATCGGCTCCGGCAGCGGGCTGACCACGGTCACCCTCGCCGAACGCTTCCCGGACGCCGAGATCGTCTCGGTCGAGCCCGAGCCGCTGACCCGCTCGCTGCAGATGCTGCGGATCGCCGAGCGCGACGACATCCGGGCCCGCACGACCGTCCTGCCGGAATCCATCCTGGATGCCTGGCTGCCCGGCCAGTGCGGCGGCGCGCTGCTGTTCAACGTCATCTACTTCCTCGGTGGTCGGGCACGCGAGGCGTTCTGGCGACGTATGGCGCAGGTGATGGCTCCCGGCGCACCGATCCTGCTGAGCCGGTCCTACGGTGGCGTCCCCGAGGAGCCGGTCGCACGCACCCTGGTGCAGTCCGGTGCGATGGGACGGATGGAATATCAGCGCTGGTTCGAGTCGCAGCCGGTGCGCGACGGACGCGTCGAGATCACCAACACGTTCCGGGTGCTGCGCGACGGTGAGCAGGTGCGTGAGGTGGTGTCGACGATCCACGCCTTCGGTCTGGACGAGGAACTCGTCCTGGGTGAGGTGCCGATCGGGCATTTCGGCATCGAGGAGATCGACGAGCGCTACTTCGCCATACGTCGGCTCCCGGACATCAAGCGCTGATCAGCTGCCCAACACCTTGACGTCGATCCAGGCCTGCTGGATCGCCTGCTCCTGTCTGCCACCGGCGCCGAAGAGTGCGCCCGCCGACTTGATCGTCGCCTCGGCGAAGCCGGCGAAGTCGACATCCTTGGGCAGATTGCCGGTGGTCAGCACGTCGTACCAGACGCGGCCGGCGCCATCCCAGCTGGTGCCGCCGATGGCGACCGCGGCCAGGTAGAACGCGTGGTTGGGGATGCCGGAGTTGATGTGCACACCGCCGTTGTCGTGCGCCTGGTCGTGCGGCAGATCCTGATAGCCGTCCATCGTCGCCGGCTGTGGGTCCTTGCCGAGATGGGGATCGTCGTAGGCGGTGCCGGGGGCCTTCATCGACCGCAGCGCCACACCCTGCACCTTCGCGGTGAACAGACCGGCGCCGATCAGCCAGTCGGCGTCCGCCGCGGTCTCACCGCCGACACGCTGCTTGACCATCGAACCGAAGCAGTCGGAGATCGACTCGTTGAGGGCGCCGGACTGACCGACGTAGGTCAGTCCCGCGGTGTATTGCGTCACGCCGTGCGTCAGCTCGTGGCCGATCACGTCGACGGAGTCGGTGAACGACCGGAAGTAGACGCCGTCACCGTCTCCGAACACCATCTGCTCGCCGTCCCAGTAGGCGTTGTCGTAGTTGCGGTCGTAGTGGACCGAGGCGAGCAGCGGCAGGCCCTTGCCGTCCAGGGAATTGCGGTCATAGATGTCGGCGTAGAGCGCGAAGGTGTCGCCCAGACCGTCGTACGCCTCGTTGACCGACTCGTCGGAGGTGGCCGGATCGCCTTCGCCACGACGCTCGGTGCCGGGCAGATCCGTGGTGTGCCCGGCATCGTAGATCGTCCGCTGCGGCTGCAACCCGGCCGGTGCACCGGTCCGCGGACGCACCGCCTCAGCGGGCAGCTCGTAGTCGCCGGAACGCTCGGCACGCTCCCGCAGCTGCGGCGGGATCAACCCGGCTGCGCCCTTGCCGCCCTCCGAGGTCGCCTGGGCGCTGCGCACGGCACGCCGGCCGACCTGCAGCAGGCTCGCCTCGAGCGTATGTCGCGCGGCACGGGCGACGTCCGGATCACCCGCCTCGGCGAGCCGGCGGAGCAGGTGCGGCGGGACGATCTGACACGAACTCATACCTCTCATGGTGGACCCGTGCGCTGACAATCGGGCGGGACGCGGCAGGTGGATCAGGTGTCCACCCGCAGCGCGGTGACCGGCGACGTGGCGATCGCGCGCCGGGCGGGCGGCCGGGACGCCAGCAGGATGACCGCCAGGGCAGCCAGGACGATGGCGACGAGGACCAGCCACGGCATACCCCACACGAAGCCGGGTGTCTCCATCCCGACGAGCGCTTGCGCACTGGCCGACCCGTAGCACAGGCCGACACCGATGCCGGCCGCGGTGGCGGCGCCCGACATCGCGACCGACTCCTTGGTGATCATCGAGCGCACCTGTCCACCCGTGAAGCCGAGTGCGCGCAGCAGCCCCAGCTCCCGCCGTCGCTGGATCACGGTGAGCGACATGGTGCTCACGAAACCGATCGCCGCGATGAGCGAGGAGACCACGCCGACCATGATGGTCACCGTCGACGCGACCGACAGCATGGTGTGCGCGGTCTCCCGCTGGTGAGCGGTCATGCCGTGCCACGAGTCGACCGAGGTCTGCAGGGCCGACGTGCCGGACGCGATCGTGGTCACCAAGGCGACCCCGATGAAGAGGCCGAGGGTCGAACGCGTCGTCCGCGCCGGGTCCGCGACGGCGTTGCGCCGTGCAATGACGGCGGCGGCATCGACACCGAGCAGCCGACCGACCCCGGCGACCAGCGCCGGCAGCACGAAACGCGCACCCACCAACAGCCCGGTCGAGGTGAGACAGGCAGCCACGAACGCCACGAAGAGGCCCGAGGTCGCCCCGCGTTCGCCGAGCACCATCGCCAGCCCGAAGAGGGCGATCCCGACCGCCAGCAGGACCGATGCGCAGCCGACGCGCAATGCGCCTGCGCGACGGGTGACCGTCCGTGCGCCTGCCGTGCCCGCGAGCGCCTGCGCCGGGGAGACCTCCAGCACCCGGCGCGAACCAACCCAGCCGGCCATCGCCCCGGTCGCGGTGATCCCCAGCACCGCCGGCACGGCACCAGGGGAGAACCACGGGTAGTCCGCGTCGCTCGGCAGATGGTCGCCGCCGACCAGGATCAGGCGCACGACGTCGGTCGCGAGCGTCGCGCCGATCACTCCGATCACGCTGCCCCACCAAGAGATTCGAGCGGCGCTCCGGGCGATGGAACGCCGGAGGTCCGCGCTCCTGGCGCCGAGCAGACGGAGGGTGGCGATGTCCTGCAGCCGCCCGGCGATGACGGTCGCGACACCGGCCGAGATGACCACGGCTGCGACATACAAGGCCATTCCGATGAAGACGGTGGACACCACGGACAGGAACGCGGCGACCGCACCGCCGTTCTCCTGGCTGATCGCGGCGACGAGCCCGCTGCAGGTCAGCAGCGCACCGGCATACGCACCGGACAGTCCGGCCACCAGGCCGATGGTGCCCAGCTCGCGGGAGGAGCCGAGGACCAGGTCGCGCTTCATGCCCGCACCCCGCCGGACGCGCCGTGCCCAGCGGCTTCCGAGGCGAGCAGCAGCTGGGAGATCTGCTCCGGGTGCAGCCGGCCTCGGGCGGCGACGATCCGGCCGTCGGCCAGCACCAGCACCCGGTCGGCATACGACGCAGCGATCGGGTCGTGGCTCACCATGGCGATCGTTTGGCCGTATTCCGTGGCAGCGGAGCGCATCAACTGCAACACCTCACGGGAGGACCGGGTGTCCAGGTTGCCGGTCGGCTCGTCCGCGAAGATGATCGCCGGCCGGGAGGCGAGGGCACGGGCGATCGCGACTCGCTGTTGTTGACCGCCGGACAGTTCAGCCGGTTTGTGGGTGGTGCGCTCGGTCAGGCCGAGGACGTGCAGCAGGTGGTCGATCCACTGCTTCTCCTCCGGCGTGACCCGCCTCCCGGCCAGTTGGAAGGGCAGCACGATGTTCTCGGCGACGGTGAGGGTCGGCACCAGATTGAAGGACTGGAAGACGAAGCCGACCTCGCGTCGGCGCAACAGGGTGCGGGCGGTGTCGTCCATTGCGTGCAGCGGCTGCCCGGCGAGGAACACTGCGCCCGCGGTTGCGTCGTCGAGGCCGGCGGCGACGTTCATGAAGGTCGACTTGCCGGAGCCGGACGGCCCCATGATCGCGGTGAATTCACCACGCTGGATGTCCGCGTCGACTGCGGCGAGCGCGTGTACGGCGCTGCTGCCGATGCCGTAGCTCTTGCTGACCTGCTGGAAGGAGACGACGGGCGTGCCGTCCGGTGTGGTGCGTCGGGTGCTCATGCCTCCAGCGTCACCGGTGGGAGCGGTCCGGCACATCGGGCGCAGGACCGAATCGGGGTACGCCCCAGGGTGTATGCGGCCTCGGCCAGCGCCGGTACTTCCTCGACCGGCGATTCACAGTAGGCCGTGCTCGTAGCAGTAGACGACCAGCTGCACGCGGTCGCGCAACTGCAACTTGGCCAGGATGCGGGACATGTGTGTCTTGACCGTGGCCTCGGAAAGATATTCGGCAGAGGCGATCTCGGCGTTCGACATACCTCCTGCCGCCCGGAGCATGATCTCGCGCTCGCGGGCGGTGAGCTGGTCGTACTCCTGCCCCGGTGTGCGTGCCTGGCTGCTGCGGAAGCGCTCGAACAACGACTTGGTGGCACTGGCCGCGACGACCTGACTGCCGGCCGCGACCGCGCGGATCGCGCCGAGGAGAAACTCCGGCTCGGCATCCTTGAGCAGGAAGCCGCTGGCTCCGGCATCGATGGCGTCCGCGACGGCGGCATCCAGGTCGAAAGTGGTCAGCACCAACACTTTCGGTGCTTCGTCGCCGAACGTCTCCCGCACCCGGCGGGTCGCCGTGACACCGTCGACGTCGGGCATCCGGACGTCCATCAGCACCACGTCGGGAGTGGTGCGCCGCACCAGGTCGATGGCGTCCGAGCCGTCGGCTCCGTCGCCGACGACCTGCAGGTCGGGCTGGCTGTCGATGACGAGGGTGAGACCGCTGCGGAACAGTGCCTGATCGTCGACCATGGCGACTCGGATCGGTGAGTTCGTCACGTGCCGGCCGACTCCTTCATGGCTGATGTCGGGTGGGTGGTGGGGTGGATGGTCGGGTGCGTGGTCGGTAGCCCGTCCCGGCCGGAGTCACTGCGTTGCGGATCGGGTATGACGGCCTCCACCCGCCACTGGTCGCCCACCTGGCGCGAGGACAGGTGGCCCCCGGAGATGGCGGCGCGCTCCATCATGCCGACGATGCCGTGTCCAGTGCCTTCGCCGGGGGAGCCGACCGCGTTGACGACGCGCAACCGGTAACCGTCGGACCAGTCCTGCTCGACTCGCACCGGCACCCGCAGATCGCCGTGCTTGAGCGCGTTGGTGAGTGCCTCGCTGAGCAACCGGTAGGCCGTCAGTGCGATGAGCGAGGAGCCGGGCGGCTCGCCGGTGCGGTGATCCTCGATCCGCATGCCGGTCAACCGCATCCGGTGCAGCAGCCGGTCGTGCTGCTCGTAGCCGGGGGTGGAGCGTTCGACGTCGTCGTCCCGCAGTTCGGCCAGGATGGTGCGCAGATCGGCGATGGTCGAGCGGGCGGTCTCGGCGATGACCGCCAGGGCCTGCTCGGTGGCGTCCGGGTCGGCGTGCAGGGCGTAACGGGCGCCGTCGGCCTGGGCGGCCACGACCGCCCAGGAATGGGCGACGATGTCGTGCATGTCGGCGGCGACCCGGCTGCGCTGCAGCTCGTGCTCGTAGCTCTCGGCGAGTCGGCGACGCTCGATCAGGTCGAGCTGGGCGTCCACCTCCGCCTGGATCGAACGGCGGCGCTGCAACCGCAGGTAGCCGCCGATCCAGCCTCCGAAGCACACCAGCGCCGCCATCGCGGTCAGCGCGACGGACACGAAGATGCGGTCCCTGAGCGTGGGGCTGTGCTCGGCGAGCGTGGCGGTCCAGACCAGCAGGATCGCGCAGCCGACCGAGGCCATCGCCAGACCGAAGCGGCGCACGCCGAGGCGCGGGTGCGCGCCCAGCGTGAAGAACAAGGCGGCATACGCCAGATCGGCGACTGCCAGCTTGGCGTACCAGTCGGGGTGTGCGAATTGCACTGCGGCAGCAGCAAGTCCGAGGACGACCATGGCGAGCAGGCTCAGCCGCCGGACCGCCAGCGCTGCGGCCAGCGTCAGCACGACTGCGACCGCCATCGCCTCACCGGTGGTCGAGTAGAGCAACCCGATCAGCACCGCGAAGGCGACGCCGCAGCCCAGGTCGAAGACCAGCTGACGACGGGTGGGCCGCCCCTGCTCCCAGATCTGTGGCATGCCACCAGTGTGACCGACGCAGGGTGGACCCCACATCGGTCGGACGATGTATGTCGCATGTCGCATGTCGCACCGTCCACGACTCGGACGTGACGTCCGTCTCGTGGACACGCCTGCCGGACGTGCCGTAAAATCCGGGGCGTGCATGCGGCATACGTGCTTCTTCTTGGTTGCCGCGGCGAGGCCTGAAATTCGGCCGTCCTCGCCGCGGAGTTCCTGCTGCCCGGGCCGAAGCCCAGCACCCATCCGCAAAGGCGAGACATGAAGCACCCCCAGCACCCGACCGCGATGCCGATCGGCAAGTACGTTCCCTTCCACGAACAGATCAAGGTCGACCTGCCGGACCGGCAGTGGCCGGGCAAGATCATCAGCAAGGCGCCGCGGTGGTGTGCCGTCGATCTGCGGGACGGCAACCAGGCACTGATCGACCCGATGAACTCCGAGCGCAAGAAGCGCATGTTCGACCTGTTGGTCGCCATGGGGTACAAGGAGATCGAGGTCGGCTTCCCCAGTGCCAGCCAGACCGATTACGACTTCGTGCGGGAGCTGATCGAAGGCGGCCACATCCCCGACGACGTCACCATCCAGGTGCTCACCCAGTGTCGTGACCAGTTGATCGAGCGCACCTTCGACGCGATCCGCGGCGCCAAGCAGGCCATCGTGCACTTCTACAACTCCACCAGCGTGCTGCAGCGGCGCGTGGTGTTCGGGCTGGACCAGGACGGCATCGTCGACATCGCCACCCAGGCGGCTCGGCTGGTCAAGAAGCTGGAGGAGACGATCCCCGACACGGACGTCTACTACGAATACTCGCCCGAGTCCTACACCGGCACCGAGCTGGAGTTCGCCGCCCGGATCTGCAACGAGGTCATCGAGATCATCGACCCGACCCCGGACCACAAGATGATCGTCAACCTGCCGGCGACGGTCGAGATGGCGACGCCGAACGTGTATGCCGACTCGATCGAGTGGATGTCGGCGCACCTGGCCCGCCGCGAGTCGGTGATGCTCAGCCTGCATCCGCACAACGATCGCGGAACCGGCGTGGCCGCAGCGGAACTCGGCTATCAAGCCGGTGCGGACCGGATCGAGGGCTGCCTCTTCGGCAACGGCGAGCGCACCGGCAACGTCGACCTGGTGACGCTCGGCCTGAACCTCTTCAGCCAAGGCATCGACCCGCAGATCGACTTCTCCGACATCGACCGGATCCGGCGCACCGTCGAGCACTGCAACCAGCTGCCGGTGCACGAGCGGCACCCGTACGGCGGTGACCTGGTGTTCACCGCGTTCTCCGGCTCGCATCAGGACGCCATCAACAAGGGCTTCGCCGACATGGCACGCCAGCAGCAGGAGACCGGCAAGGACATCGACGACCTCGTCTGGGGGGTGCCCTACCTGCCGATCGACCCGCACGACGTCGGGCGGTCCTACGAAGCGGTCGTCCGGGTCAACAGCCAGTCCGGCAAGGGTGGCGTCGCCTACCTGCTCAAGACCGAGCACCAGCTGGATCTGCCGCGCCGGCTGCAGATCGAGTTCAGCGGGGTCGTCCAGCGACACACCGACACCCTCGGCGGCGAGGTCACGGCCGAGGCGCTGTGGCGTACCTTCCAGGACGAATACCTGCCGAGCACCGGCGAGGGCGAGTCGGCGTGGGGCCGGTTCCGGCCGATCACGCACACGCTGCAGAGCGGTGAGGACGGTCGCGACCACATTGTCGCCACCATGACCGACCAGCAGAGCGGTCAGGCGGAGCAGATCACCGTCGAGGGCGAGGGCAACGGCCCGATCGACGCGTTCATCGCCGCGCTCGCCACCATCGACGTCGACGTGCGGGTCCTGGACTACGCCGAGCACACCCTGTCGACCGGTGGCGACGCGAGCGCCGCGGCATACCTGGAGTGCGCGATCGGCGACCGGGTCATCTGGGGAGTCGGCGTGCACAGCTCGATCGTGAAGGCGTCGCTCACCGCCATCCTGTCCGCGGTCAACCGGGCCGAGCGCGACGCGCAGACAGCGGAGGCCGTCACCCCGTAACGTGTGCCGCATGCTGCGGCTCACCCAGATCGACCTCGTGGAGCTGGGCGGATTGCTCGACGACCGCCACGATCCGTCCGGCTACTTGGATCCGCGGACCGGTGAGACCTACCGTTTGCACGACGACGCGACGACCGACGAGACGACCGACGAGACGACCGACGAGACGACCGACGATGAGCGGGTGCTCGATGGCTTCGCTGCGGGCGCTGCCGACGATCTGCTGCCGGTCGGCGGCGACGGGGCGCACGAAGCCTTCCGCGACATGGAGATCTTCACCGCCTGGCTCGGCGACGGGCGGCTGCGTGAGGACCTCAGCCGTGCGCTGGACGGTCCCCGGCCGATCGAGGAGTTCACCGAGATCGTCGAGTCCGCGCCGCATCGGACCGGCGCCTACTTCAACGGGTTCCACCAGATCAGGTCCCAGCTGAGAGCGCTGGACTTCCTGTCCGGCTGCGACCTGGTCGCCGTGCCGGAGATCGAGGAGCGGCGGACCCAGTTGTCGGACGCGGGTGATGCCTTGCTGGCCAACCTCGGCGGCGGGGCACGGCCCCGGCTGATCCTGCTCAACGGGCTGCCGGGGGTGGGCAAGTCCACGCTGGCCCGCGCATATGTCGCCACCCGCCCCGGCACCCTCAACCTCGACATCGACGTGCTGCGCACGATGCTGGGCGGCCGGTGGGAGGAGACCGCGGAGTTGGGTCGCTCGCTGGCGTTGGAGGTGATCGCCGCACATCTGCGCAGCGGCCACGACGTCGTCGTGCCGCAGCTGGTCGCCGACCCGGCGCAATTGCGGCGCTTCGAGAAAGTGGCAGCCGACTTCGACTTCGTGCTGGTGATCGTCGAGGGCGAGTCGCGGACGGGTGCGCAGCCGTGGCAGGTCGACGCCGCTGCCGAGGAATGGGCGCACTACCGGGCCGGGCTGGACCAGCTCGTGTCGAGGCGTCGAGGCATCCACCGGGTGCGCGTCGACGCAGACACGGCTGCGGCGGTGGCCCGGCTGGAAGGGCTGTTGCAGGACAGCTAGCCCTGTCGTGGGCTCATTGCATGCCTTCGGCGAGCACCTCGGCGATCGCGTCGAGGGTCTGCCGGTCGCCGGTGCCGATGAGTTCGCCCATGGTCGGGCGGTTCCAGAGCCACAGGTCGAGGTCGGCGGTGGCGCCCGAGATCGTCGCCACCGCGGTCGCGTCCGGTGCCGGCCGGAAGTTCGCGTCGTCGATCTGCTCCCCGGTGTCGGGCATCGTGCCGGTCTCGCGGCCCAGCTGCAGCACCCAGCGCCGGTCCACGTCGGTGGCGGCCAGCTCGAGCACGCGGCCCTCGGTGGGCCGGAAAGTCACCAGCGGGTGCTCCCGGCCGTACATCACCTCGACGATCTCGTCGATGCCGTCGGCTGCGAGGGCCCCGTCGATCGGCGTGACATCGCCGGCGGCGGTCAGTTGCGCGTCGACCCGGTGGATCAGCGCCTCATGGGCCTGCCGCCTGCGGATGTAACCCGCGGTGTGCAGCGCGTGGTCGGGGGCCCACATCCAGCGGGTGTCCTGCGGCGGTGTTGCGCGCAACGTCTGCTGCAGCGCGCCGCTCGCCTCGTCGAACGCGGCCAGTAGCGCCTCCCGACCCGCCGGGCGGTGGGGATGCTCGAGTTGTTCCGGGTCCGCGACGTTCTGGGCCACGATCGTGCCCCAGAACCACTGCACCTCGGTCAGGTGCCACAGCAGGTCATCGGTGGACCAGTCGGGGCACGTGGGGACCGTGCGGTCCGGCGCATCGGCCAGTGCCGCGCGGAACCGGCTCGACTCGTCGGCGATGCTGGTGAGAAAGTCCGGTGTCGTCATACCGCACGACAGTAGGGCCGGCCGCCGACATCGGACCACCGGATTTCTCCGCGTACGGCTGCGGCGGCAACGATCGCTCAGGCCAGCGGACGCGCCAGCGCGGCATACAGGATCTTCGACACGCCGTTGACGGTGTCGCGCCCGTAGGAGAACCCGCGCGGTGCCCGGCTGAGGATCACCGCGGCGTAGTCGCGGTCGTTGCCCGCGATGTGACCCACGGAGTTGAGCCGGTAGCCGCCGGTGCGCGGACCCCAGCCGTTCTTGGTCTGCCAGCTGTTGGTCGTCGGCAGCGGGGGAGCGCACACGCCCCAGCGTTGCGTCGACACGACCTGTGCCATCAGGCGTTTGAGGTATTCACGGTTGGCGACGGTGAGGACCGAGGTGCCCCAGACGACACCGGTCATCAACACGAGCTGGTCCTGCGCCGTGGCGGTGGAGTAGCCCCACCAGTTGCTCGCGCCGGCGGTCGTCCCGCCCTGTATGACGGTGCTGCGCAACCCGTAGAGGCCGGCGACCCGGCGCACGTTGGCCACCCCAGCCCAGGTCAGCAGTGCGTTGGTCGCGGTGTTGTCGCTGCGCGTGATCATGGCGGCGGCCTGAGCGACCTGGGTCCTGGTCAGATTGACCTTGCGCTCCTGGCAGCGGCGCAGCACCGTCGCCATGATCAGCACCTTGACGATGCTCAACGTCTCGTTGCGCCAACTGCCCTGGTAAGTGAAGGTTTTGCGGTTGCGCCGGTCGTGCACGGCCACAGCGAAGGTGCCGCCCCGGCCGGCTTGGTATGCCTTGAGCTTCGCGGTCAGCTGCACTGCCGTCAGTGTCGCCGCATCCGCGGCCGGCACGCCGAGCACTATGCCGCCGGCGACGCCGAGGCCGCCGCCGAGGATCAGTCGCCGGCTCATCGTCGGGGTGTTCATGGAGGGACTGTAGAGGGTCGTGTGCCAGACTCGCGCGGTGCCCGCCGTGCCCGCCCAGACTTTCTCCGACGTCCCGCTGCGCGAGGGTGACATGTCACTCCGGGCGCCGTCGCCCGACGACGTGCCGGCGATCGTCCGCGCCTGCCGCGATCCGCTGACGCAGCAGTGGCTGCCGCTGCCGAACCCGTATGACGAGACGCACGCCCTGGGCTTCGTCACGGAGCTGGCCGGTGCGGCGTGGCGCAGTGGTGCGGGCATCGTGCGTGCCATCGAGGTGGACGGCCGCTTCGCCGGCATGGTCGACCTGAAGAAGACCGACTGGCGCCGCCGCACCACCGAGATCGGCTACTGGGTCTCACCCGACCAGCGAGGCCGCGGCGTGGCCGGTCGGGCCGCCCGGCTGCTGGGCGACTGGGCGCTGCGCGAGCAAGGCATGGAGCGCGTCGAGATCCGGGCCGCCACCGGAAACCTCGGATCCCAGAAGTCGGCCCTGGCAGCCGGCTACCGCCGTGAGGGCGTGCTCCGCTCGGCGGGTTATGTGCACTCCGGACGGGTCGATCTGGTCGTCTTCGGCAAGACCCGCGCGGATCTCTGAGTCTCCGAGCCCGGCCGGTTCAGCGGACGTCATACGGGCGGAACTGGATGCTGATCCGTGGCCCGGTCGCCTTGGTGCTCTTGGGGATCGCGTGCTCCCACGTCCGCTGTGCCGAGCCGCCCATCACGATGAGGTCGCCGTGCCCGAGCGTATGGCGGATTGCGGCACCACCACCGCCGACCGGGCGCATCGCGAAGACCCGCGGCTGTCCCACCGAGACGATCGCGACCATGGTGTCCTGGGTGCTGGAGCGGCCGATGCGGTCGCCGTGCCAGGCGACCGAGTCGTGGCCGTCGCGGTAGAGGCACATGCCGGCGGTGGTGAACGGCTCGCCGAGCTCGGCCCGGTAGTGCTCGGTCAACGCCGCACGAGCTTGTGCCAGCACGGGATCCGGCAGTTGTTCGTGCGCGTGGTAGAAGCGCAGCAGGCGAGGGGTGTCGACCTCGCGGTCGTACATCTGCCGCCGCTCGGCCCGCCAGTCGACACCGGCGCTGCCGCCGAGCGACAGGCGGCCGAAGAGCTCGTCGGCGCCGGTCAGCCAGCCCGGTCGCAGGTCGATCCAGGCGCCCCTACTCAGCGGCACGCGCCGGATCGCCCCGGCCAGCGGGCGCAGGCCGACCTCGTCCACCTGGTCGAGCAACGAACCCTGCAGAGTCACCCCACAAAGTTCTCCCCCGCTCCGCTCCTCCGATACTTCGCGGGGACCCCGACCAGCCATGTTCACGACATCAGAGTAGACACATGTTCGAATTGATGTCTACCGGTCGAGCAACTCCGAGGCGGCCCTCGCCGAGTGGTAGCCGCCGAGGCCACTGACTCCGCCACCGCGGCGGGAACCGGCGCCGGCCAACAAGATCCGCTCCGACGGCGTCGTCACGCCCCAGCGCTGTGCCGGAGTGTCCAGCGGCTCGTCGTCGGTCGCCCACGGCCAGGAGAGTGGTCCATGGAAGATGTTGCCGCCGGTCATCCGCAATGTGTCCTGCAGGTCACGGGTGGTCTTGGTCTCGACGCACGGGCGTCCATCGAGGTCGGTCAGCACGACGTCGTCGATCGGTTCGGCGAGCACGCTGGACAACGAGTCGAGCACCGCGCGCTCCAGCCGTGCCCGTTCGGCGTCCCCGCCGGACAGCAACCGGTCGGGTGTCTGCAGGGAGAAGACGGTCAGCGTGTGTGCCCCGGACTCCTGCAACTGCGGTGACAGGATCGTCGGATCGGTGAGCGAGTGACAGTAGATCTCAGCAGGCATCGGGGACGGGACTTGCCCGGAAAGTGCCTGCTGGTAAGCGGTTTCGAGGCCTGTGTAGGTCTCGTTGATGTGAAAGGTCCCGCCGAATGCCGCCGCCGGATCGACACCGGCCTCCCGCAATTTCGGCAGGCGACTCAGCAGGAGATTGACCTTGACCTGCGCGCCTTCGGCCGGCGACGGCGTGCGGCCCTGCAGTGTGTCGAGGACCGCCGGCGCCGCGGCCCAGAGCACGAGATCGGCGTCGGCGACGGCCTCGTCGTCCCGGTCCCGCCAGCGGACCGTACCGTCCTGCACCTCGGTGACCTCGCAGCCGGTGCGCAACTCGGCGCCGGCCTCCCGCGCCGCCTGTTCGAGCGCGCCGGAGACGGCACCCATGCCGCCCACGGGCACGTCCCAGTCGCCGGTGCCCCCGCCGATGACGTGGTAGAGGAAGCAGATGTTCTGCTGCAGGTCGGTGTCGTGCGCCCCGGCGAAGGTCGAGATGAGGCCGTCGGTGAGGATGACACCCCGGACAAGGTCGTCCTGCACCGCGCTCTCGATGACTTCGCCGAGGGGCCGGTCGAGGAAGTCACGCACGATCGCGGGATCGCCGATGGCGGCGGCGATCTCGGAGCGCCGCCGCAGCGGCTCGGTCATCGCGGGCCAGATGGCCTGCGCCATACGGCCTGCTCGGGCGTAGAAGTCGGCCCAGCCCGTGACGTCGCCACCCGCGCCGACCGCCGCAAACGAGGCCGCCGTCACCGCTGGGTCGCCGTGGTCGACCAACAAGCCCGTGTCGCCGCCCGGCACCGGCGTGTATGACGCAAAGCGCCTGCGCTTCAACGAGATCCGCAAGCCCAGGTCGTCGATGATCTGCCGGGGCAGCAGGCTGACCAGATAGGAGTAGCGCGACAAGTGGGCGCCCATGCCCGGGAACGCATCGGCCGACACCGACGCGCCGCCGAGATGGTCCTGGCGTTCCAGCAGCAGGACGGAACGACCGGCTCGTGCGAGATAGGCCGCGGCGGTCAGACCGTTGTGGCCGCCGCCGACGACGAGGGCGTCATACCGTGAACGAGGCATGAGGGCAGCGTACGGCCGAGGAGGTCGCTACTGTCGTCACTTTCTCGTGCGGGATCGTCGGTAAGCCCGAGGAGGTCGCTACTGTCGTCACTTTCTCGTGCGGTCGCCGCGTGGCAGTGCGACGACCCGCCCGCCGTCAGGGACAATGGGCACGTCATGGCCACTTATCGCGACGTCGGCATCGTGCTGCGCACCCACAAGCTGGGGGAGACCGACCGCATCGTCACCATGCTCACGCGCGGCCGCGGCGAGATCCGGGCGGTCGCCAAGGGCGTGCGCCGCACCAAGTCGAAGTTCGGGGCTCGGCTCGAGCCGGGCATGATCGTCGATCTGCAGTGCTATGAAGGTCGTTCGCTCGACACGGTCACCCAGGCCGAGATCATTGCGCCGTATGGCGAGCGGCTGGTCCATGACTACGGCGCCTTCACCGCGGCGACCGCCATGCTCGAGACGGCCGAGCGGCTGATCGAGGAACGCGAGGCCGTTCCGCAGCAGTTCAACCTGCTCGCGGGCGCGCTGGCGTCGCTGGCACATCGCGAGCACGACCCGGGGCTGGTGCTCGATTCCTATCTGCTGCGCGCGGTCGCGATCGCCGGCTGGGCGCCCAGCTTCGTCGATTGCGCAGGGTGCGGAGCGGCCGGACCGCACCGGGCCTTCAACCTCGCCTCCGGCGG
Organism: Flexivirga lutea; assembly: GCF_054778955.1. Classification (NCBI taxonomy): domain Bacteria; kingdom Bacillati; phylum Actinomycetota; class Actinomycetes; order Micrococcales; family Dermacoccaceae; genus Flexivirga; species Flexivirga lutea. Next base: position 283,931 of record NZ_BAAGZB010000003.1, read on the forward strand.
CGCGGTCTGTTACTCGTGTCGCACCCCGGGCAGCTCCGCCCCGCACCCGGAGACGTTCGCGCTGCTGGCCGCACTGCTCACCGGCGGATGGCAGGTCGCCGACGCCAGCAGCCCCGGCTCCCGGAAGGAAGCCAGCGGACTGGTGGCCGCCTACGTGCAATGGCACCTCGAACGCGGCGTGAGATCGTTGCGTCTCGTGGACCGCACCTCGCAGCTGGAATCGACCCGATGACCGTTGCTCCGCCGCCGCACCCGAGCGGCGCGACGCCTCCCGTCATACCCGCCGCCTTGGTGCCGCAGCACATCGCGATGGTCATGGACGGTAACGGCCGCTGGGCCAACCAGCGCGGCCTGCCGCGCACCAAGGGCCACGAGGCGGGCGAGGCGCAGCTGATCGACGTCATCGCCGGCTGCATCGAGGCGGGCGTGAAGAACCTGTCGGCATACATGTTCTCGACCGAGAACTGGCGCCGCTCGCCCGACGAGGTGCGCTTCCTGATGGGCTTCAACCGCGACGTGATCCGGCGTCGCGTCGATCTGCTGCATTCGTGGGGCGTGCGCTGTCGCTGGTCGGGTCAGCGGCCGCGGCTGTGGCGTTCGGTGCTCAAGGAGCTCCAGCGCGCCGAGGAGATCACCGCCGGCAACACGGTGATGACGCTGCAGATGTGCGTCAACTACGGCGGCCGCGCCGAGATCGCCGATGCCACCCGCCGGATCGCCGAACAGGTGCAGGCGGGCAAGCTCAAGCCGTCCTCGATCAACGAGAAGACAATCGCGCGCCACCTCGCCTGGCCGGACATGCCCGACGTCGACCTCTTCGTGCGCTCGTCCGGGGAGCAGCGCACCAGCAACTTCATGCTCTGGGAGTCGGCGTATGCCGAGATGGTCTTCCTGGACACGCTGTGGCCCGACTTCGACCGGCGCGACCTGTGGCGCGCCATCCAGATCTACGCCGAGCGGGACCGGCGCTTCGGCGGGGCGATCGACGCCGCCAAGGCCTGACCCGCCAGTTGTCCCATGCCAGGAGTGAGCAATAGCTCACCTGTGGCACAGGCGAATTGGGCGAGTCCGGGTTGTCCACAGTCGTTCGGCGGGAAATGCCATGATTCCGCCGGGATCGGCAGATGACCGGTGCGGACGCAGCTCGCAGTCGAACGCCTGTGAGCCCGCGCGGCGCGGCGCGGGGGACTTTGCCAGGAAGCTTGCGGCCGACCATGGCGGTGTGGTGCATCGTCGGGAGCTGGGCGAGCACGGTATCGGGCGGTTCGCCGTTCGCGACGAGATCACCGCCGGGCGCTGGTTCCGCGCCGGGCGCCATACGGTCGTGATCGACACAGCGGTGCTGACGGAGGCCGGGAAACACTGGCGCGCGGTCTGGGAGAGCGGCGCCGGAGCACGACTGGATGGCGCGAGTGCACTGCGTGCGGCCGGACTCACCGGTTTCACGGCCGTCACCATCGATGTGACGATGCCGTCCCGCAACCGGCACCACGCGGTCTCGGACGTTCGGCTGCACCGCGTCGACGATCCATCACCGATCGTCGCTGCCGGCATCCCGCGGGTGGCCGTCGAACCCGCGATGATCCACGCGGCGCAGTGGGCGGTCAGCGACCGGCAGGCGGCACTGCTGATCTGCCTGCCGATCCAGCAGCGATTGACGAACCCACCGCGGTTGCAGATGGCCTGGCGCGGCGTCCGCCGCACGAGCCGACGACAATTCCTCGATGCGGTGATCACCGATGTGACCGATGGCGCACATTCACTCGGAGAACTCGATTTCTCCCGTATGGCGCGTCGCTACGGCCTACCGCCGCCCACCCATCAGGCGGTGCGGTTCGGACCGGGTGGCCGCGTCTACCTGGATGTCTCACGGGATGTCGTGGGTCTGGTGGTGGAGATCGACGGTGGGCATCACGTGCTCGCGCTGAACCCGGTCGACGATGCGCTTCGGCACAACGATCGAGTAGCAGCGGGAGAGCAGGTGCTGCGCATCCCGCTCATCGGTTTTCGGATCGAGTCGGACCGTTTCATGCACCAAGTGCGCCGGAGGTATGACGCGCTCAGCGCACGCCGCCGAGTTGGCCCATGCCAGAGGTGAGGTATAGCTCACGCCTGGCATGGGCCAACCGGGATCGTGATCAGCCCTGCGCGGAGCACTCCGCGCAGATACCGAAGATCTCCACGGTGTGCTCGACCTCGGTGAAACCGTGTTCGGCACTGACGGCGGCGGCCCAGCGCTCCACCTGCGGACCCTCGACCTCGACGGCCCGGCCGCAGCGACGGCATACGAGGTGGTGATGGTGCCCGGTGCTGCAGCGGCGGTAGATCGACTCGCCGTCCGGTGCCCGGAGCACATCCAGTTCGCCATCGGCGGCCATCGTCTGCAGCACGCGGTACACCGTTGCCAGCCCGACGGATTCGCCGCTGTCCCGCAGCGCGGAGTGCAACTCCTGCGCGGAGACGAAGTCCTCCTGGCTGCGCAGCTGGTCGGCGACGGCGGTCTGCTGGCGCGTGGTGCGCCGTGCCGGCTGCTTGTCACCCACTGCGGTCACAACCCGGCGCTGACAATGGCGAGTGCCACCGCGAGCAGCAGCACCGAGCACCGCATCATCCGCTCGATCGGCTGGATCCGCGGCCACGCCAGGTAGAGCAGCCAGGCGACGAGCACGGCGCACAGCCCGAAGCAGACGGTGCCGACCAGGCCGCGGAAGACCGCACCGATCACCAGCAACAGCAGGACGACGAGCGCCGGCAGGGCACGCGGAGCGCGCGCGATCCGCTGCAGCAACGGGTCACTGGCGTGCTCGACACGGACACGGAACGGCGACGCACTGACGGTCGGACGGGAGGAAGCAGACATCCCCTCCAGGATATCCGCCGCGCCCAGTGGCTGATGACAGCCGGCCGGACGACTCCCGGTGCGAGCCGCCCATGACCGATGTCATGGGAACGTCGTGATGCGCGGCAGGGGAGCGCACGGGCCGGGCACGGCAGAGTGCAGGACATGATGACGACACAGCAGCCGGGAGCCATGACCGTCCCGGAGCCGCAGGGGGCGCCGGCGATCGAACTCGTCGGCCTGGAGAAGAGTTTCGGCGCGGTGCACGCCGTGCGCGGTCTGGATCTCACCGTCGAGCAGGGCGAGATCGTCGCCTTCCTCGGCCCGAACGGCGCCGGCAAGACCACCACCATCGACATGATGCTGGGCCTGTCCACGCCGGACGCCGGAAGCGCGCGAGTCTTCGGCATGGATCCGCGGGACGCCATCGGCCGCGGCTTGGTCGCGGCGGTCATGCAGACCGGTGGCCTGCTCAATGACCTCACGGTCCGCGAGACCGTCGACCTGACCGCCAGCCTCTTCGTCCAGACCCGGTCGGTCGAGGAGTGCCTCGCACGAGCCGGCATCGCCGACATCGGCGACCGGCGGGTGCACAAGTGCTCCGGCGGTCAGCAGCAGCGCCTCCGCTTCGCGATGGCGCTGGTGTCCGACCCGGCCCTGGTGGTGCTGGACGAACCGACCACCGGCATGGACGTCACCGGGCGCCGCGACTTCTGGTCCGCGATCCGGCAGGACGCACAACGCGGCCGGACCGTGCTCTTCGCCACCCACTATCTGGAGGAGGCCGATCAGTATGCCGACCGGATCGTCCTGGTCCGCAAGGGACAGATCGTGGCCGACGGCACCGGCGCCCAGATCAAGGCGATGGCGACCGGCCGCATCGTCCGGGCCACGATGAGCGGCCTCAGCGATCAGCAGCTGGCCGCCATACCAGGTGTGGATTCCGTGGAAGTGCAGGGTGATTCGGTCTCGCTGCACTCCAAGGACAGCGACGCCGTCGCCCGCTACCTGTTCGCCCACACCAACGCCCGCGACGTGGAGATCACCGCTCGCGGCTTGGAAGACGCTTTCATCGCTCTCACCGGCGACGACCAGCAAGGAGCCTGACCGATGACCGACTACACAGCCATTAGCGCAGTCCCGGCGGCCGACCGCATCAATCTGGAGCGGCGGGTGCCCACTCGAGGTGGGTTCAACGGACGCCTGCTGCGGATCGAACTCGTACGGGTGCTGCGCAACAAGCGGACGATGATCTTCACCGTGCTGCTGCCGGTCGTGTTCTACGCAGCATTCGGTGCGACGCAGACCGGCACGTTCGCGGGCTCGTCAGTCGACGTCAAGGCCTACGAAATGATCACCTTCGCGCTGTACGGCGCCTTCGCCGCCGCAGCTGCGATCGGTGCGAGTGTCGCCGTCGAGCGCGCGCAGGGCTGGAGCCGGCAGTTGCGTCTTACGCCACTGACCGGCACTGCATACATCTCGGTGAAGGTGGTGTGCGCCATGGTGGCTGCTGCACTACCGGTCATCATTGTGTTCGCCATCGGGACGGCCACCGGCGCAACGATTTCTGCCGGCGCTTGGGGAGCCTCTGTGGTGCTGTCGTGGCTGTGCGGCAGCCTGCTGGCCTCTCTCGGACTCTTCGTCGGCTACCTGGTGCCCTCGGAGAACGCGATGCAGATCCTCGGCCCCGGCATCTCCTTGCTGGCGCTCGCTGGTGGATTGTTCATCCCGCTGGAGGTCATGAACCACACGATGCAGACCATCGCCTCCTTCACCCCACTCTGGGGCCTGTCTCAGATGGCCCGTTATCCACTGCTCGGCGGATCGTTCGACCCGATGTGGCTTGTCAGCGCGGTGCTGTGGATCGGACTCTTCTTCGCCGGTGCCGTATGGCGCTTCCGTCGCGACACCAGCCGCGTGTGACCCCGGGAATGGCAGACTGACGGCGATGGACGACAACAAGCAACCGACGCGGCAGGCCTCTCCCGCGTCGGTTGCCGCCTGCGAGCAGGCGCAGCGGGACGAGCCGGTCAGCAATCGGCTCATCATGCTCTTCTGGGCGGGCGTGTGGCTGTTCTGGATGTTGCAGCCGCTGATCGACGCGCTGCGGCACCTCGACACGGTCGGCGGCATGGTCGGCGTCGTGGCGGTGCCGGTCTTCTGCGCGGTCTACTTGTGGCACTTCTACGCCTGCCGGGCGGCGTTCTTCCGGCTGTCCTATCCGTGGGGCTACCAGGCCCGCCCGCGGGACGTGATCCGCTACCTCGCGCTCGGGATGCTCGCCATCGTCTGCGTGGTCGCCGTCGGCCAGGACGGCATCGCCGCGATCATCTTCTTCGCGCTCTCCGGACTGTGGACCCTGCCGTTGCTCTGGGGCTGGATCACCGTCATCTCGGCGGCGGTGGCCTACATCCTGTTGTGGAACCTGCCCGGGTGGCATTCGGATCCCAGCAGTTTCGTCGGTCTGGGCTTCGGCGCGGTGGCCATCACGGTCGGCATGGTGGCCGGGCGACGCCAGCACCAGTTGCGTGAGTCCCGGCAGGTCAACGCCGAGCTGATGGTGCAACAGGAACGCAACCGGATGGCGCGCGACCTGCACGACATCCTGGGCCATTCGCTGACGGTCATCACCGTGAAGGCGGAGCTGGCCGGCCGGCTGATGGACGCCGGCGCCGACGAGCGGGCACGTGCCGAGGTCGCCGATCTGGAGCGCCTGTCGCGCACTGCGCTGGCCGATGTGCGCCGCGCCGTCGAGGGCTACCGGGAGATCTCGTTGTCCGGTGAACTCGCGCGCGCCAAGGAGGCACTCGCCGCCGCCGGCATCACTGCCAGCACCCCCACCGCACTCGACCAGGTGCCGGCGGATCTGGTCGAGCCGTTCGCCTGGACCGTGCGCGAGTGCGTCACCAATGTGCTCCGGCACAGCAAGGCCTCGCGCTGCACCATCACCGTCACGCCGTCGTCCATCACCGTGTGCGACGACGGTGTCGGAGCCGGCAGCGGTGATCGCCGCGGCGACGGCAACGGGTTGACGGGCCTGCGGGAGCGAGCCCTTGCCGCGGGCGCTGTGCTCATCACCACTGCCGTCGAACCCCACGGCTTCTCGGTCACTGTCGCTGCCGCCTCGGCCGCCCCGCTCGACACGGGGGCCGCGGGCGACGACGCGTCGTGGCGCCATACAGTCGGGCGATCGTCGGGCGAGGCGATGGCGTGAGCACCCCACGACGTGCGCCCCGACCCACTCTTCCGACACCTCGCGGAGACCACGTATGACGATCAAGGTGATGCTCGCGGACGACCAGGCGCTGGTGCGAGGGGCACTCGCCGCACTGCTGGAGCTGGAGCACGACCTCACGGTCGTGAGCGAGGTCGGTGACGGCAGCGACGTCGTCGCCGCGGCGCGTGAGACGCGTCCCGACGTCGTCCTGATGGATGTCGAGATGCCCGGCACGGACGGCATCACCGCGACCGCCGAGCTGCGCGCCGCAGTGCCGGAAGCCCGGGTGCTCATCGTGACGACCTTCGGCAGGCCGGGCTACCTGCGGCGCGGACTGCAAGCAGGCGCAGCCGGTTTCGTCGTCAAGGACACACCGGCCCGCGAGCTCGCCGACGCCGTGCGCCGCGTCCACGAAGGCCTGCGCGTGGTCGACCCGGCGCTCGCGACCGACAGCCTGATCGCGGGGGAGTCGCCGCTGACCGCACGCGAGACCGACGTACTGCGCGCGGCCCGCGGTGGTGGCACGGTCGCCGACATCGCCGGCGTGCTCTTCCTCTCGGAGGGCACCGTCCGCAACCACCTGTCGGCGGTGATCGGCAAGACCGGTGCTCGCACCCGCGCGGAAGCGGCGCAGATCGCCGAGACCAACGGGTGGTTGTAGGCAGTAGCGTGCTGGCCATGAGTATGGCGACCGAGCGCCCCGACTTTCGGCCCGACGAGTTCGATGCGGTGATGGGCTGGTATCGCCTGCAGCGCGGGATCGTCCGGCTGAAGTGCGAGGGCGTGTCGGACGCGGATGCGCACCGGGCCGTCATACCGACGTCGCCGCTGATGAGCATTGCTGGGGTCGTCTCACACCTGCGTTGGGCTGAGGAGTTGTGGTTCAGCGAGGTGCTGCAAGGCAAGCCGGGTGCGGGGAGCGGCTTTGACGATGTGGACGACTCCGAGTTCGAGGTCGGCGACGTGCCGCTGACGCAGTTGCTGGACGAATACGAAGCAGCTTGCGCCCGATCCGACGTCGCGATCGCAGCTGCCGGCTTCGACGCGACCGGTTCGACGGCGCTGCATCCGGTAGGCGAAGCCTCGGTGCGCTGGATGGTGCTGCACATGCTCGAGGAGACGGCCCGGCATGTTGGCCAACTCGACATCATCCGCGAGATGTTGGATGGGACGAAAAGCTACTTCTGAGTCGAAGCCGGCGCCCCGGAGTCAGATTCGATCGGCTCACGTGCATAAGCCTCAACGGTTGCGGGTTGGGTGCGCGGATCGGCCGAAACTCGTGCATAGCCCTCAACCGTCGCGGGTTGTGGACGCGCATCGGCTGAATCTCGTGCATAACTGGCAACGGTCGCTGGTTGGGTGCACGGATCGGTCGAAGTCCCGTACATAACCGGCAACGGTTGCTGGTTGGGGTGCGTCACGAGCGGGGTATCGGCCACCCGGTGATGCGCTTGGGGCGTGGCGGCGCGTAGGTGCGCACTTTCGAGGTCCGCAGCCCGAGACGGTGCAGGCCCTCGGCGACGGTCACCGCCGCCGCCACACCGTCGACCACCGGGACGCCGGTGCGTTCCTCGATCCGGTCCTCCAGATCGGCCATGCCACCACAGCCGAGGCAGATCACCTCCGCCTTGTCCTCCGCCACCGCGAGTTCGCACTCGCGGACGATCGCCTCGACGGCGCGCTCGGGCTCGGCCTCCAGCTCCAGCACGGCCATCCCGGACGAACGGACCGACGCCAGCCGGCGGTCCAGGCCGGCCAGCAGCAGCCGGTCCTCGATGAGCGGGACGGTCCGGTCCAGGGTCGTGACGACGCTGTACCGGTGGCCGAGGAACTGCGCGGTGGACGCGGCGGCCTCGGTGATGTCCACGACCGGCACGTCCAGCAGCTCCTGGAGCCCTTCGCGGCCGTGCTCGCCGTAACCGGCCTGTATGACGGCGTCGAACGCGCCGTCATACGCCATGACCCGCTCCATGACCGCGACGGCCGCCAGGTAGCTCTCGACGTTTCCCTCGCAGGACTCGGCGCCGAAGTAGGGCGTCAGCGGGATGATCTCGGTGCCGGGTGCGGCCGCGGCCCGGGCGGCCTCACCGATCGACTTGGTCATGGTCTCGGTCGTGTTGACGTTGACGACGAGGATCTTCATCGGTCCCCTCCCGGCCGGTCGCTCTCGGCTCGTTCGACGAGCGTCGGGACCGCGTCACCGGGCAGGATGATGACCGGCACCGGCGACTCGTGCACGATCCGCATCCCGGTCGATCCGAGGAACACCCGGCGCCCCGGGCCCATGTCGCTCGAGCCGACGACCAAGGTGTCGCCGGTATCCCAGCCCACATCCGCGATCGCGTCGGCCCAGTCCTCCCCGAAACCGATTGCGGTTGCGTCGATCTCGGGAGGGTGCGGCAGAGCCTGCACCTCGGTCAGTGCACGGTCGGCGCTGTCCTGCACGTCGGTGGTGACCGCCGACCGCAACTCGTCCTGCGCGATGAGATCCGTCGTGAGGCTGCGTGCCCGCAACGAGAACGACGTCAGACGAAGCGCGGCGCCCATCTCCGCGGCCATGCCGGCCGCGGCCAGGACCAGGCCCGACGTGCCGGCGAGACCGCCGTAGGCGACGTCGAGCCGCCGGATCCGGGCGCGATCGTGGCTGTGGAACCCGCGCGGTGCCAGCGCGATCGGGACCGGACTCGAATGCACCAGGTGGTTGGTGACGCTGCCGAGGCTGACCCGTCCGAACGCGCCCCGGGAGGAGTTGCCGACGACGATGAGGCCGGCGTCCTCCGCCTCGGCCACCTCGACCAGGCCGCTGGGGACCGACCGGGCGTCCTGGATGCGGAACTCCGCGTCGACGTCGTCCGGGGTGTCACCCTTGGCCTCCGCCAGCTCGGTGAAGAGCTGCTGACGCAACAGGCTGGTGTACTGGAAGTCGACGCGCGCCACCGAAGGCGCCGAGGGGGTCGCCAGCACCATCGTGACCAGCAGCTTCGACCGGGTGGACCGAGCGATGAAGGCACCGAGCTGCAGCGCCTCGCGTCCGACGACACCGGGCTGGTAGGCGACGATCGTTGTCATGACGGTTCTCCGTTCGGGTCAGTGATGGGCCTGTACGGCGATCGCCTCGCCGTCGACCTCACGGAACGTGCGGGACCGGTCGGCCACGACGAGGTAGAGCACGAACGCGATGCCGGCGGCGATGAACCAGGAGAACGGCCCCCATGGCCCAGCGCGTTCAGCGCGTGGATCTGACCGGAGAAGGCGAAGGCGATGGAGATCAGCGCCGAGGGCACCAGGGCGATCACCGCGCGCTGGTTGACCCCGTTGCTGTAGTGGTAGTCGCCGCTCGGTGCGAACGTGTAGAGGTCCGGGACGTTCACCCGCTGCTTGCGCAGGACCCAGTAGTCGGCCATCACGATGCCGAACAGCGGCCCGAGCACCGCGCCCAGACCACCCAGGAAGTACGTGATCACGGTGGGGGAGTTGTAGAGGTTCCAGGGCAGGATCACGAACCCGATGACGCCGGAGATGATCGCTGACTTGCGGAAGTCCAGCTTCTTGGGGGCGATGTTCGTCAGGGCGTAGGCGGGCGCGACGAAGTTGGCCATCAGGTTCACGCCGACCGTGAGGATGACCAGGGCCAGGCAGGCAAGGACGAGGAACGGCGTGCTGAACGTGTGGACGACGTCCTCGGGACCGGCGATGACCGAGCCGTCGATGGTGAAGCGGCCCCCGGCCAGCAGGACGACGATGCCACCGAAGAAGAGCATGTTGGCGGGGATGCCGGCGATGTTGCCCAGCACAATGGATCGCTTCGACTTCGCTCCACGGGTGAAGTCGCAGAAGTTCAGCACGAAGGTCCCGTAGATCGCGACCCATCCGGAGGCGCCGGCGAGGATCTCGTGCCACATGTCCCAGCCGTGCAGGGCCCACGGCTTGCCGTGCAGCAGCGGCTCGGGTTCCCAGGTGATGTGACCCTTGGCCTGGACGATCACTGCGACGGCCATGCCGAGGAAGGTGAGCAGGATGATCGGCCCGGAGTACGCCTCGAACTTGCGCACCATCTCGATGCCGTAGCAGGCGATGATCACTTGCAGCACCCACAGCACCGCGAAACAGATCCAGCCGAGGTAGTTGAGGCCGAGCAGCTGGTGTTCGGTCAACGACTGCGCGCTCGGGAAGAGCGCGAGCACCAGGATGTTGCACACCAAGGACGCCAGGTAGGTCTGGATGCCGAACCACGCGATGGCCACGCCGCCGCGGAACAGCGCGGGGATGTGGGCACCGCGGACACCGAAACTGATCCGGCTCATCACCGGGAACGGAACGCCGACCTTGTAGCCGACGAATCCGGAGATGGTCAGCAGCACCAGCAGGAAGACCGAGCCGAAGCCCATCGCGAGCAGGATCTGCCACGCGCCCAGACCGAGGGCGAACAGGCCGATCGCGAACGTGTAGTTGCCCAGGCTGTGCACGTCGTTGGCCCACAGCGCGAAGATGTTGTAGGAACTCCAGGTCCGGCCCACCTTCTTGGACGGTGCGATGTCGTAGTTGTACAGCCGGTGATCGCAGTCGGTCGCGATGACGTCCGTGCCGGCCGTGTCGTGCTGACCGAATTCCACGGGCTGATCTATGCGTTCGGTGTTCGACATCGCGCCTCCTAAGCGTTGCCAGCAATCTAGGAGCGCATGCCCGCCCGGTGGGGAGCCCGGAAGATATATCCGTCAGGGCGCAGATATATCTCCGGAGGCATTGCGTGACTCGTCGATGTATGCCGTCAGCCGGCTGTGGTGGGCGCGAGCGGCCGAGCTCAGCTGTGCGCCGTCACGGTGCAGGAACGCCTCGAGCATCCGGGTGTGGTCGGTCTGCAGCTGTGATCGTTGTGCCGCATCGAGCAGACTCATGGCCTGCGAGGGCTCGGTGAGGTCGGCCACCAGCTTCAGCATGTGCAGCAGTCGCGGCATACCGCACGGCGCGAGCAGGATCTCGTGGAACGATCGGCTGAGGTTCTGATAGCGCGGCACGTCGTCCGCCTCGATCGCAGCCATCAGCTCGCGATGGGTCGTGGCGGCCCGCTGGTCGTGCTCCTCGGTGGCGGCGGCGGTGGCCGCCTCGATGGCCGCCGCTTCCAGGGCGCCGCGCACCAGGTAGAGCTCGTGCAACTCGGGCCCGCTGAGCACGGTCACGGTGTAGCCGCCGCGTGGCCGGTGGCGCACCAGTCCTTCACCGATGAGCGTCTTGAGAGCTTCCCGGACCGGGATCGGGCTGACCTGGAACACCGCACCGATCTGGTCCACCGGCAGGTTCGCCCCCGGAGGTATCTGGCCCGCGACGATGACCCGCCGGAGTTCGCTCAGCACATAGGGGCCGGTGGCGTACCCGTCCGGGCGGCGAAGTTGCGTGACCCAGTCACTCACCTCAGTAGTCATTCCGACCAGTATCCCGCCTCGTTGCCCGCGTGGACGTCGGAAGCGCGATTTGGGCCGGGCGCCGCCCTCCTGGGACGATGTATGACGCGATGACCGACACCCTGACTCCGACACCCGTCCTGCCGCCGCTCCGGATCGGCAGGCACACGATCGCCTCGCCGGTCGTGCTGGCGCCGATGGCGGGCATCACCAACCGGGCGTTCCGCCGCCTGTGCCGCCGGTATGGCGACGCCGGCGCGGCGGCGGGTGGCGCCTCCGCGGCGACCAGTCTCTACGTCAGCGAGATGATCACCTCGCGAGCGCTCGTCGAGCGCAACGCGATGACGCTGCGGCTGATCGAGCACGACCCGGACGAGTCGCCCCGGTCGATCCAGCTCTACAGCGTCGACCCGGAGACCACCGGGCGGGCGGCGCACCTCCTGGCCAGCGAAAACCGTTGTGATCACATCGATCTCAACTTCGGCTGCCCGGTGCCGAAGGTCACCCGCAGGGGCGGGGGATCGGCCTTGCCGTGGAAGACCGACCTCTTCCGGGGCGTCGTCTCCGCGGCCGTGAAGGCGGCGGCGCCGTACGACATCCCGGTGACCGTCAAGATGCGCCGCGGGATCGACGAGGACCACCTGACCTTCCTGGAGGCCGGACGCATCGCCGAGGGCGAGGGCGCGGCCGCCGTGGCCCTGCACGCCCGCACCGCGGCGCAGGCCTACTCCGGCACCGCCCGGTGGGAGGCGATCGCGCAGCTGAAGAAGACGGTCACCAGCATCCCGGTGCTGGGCAACGGCGACATCTGGTCCGCGGAGGACGCGCTGCGCATGGTGCGCGAGACCGGCTGCGACGGAGTCGTCGTCGGGCGCGGCTGCCTGGGCCGGCCGTGGCTGTTCACCGACCTCGCGGCCGCCTTCGCCGGCGGTTCGACCCGGGTGCAGCCGACGATGCGCGAAGTCGCCGAGACGCTGCGGCTGCACGCCGTCTACCTGGCCGAGTTCTTCGAGTCCGAGGACAAGGCCTGCCGCGACATACGCAAGCACATCGCCTGGTACTTCAAGGGATTCCGCGTCGGCTCGCAGCTGCGGGCGAACCTCGGCCTGGTGAAATCGCTTGCGTCGCTCGACGAGCTGATCGGCAGCCTCGACCTCGACCAGCCGTGGCCGGGAGAGGCCGCCGAGGGTCAGCGCGGCCGCGCCGGCTCCGAGCGCAAGGTCGTGCTGCCGGAGGGCTGGCTCGACTCCCGGACGGTCGACGAGCACACCCGGCGGGACGTCGCGGCCGCCGAGGCGTGGAGCAGCGGCGGCTGACCACCGTCACTCCAGGGCGACGGAGGCGATGACGTCGGCGACCTCGCGCGCGGTCGATCGCATCGTGGCCGAGCCGACCGACACCTCGGCCCACGACCACCCCGGGACGTCGGCCGCCGACCAGCCGCGGACAGCCATCACGCGGTCGCGTTCCAGTAACTGGACCACCTTCTCGCGCAGTGCGTCGGGGTCCGCTGGCGCGTACACGACGAACTCACGCGTGTGCGGCGGGTCCGGAACGACGCGCACGCCTCGTGCGTCCAGGAGCGCGGCGATCTCGACCGCGCGGTCCCGGTATTCGGTCATCCGGTCCAGGTGCTCGTCGAGCCCGGCGAGCGCAGATGCCGCATCGGCCGTCATGCCATAGAGGGTCCCGCCCAGCCGGCGACGCCACTGACGTGCCTCGGCCACGAGGTCCTCCGGTCCGGCGAGAGCCGCCCCCGCGAACGCACCGAGTCCTTTGTAGAACGAGACGTAGACGCTGTCGGCCAGTGCGGCGACCTCCGCCAGCGGCTCGCCCAGGTGCGGCGTCGACTCCCACAGCCGTGCACCGTCCAGGTGGAGCGGTGCGCCGCGGTCCCGGCAGCGGGCGCTGAACTCGGCCAGCTCGGCGAACGTCGGCAGGATGAAGCCCGCCTCCCGCAGTGGAAGCTCCAGCAACACTGCGCCGAGTGGGCCGGGTATGGCGTCCAGGTGGGCGACGGTCGGCAGTTGCCGACCGGTGCCGAGCCGTTCGTAGCGCAGGTCGTGCAGCAGCGCAGGACCGTCCAGCTCGTGCCGCAGCAGGTGCGACAGGTCGGGCAACGCCACCCGTCGGCAGCGCGACCGGTCGGTCCAGCAGCGCAGGGCCGCCTGCTGGGCCATGACCCCGCTCGGGAAGAACGCCACCGCGGGCTTGCCGAGCAGTTCGCCGACTCGTGACTCGAGGTCGGCGACCGGGCCGCCGGCGCCGTACCGGTCCCATTCGGTGCCCGGCGGGAGATGTTCCGCCACGCGGGTCAGCGCATCGGCGGGCGGGTGGACGTCGTGTCCGAGCAGGCGCCGAGCATGCGGCATGGCCGCGGCGACCCGGTCTTCGAGCGACGGTGTTGTCGGGGCGACGTCACGAGCTGGCATGTGTTCATCCTGCCGGTACGCGCGCTGCGAACCCGCACCGCGCCCGAATCCAGGGGGCGTGACCGTCCGGCCGTCGCCGGCTACACCTCCACCGGTCGCTCGTCGTCGGTGATCCAGTGCGACCAGGAGCCGATGTAGACGCTGGTCTGGGGGTGGATGCCGGATGCCTCGAGCGCCAGCGCCAAGTGGGTCGCCTGCACCCCTGAACCGCAGTAGACGCCGACCTCGCTGTCGGGACGGATGCCCAGCGCGGTGAAGCGCATCGCCAGGTCGTCGGCGGACAAGAAGGCACCGTCCGCGTCGACGTTGGCCAGAGCAGGCACGGAGATCGCGCCGGGAATGTGCCCGGCGACGGGATCGATCGTCTCGTTCTGTCCGGCGAACCGGTCGGCGGGCCGGGCGTCGAGCAACAGTTTGGCGCTGGCGAAGTCGGCGGCGCCGTCGGCGTCCAGCAGCGCCGCACCCGGGTCGGTCGGGCAGAAGTCCCCGGCGGCGACGTCCGGCTCCTGCGCCGACACCGGCAGCCCGGCCGCCTGCCACGCGGCATACCCGCCGTCGAGGACCTGGACGTCCTCCTTGCCGAAATACTTCAGCAGCCACCAACACCGGCTCGCAGCAAGGGAATTCCCGTCGTCGTAGACCACGACCGGCCGGTCGTTGTCGACTCCCGCGGCGCGCATCGCCGAGGCGAAGACCTCACGTTGCGGCATCGGATGGCGTCCACCGTCGCCGGGCGCGTCCGCCATCACCCCCTCGAACTCGACCCACGCGGCACCGGGCAGGTGGCCGGCGTCGTATGCCGGCCGGCGCGACTGCTGGCCCATCTGCCACCGGGTGTCGAGCACGGTGACCGTGTCCAGCACGGTGGCCAGTGCCGTCGGGACGATCAGCGGATGCGTGGGGCGCGTCATACCTGCAGTCTGCTGGCCGCGGGCAGACGTCGCAACGGGGCGCTGGACGCATGGACGAACCGGGCGTGGGTAGGCTCGTGGGGTCCCCAGGTGCCTGCACACGGGCGCCCGAGCCGCGAGACCGATCAATGGAGGCCAACCCGTGCTTGTTCGTCGCCTTGCCCGCCCGATGTTGTCGTCGATCTTCCTGACCGCCGGGTTCAATTCGCTGCGCAACCCGGACCGGCCCGCTCCCGCGGCTGCACCGGTGGTCGACAAGCTCCGGTCGCTGCTGCCCCCGCAGCTGTCCTCGCTGGTGCCCTCGGACCCGGCCACCGCGGTGCGCGTCAACGGAGCCGTGCACGTCGTCGGCGGCCTGATGCTCGCCACCGGCAGGTTCCCCCGCGTGGCCTCCGCGGTCCTCGCCGCCTCGCTGGTGCCGACCACACTGGCCGGGCACGCCTTCTGGCAGGAGGACGACCCGGCCAAGCGCGCCCAGCAGCAGATCCACTTCTTCAAGAACGTCAGCCTGTTCGGCGGGCTGCTCATCGCGGCCGTCGACACCGAGGGCAAGCCCAGTGCCGTATGGCGCAGCAAGGCCGCCGCCCACCGGGCGGGCGAAGCCGTCTCGTCGGCGCTGCCGAGCGGCAGCGACAGCTCGGACACCGTGCAGTCGCTGAAGGAGACCGTCGGCCATGTCGCCGAAGCGGCCAAGGAGCACGGTGCACACTGGGCGAGTGTCGCCAAGGAGCAGGCGCCGGTCGTGGCCGAAGCGATGAAGGAACGCGGCGAGGCCGTCGCCGAAGCCGCCCGCGAGAACGCTCCCGTGGTGGCCGAGGCGGTCCGCGACCGCGGCGGCAAGGCCGGCCGCCAGGCCGCCAAGCAGGCCGCCAAGGCCGCGGCGCAGGCGCGCGCTCAGCTCGCCTGAGCGATCCGGCCGCTCACGACCCCGGGGTCGCCGCGAGTTGCGGCGGCCCCGGCGCGCGTTACTCGTCCCCCGCGCCCACATCGGGTTCAATGAAGGCATGTGCCGCAACATCCGCCCGCTGAACAACTTCGAACCACCGGCCACCGACGACGAGGTCGCCGCCGCCGCACTGCAGTTCGTCCGCAAGATCGCCGGCAGCGCCAAGCCGTCGAAGACCAACCAGGCCGCCTACGACACGGCGGTGGCCGCGATCACCGCAGCCAGCCGCGAGCTCATCGACTCCCTCGTGACGACGGCGCCGCCGAAGAACCGCGAGGAGGAGGCCGCCAAGGCTCGCGCCCGCACCGCCGCCCGTTACGCGTCATGACCGCCGAGATCACCGTCCAGCCGCTGGACCGGTCGGCCCAGCGGGCGCTGGCCGGTTGGCTCGGTGACGCGCAGGCGGCCGGGGTGGATGTCGACGACCTGGAGTCGATCGGCAGGGCCTACGACGACTACGTGCACGATGTGCTGCTCACACCCGCGGCCGACCGGGGCGACCCCACGCCGACGCTGACGATGATCGCCATGGCGATGGGCGAATATTTGCAACGCCATTCGGCGCTTCAATGGCGAGTGGTCGAGGACGCGCAAGGCACCGACCTGGCGCTGTCCTCCGCGGACGACCTCGGCGTGCTCTACCCGATCGACCCGGTCGCGCAGGCGTGGTCACAGCGCCAGCGCGGCTGGTTGCCGGTCTTCGCCCGCGAACTGCTGAAGAACATCGAGGGCGCCGCAGAGTGACGGCCTCGGGGACCATGACGGTGGCGCAACGCGTCAAGTGGTGCGCCAACTGGGTCAACGGATCGACGGCTGTCGGCCTGCTCGTCGCGCGGATCGGCCGGGCGCACATTGCGACCGGACCCCGCGGTCTCTACCTGGCAGGGGGTTACCGCCTCGGGTTCCCGGTGGCGGGTGCCTTCACCATCGGGAATGTCGTTGTCAGCAAAGACGATTGGGATCAGTTGCACCTCAATGATGCCGACCTGATCACGCACGAGGAGCAACACAGCTGGCAATACGTCGTCTGCGGCGGTCTGCCTTTCCTGCCGCTGTATGCCGTGGCGCTCGGCTGGTCGTGGCTGCGCACCGGCGACTTCGCATCGCGCAATGTCTTCGAGCGCAACGCCGGTCTGGTGATGGGTGGTTACCGCGAGCGGCCGGTGCGATCCCTCGGGGCGGGGCTGCGCAGCATGCTGCCCCGTGGCAGCGCGGCATGATCGGCCGACGATGAGCTACTCGGCATACGACCGGCAGCGCTTCGTGCGCGAGGACCCGGCACAGAAGCGCGCCGACCGCGACGACTTCGCGCGTGACCGGGCACGGGTGCTGCACTCGGCCGCGTGGCGTCGGCTGGCGTCCAAGACGCAAGTGCTGCAGCCGCACCACGACTTCATCCGCAACCGGCTGACGCATTCGCTGGAGGTCGCACAGATCGGTCGCGAGTTCGGCGAAGCCATCGGCTGCAACGCCGATGTCGTCGACACCGCGTGCCTCGCGCACGACCTGGGCCACCCGCCGTTCGGGCACAACGGTGAGTCGGCTCTGAACGAACTCTGCGGCCACATCGGCGGATTCGAGGGCAACGCGCAGACGTTCCGCATCCTGACCCGGCTGGAGGCCAAGCGGTCCAGGTCCGACGGCGAGTCCGTGGGCCTCAACCTGACGCGCGCTTCGCTGGACGCTGCCAGCAAATACCCGTGGTTCCGTGGTGAAAGCCGTTCCCATCCCAGCAAGTTCGGCTGCTACGCGGCGGACGAGCAGATCTTCGGCTGGGCGCGAGCGACTGTGCCCAGCGGGCGCCGGCAGCAACGCTGCGTCGAGGCGCAGGTCATGGACTGGGCCGACGATGTCGCCTACTCGGTGCACGACGTGGAGGACGGCATCACCTCCGGGCTGATCGAGGTGCGGGCGCTGCGCTCCCGCGACGAGATAGACATCCTCGCCGACGTGGCGCGGCGCATCTACGCCCCGCAGCTCGACAAGGCCCAGCTGGCAGGCTCTTTCGAGCGGTTGCTCTCCTCCGGCGCCATACCGCAGCAACAGCGGCCGGGGAGGCAGGGTGTCGCCGAGCTCAAGGACATGACCAGCCGGCTGATCGGGCGCTTCGTCGGCGCCGCCGAGCAGGCCACCCGCGACAAGTACGGCGACGGCCCGCTGACCCGATACGCCGCAGACGTGGTGATCCCTGCCGACGTGCTCGCCGAGTGCGTGATGCTCAAGGCCGTCGCCGCGCGGTGGGTGATGATGACCGACGCCCGGCGCACGCTGCAGGCCGAGCAGCGCCGCATCGTCGAGACGCTCTTCACCGTCTTCCAGGAGCACCCCGATCGACTCGACCCGCTCTTCGCCGAGGACCATGCAGCTGCCACCGACGACGCGGCGGCACTGCGGGTCGTCGTCGACCAGATCGCGTCGCTGACCGATCACCGAGCCCGCGGCCTCGCCGAGGCGTGGTCATGATCCCCCCAGTGAATGGAGCTGCCGCACCGATGAACTGGTCCCTTTCCGCACTGCCGATCATCGGCGCGCCGATGGCCGGCACCGGCACACCGGAGCTCGCGGCCGCGATCAGTGACGCCGGCGGTCTCGGGCTGTTCCCCGGCGGCTACCTGACCGGCGCGGCGCTGGCCGACGGCATCACCCGCGTGCGTCGGCTCACCGACCGCCCGTTCGGCGTCAACCTCTTCCTGCCGACGCCCGTCGACGAGCAGCGCGACACCGACCGGCTGCGCGCGTACGCCGACGCCCTGGCACCCATCGCATCCGCCGCCGGAGTAGAGCTGCCCGAGCCGCGCTGGGACGGGACCGACCACTTCGCCGAGAAGCTCGAGGTGCTGGTGGACGCGCGAGTCGCGGTGGTGTCCTTCATCTTCGGTCCGCCGCCGGAGGACGCGGTGCAGCGCCTGCACGCGGCCGGATCCCAGGTGCTGGCCACCGTCACCGATGCGGCCGAGGCGCGCGCCGCCGCCGATGCCGGTGCGGATCTGCTGTGTCTGCAAGGAACCGACGCCGGCGGCCACCGCGGCACGCACCGCGTCGCGGCGGAGCCCAATGCCTGCGGTTGGCGTGAGCTGTTGCCGCTGGTGCGAGCCGAGGTGCACTTGCCGATCGTGGTCGCCGGCGGTGTCATGTCGGCGCACGACGTGCGGGATGCACTCGACGCGGGAGCCGTTGCGGTGCAATGCGGTTCGGCGTTCCTACTCACCGACGAATCGGGCATGAACGCCGCCTACCGCGCCGGGTTCACCGACCCGGGACTCACCGAGCTGACCGTCACGCGTGCCTTCAGCGGTCGCCCGGCGCGCGCCATACGCAATGAGTTCGTGGCGCGTTTCGACCCGGTCGCGGTGCCGGTCTATCCGATCGTCAACCAGCTGACCAAACCGCTGCGCGCCGCGGGCGCCGCCGCCGGGGACCGGGAGCTGGTGAGCCTGTGGGCGGGCACCGGCTGGCGCCAGGCACGGCCAGGTCCGGCGGCCGATGTGGTCGCGGCGCTCGGCGCCGATCTCGTATGACGTGGATCGGCTGACCGGCAGGTGTCGCAGCACGGTCATAGGCTCCGCGGATGGAGCGTTTGGTCGATCGTGATTTCACCGGGGCAGAGTTCCGCGAGTGCGTGCTCGACGGTGCCCGGTTCGTCGGGTGCGTCATCCGAGGAGTTGAACTGGACGGGCTGATCAGCGACCTGACGGTTAACGGCGTCGCGGTGATGCCCTACGTCGAGGCAGAGCTGGACCGGCGGCACCCGGTGCGCGTGCTGATCCGTTCCGACGAGATCTCCGACCTGCGTGCCGCCTGGCGGCAGCTGCGGGACGACTGGGCGGCGACCATCGACCGCGTGCGGCGATGTCCGGGGATCGAGCGGAGGTCGGTGCGCGGAGAGTGGTCCACGCTGCAGACCCTGCGGCACCTGGTCTTCGTCCACGACTCGTGGTTCAGCCGCTGCTGTCTGGGGAGCACGGAGCCGTTCTCGCCGCTGGGGCTGTCGATCGCCGACGTGCCGGCGGACGCCGCGCCGGGCCTGGACCCGGCCGCTGACCCGACGCTCGAGGAGGTGCTGGCCGTGCGGCAGCAGCAGGCGACGGCACTGAGTGACTGGCTGGCCGACCGCACGACGGAGGAGCTGGCGCAGCCGGCGCCCGTGCCCGACGACGGGGTGTGGCCGCCATACGCCCGAGGACGGAGTGTGGCGCAGTGTCTGCGCACGGTGCTGAACGAAGAGTTCGAGCACCAGGGCTTCGCTGTCCGTGACCTCGCGACGCTCGACCGGGCATGACCTTGTGGACAGCTGCCTCCCCGATGAGCGCGGGGACCTAGACTGCCTGATGTTATGGCGGGTCGCATCAAGTCCGAAGACGTCGAACTCGTCAAGGAGCGCAGTTCGATCGAGGACGTGGTCAGCGAGCACGTCACGCTGCGCCGGTCGGGCAGCAACCTGGTGGGCCTGTGCCCCTTCCACGACGAGAAGACGCCGAGCTTCTCGGTCAACCCGACACAGGGGTTCTATCACTGCTTCGGCTGCCAGAAGGGCGGCGACGTCATCTCCTTCGTGCAGGAGGTGGACCATCTCAGCTTCGCCGAGGCCGTCGAACGGCTGGCGGGCAAGGCCGGCGTCGAGTTGCACTACGAGGACGGTGTCCGGCCCCGCGAGGAGAGCATCGGCCGACGCACCCGGCTGCTCGAGGCACACCGGGTGGCCGCGGAGTTCTACGCGTCGTTGCTGCCCGGGATGCCCGAGGCGCGCACCGCGCGGGATTATCTCCGGGGCCGCGACTTCGACGGCACGATCGCCGAGCAGTTCGGCCTGGGTTACGCCCCGACGGATGGGCACGCCCTGTCGAAAGTGTTGCGGGACAAGGGATTCAACCGCGACGAGATGCTCGCCGCGGGGCTGATCAACCGGGGCGGATACGACGTCTTTCAGGGGCGGCTGCTGTGGCCGATCCACGACATCACCGGTGACACAGTGGGGTTCGGTGCCCGCCGGATCTTCGACGGCGACCCACGACCGGCCAAATACCTCAACACCGGCGAGACAGCGATCTACAAGAAGCAGCGAGTGCTCTACGGCCTCGACCTGGCCAAGAAGTCCATCGCCGACGACCGCAAGGCTGTCATCGTCGAGGGCTACACCGACGTGATGGCCGCCCACCTGTCCGGCGTGACCCAGGCGGTGGCGACGTGCGGGACGGCGTTCGGCGTGGAGCACATCAAACTGCTGCGGCGATTGCTGCGCGACGAACGCGGGGGAGACCCGGCCAAGGTGATCTTCACCTTCGACGGTGACGCAGCCGGCCAGAAGGCCGCGCTCAAGGCGTATGACGAGGACCAGCGGTGGGCCTCGCAGTCGTATGTCGCGGTGGCCGCGGACGGCCAGGACCCGTGCGAGCTGCGGATGTCCGAGGGGCCCGACGCGGTGCGCGACCTGGTCGACGGGGCGACGCCGATGTTCGAGTTCGTGGTGCGGACCACGCTGGCCCGTTTCGACCTGGACTCCGTCGGTGGCCGGGTGGCGGCCACGCGTGCGCTGGCGCCGATCGTCGCGGACATCCGCGACCCGCTCAGCCGCGACGAACTCGTCCGGGAGGTGTCCCGGCAGATCGGTGTCCACGTGGACGACTTCACCCAAGCGGTCCGGCGCGCCCCGCGCGGCGGCATTGCAGAGGCAGCCCAGAAGTCTCGGGATCGGCAGCCCGAGGCGGCCGCCGAGACGTCGGCACCCGCGCCGGCATACGAGCCGCCCAACCTGCGTGACCCGATCGTGCGCGCCGAGCACATGCTGCTGCAGTGCGTGGTGCAGTTCCCGTCCGCGGTGCCGACCCAGCAGCTGGACCCGGTCGATCCCGCCGATCTGACCGCGCCGGCGCACCGCGCCGTGTTCGAAGCCGTGCGCACCGTCGGCATCGACCCGACCCGCAGCCAGAGCGCCTGGGTGTCGGCCATCAACGAGACGGTGCCCGAGGTGGTGCGGCCGCTGGTCGCCCAGCTGGCGGTCGAGCCGTTGCCGACCAAGCTGGACTCGCAGGGCCGCCCCGACTGGCACTACGTGCGGTCGTTGGTCGTGCGCGTGCGGGAGGTGGCGCTGCGGCGCAGGATCGCGCAGGTGATGAGCACGTTGCGACGCAGCGACGATCCGGAGCAGGCGCGCGGCATCTCGGCCGAGTTGACCACGCTGCAGCGGACACTGGCGGACCTCTTGGCCAACCTGGAGTGAGCACCCGCACGCCGGTTGAGTAGCGGTGAGGAACGAGCCGCGTGTCGAAACCGAGTGAGCCCGTCCGTGGGCGCCACGTGGAGAATGGACAGCATGTCCTTCCTGAAGCGCTCCCGACCGCAACTTCCGCCCGAGGTGCACCAGCAACTCGAGCTCGTCAAGGGTGAGCGCGTGCTCGCCTCAGCGGTGGACAAGCTCACCGGTGCGCACGTCGTCGCGACCACCTGGCACCTGACGGAGGTGGCAACGAGCGGTGAGGTCACCGCGCGTCCCTGGCACGAGGTGGACGCAGGGCAGTGGGAGCCGCAGACATGGACGCTCACCGTGACCTGGATCGGCGGCGGCCGACCCGGTCAGTGGACGTTCGGCGAGCAGGACACCCGGTTGCCGGAGACCTTCCACGAGCGCGTGCGGGCCAGCATCGTGCTGGCCGAAGAACTGCCGTTGCAGGGCCGCGCCAAGGGGCGTGTCGTCGTCCGGCGTGACCTGCAGGCCGGCACGCTGCTGACCCAGACGGTGCTCGGCCGCGGTGCCCGCGCCGACGATCCGCAGGTGCAGGACGCGGTGGCCCGGACCAGGGCGTTCGTCGAGGATGCGGTCGGCCTGCAGTAGCCCGGCCGATTCGGTGTTGCGGGTGCGAATTTGCTATGGTTTCTTCGCGCACGACGCGCGATCCCCTGTAGCTCAATTGGCAGAGCATTCGGCTGTTAACCGGAGGGTTCTTGGTTCGAGTCCAAGTGGGGGAGCAAGCAGAACGGACCGGGAATCCGGGCCGTTTTCCGTTGTGCGAGTCAGCTGCCCTGCGCGGCGAGACGCTGCACGGAGGGCGGGACGGGTCTGCCGGCCTTCTTGCTCGCGGCGATGTAGACCCTCGCGGCGGCGGCTCGATTGGCTTCCTTCTTGGAGACGTATCGGCCCGACTTCGCGTTGCCTGCTGTGTTGTCGGCCATCACTGTTCCTCCGTCTCCTCGTATGACGATTGTGCCTCGTCGAACTGTGAACCGTCCACCAACTCGACTTCTTCCCCGGCGAAGACGATCGGCTGCAGCGCCACCCGGGCGAACAGGGCCGCTTCCACGTCGGGAGCCTCGTGCACCAGTTGGTCCAACGCTGCGATGCCCAGCGCCTGCCGATCGTCTCCCTGGAGCAACAGGTCGGCGGCCCAGCGGGCTTGTTCCCACCAGCGTTCTTCGCGGGCACGCTGGTCCGCGCTGCGCCGGCCGGACTGAGCACCCCAGAACGCCAACGAGGCAGCCAGTACGGCGGCAACCCCGCCGAAACCGGGTGACATCACCCAGTGCCCGAGGTCATCCCAGCTCATCGGATACGGCCCGTGGTGGTCATCTTCGGAGCCTACGCACCGGCACCGAGGAAGGGCGTCAGCGCAGTCGGAATTCCGCCCCAGAAGCTCGTCCGGAGGCGGGCGTCAGGGAGATTCCACGAAATCGGGTAACGTCGTGGGGGCCAGCTCTTCCAGGGTCCGGCCGGCCCAGTCGCCCTCGTGCCAGTGCGCCCAGACACGCTCCCCGGCGGCCTGGACACCGCGCGCGGCCGCCTCAAGGTCGGTGCCCAGCACGGTGCCGTCCTCGACGACCGGGTTGCCGTCGACCCACACGTCGGCCAGGTCCGACGGCTGCGCGTAATAGACGATGTTGCGGATCGGGTCACGCAGCGGCGCCATACCGAAGGAGTCGGTTCGCCAGAACAACAGGTCGGCCTTGGCGCCGGGGGAGATCCGGCCCAGGTCGTCGCGGCCGAGCAGCCGCGCCGCGTTCAGGGTTGCGGCATCGAACACGCGCCTGGCGGTCGAGGTGTCCGCGCGGCGCGAGGTGATCTTCCCCGAGATCGCCGTCCACCGCAGCGATTCGAGCATCGACTGGGGCGCGGTGTCAGTGCCGATGCACATGTTCACGCCCGCCTCGATGTATGCCGGGAAGGACTCCATCAGGATGCCGCGACGCGCGAAACACCAGGCGTTGTAGGACACCGACGTGCCGGACTGCGCCAGCAGGCCGAGGTCGTCACCGGCGAAGTTGACCCAGCTGTTCCCGGTGATGAAGATGGCGTGCCCGAGCAGGGTGTCGGGTCCGAGGAAGTCCAGATCGGCGAGCCATTCGATCGGCGTCCGGCCGTGCCGCCGGGTCATCTCGTTGAATTCCCACACGCCCTGGGCGGCGTGCAGCGAGACCGGCACCCCGAGCTCGCGGGCCGCCTGCTTGGAGTCGCGCAGCAACTCCGCCGCGCAGGTGTCGACCTGCGCGGGACCGAGGAATCCCTGGACGCGTCCTGCTTCCCGGGATCCCTGCGTCCGGACGAAGTCGACGGCCCGGGCGAGACCCTCCTGGCCGGCAGCGACGTCCCACTCGTAGTCGACCCGCTTGCCGTCCGGCGTGAACCACCGGCCGGACCGGTAGGAGGGAGCGACATACCCACGCAGACCGACCCGGTCGAGCTCGTCGGCGACATACTCCGCCTCGTCGCCCAGGTGCATGACCGTCGTCGTGCCCGACCGGGCCAGCTCGATGAGCGAGTAGTCGACGCAGCTGCGCATGCCGGCGGACGTGAGCCCGGCGTCCTCCGCCGGCAGGATCTCGATGAGGCCGGTCAGCCAGAACTGTCGCGGCCCGTGGTCCTCCTGGACCGACTTGTCGATGGGGGAGGAGTGCAAGTGTGCATGGGTGTCGATGAAGCCCGGCGTGATGATGCGGTCGGGCAGTCGGCGCTCGACGTCCACCAAGCCGTCGTATGACGTGCCGACGTGCACGACGCGGTCGTCCTCGACCACCACACAACCGTCCCGCAGCAGTCGGTGACCGCCCTCCTGGTACGCGACGATGTACGGGGCGGTGAGCAGCGTTCGAGTCATGGAGGCCTCCTCAGGCGGTGTCGCCGGCCGGCACTCCTGGAGCGTTCGTCGGTCCGGCCGGATCGCCCGCCGGTGCGGCGGGACCGGTGTTGCGACCGCGGGCCTGCAGCCGGCGCTCCACCCAGGTGGCCAGCTTGCTGATCGCGTAGTTGATGACGATGTAGATCGCCGCCAGCACCACCAGCATGGCGAAGATGTTGCCGTTGAGCGAGGTCGCCGGCTTGCTGCGATAGAGCAGTTCGTTGTAGAGGACGTTGTAGCCGAGCGCGGTGTCCTTCAGGACCACGATCACCTGGCTGATCAGGGACGGCAACATGGCGGTGATCGCCTGCGGCAACAGGATGATGCGCACCGTCTGGCCGGCGCTGAGACCGATCGAACTGCCCGCCTCGCGCTGGCCCTTGGGCAACTGGTCGACACCGGACCGGATGACCTCGCAGATCACCGATGAGTTGTAGAACGCCAGACCGGCCACCGTGGCGATGAGTGGTCCGCTGCCGCTGCCTTGGCCGTGGGCGCTGAGCCAGCCGAAGATGAACAGCATCATCAGCAGCACCGGGATGGCACGGGTGAGCTCCACCCAGGCGGTGACCACCCACCGCAGCGCGCGTATGCCGAGCGCGGCCGGCCCCTTGCGGGTCGGCACTTCGACGAGGCGCAGCATCGCCAGTGCGGCACCCAGGATCAGGCTGATCACGATCGCGAGTGCCGCAGCGATGAGTGTGCCGCGCAGGCCGGGCAGGATGTAGCTCTTCCAGGTGGACCACTCGATGAACGGCTTCCACTTGTAACTGGCGAACTGGTCCTTGTCCGCCAGCTTCCAGATCACCAGGGCCATGATCGCGGCGAAGACGAGTCCGCCGATCACGCCGAAGATCGCGTAACGCCGCCGTGCCTTCGGCCCCGGAGCGTCGAAAAGGACTGATGCACTCATCGTTTCACCGCCACCCGCTTGCCGAGCCACCCGAGACCGACACCCATCGGCAACGTCAGCAGGATGAAGAAGGCGCCGACCACCATGAAGGCCAGGTTGAGCAGGCCGGGGTCACGCTCGGTGACCGTCTTGAGCACACCGGAGAGTTCGTAGACGCTGATGGTCACGGCCACCGTGGTGTTCTTGGTGAGCGCGATCAGCGTGTTGCCCAACGGCACGACCGCGCCGCGGAAGGCCTGCGGCAGGATGATCTCGCGCATCGTCTGCCCGAAGGTCAGGCCGACGGAGCGGGCGGCTTCGGCCTGGCCGATCGGGATGGTGTTGAACCCGGACCGCAGCGCCTCGCAGACATAGGTCGCGTGGTAGACCGTCATACCGACTGCGGCCAGGCGGAAACCGTTGACGTCGGCGAACTTCGGGTTGCCCGAGTCCGACAGCGAGATGCCCAGCTGGATGTAGAGCACGAAGCTGCACGACAGGATGATCAGGGTCAGCGGCGTGTTGCGGAAGATGTTGACGTATGACGTGCCGACGAACCGCAGGATGCCGACCGGGGACAGCCGCAGGGTGGCGACGATCGTGCCGACGATCAGACTGCCGACCGCGCTGATGATGGTGAGCTTGATGGTGGCCCACAGCGCGGTCCAGATCTGATAGTCGGAGAAGAGCGAAGACACGCGGTGCCCTTCCTAACTGTGGTGGGGTGGATGGTCGCCGGATCCGACGGTGGCCACGTGACGGATGGTCACCGTCGGATCCGGACTGCCGGGCCGCAGGCTCAGGCCTTGCAGCTGGGGGACTTCGGCGGGTTGAGCTCGGTGTTGTACTTGTAGTCGGAGCCGAGGTTGTTCTCCACGGCCTTCTTCCAGTTGCCGTTGTCGAGGGTCTTCTTGATGGCGGCGGCGACCTTGTCGCAGTCGGCCGAGCCCTTCTTCAGACCGATGCCGTAGTTCTCCTCGCTGAAGGTGCCGCCGGCCAGCTTCACCTTGTCCTTGTACTGCGGCTGGTTGGCGTAGCCGGCCAGGATCGCGTCGTCGGTGGTCATCGCGTCGATCGAGCCGGACGCGAGCGCCTCGGCGCATGCCGAGTAGGTGTCGTACTTCTGCGGCACCAGCTTCGGCGCCTTCTCCTTCAGGTTGTCGACCGAGGTGGAGCCGGTGACGGAGCAGACCTTCTTGCCGGCCAGGTCGTTGACCCCGCTGATCTTGGAGTCCTTGCCGACCAGCAGCGATTGTCCGGCGACGAAGTACGGGCCGGCGAAGCTGACCTCCTTCAGCCGCTTGTCGGTGATCGAGTAGGTCGCCACGATCATCTTGACCGTGCCCGCCTGCAGCATCTTCTCGCGCTGCGGCGACGGCGACTGCACGAAATCGATCTTGCTGTAACCCATTTCGGCGGCGACGCAACGGGCGATGTCGACGTCGAAACCGGTGTACTTGTCGCCGTCCTTGAGGCCGAGGCCAGGCTGGTCGTACTTGATGCCGATCTTGACCGACGGGCCGGAGTCGGGCAGCTTGCAGACGGCGTCCTTGGCTGCGCTCGAGCCGCCGGAGCTGCCACCGCAAGCGGTGAGGCCCAGGCCGAGCGCGGCAGCTGCCGTCGCGGCGTAGATCGCGCGGAACTTCATGAGATTTCTCCTCCGGTTGGGTATGACGAATCGCAAGCGTTGGCGCGGCGATCGAGGTGACGGTTGCGGCGATCGAAGATCGCCGCGGACGGGGTGGTCATGGTGTTCTGTCGGGATGGTTGTTCGGTCGAGGGTGCTCAGTGAGTGAGGATCTTGGACAGGAAGTCCTTGGCCCGTGCGGACGTCGGGTTGGCGAAGAACTCCTCCGGAGTCTGCTGTTCCAGGATCTGCCCGTCGGCCATGAAGACGACCCGATCGGCGGCGCGGCGGGCGAAGCCCATCTCGTGGGTCACGACGATCATCGTCATACCGTCCTTGGCCAAGCCGGACATGACGTCGAGCACCTCGTTGATCATCTCCGGATCCAGCGCCGAGGTGGGCTCGTCGAAGAGCATCACCTTCGGCCGCATCGCCAGGGACCGGGCGATGGCGACGCGCTGCTGCTGCCCACCGGACAGCTGGGCGGGATACTTCTCCGCCTGCGCCTCGACGCCGACCCGCTCCAGCAACTCCATCGCGCGTGTCTCCGCGTCGGCCTTGCTCATCTTGCGCACCTTGATGGGACCCAGCGTGACGTTCTGCAGGATCGTCTTGTGCGCGAAGAGGTTGAACGACTGGAAGACCATGCCCACGTCGGCGCGCAGCTTGGCCAGCTCGGTGCCCTCCTCGGGCAGCGGCTCGCCGTCGATGGTGATGGTGCCCGACTCGAAGGTCTCCAAGCGGTTGATGGTGCGGCACAGTGTCGACTTCCCCGACCCCGAGGGTCCGAGCACCACGACGACCTCGCCCTTGGCGACCTCGAGATCGATGTCTCGCAGCACGTGCAGATCGCCGAAATGCTTGTTGACCCCCGTCATCCGCACGAGTGGTTGGCCCGAGGCGACGTTGGTCTCACCCGCCGGGGGCGCCTGATCCGTCATGAGTACGAACCCTACAAGGCGGTGTCAGCGAATTTTGAGCATTTTGGGGTACGTCGCGATTTCGTTGCCATGCCGTTGCGAAGCGACCCGCCGGGTGTCGTCGGCGTGGGGTGACCTCACCGTGCGGATCGCTCGGCGGTGATGTCAGAATGTGCCCTGCAGCACGGGGCGATAGCTCAGCCGGTTAGAGCAGCGGACTCATAATCCGTCGGTCCTGGGTTCAAGCCCCAGTCGCCCCACCGAAGAACGTGCAGGTCAGCGTCCTGCGTCGGCTCTCCGCTGGCTGGCGGACGGGCGGTCGGTGCAGGCCATCCGTGGGGCACGAGTTGGTGACCGCTGGTCGCCGCTGACCGCGGCACGTCGTTAGGCTGGGAGTATGTCGAGTCCGATGAGCGGCGGCTTCGGTCGCCAGGGTGCCTCCTTCCGCGGTGGCCTGACCCTCGAATACCCCATGTCCCTTGGCGTCTTCACCGAGTATGCCGATGCTCAACGTGCGGTCGACTATCTGTCCGACAACCAGTTCCCGGTCGAGAACTGCATGATCGTCGGCACCGAGCTCAAACAGATCGAGCGGGTCGTCGGCCGGCTCACCTGGGGCCGGGTGCTCGCAGGTGGTGCGCTGTCCGGGGCCTGGTTCGGTGCCTTCATCGGGCTGATCCTGTCGATGTTCGAGTCCGGGGTGAACGTCCTGGGCGTCGTCATCTCGACAGTGATCTTCGGTGCGATCTTCGGCGCCGTGTGGGCCGCCATCGGCTACAGCCTCACCGGCGGCAAGCGCGACTTCCAGTCGGTCACCCAGGTGGTGGCGACGAAGTACGAGGTGCTGGTCGAGCACAAGTTCGCGATGAAGGCGCACGAGCTGCTGGACAACATGCCCGGCGGCGCCGGACAGTCCCTGACCTGACCGGTCAGAGGGTGAGTTCGTCGTCGGGGCGACCGAACTTGTCCTGCAGGAAGCGATAGCTGGCCAGGATGCCCTCGGCCCCTTGGGTGCGCGCCTCGGCCGCGATGTCGTCCAGGGCCCGGTGCATCATCGTGATCTGTTCGTCCAGCAGGGTCGCACCGGTCTTGCCCTCCTGCAGCGGCTGCGTGTCGGCGGTCTCCACCGGAAGCGCCAGGTAGCCACGCACCGCGGTGGGCGCAAAGTCCTCATGGATCTGCTCGACCTCGAAGATCAGCCGGTCGCCGGCTCCGCGGGACCGCAGCTCCTGGTGCAGCCCGTCGGCCCGGCGCAGCAGCTGGTGCAGATTGTGCCGGACCGGTGGCGGAAGCCGGGGATCGTTGAACAGCCGGTTGAGGTCCCGTTGCGTGCTGCGCCGCGACGACGCTTCCGTGGCCGCGTCGTGGCGCTCCCTGCGCCGCAGTTCACGATCGTGCCTGCGCCGGTTGCGGGCCGGCCCGCCGGTCAGCGCCCACAGCGCCACCAGGACGCCGAACGGCAAGACGACCCAGGGGAACTGGTCGTTGACCGCGCCGGCGACGGTCACCGCGGCCAGGCACGCGAAGGAGGTGAGGGTCTCCCGCCATACCTTGTGGGACGGGCGGTAGAGGAACTCCACGCTGGACAGCAACAGGATCGCCATACCGACGTGGACCACCCAGTGGGCCGGTGTGAAGGCCAGCGCCGCCATGATCGCCGAGCACACCGTCGTGCGCAGCCGGGCGTCGTTGCCGCGCCGGAACGCTGCGGTCAGCAGCGCGAGGAAGGTGCCGACCGCACACAGGTGCAGGATCCAGTCCATGTTGCCCATGCCGCCCATGTCGTCTCGCGTGCCCCCTCTGGTCCGCAGTCGTGTCTCCAGGCTAACCGCCGAGCGCGGGATCGGCAGGTGTGCCGTGGACGGCGTCGGTCATCAGATCGGGCGCGGTGAGCAACCGTTCATAGGCCAGTTCTGCGGCGCCGACGAGCGGCGCCTGCCGGATCTGCCCCTGCAGCAACGTGATCGGAGCACGCCCGATGGTCACCATGCCGCGTTGCAGCCCGATCCGCACTGAGGGTTCGGCCAGCCGCAGGACGTCGGCCAGGTGGCCGCCCGCGACGATCGCCTCCGGGTTGAGCACGTGCGAGATGTTGGACAGTCCCCGACCCAGCCACTGCCCGATCGAGGCGACCACCTCGGCCGCCACCTCGTCGCCGTCCCCGGCCCGGTCGAAGAGCGGATCCAGTTCGGGGGAGGAGATGCCGGCCGCCCCGGCGGCGCGCAGGATGGCCGCCTCGCCGACATACTCCTCCAGGCAGCCGCGGTTGCCGCAGTGGCAGACCGGGCCGTTGGCCTGCACCGACATGTGACCGATCTCGCCGGCATACCCGCGGCTGCCGCGCAGCAGATCCCCGCCGATGATGACGCCGCCACCGACACCGACCCGGCCCAGCACGTAGACCAGGTCGGTGTAGCCGGCCGCGACGCCCCGCCGGTGCTCGGCCAGCGCGGCGAGGTCCGCGTCGTTGCTGATGACGACGTGATCGTCCAGGCGTTGGCGCAGCAGGTCGCCGACGGGTTCGTTGCTCCACTGCAGGTTCGGCGCGTAGACGGCGATGCCTCGCGGGTTGTCGATCATCGCCGGCAGGCTCACCCCGATGCCGACGCGTATGCCGCCGGCGGCGGCGCTCAGGTCCCGGGCGGCCGCGGCCACGCGATCGGCGACGTTGATCGCCGACCGGTCGCGACCGGCGAGGCGCCACTCCACCTGGCCGAGCACCGCACCGGACAGGCCGATCGCGGCGACGAGCACCCGGGCGACGTCGATGTCGACCGCGATGACGTGCACCGAGCGCGGCCGGGGGACCACCAGGTATGGCGGCCGCCCCGCGCCGTCCCGGCTGCGCGTCGGAGTCCGCTGGGTGACCATGCCGAGGTCGACGAGGTCACGGACCAGCGCACCGATCGTGCTGCGGTTGAGGCCGGTGCTCCGAGCCAGATCCGGTCGGGACACGGCTCCGTGCAGATGGACGTGGCGCAACACGACCGACAGGTTGTGCCGGCGGATCTGCTCGGGGCGCGCGGCGGACCGAGCGCCCGGGGGCATCAGCCGAGGCCGGCAGCGCCGGCCCGACGACGGGAGACCGCGTCGACCGTGGCGGCGAGCAGCAGCACCAACCCGGTGACGATCCACTGCCAGGCGGAGTTGTTCGCGCCGCGCAGCAGGTCCGCCATACCGTTGATGATCACCGCCACGACGGCACCACCGACCACGGCGTCGGTGATCCGGCCCTTGCCACCGAAGAGG
Source organism: Flexivirga lutea (assembly GCF_054778955.1). Lineage (NCBI taxonomy): Bacteria > Bacillati > Actinomycetota > Actinomycetes > Micrococcales > Dermacoccaceae > Flexivirga > Flexivirga lutea. The sequence goes on from NZ_BAAGZB010000003.1 coordinate 315,467, forward strand.
CTGGTGCCACCCACGACGGCCGCACCGACGGCCAGCAGCAGCGTGTTGCCGCCACCCTGTGAGGCGTTGACCGCGGTCTGGGAGGCGAGCACGATGCCCGAGACGCCGGCCAGCACCGAGCAGATGACGAAGACCGAGATGCGCACCGAGTCGACCCGGATGCCGGCGCGTCGAGCCGCCTCGTCGCTGCCGCCGACGGCGTAGATGTGCCGTCCGTAGCGGGTGCGGCCGAGCACGAACGCGAGCACGACCACCAGCACCAGGATGACCGGGACGACCCACGGCACGCCGCCGAGGTATTCCCCGCCGACCTTCTCGGTGACCAGTTGGCCGTTCTTCTCCACGATCTTGGTGCCGCCCGCGGCGTTGGGGGAGCGGTTCAGGTTGAGCACGACGATGAACACGACCGACAGCACCGCGATTCCGCCCACCTTGGCCGCGGTGACCAGCAGCGGCTCGGTCGGCAGGTGCTTGCGCCGACGGGCGTTGACCGCCAGCAGCTTCTGCACGGCATACCCGACGACGAACAGGATCGCCATCACCCAGCCCGCCCACTGCGGCATGTTGCCGTTCTCCAGGGCGACCAGGGTATTGCTCTGCAGTGACAGGTTGCCCTGCGTGTTGGCGCTGTTGACCACGATCTGCACGACGCCCTGCAGGCCGAGGAAGAGCGCGAGGGTCGACACGAAGGACGGCACCCGCAGGAAGGTGCGCATCCAGCCGATGAGCAATCCGATCACCGCACCGACGATCAGCGCGACCAGGACCGCCAAGGGCCACGGCCAGTTCTTCATCAGCAGCACGGCGACCACCGCACCGCTGACACCCGAGGTGGTGCCGGCCGACAGGTCGATCTCGGCCAGCAACAGCACGAAGACCAGGCCCATTGCCAGCAGGATGCCGGGTGCGGCCTGGGTGATCAGGCTGGCGAAGTTGCTCTTGGACAGGAAGCCGTCCTCGACCACCGAGAAGACCAGGAAGAGCACGACCAGCGCCGCAACGGCCGGCAGCGAACCCATGTCGCCGCCGCGGATGCGTTGCCAGTAGCTGCGCAGGTAGCCGCCGATCGAGCTGCCCGTGTGCACGGTCGTCGAGGCCGCTGCCGTGTCGTCGGAGGCGGTTTCGGTCTCCGCCGTTGCGGTTGTCGTCTGCTCGCTCATGCCACAGCTCCCGAGGTCGTGGTGGGCTGGATGCCGAGGTCGCCGCTGCGGCCGGTGGTGATCAACTCGACGACCTGGGTTTGGTTGACGTCGGCACGGTTGACGGTCGCGGCCAGCTGGCCGAGGTAGAGCACCGAGATCGTGTCGGCGACCTGCAGCACGTCGAGCATGTTGTGCGAGATGAGGATGACGGCGGTGCCCTGGTCGGCCAGCCGTCGGACCAGGTCCAGGACCTGTGCGGTCTGGGCGACGCCGAGTGCGGCGGTCGGCTCGTCGAGGATGACCACCTTGGACTTCCACAGGGCCGCCTTGGCGATCGCGACCGTCTGCCGCTGGCCACCTGACAGGCTGGAAACGCGCTGCCGGACCGACTTCAGCGTGCGCACCGACAGCGACGTGAGGGTGTCGGCGGCGGCGATCTCCATCGATTCCTCGTCCAGCACGATGCCGCGCATGCGCTCACGACCGAGGAACATGTTCTGGACGACGTCGAGGTTCTCGCACAGCGCGAGGTCCTGGTAGACGATCTCCACGCCCAGCGCGGAGGCGTCGCGCGGCGCCGTCACGTGCTCGGCCTTGCCGTCGAACTCGTAGGTGCCCGAATCGATCGTGTAGGTGCCACCGATGCACTTGACGAGGGTGGACTTGCCCGCGCCGTTGTCACCCACCAGCGCGGTCACCTTGCCGGCGTATGCCGCGAAGTCGACGTCGTGCAGCACGTGCACGGCGCCGAAGCTCTTGTTGACCCCGCGCAGCTGCAGGATCGGCTGATCAGACATGAATCTCCCTAAGCGAGGAGAGGGGTCGGCCGGACCGGCCGGTCCGCCCGACCCCTCGTCCCGTGGTGTTGAGCAGTGCGCTTACTTGACGCCGGCGGCCGTGCACTTGGCGGCGTAGGCGCCGGTGCAGGTCGTGGACTTCGGCGTGTAGCCGTCGTTGATCGGCTGTGCGACGTTGGCCTTGGTGATCGCGATCGGCTTGGCCAGGATGGCCGGGACCTGACGACCGGACTTGGTGTCCTTGATGGTCTGGGTGGTCTTCGGCGCCTGCCCGTTGGCCAGCTCGGCCGCGGCGTCGACGACCGGGTAGGCCTCTTCCTTGGACGGCTTGTAGATCGTGAAGCACTGGGTGCCGTCCATGATCCGCTGCAGACCTTCGACCGTCGCATCCTGACCGGAGACCGCGACCTTACCGGCCAGACCCTGCTTGGTCAGCTGGGTGACGACCGATCCCGCCATACCGTCGTTGGCGACCATGACCGCGTTGAGGTCGGGGGTCTTCTGCAGCATCGAGGTGAAGATGATGCCGGCCTTCTGGTTGTCCCAGTCGGGCACCGACTGGTCGCCGACCTTCGTCCAGCCCTTCTGCTTGGACAGCACGCTGTCGTAACCCTGCTTGAACAGCGTGGCGTTGTTGTCCGTCGGCGCACCGTTGAGGTCGACGTACTTGACCGCCGACTTGCCCTTGACCTGGGAGCACTGGGCCAGCGTCTGGCCCTGCAGTTCGCCGACCTTGACGTTGTCGAAGGACACGTAGAGGCTGGCCGACCCGCCGAGCGTCAGGCGGTCGTAGTCGATGGTGTAGATGCCCTTGGACTTGGCGGTCTTCTCGATCTGCGCGGCCGAGGCCGAGTCGAGGTTGACCAGTGCCAGCACCTTGACGCCGTCATTCATCATCTTGGTGGCGATGGTCGTCATCTGCTGGGCCGAGTTGTTGGCGTTCTGGATGTCGCACTTGAGGTTGTCGGCCGCGCAGCGCGCCTTCAGCGCCTCCGGGTCGGAGGAGATCCACCGGTTCGAGGACTGACGGTCCGGCAGGATGATGCCGACCTTGGCGCCCTTGCCGTCGACCTTGCTGCCCGATGCGGCCGCCGAGCTGCTGCCACCGCTGCTGCCACTGCTGGCCGCCGCCGCGGGGGAGGAGGCGCCGCCGGCACCGCTGGACGAGCCGGACCCGCCGCTGCTGCTGCTCCCGCAGCCGGCCAGAGCGATGATGCCCGCCATTGCACACACCGTGCTGAGCGCACCTTTGCGCATGGGTTTCCACCTTTCGATCACCACGCACGAGCCGATTGACCAGACCCGAGCCGCTGGAGAGTTGAATATGTTGTGTGCGGCAACATATCCGATCAGTGGTGATGCGGACCACATTTTCCGGAAATCGCCGCGCCGCCCGGCGATCGTGACCGGTCCGTGATCCGCCGACCCCTCGCGGAGCGGCTACTGGTGCTGGTGAGACGGATGAGGCACAATGACTGCACAACCACAGATGGCACTGCACGGCACGTATGCCGGACCGCTCACGCGAGGTCGTTGGGGAAGACGTCCCTCGCAATTTGTCAGGAGGCCCGGATGTCTGCCGCGAACGCGCGTGCCGTGACCCGTGGGGTGGTGTTCGTTCATTCCACCCCTGCTGCGCTGTGCCCACACATCGGCTGGGCGCTGGAGAGTGTGCTCGGCGCCGCCGCGCCCATCGAGTGGATCAAGCAACCGGTCGAGCCGGGCACCGTCCGCACCGAACTCTCCTGGATGGGCGAGCCCGGCACCGGTGCCAAGCTGGCCAGCGCGCTGCGCGGCTGGGTCGACGTGCGCTACGAGGTCACCGAGGAACCCAGCCCCGGCTGCGACGGCTCGCGCTGGTCGCACACGCCGTCGCTGGGCATCCACCACACCATGACCGCTGCGTCGGGGGACGCGGTCGTCGGTGAGGACCGGCTGCGTGCCTCGCTCGTCGCGAGCAAGGGCGACCCGGAGCTGTTCCGGCACGAGATGGCCGAACTGCTCGGGACCGCCTGGGATCAGGAGCTGGAGCCGTTCCGGTATGCCGGCGAGGGCGCCCCGGTGCGCTGGCTGCACCGCGTCTCCTGACGACATACGCCGCTGCCGCTGACCGAGAGGAGTAGCGAAAGACCGAGGGGAGTACGGATGGCAGCGCCATCCGTACTCCCCTCGGTCAATGGGTGATCCTCTCGGTCAGAGGGTCTTCATCACGATCGCGATGTTGTGACCGCCGAAACCGAAAGCGTTGCTCATACCGGCCAGGTCACCCTCGGGCAGGTCGCGGTTGGCGTCGATCACCAGGTCGGCGTCGATCTGCGGGTCGACCTCGGTGGTGTTGATCGTCCGCGGCACTTTCCGGTAGTGCAGTGTCTGGGCCAGAATGACCGCTTCGATCGCACCGGCTGCGCCGAGCAGGTGGCCGGTCATCGACTTGGTGCCGGTCAGGCACACGTCGTCCATGGCGGCGCCGAGCGCGCGCTTCAGCGAGATGATCTCCGCGGCGTCACCGACCGGCGTCGACGTCGCATGCGCGTTGACGTGGGCGATGTCGGAGGTGCTGAGCCCGGCCGCCTCGATCGCTTCGTTCATGGCACGCGCCTGGCTCGCGCCCTCGGGGTCGCCGGCGGTGATGTGGTAGGCGTCGGCCGACATCCCCAGCCCGGCGAACTCGGCGTAGATCGTCGCGCCGCGCGCCTTCGCGTGCTCGTAGGACTCCAGGATCACCACGCCGGCGCCCTCGCCGAGCAGGAAACCATCCCGGTCCACGGCCCACGGGCGGGACGCGGCCTGCGGGTCGTCGTTGCGCCGGGACAGCGCCTGGGAGGCGGCGAACCCGGCGATCGGCAGCGGGTGGATGGCCGCTTCGGTGCCGCCGGCGATGGCGACGTCGGCGCGGCCCTCGCGGATCATGTTGGCGGCCATACCCATCGACTCGGCGCCGGAGGCGCACGCCGACACCGCGGTGTGTGCGCCGGCCCGGGCCTTGAACTCCAGGGACACGTTGCCCGACGCCGCGTTGGGCATCAGCATCGGCACGGTCAGCGGGTAGACCCGCCGCGGGCCTTTCTCCTTCAGGACGTCGTACTGCGCGAGCAGGGTGTGGACGCCGCCGATGCCGGTGCCGATGGCGGCCAGCAGCCGCTCGGGTTCGACCTCGGGGGAGCCCGCGTCCGCCCATGCCTCGCGCGCCGCGATCATGGCGTACTGGGCGAACGGATCGGCCCGGCGGATCTCGACCTTCGAGAGCACCTCGCTCGGGTCCTGCTTCAGGTTGGCGGCGAAGGTGACGGGCAGTTCGTAGCGGTCCAGCCACTCCTGGGGCAGCGGACGGGCGCCGGACTCACCGGCCAGCAGGGCGTCCCAGGTCTCGGGTGCCGTGCCGCCGACCGGCGTGGTGGCGCCGAGACCGGTGATGACGACGCGCTTGTCTGCGGTCATGAAACTTCTGGCTCCTTGACGAGGCGGGGTGACGAGTGGAGAAGGTATGGCGACAGCGGCCCCACCTGGTGGGTGAGGCCGCTGCCGTCATGCGCAGCAGGCCTCAGGCCTGCGCCTTCTGGATGTAGGAGACGGCGTCGCCGACGGTCGAGAGGTTCTTGACGTCGTCGTCGGGGATGCGCACGCCGAACTTTTCCTCGGCGTTGACGACGATCGTCATCATGGACAGCGAGTCGATGTCGAGGTCCTCGGTGAACGACTTGTCCAGCTGCACGTCGGCAGCGTCGACACCGGTCTCCTCGTTCACGATGTCGGCAAGGCCCTGCAGGATCTCCTGCTCGCTCTGCGCCATGTCTGGTCTCCTTCTTGCGTTGCTGATGGTGGTTTTCACCTTCGGGCTGACCCGGATTGCCCGCCGGATCGCGGGAATTCTCTGGCTTCGACCTTAGCGGGGCGGCTCAGGGAAGTTCGACAACCTGGGCGGCATACACCAGGCCGGCGCCGAAGCCGATCTGCAGCGCGAGTCCGCCGTGCGGCGCCTCTCCCTCGCGCAGCATGCGCTCGGTGGCCAGCGGGATGGACGCCGCGGAGGTGTTGCCGGTCTCGGCGATGTCGCGGGCGACCGGGATGTCCTCGGGCAATTTCAACTGCTTGATCATCGCGTCGATGATCCGCATGTTGGCTTGGTGCGGGATGAACGCGTCGAGGTCGGCGGCGGTGATGCCGGCCTTGTCCAGCGCCTGCTGGGCGACCGGCGCCATACCCCACACGGCCCACCGGAAGACCGACTGGCCGGCCATCGCCATGGTGGAGGCCTCGGCGATGTTCTCGACCTCGAACTTGCTGTAGTCCGGCTCCTCGCCGGTCGCCTCGACGTGCTCCCAGATGCGCCGGATCTCGTCCCAGCCGACGCGCTGCTGGATCGTCGACCACTTGTCGCCCTCCGAACCCCACACGGTCGGGCCGATCCGCGGCACGTCCGACGGGCCGACGACGGCGGCTCCGGCACCGTCGGCCAGGATGAACGAGGTGCCGCGGTCGTGCCGGTAGGTCCACTGCGACAACTTCTCGACGCCGACCACCAGCACGTAGTCGGCGCTGCCGGCACGCACCATGTCGCTGGCCACCGAGATGGCGTAGCAGTAGCCGGCGCACGCCGCGGAGATGTCGAACGCCGGCACGTTGCCCGCACCCAGCCGGGTCGCCAGCAGCGGCGCCGCCGCCGGGGTCTGGAAGGGGTGGCTGATCGTGGCCATCACGATGGCGCCGATCTGGTCGGGCGTGATACCGGCCATCTCCAGCGCCGGACGAGCGGCCTCCTCGGACATGTCCACCACGGACTCGTCCTCGCGGGCGAAGCGGCGGGTCACGATGCCGGACCGCTCGCGGATCCACTGGTCGGAGGAGTCGATCCAGGTGCAGACCTCTTCGTTGGTCACCACGCGCTCGGGGCGGTAACCACCGACGCCGAGGATGCGTGAGTGCCGGTCACCGCCGATGGCGGCGATGGTGCCGGTGTTCTTCGGCTGGACGGTCATAAATCAGCTCCCTTGGGACGTGCCGGTGATGTCGGTGCTCTCGTAGCGGGTGGATCAGCCCGCGTGCTCTCGGATCAGCTCGCGCGCCGTGTCGAGGTCGTCGGGCGTCTTGAGGGCGACCGCCGCGACACCGCGCATGCCGCGCTTGGCCAGGCCGACCAGCGTGCCGGCCGGGGAGAGCTCGATCAGGCCGGTGACACCGAGGTCCAGCATGGTCTGCATGGTGGTGTCCCAGCGCACCGGTCCGGCGACCTGCGTCACCAGCCGGTCGACGAACTCGTTGCCGCTGTCCACCGCGGCACCGTCCCGGTTGGACAGCAGGGTCACCTGCGGGTCCTGCGGGCTGAGCTTCTCGGCCTCGGTGCGCAGGCCGTCGACCGCTCCGGCCATGTGCATGGTGTGGAAGGCGCCGGCGACCTGCAGCGGTATGACGCGGGCCTTCGCCGGCGGGTTGTCCTGCAGAGTGGCCAGTTGCTCCAGGGTGCCGGCAGCGACGATCTGCCCGGCACCGTTGCGGTTGGCCGGGGTCAGCTCGTGCTCGGCGAGGACGGCCAGGACGTCGTCCTCGGATCCGCCCAGCACCGCGGACATGCCGGTGCGCTTGGCGGCTGCGGCGCGCGCCATACCCCGTCCGCGCTCGCGGACGAAGGCCAGCGCGTCGGTCTCGGACAGGACGCCCGCCGCGGCAGCGGCAGTGATCTCACCGACGGAGTGACCGGCCAGCACACCCGCGCTGTCGCCGATCGGCGCGCCGTCGGTCAGCACGCGCAGCGTCGCCAGGCCGGCACCGACGATCAGCGGCTGTGCGACGGCGGTGTCCTTGATGGTCTCGGCGTCGGAGGTGGTGCCGTGTGCGACCAGGTCGGAGTCGGCCGCCTCCGACAGGCTGCGCAGGTGGTCGGCGAACCCGGGCACCTCCATCCACGGCTGTAGGAATCCGGGGGCCTGGGAGCCCTGTCCAGGGCAGACGATCGCTAGCACAGGTCCACTGTGACGGATCGGAGGATGGAATGGCGTCACCGAATCCGACGAAGCTGCTGCTCGTGTTTTGGAGGAAACCTCCAAAGCCGGCCTCGGTGGGGTCAGACGCGGGAGAGCGCGAGAGCCAGCCGCACGGTGAACGCGTCGCGGCTGTCGGTCAGGTCGAAGCCGGTCAACTCGGCGATGCGTCCGAGGCGGTAACGGACGGTGTTGGGGTGGACGAACAGCACCCGCGCCGCGGCCTCCAGGCCGCCCTCGTCGAGGTATGCCGGGACGGTGTCCCGCAGCGCCGGACGGTCCCGCAGCGGCCGGGTGACCTTATCGACCAGTGCGCGCCGCGCGCGGGTGTCGCCGGTCAGCGCCCGCTCGGGCAGTAACTCGCTCGCCGGGCACGGCCGCGGTGCCTGCGGCCAGGCCGGTGCCGAGGTGTAGCCGGACAACGCTGCCCGGGCGCTGCGGCCGGCGGCATACAGGTGGGGGACCCGTGGACCGACCACGACCGGACCCTCGCCCCACAGGTGCTCGAAGTCCGCGGCGACTGCCGGACCGTCGTCCACACCGCCGAGGACGGCGATCAGCAGACTGCGCTGGACGGAGCCGAGGGCGACCAGGCCAGCGTGAGTTGCCTTGCGGCGCAACGCATCCAGCGCCTCGGTGCCCGGGCCGGGCGGGGCGGCGCCGGCGATCACGACCACGCCGCGCACCTCGTCCCAGCCCAGCGCGGCGCCCCGGGAGCTGAGCGCTTCGTCGGCCTCGGCACGCAGCACCGCGTCCACGACCAGCGCCTCCAGACGGGCGTCCCAGGCACCGCGCGACTCGGCCGCCTGCGCGTAGACGTGCGCGGCGGCGAAGGCGATCTCTCGCGAATAGGTCAGCACCGCCTCGCGCAGGTGGTGTTCGTCGCCGGCGGCGGCCAGCTGCGGCACGTGCTCCTCGACGACGTCGATGGCGGTGCGCACCATCTGCAGCGTCTGCTGCAGGGCGATCGTGCGGGTCAGCTCCCGGGGCGCGGTGGCGAACACGTCGATCGGCATCGGCGGGCTGGTTCGCGGGTCGCGGTACCAGGCGATGAACGCGCCGATCCCGGCCTGGGCGACCAGGCCGACCCAGGACCGCTCGTCCGCCGACAGCCGGCCGTACCACTCGTAGCTGGTCTCCAGCCGGGTGATCGCGGCGGTCGAGAGCAGGTCGGCGCTGCGTTCCAGCTGCTGGCCGGTGGTGGTCGACATACGGCCAGCCTATTTGTATGGCGCCACAGTGCCGACGGCGGAGAAGCACGTCGTTCCATGCGAACGACCGAACGACCGAACGGCCGGACCCGAGGGCCCGGCCGTTCCGTCGTGAGGTGGTGCCGCTGCTGTCAGGCGTCCCCGCCGGCGTTGCCGCTGGTGCCGGCCTGCGGGTTGAGCAGGTCGTACTTGGCGGCCGCATCGACGGCAGCCTGCGGGTCGATCTCGCCCCGGGCCGCCAGCTGCTGCAGCGTGCGCACCACCATCGACGGACCGTCGATGTGGAAGACGCGCCGCGCCGCAGCGCGGGTGTCGCTGAAGCCGAACCCGTCGGCGCCGAGGGTGACGTAGTCGCCCGGGACCCAGGGGCGGATCTGCTCCTGCACCGAGCGCATCCAGTCGGACACGGCCACCACGGGACCGGGACGGCCCTGCAGTTGCTGGGTGACGAACGGCACCTGCTGCTCGGCCTCCGGGTGCAGGAAGCGCAACTCGTCCGACGCCTCGCCGTCGCGGCGCAGCTCGTTCCACGAGGTCACCGACCACACGTCGGCCACCACGCCCCAGTCGTCCTTGAGCAGGGCCTGCGCCTCGAGCGCCCACGGCACGCCCACGCCGGAGGCGAGCAGCTGTGCACGGGGTGCGTCCGAGGCGTCCGCGGTGTCGCCCTCGGACACCAGGTGCATGCCGCGCAGGATGCCCTCGACATCGACGTTGTCCGGTTCGGCCGGCTGCTGCATCGGCTCGTTGTAGACGGTCAGGTAGTAGATGACGTTCTCGGCGTTGTCGCCGAACATCCGGCGCAGACCGTCCTGGACGATGTGTGCGATCTCGTAGCCGTAGGCCGGGTCGTAAGCAACGACAGCCGGATTCGTCGCGGCGAGCAGCAGCGAATGTCCGTCCGCGTGTTGCAGGCCCTCACCGGTCAGGGTGGTCCGGCCGGCCGTGGCACCGACCAGGAAGCCGCGGCTCATCTGGTCGGCAGCCGCCCAGATGAAGTCGCCGGTGCGCTGGAAGCCGAACATCGAGTAGAAGATGTAGATCGGCACCATCGGCAGCCCGTGCGTCGCGTAGGACGTGCCGGCCGCGGTGAAGGCCGCGACCGAGCCGCTCTCGTTGATGCCCAGGTGCAGGATCTGCCCGTTGGTCGCTTCCTTGTAGGCGAGCATCAGCTCCGCGTCGACCGAGGTGTACTGCTGGCCGTGCGGGTTGTAGATCTTGGCCGTCGGGAAGAAGGAGTCCATGCCGAACGTGCGCGCCTCGTCGGGGATGACCGGCACCACGTGCTTGCCGAACTCCTTGTCGCGCATCATGTCCTTCAGGATGCGCACGAACGCCATGGTGGTGGCGATCTCCTGCTTACCGGAACCCTTCTTGGCTGCTGCGTAGGCCTTGTCGTCCGGCAGTTTGAGCGCGCTGGCGGTGTGCCGGCGGTCCGGCAGGCCGCCGCCCAGCTTGCTGCGGCGCTCGCGCATGTACTCGATCGCCGGGTCGTCCTCGCCGGGGTGGTAGTACGGCGGCAGGTAGGGGTTGTCCTCCAGCACCGCGTCACTGATCGGGATCCGCAGCGAGTCGCGGAAGTCCTTCAAATCCTGCAGCGTCAGCTTCTTCATCTGGTGGGTCGCGTTGCGGCCGGCGAAGTGGGTGCCGAGGCTGTAGCCCTTGATGGTCTTGACCAGGATCACGGTGGGCTGACCGGTGTGCTCGGTGGCCGCCTGGTAAGCCGCATAGACCTTGCGGTAGTCGTGACCGCCGCGCTTGAGCTTCCACCAGATGTCGTCGTCGGACCAGTTCTTGACCATCTCGCGGGTGCGCGGGTCGCGGCCGAAGAAGTGCTCGCGGACGTAGGCGCCGTCGTTCGCGCGGAACGTCTGATAGTCGCCGTCACGAGTGGAGTTCATGATGTTGACCAGGGCGCCGTCCCGGTCGGCCGCCAGCAGCGGGTCCCAGCCGCGGCCCCAGATGCACTTGATGACGTTCCAGCCGGCACCGCGGAAGAAGCTCTCCAGCTCCTGGATGATCTTGCCGTTGCCGCGCACCGGCCCGTCGAGCCGCTGCAGGTTGCAGTTGACCACGAAGGTGAGGTTGTCCAGCTCCTCGTTGGCCGCCAACTGCAAAAGGCCGCGCGACTCCGGCTCATCCATCTCACCGTCGCCCAGGAAGGCCCATACGTGCTGCTGGCTGGTGTCCTTCAGCCCGCGGCCGTGCAGGTATTTGTTGAACTGCGCCTGGTAGATCGCGTTCATCGGGCCGATGCCCATCGACACCGTCGGGAACTCCCAGAAGTCGGGCATGTTCCGCGGGTGCGGGTAGGACGGCAGCCCGAGCCGCTGACCCTGCACGATGTGCGAGTGCTCTTGGCGGAAACCGTCGAGCTGGTCCTCGGACAACCGGCCCTCGAGGAAGGCGCGGGCGTACATGCCCGGCGAGGCGTGGCCCTGGAAGAAGACCTGGTCACCGCCGCCGGGGTGCGACTTGCCGCGGAAGAAGTGGTTGAAACCGACCTCGTAGAGCGTCGCGGCGGACGCGTAGGTGGAGATGTGTCCGCCGACACCGACGCCGGGTCGCTGCGCCCGGTGCACCATCATCGCGGCGTTCCACCGCATCCAGGCGCGGTAGCGGCGCTCGACCTCCTCGTCACCGGGGAACCACGGCTCGGCCTCCGGGCTGATGGTGTTGATGTAGTCGGTCGCCGTCAGCGACGGCACACCGATACGGCGCTCGCGGGAGCGCTCGAGCAGCTTGAGCATGATGTAGCGAGCACGGCTCTGGCCGACCTCGTCGATGAGCCCGTCGAGGGAGTCCATCCACTCCTGGGTCTCCTCGGGGTCGATGTCAGGCAGCTGGCTGGGTATGCCGTTGAGGATCGGTCCTGCGTCCTCGCGCGCCATGAGTGGCTCCTCTCATGAGCCGTCGCGGTTTTCGCGACTGCGATGTCGTTCTCGGGGGTGTCCGGATGAATCCATTTTCTACCTGCGGCGGGCGGACTCCTGACGCGGGTCTCGGCTACTGGTCAGTAGCTTTCGGGGGTGTGACGTCCGTCTCAGGGAAGGCGACGAAGCGTCGCGACGAGTCGACGTCACAGACTCAACGGGGCATGCCGATGAACGTCTTTGTAGAGCAGGTAGCGGAACCGCCCGGGCCCGCCGGCGTAACAGGCCTGGGGGCAGAAGGCGCGTAGCCACATGAAGTCGCCCTCCTGCACCTCCACCCAGTCCTTGTTGAGCAGGTAGACCGCCTTCCCCTCCAGCACGTAGAGACCGTGCTCCATGACGTGCGTCTCGGGGAACGGGATCGCGCCGCCCGGCTCGAAGGTGACGATGTTGACGTGCATGTCGTGTCCGACATCATCGGGGTCGGCGAACCGTTGCGTGCCCCAGGTGTCGTCGGTGTCGGGCATCATGCCGATCTCGACATCGTCCTCGTGTGTCACGAACGACTCCGGTGCGTCGATGCCGTCGACGGCGGCATACCGCTTGCGGATCCAGTGGAAGGTGGCGGTCGCCGACGAGTCGTTGTGCAGGGTCCACTGCTCGGCGGGGGAGAGGAAGACGTAACTGCCTGCGCGCAGGGCGTGGTCGGCTCCGGCGAGGTGGAGTCGCAACTCTCCGTCGACCACGAACAGCACGCTCTCGGCGGCGGGATCGGTCTCCGGCCGGTCGCTGCCGCCGCCCGGGCCGACCTCCACGATGTACTGCGAGAAGGTCTCGCTGAAGCCCGTCAACGGCCGGGCCAGCACCCACAGGCGGGTCTCGTCCCAGAACGGCAGGCGGCTCGTGGTGATGTCGCTCATCGTGCGGCGCGGCAGCACGGCATACGCCTCGGTGAAGACCGAGCGGTCGGTGGTCAGCTCGGTCTGCGCCGGCAGCCCGCCGCGCGGGGTGTAGTAGCGGGTGGTCATCGGTGGGACTCCTGACATTCAGCGGGTGAGTTCGGTGAGCTCGGGAACGGTGAGCCCACAAGCGGATTCGACTTCGTCGGCTCCCACGGCGCCGCAGTGGACGCCGCGTAGCAGGGCGTCGGCCAGCATCTTGGCGGTGGCGGGTTCGTCCATCACATCGCCGCCTGCGGTCTGCTGCACGTATGCCGCCAGCCGTGCCGCGGCGCTGGGCAGCGCGCGCCGGAAGAAGAGGTAGTTGGCCAGGTAACGGGAGATCAGGTGGCCCGGATGCATGTCCCAGCCCTGGTAGATGCCGCGCACCAGCGACCGGGTAACCAGGCCGGTGTGCAGCCGCCACGTGCCGTGTGCCGACTCGCGGTCCCCGAAGGCGACGACGTTGGTCGAGCCGTCGCAGATCCGGGTGCCGGTCTGCGCGGCGGCGACCTGCATGACCGCCTTGGCGTGGTCGGCGGCCGGGTGGTCCAGTGCCTGGTACGCCGCGGCGATGCCGAGGCCCGCGCTGTAGTCGAACGTGCCGTAGACCAGGGAGCTGACCCGGCCGGGCGCCGCATGCACCATGCGTGCGACCGCGGCCGTGCCGTCCGCTGCCAGGATCGCCTGCGGCGTCTCCACCTGGACCTCGAAAGTGACGCTGCCCGAGGGCAGTCCGAGCTCCTGCTCCAGCGCGGCACACGCGGTGTCCATCGCTGCCACCTGGGCGACGCTGGTCACCTTGGGCAGCGTCAGCACGTTGCCGTCCAGCAGGCCGGCCTGCGCCATACCGCCCAGGTAGTCGACCAGGGTGCGGATGCCGCGCGCGCGGGTCGGCGCCTCGAAGGACTTGAACCGCACGCCGTGCCAGGCCGGCAGTCGGTCCTGCGCGGCCAGGTCGGTGAAAGCGTGCAGCACGCCGGCCAGGTGCTCGTCCTCGATGTCGTCGGGGCGGATGCCGTATCCGTCCTCGAAGTCGGCGCGCAGATCCTCGATCGGGTCGCGTTCGAGCTTGGCCAGCAGCCGCTCGTGCACGGCCGCGACATCGGCGACGGGTTCGCCTGTGGCACGGGCCAATTCGTCCGGGTCCGGGGCGAAGGTCGTCAGCAGGTCGAGTGCCGTCGCGGCGAACTGCCGCACGTCGGCGGCGGTGCAGCGGTCGGCGGGCAGATAGACCGTGTGCACCGGGAAGCGGCCGGTGGGCGCGCCCGGGTAGTCGGTGCCCAGCGCGGTGTCGGCATCGGCCAGCGCGACGTCGAGTCGATCGGTGAGTACGGTGCGGAAGTCGGGCACGGTGGCTCCTCTCGGTCCGAGTTCCCGTATTTCGTATCATGGAGTGTAAATTCCATGTTGTCGAATGTCAGCAAGTGGAGGAGTCCGTCATGACCCAGCAGGCCAAGCCCGGTGGTGTGCAGTCCGTCGGGCGTGCGCTCGACATACTCGAACTCATCGATCGGGCCGGCGGCGAGATGGCGCTGGTGGAGATGAGCGCTGCCTCCGGACTGCCGATGCCGACGATCCACCGCATCGTGCGCACGCTGGTCGACCGCAATTATCTGCGGCAGCTGCCGGACCGGCGCTACGCGCTCGGCTCCCGGCTGATCCCGCTGGGCAACTCCGCCCTGGAGGCCTTCGGCTCGCGCAGCAGTTCCACCCTCGCCGATGTCGTGCACCGGCTGGGGGAGAGCGTCAATCTCGCGGCCCTGGACGGCGACATGCTGGTGTATGTCGGGCAGGCGCCCTCGCCGCGGGCGATGCGGATGTTCACCCAGCTCGGCCAGCACGTGCACCCGCACTGTCGCGCCGCCGGCAAGGCCCTGCTGGCGCAGCTGGACGACGACGAGGTGCGCGGGATCCTCGACCGGGTCGGCATGCCGGCGGTGACCGCCGCCACCATCACCGATCCCGACGAGTTCATCGATCAACTGGCGCTGGTCCGGAAGGAGGGCGTGGCGCACGAGAACGGTGAGATGGAGGACGGTGTCGTCTGCCTGGCCATCCCGGTGATCGGCGCGGTCACCCGGCTGGCGCTGTCGATCTCCGGTCCGGCGGCCCGGATGACCGAGGAGTTGCAGCAGCGCGCCATACCGGTGCTGCAGGACGTGTCCAGCGAACTGGCCCGTCAGCTGGCCGGCTGACCCGATCCGCGCAGAACCGGCCGTCAGCCCTTGACAGCGGACACTTCATTGCCCACCATTCCTTTATGCGGAATCAAAGTTCCATTCAGCGAAATGCGCTGACGGAGTTCGCCGAGGCTCCGGCCGCGGACGCCGTCCGCATGCTGCTGCCCCTGTGCGCGAGCCCGGCGTGGGCCCGCGCGCTCGTCGAGCGCCGCCCGTATGACGACACCGCCGCGCTGCTGACCACGTCCGACCGGATCTTCGACGACCTCACCGAGACCGACCTCGCCGCGGCGTTGGCCGGGCACCCGCGCATCGGCGAGCGTATGCGCGGCGAGGACGCGGCCGCGCAACTGTCCCGCTCGGAGCAGTCCGCCATGCAGTCCGCGGACGAGGAGGTGGCTGCGCAGATCCTGCAGGGGAACAGGGACTACGAGCAGCGTTTCGACCGGGTCTTCCTGATCCGCGCCGCCGGCCGCAGCCCGCGCGAGATCCTGGCGGAACTGCAGCGCCGGCTCGGCAACGACGACGACGCCGAGCGCGCCGAGGTGCGCGAGCAGTTGCGGCAGATCACCCGGCTACGCCTGGAGGGGACCTTCGACCCCCAGGCCCCGGACGATGGAAGGTAGTTCGATGAGCTGCAGCCTGTCCACCCATGTTCTCGACGCCGTTCACGGAACGCCGGCCGCCGGCATCCGGGTCGCGGTGTTCGCACAGACCGGTGCCGGATCCGATGGGACGCCCGTCGGATCCGGCACCACCGACGATGACGGCCGGATCGCCGGGCTGATGCCCGACGGTATGCCGCACGGCACCTACCGCATCGTCTTCGCCACCGGCAGTTTCTTCGAGGCTGCCGGGGTCCGGGCCTTCTATCCCGAGGTGGCGATCACCTTCGTCGTCGACGAAGAGCGGCACTACCACGTGCCGCTGCTACTGAGTCCGTTCGCGTACTCCACCTACAGAGGGAGCTGATCCGCAATGTCCTATGTGCTCGGGCACAACCAGTACGGCAAGGCCGAGGTGCACGTCGTCCGCGTCTTCCGCGACGACCCGCAGGCACCGCATGACCTGGTCGACTACAACGTCTCGGTCTCCCTGACGGGCGACTTCGAGGACGCGCACATCCGTGGCGACCAGGCCAAGGTGCTCACCACCGACGCGTGCAAGAACACCGTCAACTCGTTCGCCAAGGAAGCCGGCGACGCGGTCCGCGAGCCCGAGTCGTTCGCCGTCGCGCTCGCCGACCACTTCATCGAGGTGCCACAGGTCGCGGGCGTCCGGATCAACGTCGAGGCGGTGCCGTGGCAGCGATCCCACGACAACCCGCACGCCTTCGTCAAGAACGGCGACTATGTGCGCACCGTCACGGTCACCCGCACCGCCGAGGGGACGAGCGTCGTCAGCGGTCTGAAGGAGCTGACGGTCCTGAAGACCACCGACTCGGAGTTCCACGGCTTCTACCAGGACAAGTACACGACACTGCAGCCCACCGACGACCGGATCATGGCGACCGCGGTCACGGCCCAGTGGGTGCACGACGGGACCGACGTCGATTGGGGCAAGGCGTTCGATTCGGTGCTGGACGCGATCACCGGCAGCTTCGCGGCGGCATACAGCTATGCCTTGCAACACACGCTGTGGGAGATGGGCACCGCCGTGCTGGACGCCGTGCCGAGCGTGGAGGAGGTGCGCTTCAGCTGCCCGAACAAGCACCACTTCGTGGTCGACCTGAGCCCGTTCGGCGTCGAGAACAACTGCGAGGTGCACTACGCGGCCGACCGGCCCTACGGCCTGATCGAAGCCACGATCAAGCGCAGCGAGGACGTCGACAGGTCCTCGGCATACGACCCCGGCCAGGCCTGGTAGGCGGGTTCTGCACGGAGCGACCGGGCGTCCGACCGAGCGGTGGAACAGCACGATCCACTCTCGATCAGGGGCGCCCGGTTGCAAACCGGCGCAGTTCCTAGTGAACTACGGCCATGGCAATTGGGGCCCAGAAATCCGCACTGGCCGAGAAACTCGGCTTCGAAAAAGACCAGGTGGTACAAGAACTCGGTTGGGACGACGACGTCGACGACGCCGTGCGCGCACAGATCGAGGAGCTCATCGGTTCCGGCCTGGAGGACGAGGACTACGACGGTGTCGTGGACGCCGTACTCCTGTGGTGGCGCGACGGTGACGGCGATCTGATCGACGACTGCGTCGATGCGCTGACCAACCTGGCCGACAAGGGTTTCGTCGTCCTGCTCGTGCCCGGGGCGGGCCACCCCGACCACGTCGACGCCAGCGACATCGCCGAGGCCGCGCAGACCGCCGGCCTCAACGCCGGCACCTCGACTCGCGCCGGCAGCGAGTGGATCGCGACCAAACTGGTGCAGGGCGGAGTGGCCAAGCAGCGATGACCTCCAGCCCTCCCGCCGTCGGCGCCACGGCCCCCGACTTCACCATGCAGAACCAGCACGGGGAGTCGTGGTCGCTGCGGGAACGGGTCGCCGAACGGCCCGTGCTCCTGGTCTTCTACCCGTTCGCCTGGTCCAGGGTGTGCACCGGTGAACTCTGCGGGATCCGCGACGACTTCGACGGATTCACCGCGGCAGGTGCCGCCGACGTCGCCGCGATCTCGTGCGACCCGATGTTCACGCTGCGCGCCTGGGCCGACGCCGAGCGCTACGACTTCGACCTGCTGTCCGACTTCTGGCCGCACGGAGCGGTGGCGACGGCATACGACGTCTTCAACGCCGACGCCGGTATGGCGATCCGTGGCACCTTCCTGGTCGACACCACGGGAGTCGTGCGCTGGACGCAGCTCAACGGCCCGGGCGAGGCCCGCGACTTCGCCGGTTACCGGGAGGCGCTGGCCGCGCTCTGAGGGTCCGGCTGGCAGAATGGCCGTCGCCGCGGCCTGCCGCGGACGCACGCAACGCGCGAGGGCCTGTAGCTCAGTTGGTAGAGCACCGCGTTTACACCGCGGCTGTCGTCGGTTCGAGCCCGGCCGGGCCCACTCGTCATGGTGTTTTTTCGCCGGCCCTCGGTCGGCGGTCTGACACAACCTGGCACCACGGACCAAGTGCACAGCTGCATCGACCAGAGAGGCGTCACGTGACAAGTCCCACCCTCGCGGACGCGGTCCGGGCGCTCGACGGGTTCTACCCGCCGCAGACCGCCGCCGGATGGGACCGCGTCGGGCTGGTCACCGGCGACCTGCAGCAGACCGTCAGCCGGATCCACTTCGCCGTGGACCCGACACTGTCGGTGATCACCGAGGCGCGCAAGCTGGGAGCCGACCTGCTGGTCACCCACCACCCGCTGCTGCTGCGCGGCGTGCACTCCGTGGCGACGACCACCGCCAAGGGGGCCGCCATCACGACCCTGGTGGTCGCCGACGTCGCCCTCTACTGCGCGCACACCAACGCCGACGTGGCCGACCCGGGCGTCAATGACGCGCTCGCCACCGCGTGCGGCTTGTCGGCCACCGACCCGTTGGACGAGGAGGACGGGCAACCGATCGGCCGGGTCGGGGACCTGCCGTCGCCCACCACGTTGGGTGCCTTCTGCCGTGCGCTGGCCGACGCACTGCCGGCCGCACCCGCGGGGTTGCGGGTCAGCGGGGATCCGGAGGCGAGCGTGCGGCGAGTCGCCGTGCAGGGCGGCGCCGGCGACGACCGTTTCGACGCCGTCCGGCGCAGCGGTGCCGACGTCTACGTCACCGCGGACCTGCGGCACCATCCGGCGCTGGAGGCACGCGAAGAGGCGCGCGGCGGTGCGCCATACCTGATCGATGCCGGGCACTGGGCCACCGAATCCCTGTGGCTGACCGGGGCGGCCGACCGGCTGCGCACCGCGCTGGTCGCGCAGGAGTATGACGTGCAGACCACGGTGTCGCGCCTGCGCACCGATCCCTGGGACTTCGTCGTGCCGACCGGGCACGGGGAACCGACCGACCGACCGAAGGAGCATGACGCCCTGTGAAGGCTGATCTCACCCGCCAGTGGCGACTGCTGGACCTGCAGAAGCTCGACACCCGCCTCGACCAGTTGGGCCACCGCGAACGCACGTTGCCGGTGCAGACGCAGCTGGACGAGGCCACCGCCCGGGCCGGCACCCTCGCCGAGGAGGTCGTGCTCGCGCGCACGGCGTTGCAGGACAACGCCCGCGCCGTCAGCAAGGCCGACGCCGACGTGCAACTGGTCCGCGACCGGGCGGAGCGGGATCGCCGGCGCCTGGAGAGCGGCACGGGCACGGCCAAGGAACTGCAGAACCTGCAGCACGAGTTGGAGACGCTCGCGCGCCGGCAGTCCGAGCTGGAGGACGTGGAGTTGGAGGTGATGGAGCGCGCCGAGAGCCTGCAGTCCGACCTGACGGCCAAGGAGGCGGCCCAGCAGGAGGCACAGCAGCGTGTCGAGGAGTTGCAGTCCGCCAAGGACAAGGCCCTCGCCGAGATCGTCGCCGAGCGCGAGACGGTCGAGCGCGACCGTGCCAACGTGGCGCCGGGTGTGGGTGCCGACCTGCTCGCGCTCTACGACAAGCTGCGTGACCAGATGGGTGGTGTCGCAGCCGCGGCGTTGCAGCAGAAGCGCTGCAGCGGTTGCGGCCTGGAGCTCGGCCAGGCGGATCTGGCGCGCATCCGCGCGGCCGCCGAGGACGAGGTGGTGCGGTGCGAGGAGTGCCGCCGGATCCTGATCCGCACGGCCGAGTCGGGCCTGTAGACAGATGGGGCGTTCTCTCATCGTCGAAGCCGACGGTGGCTCTCGCGGCAACCCCGGTGTCGCCGGCTACGGCGCTCTGGTGCGCGATGCGCGAGACCGGTCACTGCTCGCCGAACGCGCTGCGCCGCTGGGCAAGGCGAGCAACAACGTCGCCGAGTACCAGGGCCTGATCGCCGGCCTGCGGGCCGCCGAGGCGATCGACGAGGGCGCCGACATCGTCGTCCGGATGGACTCCCGGCTGGTCATCGAGCAGATGGCCGGCCGGTGGAAGATCAAGCACGAGGACATGCGGCGGTTGGCCGCCGAGGCGCAGGAGGTGTTGCGCCGGATCCGGGCCGCCGGGGGGTCGGTGGAGTGGACCTGGATCCCGCGTGCGCAGAACAAGGCGGCCGACAAGCTGTCCAACGACGGGATGGACGGCCGGACCGTCGAACGCGATCTGTGGCGCGAGGAGCCGGACGGCCCGGTTGAGCCGGCGGACACCTCGACCGAGGAGTCCCGGCCGTCGCTGCCCTCCCGGACGGTTGCCACCCGGCTGATCCTGCTGCGGCATGGCGTCACCGACTTCACCGTCGGTGGCCGGCTCGACGGGCGCGGGGGAGCGGACCCGTCGCTCAATGCGACCGGTCTGGAGCAGGTCGAGAAGGCCGGTGCGGCGCTGGCCGAGCTGGTCAGCGGCCCGGTGACCGTGCTGACCTCCTCACTGGCGCGAGCGCGCCAGACCGGGGCGGCCGCGGCGCGTGCCCTGGGCGTCACGCCGGTGGTCGACGAGGACTGGGACGAGCAGGCATTCGGCGCCTGGGACGGTCTGAGCTATGCGGAGATCGGCGAACGCTATCCCGGCGACCCGGCCAGGATGCGCGTCGAGGAGGATTTCCGCGTCGACGGCGGGGAGACCCATCTGGAGCTGACCGAGCGCATCAACGCCGCGCGTGAGCGTGCGCTGGAGCACGGTGGCACCGTCGTCGTGGCGACACACCGGATGCCGATCCTGGTGGTGCTGCGCTCCTTGCTGGGACTCAGCTTCGGGCACGCCTGGCTGTTGGCCGCCGACCCCGCGTCGTTGACCGAGATCGACGTGTATGCCGACGGCAGTGCGAGCGTCGCCTACACCAACGACACCCACCACCTGAGGTAGTCCGGATCCCGCGGTCGTAGTGCGGACGCGACGTATGGCGCGCGACGTCGTGTGGGAAGGTGCTTTTCATGACGTCGTCGCCATCCCATGACTGGTCCCCGGACACCGTTGCCGTGCGGGGCGGACTGTCCCGCAGCGGTTTCGAGGAGACGTCCGAGGCGCTCTATCTGACGTCCGGGTTCGTCTACCGGACGGCGGAGGACGCCGAAGCGGCCTTCACCGGCGCGGCCGACCGGTTCGTCTACAGCCGGTACGGAAATCCGACGGTCGCCGTGTTCGAGGAGCGGCTGCGGCAGCTGGAGGGCGCGCAGGCCTGCTACGCCACCGGGTCGGGCATGGGTGCGGTCTTCACCGCCCTGGCGGCTCTGCTCGGTGCCGGTGACCGGGTCGTGGCGGCCCGTGGGTTGTTCGGCTCGTGCTTCGTGATCCTGAACGAGATCCTGCCGCGCTGGGGCGTGCAGACGGTCTTCGTCGACGGTCCGGACAACGAGCAGTGGCGGGCGGCGCTCGCCGCACCGACCACCGCGGTCTTCTTCGAGACTCCGAGCAACCCGATGCAGGAGCTCGTCGACATCGAGTTCGTGACCGAGCACGCGCACGCCGCCGGGGCGCAGGTCGTGGTCGACAACGTCTTCGGCACTCCGGTCTTCTCCCGCCCGCTGGAGCACGGCGCGGATGTCGTGGTCTATTCGGCCACCAAGCACATCGACGGCCAGGGTCGGGTGCTCGGCGGCGCGATCCTGGGCAGCGAGGACTACATCCACGGCCCGGTCGAGAACCTGCTGCGACACACGGGCCCGTCGATGTCGGCGTTCAACGCCTGGGTGCTGCTCAAGGGTCTGGAGACGATGCGGCTGCGCGTCGAGGCGCAGGCGCGGACGGCGTTGCAGGTCGCGGGCGCTCTACAGCAGCATCCGGCGATCCGGCACGTCTGGTATCCGTTCCTGGACTCACATGCGCAGTTCGCACTCGCGCAACGGCAGATGAGCGGTGGCGGCACGGTCGTGACGTTCGAGCTCGACGGGGGCAAGGCGGAGGCATTCGCATTGATGAATTCGCTTGGCATCATTGATATCTCGAACAATCTGGGCGACTCCAAATCACTGATCACCCACCCGGCGACCACCACCCACCGCCGGATGGGTGCCGAGGCGCGCGCGGCGATCGGCATCACCGACGGTGTGCTGCGGCTGTCGGTCGGCCTGGAGGACGCCGATGACCTGGTCCGGGACCTCACCGGCGGGCTGGCCGCGCTGTCCTGATCCGCGCCCGCTACGGTGGGCTGGACAACCCGCGGGAGCTCGGAACGACCGGGCTGAGAGGGCGACTGACGCGTCGCCGACCGCTACGACCTGAGCCGGACAATGCCGGCGGAGGAAGGGATCTGCGATGTCCGCAGTGGAAACCACATCGTCATACACCTGGTGGCCGGTGCTCGGAACACCGATGGAGGACGGCCTCAAACGGGTGCTCGCCCACGACTTCCTGAGCGGTCTCGCAGCGGGCACCCTGCCCCGAGACGCCTTCGGCTACTTCATCGTGCAGGACACGCTCTATCTGCGCGAATACGCCAGGGCCCTCGCGCTGCTCGCCGCCAAGGCGCCGTCCGAGGCCGCCGGGACCCTCGCCGCGCACGCCGGCTCCGCCGTCGCCACCGAGCTCGGGCTGCACCCGGCCCTGCTCGAGCAGGCCGGCCTGGACCCTCGGTTGCTGCACACCACGCCCACGTCGCCCACCACCACGGCATACACCAGCTATCTGCTGGCGACCTGCGCGCAGCGGCCGTTCCACGAGGGGCTCGCTGCCGTGTTGCCCTGCTACTGGATCTATCAGCAGGTCGGTGCGGCGCTGGCGGTGCGCGGGTCATCCGACCCGGTCTATGCGCGGTGGATCGAGTCGTATGCCGCCCCTGACTTCGCGCGCAGCGTCGCCGAGATGCTGGCGATCGTCGACCGGACCACCGTCTCGTGCAGCGACGGCATGCTCGCCGGCATGGCGCCACACGTCGAGACCGCGACCCGCTACGAGTGGATGTTCTGGGACGCGGCGGTCCGCGAGGAGCGGTGGCCCTGGTGAACCATCACGACGTGGCCGATCTGCTGGCCGAACTGCGCCGCACCGCACCCTTGGTCCAGTGCATCACCAACTCGGTGGTGACCGGCTTCACCGCCAATACGCTCCTGGCGCTCGGCGCCGCGCCCGCGATGGTCGACAACCTCGAGGAGGCAACGGTTTTCGCCGGTGTCGCCGACGCGCTGCTGATCAATGTCGGCACCATGTCGCCGGCGGCGGCGGAGACCATGGTCGCCACCGCGCAGGCCGCCGGACAGGCGGGCACCCCGTGGGTGCTCGATCCGGTCGCCGTGGGCGGCCTGCCGTTGCGGGACCGGGTCGCCGCGGAGCTGGTGCCGCTGCGGCCGTGCGTCATCCGCGGCAATGCCTCGGAGGTGATGAGCCTGGCCGGCGCGGACGGCGGCGGACGAGGCGTCGACAGCACCGCCGGCACCGACGCGGCCCTGGAGTCGGCGCACGCCCTACGGTCCAGGACCGGGGGAGCGGTCGCGGTCAGCGGCCCGGTCGACCACATCGTGGGCGACACCGTGCGCACCGTCTCCAACGGCACGCCGATGATGACCAAGGTGACCGGCGTGGGCTGTGCACTCGGCGCGATCACCGCGGCCTTCGCCGCGTGCGCTCCACCGGCCGACGCCGCGTTCGCGGCCACGGCCGTCTGGACGATCGCCGCCGAGCTGGCGGTCGAGCGATCGAGCGGCCCCGGCTCGTTCGCCGTGGAGCTGCTGGACGCCCTGCACGGCATCGATCCGGATCAGCTGGCAAGGCTCAGGTCGTGAGGTCCTTCGATGCCGGATGGTTGCGGCTCTACCTGGTGACCGACCGTGCGCTCTGTGGTGAGCGCGGTGTCGTGGAGACCGTGCGACAGGCGCTCGTGGGCGGGGTGACGCTCGTGCAGCTGCGCGACCACGACGCCACGACCCGTGAACTGCTGGACACAGCAAGGCAATTGCGGCAGGTGACCGCAGACGCCGGCGTGCCGTTCATCGTCGACGACCGGCTCGACGTCGCGCTCGCTGTCGGTGCCGACGGGGTGCACCTCGGCCAGTCCGACCTGCACCCGGTGGACGCGCGCCGCATCGCCGGTCCGGGACTCGTGATCGGGCACTCGGTCTCCTGCCGGGCGGAGATCGACGCGGTCGGCGAGTGGCCCGCCGGCACGGTCGACCACCTGGGTGTGGGCCCGGTCTTCGCCACGCCGACCAAGCCGAGAGCCGCCGCGCCACTCGGGATCGACGGCGTCCGCGAAGCGCTGGCCGGCTGTCCGTGGCCGGCCGTGGCGATCGGCGGCATCACGCAGCAACACGTCGCGCCGTTGCAGGACGCCGGTGCCGCCGGGGTCGCGGTCGTGTCGGCCCTCTGCGCCGCGCCCGACCCGGCCGGCGCGGCGCGAAACATGTTGGCAGCAGGGCAGATTTGATGACGTCATACATCCCGACAGTGCTGACCATCGCCGGCACCGACCCCAGCGGCGGGGCCGGGATCAGTGCCGACCTGAAGACGTTCTCCGCGCTCGGCGCCTTCGGCACCGTGGTGGTGACGGCGGTGGTCACCCAGAACACCCGCGGCGTCGCTGCGATCCACCAGCTCGACGGGCGCACGGTCGCGGGGCAACTGACCAACCTGCTGGACGATGTGCGGGTCGACGCGGTCAAGATCGGCATGCTGGGCACGGCCGAGGTCACCGAGGCGGTCGCCGACGTGCTCCGCGCGCGCCGGCCCGGGCCGGTCGTGCTCGACCCGGTGATGGTCGCCACGAGCGGTCACCGGCTACTGCCCGCCGATGCCGTCGCGGCGTTGCGGGACGAGCTGGTGCCGCTCGCCGACCTGATCACACCCAACCTCCCGGAGGCGGCCGATCTGCTCGGTGTCGCGGAAGCCACGAGCGTGTGCGAGATGGACCGGCAGTTGAGGGCACTGGCGCAGCTGACCTCCGGGGTGCTGCTCAAGGGCGGTCATCTCGACGGCCCGGAGAGCACGGACCTGTTGCTGGTCGACGGCCGGATGACCGAGTTCGACACCCCGCGCGTGGACACCCGCAACACGCACGGGACCGGCTGCACGCTGTCGTCGGCGATCGCGGCGCTGCGGCCGCAGCGTGACTCGTGGGCCGACGCGGTCCGGGATGCCAAAACCTATCTGACCGGTGCGCTGCGCGCAGCGGACACCCTGTCGATCGGCAGCGGTCACGGGCCGGTGCACCACTTCTGGGACGCCTGGCCGGTCGCCCCCGATCAGACCTGACCGAGCGCCACGGTGGCTGCCACCACGGTGACCACAGCCACCAGTGAGGACTCGATGGTGAAGTGCCGCAACGGGATCGACAGTCCGGCGCGTCGGCAGCGACCGAGCCAGAGCAGCGTGGCCAGGGAACCCCAGACGGTGACGATGGGTCCGGCGTTGACACCGACCAACAACGCCATCAGCCGGTGGGCCGAACCGCTCGCGGCGGACTCGGCGGCCAGGTAGGCGGGCAGGTTGTTGATCAGGTTGGCGCCGACGGCACCGAGACCGGACACGCGCAACAGATCCACCGTGGACTCACCCGTGCCCATGACGCGGGCCAGCACCGTGTCGAGGCCGTGCGTGCGCAGGAAATCCACCAGCGCGAAGAGCACGGTCACCGCGACGACCATCAGCCACGGGACCGCGACGTTGCGCAGCGCCGCACGTTCACGCACCGCCAACGTCACCAGCAGGACCAGCGCCCCGGCTGCAGCAGGTATGGCGGGCGTGACACCCGTGACGAACAGCGGTCCCAGCGCCACACAGACGGCAGCGCACACCCGCAGCAGCACCACGTCGTGCGGCCGCGGCATCTGGGGCACGGTGTACCGGCCGCGCAACCGGCGGTGATGCAGCAGCGCGATCACCGCCACCGTCGACGCCATCGCCACCAGTGCGGGTGCCCAGGCCACCCGCACGTATGCCGAGAAACCGCCCCAGTAGTCGAATTCGTGCAACGCCAGCAGGTTGCTGAGGTTGGACACCGGTAGCAGCAGCGACGCGGTGTTCGCCAGCCACACCGTGGTGAAGGCGAAGGGCAAGGGCGGCAGTTGCGCCTGACGGGCCGTGGTGATGACGACCGGGGTGAGCAGCACCGCGGTGGTGTCCAGGCTGAGGACCGTCGTCGCCACACAGGACAGCGCCACCACGATCAGCCACAGACCGAGCGTGCGCCCCTTCGCCATCCGCGCTGCCCAGTGTCCGGCGACATCGAAAACGCCCGCGTGGTCGGAGATCTCGGCGACGACGGTAATGCAGACGAGGAAGGCAAGGACCGGGCCGACGCGGTCGACCAGTTGACCGGCGAAGTCGGTCACGCCGCGCTCCGTGTCATGCGGCACTCACGGCGAGCTCCCACGGCGTTCCGGGGCGCCGCGGCTCGTGCAGCTCGACGGCGAACGCGGAGCCGACGACGTCACGCAGCGCCGCCGGCGTCCGTGGCGAGATGCCCGCTTCGGCGAGGTGCCGGGTCACCAGGCCACGGGTGTGCTTGGCATGGTGGGTGGCGCCCGGCACCTGGATGCGCACCCAACGCTCGGCGGTCGCCCCGGTCGGTGTCCACGCGGCGGCATACGTGCTCGACCGGCAGTCGACCACGACGCCGTTGCCGGCGAGTGCGGTCATAGGCGCCGCCAGTTCACCGCGCCAGTAGGCCGCCAGCGGTCCGGCGCCCGGCAGATGGGTGCCCATCGACAGCCGGTATGCCGGCACGCGATCCGTCAGCCGGAGCGCGCCGAAGAGTGCGGACTGCACGACGATCCAGCGACGGGCGCGGCGGAGCGCGGCCGTGTCGAGGCCGGGCAGGTCCAGGGCGTCATACAGCACGCCGGTGTAGAGCTCGGCGACGTGCTGGGCGGGCGCGGTGCGCAACTGCAGGTTGCGTGCGACGTCACCGGCGAGACTGGCCCCCACCCCGAGGACCTGCAGGGCGTCCGGGCGGGCACTGGCCGCGGCCAGCACGTGCAGCAGCTTGTCCCGCGCCGGGGTCAGGTCCGGCAGTGCCAGCCGGGACAGGTCCAACGCCTTGCCACGCGCTCGTGGAGTCTTGGTCTCGGAGGGCGGCAGCAGGATCAGCACGCGCACAGGCTACGACGCGGACGCGCACCGTCGCGGAACGGACCGCTGCGACCCGCCCGATGCCTATGGTTGGCGCATGAACCCACGGCACCTGATCGCCCCGAAGGCCGACCCGAAGGCCGGAGCCGACGCCGGCCCGTTGGAGCGCGCGTTCGAAAGTCTGCGCGAGCAACTCGACCTGTCGCTGGACTACCCGCAGGCGGCGCTCACCGAAGCCGAAAGGGCGGCGACGGCCGTGCCGCTGCCGGACCGCGACGAGACGGCGGTGCCCTTCTTCACCATCGACCCGTTCGGATCGATGGACCTGGACCAGGCCATGTGCCTGGATCGCGACGGTGACGGCTATCGGGTGCGCTACGCCATCGCGGACGTCCCCGCCTACGTCTCACCCGGCGGGCAGCTCGATGCCGAGACCCGCCATCGTGGCCAGACGATCTACCTGCCCGACGTGCGCGTGCCGCTGCACCCCAAGGTGCTCAGTGAGGACGCCGTCAGCCTGCTGCCGGACCAGGACAGGTCGGCGTACGTGTGGGACATCCGGCTCTCGTCGCTGGGGGAGACGACGTCGAGCGAGGTCTATCGTGCCCGCGTCCGCAGCACCGCCCGGTTGGACTACGAGCACGTGCAACAACGGCTCGACGATGGGTCCGCACCGGGCGGTCTGAAGCTGCTGCGGGAGATCGGGCAGTTGCGGATCGCGTTGGAGGCCAAGCGCGGTGGTGCCAATCTGCCGATGCCGGAGCAGGAGATCAGCAAGGCCGAGGACGGCAGCTACCACCTGACCTTCCGGCCGCAGCTGCCCGCGGAGGAGTGGAACGCCCAGATCTCGCTGCTGACCGGTATGGCGGCCGCCGAGATGATGCTGCAGGCGAAGGTCGGCATCCTGCGGACCATGCCCGCGCCGGAGCAGAAGGCGATCGACCGGCTGCGACGGCAGGCCAAGGCGCTGGGGGTCGCCTGGCCCGGGGACCAGGAGTACGGCGATTTCATCCGCGGCCTCGACCGGTCCGATCCCAAGCATCTGGCGTTGGTCCACGACGCCACGAGCCTGTTCCGCGGAGCCGGTTACACGCCGTTCGACGGACAGCAGCCGGAGGAGACCATTCAGGCGGCGGTCG
Organism: Flexivirga lutea; assembly: GCF_054778955.1. Lineage (NCBI taxonomy): Bacteria > Bacillati > Actinomycetota > Actinomycetes > Micrococcales > Dermacoccaceae > Flexivirga > Flexivirga lutea. The sequence goes on from NZ_BAAGZB010000003.1 coordinate 343,704, forward strand.
CGGCGCCCTACGCCCACGTGACTGCGCCATTGCGGCGACTGGTCGATCGCTTCGGGCTGGTCGTGTGCGAAGCCGTCAGCCAGGGCGCACAGGTGCCCGACTGGGTGCGCGAGGCGCTGCCCACCCTGCCGGACATTATGCGCACGACCGATCAGAGGGCCAGCCAGGCCGAACACGCGTGCACCGACGCCGTCGAGGCGGCCCTGCTGGTGCACCGGGTGGGCGAGACGTTCGCGGCATACGTGGTGGACACTGACGAGAGGGGACTGACCGTGCAACTGGTCGACCTGGCCGTCACCGCGAAGGCCGACGGCCACGCCGAAGCGGGTGCCGAGGTCCGGGTCAAGCTCACCGAGGCGAACATCGAGGAACACCGGGTCCGCTTCGAGATGGTGTAGGGCGTCGTAGGGCGCTGCGCCGGCCTTGCCCCATGCCAAGCCTGAGCCATACCGCCCGGCTGGCATGGGTGAAACGCTGGCACGGATAGGATGGCCCGCGGATGAGTCGGCCGGGCGGTCGCGGCCCGAGCGATCGGGGCGAGGAAAGTCCGGACTCCGAAGGGCAAGGTGGTGGCTAACGGCCACCCGGGGTGACCCGCGGGACAGTGCCACAGAAAACAGACCGCCTCCGGTTCGCCGGGGGTAAGGGTGAAACGGTGGTGTAAGAGACCACCAGCACGCCAGGCGACTGGCGTGGCTGGGTAAACCCCACCTGGAGCAAGATCAGACAGCGTGTGACCGAGGGCGGCCCGTCCGAGCACGCGGGTAGATCGCTGGAGGCCACCGGCAACGGTGGTCCTAGATGGATGATCGCCACGTGTCCGCCGCGTGCGGCGGGCGCCATACAAAATCCGGCTTACAGGCCGGCTCATCCACCCACCGTGCCGTGGGGCGGCGCGGAGCGACCCACCGGGACGCCGTGGACACCGAGGCGAAGGCGGTCACGAGCCGTTGATCCTGGCGCCGATCCACCAGATCGCGCCGGCGAACGTCCCGGTCGCCCCGAGAAGGATCGCGCGGAACGCGAACCTCACCGCGTGCCGGCCACTACGCGTGCGGCCGTTGATGCTCAGGACCGCGCCCAGCGCGAAGCTGAGGTAGCCGAGCAGGAGGACAGCCAGGGAGGAGCACCACGCCCACGTCAACATCTGGTTCGGGTTCCTCTTCCATGGTCGGTGGCGTGGGTCCCCTGTGGTCGTGCTGACTGGCGCCTCGATCAGTGCCGGGAATGGACAGTAGTCGACGTCGTCGTGGCTACGTGCAAGTAGGGGCGAACAGCACCTGAAACGTTGCGCGGATCAACGGTGTACGAACCGAACGCCGTGTCCAGTGGCCGTCCCGTCGCGGATCTGCAGCAGGCAAGGATGTGACGCATGTTGGCATTCCTCGGGCTGCTGCTCGTCATCTGGATCGTCCTTGCCGTCCTCGGTTTCGTGATCAAGGGCTTGTTGTGGCTGGCCTTCGTGGGGATCATCCTGTTCCTCGCGACGGCCGCATACGGCTGGATCAAGCGCAGGGTCTGACGACCACGGAGCAGCGCCCCACCTGGCCGATTTCCGGTCGGGTGGGGCGCTTCGCTGTCCCGGCCCGGTCGGGTGCCGGCGCTGCTCGGGAGATCGGTACGTGGCGGGTTCGGAGGCAGTTCCCAGCCGGTGTTCCTAGCATCCGGCCATGGGGCTGTTCCGACATCACACGCCGGCGCCGGACGTGTGTGACCGGTGCGGTCACATCGCGGGCATGCACGTGAACACCGTGCTGGGCTGTCGGCAGTGCGACTGCCCGCGCAGCCCCGGGCAGGTGCTGCGGCACATCGACCCGGACGGGACGGTGGGGGGACCGACGCCGCACGGCCGGTAGCGCCGAACGCTCCGCCATGATGGGCCGTATGACGCCTCGCGACCGCTCCTCGCTCTGGCGACAGGTCGCTGCCACGACGTCCCTGCCACACGCCCATGCCCACGCCGACTCCCGGCATCGCCGGCCGTTGTGGGATGCGCTGACGGCCGGCTTCACCAGTCTTGAGGTGGACGTCTGGGTGGTCGGTGGCCGGATCCTCGTCGGGCACAGCGCGCCGCGCCCGCTGCGGAGCCTGCGCCGGCTCTACCTCGACCCGCTGGCCGCGATGATCCGCGAAACCGGTTGCGTGCACAGCGATTCCAGTGAGCCGCTCACGCTGCTGCTGGACGTCAAGAGCAATCCGCGCAGGGCGCGGCCGGTCATCGAGGCGACGCTGCGGCGCTACTCCGACCTGGTCAGTTCCTGGCGGGACGGGCGGTTCGCGGCCGCCGGCGTCACGGTGATCGTCAGCGGAACCCTCTCCGAGCAGCTGTATGACGCCCCACACCGCTGGACCGGTGTCGACGGTCGGGTTCGACGCACCGGTCTCGATGTCACGGCGGACCTGATGCCGTTGCGCAGCGACTGCTGGCCCGAGCTCTTCTCCTGGCGGGGCGTCGGGCAGATGCCGGCCGATCAGCGTGCGCGGCTGGACCGGATGGTCGCCGACGCACACTTCCGCGGCCAGCGGGTGCGCTTCTGGGACACCCCCGACCGGCCGGGACCTGCCCGGGACACACTCTGGGCGACGCTGCTGGATGCCGGTGTGGACCATCTCGACACCGACGACCTCAGCGGCGCGTGCGACTTCCTGAGGGCCCGTGCGCCCCGACGACGTGGCTAGGTGGGAGTCACCAGGATGTCTCGCGCGGCCGGCCCTCGTCGTACCCGCTGGCACTCTGCACGCCGACCAGGGCGCGCTCGCGGAACTGCGCGATGCTGCGGGCGCCGGCGTAGGTGAAGCTGGACCGCACCCCGGCAATGATCGAGTCGATCAGGTCCTCGACACCCGGACGTGCCGGGTCCAGGAACATCCGCGAGGAGGAGATGCCCTCCTCGAACAGCGCGGACCGTGCGCGGTCGAACGCGCTGCGCGCCTGCGTCCGCCCACTGACGGCGCGCGCACTCGCCATACCGAACGACTCCTTGAACAGGCGCCCGTCGGCGTCGGTGTTGAGGTCGCCCGGGCTCTCCCAGGTGCCGGCGAACCACGAGCCGATCATCACCGACCCGGCGCCGGCAGCCAGCGCGAGGGCCACGTCCCGCGGATACTTCACACCGCCGTCGGCCCACACGGACGCGCCGAGTTCCGTTGCCGCAGCGGCGCATTCGAGCACTGCGGAGAACTGCGGGCGGCCGACTCCGGTCATCATCCGGGTGGTGCACATGGCACCCGGTCCGACGCCGACCTTGATGATGTCGGCGCCCGCGGTGGCCAGATCGCGCGCCCCGTCGGCGGTCACCACGTTGCCTGCGGCGATCGGGACGTGGTTGCCGACCTGGGCTGCGTGCTCGTCGCGGACGGCCCGGACGACGGCGAGTGCGTCGATCATCTTGTCCTGGTGGCCGTGCGCGGTGTCGACCACCAGCACGTCGGCGCCGGCGTCGAGCGCGGCGGCCGCCTTGGCCCGCACGTCGCCGTTGATGCCGATGGCGACGCCGATGCGCAGCCGGCCGTCGGCGTCCACTGCCGGCCGGTAGATCGTCGAGCGCAGGATGCCCTGCCGGGTGAGCACCCCGGCGAGTTCGCCGTCGCGCACGACCGGCGCGAGCTCGAAGTGGTGCTCGGTGAGGGAGTCGAAGACCGCACCGAGGTCGTCGCCGTCCTTGACGGTGAACAGGTCGCGGGTCATCACCTCGCCGACGGTGGCGAAGCGGTCGACCCGCCGGGAATGCCGCTCGGTCACCAGCCCGACCGGTGCCCGCAGGTCATCCACCACGACGGCGGTGCGGTGTGCGCGCTTGCCGATGAGCGCCAGCACATTGCCGACCGGTTCGTCGGGGCGCACGGTCACCGGCGTCTCGTAGACCGTGTGACGCGACTTCACATACCCGACCGTCTCGCGCATCGCGTGCTCCGGGATGTCCTGCGGCAGCACCGCGATCGCGCCGCGCCGCGCGACGGTCTCGGCCATCCGGCGCCCGGAGATCGCCGTCATGTTCGCCACGACGAGCGGAATGGTGGTGCCGACCCCGTCCGGGGTGGTCAGGTCGACGTCGAGGCGGCTGCTCACCGAGGAACGGGAGGGCGCCATGAAGACGTCGTTGTAGGTCAGGTCGTATGCCGGGCGGTCGCCGAGAAACTTCACGTTCGGCCATGCTACGTGTGATCGGCCCGCGCGTCATACCGTGAGAGGCATGCAGATCACACATCTCGGTCATTCCTGCCTGCTCGTCGAGGTCGCCGGACGCCGGGTCCTGCTCGATCCGGGCACGTTCTCCTCGTTCGAGGGCGTCGAGGGCCTGGACGCGGTGCTGATCACCCACCAGCACTTCGACCATCTCGACCCGGATCGCGTGCCGGTGTTGCTGGAGCGCAACCCGCACGCCGTGGTGCACGCGGACCCGGAGTCGGTGCGACTGCTCGCCGACAGGGACATCCCGGCCCGTCCGACGGTGGACGGTGAGCCGTTCTCGTTCGGGGACCTCACGGTGACGCCGGTCGGCGCGCAACACGCGGTGATCACCGAGTACGTCCCGCGCATCGCCAACGTCGGGTTGGTGTTGCGCGCGCCGGGCGAGCCCTCGCTGTTCCACCCCGGCGACGCGCTGGACGCGGAGGTCCCGGCCGTCGACCTGCTGGCCGTGCCGGTCAGTGCACCGTGGTGTGCGGTGAAGGAGACCGTCGAGTTCGTCCGACGCATCGCACCGACAGCGGTCGTGCCGATCCACGACGGCCTGCTGACCGATCCCGGCCGTGGCGTCTACCTGCACCACATCACCGAATTCGGGCGCGACGGCGGCGTACCCGTGCGGGACCTGCGCGGCGCCGGTGCCGTGACGGTCTGATCGAAGCAGGCCGTCCGGCCCCGGGTACCTTGGTGGCCGTGAAGCTGCGAGTGACCACCTGCCATGACCGTGACACCTGGGACCGCGCCGTTCTGTCCGCTGGGGGTCATCCGCTGCAGCTGTGGGGATGGGGCGAGGTCAAGTCACGTTACGCGTGGACGGCCGACCGGCTGTTCGTCCAGGACGCGCACGGCCGCCAGGTCGGGGCGGCCCAGGTGCTCCACCGCCGGTTGCCGCCGCCGTTCAGGTCCCTCGCCTACATCCCGCGCGGCCCGGTCGCCGTCGAGGGCGACCGGGCGGCCGTGCTCACCGCGCTGGCCGACCACGTCAAGGGCACCCGGGGCTCGATCGCGCTGAGCATCGAGCCGGACTGGGCCGATCCGCAGTCGCCGCTGCCCAAGGGCGTCGACGACGAGGAGATCGCCCGCATTCAGCAGTTACCCCCGACCGGCTGGCTGGCGTCGGTCGCCGGTGCCGGATTCCGCCGCAGCGCCAACACCGGCCTGATCCCGCGCACCCTGGTCGTCGACCTGACACCGGACGAGGACGACATCCGGGGTGCCTTCAACTCCAGCACCCGGCAGAACGTCCGCAAGTCGTTCCGCGCCGAGGGTGTCCGCTTCGGCGTGGTCACCTCCGACACGGACCTGGAGCAGGTGCTGGCGATCAACAAGGAGACCGGCCGGCGCGCCGGCTTCGCGGTGCACGACGACAGCTACCATCGTGCGATCCGTGACCTGATGGGGGAGCGCTCCCAACTCCTCGCCGCCTGGGAGGGCGACGACCTCGTGGCCTTCGTCTGGCTGGTCGTCTCCGACACCACGGCCTTCGAGCTGTATGGCGGGGTCTCCCCGCGCGGCATGAAGCTGCGGCTCAATTACGGCCTGAAGTTCCACGCGATGCAACACGTGAAGGCGCAAGGCGTGGCGCGGTACGACTTCAACGGCCTGCTCAATGACGGCATCTCCGACTTCAAGCGACAGTTCAGCAAGCACGAGGACCTGCTGATCGGCACCTGGGACAAGCCGCTGTCGCCGCTCTACCCGGCGTTCGCGACGGCGCTGCCGACGGTGCGGCACGCGCTCAAGCGCGGTCTGCCGGCCCTGCGCGCGACGGCCCGTGACCCGAAATCGGCACTCGACCGGGTGGCCGGCACCGTCCGCCGGCGGGGCGACACCAAGCCCTGAGCCGGCAGCCCTGAGCCGGCAGCCCTGAGCTACAGCCGCTGCTGCTTGAGGGTCGCCGCGTGATCGGCCAGCCACGCCGCACCGACGATGCCGGCCGCGTTGCGCAACTGCGCCGCGACGATCGGCGCGCGCAGGTGCAGCAACGGCAGGAACTTGTCGGCCTTCTTCGAGATGCCACCGCCCACGACGATCAGGTCCGGCCAGAGCAGGTCCTCGATGTGGCTGTAATAGCGCTGCAGGCGCTGGGCCCATTGCTCCCAGGACAGGTCCTCCAGGACGTGAGCGCTCTCGGCGGCCTTGGTCTCGGCGTCGTGGCCGTCGATCTCCAGGTGGCCCAGCTCGGAATTGGGCAGCAACTGCCCGTCGACCAGGAGCGCGGAGCCGATGCCGGTGCCGAGGGTCGACACCAGCACAGTGCCCTCGGTGTTGCGTGCCGCACCGAAGCGCAACTCGCCGACACCGGCCGCGTCCGCATCGTTGACGACCGTGACGTACCTGCCCAGCCGTCTGCTCAGCAGGTCCTCGACGTTGGTGCCGATCCACGAACTGTCAATGTTCGCAGCGGTCCTCACCACGCCGTGAGTCACCACACAGGGCAGGGTGATGCCGATCGGCTGGCCGTCGATGTCGTCGGCGAACTTGTCGGCGATCTGCTCGATCACCTCGGCCACCGCGTCCGGCGTGGACTCCTTGGGGGTGTCGATGCGCAACCGGTCCTTGGCGAAGGCACCCTTGTCCAGATCGACCGGAGCTCCCTTGATGCCGGTGCCGCCCACATCGATGCCCAGCGGGTAGGTGGTGGTCATTTCTTTCCAGGCTCCTTCGCGACTGCTGCTGTGACCAAGACCTTATGGCACGGTCAGGATCTCCGGCCCGCTGTCGGTGATCAGCACGGTGTGCTCGAACTGCGCGGACCGTCGCAGGTCCCGGGTGGCGACGGTCCATCCGTCGTCCCACAGGGTCCAGTCCGCGGTGCCCAGATTGAGCATCGGCTCGACGGTGAACGTCATACCCGGCTCGATCACGTCCGCGTGCGCCGGCGCGGCGTCGTAGTGGGGGATGACCAGTCCGGAGTGGAAGACCGGGCCGACACCGTGTCCGGTGTAGTCGCGCACCACGCCGTACCCGAACCGCTGGGCGTACTTCTCGATGACCCGGCCGATGACGTTGACGGCCCGCCCGGGCAGCGCCGCCTTGATGCCGCGCAGCATCGCCTGCTCGGTGCGTTCGACCAGCAGCCGGGACTCCTCGTCGACGTCCCCGACCAGGAAGGTCGCGCAGTTGTCGCCGTGGGCGCCGTCCTTGTATGCCGTGACGTCGATCTTGACGATGTCGCCGTCCGCCAGCGGCCGGTCGTCGGGTATGCCGTGACAGACGATCTCGTTGACGCTGGTGCACAAGGATTTGGGGAACCCGCGATATCCGAGCGTCGACGGGTAGGCACCGTGGTCGAGCATGAACTCGTGACCGATCCGGTCGAGCTCGTCGGTCGTGACCCCGGGACGGACGGCGGCACCGGCGGCCTGCAGCGCCTGCGCAGCGATGCGGGCGGCCACCCGGATCCGGTCGATCAGCTCCGGGTCCCGGACCTCCGGGCCGGTGAACGGCGCCGGCGCCGGCCGACCGACGTATTCGGGCCGGTCGATGATGGCGGGGACGGCGCGGCGCGGGCCGATGCGACCGGCTCGCACCGGTGGGCTGGTGACGGACATAGGGTGCAGTCTAAGGAGCGAAGACCCGACCATCACGACGAAGGAGCCGCACCGTGGCCTACTGGTACAACGTGGACAGTAACAAGGTCGAGCAGGACGGCGAGACCGACCCGAAGGCCAACCTGCTGGGTCCCTACGAGACCGAGGCCGAAGCCCGCAACGCGATCCAGCACGCGGCCGAGCGCACGGCCGCCTGGGACGCCGAGGACAAGGAGTGGAACGGCGACAACTGACCGAGCGACGCGCCATACCCCGTTGCTGAAGCCCTACCGCGCGCTGCTCGCCACCCCGCAGGCCGCGCGCTTCCTCGTCGGGTCGCTGATCGCCCGTCTCGGCGGAGCGATGTTCGGTGTGGCCGTGGTCGCCATGGTCGCCGGTCGCAGCGGCTCCTACTCGCTCGCCGGGGCCGTCTCCGCGGTCGGCCTGATCATGCTGGCCGCCACTGCCGCCGGCGTCGGCCGGATGGTCGACCGGTTCGGGCAGCGCCGGGTAACCGTGCCGCTCGCCCTGTGGGGCGTGTGCTGGGACGCGGTGCTGGTCGTCGTCTCCATGTCCGGTGCGCCGCACTGGCTGCTGTTCGTGGCCTACCCGCTGTCGGCGGTCGTGGCCGCCCCCGACGCGATGAGCCGGGCCCGCTGGGTCCACCTGCTGGCCGGCCAGCCGGAGCGGTTGCACACCGCCATGTCGCTGGAACAAGTGCTCGACGAGTTCGCGTTCGTCGTGGGGCCGGCGGTCGCGGTGCTGCTGGCGACGACCGTGACGCCGGAGGCCGGATTCATCGCGGCGGCGGTCCTCTACGCCGTCGGGTCGCTGCTGTTCGTCAGTGCGCGTGCCAGTGAGCCCCCGGTGCAGCCGCCGGAGAGCGGGGTGACGGCAGGCGTCATACGCAATCTGCCGGTGCTGGTGGTGGCGCTCATCATGGTGCTGACCGGCGGCATCCTCGGCGCGAACGACGTGGTCACCCTGGCGTTCTCCGCCGAGCACGGGCACAAGGACCTCGCCGGGCTGATCCTTGCGCTGTTCGCCCTCGGATCCGGTTGCGCGGCAATCGTTTTCGGTGCATGCGAGATGAAGGGGACGCTGTCGCGGACGCTGCTGCTCGGCACCGTGGCGATGTGCGTCCTGGAGGCGCCGATCCTGCTGGTGGACAACCTCGTGGCGCTGTCCGCGGTGCTGCTGGTCGCGGGTGCCGCCACCGCACCCACGTTGATCACCTCGATGAAGCTGGCACAGACGCTCGTGCGGCCCGGGCAGGTCAACGAATCGATGGGCGTGGTCTTCACCGGGCTGCTGATCGGGGTCGCGGCCGGCTCGGCGATCAGCGGCGCGGTCATCGAGCGGTGGAACGCTCACGTCGCGTATGCCGTGCCCGTGCTGTCCGGGGTCGGCGCGATCGCACTGGCCGCGTTGGCGTTCCGTCTGTTGCAGCGGACCGCCCCGCCGGCACCTCCGGCCGAGATTCAGCTGTCCGGCTGACCCGCGAGCGGTCCGGTGGTCTTGCGCACGATCAGATGCGTCTCCAGCTGGAACGGGTGCGAGAACGCGTCGGGGTCGTCGGCGAGCGTCAGCACCCGCTCGACCGCGACCTTGCCCATCTCGACCAGCGGCTGATAGACGGTGGTCAGCGGGATCGGCGCCCAACGGGCCATCAGGGTGTCGTCGAAGCCGACCACCGACAGGTCGCCCGGGACCGTCATACCGCGTTCCATCGCTGCGCGCAGGGTACCCAACGCACTGGCGTCGCTGGAGGCGAAGATCGCCGTCGGGGGATCGGGCAACGCCAGCATGGCGTGTGCGGCGTGCAGGCTCGGCTCGACGGCATACACGTCGCCGAGGACGAGTGCGGGGTCGAAGTCGATCCCGGCATCGGTCAGCGCGCTGGTGTAGCCGTGCAGTCGCTCGCGGGCCGGTTGCGAGGTCGGTGGGCCGTTGAGGAAGCCGATGCGGCGGTGCCCGAGGTCGAGCAGGTGCTGGGTCGCCTCCCGGCCACCGGCCCAGTTGGTCGCCGCGACGGTCACCACCGACCGGGTGGTGGTGCCGATCGGGTCGACCACCACCAGCGCGATGCCGGCGTCGGCACACCACTGCAGCTCCAGGTCGGTCATCGGCGTCGTCACCGTCACCAGGGCGCCGATGCCGCGGGCGGCGACCGAGTCGAACCATCGCTTGGTGAGCCCCCGCGGTTGCTCGTCGGTCAGCATCCGCTCGATGACCAGCGACTGCCCCAGCCGCATGGCGGCTTCGGTGGCGCCGCTGAGCACCGACAGCGAGTAGGGGCTGATCAGGTCGTCGAAGAGGATCAGCACCGAATTGGCGCGCTGCCGGGCTCGGTGGCGTGCGTGATAGCCGAGATTGGCGGCCGACCGCAGCACCTTCTCGGCGGTCTTCGGGCTCACGTCCGGGCGGCCGTTGAGCACCTTTGACGCGGTGGACATCGACACGCCGGCGTCCTCGGCAACGGCCCGCAGCGTCGTCATGATGCGGCTCGTTCGATGTGCATGTCGCTCCCTGCTGTGCGTGGACGTTCTGGCCGAACGTTCGTCGAAACTGCTTGACCGGTGGCCCGGGCGGACTTAGATTAACCCGAACCGAAACGTTTCCGAAAGTTTCGAAGACCTGCTGAGGAGTCCGTTCATGTCCGTGTCACGTCGTCAGCTTCTGATGGGTGCGGTGGCGTCCGCACCCCTGTTCGCGCTCACCGCCTGCGGTAGCGGCGGTGGCAAGCCGGGCGGAGCGGGTTCGTCCGGTCTGTCCGCTTGGGCGCTCACCGGTGGGCCCGAGCAGGTCTTCAAGGACACCTTCGCCGCCTGGAACAAGGACAACCCGGACCACAAGTTCACCGTCCAGTACTTCGCGAACGACTCCTACAAGCAGAAGATCCGCACCAGCGTCGGGTCCGGCAACGGCCCGACGCTGATCTATTCCTGGGCGGGCGGCACGCTGCGCGACTACGTCGCCAGCAAGGACGTCGTCGACATCACCGACAAGATCCCCACGCTGACCAAGCGCGCGATCCCCTCCGTGCTCGATGTCGGCAAGGTCGACGGCAAGGTGTATGCCGTCCCGATCAACAACTCGCAGCCCGAATTGATCTACTACAACAAGAAGCTGTTCAAGCAGGCCGGCGTCGAGGTGCCCAAGACCTTCGACGAGCTGCTCACCGCGGTCCAGAAGCTGAAGACCAAGGGCATCCTGCCGATCGCGCTCGCCGGCCAGAGCCAGTGGCCGGAGCTGATGTGGATCGAGTTCCTGGTCGACCGGATCGGTGGCCCGGCGCCGTTCAACAAGGCGTACCAGCAGGAGAAGGGCGCCTGGTCGGACCCGGCCTTCGAGAAGGCGTTCGGCAAGCTGAAGCAACTCATCGACGCCGGGGCGTTCGGCAACAAGTTCGGCTCGGTGGTCGCCGACAACAACGCCGACGCGGCACTGGTCTACACCGACAAGGCGGCGATGTTGCTGCAGGGCAACTGGGTCTACACGACCTTCACCACCGATGCCAAGAAGTGGGTCGAGGACGGCAACCTGGGCTGGTTCGCCTTCCCGTCGGTGGAAGGTGGCGTCGGCGACCCGAGCAACGTCTACGGCAACCCGGCCAACTACTTCTCGGTGTCCGCCAAGGCGTCCAAGGCGGACCAGGACCTGGCCGCCAAATTCCTCGACAAGTACAACCTGGACGACAAGGCGTGTCAGGAACTCATCGACATGGGCCTCATCCCCGCTGTCCAGAACATCGAGAGCAAGCTCGAGGCCAGCAAGGACAAGGACTTCCTGCTGTTCACCTACAACCAGACCAAGAATGCCAAGAGCTTCCAGCTGTCCTGGGACCAGGCACTCTCCGACGAGCAGGCGCAGACCGTGCTCACCAAGTTGTCCGCGTTCTTCCTCGGCCAGGCGACCGCCAAGGACTTCATCACGGCGATGAACGGCACGATCAAATGAGTTCGGACGGGACTGCCGCAGCCGCGGCGGACCGTCCACGCAACGCGAGTCGGATCGCCGGCCGGAACGCCCGTCGCGGAGCCGGCCGCGGTACGGGACGAGGTCCGAGTCTGTGGATGCTGGCCCCGGCCATGGCGTTCTTCGCGTTCTTCGGACTGGTGCCGCTGGTCGGCACCCTGGTGCTGTCCTTCTTCGACTGGAACGGCCTGGGCACCCCGGCCTTCTCCGGGCTGGACAACTGGACGTCGGTGCTGCAGCAGAGCTCGATGTACCACGCGCTCTGGCTGACGATCCTGATGTGCATCGCGACCTTCGTCGTGCAGTTCCCGCTGAGTCTGTTGATCGGCGTCTTCATGGCCGGCCGGCAGCGCTACCGCGCGGTGCTGGCGGTGCTCTACTTCCTGCCGCTGCTGTTCTCCGCGACCGCGATCGGCATCGCGTTCAAGAACCTGCTCGATCCCAACTTCGGGCTGTCGAACGCGCTGCATCTGGGCCTGCTGCAACAGGATTGGCTCGGTTCGCCGACGCTGGCGTTCTGGGTCGTGATCGCCGTCGTTTCGTGGTGCTTCATCCCGTTCCACTCGCTGCTCTACCAGGCCGGGGCGCGGCAGATCCCGCAGTCGCTCTACGAGGCCGCCCAGCTGGACGGTGCCGGCCGGGTCCGCTGCTTCTTCAGCATCACCCTGCCGCAGCTGAAGTACACGATCGTGACCAGTACGACGCTGATGATCGTGGGCACGTTGACGGCCTTCGACCTCATCTACGTGATGACCAACGGCGGCCCCGGGGACGCAACGCGCATCCTGCCGGTCGACATGTACCTGCAGGGTTTCAAGAGCAATGACATGGGAGTCGCCAGTGTGATCGCGGTGATCCTGATCGTCCTCGGACTGACCTTCTCGCTGGTGCTGAACCGGTTGAGCGGATCGGACCGCATGGAGAGCCAGATGGAGGGCATGTGATGGCGCGCGCGGTCACGACACGGCAGCGGCCCAACGTCTTCGGCGGTGTGCTCGGATTCGTCTGGCTGATCCTCACGATCGGCCCGATCTACTACGTGGTGATCACCAGCCTGAAGTCACAGGCCGATTACTACAGCTCCAACGCCCTGGGCATCCCGACCGATCCGACGCTGCGTGCCTACCGGACGGTGCTGCACAACGACTTCCTGCGCTACTTCGTCAACAGCCTGCTCGTGGCCGTGGTCACAGTGGTCGTGGTGGTGGCGATCTCGCTGATGGCCAGCTACGTCATCGTGCGCCGCTCCTCGCTCATCGCCCGTATGTCGCAACGCGTCTTCCTGCTCGGGATCGCCATCCCGATCCAGGCGACGATCGTGCCGGTCTACTACCTGATCGTGCAGCTCGGTCTCTACGACACCCTGCCGGCGCTGATGCTGCCGGGCATCGCATTCGCGATCCCGATCACCGTGCTGATCCTGGTCAACTACCTGCGCGACATACCCGCCGAACTCTACGACTCGATGCACGCGGACGGCGCGAGCGACTGGCGCACTTTCGTCAGCCTGGTGCTGCCCCTGTCGAAGCCCGCGATCACGACGGTCGCGATCTACGACGCGCTCAACTGCTGGAACGGATTCCTCTTCCCGTTGATCCTCACCCAGAGCGAGAACGTGCGCACCTTGCCGTTGTCGCTGTGGAGCTACCAGGGCGAGTTCAACTCGGACATCCCCGCCGTGCTCGCGGCGATCGTGTTGTCCTGCCTGCCGATCCTGGCGGCATACATCATCGGGCGTCGCCAACTGGTCGCCGGCCTCACCGCCGGCTTCGGAAAGTGAACCATGACTTCAGAACAGACGGTGGGGATGGCCTCCCTGCCCTGGAACGACACGACACTCACCGTCGAGGACCGCGTCGCGGCGCTGCTCGGCGAGCTGACAGTCGCTGAGAAGGCGGCCCAACTCGGCTCCTACTGGCCACGGCCGCAAGAGGATTCGCCAGACGGTGACGTCGCGCCGATGCAGTCGGCCTTCGAGGAGGGGCGCCGCGATCTGGCCGGGACGGCGCGGGACGGCCTCGGCCACCTGACGCGCGTCTTCGGCTCCGGACCGGTGGACCCGGCCACGGGCGCACAACGGTTGCGTGAGCTGCAGCGGTACGTCGTCGACCATCAGCGGCTGGGCATCCCGGCGATCGCCCACGAGGAGTGCCTCACCGGGTTCACCACGCTCGGGGCCACCTGCTATCCCGCCGCCATCGCCTGGGGCGCATCCTTCGAACCCGAGCTGGTGGCGGCGATGGCGACGCGAATCGGCAATGACATGAAGGCTGTCGGGGTGCACCAGGGCCTGTCCCCGGTGCTGGACGTGGTGCGTGACTACCGCTGGGGGCGGGTCGAGGAGACGATGGGGGAGGACCCGTATCTGACCGGCACCCTGGGCGTGTCCTACGTGCGTGGACTGCAGGACGCCGGAGTCATCGCCACCCTCAAGCACTTCGCCGGGTATGCCGCCTCCCGCGCCGGGCGCAACCACGCACCGGTGTCGATCGGGCCGCGTGAGTTCGAGGACGTCATCCTGGTGCCGTTCGAGATGGCGGTCCGGCTCGGCGGCGTGGAGTCGGTCATGAACTCCTACGCCGACGTGGACGGCGAACCACCCGCGGCGTCATACCGCTTGTTGACCCAGATCCTGCGCGATCGTTGGGGATTCGAGGGCACCGTGGTGTCCGATTACTGGGCGGTGACCTTCCTGCAGTCGATGCACCGCGTGGCGGAGACCAGGGACGACGCCGGCGTCCTGGCACTGAGCGCCGGGATGGACGTCGAGCTGCCCGAGACCAGTGCCTTCTTCGGCCTGGCCGACGCGGTGCGGTCCGGCCGTCTCGCCGAAGACGTGCTGGACCGGGCCGTGGCGCGGGTGCTGCGGCACAAGATCACCCTCGGCCTGCTCGACCCCGACTGGGTCGCGGCGCCGCCGACGGCCGACCGGGTGGAGCTCGACAGCGCCGGCAACCGGGCACTGGCCCGCACCATGGCGGAGCGGTCGATCGTCCTGGTGCGCAACGAGAATCACGCGCTGCCACTGACGGCCGGCGCCCAGCGAGTCGGTGTGATCGGACCCTCCGCGGTGCAGGCCCGCACCTACCTCGGGTGTTACACCTTTCCCAACCACGTGTTGTCCCGCTTCGAGGAGCACGGCGCCGGCATCGACCTGCAGACGTTGGTCGACGCCCTGGATGCCGAGCTGCCGCAGGCGACGCTGCGGCACGCACGCGGTGTCGACTTCACCGACCTCGATCTGTCCGGTGTGCCCGAGGCGCTCGAGGTCGTCCGCGACAGCGACGTGGTCGTGCTGGCCGTCGGCGATCTGGCGGGGCTGTTCGGCAGGGGCACGTCGGGCGAGGGCTGCGACGTGGTCGATCTCGCCCTGCCCGGTGCGCAGCCGCAGTTGGTCGATGCGGTGCTCACCGAGGCGCAGCGGCTGGGTGTCCCGGTCGTCCTGGTCCTGATCACCGGACGTCCTTACGCGGTGGGCGATTTCGTCGACCGGACGGCCGCGATCGTGCAAGCCTTCATGCCCGGTGAGGAGGGTGGTGCTGCCATCGCCGGCGTGCTCTCCGGACGAGTCAACCCGAGCGGCAAGATCCCGGTCGGACTTCCGGCGCTCCGCGGCGGGCAGCCCGGCACCTATCTGGGACCGCCGTTGGCGATCAGCGACGACGGCGTCTCCAACCTCGACCCGCAGCCGGCGTACCCCTTCGGTCACGGACTGAGCTACACCACCTTCGAGGTCGCCGACCTCGGCGTGTCCGCAGACTCCATTCCGGCGGACGGCACCGTGCTGGTGAGTGCGACCGTTCGCAACACCGGTGATCGGGCCGGTGCGGAGGTGGTCCAGCTCTATCTGTCGGATCCGGTGGCGCAGGTGGTCCGGCCGACCCGCTGGCTCAGCGGGTTCGCCAAGGTCGACCTCGCGCCCGGTGCGGCAGCGCGCGTCACCTTCGAGGTGCACGCCGACCGCACATCCTTCATCGGCCTGGCCGGCCACCGCATCGTCGAGCCGGGCGACGTCGAGATCGCGCTCGGCACGGCCAGCGACGCGTTGCCGCTCACCGGACGGTTCCGCATCGACGGCGCGGTCCGGGAGGTCGGCGAGGGACGGGTGCTGCACACCCCGGCAACCGTCGTCACGGCACCGCACTGACGTCATACACACTTGTTCTGATCACTCACCAGGAAGCAGGCATCCCCATGGCACTCACCCCGACCCCCGACGACAAGTTCTCCTTCGGCCTGTGGACGGTCGGCTGGACCGGCGTGGACCCGTTCGGCACGGCGTCTCGCGAGCCCCTCGAACCGTGGGACTACGTCAAGCACTTGGCCGACCTGGGCGTCTGGGGCATCACCTTCCACGACAACGACGTCTTCGCGTTCGACGCCGACGAGGCGACCAAGCGCTCCCGGATCGAGCAGTTGAAGAAGTCCTGCGACGAGGCCGGCATCACCATCGAGATGGTCACGACCAACACCTTCACCCACCCGGTCTTCAAGGACGGCGGGCTGACCAGCAACGACCGCGGCGTCCGCCGGTTCGGACTGCGCAAGATCCTCGGCGCGGTCGACATCGCGGCCGAGTGCGGCGCGCAGACCTTCGTCATGTGGGGCGGCCGGGAAGGTGCCGAGTACGACGGCAGCAAGAACGTGTATGCCGCCCTCGAGCGCTACAAGGAGGGCATCGACACGGTGGCGGCATATATCAAGGACAAGGGCTACGACCTGCGAATCGGGTTGGAGCCCAAGCCGAACGAGCCGCGTGGTGACATCTTCCTGCCCACCGTCGGGCACGCGCTGGCGTTCATCGCCGAGCTCGACAACGGCGACATCGTCGGGCTCAACCCGGAGACCGGTCACGAGCAGATGGCGAACCTCAACTACAGCCACCAGCTCGCGCAGGCGTTGTGGAGCGGCAAGCTGTTCCACCTCGATCTCAACGGTCAGCGCGGCCTGAAGTACGACCAGGACCTGGTCTTCGGGCACGGCGACCTGCTGTCGGCGTTCTTCACCGTCGACCTGTTGGAGAACGGCTTCCCGGGCCAGCCCGACGCACCGCGCTACACCGGCCCCCGGCACTTCGACTACAAGCCGTCACGCACCGAGAACATGCAGGGCGTATGGGATTCGGCCGCGGCGTGTATGTCGACCTATCTGCACCTTGCCGAGAAGGCGCGGGCTTTCCGGGCGGACCCGCGAGTCACCGAGGCCATGGACTACGCCGGCGTGACCGCGCTCCAGGAGCCGACGCTCGCGGCGAGCGAGTCGCTCGCCGACTTCCTGGCGGCGGACGACGACTTCGACGTCCAGCAGGCGGCGGAGCGTGACTACGGCTTCGTGAAGCTGAACCAGCTCGCGGTCGAGCACCTCACCGGTCGCTGAGGTCGTGCCGACGGCGCCGTTCGTCGACAGAATGACGCGGCGTCGTCGGGCCCGCTGGGGCAGCTCGCGGGGCTATGCCGTGGCCGCGGACCGGTCCCGCAGCGTCGGATGGACCGCTCGACCGCGCAGGGCGACCACCGAGGCGACGACCACGACGGACTCGCTGATCACGGACACCACGCCCAGCGGCTCGAACCAGTTGCCGACGTCGTCGGCGAGCATCGGGAACGCCACGATCCGGGTGGCGGCATACCCGATCACTGCCAGGCCGCAGGTCGGGACCGACAGCGCGTAGACACGCGGCGCGTCGTGCACCAGCAGGGTGGCTGCCAGCACGACGCACGCGACCGTCAGCACGATGAACAAGGCACCCATGTAGGGCGCCTCGTCCAGGTGCGGCGCGATCACCGGGACGTGCGCGCACGCGGCGACGAGCGCTGCCGCCACGACCAGCAGGCGCAGCGGGGACCGCAGCGGCCTGCCCAGGAAACGGTCGATCATGACGAACCCCTTGCGTTCGGTGAGTGGAGCGAAGTCACCGGTGATTCGTCGCCGACGACGATCCGGATCGGCACGGACCCGGGTGGCACTCGGTCGCGGAGACGGCCGAAGTCATTAGACTGGCTAACAATGAGTGAGATGCCGGACTTCGACCTGAAACGACTGGCGATCCCGGCATACGCTCCGTCGCTGCTCTTCGGAGTGGCCGAGGGCGCCATGCTTCCCGTGGTCCCGTTGTCGGCGCGCGAGCTGGGCGGCTCGGTGGCGACCGCCGCGCTGATGGTCACCCTGCTGAACATCGGCTCGCTGCTCTTCAACGTCCCGAGCTCGATGATCACCGCCAGGTACGGCGAACGCCACGCGATCATCGGCGCCTCGATCGTCGGTGTGCTGGCGGCTGCCCTGTGCATGACCGCGAACACCGTGTGGCTCTTCGGTGCCGGCGCCTTCCTCATGGGCGTCAGCGGCTCCGTCTTCATGCTCGCGCGGCAGAGCTACCTGACCGAGGTGGTGCCGGCGCGCTATCGCGCCCGAGCGCTGTCGACGCTCGGGGGAGTGATGCGCGTCGGCATGTTCCTCGGTCCGTTCGTGGGCGCGGCCGCGATGGGGCTGTGGCGCCTGCACGGCGCGTATGCCGTCTGTGTCGTGGCGCTCGCCGTCGCCGGCCTGGCGGGGGCCACCCTGCAGGATCTGCCGGCCGCCGCCGGCGCGGAGGGGACGACGGCGGCCAGCGCGACCGTGCGCGGGGTGGCCCGGGACTATAAGCACATCTTCCTGACCGTCGGCATGGGCATCCTGCTGGTCGCGATGATCCGTGCCACCCGGCAGGCGGTGATCCCGCTGTGGGCGGAGCACCTCGGGTTGTCGCCGCAGGCCATCTCGGTGATCGCCGGCATCGCCGGGGGCGTCGACATGCTGGTGTTCTACCCGGCGGGGAAGGTCATGGACCTGTTCGGCCGGCGCTGGGTGACCGTGCCCTCGATGCTGGTGATGGGGTTGTCCATGATGGCCATCCCGCTCACTCACGGCGCCGTCCTGCTCTGCGTCGTCGCGTGCGTCCTCGGCTTCGGCAACGGCATCGGATCCGGCATGGTGATGACGCTCGGGGCGGACTTCTCACCATCCGTGGGGCGGGCGCAGTTCCTCGGGATCTGGCGGGAACTCTCCGACGCCGGCGCAACGGTCGGGCCGGCCGTGCTGTCTGTGGTCACCGCGGCGGCCGCGCTGGCCGCCGGGATCGTGGTCTCCGGTGCGTTCGGCCTGCTCGCCGCCGCGGTCATGTGGTGGTCGGTCCCCACCAAGGGAGCCGGACCACACACCCGTCAGGACTCGAAACTCTGCTCCGCGGAGGGGAACACGCCGGACGCGACCTCGCGAGCGTAGTCCTGTGCGGCACGGCCGAGTTCGCCGCGCAGGTCGGCATACTTCTTGACGAACCGCGGTGCCTTCCCGCCGCGCAGGCCGGCCATGTCCTGCCAGACGAGCACCTGTGCATCGCAATCCGGACCGGCGCCGATGCCAATGGTCGGGATGGCGAGCGCCTCGGTGACCTTCCGTGCGGCCGGGGCCGGAACCATCTCCAGCACGATTGCGAAGCAGCCGGCGTCCTGCAACGCCAGCGCGTCCTCCAGCAGGCGTTCGGCGCCCTCGCCGCGGCCCTGGACGCGGTAGCCGCCCAGCACGTGCTCGCTCTGCGGGGTGAACCCGATGTGGCCCATGACCGGGATACCGGCGCGGACGAGGAGTTCGACCTCGGGCACCATCGGTTTGCCACCCTCGAGCTTGACGGCGTGCGCCAGTCCCTCCTTCATGAAGCGGGCAGCGGTCTCCAGCGCCTGCTGCGGACTGGCCTGGTAGGAGCCGAACGGAAGGTCCGCCACCACCATCGCGTGCGAGGTCGCCGTGCTCACCGCGCGCACGAGCGGCAGCAGGTGGTCGACGGTGACCGGCACGGTGGTCTCGAAGCCGAAGACGTTGTTGCCGGCCGAGTCGCCGACCAGCAGCACCGGGATGCCGGCCTCGTCGAAGATCTCGGCGGCATACATGTCGTATGCCGTCAGCATCGCCCACTTCTCGCCCCGGGCCTTCTTCGCCTGCAGGTGAGGGACGCGGACCCGGCGCTGCGGGGCGGCCTGTGCCCCGGTGCCGTAGGGCGCGCTGACTTCTGAGGATTTGTCGGTCATGGCGTCGACCCTATCGGCGCGCGAATCCTCAACGGCAGGTAAAGCGCACGCATGGAAACATTAAAAGAACCTGGAGATGGCCCGCAAATACGCCCAGAAGTGGGCAGGCTGACTGCGGCCCGCCGCACACCCCGTTCGCGGCGGCCGTTTCACATCGAGGTCCGGGCACGTAGCTCGCTGAGTGCCGTCCACCTCGCAGGAGAGCCTCACAGGAGGAACAAGTGACCACACGCGTCTTCAAGGCGGTCGCCGGAACGACGGCATTCGCCGCCACCGCGTCGTTCGCCATCGTCGGCCTGACCCAGCCGGCTCATGCACAGGTGGTGTCCCCGGCCGGACCCGGCCTCAGCCACCGCGCGGACAATCTGCCCAACCCCCGGGCAGAACAACAGGCGGCCGAGCGCACGGCTGCGGTCAACAAGCTCGTCAAGGGCGAGGCCGAGGTCAAGACGATCGACGGCAAGAAGGTCATCGAGCTGCAGGCGCCGGAGTCGGCCGCCCACGCCAAGAAACGCGGCAAGGGCACCACACCCAAGAAGGGCAAGTACGTCCAGTACGACCCCAACCAGTCGACCGAGATCTTCACCACGCTGGCCGAATTCGGCACCCAGACCAAGCCGCAGACCGGTGGTGCCGCGGGTCCGCTGCACAACCAGATCCCCAAGCCGGACCGCAGCACCAACAACTCGACCTACTGGGTCGACGACTTCAACCAGGCGCACTACAACGACCTGTTCAACGGTGACGGCGAGTCGTTCCGCAACTTCTACAAGGATCAGTCGCAGGGCCGGTTCGAGGTCGACACGACCGTGAGCGACTGGGTGCAGGTGCCCTACAACGAGGCGCGCTACGGCCACAACCCGGTCAAGGGTGACGGCACGAGCGAGGCCGAGGGCTACTGGGCGTTCGTGAAAGATTCGCTGACCGCTTGGTACAACAAGCAGATCGAGTCCGGTAAGACCAAGGCGCAGATCACCGAAGAACTCAAGCAGTTCGACACCTGGGACCGTTACGACTACGACGGTGACGGCGACTTCAACGAGCCCGACGGTTACATCGACCACTACGAGGCACTGCACGCCGGCGAGGGCGAGGAAGCCGGCGGCGGCGCCGAGGGCGCCGACGCCATCTGGTCGCACCGCTGGGCGGTGCAGACCGGCTACGGCACCTCGGGCCCGGCCGGCAACAAGTCCGGCGGTGTCCAGATCGGCGACACCGGCATCTGGGTGCAGGACTACACCACCGAGCCGGAGAACGGCGGCCTGGGCGTGTTCACCCACGAGTTCGGTCACGACCTGGGACTGCCCGACCTCTACGACACCACCAACAAGGGTGACAACACCGTCGGCTTCTGGAGCCTGATGAGCAGCGGCTCATGGCTCAACCACGGCAAGGACGCGATCGGCACCACGCCCGGTTACATGGACGCCTGGTCCAAGGTCCAGCTCGGCTGGAGCGACCTGCAGACCGTGCAATACGGCAAGGACACCGAGGTCCACCTCGGCCCGGCCGACCTGGACAACCGCAAGGAGCCGCAGGCGGTCGCGGTCAGCCTGCCGGACAAGAAGATCACCACCGACTACAACACCCCGAAGTCCGGCACACATGAGTGGTGGAGCGGCAGCGCCGACAACCTCAACACGACGTTGTCCCGCCAGATCGACCTGACCGGTGCCAAGTCGGCTTCGGTGTCCGCCGCGGCGTGGTACGACATCGAGCAGGACTACGACTTCCTCTACGGCCAGGTCTCCACCGACGGCGGGTCCACCTGGACCACCGTCGGCGACGGAGTCACCGGCTCCCACAAGTCGTGGACCTCGGTGAGCTTCGACCTGACTCCGTATGCCGGCAAGAAGGTCCTCTTCCGGTTCGCATACCAGACCGACGGTGGGGTCCACTACGACGGCGCCTTCCTGGACGACCTCGCGGTGACGGTCGACGGTGTGACCACCACCGACGACGTGGAGTCGGCCGACTCCGCGTGGACGGCCGACGGGTTCACCCGGATGACCGGCAGCAACACCGTCACCAAGTCGCACTACTACCTCGCCGAGTCCCGTCGTTACTCCGGTTACGACGACACGCTGAAGACCGGTCCGTACAACTTCGGTTTCAGCGACAAGCCGGACTGGGTCGAGCACTACCCCTACCAGGACGGTCTGCTGGTCTGGTACGTCGACAACGAGTACGAGAACAACAACACCACGGTCCACCCGGGTCACGGTCTCGTGCTGCCGGTCGACGCGCACCCGGTCCCCGTCGTCTGGAAGACCGGTGAGGTCGCCTCCAACCGGATCCAGAGCTACGACTCGACATTCGGCCTGCACAAGACCGACAAGTTCACGTTGCACCGCAAGGGCACGTCGCTGGACATGCCCAAGCAGGCGGGCAACCGGATGTTCGACGACAGCCGGACCGACGCCTACTGGTCCAGCCAGAACCCCACCGGTTCGGTGAAGGTCGCCGGCAGTGGCACGCAGATCATCGTCAAGCACAAGCAGGGTGACGGTCTGCTGCTGAACGTGAAGTTCCGCAAGTAGGACTCGGACGAACCCACAGCACGCTGGTCGAGTGGCCCCTGCGCCGCTCGACCAGCGTGCTTTTGTATGTGCGGGTGGCAAGACCTCCGGCGCGTTGATGAGGCAGGATTCTGTTCATGGATCGACAGCAGGAATACGTGCTTCGCACGATCGAGGAACGCGACATCCGGTTCATCCGCCTGTGGTTCACCGACGTGCTGGGCACGCTGAAGTCGGTGGCGGTCGCGCCCGCCGAGCTGGACGGTGCGTTCGCCGAGGGCATCGGCTTCGACGGCAGTGCCATCGAGGGTCTGGCACGGGTCTACGAGTCCGACATGCTCGTCCTGCCGGACGCCGACACGTTCCAGGTGCTGCCCTGGCGCGGTGAGAACCCCGGCACCGCCCGGATGTTCTGCGACATCCGGCTGCCCGACGGGTCGGCCAGCATGGCCGACCCGCGCTACGTGCTGCAGCGCGCACTGGCCAAGGCCGCCGACAAGGGGCTGACCTTCTACACCCATCCGGAGATCGAGTTCTACCTCTTCGAGAAGGACCTCCAACCCGGCCGGCCGCCGGTGCCGGTCGACAATTCCGGCTTCTTCGACCACGTGCCGCACGGCACCGGGCACGACTTCCGCCGGTCGGCCATCTCGCTGCTGGAGCAGATGGGGATCTCGGTGGAGTTCTCCCACCACGAGGCCGGGCCCGGCCAGAACGAGATCGACCTGCGCTACGCCGATGCGCTCACCACGGCCGACAACATCATGACGTTCCGCACCGTCATCAAGGAGGTCGCGCTCGAGCAGGGCGTCTTCGCCTCGTTCATGCCCAAGCCGTTGGCCGATGCGCCGGGCTCGGGCATGCATACCCACGTGTCGCTCTTCGAAGGCGACCGCAACGCCTTCTTCGAGGCCGGCGCGCCATACCAACTGTCCACGACCGCAAGACGTTTCATCGCAGGGATACTGCGGCATGCGGGTGAGATCAGCGCGGTCACCAACCAGTGGGTCAACTCCTACAAGCGGATCTGGAGCGGGGCGGAGGCGCCGCCCTACGTCTGCTGGGGGCACAACAACCGCAGCGCGATGGTGCGGGTGCCGATGTACAAGCCGTCCAAGGGGCAGAGCTCACGGATCGAGGTCCGCTCACTGGATTCGGCCGCCAACCCCTACCTCGCGTACGCCGTGGTGCTCGCCGCCGGCATGAAGGGCGTCGACGAGGGTTACGAACTGCCCCCGGAGGCCGAGGACAACGTGTGGGCGCTGACCGACCGAGAGCTGCGCGCCATGGGGATTGATCCGTTGCCGGCGTCCCTGGACCACGCGATCCACCTGATGGAGCACAGCGAACTCGTCGCCGACACCCTCGGCGAGCACGTCTTCGACTTCTTCCTGCGCAACAAGCGCGCCGAGTGGGCCGCCTACCGCGACCAGGTGACGCAGTACGAACTGGATCGCTATCTGGGCACGCTGTGAGGGAGACGGGAGTCGGCTCCCGACCCGTGCTCGCCCGCGCCGGTTTCACCGAACCCGAACGTGCGCAAGCAATGGTGGCGGAGTTGCGGGTCGCACCGGCTCTGGTCGAAGCGGCTGTCGCCTCCCTGGCGCAGGCCGCGTCGCCCGACCATGCCCTGCTGGGGCTGGTGCGTCTGGGTGAAGTGCTTCCCGACTCCGAGACCGACACGTTCGCAACGCTGTTCGCCGATGATCGGGACGGCTGGGACCGGCTGGTCCGGCTGCTCGGCGCCTCCACGGCACTGACCGACCACGTCGTCCGGCACCCCGAGCACTGGCGGGACGTGCTGGCCGCTCAGGTGCGTGATCGGGACGCCCTCTACGCCGCCCTGTCCGACGCGGTCGCAGACGCCACCGGCCTGCAGGCGTATGACGCGCTGCGCGTCGCCTACTACCGTCAGCTGCTGCAGATCGCGGCGATCGACCTGACCGACGATCCGATCGAACACTTCCCGCGGATCTCCGAGGCCCTCTCGGAACTGGCCGGGGCCGCTGTCGCAGCGGCGCTGCGCATCGCGCGCACCACGGTCGAGGACGCGGACAGGTGCCGGTTGACGGTCGTCGGAATGGGCAAGTGCGGCGGCCGGGAACTCAACTACATCAGCGACGTCGACGTGATCTTCGTGGCCGAGCCCGCCGATGGGGTCGACGAGGCCGACGCGCTCACGGTCGGCAACAGGCTGGCCACCGAGGTGATGCGCGCCTGTTCGGAGCCGACGGGGGAGGGGGCGCTGTGGCCGGTCGACCCGGCGCTGCGTCCGGAGGGCAAGCAGGGTCCGCTGGTGCGCACCGTCGAGTCGCATCGTGCCTACTACGAGCGCTGGGCCAAGACCTGGGAGTTCCAGGCGCTGCTCAAGGCACGACCCATCGCCGGAGACGAGCAGACCGGTGCGGCATACCTGTCCGCGATCCGGCCGCTGATCTGGCGCGCCGCCGACCGCGACCACTTCGTCGAGGACGTGCAGGCCATGCGCCGGCGGGTGGAAGACCATGTGCCGCACGGAGAGTCCGGCCGGCAGCTCAAGCTCGGTCCCGGCGGGCTGCGGGACATCGAGTTCAGCGTGCAGCTGCTGCAGTTGGTGCACGGACGCACCGACGACCGGCTGCGGGACCGCGGCACCCTGGCCGCGATCGCCGCACTGTCGGCCGGCGGATACATCGGGCGGGTGGACGCTCGCGAGCTGGACCAGGCCTACCGCCAGCTGCGCGTGCTCGAGCACCGCATCCAGTTGTCCCGGATGCGCCGCACGCACTTGATCCCGACGAGTTCCACCGAGTTGCGCATCCTCGGACGATCCGTCGGGCTGCGCGCCAACCCCGAGACCGACGTGGTCAAGCAGTGGCGCGACCGTGCCGCGCAGGTGCGCCGGCTGCACGAGCGGATCTTCTACCGGCCGTTGCTCTCCGCGGTCGCCAACCTCTCCCGCGACGACGCCCGGCTGACCCCGGAGAGTGCGCAGGATCGCTTCGCGGCGCTGGGTTTTCGCGATGCGAAGGGCGCTGTGCGGCACCTCGAGGCGCTGACGGCGGGGGTGAGCCGCCGGGCCGCCATACAACGCACGTTGCTGCCGGTGATGTTGCAGTGGTTCGCCGAGGAGGTCGACCCCGACCTCGGACTGCTGGCCTTCCGCAAGCTGAGTGATGCGCTGGGCACGACGCACTGGTTCCTGAAGATGCTGCGCGACGAGGGTCGTGCCGCCGAGACCCTCGCCAAGTCCCTGGCCAGCAGCCGGTATGTCGGTCAGCTGCTGGAGAACGCCCCGTCCGCCGTGCGCGTCTTCGGGTCCACGCACGCGCAACAGCCGCTGACCAGGGATCAGCTGCTGACCGCGATGCGGGCAGCGGTCGACCGCCAACCGGACGACGACGACGCAGCACTGTTGGCGATCCGGTCGGCCCGACGCACCGAACTCATCCGGATCGCCGTCGCGGACCTGACCGGCAACCTCGAGCTCGACGCCGTCGAGCGGGCGCTGACCGACCTGGCCGCCGCCACCCTGCAAGGAACACTCGAGCTCGCCGTCCGGCATGTCGAGAAGGAAAGCGGCGCAACGCTTTCCACTCGCATCACGATCATCGGGATGGGCCGGCTCGGCGGCGCCGAGATGGGCTATTCGTCGGACGCGGACGTCATGTTCGTGCACGACCCGCTGCCGGACGCCGACCCGCAACTGGCGCAGAACCAGGCCGAGGAAGTCGTCACCTACCTGAAGAACGGCCTGAGCGCCGGCGGACCGGACCCCGCCCTCGTGGTCGACGCCGACCTGCGACCGGAGGGCAAGGCCGGGCCGATCGTGCGCACTCTCGCCTCGTATGCGGCCTACTACGAGCGGTGGTCCGAGGGATGGGAGGCCCAGGCGCTGCTGCGTGCCTCGCCGATCGCCGGTGACGAGGAGCTGGGGGTGCGCTTCACCGGGCTCATCGACCCGCTGCGCTGGCCGGAGGGCGGCATCGACGAGAAGGCGGTGCGCGCCATACGCATGCTGAAGGCGCGGATGGAAGCCGAACGCCTGCCGCGCGGCGGCGACCTGCGCACCCACTTCAAGCTGGGCCGCGGCGGCCTCTCCGACGTCGAGTGGACCGTCCAGCTCGCGCAACTGCAGCACGCCCACGAGATCCCGCAGCTGCGGCACACCGGCACCACGACGCCGCTGCGCGCGATGGCGCAACACGGCCTGATCGACGTGCCGGACGCGGCGTTGCTGCGCGAGTCGTGGACCTTGGCCAGCCGGTTGCGCAACGCGTCGGTCCTGTGGCGGGGGCGTCCGGTCGACTCGCTGCCGGGTTCGCTGGCCGACGCGGACGGCATTGCCCGGATCCTCGGCTCACCCGTCGGCTCGGGTTCCGAGCTCTCCGAACGCTATCTGCGCGTGTCCCGCCGGGCGCGCGACGTCGTGGAGCGGGAGTTCTACGGCACCGATCCCGACGCCGACCGGGACGTCGACCCCACCCGCTGACGGCCGCCGATCGGGCCGAGGCGCCCGTGAATGGTCAGCTCGGTGGTGAGCAGGACCGAGATCGCCTGCGCCACGAGCAGCGCCACCAGCACCAGCAACTGGACCGCGGCCGCCTCCCACGCGCTGGCCCCGCCGAGCAGGGCGCCGACGAACGCTCCCGGCAGCGTCACCAGGCCGACGGTCCGCGTCTGGTCCATGCCCGGGATCAGCGCCAGTGCCGCGTCGTCGCGCGCGACGACGTCCGCCGCCTCCGAGGAGGTGAGCCCGATGCTCAAACCGGCCTCGAACTCGCCGTAGCGGGTCCGCAACGCCTCGTGGATCCGCTTGCCGGACAACGACGTCGCCGTCATCGAGTTGCCGCCGACGATGCCGAGCACCGGGATCACCGCGATCGGCCGCAACGGCACCAGGCCGGTGGACAGGATGCCGAGCACCCCCGGCAGCGCGCCGCCGCAGATCGGCACCAGCGTCCACCACGTCGCCCGGCCCAGGATGCGGTGAGCGCTGGTGTATGCCGCCACCGCCAGCATCACCGCACAGAACAACAGGGACAACAACCACGACCGCAGGACGAAACCGATGATCAGTCCCACCGCCGCCAGCTGGACGCACGCCCGGAAACCCGCGGTCAGTTGACCCAGGCCGGTGTCCAGTCGGCCCCACCGCACGATGCCCGCCGCCAGGAACGCTCCAACGACCACGAAGATCAGCACCACGATGTCGTCGTGCAACCCGTGCATCTGGACCAAGGTCATGACGCCCAGTATCGACGGTGGTCCGCAAGCCGGACGGCAGCGAAGCCGGACAACCGCGGCCCATCGGTCGGGGTCCCCGCGAAGTATCGCCGGAGGAGCGTAGCGGGGGAGGCGAACTTCGTGGGGTGGCCTAGAATCTGGCTGTGATCAACCGCCTTGACCTGCGTGGTGCGGCGCTTCGCGATCTGGATGCCCGCGCCCTGCGCAACACGCTGCCCCGAGCCGAACTCGACGTGGAGGCCGCACTCGACATCGTGCGCCCCATCTGCGAGCAGGTTCATGCCGGCGGCGTCGCGGCCCTGCTCGACCTGGACGAGAAGTTCGACGGAGTGCGGCCACCCGCTCTGCGGGTGCCCACCGCGGTGCTCGAGACGGCGCTCGAGCGACTCGATCCGGCGCTGCGCGACGCGCTCGAGGAGTCGATCCGGCGCGCCAGGATCGTCCACGAGGCACAGCGCCGCACCGACGTCACGACCGAGGTGGTGCCGGGCGGCACCGTCACCGAGCGGCACGTGCCGGTCGAGCGTGTCGGGCTCTACGTCCCGGGCGGTCAGGCCGTCTACCCCAGCAGTGTGGTGATGAACGTCGTGCCGGCGCAGATCGCCGGCGTCGGCTCCCTCGCGGTGGCGAGTCCGCCGCAGCGCTCCAACACCGGCGACTTCGTCGGCTTCCCCGACCCCACGATCCTGGCGGCCTGCGCGTTGCTCGGCGTCGACGAGGTGTATGCCGTCGGCGGCGCCCAGGCCGTGGCGATGTTCGCCTACGGCGCGCTGGACGATGACGGCGCCACAGTGTGCGAGCCGGTCAACCTGGTGACCGGTCCGGGCAACGTCTACGTCGCGGCGGCCAAGCGATTGTTGATGGGCACCATCGGCATCGACGCCGAGGCCGGCCCCACCGAGATCGCGATCCTGGCCGACGAGACGGCCGACCCCGCACTCGTGGCAGCCGACCTGATCAGCCAGGCCGAGCACGATGAGCTGGCCGCGTCGGTCCTGGTGACCGACAGCGAGGTGCTCGCGACGAAGGTCGAGCAGGCACTCCAGGAGCAGGTCGCCGCCACCAAGCATGTCGCGCGCGTGCGCGCCGCGTTGGGCGGGCCGCAGTCCGGCATCGTCCTGGTCGACGGGCTCGAGGAAGGTGTCCGCGTGGTCGACGCCTACGCCGCCGAGCACCTGGAGATCCAGACCCGCGACGCGGCGGCGGTCGCCGCGCGCATCCGCAATGCCGGTGCCATCTTCGTCGGCGACTACGCCCCGGTGAGCCTCGGCGATTACGCGGCGGGCTCCAATCACGTGCTGCCGACCGGCGGGTGCGCCTGCCACAGCGGCGGTCTGTCGGTGCAGTCCTTCCTGCGCGGCATCCACGTGATCGACTACTCGCGCAACGCGCTCGCGGAGATCGCCGAGACCGTCGTGACGCTGGCCGGTGCCGAGGACCTGCCGGCGCACGGCGCCGCCGTGACCGTGCGGTTCGCCGCCGACAGCGCTCCCGAAACCACCCCGTGAGCACCCTGCAGGACCTGGTCCGGCCCGAGTTGCGCGGCCAGACACCGTACGGCGCCCCGCAGCTCGACGTCCCGGTTGCGGTGAACACCAACGAGTCGTCCTACCCCGTCCCGCAGGTGGTGGTCGACCGCATCGCCCGGGACGTCGCCGAGGTCGCCGGGTCGCTCAACCGTTACCCGGACCGCGAATTCACCCGGCTGCGAGAGCTGCTGGCGGCATACCTGCGGCGGACCACGGGGGAGCAGGTGACCGCCGCACAGGTGTGGGCGGCCAACGGCTCCAACGAGGTGCTGCAGCACATCGTGCAGGCGTTCGGCGGGGCGGGCCGCACGGCACTGGGCTTCACGCCGTCCTACTCGATGCATCCGCTGATCAGCGGGCGCAACGGCACGACGTGGGTCGACGGTCTGCGCGACGTTGACGCGACCCGCTTCGACCTCGACGGCGACCTCGCGGTGGAGCAGACCCGGCGACACGACCCCGAGATCATCTTCCTGTGCTCGCCCAACAACCCGACGGGCACGGCACTCGACCTGGACGTCGTGCAGCGCGTGTATGACGCGACCGACCGCGCGATCGTCGTCGTCGACGAGGCCTACACCGAGTTCTCCCGGACCGGCACCCGCAGTGCAGTCTCGCTGCTACCCGGTCGTGAGCGGCTGGTGGTCAGCCGGACGATGTCCAAGGCGTTCGCCTTCGCCGGGGCGAGGCTCGGATACCTCGCGGCGGCAAAGGAATTCACCGATCTGTTGCGCCTGGTGCGGTTGCCCTACCACCTGTCTTCGGTCACCCAGGCGGTCGCCTGCGCCGCACTGGAGCACACCGACACCATGCTGGCGATGGTGGAGCAGATCAAGACCACGCGGGACGAACTGGTCGCCGGGTGCGCGGCGCTGGGTCTGCGACCGGTGCCGAGCGACGCCAACTTCGTGCTGGTCGGCGGTTTCGCGGACGCGGCCGCGACGTGGC
Organism: Flexivirga lutea; assembly: GCF_054778955.1. Classification (NCBI taxonomy): domain Bacteria; kingdom Bacillati; phylum Actinomycetota; class Actinomycetes; order Micrococcales; family Dermacoccaceae; genus Flexivirga; species Flexivirga lutea. Next base: position 373,686 of record NZ_BAAGZB010000003.1, read on the forward strand.
AGGCCCTGCTGGACCGTGGGGTGCTGGTGCGCGACGTCGGCATACCGCACCATCTGCGGATCACTGCTGGCACACCCGAGGAGAACGACGCCGTGCTGCGTGCGCTCAGATCGCTGGTCGTCTCGAGGCCCATGTCATCGTCGGTCGAGTAGCTCGTGAGGGACGAGCGAGCGTATCGAAACCATGCCATCGTCGGTCGAGTAGCTCGTGAGGGACGAGCGAGCGTATCGAGATCATGTCATCGTCGGTCGAGTAGCTCGTGAGGGACGAGCGAGCGTATCGAGACCACTGACCCGAGGAGAAGACCTATGACCGACCACCGCACCGCACACATCGAGCGTGCGACCAGGGAGAGCCGGATCGACCTGTCCGTCGATCTCGACGGCACCGGCGCGGCCGAGGTCTCGACCGGCGTGCGCTTCTACGACCACATGCTCGAGAGCTTCGCCAAGCACAGCCTGATCGACCTGCGCGTCACGGCGACCGGCGATCTCGACGTCGATGCGCACCACACCGTCGAGGACACCGCGATCGTGCTCGGGCAGTCGGTCCGTCAGGCCCTGGGTGACAAGAGCGGCATCTCCCGGTTCGGCGACGCCACGGTGCCGTTGGACGAGGCGCTGGTGCACGCGGTGGTCGACGTCGCCGGCCGGCCCTACGTCGTGCACACCGGTGAACCGGAGGGCCAGGTCTACGCGATCATCGGCGGCACCTACACCGGCTCGCTGACCCAGCACGTGCTGGAGAGCTTCGGGCACCACGCCGCGATCGCGTTGCACGTGCGGGTGCTCGCCGGCCGCGATCCGCACCACATCGTCGAGGCGCAGTTCAAGGCCGTCGCCCGTGCGCTGCGTGCCGCGATCGCCCGGGACCCCCGCGTCGTCGGCATCCCGAGCGCGAAGGGAGCGCTGTAAACCGCATGCCTCGTGGCTCCTCGGCGCGGCGTTCGGGCGTGCTGCTGCTGCACGGTGACGCCAGGACCGCCTCCGCGTGGGTGCGGCAAGGTGTCGTGCCGTCATACGTGGTGCCGCTGGCAGGGTGGACGGCGGTGGTGCCCGGCGGCCCCTCGCAGGCCGGCAGTCCGTACGACGACGCCGCACGGTTGCTGCTGGCCCGCCGCGTGCCGGCCCGGATGCGTGCGGCGATCGGGTTGTTCCGGCTCGACGACCGCGGTGTCGTCGTGGTCCACCCGCGGGGGTGGCGGGCGATGACCCGCTGGCTGGTGTGGGAGCCCGGCGACGGAGTGTCCGGCCTGCCCGGCCTGCCGGCGGCACGCCCGGGCGACATGGCGATGGCGGCCGGTGTCGTCCCCGAATCCGTCCGTGCGGTGCGGGAGATCCTCACCGACCGGACCGCGTTGCTCGACGACGTGCTCGCCGACCTCATGGGCGCGCTGGCGCTGCCCGGCGAACGACTGCTCGACGGTCAGGTGAAGGACGCCGAGGGCGCCGCACTCGTCGAGCCGGCGGCCAAGGCCGTCGAACGCTTCTCCCGGGTCACCAAGGAGGACAACGAGATTCGCACGGAGTTGGAGCAACTATGAACCCCAGTGTGGTGGTGCTCGACTACGGCAGCGGCAACGTCCGCTCCGTGGTCCGCATGCTCCAACGCGTCGGCGCCCGCGTCACGTTGACCGCCGACCGGCAGGCCGCGCTCGACGCCGACGGGCTGTATGTGCCCGGCGTCGGCGCCTTCCACGCCTGCATGACGGGATTGCGCGCCGCCGGCGGACCGAAACTCATCGCGCAGCGGCTGCGGTCGGGCCGGCCGGTGCTGGGCGTCTGCGTCGGGTTCCAGGTGCTCTTCGACGGCTCGACCGAGCCGACGTCCATCCAGCCGCCGCCACCGGGCCTCGGACACTTCGCCGGGGTCGTCGAACGCCTCGACGCGCCGGTGGTGCCGCACATGGGCTGGTCGCACGTCACTGCGGGCGCCGGGTCCCGGCTGCTCGCGGGTGTGGGCGCCGAACGCTTCTACTTCGTGCACTCGTATGCCGCCCGCCGACTGCTCGGCGGCCGCTCCGGCGGTGAACCCACCGTCACCACCGCCGAGCACGGCACGACGTTCGTCGCCGCCGTCGAGGACGGTCCGCTCGCCGGCACGCAGTTCCACCCGGAGAAGTCCGGCGACGCCGGCGCGCAGCTGGTCGAGAACTGGTTGCGGTCGCTGTGACGACCTCGCCGCTCCGCGCTGGTCGAGTAGCTCGGGGGCTCCCGCGCTGGTCGAGTAGGCCGAGGCGCTGGCCGAGGCCGTATCGAGACCGTCGGCGGTCCGCAAACACGGAAATCAAGCAACTCCAGGAGAATTCGATGGTTGAGGACGCACCCAGACTCGAGCTGTTGCCCGCCGTGGACGTGGCCGGTGGCCAAGCCGTGCAACTGGTGCAGGGAGTCGCCGGCACCGGGGGACAGTTCGGTGACCCGTTGGCGGCCGCCCTCGCCTGGCAGGACGCCGGCGCCGAATGGCTGCACCTGGTCGATCTGGACGCAGCGTTCGGCCGTGGCGACAACGCCGAGTTGCTCGCCGGTATCGTCGGCCGGCTGGACCTGCAGGTCGAGCTGTCGGGCGGCATACGCGACGAGGAGTCGCTGACCGCGGCGCTGGCCACCGGCTGCCGACGGGTCAACGTCGGCACAGCGGCGCTGGAGAACCCGGAGTGGACGGCACGGGCGATCGCCGAGCACGGTGACCGGATCGCGGTGGGCCTGGACGTGCGCGGCACCACGCTGGCGGCGCGCGGCTGGACCAAGGAGGGCGGTGACCTGTGGGAGACCCTCGACCGTCTGGACCGGGAGGGCTGTGCCCGCTACGTCGTCACCGACGTCGCCAAGGACGGCATGCTGCAGGGCCCCAATGTCGCGCTCCTCCAGGAGGTCTGCGCACGCACCGACCGCCCCGTCGTGGCCTCCGGGGGTGTGTCCACCCTGGACGACATCCGCGCTCTGCGGGCGCTGGTCCCTGCCGGTGTCGAGGGAGCCATCATCGGATCCGCGCTCTACCGGGGCGCTTTCGGGCTCTCGGACGCCCTCGACCTCGCCGGCCGGCCGCAGGAGCGGTCGTGACGGGCGAGCCCGCGGACTCCGCCGGTCAGTCCTTCTCCGGGCGATCGTTGTCCGGCACCGGCTTCGAGGGCGACGACGGTTCGATCGACGCCGGTCTCGCGGCGGCGTTGGCCGGCCCGGCGGACGAGACCGCACTGCTGACGGCGTTGGCCGAGGCTCGGCTGTTGGTGCCGATCGTCGCTGCACCGACCGAGGTCGACGACTCCGGCGATCTCGCGGTGGAGAAGGCCACCGACATGGCGGTGGTCACCCTCACCGCTCCGTCCGGCGAGCGTGCCCTGCCGGTCTTCACCGACCTGGCGGCGCTGGCCGCGTGGGACGCGGAGGCGCGGCCCTCACCGGTGCGCGCCGACCTGGCCGCGCAGGCCGCGGTGGCCGAACGCTGCGACGTCATGGTGCTCGACGTCGCCACCCGGTCGCTGGTGCTGCGGCCGAGCATGGTGTGGGCCCTCGCGCAACGTATGCCGTGGCGGCCGCCACATCTGGACGACCATGTGCGGCAGGGTGTTTCGGCGGCAGTACGCGACGAGCCCGACATCGCCGAGGCGCGTTGCGAAGCCGGTGCGTCGCCCGGTGAGCTGCGGATCGTGCTGGCAGTGCTGCCCGGCCTGACCCAACAGGAGTTGCAGGCACTGGCGCGCCGAGTCGGGGAGCAGATCGCCACGGACGGCGAAACGCGAGCCCGGATCGACGGGCTCGCGTTCTCGATCGTCTCGGCAGCGACGTCCTGACCGACCCCGCACCCCTCGACGAAGAGGGCGTGCGGGGCCCGGACGGGCGACCCGATCAGCTCAGAGGTTGATCATGTGGCCGACGATCCCCTCGACGGCTTCCTTCATCGCCTCGGACAGCGTCGGGTGGGCGAAGACGTTGCGGGCGATCTCGTCCGCGGTCAGGTCCCACTTCTGCGCCAGGGTCAGTGCCGGCAGCAGTTCGGTGACCTCCGGACCGATGAGGTGCGCGCCGAGGAGCTCGTGGTGCTGGGCGTCCGCGACGATCTTGACGAAGCCGGCCGTCTCCGCCATACCGCGGGCCTTGCCGTTGGCGGAGAAGGGGAAGGACGCGGTCTTCACGTCGTAGCCGCGGTCCTTGGCCTGCGCCTCTGAGTAGCCGAACGAGGCGATCTGCGGCTGGCAGAAGGTCGCTCGCGGGATCATGTCGAAGTCGATCTCCACCGTCTCGGCGTCACCGATGGTCTCGGCCGCGACGATGCCCATGGCCTCGGCGGTGTGCGCCAGCATCAGCTTGCCGGTGACGTCACCGATGGCATAGACGCCCTCGACGTTGGTGCGGCCACGCTCGTCGACCGCGATGGCACCGCGGTCGGTCAGCTGCACACCGGTGGCGTCCAGGCCGTAGCCGTCCACCCGGGGCGCGAAACCGATGGCCTGCAAGACCTTGTCCGCCTCGAGCACGGTGGAGTCGCCGCCGGCGGCGGGGGAGACGGTGACCTTGACCGGGCCGGAGCCGGTGTCCTCGATCTTCTCGACCTTGGTCGACAGCATGACCTTGACGCCGAGCTTTTTGTAGTGCCGCAGCAGCTCCTTGGACACGTCGGCGTCCTCGGTCGGCACCATCCGGTCCAGGAACTCCACGATCGTCACGTCGACGCCGTAATTGGACAGCACGTAGGCGAATTCGACGCCGATCGCACCTGAGCCGGCGATGATGATGGACTTCGGCAGGTTGTCGGTGAGGATCTGCTCCTCATAGGTGACCACGCGCTCGGACAGCTCGGTGCCCGGGATCAACCGGGTGGTCGCGCCGGTGGCGATGATCACGTTGTCCGCGGTCACCGTCTCGCTCTCCCCGGAGGTCAGCGCCACCTGGATGGTGTGCGCGTCGGTGAAGGTGCCGGTGCCCTCGAGTTCGGTGATGGAGTTCTTCTTCATCAGGTAATGCACGCCTTTGGCGCTGGCGTCGGCGACACCGCGGCTGCGCTTCCAGGCGGTGCCGAAGTCCATCGAGACCTCACCGGAGATGCCGAAGGTCGTGGCCTCCTTGGTCAGGATGTGCGCGATCTCCGCATTGCGCAGCAGCGCCTTGGACGGGATGCAGCCCACATTGAGGCACACACCGCCCCAGTACTGCTTCTCGATGATGGCGGTCTTGAGGCCGAGCTGGCTCGCGCGAATCGCAGCGACATACCCACCGGGGCCTGCACCGAGGACGACGACGTCAAAGTGTTGTGCCACGCTTCGTAACGATAGCCCTACCGCAGCAGCTCCAGAGCAAGCGGTGCGTCCACGACGAGCCGGTTGACCTTGCGCCCCCGGATCGCGGCGCGCACCACCGGTGCCCGGGCGGGGCCGGCCACCAGTCCGATGACCGTCGGTATGGCGACCAGCTGCTCGTCGGACAGCGTGATGATCCGATCGGCCAGACCGCCGTCCACTGCGTTGCCGTCGACGTCGATGAAGACGCCGCTGATCTCACCGACGGCCCCGGCCTTGCGCATCGCGCCGCGTTCGGCCGGTGTCGCCAGGTCGAAGAGGGTGGACTCGCCGGCCGCCCACCCGCCGATGCCGACGACGGCGACGGTCACCTCGGGGATGTGCGAGGCGGCCTCGTGGACACCGGGCTGCCGCCGCAGCATCTGCGCGCTCGCCGGATCGGCGGCGACCAGGGGTGCATAGAAGTGGTGTGCGGCGCCGCCGCTGAGGTTGGCCGCGGACCGCACGAGGTCGACGGGTGAGTGCAGATCGGGGATGGCCAGGGCGCCGGACAACTGCACGATCGGCACCGCCGGCAGGCTGCGCAGCGCGCCGACCGTCGCGGCGACGCTGCGTGACCAGGGCAGGCCGAGCACGTCGTCCGCGGTCAGGATCCGGGTCAGCTCCGCCGCGGCGACGGTGCCGAGGTCGCGGCGCGTCTCGGCCTCGGACTGTCCGTCGTGACTGCGCACGACCAGCACGCCATCGATCGACAGCGACTGCGAAAGGCGTTGCGAGAGCGCGTAGTCGACACTCGGCTCACCCACGATCTCGATGCGTACGACGCCCTGGGCGCGCGCTGCCTCGAGCAATCTGGCGACCTTGAATCGGGACATGCCCAGTTCCTTGCCGATGTCGACCTTGGATTCGTCCTGCACATAGAAACGGCGTGCGACGGCGGCGAGCAGCTCGCGGTCGGTGGCGGAGCTGTCGGGTGGCTGGGCGGTCATCGTCCGGTCTTTCGCATCGGGTGCTTCCGAATCTCCCACGGGCGTGAGGTGTGTGTCACACTACTAATCATCTGCGCACTGACGCGCTCATTTGAGCAATCCAGGAGGACGCATGACTGCTCGCAGGAGACGGATCGCCGCGCTCGCGGCCGGGGCCGTGGCACTGACCACGGTGACCGGTTGTGGCGCGGCCGCCGGATGGGGCGGCGGGGGTGGTGGCGGCGGCAGCCGCACGATCAACGTGCTGATGGTCAACAACCCGCAGATGATCGATCTGCAGAAGCTGACCGACAAGTACTTCACCGCGAAGACGGGCATCAGCGTCAACTACACCGTGCTGCCGGAGGACGACCTGCGTGACAAGGCCAGCCAGGAGTTCTCCTCGCAGGCCGGTCAGTACGACGTGGCGACACTGTCCAACTTCGAGATCCCGATCTATGCCAAGAGCGGCTGGGTCGAGCCGATGAACGCCCATCTGGCCAAGGACCCCGGGTTCGACCAGCAGGACATCCTGCCGTCCATGCGAGCGGCCTTGAGCGTCGACGGGAAGGTGTACGGCGAGCCGTTCTACGGTGAGTCGTCGTTCCTGATGTACCGCAAGGACGTGCTGGCCGCCAAGGGCATCACGATGCCCGAGCACCCCACCTGGCAGCAGGTCGCCGCGATCGCCGCGAAGATCGACAACCCGAAGGGCATGCGCGGAATCTGTCTACGCGGGCAGCCCGGCTGGGGGCAGCTGTTCGCACCCCTGACGACCGTCGTGAACACCTTCGGCGGCACCTGGTTCACCAAGGACTGGCAGGCGAAGGTCGATGCACCTGCATTCACGAAGGCGACCAAGTTCTATGTCGACCTCGTCCGCGCACACGGCGAGCCCGGTGCCGCCCAGGCCGGCTTCACCGAGTGCCTCAACGACCTGACCCAGGGTTCGGTCGCCATGTGGTACGACGCCACCTCGGCAGCCGGTTCGCTGGAGGCGAACGGCAGTCCGGTCAAGGGCAAGATCGGCTACGCGCCGGCGCCGGTCGTCAAGACCGAGAACTCCGGCTGGTTGTACTCCTGGGCCTGGTCGATCGAATCGTCCAGTGCCAAGAAGGACGCGGCCTGGAAGTTCATCTCGTGGGCCAGCGGCAAGGGATACGCGCAGGAGGCGGCGACCGCCTTCGGCTGGTCCCAGGTGCCGTCCGGCTTCCGGTCCTCGCTGTATGCCAACCCCGAGTACCTCAAGGTCGCCAAGGCGTTCGCCACGCCGACGCTGAACGCCATCAAGTCGGCGGACCCGAACGACCCCGGCGTCCAGCCACGACCGGTGCCCGGCATCCAGTTCGTCGACATACCCGAGTTCACCAACCTGGGCACCGAGATCAGTCAGGACATCAGCTCGGCCATCGCCGGGAAGATGTCGGTCGAAAGTGCCCTCGCCAAGGGACAGCAGCGGGCTGAGGACGTCGCGGCCGACTACCGCAGGAGGGCCGGCAAATGAGCAACGTCGCCGAACGCAGTGTGCCCGTCCCGACCCAGGGGCGCGCCAAGCAGCCGAGCAGTGCGCTGGCCAGGTCCGGCGCGTGGGCACGGCGCGCACCGTTGTTGCCCGCACTGGTCTTCATGATCATCGTGACGCAGATCCCATTCGTGGCGACGCTGGTCATCTCGTTCATGCACTGGAACGCGTACTACCCCAATGATCGCGGCTTCGCCGGGGTCGACAACTTCAAGGCGGTGCTGACGGACGTCGACGCGCGTTCGGCCATCATCGCCACCGTCCTGCTCACGGTCGGCGTCGTGCTGATCAGCCTGGTCATCGGGCTCGCGGTCGCGCTGCTGCTGGACCGCAAGTTCCGGGGGCGCAGTATCGCCCGGACGCTGATGATCACGCCGTTCCTCATCGTCCCGGTCGCGGCAGCGCTGCTGTGGAAGCACGCGCTCTACAACGCGCAGTACGGGCTCTTCAACGGCGTGCTCAAGTGGATCCTCGGCGACAGCGCACCGCAGCCGGACTGGATCAGCAACCATCCGCTGATCGCGATCATCGTGTCATTGGTATGGCAGTGGACGCCGTTCATGATGCTGATCCTGTTGGCGGGACTGCAAAGCCGCCCGATGGACGTGGTCGAGGCGGCGAAGATCGACGGCGCCTCGGAGTGGCAGATCTTCACCAACATGACGTTGCCCCACCTGCGGCAGTACATCGAGCTGGCCGGCCTGCTCGGTGCGATCTACATCGTGCAGAACTTCGACGCGGTCTTCACCATCACCTCCGGTGGCCTGGGCACCGCCAACCTGCCGTACTACATCTACCAAACCTTCTATTCCGCACACGATTACGGCACCGCGTCGGCGGCCGGCGTGATCGTGGTGATCGGCTCCATCATCATCGCGACCTTCGCGCTGCGAACCGTGCTCAGCCTCTTCCGTGAGGAGACCCGATCATGACCACTGTCAAAACCGCTCCGGCCGGGCCGCAGTTGCGCGTCGCCGGCAGCAAGAAGCGCTCCGGGATGCTGCTGACCGGCGCTGCCTGGATCATTTCGGTCCTGTTCGTGTTCCCCGTGGTCTGGATGATCTGGACGTCGTTCCACTCCGAGACCGACGCAGCGAGCAACCCGCCGAAAGTGTTGTCAGCTCTGAGTGTTCAGGGTTACAAGTCCTTCTTCGGCAGCAATCCGTGGCCGGCGATCCTCAATTCCCTGACCGCCAGTGTGATCAGCACCGTCCTGGTGCTGTGTCTTGCGCTGCCCGCGGCATACGCCCTGTCGATCCGGCCGGTGAAGCGCTGGAGCGATGTGCTGTTCTTCTTCCTGTCCACCAAGTTCATGCCGGTCGTCGCAGCGCTGCTGCCGGTCTATCTCTTCGCCGAGAAGGTGCACTTCCTGGACAACATCTGGCTGCTGATCATCCTCTACACCTCGATGAACCTGCCGATCGCGGTGTGGATGCTGCGCTCCTTCCTCGCCGAGATCCCCGCCGAGATGCTCGAAGCCGCACAGGTCGACGGCGCCGGGCTGATCCGGACGCTGCGGGAGATCATCGCGCCGGTCGTGATGCCGGGCATCGCGTCGGCGGCGTTGATCTGCTTCATCTTCAGCTGGAACGAGCTGCTCTTCGCCCGAGTGCTCACCGGCACGCGAGCGGAGACGGCACCGGTGTTCCTGACCGGCTTCGTCACGAGCCAAGGCCTGTTCCTGGCGCAGGTGTGCGCAGCGTCCTTCGTGGTGTCGCTGCCGGTGCTGGCGGCCGGATTCGCCGCACAGGACAAGCTGGTCCAGGGCCTGTCGATGGGAGCGGTACGGTGACCCGGATGGCGACGAAACTCTCTGCCGCAACAGTGGATTCGCTGGACCCGCGGGTTGTCGTGCCGTCATACGACCGCACCGAGCTGACCACCGGGATCGTCCACCTCGGTGTCGGCGGCTTCCACCGTGCCCACCAGGCGATGTATGTCGACACCCTCCTTTCCGGTGGCAGCGCGAAGGATTGGGCGTTCACCGGTGTCGGTGTGCTGCCCAGGGACCAACGGATCGTCGATGTGCTCAATGCGCAGGACGGCCTCTACACGTTGATCGTCAAACATCCCGACGGCCACCTCGAGCCACGCGTCATCGGCTCGATCCAGCGGTTGTTGCACGCTCCGAGCGAGCCCGACGCCGTGCTGCAGGTGATGAGCGATCCGGCGACGCGAATCGTGTCGCTGACGATCACCGAGGGTAGCTATCTGGTCGATCAGGTGACCGGCGAGTTCGATCCGAAGCACCCGTCGATCCAGCCGGACCTGGTGGAGAATGCCGTGCCCACCACGGCGTTCGGCTTCATCGTCGAAGCGTTGCGCCGTCGTCGGGCGGCCGGGACCGCTCCGTTCACCGTCATGACGTGCGACAACCTGCCCGGCAACGGTGATGTGGCGCGAGGGACGATCACGTCGTTCGCCCGGCTGAAGGATCCCGAGCTGGCTGGCTGGATCGACGCCAGCGTCTCGTTCCCCAACTGCATGGTCGATCGCATCACGCCGGTCACGACCCCGGAGGACGTCCAGCGGCTGGCCGACGAATTCGGCATCGACGATGCCTGGCCGGTGGTGACCGAACCATTCACCCAATGGGTCCTGGAGGACGAGTTCCCCACCGGTCGGCCACCGTGGGAGGACGCCGGCGTCCAGGTCGTGCCCGATGTCATGCCCTACGAGCTGATGAAGCTGCGGTTGCTCAACGCCAGCCACCAGGCGCTGTGTTACCTGGGCTACTTGTCCGGCTACCGCTACGCGCACGAGGTCGCCCAGGACGAAGAATTCGCCCGGTTCCTGCTGGGTTACATGAAACACGAGGGTGAGCCGACGCTGCCGGACGTGCCGGGCGTGGACCTGACGGCATACGAGCACGAACTCGTGGCGCGCTTCGCCAACCCGGAGATCCGCGACACCCTCTCCCGGCTCTGCGCCGAGAGCAGTGACCGGATCCCGAAGTGGCTGGTGCCGGTGATCCGTGACGACCTCGCCGCCGGGCGACCGGTCGACCGTGCCGCGCTGGTGGTGGCGTCGTGGGCGCGGTATGCCGAGGGCGTCGACGAACACGGCGAGCCGATCGACATCGTCGACCACCGCAAGGAGCAGGTGATGGCCGCGGCGGCCCGGCAGGGCGAGGACCGGCTCGCGTTCATCCGCGACCGCAGTCTCTTCGGCGATCTCGCACAGCAGGAGGCGTTCACGGAGCCCTACGTCGCGGCCCTGGAGTCGTTGCACGCCAACGGAGCCGCCGCCACGCTGCGTGAACTCATCGACCGCCTCGGCGACTGACCCACCACCCTCCCACCGAGCGGACACAAAACACACCGGGCGGACACGAAAAACCGGCCTGATTTGCCGGTTTTTCGTGTCCGCTGGGTCGTGATGTGTCCGCTCGATCCGCCTGTGGACAACGGTTCCGGGCCGCCCAGAGCTGCAACGATCATGACGTATGACGACACGTCCCGACAGCGCCCCGAGCCAGCCGGATCTGTTGGCCATCCACACCCGCAACCGGGCGGCCCACGTGACGCGATTGCGCTCGCTGGTGGCGTCGCTGCCCGTCGGTCGGCTCGCCGGGGTCGGAATCAGCCTTGGCACCGGTCCCACCGACCGGCGCAAGCTGCGGCGCAATGCCTACGTGGCCGCCGAGTACGACGAGCTGTCATGGCAGGACCAGCTGATCGTGATGGCCTGTGCGGTGCAGGATGCGGCCGCCTGTGACCCGCTCTTCTCGCACCTGACCGCTGCCGCGATCTGGCAGTTGCCGACCATCGGATCACGGTGTCAGCTCGTCGAATACGCCCTCTCGCCAGACGCACGAGGGCGCACGCCGAACGTTCGTCGGCGGAGGAGCGCGCTGGTTGCTGCGGACGCGGACATCGGCGGGTTGCGTGTCACGACCTACGAGAGGACGATCGTCGACCACGCCCGCCAGGCGAAGCTCGCATCAGGGGTTGCGGTCTGTGATGACGCGTTGCGTCGGGGTCTGACCACGCGTGATGCGTTGTTCGCTGAATGGCGTCGAGTGCCACCAGGTGCGCGTGGTCGCCGCATGGCGGAGCTCGCCATACATCTTGCCGACGAGCGGGCCGAGTCTCCACTGGAGTCTCTGAGTCGGGTTCGGATGTTCCAGGCGAGCCTGCCGATGCCGGAGCTGCAATGGAAGTTCTTCCACGGCGACGAATTCATCGGTCGCACCGACTTCTACTGGGAGCACCTGGGGCTGGTGGGGGAATGCGACGGCAAGCTGAAATACGTCGTGGAACAAGAAGATCCGGGGCGCACCGCCGTCGACGCGCTGCTGGGCGAAAAGCGGCGTGAGCTACTCCTGCGACGTCACCGGGGCGTGCGAGACGTTGCTCGGTGGGACTGGAACGAGGCCCTGCCGGCTGGCATGTTGCCCGGCATCCTCGCGGCCCACGGCGTCCGGTCGGTGCTGGACGGTGGGTGGCCGGTCCCCGACGGACCGCTGCCGAGGCGTGCGTTCGTCATCTGACCGGCGCCCCCGATCGAGCGGACACGAAACTCCCGGGCGGACACGATCCAGGGGCCGATTCCTGCGAAATTGTGTGTCCGCTCGGTGGTGTTCGTGTCCGCTCGGTGGTGTTCGTGTCCGCTCGGTGAGGAGGGCTACTGGAAGAGCTGTTCGGCGATGTAGTGACCGGTCCGCGGGGGCGGCGGGATCGCGAAGAGTCCGGAGCCGACATGCTTGACGTATTCGTTCAGCAGGTCGGCCGCGCCCAGCTTGCGCTGCAGTTGCACGAAGTGTGCCGGGTCGTTCTGGTAGCAGACGAACAGCAGCCCGGCGTCGAGCTGACCGAACTCGTTGATGCCGTCGGTGTAGTTGTAGCCACGACGCAGGATCTTGATGCCGCCGTTGTTCTCGTGGGCGGCGAGTGCGATGTGCGACGTGGGCGCGATCACCGGCTTGCCGTCCGCAGCCCTCGCGTGGAAGTGGGGTATGTCGTGCTCCGTGCGCCCGGTGAGCGGTTCACCCTCGGTCTTGCCGCGACCGAAGATGTGCTCCTGGTCGCTGACCCGGTCGGCGTCCCAGGTCTCGATGTTCATCTCGATCTTGCGGACGACCTGGTAGGTGCCGCCGGTCATCCAGTCCGCGTCCCGTAGCCAGACGTACTTGTCGAAGTCGGCGGTCGTGCTGATGTTGCGGGTGCCGTCCTTGAAACCGAACAGGTTCCGCGGCGTCTGCTGGCCCTTCCCGGCCGATGCCCGCCCGAATCCCATGACGGTCCAACGGGTTTGCACGGTGTCTCGCGCCATACGGGCCAGGTTGCGGACGGCGTGGTAGCACACCTGGGGATCATCGGCGCACACCTGCACCGACAGATCGCCGTCACTGGTGGCGGCAGCCAGGTTGTCGCTGGGCAGCTTCGGCAACGGGTGGAGCAGCTTCGGGCGCTGGGCGGCCAGGCCGAATCGATCATCGAAGAGCGAGGGACCGAGCCCGATGGTCACCGTGAGACTGGCGGCGTCGAGCCCGAGTGCCTCGCCGGTGTCTCCGCCGACTGCAGCGTCCGACGAGGGTTGCACCTGCCCGATCGGTTGTGCACTCATCAGCTGGGCACTGGCGGCGGTCCAGCGTGCGAGCAGGGACTGCAGGTCCGTCCGCAGCGACCCGTCGACCATGTCGAACGTCATGAAGATCGAGTACCGCTGGGGCGGTGTGCGTATGCCGACGGGCTCCGGCTGGTCGTAATAGGGGTACCGCGTCGTGAGGTCGATCGCATCCTTGTCCGCTGCCTCGGCAGAGTGCGAGCGGGACGCATCCATGCCCCACGAGGCGCCGACGGCGAGGGCGCCCGCCGCCACCCCGCCGGCGGCTCCCTGGAAGAGCCGTCGGCGGGGGAGGCCCGAGGTCCCCTCCGGAGTCTGTTGATCGATCAACCCGCCGTCGCCACCTTCTGCGCGATCTGGGACAGCGGGTCCTGCAGCGCCTGCACCTTCTTGCTGAGGGATGCGGCGTCGGTCTTGCGCAGCTGCGCGGTCCAGGGCTTGAATCCGCCCAGCGAGGCGCCGTCACGGTAGGGGTTGAGCGCGTTGGTGACCGCGGTGAACTGTTTGCTCACCCGGGCGGTGAGCGCCGGATCGATCCTCTGCAGCCCGGGCTTGAGGAAGGCGAACGCCTGCTGTGCGCCCTCGACGTTCGAGGCGAAGTCGGCCAGATCGGTGTGGCTGTACTTCTCCTCCTCGCCCTTGATCTTGTTGGTCTGCACCTCTTCCAGCAGACTGGCTGCCCCGTTGGCCAGATCCTCCGGCTGGTAGGTGATGCCCTTGACCAGGCCGGCGAGCTTGCTGACGTTGCCGTGCAACTCCTGGGCGTACTTCTTCGTCCGGGCGGTGATCTTCCCCTCCTGCCACAGGTCCTTCTCGATGGCGTGGAAGCCGTGCCAGCCGACCTTGGGGTCCAAATTGGACTGCCGCATGTCGATCAGGTAGTCGAGGTTGCCGGCGTTGTCGCCCGGCTTGTATCCCGGCAGGACGAAACCACCGACATCCGACTCGATCTTCTCGTAGAACGGGCGTGCCCCGGCATACGCCTTCTTGGCGGCAGCGACGTCGCCGTTGTCGATGGCGGACTGCAGTTTTGCGACGCCGGTGACCATGTCGGCGGCATTCTGGTTGACGAACGTGGCGTAACCCTTGGTGCCCTGCGCCAGGATGGTGGCCGTCGAGCCCGACGCAGCGGCAGCCGCCTTGCCGGTGACGGTGAACGGGACCGTCTCCTTCTCAGCGCCGGGGCAGTAGAGCTGGTACTTGCCGCCGGACAACGTGACCGTGAATTTCACCGGAGCGAGCCCGGGAGCGAGGTTCTCCTTCTCACCCAGGATGCGCTGATCGCTCTGCAGCTCGATCTCGGTGATCGCCGTGGCGTCCTTGTTGGTCACTGTGAAGGTCACCGGCCCGGCCGGCGCCGAAGTGTGGTCGGGTCGGCATCCATCAGCGCCGGTCAGGGTCACCTTGACCTGCGCCGCACCGCCGGACACCTTGGCCGCGGCGCTCGTCGCACCGGCGCTGGCGCCCTCGGCCGAGCTGCCGGAGGACGACGATCCGCAGGCGGCGAGCGTCACGGCGATCGCGACGGCCGCGCCGGTCCCGGCAACGTGACGGATGGGGTGGCTAAGCATGTGCTGAGCTCCTCGGGGAGTGATGGGTTGACGGTGCACCGACCCGTGTGCCGGTGCGGGGCAGCCGGCGGCGCGCACGGAACGCGACGACGGCGAGAGCGGCGCCTGCCACAAGCAGGCCGAGCGGCACGACGCGGCCCCAGAACTTCGCCGAATCACGTTCTCCGGCGAAGTGGTTCAGTGCGGCGGCGAAGTCGTCGCTGTATGCCGGACTCACCGACCAGGACGCGCTCGGGGCGGACATTCCGGCCGGCAGCGTCGCTCCCGGGGGGATGGTCAGCGTGCGCTGGGTGCTCAATCCTCCGCCGCTGAGGCTGACGCTGGCGCGTGCGGTACGCATGGCGTCATACAGCTTGCCGTGGCTGGTCCACGCCTCGACCGTGTCCGACAGCTGCCAGCTCGCGCGGTAGGGGCCGGGGTCGACACTCGGGTCGATCCCGACCGGCACCCGGCCACCGTTGAGGGCGGTCACCTGCGCCAAGGTGAGCGTCGCCGGACGCTCTGCGTCGGTCGCGGTCGGCAGTATGCCGGTGAAGTGGCGGGTGCCAACGCCCGCCACGACCGCGCGGCCCGCGGAGCGCAGCCGGATCTGCTCGCCGGCCGACCGGTGCAGCGCTCCGTCGCTGAGCCGCACCGAGCCGACCGGGCTGCCGGCGGCGTCGACGATCGGAGCCGAGGCGGGCACCTCCAGGTGGGCGGACGGCACGACGGCGAAGGCCGCGACGGCGCCAACCAGGCAGCCGCCCGCGAGGGCCAGCTTCAGGCGCACACCCTGTATGGCGCTCGGGCGGTGCGCGGCCGGCCAGAAGGCCATCAGCGCCATGGGCACGACGTAGAGGAACCAGCCGAGCACCTCGATCAGCCGGGGGTCGGCGGGTATGCCGAGCACACCGGTGAAGATGGCGCTGCGGATCGAACCCGCCGGGGCCAGCCAGTGCAGGTCGACGGTCCTGCCCTGCCCGGCGTTGAGCCAGCCGGCCTCGTGGGCGGTGCGCAGGGCGGTGACCACCAGGCCCGCGGCGACGAGGATCAGGAAGGCGCTGGTGCCCTTGAAGAACTTGCCCAGGTTGAGCGAGACACCACCGGTGTAGAGACCGATGCCGAGCAGCACCGACGCACCGATGCCGAGCGCTGCTCCCGCGATGGCGCTGGTCGTGTTGGTCGCGGCCTGGAAGGTGGCCAGCAGGAAGACGGCGGTCTCGAACCCTTCCTTGAGCACCGCGAGGAACGCCATGAGGACCATCGCCCGTGAGGTGCCTTCGCCGAGGGCGCTCCGCGCGGCCGACTCGATCTCGCCCTTGAGCCCGCGCGAGTGCGTGCTCATCCACACGATCATCCCGGTGACGAAAACCACCGCGACGGCGCCGATGACGGTCTCCATCATCTCCTGCTGGCGTTGCGGCAGGCCCGATTCGACCACCTTCAGCACGACGCCCACCGCGACACTGATCGCGACGCCGGCGCCGACCCCGATCCACATGGTGGTGAGCCGGTGGCCGTTCTTCTTCAGGAACGCTGCGATGATGCCGACGATCAACGCCGCTTCGAGGCCCTCGCGCAGGCCGATCACGAATGTCGCGAGCACGGACACCTCTCTGCGGGAATTAGGTAAGGCTCAACTAAGTGAGGTGAGCATATCCCTACCGTTCCCGCGTCCGCCACATCGGGCAGCCACTACTCTCGTGGCCATGACGCTGGGAGCCGTATGAGTGAGCCGCTGGTCGCCGGAGTGGACAGTTCCACGCAGTCCTGCAAGATCGTCGTCTGTGAGGCCGCGACCGGGCGCATCGTGCGGGAGGCGCGGGCCGGCCATCCCGACGGCACGCAGGTCGATGCTGCAGCGTGGTGGGCGGCATACGAGAAGGCACGGGCCGGTGGCCTGCTGGACGGTGTGCGGGCGATCGCCGTCGGCGGGCAGCAGCACGGGATGGTCACGCTGGACGACGCCGACGGCCTGGTGCGCGACGCCATGCTCTGGAACGACACCAACTCGGCGCCGCAGGCGGCGGCCCTGATCGACGAGCTCGGCGGTGCGCCGGCCTGGGTCGACGCCGTCGACCTGGTGCCGGTGGCCAGCTTCACCGGCACCAAACTGCGCTGGTTGGCCGAGCACGAGCCGGACAATGCTGCCCGCACTGCCACGGTGGTGCTGCCACACGACTGGCTGACCGGGCGGATCCTCAAGGACGGCAAGGCATTCGAGGGTTGGACGACAGACCGGGGCGACGCGTCGGGTACGGCGTACTGGTCACCGGTGACCGGCCAATACCGCCCGGACCTACTGCAGCGTGCCTTCGGTCGCGACGTGCAGGTGCCGCGCGTCGTCGCCCCGTCCGAGGCCGCGGGCCGGACGGCGGACGGCATGCTGGTGGCCGCCGGCACCGGCGACAATGCCGCCGCGGCATTGGGGCTGGCGATCGAGCCGGGTGACATCGTGGTGTCGCTGGGCACCAGCGGTGCGGTGTTCACCGTGCACGACCAGCCGGTCGGGGACCTCACGGGTGCCGTCGCCGGTTTCGCCGACGCGACGGGCCGCCACCTGCCGCTGCTGGCGACCCTCAATGCGGCTCGCGTGCTGGTGGCCGCGGCGCACACCCTCGACGTGGACCTCACCGGCCTCGACGCACTGGCGGCGCAGGCCCCGATCGGGGCCGGCGGCCTCACCCTGCTGCCCTACCTCGACGGTGAACGCACTCCCAATCTGCCGGCCGCGCGCGGGACGTTGGCCGGCATCACCCGTGCCAACGCGACGCCGGCGCACCTGGCGCGTGCGTATGTCGAGGGCATGCTCGGCAACCTCAAGGGCTGCATCGATGCGCTGGCGCGCAACGGCATTCACGGCCGGCGTGTGCTGCTGATCGGTGGAGCCGCGGCGGCGAGCACCGTTCGCTCGGCCGCGGCTGACATTTTCGGGGTGCCGGTGCTGGTCCCGCAGCCGGCCGAGTATGTCGCGTTGGGCGCCGCCCGGCAGGCGGCCTGGGCGTGGAGCGGCGTCGAGGCTCCGCCGGCGTGGGACGTGCCGGTCGCGGCGACCGTCGAACCGTCCGATCCGGCGGCGGGCGCCGCGGCGGCGGCCCGCTATCGCGAGCTGGTCGACGCGACACACCCGGGGGCGGTCGTCCGCTGACGTTGCGGACATGACGAAGCCGACCGGGCTGCTGTGGTGCCGGTCGGCTTGGTCGTACGGGGCGGATGCGCTGCGGTCAGTCGTCGCCGCGTTCGTAGGCGAGTTGCTCGGCATACGGCCGCATGCGCGGGAGTTCGCGCTGCTCGGACGATTGCTGGTGGGTGCGCGTCATGTGAGCTCGGTGCAACTGGTCGAGCATCCTGGAGGTGGTGCGGTGCACGACGGGGGAGGTGCGTGGTGGCATCCCAAGGTCCTTTCGCTTGCTGGCTCCGGCGGACAGTAGGTGTAACGGAGGGGTCCTCCGATTAATTCCCGGTGCGGCGAGTATTTCTGCGCGTCTCCGACCTGGTGGAACGCAACCTGAGCGCCCGGTGAGATTTTCGTCTCACGGGTGGTAAATGGGTCGCGCGTCAATATTTCGATATGGAAGTATTGAATCTGGTCGTTCTGACGACTCTCGTCCTGTTCTCCACACCTGTGAAGGAGTGACTCCCGTATGTCGTTCAGCCCCTACCAGCGCGTGTTGAGCATCAGCGATGCCCGGCGGGTGTTGCTCCTGGGTCTCCTGCTGCGGATCCCGATCGCCTCGGCCGCCGTCGTGCTCACGCTGCACGTCGTGCAGTCGCTCGGCCGCTCGTACTCGGAGGCGGGCCTGGTGGCCGCCGGAGCCACGCTGGCGATCGCCGTTTCCGGACCGTGGCGCGGGAAGCTGCTGGACCGGATGGGACTGCGCCGGGTCGTGCTGCCTTCACTCGTCGTCAACGCCGTGTGTTGGGCGATCGCGCCGTTCGCGGGCTACTGGATGTTGCTCGTACTCGCCACCGTCGCAGGGCTTTTCATCGTCCCGACGTTCTCGATCATCCGGCAGGGCGTGATCGCCGCCGTGCCCGACAGCGACCGCCGCACAGCCCTGTCGGTGGACAGCATGAGTGTCGAGCTGGCGTTCATGGTCGGCCCGGTGCTCGCCGTGTGGCTCGCCACGGCTTTCGACACCCGCTTCGTGCTCTGCGGGATCGAGTTGGCCGGTGTGCTGGCCGGCGTCGCGCTCTACGTCCTGAACCCGCCGCTGCGCGGGGCCGACCCCGAGACCGACGCCGCCGGCCAGGTCGTCCCGCGTCGCGCCTGGTTCCGGGCCGGCTTCCTGGCGATCTGTGGCGCGGCTGCGGCCTGCACGATCGTGCTCGGTGGCAGCGACGTGGCCATCGTCGCCGCCATGCGCGAATTCGACGCGGTCGGTCAGATGAGCATCGTGCTGGTGCCCTGGGCAGGTGGTTCGCTGTTCGGCGGCCTGATCTACGGCGCCGTGTCCCGTCCGGTCCAGCCGTTCCTGTTGCTGCTCGGCCTGGCGGTGGCCACCGCGCCGATGGCGCTCGCCGGTGGCACGTGGTCGCTGGCCGCGATCGCCCTGATCGCCGGCCTCTTCTGCGCTCCGACGATCACCGCCACGGTGGATGCTGTGAGCCGGGTGGTGCCGTCCGCCGCCCGCGGTGAGGCGATGGGCTGGCACGGGTCGTTCATGACCGCCGGCTCCGCCCTCGGGGCTCCGCTGGCCGGCGCAGCCATCGACTCGACCGGGTTCGGCGGCGGCTTCCTGCTGGTCGCCGCGATCGGCGCCGCCGTTGCACTGACCGGGTATGGCGCCCTGCACCTGCACCGTCGCCGCGTCGCCATGCACGCACTCGCTGCTTGAGGCCTCACTAGGGTGGTGCCGTGACCTCGGTGGCGGTGTTCTTCCTCGGCGGCACGATCAGCATGACGGGCACGGACGCGGCTGGTGCGGTGGTCCGGCTGACCGGCGCGGACCTGCTGCGGGCGCCGGAGGTGGCCGCGCTCGGCATCGAGGTCGACCACGTCGATTTCCGGGCCGTCGGCAGCTCCCGGATCGGCATCGCGGATGTGACGGAGCTGGCCGCCGCCGCGGACCGGGCGGTGCGTGGTGGCGCCGACGGCGTGGTGGTCGTGCAGGGCACCGACACCCTGGAGGAGACCTCGTTCCTGCTCGACCTGTGGTGGGGGTGTCCGGAGCCGCTCGTGTGCACCGGTGCGATGCGCAATCCGAGCCTGCCCGGCCCGGACGGACCGGCGAACCTGGTGGCCGCGTTGCGGGTCGCGTCCGACCCGGCGAGCCGGGATCGTGGTGCGCTCGTGGTGCTCCACGACGAGATCCACGCCGCGCGGTTCGTCGCCAAGCGGCACACCAGCAGCGTCGGCGCCTTCGTCTCACCGAACGCCGGCCCGACGGGGCGGGTGGAGGAGGGACGGGTCCGGTATGCCGCCAGGGTGCCCCGGCGTGCACCCATCGGCCCGCCCGTGCGCGACGTCCGCGTGCCGCTGATCGTCTCGGTGCTCGGCGACGACGGCATGCTCTTCGACGCCGTCGGGGACGCCGACGGGCTCGTGGTCGCTGCCTTCGGCGTCGGCCATCTGCGGCCCGAGATCGCCGACCGCGCCGCCGCACTCGCGCGCACGCGGCCGGTGGTGCTGGCGTCACGGACCGGTGCCGGCGCCGTGCACATCGCGACCTACGGCGGCCCGGGCAACGAGCGCGATCTGGTCGCCCGCGGACTATTACCGGCCGGGACCCTGGACGCCTACAAGGCGCGGTTGCTGCTGCTGGCCCTGCTCGCCCGCGGGTTGGACGGCGCCGAGACGGCCGCCGCCTTCGCCGAGTATGTCGGTGCGGACGCCTAGTGTCGTTCCGGTGAGCCCATCACCACGCGTCGACTCGCTGTCGGCGGCTCAGGCCCGGCGCATCGGTCTGGTCGCGCAGGGATTCCGCGACCCGCGACACCAGCCCCCGACCATGCGCACCCTCGCGCGGACCCTCGACCGGACCGGGCTGTTGCAGATTGATTCCGTCAACGTGCTGCAGCGTGCCCACTTCATGCCGCTGTTCTCCCGGATGGGTGCCTATGACGTCGGCCTGCTCGACCGTGCCGCGGGGCGTGCGCCGCGGCGGCTGGTCGAATACTGGGCGCACTGCGCGGCATACATGCCGGTCGAGCTGTGGCCGGTGATGAGCCACCGGATGCGCGACCACGCCGCCCGCGGGCACAGCTGGTTCGGCCTGCCCGACGACCCGGGCCTGCCCGAGGCGCTGCTGCGGGAGATCGAGCTGGGTGGTGCCGCGACCGCTCGCGACCTGGACGACGGGTTGCCACGCACGAAGGACAACTGGGGCTGGAACTGGTCGAAGACGAAGAAGGCGCTGGAGTTCCTCTTCTTCGCCGGTCGGCTGAGCGTGTCCCGGCGCAACGCCGCGTTCGAACGCGTCTATGACCTGCCCGAGCGGGTCATCCCTTCGCACATCCTGGCCGGTCCGGAGCCGACGCTGTTCGACGCGTCCGGCGAATTGCTCCGCCGCGCGGCCCGATCGTACGGCGTCGCAACCGAATTCGACCTGCGGGACTACTTCCGGCTGCAGACCCCGGGCAACGTGCATCTCCCGCAGGTCGGCCCGGCGCTGCGGGCCCTCGTCGAGGACGGCGAGCTGCTGCCGGTGGCAGTCGAGGGCTGGCGCCGGCCGGCATACCTGCACCGTGACGTGACGGTGCCGCGCACGGTCGAGGCGCGTGCACTGCTGAGCCCGTTCGATCCGCTGGTCTGGCACCGGGAACGCACTGAAGCGCTCTTCGATTTCTTCTACCGCATCGAGATCTACGTCCCCGAGGCCAAGCGCGTGCACGGCTACTACGTGCTGCCGTTCCTGCTCGGCGACCGCATCGTCGCCCGGGTCGACCTCAAGGCCGACCGGCGGGGGAGCGCCCTGCAGGTCCTCGGTGCGTATGCCGAACCCGGCGCCCCGCCGCACACGGCGGCCGAGTTGGCCAGGTCGTTGCGCGAACTGGCCGATTGGCTCGGTCTGGCCGACCTCGTCGTTGCCGGCCGCGGCGACCTGGCCGGGCCGCTCGCCGCGACGGCGGCGTGATCGTCTCGACCGTGGGGTGCTCACGGCGGGGTCCTCGCGAAGTATTCGGGGGAGCGCAGCGGAGGAGAAACTTCGTGGGGTGCTCAGGCCCAGCGGTACTCCACCTCCGGGCGGCCGGCGCCCGCATACCGGGAGCGCCGCACGGCCAGCCCCGCGTCGCACAGGTGCTCGGCATACCGCCGCGCGGTGACCCGGCTGACCGGCAGTTGCCCGGCGAGGTCGCGCGCGGACAGCGCGGTCGGGCTGTGCCGCAGCACGGTGCTGACCCGATCGAGCATCTCCTGGGACAGCCCCTTGGGCAGTTCGGTGGGTCGACTGGGCCGGAGCGATCCGAGCATCTGGTCGATCTCCGACTGGTTGGTGACGGACGAAACACCCTGCGCCTGCTCGACATACGCGCGATATGCCTCGAGCCGATCACGCAGGGTGCGGAAGGTGAACGGCTTCAGGACGTACTGCACGACACCGAGCGACACCGCGGAGCGCACCACCTCCAGCTCGCGAGCCGACGTGACCGCGATGACATCGGTGCGGTGCCCGGCCGAGCGCAGTGCGCGCACCACGTCGAGGCCGTGCCTGTCGGGCAGGTTCATGTCCAGCAGCACGACGTCCACCGGCCCGTCCTGCAACTGCTGGATCGCCTCGTGGCAGGTGCCCACGGTCGCGACGACCGAGAAGCCCTCCACCCGGCCGACGTATGCCGTGTGCGCCTCGGCGGCCACCGGTTCGTCCTCGACGACGAGGACGCGCAGGTCGGTCATCCGCGTTCCTTCCGATCAGTGGTCGTCAGGGGCCGGACCGGCAGCCGGACGACGAAACGGGTGGGCGGGCCGAGCACTTCGACGGTCCCACGCACGCGAGCAACCGACTGGGCGACCAGTGCCAGCCCGACACCGCGGCGTCCCGCGTGTCCCGACTCCTTGGTGGAGTAGCCGCGCCGGAACGCCTGCTCCACGTCACCGCTGAGGCCCGGTCCGTTGTCGGTGACCGTCAGTGTCGCCCAGCCGTCGCGCAGTTGCGCGTCGAAGCGCACCACCCGGTCGCCGTCCAGGTCGCTGACCGCGTCGAAGGCATTGTCGACCAGGTTGCCCACGATCGTCACCAGGTCCGCGGTCGGCGCGGCGTGCTCCGGCACCGTGGAATGCGGCGCGATCTGCAGCGTGATGCCTCGCTCGCGGGCCTGTGCGGCCTTGCCCAGCAGCAGCGCCGTGATCGCCGGCTCACCGTCGATCGCGCCGACGACCCGGTCGGTGAGGCCCTGCGCCTGGTCCAGTTCCTCGGTGGCGAAGTCGAGCGCCCGGTCGGTGTGGCCCAGTTCGATGAGGGAGACGATCGTGTGCAGCCGGTTGGACGCCTCATGGGTCTGCGAGCGCAGCGCCTCGGTCAGGCTGCGTGCGGAGTCGAGTTCGCCGGTCAGTGCGACGAGCTGGGTCCGGTCACGCATGGTCACGACATACCCCAGCGGCTTGCCGCCGGGCGCGACGCCGGCCTTGCTGACCACCAACGTCCGGCCGCCGGCGATCTGCAACTCGTCGTGGCGTGCGGTGTCGTCGGTGAGGGTGGCGATCATCGGCGCGGGCAGGCCGAGACCGGTGGCCGGCCGATCGGTGAAATCCGGTGGCAGGTCGAGCAGCCGGACGGCTTCGTCGTTGGCCACCCGGATCCGGCCGGTCAGGTCGATGAGTAGCAGGCCATCGGTGACCGCGTGCAGCACCGCGTCGTAGTAGTCGTACATCTCCTGCAACTGCTGGGCACCCAGACCGTGGGTCTGCCGGCGCACCCGGCGCGCCACCAGTGCGGTGCCGAGCCCGACCAACAGGGCGGCCAGCAGGCCAGCGCCCAAGACGGTGGGCAGCTGCTCGCGGACCTGATGGCTGACCTCCTCCTTGCGGATGCCGACCGACACCAGGCCGATCACCCGGCCGTGGTCGAAGACCGGCACGACGCACCGGCGGGACGGACCGAGCGTGCCGGTGTAGTCCTCGACCACCTGGCGGCCGGCGGCCGCCGGGCGGATGTGCCCGACGAACTGCTCGCCGATACGCGCCGGATTGGGGTGGCTGTAGCGGGTGCCGGTCGGGCTCATGACGACCACGAAGTCGGTGTGGGTGCGCTTGCGCACACCTTCGGCCAGGGGTTGCAGCGTCGCCGACGGGTCGGCGCTGTGCAGGGCGTGCACCACCTCGGGGGTGGCGGCGACCGATGTCGCGACGGCCAGCACCTGTGCGGTCGCCCGGTTCGTGCTGTACCGACGGGCCTGCAGGAAGACGCCTCCGACGCCGGCCGCGATCACCAGCAGCGCGACGACGACCTGCAGCGCGAACGTCTGCGTCGCGACCGACCAGCGACGCGGGGACCGCACGGGAACCCTGCGACGCATCGTCACCTCGCTCATGAGCACCACTCGTTGAACACAATGAACACAAACGTGACCGGCATCACGCCCCGCGCCATTGTCGTGCAGGTCGCCCGGGCCAAGGGCGAGGACCGGGACACGACATGTGGGAGAAGTGATGAGCACACCAGCGCAGCACACCGTCGCGAGCAGCCCGCCGGGGCCTGCGCGCAAGGACCGCACGCACTATCTGTATGCCGCCGTGGTGATCGCGATGATCGCCGGCATCGCCGTCGGCATCATCTGGCCGGACTTCGGCGTCGAGCTCAAATGGCTGGGCACCGGATTCGTGAATCTCATCAAGATGATGATCTCACCGATCATCTTCTGCACGATCGTGCTCGGCATCGGGTCGGTCCGCAAGGCGGCCGCCGTCGGCCGCATCGGCGGCCTCGCACTCGGCTACTTCCTGGCGATGTCGACGGTCGCGCTGGCCATCGGCCTGCTGGTCGGCAACATCGTGCACCCGGGTTCGGGCCTGCACCTGACCGCGCAACTGGCCGCGACCGGCCATCAGCAGGTCGACAGCGGCAGCGGCGGCACCGTCGACTTCGTCCTCGGGCTGGTGCCGGACACCTTGGTCTCCGCGCTCACCTCCGGGTCGGTGCTGCAGACCTTGGTGGTGGCCCTGCTGGTCGGCTTCGCCCTGCAGAAGCTGGGCAGCGCCGGCGAACCCATCCTGGCCGGCATCAAGCACTGCGAGCGGCTGGTCTTCCGGCTGATGCAGATGATCATGTATGTCGCCCCGGTCGGGGCCTTCGGAGCGATGGCCGCCGTCGTAGGCGCCACCGGCTGGAAGGCCCTGCAGGGCCTGGCCGTGGTGATGATCGCGTTCTACATCACCTGTTTCCTGTTCGTGTTCGGCGTACTCGGCTCGATCCTGTGGGTGGTCGCCCGGGTCAACGTCTTCTCGTTGCTGCGCTACCTGGGGCGCGAGTTCCTGCTGATCCTGTCGACGTCGTCCTCGGAGTCGGCGCTGCCACGGCTGATCGCCAAGATGGAACACCTGGGCGTCGCCCGACCGGTGGTCGGCATCACCGTCCCGACCGGCTACTCGTTCAACCTGGACGGCACCGCGATCTACCTGACGATGGGTTCGCTGTTCATCGCCGACGCACTGGACAAGCCCTTCAGCCTGGGCCAGCAGATCTCGCTGCTGGTCTTCATGGTCATCGCGTCCAAGGGCGCCGCCGGCGTCACCGGCGCCGGCCTGGCGACCCTGGCCGGTGGCCTGCAGTCACACCGTCCGGACCTGGTGCAGGGGGTCGGCCTCATCGTCGGCATCGACCGGATGATGAGCGAGGCACGGGCGCTGACCAACTTCGCCGGCAACTCGATCGCCACGGTGCTGGTCGGGCACTGGACGCACAGTCTGGACCGGGTGCAGATGGAGGCGGTGCTGAGCGGAACGGCGCCGTTCGACGAGAGCATGCTCGACCAGGCCGCGGAGTCCACCCGTGCGGCGGCTGCCGACACACCGCCGCAGCGGGACGAACTGGTCACCGCCGGCTGACGGCGCCCGTGACTGTCCCGTGACTCCTGCTGGCCCGTCCCGGCGCACCTCGCGCCGGGACGGGCTAGCAGCCGTCCGGATCCGGCGCCGGCAGCACGTCGTCCTGCAGTGCGCCCTCGGCGTGCAACCACAGCGACACGATGTTGGCGCCGAACGCCGAGGAATACGACGTGGACTCCACGCAACCGCCCTGGTTGAGGCCGCCGATCATCCCGACCACCTTCGGGCGGCCTGCGCTGGTGACCAGCCATGGACTGCCGCTGCTGCCGCCGACGTAACCGTGGCAGTCGAAGCTGGGGTGGCCCTCGGTCCAGTAGACGGTCGTCGTGCAGTCGATGGGTTCGTCCGCGTCGTTGTTGTACGCGACGTCGGTCACCACCTGTCCGGAGGCGGGCGCCAGGCCGACGTCGGCCGCGCCGGTGACCGATTGCAGCGTGCGCGGGTGGCCGTCGATCGTCTGCGGCGCGACCTTCAACATGGCCATGTCCTGCTGCGGATCCTGATCCTGCAGCCACCCCGGCAGCGCGTACGCGGCGGTGACCGTCCAGCGACCTTCCGGGGTCTTTCCGCTGTGCCAGTCCGGCGCGAAGGTCCACCCGGCGCCGGAACCCGACACGCAGTGCGCGGCGGTCAGCACCAGATCGCCGGTGTGCGAGTTGACCACAGTGGCCGTGCAGCTCTGCTGGTCGGCGTGCGGCGCGAAGATCACGCCGACGAAGGGGCGCCCCGGACTGGGCGCCGCCGACGGTGTGCTCTGTCCCGGCTGAGCCACCGCCGAGCCGCCGGCGAGGGCGGCGGCGATCAGCGCGCCGACGCCGAGTGCGCAGCGGCGCAGTGTGGTGCGCATGGGTGGGCGGTCTCCTTCCGGCGTCCCGAGCGCGATCATGGTAGGGGAGAGACCTGATGGTCGGTGCGGCCCGATTTCGTGCTCCTCGCCGCAGGCGATAGCATGGTTGTCACCGACTGGTCCGGCGCGTGCCGGAGCAGTGTGCAAGAGGAGCTGAAGCTTCCACCTCGAGCGGCAGGCATGTCGCCAGGTCCGGTCCAGTGACGAGCAGTCGTCACTCGCAGCGTATGACGCCGCGGTGACTGCATGTGTCGACGCTGTGCTGCAGGCAGAGGCTTCTCGCGCACCACGATGGGTGACGAGGAGCCTTTCTTCGTTTCCCGCAGCAACCGCAGCACCACGAACACGAACGAAGGAGCTTCACATCAGCGCTGAGCCTCGTATCAACGACCGCATCCGGGTTCCGGAAGTGCGGTTGGTTGGGCCGAACGGAGAGCAGGTCGGGATCGTGCGCGTCGAGGACGCGTTGCGTCTGGCCGCTGAAGCAGATCTCGACCTGGTCGAGGTCGCACCCATGGCCAAGCCGCCCGTGGCAAAGCTCATGGACTACGGCAAGTTCAAGTACGAAGCCGCCATGAAGGCCCGTGAGTCGCGCAAGAACCAGGTCAACACCGTCATCAAGGAGATCAAGCTCCGCCCGAAGATCGACCCGCACGACTACGGCACCAAGAAGGGCCATGTCGAGCGGTTCCTGTCGGCGGGCGACAAGGTCAAGGTGACGATCATGTTCCGCGGACGCGAGCAGTCCCGGCCGGAGCTCGGTTTCCGGCTGCTGCAGCGTCTGGCCGACGACGTCCAGGAGTTGGGCTTCGTGGAGAGCGCGCCCAAGCAGGACGGCCGCAACATGATCATGGTGCTGGGACCCACCAAGAAGAAGGCGGAGGCACGCGCCGAGGGCCGTCGCCGCCGCGAGCAGGCGCAAGCAGAGCAGACTGCGAGCGCCGACGCCTGAACTCCTCGAGTGCCGGCGAGCACTCCGAGCCATCTCGCGCAGCGCGCGAGAGTCCGCAAGCCAGCCCGCCCTCACCGGCAGGCGGGTACACCACGTAACGAAGGAGATCGGCTATGCCGAAGATGAAGACCCACAGTGGCGCCAAGAAGCGCTTCAAGATCAGCGGGTCCGGCAAGGTCATCCGGCAGCGTGCGCGCCACGTGCACAAGTTCCAGGAGCGCACCAGCAGCCAGGCGCGTCGCCTGGTGCCCGACGTCGAGGCGTCGGCCGCCGACAGCAAGAAGATCAAGAAGCTGCTGGGCAAGTAAGCCCCACTTCACCCGAACCCACACGTACTAGAAGGAGATTCACGTGGCACGCGTGAAGCGGGCGGTCAACGCCCAGAAGAAGCGTCGGACCGTTCTGGAGCAGGCCAGCGGCTACCGCGGACAGCGTTCGCGGCTCTACCGCAAGGCCAAGGAGCAGGTCACCCACAGCATGGGTTACAGCTACCGGGACCGCCGCGCCCGGAAGGGTGACTTCCGTCGCCTCTGGATCCAGCGCATCAACGCCGGCGCCCGCGCCAACGGGATGACCTACAACCGGTTCATCCAGGGCCTGAAGGCGGCCGAGGTCGAGGTCGACCGCCGCATGCTCGCCGAGCTGGCCGTCAATGATGCCGCTGCCTTCACCGCGCTCGTCGAGATCGCCAAGGCCAACGTGCCGGCGACCGACGCCAAGGCCGACTCCGTCGCCTGACGCGGCGCACCGCACCTTCGGAACGCCGGTCCAGTGACTCCGTCCGTCCTCACCAATCCCCGCGCGGAGCGGGTGCGGGCGGTCCGGGCACTGGGCCGGCGTTCGGCGCGTCAGCGTGCCGGTCGGTTCGTGGTGGACGGTCCACAGGGCGTGCGTGAGGTGCTGCGGTTCGCGCCGCGCACCATCCTCGAGCTGTATGTCGACGACGCCGCCCGCGACAGGCACGGCGATCTCCTTGCGCTGGCGCATGACGCCGACGGTGCCCGCATCCGCCTGCACCACTGCGACGCGGCCGTGATGAGCGCACTGGTCGACACCCAGCACCCACAGGGCATCGTGGCGGTGTGCCGACCGGTGGACGTACCGGTCGCACAGGCGCTCGCCGCCGATGACGGCTTCGTGGCGGTCCTGTCGCACGTGCGCGATCCGGGCAATGCCGGCACCGTCATACGGTCCGCGGACGCGGCGGGAGCGCGTGCCGTGATCCTGTCGGATGCGAGCGTCGATCTCTACAACCCCAAGGTCGTGCGTTCCACCGCAGGATCACTCTGGCACCTGCCGATCGCGCTCGGCGGCGACGTCAGCGACCTCGTCGCCGCCTGCCACGCCCGCGGCCGCCGGGTGCTGGCGGCCGATGGCGCCGGCACGACGTTGTTGCCGGACGCCGACCTGTCCGGCCCGCACGCCTGGCTGATGGGCAACGAGGCGTGGGGACTGGACGAGGGGATCCGTGCGCTGGCCGACGACGTCGTGCGCGTGCCGATCCACGGTCACGCCGAGTCGCTGAACCTCGCGCTCGCGGCGACCGTGTGCATGTACGCCAGCGCGGACCGCCGGTGAGCGGCTGAAACGCGACCACCGCCCACCTAATAGACTTGCCGACCGTGTCTGGTCCGAACACGTCATACGATCCCGTCGAGGTGGCCGCCCTCGATCCTGCCGTCATCGAGCAAGCCGTCCAGGAGGCGCTGCAGGCCTTCGCGGCCGCGGCGAGCCTGGAGGATTTGAAGGCGGCGCGCATCGCCCATCAGGGTGACAAGAGTCCGCTCGCGCTGGCCAACAGGGAGATCGGGGCGTTGCCTCCCTCGGCGAAGGCGGAGGCGGGCAAGCGGGTCGGCACCGCTCGTGGTCAGGTCGGTGCGGCACTCAAGGAGCGGCAGGCCCAGCTGGAGACCGAGCGCGACGAGCGGATCCTGGTCGAGGAAGCCGTCGACGTGACGATGGTGCCCGGCCGCCGACCGCTCGGCCGGCGCCACCCGGTCGACCTGATGGGCGAGCGGATCGCGGACATCCTGGTCGGCATGGGCTGGGAGATCGCCGAGGGGCCCGAGGTCGAGGCCGAATGGTTCAACTTCGACGCGCTCAACTTCGACGTCGATCACCCGGCGCGGCAGATGCAGGACACCTTCTACATCGCACCGGAGGACAGCGGTCTGGTGCTGCGCACGCACACCTCTCCGGTGCAGGCCCGCTCACTGCTCGAGCGTGGCGTCCCGCTGTATGTCGGCTGCATCGGCCGGGTCTACCGGACCGATGACCTGGACGCGACCCACATGCCGGCGTTCCACCAGATCGAGGGCATCGCCGTGGACAAGGGCATCACCATGGCGCATCTGAAGGGCACACTGGACCGGATGGCCGGCGAACTCTTCGGCGAGGGCATCACCACCCGATTGCGGCCGTCATTCTTTCCGTTCACCGAGCCGTCCGCCGAGATGGACCTGCGCTGCTTCGTGTGTCGCGGCACCGACCCGGACTGCCGCTCGTGCAGCGGCACCGGCTGGATCGAGTGGGGTGGCTGCGGGATGGTCAACCGCAACGTCCTGCTGGCGTGCGGTGTGGACCCCGACGTCTACTCCGGGTTCGCGTTCGGCATGGGCATCGACAGAGCATTGCAGTTCCGCACCGGGCAATCGGACATGCGGGAGCTGATCGAGGGCGACGTGCGCTTCGACGCGCAGTTCGGGATGGAGATCTGATGCGGATTCCGTTGGATTGGCTGGGCGAGTACGCCGCACTCCCGGCCGGTGTGACCGGCGCCGAGGTCGCCGCATCGCTGGTGCGTGTCGGGCTGGAGGAGGAGGGCCTGCACGGCGGCGAGATCACCGGCCCGCTCGTCGTCGGGAAGGTCCTGTCCAAGGAGCCGGAACCGCAGAAGAACGGCAAGACGATCAACTGGTGCTCGGTCGATGTCGGCGAGGCGAACGGCACCGGCGCACCCCAGGGCATCGTGTGCGGCGCGCACAATTTCGAGGTCGGCGACCTGGTGGTCGTGGTGCTTCCGGGAGCCGAACTCCCGGGTGGTTTCGCCATCTCGACACGCAAGACCTACGGGCACGTGTCCGCCGGGATGATCTGTGCCGCCGACGAACTCGGCCTGCCGGACGACGGCTCGGGCGGCATCATCCGGCTCGCCGAGCGGGTTCCGGACGTTGTGCTGGAGCCGGGGCAGGACGCCATACCGCTGCTCGGGCTGGACCGGGAGACCATCGAGATCAACGTCACGCCGGATCGCGGGTACTGCTTCGCCATCCGAGGTGTGGCCCGCGAGTACGCCCTGTCCGAGGGCAACGACTTCACCGACCCGGTCGCGGGTCTTGCGGCAGCCGCCCCGCCGGGCAACGCGCAGGGTCCGCAGGTCCGGATCGAGGACGATGCACCGCTGCGCGGCGTGGTGGGCTGCGATCGGTTCGTCGCCAGAGTGGTGCGCGGCGTCGACGTCTCGGCGCCGACCCCGACGTGGATGACGACGCGGCTCACCGAGGCGGGCATGCGGCCGATCTCGCTGCCGGTCGACGTCACCAACTACGTGATGCTCGGGCTGGGCCAGCCGTTGCACGCCTACGATCTGGCGACGATCGACGGCCCCATCGTCGTACGACGCGCGCGCGTCGGCGAGAAGCTGAAAACCCTTGACGGTTCGGAGCGTTCGCTCTTCCCCGAGGACCTGCTGATCACCGACGGCGGCGAGCGAGGGCTGGGCATCGCAGGTGTCATGGGTGGCTTCGACTCCGAGGTGAATGACGCGACCACGGACGTCCTGATCGAGGGTGCCCACTTCGATCCGATCACCGTCGCGCGGTCCGCCCGACGGCACAAGCTGCCCTCCGAGGCGTCTAAACGGTTCGAGCGAGGGGTGGACCCGCAACTCGCGCCGGCCGCCGTCGAACTGGTGGTGCAGTTGCTGGTGAAATTCGGTGGCGGCACCCCCGACGCCGGCGTCACCGACGTGGACCACACCGCGACGGCGCCGGCGATTTCCTTCGAGCCCGGGCTGGCGTCGCGGCTGGTCGGCATGCCGTATGACGACGTCCAGGTCGCGAAGGTGCTGCAGGACGTCGGCTGCGACGTGGACCGCGACGGCGCAACCTGGTCGGTGACGCCGCCGTCGTGGCGCCCCGACCTGCACACGGGTCCGGACCTGGTCGAGGAAGTCGCCCGGGTCGTCGGCTACGAGAAGATCCCGTCCGTGCTGCCCACCCCGCCCGGCGGCCGCGGCCTCACGCACGGTCAGCAGGTGCGCCGGTTGGTGGCGAATCTCCTTGCCGCGCAGGGTTTCAGCGAGATCTGGTCGGCGCCGTTCACGAGCGACGAGCGGCACGCGGCGCTGGGCTATCCGGTGGAGGCCGCGCGGGAGCGCACCGTACGCATCGCCAACCCGCTGTCCGAGGAACAACCGCTGATGCGGATCTCGCTGCTGTCGACCATGGTCGACGCGCTGAAGCGCAACATCGCACGGGGCTTCAAGGACGTCGCCCTGTTCGAGCAGGGGCTCGTCCTCGCGCAGGAGGGCCCGCAGCAGCCGGCGCCATCCTCACCCGTCGGCGTCCAGCCCGATCCCGCGCTGCTGCAACGCATTCGCGCGGCAGTACCGCGCCAGCCGCGCCACCTCGGGCTGTTGATGACCGGTGAGTCCGTCCGCAGCGGCTGGTGGGGTGGCGGTCGTCCTGCCGACTGGAGCGACGCAGTCGCCGCTGTCCGTGGGATCGCCGAGGCGCTGGCCGTGCCGGTGCAGGTCGCGGCGGCGGACGTAGCGCCATACCATCCCGGACGCTGTGCCGAGTTCGCCCTCGCCGACGGCACCCTCGTCGGGCATGCCGGTGAACTGCACCCGAAGGTCCTGCAACAGCTCGGGCTGCCCGCGCGCACCGTCGGCGCCGAGATCGATCTGGACGTGCTCATCGCGGCCAGTGACCGTCCGGTCGCCTCTGCACCGATCAGCACGCTGCCGGCGGCGACCAGCGACGTCGCGCTCGTCGTCGACCGCGGCGTGGTCGCAGCATCGGTGGAGTCCGCGTTGCGGAACGGGGCCGGGACGCTGCTGGAGTCGATCCATCTCTTCGACGCCTACCAGGGCGACCAGGCCGGTGCCGGCAAGAAGTCGTTGGCCTACCGGATGACCTTCCGCGCGCCGGACCGCACCTTGACGACCGAGGAGGTCAACGCCGCCCGGGACTCCGCGGTCGCCGCAGCGGGTGCCGCCACGGGCGCCGTGCAGCGCGCCTGAACGCTCTTTTCGCGACCGGCCATGCGTTCCTCGACAGGACCGGCGATTCGGCCCGGTTCCGGTCTGCTGTGTCGCACGACGCCGGGGTGCCTTGTCGTGGGTGCGCGAGCCTGTCGATAGGCATGAATATGCGTGAGCATGTATAGTCATGCAGGTGATGTCAGTTGCAGTCGCCGGAGCAAGTGGCTATGCCGGTGGAGAGATCCTTCGCCTGCTCGTCAGTCATCCCGAGGTGACGATCGGCGCCGTGACGGCGGCGTCGTCGGCGGGTGATCGGCTGGGCCGGCACCATCCGCAGCTGGCACCGCTGGCCGACCGGGTGTTGCTGCCCACCAGCGCGCAGACGCTGGCCGGTCACGACGTGGTGTTCCTCGCGCTGCCGCACGGTGCGTCCGCGCAGTTGGCCGCGGAACTGCCCGCGGACGTGACGGTGATCGACTGCGGTGCGGACTTCCGGCTGGCCGATCCGGCCGCCTGGCAGGAGTTCTACGGCTCCGCGCACGCAGGCACGTGGGTCTACGGCATGCCCGAACTCGTGATCGAGGGCGGCGTGAAGCAGCGCACCCAACTGATCGGTGCCTCCCACGTCGCCGTGCCCGGTTGCTACCCGACCGCGACGTCCCTCGCACTGGCGCCGGCATTTGCGTCCGGCGTGGTGACCGGCGACGTGGTCATCGTCGCGGCCAGCGGGACGTCGGGGGCCGGAAGATCGCTCAAGCCGCACCTGCTCGCTGCTGAGGCCATGAGTTCGATGAGCCCGTACGGCGTGGGCGGCGTCCATCGCCATACACCCGAGATCGAGCAGAACCTCGCGCGCGCGGGCGGCCGGGCGACGGCGGTGTCCTTCACCCCGACCCTGGCTCCGATGCCCCGGGGCATCCTGGCCACCTGCTCGGCGAAGGTGACGCCGGGAACCACGACCGCGCAGGTGCGCGCCGCCTATGCGCAGGCGTATGACGAGGAGTCCTTCGTGCAACTGCTGCCGGAGGACAGCTGGCCGACGACCGGCGCCGTGCTCGGATCCAACAACGTCCAGGTGCAGCTGGCCGTCGACCAGCGGGTCGGCCGGCTGGTGGTGGTCGCCGCGATCGACAACCTGACCAAGGGCACCGCCGGGGGAGCCGTCCAATGCCTCAACCTGGCGTGCGGGTTCGACGAGACGCTCGGCCTGCCCACCACCGGGGTGGCCCCATGACCGACACGTTCGCGAGCCGAGGGACAGACCGATGAGTGTGACTGCAGCTCAAGGCTTTCGGGCCGCAGGCGTCGTTGCGGGGCTCAAGCCGAGCGGCAAACCGGATCTGGCCGTGGTGGTCAACGACGGTCCGTCATACGTGGCGGCCGCGGTCTTCACCAGCAATCGCGTCGAGGCCGCGCCGGTCACCTGGTCGCGCCAGGTGGTGGCGGACGGCCGCGCCGATGCGGTGATCCTCAACTCCGGCGGAGCCAACGCGATCACCGGTGCTCAGGGCTTTGCGGACACTCACCGGACCGCCGAGCACGTCGCGGCGCTCCTCGAGGTCTCCGCCGGAGACGTCGTGGTGTGCTCCACCGGGCTGATCGGCGAACTGCTGCCGATGCCGAAGCTGCTGGCCGGTGCCGACCGAGCGACCGGAACGCTGTCGACGCACGGTGGTCCTGCGGCGGCCGAGGCGATCATGACCACCGACACCGTCCCCAAGCAGGCGGTGGCCGGCAACGACGGCTGGACCGTCGGCGGTATGGCGAAGGGCGCCGGCATGCTGGCCCCCTCGCTCGCCACGATGCTGGTGGTGATCACCACCGACGCTGTGCTCGACGAGGCGTCCGCGGACGCGGCGTTGCGGGCCGCGACAGCGGTCACCTTCGACCGGATCGACTCCGACGGGTGCCAGTCGACCAACGACACGGTGCTGCTGATGGCATCCGGCGCATCGGGACTCCGGCCGGACCCGGAGGAGTTCAGCGATGCGCTCACGCGGGTGTGCGCCGACCTCGCCCGGCAGCTCATCGGTGACGCCGAAGGCGCTGCCCACGACATCGCCATCGAGGTGGTGCGCGCAGCGGACCTGGACGACGCGCTCGACGTCGGTCGCTCGATCGCCCGCAACAACCTCTTCAAGTGCGCGATCTTCGGCCGGGACCCGAACTGGGGCCGCATTCTCGCGGCTGTCGGCACGACGGCGGCCCGGTTCGAACCGAACCGGCTGGCGGTGTCCATCAACGGGATTCAGGTCTGCCGCGACGGCGGGGTGGGCGAGGACCGTTCGCTGGTCGACCTCACCGGTCGTGATGTGCACGTCGTCGTCGATCTGGCGGCAGGGGAGCGGTCGGCCACCATCTGGACCAACGATCTGACCCACGACTACGTCCACGAGAACTCGGCCTACTCGACATGAAGCGCATACCCACCGACCTCGCGACCGCAGCCGCCAAGGCCACGACGCTCGTCCAGGCACTGCCCTGGCTCGAGCGTTTCCGCGGGGCGCTCGTGGTGGTCAAGTACGGCGGCAACGCCATGATCGACGACGAGTTGAAGTCGGCTTTCGCCCAGGACGTGGCGTTCCTGCGGTATGCCGGGCTGCGTCCCGTCGTCGTCCACGGCGGTGGCCCGCAGATCCAGCGGATGCTGGACCGCCTCGACATCGCCTCGGAGTTCAAGGGCGGCCTGCGGGTGACGTCGTCCGAAGCCATGGACGTCGTGCGAATGGTGCTGACCGGCCAGGTCTCCCGAGAACTCGTCGGCCTGATCAACCACCACGGCCCGCTGGCCGTCGGGCTGTCCGGCGAGGACGCAGCACTCTTCGGCGCTCGCCGGCGCGGCGCCGTCGTGGATGGGCAGACCGTGGACATCGGTCACGTGGGCGACGTGGTGACCGTCAATCCAGTCGCCGTCCAGGATCTGCTGGCCGCGGGCCGGATCCCGGTGGTGTCCTCGGTCGCACCGGACGTCGACTCCGATGGTGAGGTGCTCAACGTCAACGCGGACACCGCCGCGGCAGCGCTCGCCGTGGCGTTGGGCGCCCACAAGCTCGTGGTGCTCACCGATGTCGAGGGGATCTACGCCCAGTGGCCCGACCCCGACAGTCTGCTCAGTTCGCTGCCGGTGAGCCAGGCCGAGGAGCTGACGGGCCGGGTCGACGCCGGCATGGTGCCCAAGCTCGAGGCGTGCGTGCGGGCCATACGCGGTGGCGTGCCGCAGGCGCACGTCGTCGACGGGCGGTCCGCTCACTCCATCCTGCTGGAGATCTTCACCGATGAGGGCATCGGCACGATGATCCTCCCCGATGACCCGGTCACCCCCGACGCTGGTCGAGTAGCGGCGAAGGACGTCGGGGTCCCCGCGAAGTATTCGGAGGAGCGAAGCGGGGGAGAAACTTCGTGGGGTGGCAGCAACGAGCCGGTGACCCCCGACGCTGGCCGAGTAGCCGGGAGGAACGAGCCGCGTATCGAGACCAAGGAGGCAGAGTGAGCGCCAACACCGAATGGTTGCAACGGTATTCGGACAGCGTCTTAGGCGTGTTCGGGTCCCCGCCGTTGGTTCTCGATCACGGGGACGGCTGCTATGTGTGGGACGTCGAAGGTCGCCGTTACCTCGACCTGGTCGGCGGCATCGCCGTCAATGCGTTGGGACACGGTCACCCGGCGCTGGTCGCAGCGATCTCCAAACAGGCCGCCGAGGCGTTGCACGTGTCCAATCTGTTCACGTCGCCCGGCCAGATCATGCTCGCCGAGAAGCTGCTGGAGGTCTCCGGTGCTCCAGAGGGGTCGAGGGTCTTCTTCGGCAACTCCGGCGCCGAGGCGATCGAGGCGGCCGTCAAACTGTCACGGCGGACCGGACGCACCGGCATCGTCGCCGCCGAGCACGCGTTCCACGGGCGCACCACCGGGGCTCTGGCCCTCACTCACAAGGCCGCCTACCGCGAGCCGTTCGAGCCGTTGCTGCCCGGTGTGGCCCACGTCCCCTACGACGACATCGCCGCGCTGCGTGCCGCGGTGGACGAGACCACCGGCGCCGTGGTGCTGGAGCCGGTGCAGGGTGAGGCCGGCGTGATCGAGCCGGCGGCAGATTTTCTGCGCGAGGCGCGCGACATCACGTCTGCTGCAGGCGCATTGCTGATCATCGACGAGATCCAGACCGGTGTCGGCCGCACCGGCAGGTGGTTCGGTTTCCAGCACGCCGGTATCGTCCCCGACGCGATCACCATCGCCAAGGGACTCGGAGGCGGTGTACCGATCGGTGCCATGATCACCTTCGGTCCGGCGGTGTCCGGGCTGCTCACGGCGGGTCAGCACGGCACCACCTTCGGCGGCAACCCACTCGCCGCTGCCGCTGGGCTGGCCGTGCTGGAGACCATCGAGCAGGAGCGTCTGCTGGACCACACCGAGCAGACCGGCGCCCGGTTCGCGCATTCGCTGACGGAGGCATCCGTCCCCCATGTCGACGGAGTGCGTGGTCGGGGATTGCTGCGTGCCGTGGTTTTCGACCGGCCCATCGCCGCTGCGGTCGCGACAGCGGCGCGGGAGGCCGGCTTCATCGTCAATCCTGTGGCGCCCGAGGCGATCCGACTGGCACCACCGCTCGTCATACAACCCGAGCAGTTGGACACCCTGGTGTCCGCGCTCCCAGCACTCGTCGAGGAGGCGATGTCCGCATGAGCCGGCACTTCCTGCGCGATGACGACCTGACACCGGTCGAACAGGCCGCGGTGCTCGATCGAGCCGCAGCTCTCAAAGCGGACCACTTCGCACTGCGTCCGCTCCAGGGGCCGCGGGTGGTCGCGCTGATCTTCGACAAGCCGACGCTGCGGACCCAGTTGTCCTTCACCGTCGGCGTCGCCGAGCTCGGTGGTCAGCCGATGACGGTCGACGGCCGGCTCGCCCAGATCGGTAGCCGCGAGTCGATCGCGGACGTCACCCGGGTCCTCGACCGGCAGGTCGCGGCGATCGTATGGCGCACCTACGAGCAGGCGAATATCGAGCAAATGGCGGCACATTCGGCGGTGCCGGTGATCAATGCGCTCACCGACGACTTCCACCCGTGCCAGATCCTCGCCGATCTGCTGACGATCCGTGAACACAAAAGCACGTTGGCCGGACTGACGATGACGTATGTCGGGGACGGCGCCAACAACATGGCGCACTCCTACCTGCTGGGCGGAGCGACCGCGGGCATGCACGTGCGGATCGGTGCGCCGGGGACGCATCAGCCACGCGCGGACATCGCCGAGCGAGCCGCCGAGATCGCTGCACACACCGGCGGATCCGTGCAGATCACCGACGACCCGGTCGCTGCGGTCGTGGCCGCCGACGTCGTGATCACCGACACCTGGGTGTCGATGGGTCAGGAGGCGGAGGCCGGCGACCGCAAGGGCGCTGAGAGCCCGTTCGCCAAGTACGCCGTCGACGGTGCGCTGGTGTCGCACGCGGACGACCACGCGATCGTGATGCACTGCCTGCCCGCCTACCGCGGCTTCGAGATCAGCGCAGACGTGATCGACGGCCCGCAGTCGGTCGTCTGGGACGAGGCCGAGAACCGGTTGCACGCGCAGAAGGCCGTCCTGTCGTTCCTGCTCGAGTCATGAGCGGGCGGAGCGAGCGAGCGAGTATGACGAACGACAGCCCGCTGGCTGCGAACCGCACCGCACGGCAGCAGCGCATCGTCGAGGTGCTGACCCGCGAGTCGATCGGATCGCAGGCATCGTTGGCGCAACGCCTCAAGGCGGACGGCATCCAGGTGACCCAGGCGACGCTGTCGCGCGATCTGTTGGATCTCGGCGCGGTCAAGGTGCGGCACGGGCGGCAGTTGGTCTACGCCGTCCCCAGCGAAGGCGGGGACCGGTCGCTGGTCAGTGGGCTCAACTCCGAGTCCGACGCGCGCCTGCGGCGCATCTGCGCTGAACTGCTCGTGACGGCAACGATTTCCGGCAATCTGGTGGTGTTGCGCACGCCGCCCGGGGCCGCCAACTTCCTGGCGTCGGCCATCGACCATGCGGACCTGCACCATGTGCTGGGCACCATCGCCGGCGATGACACGATCCTGATCATCGCCGCCGACGGCGAAGCCGGTGCCGTGGGCGACCATCTGCTCGAACTGGCCGGCTGAGCCGATTCCACGAAGTCCACACCAGACCAGAGCCCGACGACCTGAGAGTGAGCACTCCCGTGACCGACGCCCAAGAACGACTCAGCCTGTGGGGTGGCCGTTTCGCCGGGGGACCGGCCGATGCGTTGGCGGCGCTGTCGAAGTCGACGCACTTCGATTGGCGTCTCGCGCCGTACGACATCGCCGGCTCCAAGGCGCACGCCAACGTGCTGCACGCAGCGGGCCTGCTGGACGACGCATCGCTGGCCGCGATGCTCGCCGCGCTGGATCAGCTGGCTGGCGACGTGAACGACGGCAGTTTCGTGCCGGCCGCCGACGACGAGGACGTGCACACCGCCCTCGAGCGCGGACTCATCGAACGCGCCGGCGCCGACGTCGGCGGCCGGTTGCGCGCCGGTCGCTCCCGCAACGATCAGGTCGCCACCCTCTTCCGGATGTATCTACGCGATCATGCCCGACTCGTCGCCGGCCTCGTGCTGGACGTCGTGGACGCACTGGTCGCTCAGGCCCGCACCCACCTGTCGGTCGCCATGCCCGGGCGCACGCACCTGCAACATGCGCAGCCGGTGCTCCTGGCACACCACCTGCTGGCGCACGCGTGGGCACTGCTGCGGGACGTCGATCGGTTCGGCGACTGGGATCGCCGAGCCGACGAATCGCCATACGGCTCAGGTGCGCTCGCCGGTTCCTCGCTGGGCCTGGACCCGCAAGCCGTCGCCGCGGACCTGGGTTTCCGCCGGTCGACCCGCAACTCGATCGACGGCACTGCCGGCCGCGACTTCGTGGCCGAATTCTGTTTCGTCGCCGCGATGTCGGCCGTGGACATCTCGCGCATCGCGGAGGAGGTGGTGCTGTGGTCGACCAAGGAGTTCTCGTTCGTCACGCTGGACGACGCGTTCTCGACCGGATCGAGCATCATGCCGCAGAAGAAGAACCCCGACGTGGCCGAGCTGGCGCGCGGCAAGGCAGGCCGGTTGGTCGGTGACCTGGCGGGCCTGCTGACGACCTTGAAGGCTCTCCCGTTGGCATACAACCGTGACCTGCAGGAGGACAAGGAGCCGGTCTTCGACGCCGTCGACACTTTGGAGGTGCTGCTCCCGGCGTTCTCCGGGATGGTCGGCACGTTGACCTTCCACCCTGACCGGTTGAACTCCCTGGCACCGCAAGGATTCGCGCTCGCCACCGACGTCGCGGAGTGGCTGGTGAAGCAGGGAGTGGCGTTCCGGATCGCGCACGAAGTGGCCGGGGAGTGCGTGCGGGTCTGCGAGTCGCGTGACATCGAGCTGTGGGACCTGTCCGACCAGGATCTGGCCGTCATCCACCCCGCATTGACACCCGCGGTCCGTTCGGTGCTCAGCGTCGAGGGCTCGTTGGCATCGCGAGATGCGGTCGGCGGCACTGCGCCGGTGCGGGTCGCCGAGCAGCTGGAGCAGGCGCTGGAGGCGTCGGCGCGGGCCCGGGTCTGGGCCTCGACACCGATCGACTATCCGCAGCGCGTCGGCTGACGGCGGTGTGCCGTACGGTCGCCCTGTCGTGTGCACAGGGCGCGCGGCGAGCCCCGCGGGGATGGTCTGCGACACTGCGGCCGTGACGATGATCGTGCAGCTGGTCGGCCCGCCCGCGTGCGGCAAGCGCACCATCGGCGCCGCCTTGGCGCAGCGCTGCGGCGCGAAGTTGATCGACAACCACCTGATCAACGATCCGGTGTTCACGGCGCTGGGTGTCAACGGCTTGGGTGACCTGCCGCCGGAGGCCATCCCGATGGCCGGCCGGGTGCGCGCCATCGTGCACGAAGCGATCCTCGCCGCGCCGGCCGACATCTCACACATTCTGACCAACTGGCTGGTGGACACCCCGCAGGATGCGCGGGCTGCGGACGACATCCGCGCGCTGGCCGCGCAGCGTCGGGCCCACTTCTACCCGGTCTGGCTCCGCTGCGACCTCGAGCAGCTCCGCAGCCGGCTGAGCCGGCCGGACCGGGCGGTGCGCAACAAACTGCGTGACCCCTCGCGGGTCGACGACATCGTCGCCCGAGGCACGACGCCCGCGCCCGACGACGCCCTGCAGCTGGACACGTCCGACGGGACCCCCGAAGCGGCTGCCGACGAGATCATGGCCTGGATCGATGCGCACCGCTGAGCCGTTCCGCACGGCGCGCCGGCTGCTGGGTGCTCACCTCATCGGGCGCGGCGTGACAGCCCGTCTCACGGAGGTCGAGGCGTATGCCGGCGAGGCCGATCCCGGGTCGCACGCGTTCCGCGGGCGCACCCGGCGCAACGAGGTGATGTTCGGACCGGCCGGGCAGCTGTACTGCTACTTCAGCTACGGCATGCACACCTGCTGCAACTATGTGTGCGGTCCCGACGGGCGGGCCGCCGCAGTCCTGTTACGTGCCGGGGAGATCGTCGACGGTGTCGAGCTGGCACGCGAACGGCGGGGCGGTGTGCCGGACCGCAAGCTGGCCCGGGGCCCGGCCTGCCTGACGCAGGCGCTCGGCATCGTGTTGAGCGACAACGGCACGCCCCTGCACGACGACGACTCCCCGGTCCGGGTGGTCTGGGCCGACCCGGTGCCCGAGGACCAGGTTCGAGCCGGTCCGCGGGTGGGAGTCAGCGGCCCCGGCGGTGACGGGGCGACCTACCCGTGGCGTTACTGGATCGACGGCGACCCGACGGTGTCCGCGTATCGCCCGGCGAAACCGCGTCGTCGCCGTGAGAGCTGATACGGCAGGCTGTACCTGCATCTGATTCATTGCATCGGCCGGCACTCGCCGCGCCGTGTCATCGAGAGGACGGAACACATCGTGAGCGAGATCTTCGACGAGCTGCAGTGGCGTGGCTTGGTGGCGCAGACCACCGACGAGGCCGCGTTGCGCACGGCACTCGCCGACGGGCCGATCACGATGTATGTCGGCTTCGATCCTTCGGCCGATTCGCTGCACATCGGCAACCTCGTGCAGCTCATCGTCGCGCGCAAGATGCAGCGGGCCGGCCACCGGGTGCTGTGTCTCGTGGGCGGGTCGACTGGACTCATCGGCGACCCCAAGCCGGACTCCGAACGGGTGATGCGTAGCAAGGAGGAAGTCGCTGCCGCGGTCGAACTTATCCGGCAGCAGGCGGAGGTGCTGCTGGACTTCGGCGGGGACAACCCGGCGAAGCTGGTCAACAACCTGGACTGGACCGAGCCGATCTCGGCGCTGGACTTCCTGCGCGACTACGGCAAGCACTTCCGCGTCAACGCGATGATCAAGAAGGACGCCGTGTCACGGCGGCTGAACAGCGAGCAGGGCATCAGCTACACCGAGTTCAGCTACCAGATCCTGCAGGGCCTGGACTACCTGCACCTCTACCGTGCCGAAGGGTGCACGTTGCAGTTGGGCGGTAGTGATCAGTGGGGCAACCTGCTCGCCGGGGTCGACCTGATCCGCTCCGCCGAGGGCGTGAGCGTCCATGCGATGACGACGCCGTTGATCACCGACGCGAGCGGCCGCAAGTACGGCAAGTCGGAGGGCAACGCCTTGTGGCTGAATCCGGACCGCATGTCGCCGTACGCCTTCTACCAGTTCTGGATCAACCTCGACGACGCAGACGTCATCGACAAGATGCGGGTATTCACCGACCTGGACGCAGCGTCCATCGAGGAGTACGCGCGACAGGTCGAGGAGGCGCCGTTCCGGCGGTCCGCGCAGAGAGCACTCGCTGCGGAGATGACGACCCTGGTGCACGGGGCTACCGCGACCGCGGCGGTGCAAGCGGCATCCGAGGCACTCTTCGGCAAGGGCGACGTGTCGGCTCTTGACGCCCGGACCCTGCAGGACGCGACCGAAGAACTGCCGGGCGCCCTGGTCGAGCCCGGGACGAG
Source organism: Flexivirga lutea (assembly GCF_054778955.1). Taxonomy (NCBI): domain Bacteria; kingdom Bacillati; phylum Actinomycetota; class Actinomycetes; order Micrococcales; family Dermacoccaceae; genus Flexivirga; species Flexivirga lutea. Next base: position 416,504 of record NZ_BAAGZB010000003.1, read on the forward strand.
CGTGGTCGATGCACTCATAGCGGTGGGAATCGCCGACTCCCGTAACGCGGCGCGCCGACTGCTCGCCGAAGGCGGCGTGTCGGTCAACAACGTCAAGGTCACGGATGCCGAGGCGGTCCTGGACGATGCGGCGTTCCTGCACGGGCGGGTGGCCCTGCTGAAGCGGGGCCGGAAGCACCTCGCCGCGGCGCGCGCCGCCGCCTGATCGGCGGCTGATCCGGCTCGTCGCTGTCGGCTCCGTTCCGCCCCGTGTCGGCGGAACGGAGCCGATTTGCTTGCACCGGCCGCGCTGGGTAGTGTCTCACCTCGCGCCTCGGCACGAAGCGCACCCGGTGCGAGCCGGAGTGCGCGAGGTCACGGGCGCAGGATCCACCCTCAAGTTGTCTGCAGCAGCGGACATCGGGTAAGGTTGATCCTCGTTGCCAGGGAGACACGGACACCGCAGACGACGTCTCGGCGGCCGTTCCCGGAGCAACAAAACCCCTTCTTTCATTTCTCTTCATGGGTTTCGGTTCGCCGAAAGGCCGATTTGGAAAGACACTGAAGAAGGTGTTAAGTTTAAGAAGCCCCAGGAGCGAAGCGGAAAACGCGGAGCGAAAGGGAGCGGTCGTTTTTTGAGAACTCAACAGCGTGTCGAATGATTGATGCCAATTGTTTGTTGGTTTGATCGTTTTTGTAGCATTTTTGCTCTTGATCGATTTTTGCCAGTTTTGGATTCTTTTTTGGAGAGTT
>NZ_BAAGZB010000004.1:0-115421 GCF_054778955.1 Flexivirga lutea
CGGTTGGCGTTGTGCCGCGAACACGACGTGGTCCCCAACGTGTTCACCGACCTGGCCGACCTACGACTGATCCACGACACCAGCCCGCGGCCGGATCCGCGGCCGGATCCGCAGACGGATCCGCAGAGGGATCCGCAGACACGCCCCAAGCCGCCCGGACGGGTGCACCTCTTCCGCCCCCGCGGCGAGGTCCGCATCGAGTTCCCCGAGCCACCCCCACCATTCTGACGCGTCGGTGACCGCATGTGACGCCGTGCTGAGCTACGTCGCCGCCAGGCATGGATGACCGGGCAGCGTGCGCTGCAGCATGTCGCGCAACCAGTCGCGCCGGCCGGCGTCGAGCAGTGGCCAGGTCACCTCGACGTCGCGTTGATCGGCACAGAACTCGTCATCACCAGGCCGCCAGTGATCAACCACGTCGCCTCACTCTTCGCCGATCGCCTCACGCCATTCGGCGTCCTCGACCGCCGACGCCTCGGTGGCCTCGCTCGCCAGTTGCTGCGGATCGAGATCCGGGTCTCCGGGTTGGTCGTCATCGGTGCGCGCACCCGGATTCGCTTGGTGGGTGAACCTTTCCAGCTCGGCCAGCACCGTGGAGTGCTGGTCGGCGCACAACATCACCAGGTCACCGGGATTGGCCAGGTGCACCGCGTGCCGGGTCGCCTCGAGTTCGTCGAGCACAGTGAGCACCTGACGGCAGCGCGCTCCCTCGGCCATCGCCTCGCGCACACCTTCCTCGACGAGTGCAGCGGCTTCTCCAACGGGGCGGCGGCGCAGGTTGTCGTCCTCACGCACGACCAGCACGTCGAAGTAGCGGGCGGCGACCCGACCCAGCTCGCGGATGTCCTCGTCGCGGCGATCGCCTGCGGCACCGACCATCCCGATGCGGGAGATCCGGTGATCGGCAGCTCCCTGTCGCTGATCCACGTAGCCCTGCACGAATTCGCCGAGCCGCTGCATGCCGGGCGGGTTGTGGCAGTAGTCGACGAACACCTCGGCGTGGTTGACCTCGACCCGGTTCAACCGGCCAGGGGACAAGTAGTACGTCGTGGTGAAGGTGCGCAGGCCTTGCCGTATGTCGTGCAGCGGCGCACCCGCGGCGAAGGCGGCCCCTGCCGCGGCCAGTGCGTTGGCGACGTTCATCCGGGCGGTCCCGCCGAAGGTGGCGGGCAACAGGTGGGTCCAGGCAAGCGGCATGGAGCGACGCCCCTGCTTCAGGACGATCATCTCGCCCCGGTCCGACGGTTCCAGCACCACGGCACGGGCACCGCGCCGGCACTTCTCGTCGATGAAATCGCGCACCCGGCTGCCCGGCGGCTCCATGGAGAACCACACGATCGTCCCCGAGCATCGGCGGCGCATGGCACGCACCAGCGGGTCGTCGGCGTTCAGCACGGCATACCCGTCCCGCGGAACCGCTTCGACGACAACGGACTTCACCCGAGCCAGCTGTTCCAGCGTGTCGATGCCGTGCATACCCAGGTGGTCCGGTTGCACGTTGGTCACGATGGCGATGTCGTTGCGGTCGTAACCCAGGCCCTCGCGCAGAATGCCGCCGCGAGCGACCTCCAGCACGGCGAAGTCGACTCGCGGGTTCTGCAGCACCATCCGGGCCGATCGCGGGCCCGAGGCGTCCGCCTTGATGACCAGTCGTTCGTCGATCACGATGCCGTCGGTCGACGTCATACCGACCTTGCGGCCGAGGCCCTTCATGATGTGCGCGAGCATGCGGGACGTGGTGGTCTTGCCGTTGGTGCCGGTCACTGCGACGACGGGCACCCGCGACGGGGCACCGGGCGGGAAGAGCAGATCGACGACCGGCTTGGCGATGAACTGTGGCTCGCCGACCGTCGGATGCGTGTGCATGCGGAACCCCGGCGCCGCGTTGACCTCGCAGATCGCGCCGCCCGTCTCGCGCACCGGGGCCGTGATGTCCGGACAGATGAAGTCGATGCCGGCGACGTCCAATCCGATGAGTTGCGCTGCCTCCTCGGCGATCTCGACGTTGTCCGGGTGCGCGTCGAAAGTGCGGTCGATCGAGATGCCACCGGTGGACATGTTGCCGGTGAGCGCCAGCTTGACCATCTCGTCCTGCGGCGGCACGTCGCTCATCGCATAGCCCTGCTCGCGCACCAACTCGACCGCGGCGTCGTCGACGACGATCCTGGTGAGCACCTTCTCGTGCCCGACGCCGCGCCGCGGATCGGCGTTGGTGAAGTCGACCAGTTCCTCGACGGTGTGCTCGCCGTCGCCGACCACGTGCGCGGGAACGCGTTCGGCGATCGCGGCCATCCGGCCACCGATGATCAGGCATCGGTAGTCCTTGCCGGTGATGAACGACTCCACCTGCACCACGCCGCGCCGGCTCTGTGCCGCTGCCAGCGGGAATGCGTCACGCACCGCCAGCGCCGATTCCAGACCGAGGATCACCCCGCGGCCGTGGTTGCCGTCCAGCGGCTTGATCACAACGGGGAAGCCGATCTGGTCGGCCGCCTCGCCGGCTCCTTCCGCGGTGCGGACGGTGACCGTCTTCGGCACCGGCAGACCGGCCGAACCCAGCAGCGTCGCCGTGAGGTTCTTGTCCCCGGCGATGTCGACCGCCAGGGCCGACGTGCGCGACGTCATGGTCGCCCGAATCCGCTGTGCGTGCACACCCTGGCCCAGTTGCACGAGCGAGTACTGATTGAGCCGGTGCCACGGTATGTCGCGGCTGACGGCCTCCTCGATGATCGCCGAGGTGGACGGCCCGAACGCCATCCGGGCCGCTGCCCGCAGAAAGCGGTCGAGCTCTCGGTGGAAGTCGAAATCGGGTGTCGGCACAATGATCTCGTTGACGATGCGGATCGCGAGTTCACCGGCTGCGGTGCCGACCCGCTCGTCGAAGTAACCGAAGATGACGTTGTAGACGCCCGGTCGGCCGTTCGCACCCCGTGTCTTGCCACGGCGCATGTCGTGCCCGGCTTCCTGCTGCAGTTGCAGGGCGACATGCTCGGCGACGTGGCCGAGCCAGGTGCCCTCGCGCAGCCGCTCGACGAATCCTCCGCGATGGCCACGCGAGCAGGTGTGGTCCTCCAGCCCGGGTAACCACTCCAGGAGACGGTCGCTGAAGCCGGGGAGCTTGTCGGTGGGGAAGTCCTCGAGCTCACCCAGGGCGACCAGCAGATGGATCGCTTGCTCGTAGGCCCAGATGTTCGGGCCGCGATAGACGCGCGTGCGAAGGACCGTCAGTTGTCCGCTGGTCGGGAACTGCTCCATGGTTGCTGCTCCTGTCGGGGTTGTCGCCGGCGTTCCTCCGGAACGCGGCGAGTTGCTATCGGCGCAGGGCGGCAGCCGCCGTCGCGGTGTCGTGCCGGTCCCGGCTGGTGGAGACCGACAGATCGGCATACTTCTCGGAAAACTCCGTCAGTGTTGCAGTTTCGAGGTCGAAGATCGCGCCGTAGGGCAGCGTGTGGACGATCGCACCGGTGACCAGCAGCGGAGCGTCCCGCTCGGCTTGATGCGCGTCGGTGACGGCCGATCGGGCGTCGACGACGAAGACCGCACCCGACCCCACGACGGACAACTCGGTGCCGTCGGTGATCTCGGCAGCGGTGTCCTCATCGATGCCCATCCCCAGCAGGTTGGGCGAGGACGCGACCAGGGAGAGCAACCGGCCGTAGCGGGCGCGCTGGTCGAAGTGCTGGTCGACGATCACGCCTGGCAGCAGACCCAGCCCGGCGGTCAGCTGACTGGACCGCTGACGGGGGGTCACCCCCTCGTCGCCCATGGAGATCATGAACTGACTCATGATCGAGGCCCCGGCGGACGTGCCCGCGATGACGGCGCCGCGCTCGTAAGCGCGCAGGATCGCCGCGCCGAGCGGGGTGCCGACGATCAGCTGACTCAGTTTGAGCTGGTTGCCACCGGACAGGAACACTCCGGTGGCCTCGTCGACCAGTTGCTGCAGGCCGGCGTCGCTGCTGTGCGCCCGGTCCGACGGGTCCACCGCGTCGATCTGTGGCGCGCCCAGCCGGGAGAACACCGTCGAGTAGACGTCCACGACCTCGTCCGGGACCGACGATGCGGTCGGGATGATGACGATGTGCGACTTGCGGCCGCCGGCCAGTCGGACGAACCTGCGCAGGATGGTGACACGGCCGACCTTGTCCTCGGCGCCGCCGATGATCAGCAGGGATCGGGTGGCCGGATCAGGCGCAGGATCAGACATGGGGCGATTCTAGGGAAGGGCCCACTCGGTCGGCCTCCTCGACGTCGTCGCGCGAGATGCCCAGCATGAACAGCACCGTGTCGAGATACGGCACGGTGAGGTTGGTGTCGGCCTGCTCGCGCACCACCGGCTTGGCGTTGAAGGCGATGCCGAGCCCCGCACTCGCCAGCATGTCGAGGTCGTTGGCGCCGTCGCCGACGGCGACGGTGCGGGAGAGCGGCAGGCCCTCGGCCTCGGCGAACCGACGCAGGGCGCGGGCCTTCTCCGCACGGTCCACTACGGCGCCAGCCACTCGGCCGGTGAGCTTGCCGTCAACGACTTCCAGCGTGTTCGCGTGCGCGCGGTCGATGCCGAGTTCGGTGGCCAGGGGCTGCACGATCTCGAGGAATCCGCCGGAGACGACGGCGACCGAGAATCCCAGCCGGCGGACGGTGCGCACCAGCGTGCGGGCGCCGGGAGTCAACCGGACCGCTCGTCGTACGTCCTCGAAGACCGACACGTCCAGGCCAGCGAGGCAGCGCACCCGCTCGTGCAGACTCTGCACGAAGTCCAGCTCGCCGCGCATCGCACGCTCGGTCACCGCTGCCACTTCGGGCTCCCGACCGGCGTGCGCGGCCAGTAGTTCGATGACCTCGTCCTGGATGAGGGTGCTGTCGACGTCCATCACCAGCAACCGGCGACCGCGCCGGGCCAGCCCGCCGGGGGAGACCGCGATGTCGACACCGTGCTCGGCGGCCAACAGTGCCAGCGTCCGTCGCAGACTCGGCACATCGGCACCCGACAGGTCGAGTTCCAAGGTGGTGACCGGATCGCGGGAGAGCCGGCGGATGCGGTCGATGTTGGCTCCCTGGTCGCCGATCGCCGCGGTGACGGCGGCCAGGCCCGACGCCTGCAACGGCGCACCGAGCACCGTGACCGAGACACGTCCGGTGCGACGAGCGGGATTGTCGCCGAGACCCGGCTCGATCGTCGCAGTCAGCCCGAACTCCTGCGCCACCAGGCCGATCGCCGCGGTCAGTGCGTCGCTGTCTCTGGCCGGTTGCAGCAGCGCAGTCAGCAGCAGACGTCCACGCACCACCGCCTGCTCGAGGTCCAGCACGACGGCGCCCGCGTCGGCCGCGGCGCACAGCAGACGCGCCGAAACGGCTGGGCGGTCGTGGCCGGTGAGGGTGACCAGGAGTGTGTTCATGGGTGGAATCGATGATGGCACAGGGGCGTTCACGGCTGTATGACGGTGCCCTTACCGACGACGGTGATGCCGGACTCGGTCACCGTGAACCCGCGGGCGCGGTCCTCCTCGTGGTCCAGCCCGATGCTGGCCCCGTCGGGCACGTGCACGTCCTTGTCGATGATCGCCCGGCGGATCCGGCAATGCCGGCCGACGTCGACGTTGTCCATCAGGATCGCGTCGTCGACCTGGGCGAAGGAGTGCACCCGCACGTTGGTGGACAGGACCGAGTTGCCGATCACCGAACCGCTCACGATGCATCCGGAGGAGATCATCGATCCGGTCGCCATACCGCTGCGGTCGGATCCGCCGTGCACGAATTTGGCCGGCGGGTAACCGGTGTCGCTGGTGCGGATCGGCCAGGCGTAGTTGTAGAGGTTGAAGATCGGGTGAATCGAGACCAGGTCCATGTGCGATTCGTAGAACGAGTCGATCGTCCCCACGTCCCGCCAGTAGCCGGTGTCGCGTTCGGTGGAGCCCGGGATCTGGTTGTCCCGGAAGTCGTAGGCGTGCGCCTCGCCGCTGTCGACGAACGCCGGAATGATGTTGCCGCCCATGTCGTGCTTGCTGCCCGAGTCGTCGGCGTCGGAGGTGACCGCCTCGATCAGGGCGTCGGTGTCGAAGACGTAGTTGCCCATCGAGGCAAGCACTTCGTGCGGGGCGTCGGCGAGGCCGACCGGGTCCGAGGGCTTCTCGCGGAAGGCGGCGATGCGCTGACCCTGCCCCTCGGCGAGCTCGATGACACCGAACTGGTCGGCGAGCTCGATCGGTTGCCGGATGGCGGCGACGCTGGCGCGCGCGCCCGATTCGATGTGCCGATCGACCATCTGCTCGAAGTCCATCCGATAGACGTGGTCGGCACCCACCACGACGACGATGTCCGGCTTCTCGTCGTGAATCAGGTTGAGACTCTGGTAGATCGCGTCCGCCGACCCCGAGAACCACTGCTTGCCCCGACGCTGCTGGGCCGGCACCGGAGCCACGTAGTTGCCGAGCATCGTCGACATGCGCCACGCCTTGGCGATGTGCCGGTCGAGACTGTGTGACTTGTACTGCGTGAGCACGACCATTTTCAGGAAGCCGCTGTTGGCGATGTTCGACAGAGCGAAGTCGATCAGCCGGTAGATGCCGCCGAACGGCACGGCGGGTTTGGCCCGGTCCGCGGTGAGCGGCATGAGTCGCTTGCCCTCGCCGCCGGCCAGGACGATCGCCAGCACGGTTGGTCCACCTCGTCGCACCATGGACCTAACCTACGGTGCCCGCACCCGCTAGCGTCAGCTCTTGTGAGAGTCGATCTGCTGACCAAGGAATATCCGCCGAACATCTACGGCGGTGCCGGGGTGCACGTCGCGGAGCTGGTGCGGGCGTTGCGCGCGCTGGGTGACACGGTGCAGGTGCGCGCCTTCGGTCGTCCGGTGCCCGAGACGGACACCACCGGCTATCCGAACCTGCCGGAACTCGACGACGCGAACGCGGCGCTGCAGACGATGGGTGTCGACCTGCGCATCGCCGACGACTGCGCAGGCGCCGACGTGGTCCATTCACACACCTGGTACGCCAATTTCGGCGGCCACGTAGCGTCGCTGCTGCACGGCGTCCCGCACGTGGTGACCGCGCACAGTCTGGAGCCGATGCGGCCGTGGAAGGCCGAGCAGCTCGGCGGCGGCTACCGCCTGTCGTCATACCTGGAGCGGACGGCGTACGACGCGGCGGCCGCGGTGATCGCGGTGAGCCACGGGATGCGCAGGGACGTGCTGGCCAGCTATCCGGGTCTGGACCCGGACAAGGTGCGCGTCGTGCACAACGGCATCGATGCCCAGCTCTGGGACCGCGACACGGGTGCGGAAGCGACCGCGACGGTGCAGCGGCACGGCGTGGACCCGCAGCGTCCGAGTGTGATGTTCGTGGGCCGGATCACCCGGCAGAAGGGGTTGCCCTATCTGCTGCGTGCAGCTGCCGAGTTGCCGTCCGAGGTCCAGCTCGTGCTGTGTGCGGGGGCACCGGATACGCCGCAGATCCTGCGGGAGGTGGAGGAGTCGGTCGCGCGGTTGCGGCAGTCACGTGACGGAGTCGTGTGGATCGCGGACATGCTGCCACGCGCTGAGGTGGTCGCACTACTCTCTGCCGCAACGGTTTTCGTGTGTCCGTCGGTCTACGAACCGCTCGGGATCGTCAACCTGGAGGCGATGGCGTGTGGCTGCCCGGTCGTGGGCACGGCGACCGGCGGCATCCCGGAGGTGGTCGCCGACGGCGAGACCGGCTGGCTGGTGCCGATCGATCAGCTCGCCGACGGCACCGGCACACCGACGGATCCGGACGTCTTCGTCGCGGACCTGGCGCGCACGCTGACCGCCGCGGTGAGTGACCCCGCCGAGGCGCGCGGGCGCGGTGCGGCCGGCCGGGAGCGCGCGGTCCGCGAATTCGGCTGGGAGACCATCGCGCGGCGCACCCGGGAGGTCTACGACTCGCTGGTCTGAGGGCGCATGCCAGCCAGGTGCAGCGCGGCGGCGGTGGTGGCCTGTGCCATGGCGCGATCGGTCGCGGCTTGCAGGTCCAGCAGTGCCCGTTGTCGCCCCACGTCGGCGCTGAGGTCGATGGCGTGCGAGTGACCGAGCGCGAAATCGATTGCCGCGCCGACGATCCCGGCCGTCTGCAGGATCCGGATGGCCCGCCCCGGCAACCCGGACGGCAATCCCCACCGGCGCAGCGTGGCGACCTCGTCGGCCTGCGCACGCAACGAGGACCCGGCGAACGGCCGGATGTCCAGCGACTCCAGATCCGAAGTCGCCTCGGCGAGCCTGCCGCGCAGTTCGCGTTCGATCTGCGACTCGTGCAGTTCCTCCAGCCGGTGTGCCGGCGTCGGCGCGCAGTCGTATGCCGTGAGCCGTACCGCCATGCCCTCGTCGCCCTCCGGCCCGAAGATCTCCACGGACGGCACGAGCGCACCGCCGAGCGCGGGCACGTAGACGCATTCACCGGATTCGGTTGCCGCGGCGGTGAGTTCCGGGTTGCCTCGCGGCATCCCGGAGATGTCACCGGCGCGGGGGAGTGCACAGGCCAGGACGCGTTCCCCGAAATCCTGCCACGTAGCCAGGTGCTGGAGGTCGCCGGTGACGTGGTCGGCATCCGGCAGCGCGCGCCGGACGGCCTCCTCCAGATCGAGGTGGCCGGCCCAGGCGGCGGTCACCCACAGGCTGAGACGCACGGCGGCTGGCAGATCTGACATGGCGGCACCAGCGTAGAACGCGAGCCGCGGATCATCCGCTGACCGGTGCCCGATCGGCCGTGGCCACGCCGTAAGGTGCCTGACATGAGCGACGTGCTGGCACTGGCCGACGTGAGCGTGGTCCGCGGCGACAAGCGCCTGCTGGACGCTGTCAGCTGGGAAGTCGAGGAAGGCGAACGCTGGGTCGTCCTCGGCCCCAACGGTGCCGGGAAGACGACGCTGTTGCAGGTCGCTGCAGCCCGGATGCACCCGTCCTCCGGGGTCGCCGGCGTGCTGTCGGAGGTGCTCGGCGCGGTCGACGTCTTCGAGTTGCGTCCGCGCATCGGCCTGGCGTCCGCCACGATCGCCGAGCGCATCCCGGGCGGCGAGCGTGTCGGTGACGTGGTGGTGACGGCGGCATACGGCATGGTCGGCCGCTGGCGCGAGGTGTATGACGACCTGGATCACGCTCGGGCCCGGGAACTGCTCGACGCGCTCGGTGCCGGGCATTTGGTGGAGCGGCGCTACGGGACGCTGAGCGAGGGCGAACGCAAGCGGGTGCAGATCGCGCGGGCCTTGATGACCGACCCGGAGTTGATGCTGCTGGACGAACCGGCCGCCGGCCTCGACCTCGGCGGCAGGGAGGACCTGGTCAGCAGGCTGGGGGAGATCGCTCTCGACATCGAGGCTCCCGCCCTGGTGCTGGTCACCCATCACGTCGAGGAGATCCCGGTCGGCTTCACCGACGTGCTGTTGCTGCGGGACGGCCAGGTGGTCGCCGCCGGGCCGATCGAGGCGACGCTGACCGCCGAGAACCTCAGTGCCACCTTCGGACTCGACCTGACCCTCGAGCGGGTCGGTGACCGGTGGGCTGCCCGTGCGGTGCAACCACCCCGTGGACGGCACGCCGCAGGCTGAGCCCGTCTCCCGTAGGTTGTCCGCACCATGTCGCTGACCCAGATCCTGCTGATCACCCTTGCCGGCGTCGCCGCCGGCACGATCAACACGGTCGTCGGATCCGGCACGCTGGTGACATTCCCGACGCTGCTGGCGTTCGGATACCCCGCGGTGCCGGCCAACATCTCCAACTCGGTCGGCTTGGTCGCCGGCGGCGTCTCGGGGTCGTGGGGGTACCGCCGTGAAGTGGCCGGCGCCGGACCACGGCTGCGGCAACTGACGCCGATGTCCTTCCTGGGCGCGGCGGTCGGGGCACTCCTGCTGATCTGGTTGCCGCCCGCGGCCTTCAAGGCGATCGTGCCGACGCTCATCCTGATCGGCATCGTGCTGGTGATCGTCGGCCCCTGGTTGCAGCGCCGGGCGGCCGCGCGCCGGCCCGACGAGATGGCACCGGTGACCGTGCCGATGTCTGCGCCGGTTTCGAAGGCGCGTCAGTTCGCCCTGACCGGTGGGGTGTTCGTCTGCGGCGTGTACGGCGGCTACTTCGGCGCCGCCCAGGGTGTGCTGCTGATGGGTCTGCTGAGCGCCGTGCTGCCCGACTCCCTGCAGCGGCTCAACGGCATCAAGAACATCCTCAGCACGGTCGTCAACGCGGTGGCCGCACTGACCTTCATCGTCGTGTCGTTCCACAACGTGCGCTGGTCGGTGGCACTGCTCATCGCGATCGGCTCGGTCATCGGCGGCGTCATCGGTGCCAAGGTCGGTCGCAAGCTGCCGCCATGGCTGCTGCGTGCCTTCATCGTCGTGGTCGGCGTCATCGCGATCGTCACGCTGATCTGAGGTCGCTCCGCGCCACCGTCATCGCGCCGGAGCGCGCGTCCTAGGCTCATCTGCCGTGCCTGTCATCGAGATCACCGACCCCGCCGACGAACGCGTGCGCGACTATTTCCGGCTGACCGACGTGGCGCTGCGGCGCCGACTGGAGCCGGCGAACGGGCTCTACCTCGCCGAGAGCGAGAAGGTCATCCGGCGCGCCCTCGGTGCCGGGCACCGGCCGCGGTCCTTCCTGATGGGCCGCCGCTGGCTGACCGATCTGGCCGACCTGGTCGAGCAGGCGGACCGGCAGGGCGTGCCGGTGTATGTCGGTGCCGACGACGTCGTCGAGGCGATGACCGGGTTCCACCTGCACCGGGGTGCCCTCGCGTCGATGCACCGGCCGGTCCTGCCGGCATACGCCGACCTGCTGCGCGGGGCCCGACGTGCCCTGGTGCTGGAGGACATCGTCGACCACACCAACGTGGGCGCCATCTTCCGGTCCGCGGCCGCCCTCGGAGTCGATGCCGTGCTGGTCACGCCGCGGTGCGCCGACCCGCTCTACCGGCGCAGCGTGCGCGTGTCGATGGGCACCGTCTTCCAGGTGCCGTGGACCCGGATCGCACCGTGGCCGGCTGCGATCGACGACCTGCGGTCCCAGGGCTTCACGGTCGCCTCACTGGCGTTGCACGACGACGCCGTGTCGCTGGACCAACTCGCCGCAGATCCGCCACAGCGGCTGGCGATGGTGCTGGGCACGGAGGGCGACGGGCTGGGCGCCCGAACCGTAGAAGCCGGCGACCTGGTCGTGCGGATCCCGATGGCCGGCGGTGTCGACTCGCTCAACGTGGCGGCAGCCTCCGCAGTCGTCCTGTGGGCGACACGCCCTGTGGTCCAGGCATCCCCACGAGGGCGCACCGGGCAGTAGTTTCGAGGTGTCAACGGCATCGGTAGTCCGTCGAAAGGCGTGTCATGGACAGCAAGACCTGGTGGATCATCATCGCCATCATCGTGGTGATCGTCATTCTGGTGCTCATCGCGATGTGGCAGGGCAAGCGACGCACCGCCGCCCGGCGGGAAGAGGCGCAGGAGCTGCGCGGCAGGGCGAAGGGCAACGAGGAGACGGTCGCCGAGTCGCGCCACCGCGCCCAGACTGCTGCCGACGAGGCGCAGCAGGCACGCGCGGAGGCCGAGGCCAAGGCGCGGGAGGCCGATCAGCTGCAGGCGGAGGCCGAACACGAGCAGAAGACGGCCGAGGCCGTCGAACGCGACCACGCCGAGACGTTGCGCAAGGCCGATCGGCTCGACCCCGACACGCCCACCGACCGGCACGGCAATCGCGTCGAGGGCACCGGCTCCGGCGACCGCGACGGGGAGAGCCGCATCGACCCGGACACCGGCCGGCCGGTCGAGGAGGCGGCGCGCGAGCGTGATGTGCGCGCGGACCGCCCACGCACCGGTGGCGCGCACGCAGCCGCCGAGGACCGTGGTGACGACGACGAGCGTCCGGCGGCGGAGGACGGCGGCACCGACAACGACGCCGGAGAGGCCGACACCGGCGCGCCGGGCGTCGGGCGGCACTCCTCGGAGGGCGGCTGGGATCGCTTCAAGGACATCGGCGAGACACCGGACGACCGACCGGAACGCTGACGCGAGAGGCTATTTCGCCTGGTAGGTGGCGGTGATGACACCGCGGGCGAGCAGGCTGCCGGCGGTGGTGAACATCGCCACCGCCGGGCTGGCCGAGTCGTCGAGGCCGAGGTCGTCGCCGACCGCGTGCACCGCGAACATGTAGCGGTGGGGCCGGTCGCCGACCGGTGGTGCGGCGCCGTCATACCCCTTGTCACCGAAGTCGTTGCGCACATGGAAGGCGCCGGCCGGCAGGTTTGTGCCGTCGCCGGCGCCCAGGTCGAGTGACGTCACGTCGGCGGGTATGCCGAGCAGCAACCAGTGCCAGAAGCCGGACGGCGTGGGCGCATCGGGGTCGAAACAGGTGACGACGTAACCGTTGGTGCCCTCCGGCGCGCCGGACCAGGACAGCTGGGGAGACGTGTTGCCGCCGGTGAATCCCCAGTCGTCGTAGACCTGCTCGTCGGGAAGCGGGTCACCGTCGGCGAACGTCTCGCTCGTCACCGTGAGCGATGCCGTCTGCGGGAGGAGGGTGTAGGGGTCGGGGGCTTCAGGGCGTTCCAGATCCATGTGCCCAACGTACTCGGCTCACGCCTGTTGGCCAGCGGCCTGCGCGATGAGCGTGTATGACGCCCGCCGCTCCGCCGGGTCGTGCACGTTGGTGGTGATCATCAGCTCGTCGGCGCCGCAGGAGCGCGCGCGGTCGGTGATGCCGGCCAGCACCTCCTCGCCCGTGCCCGCGGTGACGAACCGGCCCAGTCCGTCGACCAGTTGTTGCTCCGTGGCGGTCCAGTCGTGGGCGACAGCCTCCTCCGGGGTCGGCAGCGGACCGGGCCGGTTCTGCCGCAGCCGGACGGTCGACAGTGCCGCGGCACGCTCGAGTTCGGTTGCACGCTGCGGAGTTTCAGCTGCGATCGCCGACACGGCGAGCATGCTGTGCGGCTCGATGAGACTGCCCGGGCGACCGTTGGGCTGGAACGAACTGCGATAGGCGTCGAAGGCGTCCCTGGGGTCGACACTGCCGAAGTGGCCGGCGAAGGCGAAGTTGGTCCCGAGCAGACCGGCGGCCTGGGCGCCATACAGGCTGGAGCCGAGGATCCACACCGGTGGCAGCGGCACGTCCGTGGGCTGCGCACTGATCGGCGCGAACGGGTGATCGTCGGGGAAACCCTCGACATACGCACGCAGTTCGGCATACTGCTGCGGGAAGTCGTCGGCGGTCAGGGCCTCCTTGCTGCGGCGCAGTGCGAACGCGGTGAGCTGGTCGGTGCCCGGCGCCCGCCCCAGGCCCAGATCGATGCGGCCAGGGTGCAGCGCCTCCAGCACCCGGAACGTCTCGGCCACCTGTAACGGCGCGTGGTTGGGCAGCATGATCCCTCCGGCGCCGACCCTGATGCGCGAGGTGGCAGCCGCGACGGTGGCGATCATCACCACCGGTGAAGAACTGGCGACACTGGGCAGGTTGTGGTGTTCGGCGACCCAATAGCGCTGGTAACCCAGCGATTCGGTGTGTTGCGCGAGCGCGATGGTCTCCTGCAGCGCATCGGATGCGGTGCGGCCGGCGGCGATGGGGGACAGGTCGAGCACGGAGAGCGGTATGGCGGCATCAGTCACCCCACGTCCAACACCGATCGCCGGGTCCGGCATTCCACGGAGCGGACAGCGTGCTTACCGCTCGGTAGGGTTCGACCATGGAACCCGTCTACTCCGGCGTCATCGCCTTCGCCCGCAGCGTCTTCGCCGTCCAGGGGCTGAAGTTCGAACGCACCGGAGCCGAGCACATCCCCCGCACCGGCGGGGCCGTGATCGCGATGAATCACATCGGCTACTTCGACTTCGCCTATGCGGGCTATCCCGCGCTGGACGTCGGCCGGAAGGTGCGCTTCCTGGCCAAGAAGGACGTTTTCGACCATCCCGTCTCCGGGCCGCTGATGCGCGGCATGCGGCACATACCGGTCGACCGCGCCGCCGGTGCGGACGCTTACCGCGCGGCCGTGGACGCATTGCGGCACGGCGAACTGATCGGTGTCTTCCCGGAGACGACCATCTCCCGGTCGTTCGAGCTGCGCTCCTTCAAGTCCGGCGCGGTGCGGATGGCGCAGGAGGCGGGCGTTCCGGTGATCCCGATGGTGCTGTGGGGCTCCCAGCGGGTGTGGACCAAGGGTCTGCCCCGGCAGATGTGGCGTCCGAAGGTGCCGGTGCGGATCGACATCGGCGCGCCGAGCCCGATCGCAGCCGACGCGGACCCGGACACCGAGACGGCGGCGCTGCGCGCCCGGATGGAGACGATGCTGCACGCTGTGCAGGACGGCTACGAACCGCTCACCGGTGACGACCTGAAGTACCTACCGGCCCGGCTCGGCGGCACCGCGCCGACGCTCGAGGAAGCCAATGCCATGGACACCGAGGAGGCGGAGGCCAAAGCCCGGGGTGTCGGTGGCTGACCACAGACTGTCAGCATGGCCAGCGTGACTTCGAGGACGATCGAGACAGTCGCTGACGAGACGCTCTCCGTGCTCGCCGGCCCCGGTGCGCGACTGCGCGACGGGCAACTGGAGGCGTTGCAGGCCCTCACTCGGCCGGGCGCGCGCGTGCTGGTGGTGCAGGCGACGGGCTGGGGCAAGTCCGCGGTCTACTGGATCGCCACCTCGTGGCTGCGCGCACAGGGCCGCGGACCGACCCTGGTGATCTCCCCGCTGCTGTCGTTGATGCGCGACCAGGTGGCGGCGGCGGAGCGTGCCGGCCTGCGGGCCGCGACCCTCAACAGCTCCAATGTCGGCCAGTGGCAACGGATCGAGCAGGCGTTGCAGGACGGCGAGGTCGACGTGCTGCTGGTCTCTCCCGAGCGGCTGGCCAACCCCACGTTCGGTGCGCGGGTGATGCGGTCGCTGACCGGGGCGCTTGGCCTGGTCGTGGTCGACGAGGCGCACTCGGTGTCCGACTGGGGTCACGACTTCCGGCCGGACTACCGCCGCGTCACCGATGTGTTGCGTCGGCTCAATCCGGACACGCCGGTGCTGGCGACCACCGCGACGGCCAACGCCCGGGTGGTCGACGACATCGCGGCCCAGTTCGGCGACGACACCCTGGTGTTGCGTGGGCCGCTGGCCCGTGCCAGCCTGCAGCTGGCCGTGCTGCCGCAACTGGACCCATTGCAGCGTTTCGCCTGGGTGGTGGACCACCTGGCCGAGCTGCCCGGCTCCGGCATCGTCTACACCCTGACGGTCGCGGATGCGGAGCGGCTCACCGAAGCCGTCCGGCACCGCTACGGCGCCGACGCGCCCGTGGCGGCATACACCGGGCAGCTCGATGGGGACACGCGTGAATCGCTGGAGGAGGACCTGCGGGCCAACCGGGTCAAGGCGCTGGTCGCCACCTCCGCGCTCGGCATGGGGTATGACAAACCGGACCTGGGTTTCGTCATACACGTCGGCGCGCCGCCGTCGCCGGTCTCCTACTACCAGCAGGTCGGCCGTGCGGGACGCGCGATCGACCACGCGTTGGTGGCGTTGCTGCCGTCGGCGGGCGACGACGGCGTATGGGACTACTTCGCGACCGCGACCATCCCGAAGGAGCCGCAGGTGCGCCGGCTGTTGGACGCTCTCGGCGGAGCCGAGCAGCCGATGTCGGTGCCGCAGCTGGAGGCGGAGAGCGGGCTGCGCCGCACCAAGGTCGACCTGCTGCTCAAGCAACTCGCCGTCGACGGCATCACCGAGCGCACCGCCGACGGGTGGAGCGCCACCGGCACCCCGTGGAGCTACGACCAGGAGCATTACGACGGGGTGCTGGCGGTGCGTCGTCGCGAGGCGGACATCATGCGCCGCTACATCCGCGGTGACCAGTGTCTGATGCAGCTGCTGCAGCAGTCGCTGGACGACCCGGAGGCCGAGCCGTGCGGCCGCTGCTCGGTGTGCCTGGGTCGGTTGCCGGAGCCGTTGCGGCCGGCGGCCGCGGCCGACACGGTCGCCGGGGTGCGTCAGTTGCTGCGATCGCAGCAGCAGGTGCTGGAGCCGCGCAAGATGTGGCCGGGCGGCGCATTCGGCCGACGTGGCCGGATCCCGGCCGGGGAGGCCGCCGAGGACGGGCGGGTGATCGTGCACGCCGACGCGACGGAGTGGGCGGACCTGCTCGCCGGCGCCCTGCGGGTCGATGCGCCGCCGCCGCCGGAGCTTCTGGAGGCGTGCGTGCGGACGCTCGCGCAGTGGGGATGGCTCGAGCGGCCCGAACTCATCGTCGCCCTGAACGCCGCGGGCCACCCGCAGCTGGTCGGTGGGGTGGCCGAGGCACTCGGCGCTGCCGGGCGGCTGCCCGTGCAACGGTGGACGACCGAGGGCACGCCACCGCAGGACGCCACGTCGGTCGACGAGGCCGGCTTCTGGCGCGACGCGGTCGAGCGCAGCGCCCTGCCCGACGTGGCGGGCCGATCGGTGCTGCTGGTGGTCGACGAGTCCTCGTCCGGCTGGGTCGTCACGGTCGCGGCGGCTGCTCTGCGCACGGCGGGTGCGCGCGCCATACTCCCGTTGCTGCTGCATCGCACCATCGGCTGACCGGCTCGGCTGCGTCTGTCAGGTTCGTCGCAGCGGACGTCGGGTAACTTCGTGGGCATGCGAGCACTCACGATCATTCCTGGACAATCCGGCAGCCTGGCGGTCGAGGACATGCCGGAGCCGGACGAGGCACTCGGAGACGTGCTGGTCGACGGCCTGGCCATCGGCGTGTGCGGCACCGACCACGAGCTCGCCGAAGGCGACTACGGCTGGGCTCCGGAGGGTTCGGAGCGGCTGATCATCGGACACGAGTCGCTGGGCCGCGTGCGCGAGGCGCCGGAGGGCGGCCGCTTCGCCGCCGGTGACCTGATCGTCGGCGTGGTGCGGATGCCCGACCCGGTGCCGTGCGGCGCTTGTGCGCACGGCGAGTGGGACATGTGCCGCAACGGCGAATACACCGAGCACGGCATCAAATCGCTGCACGGTTTCGCGGCGGAGCGGTGGCGGGTGCGCGCCGAGCACGCGGTCAAGCTGGATCCGGCGCTGGAGTCGGTCGGCATGCTGATGGAACCCACCACGGTCGTGGCCAAGGCCTGGGAAGAGGTCGACCGGATCGGGGCACGTGCCTGGTTCGAGCCGACATCGGTGCTCATCACCGGCGCCGGACCGATCGGCCTGCTGGCGGCGATGATCGGAGCCGCGCGCGGTCTGCAGGTGCACGTGCTGGACCGGGTCGAGGACGGCCCGAAGCCGCAACTGGTCAAGGACCTCGGCGGCAGCTACCACACCGACCCGGTCGACCAGGTGATCGACAAGATCGAGCCGGACATCATCATCGAGGGCACCGGCGCCACCCCGGTCATCAAGGCAGCGTTGGCCAATCCGAAGCCCTACGCGATCACCGTCCTCACCGGCATCTCCGACGAGGGCAAGGAGGAGACGGTCGACCTGGGCACCATCAACCGCACGGCGGTGTTGGGCAATGCGGCCATCGTCGGATCGGTCAACGCCAACCTGCGCCACTACGAGGCAGCGGCCGAGGCACTCGCCGCGGCGGATCACGCCTGGCTGGAACGCCTCGTGACTCGCCGTGTGCCGCTGGAGAAGTTCGCCGACGCGTTCGCGCCCCAGCCGCACGACGTGAAGATCGTGCTGACGATCTGAGCGTCGTCGGGAAGAATGTCGGGGTGCGTTCGACGGCCAGCATCATGCATCTGGACCTCGACGCATTCTTCGCGGCGGTCGAGCAGCGGGACAAGCCGTCGTTGCGGGGCAAGCCGGTGTGTGTCGGCGGCATCGGAGCCCGCGGTGTGGTGGCGACGGCGTCGTACGAGGCTCGGCGGTTCGGGGCGCGATCGGCCATGCCGACCGCGGAGGCACGGCGCCGCTGCCCATCCGGGACCGCGTTCCTCTATCCACGCGGCGACGCCTACCGGGCATCCAGCCGGATCGTGATGAGCCTGTTGCGTGAGGTGTCACCGGTCGTGGAGCAGGTCAGCGTGGACGAGGCGTATGTCGACCTGGCCGCCGCCGGTGGGATCGACCTCAGTCCGGACGGCGTGCGAGCGGTCGCACAGCGACTGATCGACGAGATCGCCTCGGCGACCGGGGGTTTGACCGCGTCGGCCGGCATCGCCACCTCCAAGATGCTGGCCAAGATCGGCTCGGACCTGGACAAGCCGGCAGGCCTGGTGGTCGTGCCGCCCGGTCAGGAGCTGCAAGTGCTGGCACCGTTGTCGGTGCGGGTGGTCAGCGGCATCGGCCCGGCGACCGAGGCGCGGCTGCGATCGTTCGGCGTCGAGACGGTCGCGGACCTGCAACGGATGGAACGTGCGGACCTGGTGAGCATCTTCGGCGCCGCGCACGGCGGCAGCCTCTACCAGCTGGCACGGGCACAGGACGACCGCGAGGTCGTGGTCGAACGCGAGGCCAAGAGCGTTTCGGCCGAGGAGACCTTCGAGCACGACGTGGTCGACCGCGAGGTGCTCGACGCCGAACTCGTCAGTCTCGCTCGACGCACTGCGGCACGACTCGGCAAGTCGGCGGCCTTCGCCCGGACCGTCACGATCAAGGTCCGCCAGCACGACTTCGCGACGTCCACGCGCTCCGAGACGCTGCTGCACCCGACGGGGGACGCCGGCGTGATCCTGGATGTGGCCCGTCGGCTGCTCGCGGCCGTGGATGTCTCGAACGGCTTGCGGTTGTTGGGTGTCGGCGTCTCCGGGCTCAGCACCCACGCGCAGGAGCAACTGCGTTTCGACACGCCGCACGAGGAGGACGAGGCGGTGCGACCGGCGTGGGACGGGACGGCCGACACCGAGGGTCTCGACATCCCGGCCACTCCGGCCGGTGACGTCCGGCGGACCCCCGGGCCGGCGGCGTACAGCGGTGAGGGGCCGCCGGCATGGTGGCCCGGCCAGGACGTGGAGCATGCCGAGCACGGCGCCGGCTGGGTCTGGGGCAGCGGTCTCGGTCGGGTGACCGTGCGTTTCGAGGGACCGACGACGGCGCCCGGGCGGGTGCGCACGTTCCGCTCGGACGACCCGCAGTTACGCACAGCGGAGCCGCCTCAATGGTGAGCATGCCGACCGAGGAGCCTTCCGTGGGGCTACGCGGGTCTGCTCGCCGCCGCGCATGGCGGTCACCGAAGGCTGGCCGCCGAATGCCGAAATGGCCCGTCAACGCTTGAGCCGCAGGGGAGTCGAGGTGGTCGAAGCAGGTGTCGACGCGCCACTGCCGTGGCCGGACGGATCGTTCGAGCTGGTCACGTCCCGCCATCCGGTGTCCACGCCGTGGCCGGAGATCGCAATGAACTCTTCGTGGCGCACGCCACCCGTCTGCTGGTGCGTGCGCATCAACCCTGAGGAGCGGAGCCCGGTCAGCCCGCGGAGGTCGCACGGCGTGAGCGGACGAGGCATTCCAGCTCGAGCCGCAGCACCGGTCTGCCGTGCTGATTGCGCAGGCAGCCCTCGACGACGACCAGGCACCGGC
The DNA here is from genome assembly GCF_054778955.1 of Flexivirga lutea. Taxonomy (NCBI): domain Bacteria; kingdom Bacillati; phylum Actinomycetota; class Actinomycetes; order Micrococcales; family Dermacoccaceae; genus Flexivirga; species Flexivirga lutea. Next base: position 19,458 of record NZ_BAAGZB010000004.1, read on the forward strand.
CCGGCTTGTCGGGCTCGACCGAGCACACCGTCGCCGCGCAGGTGAGCACGTCACCGGCGCGCACCGGCCGGACGAACTCCACGCGCCGGAAAGCGCGTCCGGCGATGACGTCATACCGCTGGTAGACGGCGGAGACCACGAGCCGCTGGTAGATCGACATCGTGTGCAATCCGCTGGCGATCAGGCCACCGAAGTCGCTGTCCGACGCGCGCGCCGGATCGACGTGGAAGTATTGCGGGTCCCACTGCGTCGCGAACGCACACAACTCCTGCTCGGTCAGCTGGTAGCTGCCGCAGTCCAGCTCCTGCCCGACGGGCAGCTCCTCGGCCGGGAGGAGCGTGTTCGGGCCCGGACCGTCCGTGCCGGCCGTTGTCACGCTGTCCTCGGGCCGGCGTCGTCGACCGGTGAGGTATCCAGGAACCACCCGTGGACCATGCCGTCCGGACGCCCTCGCTCCAGGAAGTACTCCGTGCCGAAGCCCGCGGCGAAGACCGGCTCGGGCATCGCCATGAAGGTGCCGATGTCGGAGACCTGGCTCCGGTGCGCTCGCATGGCGGCCCGGATGCGGTCGAGGTAGTCCGTAACGTCCACTGCCCAATGGAGTTCGGCCTCCGGCATACCCATCGGATTGCCGTCGTCCATCGGTCCGTCGGGGTCGAAGGGGATCTCCATCCCGGCGTCGCGGGCCGCCTGCATCGATGCGCGCATGACGTCGCGGTTCATGGTCTCCTCGAGCACGCGCGGTGCCTTGACGGCGAGCCCGGCTGCGGCGTAGGTGACGGCGTGCACCTTGACGTGGTCCGGGTGGCCGTAACTGCCGTGCCAGTCGTAGCCGACGAGGATGTCGGCCTCCTCCTCGTCGAGGATGCCCGCGAGTCGGGCAGCTGCCTCGGTGACCGGTGCCTGGTGGAAGGAGCGCGGATCGGAGTTCTGCTCCCAGCCGGTCATGCCGGAGTCGTGGTAGCCCAGCCAGGCAACGCGCGCCGTCCCGGTGACTCGCGCCGAGGCCTCCGCTTCGGCGCGTCGACGGTCCGCGAGGGATTCTGCAGGGCCGAGATCGTCCGGCACCTCACCGTGCTCGCCGCCGGTGGCGTAGACGACGACCACGCGGTGGCCTTCGTCGGACGCGCGGGACATCGAACCGGCGGTCTGTGAGCTCTCGTCGTCGGGGTGGGCGTGGAAGAACACGATGGTCGACACTCAGTCAATCTTGGCACCAGACACCGACACCCGATACAACCGGGGGATGACCATCCCGATGAGCGATCCGCATCCCGTCACCGGCCAGCTCTTCGAGTCTCCGGTGACCCCGGGCAGCGGTTGGCCGGGGGACACCGCGACGGCCGAGACGCCTGTCGCCGGATCCGCGGCCGGCGTGCGAAGCCTCGCCCGCTCTGCCGGTTCGATCAGTGAGCTCAACACCGCGGTCTCCGTATGCCGGGCCTGCCCACGTCTGGTGGCGTGGCGGGAGACGGTTGCCACCACGGGCCGCCGCAGGTCGTTCGCGGACGAGCCCTACTGGGGCCGGCCCGCTCCGGCATTCGGGGACCCGGACGCAACCCGGCTGATAGTGGGCTTGGCGCCCGCGGCGAACGGCGCGAACCGGACCGGCCGGATGTTCACCGGGGACCGCTCCGGTGACTGGATCTTCGCCGCCTTGCACCGCGGCGGTTTCGCGACGCGGTCGACGTCGGTCGCAGCCGGTGACGGCCTCGAACTGCACGGTATCCGGATGACGGCACCGGTGCACTGCGCGCCGCCGGCGAACAAGCCCACCACCGAGGAGAAGGCGACCTGCCGGCCCTGGCTGGAGAAGGAACTCCAGCTCTCGCAGGAGAACCTTCGGGTCATCCTGGTGCTGGGTGGAATCGGTTGGGACTCCACGGTTTCCACGGCCCGCGCCATCGGGTGGCAGATCCCGCGGCCGAAGCCGAGATTCGGGCATGGTGCTCGCGCCACGCTGCTGAGCCCGTCCGGCCCGGTGGAGCTGGTCGGCTGCTATCACGTCAGTCAGCAGAACACCTTCACCGGCCGACTGACCGAGGCCATGCTCGACGAGGTGATCGCCACGGTGCGCGCCCTCGGCTGACAGCCGGCAGACGGCACCCGCCGGCGCCAGGGCCCAGACCGCCCGGTGCCCGGAGTCGGCACAGGGGTGCTTCCGTAGGTGCGCGGCCGAGCATGCAATCCGAAACTGGCCAGTAGTAATCGGGATTCGCCGCGGCCGGCTCCTCCAGGTGCATATAGTGACTTACGCAAGTGGGGAACTTACCTTCAGGTAGGTTTCCGGGGGTACGGGGGTAAGTCATGAAGAATCGACGCGCGTGCTATGGGCTGCGTCTGCTGCGGAAGACCGTCGTCGGGCTGGGCCTCTTCGCCGCCGCCGCGGTGCTGACATGGCACGGCGCCGGTCTCGTCGCCCGATGGATGAATCGCGTCGAGCCGTCGCCGGTCAGTTTCGCCGAGGACGGTGCGACGGCGCAGCAGCTCGCGACCGCGAATCATGCGCCCGCCACGGCAGGCGGCAGCTTCCGGGTCGACGTCTCGATCGGCGAGGCGAATGTTCGCGGCGTGCCGGTCTGGAGCGACTCGGCGCCGGAGATCCAGGTCGACACCGACATCGACAGGCCGAGTGCGGGGTGAGCATCTGAGGTCCGAGATGGGCGGGGAGGCGCGGGGCCTCAATTGACCATAGGGTAAGTCCCGTGACGAACCACCTCGAGGCGCTGCGTCGGTCCGTGCGGCGCATGGAGAAGGCACGTGCGGAGCGTGATCGGCTGATCGTCGAGGCACGGGAGCACGGCGCGACCTGGCGATCGATAGCAGCTGCGGCGAGCCTGACCGAGCTCGCCACTCGGCAAGCGGCTACGCGGGCGAACGACGGCGAACTGCCGACCCCGGAGTAACGGCGGATGCCGCGCTGGCCGGACCTCGTGCAGGCTCCCGTCGGGCGATGTGGCACGGTGCGGGGGTGAACCTGCCACACGATGACATCGACCCGGACGGCCTGCTGGAGTACTCGGTCGTCTTCACCGACCGCTCGCTGAACCACATGTCGCAGCGCTTCGTGCGCGTCATGCAGGACATCATCGACGTGCTGCGCACGACATACAGCGCACACACCGTCGCGATCGTCCCCGGTGGCGGTTCCTACGGCATGGAAGCGATCGCCAGACAGCTGGCGACGGGCAAGCGCGCCCTCGTCATACGCAACGGTGCGTTCTCCTATCGTTGGTCGCAGATCTTCGACGCCGGACACATCACCGATGAGACGACGGTCTGCGCCGCGCGACCGGTCACGGACGAGCACCAGGCGGCGTGGCAGCCCGCACCCGTGGACGAGGTGGTCGCGGCGATCCGCGACAAGCGTCCCGAGATCGTCTTCGCCCCGCATGTGGAGACGGCATCCGGGATCGTGCTCCCCGACGACTACGTGCGCGCCGTGTCGACGGCCGTCCACGAGGTCGGTGGCCTCTTCGTCCTCGACTGCGTCGCATCCGGCGCACTGTGGGTCGACATGGGCGACCTCGGGGTCGACGTGCTGTTGACGGCGCCGCAGAAGGGGTGGAGCGGCACGCCATGCGCCGGTTACGTGATGCTCAACGAAGCGGCGCGCGCTGCCGTGGAGGCATCGACGTCCACCAGCTTCGCGATGGATCTGAAGAAGTGGCTCTGGATCACCGAGTCGTATGTCGGGGGCAAGACGCCCTACCACGCCACCATGCCGACCGACGGTCTCGCGCACAACGCCGAGCTGATGCTCCAGGCGCGGGAGATCGGCCTGGCGAAGCTGCGCGCGGCGCAGCTGGACCTGGGCGGCAAGGTGCGCGCGGTGCTGGCCGAGGCGGGCTTCCGGTCGGTTGCCGCCGCCGACTTCGCCTCTCCCAGTGTCGTGGTCGTGCACGCCGACGACCCGGAGCTGCAGAGCGGGGCGAAGTTCAAGGCGGTCGGCCTGCAGGTCGCGGCCGGCGTCCCGCTGCAGTGCGGCGAGCCGGAGGACTTCTCGACGTTCCGGCTCGGGCTCTTCGGTCTGGACAAGTTGTCCGACGTCGACGGCACCGTCGAGCGCTTCAAGGACGCGCTGGCTGCGCTTGACGGCTGAGTCGGCGTCCGCTCAGTCCTGCGGGACGATCAGGCCGGCGGTCTGGGTGCGTGCTCGCGCGAAGCGCTCGGCGACGTCCGCCCAGTTGGCGATGTTCCACCACGCCGTGACGTACTCGTCCTTGACGTTGCGGTACTGCAGGTAGAAGGCGTGCTCCCACATGTCGAGCATGAGTAGGGGAGTGAGGCCGACCGGCAAGTTGCCCTGGTGGTCGTAGAGCTGGCAGATCACCAGGCGCGCGCCCAGACTGTCCCAGGCCAGGATCGACCAGCCGGAGCCCTGGATGCCGAGTGCATTCGCGGTGAAGTGGGACCGGAACGCGTCGAACGAGCCGAAGAACTCGTCGATCGCCTGCCCGAGCTCGCCGTCCGGCTTGTCGCCGCCGTCCGGGCTCATGTTCGGCCAGAAGACCGAGTGGTTCACGTGCCCGGCCAGATTGAACGCGAAGTTCTTCTCCAGTAGATTCACCGGCCCGAGGTTCTCGGTCTCGCGGGCCTCGGCCATCTGCTCGATGGCCGTGTTGGCGCCCTTGACGTATGCCGCGTGGTGCTTGTCGTGGTGCAGCTCCATGATCGCGCCGGAGATGTGCGGCTCGAGGGCCGAATAGTCGTACGGAAGGTCCGGGAGGTCGTAGTCGGACACGTGGATCACCTTTCACGAGAACGAGTGTGGTCATATGCGACTATGTCGCATATGACCACCGTATCCCGCGGTCACGACTCCTTCGGCACGCGGCCCATCAGGTAGAACTCCTTGTTGGGCATCAGCCCGCTCCAGTGCACGAGCCGGTTGCTCATCGAGAAGAACGCTGTGATGGCGCCGACGTCATACACGTCGTCCTCCGAAAGGCCCTGGGAACGCAGGAGATCCAGATCGGCGTCGACGATCTCGGAGGGCCGCGAGGCGAGCTTCACCGCGACCGAGATGATCGTGTGCTGCCGCTCGTCGAGATCTGCCTTGCGCCAGTCGGTCGCCAGCTGATCGGAGATGTAAGGGTTCTTGGAGCGAATACGGGCGATCGCCCCGTGCGCGACGACGCAGTAAAGACAGTCGTTCTCGGCGCTCGTCGCCACCACGATCATCTCGCGGTCGGCCTTGGACAGCCCCGGCGTCTCGCGATCCATCAGCGAGTCGTGGAAGTCGAAGAACGCCCGCATCTCGTCGGGGCGTTGTGCGATGCCGATGAACACGTTGGGGATGAAGCCGGACTTCTCGCTGACCGCGGCGATGCGGTCCTGCAGATCCTGCGGCAACTCGTCCACATCGACCACGGGGAAACGCCTCATGATCTCGGGGTCGATCCGGCCAGCCATGTCGTTCTCCTTTTGTTTCAACGGGTTTCGTCGATCCAGTCGTCGTAGAAGGCGGGCATCTCCGATGCCCGGCCGGTGAATTCCGGTGCACGCTTGTCGAGGAAGGCGGCGACACCCTCCTTGCCGTCGCCCACGCTGGTCCAGAACATCCCGAGCGAGTCGACCCGATGCGCGTCCGCGGGATGGTCGTATGACGCGTTGCGCCGCAGCATCTGCCGGGTCAGGGCAACGGCGACAGGGGAGCGGCCCCTGGTCCACCGATCGACCAGGTGACGCGCGGCGGGCAGCAGCTCATCCGGCTCGTATGACGCTGTGGCCAGGCCGTTCTCGACCGTCGCGGCCGCATCCAGGATGTCCGCGGACAGGGCGAGGTCCAGGGCACGCGGAAGACCGACGATGCGCGGCAGGAACCACGAGGACGCAGCCTCCGGCACGATCCCGAGGCGGCCGAACACCAGCCCGAAGCGCGCGGTGCTCGACATCAGCCGTGCGTCCATCGCCAGGGTCATCGTCGCCCCGATCCCGACGGCCGCGCCGTTGATGGCCGCGACGACCGGTTTGCGGCAGTCGTGGATCGCCAGGGTCACCCGGCCGCCGGTGTCGCGGACGCGAGCCAGCTCGGGACCACCCAGATCGGTCAGGTCCGCGAGGGTGGGCCGCCGGTCCTCGTCGAGCCCGAACACGTTGCCAGGCGTCGACAGGTCCATTCCGGCACAGAACGCGCGCCCGGAGCCGGTGACGATCACCGCACGGACTGCGTCGTCGTCGTTGACCTCGCGAAAGGTGCGTTCCAGTTCGTCCGCCATCGTCACGGTGAAGGCGTTCAGCTGCTCCGGACGGTGCAGCGTGACCGTGAAGACTCCGTCGTCGACCGCGTGGTGCAGCGTCTCGAAACTCATCCGATGTCCTTCCGGTGCCGTGATCCGTCTTGCGGACCCTAACCGGGCGGACGCGGTCACTGGGCGACGTGTGGCAACATCCGAAGCATGGCTCGCATTGAGGACTACGCAATTCTGGGCGATCTGGAGACCGCGGCGCTGGTCAGCAACGAGGGTTCGGTGGACTGGCTCTGCCTGCCCCGTTTCGACTCGCCGGCCTGCTTCGCCGCGCTGCTGGATGATCCGAGCGCCGGGCGCTGGATCCTCGCACCGGTCGACGGCGGACCGTGCACACGCCGACGGTATGTCGACCAGACGCTCGTGCTGGAGACCGAGTGGGAGAGCGCCGAGGGCACCGTGCGGGTCATCGACTTCATGCCACCACGCGGCAAGGCGCCCGACATCGTGCGCATCGTGGAAGGCATCAGCGGCACGGTGCAGATGCGCGGGGAGCTGACGCTGCGCTTCGACTACGGCAACATCCGGCCGTGGGCACACCATGAGGGCGACCAGATGCTCGCCGTCGCCGGCCCCGACGCCATACGGCTGCGCACGCCGGTGCCCACGCACGGCCACGAGTGGTCCACGGTCTCGGAGTTCACCGTGTCGGAGGGGGACCGGGTGCCGTTCGTCCTGACCTGGTCGCCGAGCCACGAGTCGCGCCCCGAACCGGTCGACGCCGAGCAGGCACTGCAGGGCACGCTGGACTTCTGGCGCGAGTGGTGTGGCCGCGGCCACGACCTGTCCGGTCCCTACCGTGATGCCGTCCAGCGCTCGCTGCTGACGTTGAAGGCGCTCACCTACCAGCCGACCGGCGGCATCGTGGCGGCGGCGACGACGTCGTTGCCCGAGCAGCTGGGCGGCCCGCGCAACTGGGACTACCGCTATTGCTGGTTGCGCGATGCGACATACACCCTGCAGGCGCTGATCGCGGGCGGCTACCTCGACGAGGCGAGCGCCTGGCGCGATTGGTTGCTGCGTGCGGTCGCCGGGGACCCGGCGGACCTGCAGATCATGTACGGCCTGGACGGCACCCGGCGGCTGCCGGAGAGCGAGCTGGGCTGGCTGCGCGGCTACGAGAACTCCTCACCGGTCCGCGTCGGCAACGCCGCGGCCGATCAGCTGCAGCTCGATGTGTGGGGCGAGACACTCGACGGTCTGGCCCTGGCCCGCGAGGCCGGCCTGGCCAGCACCGAGGACGCCTGGGACCTGCAGGTCGCGCTGATGGAGCACCTGGAGGGCATCTGGGACGATAAGGACAACGGTCTGTGGGAGGTGCGCGGTCCGCGGCGACACTTCACCCATTCGAAGGTGATGGCCTGGGTGGCAGCCGACCGGATGGCCAAGGCCGTGCGCCGTCACCCGACGCTGCACGGACCGGCCGATCGCTGGGAGACCCTGCGCGACACCATCCACGCCGACGTGCTGGCGCACGGCTTCGACGAGGACCGCAACACGTTCGTGCAGTCGTATGGCGCCCAGGCCCTGGACGCGAGCCTGCTGATCATTCCGCGAGTGGGATTCCTGCCCGGGGACGACCCGCGCATGCTGGGCACGGTCGACGCGATCGAGCGCGAGCTGACCGAGGACGGCCTGGTGCTGCGCTACCAGAACGCCGAGTCCGACGACGGTCTGCCCGGCGGTGAGGGACTCTTCCTGGCCTGCTCGTTCTGGATGGTCGACGCGATGCACCTGGGTGGCCGGCAGGCCGACGCGGTCAAGCTCTTCGAGCGGCTACTGGACCTGCGCAACGACGTGGGCCTGCTCAGCGAGGAGTGGGACCCGAAACATCAGCGACAGCTGGGCAACACGCCGCAGGCGTTCAGCCACTTCGCACTGGTCACCAGCGCGTTGCAGCTGCATGCCGGACGTGGCCACAACAGCCACGAACCCATCCGGCACCCCGGCGTGCCTACGGACTGACCGAGGTCGGCGAACAACCCCGGACCGCGGTGTGCGGTCCGGGGTTGTTCGCGGCCGAGGCAGCGCGCGCTCAGTCCGGCGGGTGCGTCGCCCAGCGTCGTCCCGGACGATCGGGATCGTCGCTCAGCACGATCACGCTGGCCGGCGCCTGACCGGTCTTGGCGGTGATCAGCTCACGCGCGGCACGTTCCGCCCGGGAGCGCACACGCACGGTCGTCACGCCGACACCCGGCACGACGATCCGCCAGTGCGCCCCCCGGCGCTGCAGCAGGGCCGCATAGATGACCTTCACGGGTCGCGTCATCGAGTGACGGTGCGGCGACCGCCCATCCGGGTGTAGATCAACAGTGCGATCACGGCGCCGATGATCGAGCCGATGATGCCCGACGGCTGGAAGAAGCCGTTGCCGGCATCCTTGTGGAAGATCAGGTAACCGAGGAAGCCGCCGATGAACGATCCGATGATGCCCAGCACGATCGTGGCGAGGATCCCGATGTTCTGTCGTCCCGGTACCAGCAGGCGGGCGACGGCTCCCGCGATCAGGCCGACGACGATCAGGCTGATGATGAGACCAAGCATGGGTGAATGTGCTCCTTCAAAGGTGTTCGGGCAAATGTGTGGGGGCACGCGTATCGGCACCGCAGCTACCTCTGCTGCCGTGCCGTCGGCGAATCCCCGCGGACCGGTCGATCCGCACTGAACCGTCTCACCCCAGGGGCGGGTCCGGCACACCCCAACGGGTTATCTTTGCGGCGTGCGCGCACCCGAGACCGAACCCATTCGGCTGGCCCTCCTGGACGACTACGACGTCGTGCTCAAGGGACTCGCCCGGATGCTCGAGCCCTACCAGGACCGCGTCGTGGTGACGGAGATCGACGCGAACAAGCCCCTGGTCGACATCGTCGACATCGCGCTGTACGACTCGTTCGCCCAGGGCGAGGCGGACGCCGAACAGATCGATGTGCTGGTCGCCAGCCCCCGCGCCCGGCGCGTGGTGGTCTATACCTGGAGTTTCCACCCGAAGCTGGTGGCGTTCGCGCAGGAACGCGGCGTCGACGGGTATCTGTCCAAGACGCTGCCGGCACAGCAACTGGTGGAGGCATTGGAAGCGGTCCACGCGGGCCGGCGGGTGGTCAGCGATCAGTCGCGCGGGGCGCACGTCGGCCCCGGACTGGACTGGCCGGGGCGGCACGAAGGGCTGACCGATCGGGAGTCGGAGATCCTGGCCCTGATCACGCAGGGGCGCAGCAACGCCGAGATCGCCGCCCTCACCTATCTCAGTCCCAACACCATCAAGTCCTACGTGCGCAGCCTCTACCGCAAGATCGGCGCGGACAGCCGGACCAAGGCCGTGCTCTGGGGCATCCGGCACGGCTTCAGTCCGGACCACCACCGCATCGAACTCTGGCGCGACGGGCGGTGACATGGACGCGCGGGGCGGTGCAGGTGGAGGCGTGGTCGATCTGAACGCCGATCTGGGCGAATCCTTCGGCCGGTGGACACTCGGGGAGGACGCCGCGATGGTGCGGCTCGTGACCTCGGCCAACGTCGCGTGCGGCTTCCACGCCGGTGACCCCCAGGTGCTGCTGCAGACCTGCCGGGATGCCGTCGCGCACGGTGTCGTGATCGGCGCCCAGGTCGGCTACCGGGATCTGCCCGGCTTCGGCCGGCGCTTCATCGACGTCGCACCGGATGAGCTGTATGCCGATGTGCTCTACCAGATCGGGGCGCTGGACGGCCTGGCCCGCAGCGTGGGCGGTGTGGTGGCCTACGTGAAACCGCACGGCGCGCTCTACAACGCCGTCGTCCACCACGAGCAGCAGGCGGCGGCCGTGATCGCGGCGGTCCGTGACCACCCCGGCGCCCTGCCGGTGCTCGGGCTTCCGGGGTCGGTGCTGCTGGCCCTGGCCGAGGACGCCGGCCTGCGGGCGGTCCGCGAGGCGTTCGTCGATCGTGGCTACCGCGCGGACGGCACCCTCGTGTCGCGGCGGGACGCCGGGGCCCTGTTGGCACCGGACGCGGCGCTGCGGCAGGCGCTGAGCATCGCCTCGTCCGGCACTGTCACCGCGATCGACGGCACGCAGGTGCGCGTCGATGCGGAAAGCCTTTGTGTTCATGGGGACTCACCGGACGCCGCCCGTCTTGCCGCGGCGGTGCGACAGCAGTTGGCGGTCGCTGAGATCACCGTGCGGGCCTTCGTATGACGCCCGACGACGTGTCGATACGCCGCGCCGGGGACCGGGCGCTGCTGCTCGTGCTGCACGACCCTGGGGACGTCGAACTGCTGGACCACGTGCTGCGCAACGACCCTCCGGTGGGTGTGTGCGACCTGGTGCCCGCGTCGGAGACGATCCTGCTCACCACGCAGCAGGGTGTCCGACTGGCGGAGGTCGAGCGCGCGGTGCGTGCCCGGCTCAGCGATGCGACCAGCGATCAGGTGGCAGAGCCCGACCGGCAGGTCGTCGAGGTCGGCGTGCACTATGACGGACCCGACCTGGCGGAGGTCGCCCGTGTGCTGAGTATGACTCCGGCGGAGGTCGTCGCGGTGCACACCAGTCGACTGTGGCGCTGCCGATTCGTCGGTTTCACGGCCGGGTTCGGCTATCTGCGGCCCGACGAGCCGACGTTGGTCGTTCCTCGGCGGGATTCTCCGCGCACCCGAGTGCCGGCCGGTGCGGTCGCGCTGGCGGATGGTTACAGTGCCGTCTATCCGCGCACCTCGCCGGGCGGTTGGCAGTTGATCGGCACGACGACGACGGCCATGTGGGACCTCGACCGGGACCGGCCGGCACTGCTGACGCCGGGTGTCACGGTGCGTTTCGTGCAGTTGGAGGCCTGATGAGCCGATCTCTGCGGGTCGTGCGGACCGGCCCGTCGGCGAGTATTCAGGACCTGGGCCGTCCCGGCTGGTTCTCCAGCGGTGTGGGCGTCTCCGGTGCAGCGGACCGCGAATCGCTCTGTGCCGCAAATCGACTCGTCGGCAACCCGGCCGACGCGGCAGGCATCGAATGTGTGCTGGGTGGGCTGGAGCTCGAGGCGTTGTCGCCGGTCACCGTGGCGGTCACCGGAGCCACGGTGTCGGTCTCCGTCGACGGGCGTGCGGCCGACCACGGCACCGCGATCGACCTGCCGCGGGGTGCACTGTTGGGTCTCGGCACCGCCGCGGCCGGACTTCGGGCGTATGTCGCGGTGCGCGGCGGGATCACCGTTCCGCAGGTGCTGGGTTCGCGCAGCCGGGACACGCTCGCGGGGATCGGACCGGATCCGCTGGTGCCCGGCATGGTGCTGCCGGTGGGCGATGAACCGGCCGGTGCTGCCGAGCCGTCGGCTGCGCCGCCGCCGGGCCGGCCGGTGGTCCCCGCCCACGCGCCCGTGGTGCTGCGGGTCGAGCTCGGTCCGCGGCAGGACTGGTTCACCGAACCCGAAGCACTGTTCCGCGGCTGGTGGATCACCACCGATGCCGTCGACCGGATCGGTGCACGGCTGACCCGTGCGGCGGGTCAGCCGAAGCTGGCGCGCGTCCATGACCGAGAGCTGCCGACCGAAGGTATGCCGCTGGGCGCCATACAAGTGCCGCCGGACGGGGAGCCGGTGGTGCTGCTGGCCGATCACCCGATCACCGGTGGTTATCCGGTCATCGGCTGTGTCGTGAGCGAGGACGTGGGGCGAGCCGCACAGGCGCGGCCCGGGCAGCAGGTGATCTTCCGCCCGGCCGGCGCAGCTGCGCACCGCGGCACCGGATTGCCGCCCGCGATCCGGGTGACCGGTCACCCGGCCGATGACGAGGTTGCCGCAGTCGTCGCTGCGCTCGCGGCAGGCAGCTGAGAAGCGATCCAGGACATCAGGCGTCGTGACTGTCGAGCCAGCGGCGAACCTCCGCCGCGTCGCGGTCGAGCGCCGGCGGGGGAGTGGCCTCCCGGGTGCGGTAGGTGCTCCACCGGACGGGATGACGTATCTGCTCGGCCCAGCCGTCGGCGACGCGGATCGTCGGATCGAGCCCCAACGCATCGGCGAACGCGATGGCTTCCGGAATCGAATTGACCTTGCCCGCAGGCACTTTCGCCTCGTTCAAGATCTTCACCCAGTGCTCGACATCCGCTCGCGCGAGCAGCGCTTGCAGTCGCTGGATCAGTGCGGGACGGTGCCCGACCCGGTCGGCGTTGGTGCCGAATCGCTCGTCGACGGCCAGCAAGGGGTCGCCGAGCGCCTTGGCCAGGCGCTCGAACTGCAGGTCGTTGCCGCAGGCGATCGCGATGAGTCCGTCCCGGCACTGCAACGTCTCGTAGGGCGCGATGCTCGGGTGCTGGTTGCCGAGTCGACGTGCCGCGTGCCCGCTTTCCAGACTGGTCTGCCCCTGGTTGACCAGACTGCCGAGCAGGCTCGTCAGCAGGGAGACCTCGATCCGTTCGCCGCGGCCGGTGCGGGCGCGGGCGACGACGGCGGCCAGGATGCCGATGACGGCGTCCTTCCCGGTGAGCACGTCCACCAGTGCCACGCCTGCCTTGGTGGGCTCGCCGTCTGCCGCACCGGTGATGCTCATCAGCCCGCCGACGGCTTGCACGATGAAGTCGTAGCCCAGCAGTTCGCGACCGTCGCCGCTCCCGAAACCGCTGATGGAGCAATAGATCGAGCGCGGATTCGCTGCGGCGATCGCGGCGTGACCGAGGCCGAGCCGATCCATCGTTCCGGGCGCGAAGTTCTCGATGACCACGTCCGCACGCGTCGCGATCTGCCGGGCGGTCTCGAGGTCCGCCGGTTCCTTCAGATCGAGAGCGATCGACTGCTTGCTGCGATTGACGCTCTCGAAGTATGTCGATCCGTGAGCCGACCAGGGCGGACCCCACGCCCGAGTGTCGTCACCGCGGACGGGCTGTTCAATCTTGATCACCCGGGCGCCCAGATCGGCAAGGGTCATCGTCGCGAGCGGACCCGCCAGGACCCGGGAGAAGTCGGCCACGGTGAGTCCGTCGAGCGGACAGGTCAGTTCGTCGTCATCGGTCATGGAGCCCCTCTGCTGTTGATGCGCGACCGGGCACGCACCGAGGAGGATAGCTCGGACGAGAGCGAGATCGGTCAGCGTGTGCTGTGCCTGCGGTTGCGCAAGGCACCGACGATCTCGGCTTCGCGCTGCAGCAGCCGGAGGACGTGCGGATCCAGGACCGGGCCGGCGCCGTTCGCCATCGTGGTGTGGCTCCGGACCTCCCGTACGGCGTCCTCGAGCTGGGCCAGTTCGCTGATCAGCGCACGGACCGAACCGGGCACCGGTGCGGCAATCTCAGCGGCGGTGTCCTCGGCCGGAGTCGTGATCGTCATGGGGACCTCCAGTAGGCGAGCCCGCCGCCGGTGAGCAGCGGGATGTGTGTTGCCCCACTGCTAGAGGCGCGTTCCACAGTGACGGTCGGTTCTCGGCTCTGTCAACACTTTGCGGGTTCTGCAGACCAACTCCTTACCGTCCCTTGGCTCGGGCGTTGCCGGGCGGGCACCGGCACATGGTTATGCGGCGCACGGCTGGGTAGGGAGATCACGGGCCGAGAACACGTGACACGAGGAGGGGCATGCACCAGCCAAACGGGACAGGGGCCGTCGCGACACACCGACCGGTCCAGGGAGGCGGATCCGCAGATCAGCAGGTGGCCGCGCACGTACCGGGCGCGCGTCACGGCTGGAAGTGCGCGGTGTGGGGCCATCGCATCCGGTTCCGTGCGCAGGACCGCACGATGACCTGGGCCTGCGAGTGGTGCGGGGGAGAAGCCGGCACCAAGACCTACGATTCCGCTGCCGCGGCGCGCAGGTATGCCGCCGCGTTCGATCGTCCGGACAACGCCGACACCGGCAAGCGAGCGCCATACCTGGGCATGTTCCCGTTGCGGGTGTGGCGCTTCCTGCGCGTTCGCAAGGACCGCACGTCGTGACTGTGCAGACCGGCACGATCACCACCGCGGTCCCGGCGCGGCTGGACCGGTTGCCGTGGGCGAAGTTCCACTGGCGCGTCGTCATCGGGCTCGGCAGTGTGTGGATCCTCGACGGCCTCGAGGTCACGATGGTGGGCAACGTCGCCGCCCGGATGACCGAGAGCGGCAGCGGCATCTCGATCAGCTCTGCGCAGATCGGCCTGGCGGGCGCGATCTACGTGGTCGGGGCGTGCGTGGGTGCGCTGGTCTTCGGGCAGCTGACCGACCGCTTCGGGCGGAAGAAGCTGTTCATGCTCACGTTGGGCGTCTACATCACGGCCACCGTGCTGAGCGCCTTCGCCTTCGCGCCTTGGTATTTCTTCGTCATGCGGTTCTTCACCGGAGCCGGCATCGGCGGCGAATACTCGGCGATCAACTCGGCCATCGACGAACTCATCCCGGCGCGCGTCCGCGGACGGATCGACCTGATCATCAACGGGACCTACTGGGCCGGTGCGGCGGCCGGTGCTGCCGTCGCCATCCTGTTGCTCAACAAGTCCCTGCTCGCCGCGGATCTGGGCTGGCGGCTGGCATTCGGCCTCGGCGCGATACTCGGGCTGTTGGTGCTGTTGGTCCGGCGGCACGTGCCGGAGAGCCCACGGTGGCTGTTCATCCACGGTCGCCAGGACGAGGCCGAACGCATCGTCGGCGGCATCGAGCAGGAGGTCGAGGAGGAAACCGGTCAGGAGCTGTCGGAGCCGGGCGACAGCATCACCGTGCGGCAGCGCACGGCGATCCCGTTCCGGGAGATCGCCAAGGTGGCCTTCACCCTCTATCCCAAGCGCGCGATCCTGGGCTTCGCATTGTTCGTCGGTCAGGCATTCCTCTACAACGGCATCACCTTCGACCTCGGGACACTGCTCGGCAAGGCGTACCACGTGTCGTCGGATCGGGTGCCGATCTTCTTCATCCTGTATGCCGTCGCCAGCTTCCTCGGACCGGTCCTGCTCGGGAGGTTGTTCGACACGGTCGGGCGTAAACCGATGATCGCGGTGTCCTACCTCGGCTCCGCCGTCGCCGGACTGATCCTGGCCTGGATCATCGTCGAAGAAGCCGGCGGCGTCTGGGGATTCCAAGCGATGTTGATGGTGACGTTCTTCCTGGCCTCCTCGGGAGCGAGCGCGGCATACCTCACCGTCAGCGAGATCTTCCCGATGGAGACGCGAGCGTTGGCGATCGCCTTCTTCTACGCCATCGGCACCGCTGCCGGCGGCATCGCCGGCCCCCTGTTGTTCGGCCGCTTCATCAACTCCGGCGACAACTCGCTGATCGCCCTCGGATTCGTCATCGGCGCCGTCGTGATGGCCATCGGCGGCGCGGTCGAGTTGCTCTTCGGGGTGAGTTCCGAGGGAAAGAGCCTGGAGAGTATCGCAATGCCACTGACCGCCCAGGACGCGAAGGGCGATGAGCAGGACGCCGGGGAGAAGGCGGCCGGCGACCAGCAGGACAAGCACGAGGGGCAGGACGAGGGACACGACGAGGCACACGACGGCCGCACGTCGGCGGGAGAGGATGACCTTCGTCATGCCCGAAGGGAACGGATCAGGGCGAGGGAGGAGCGGCAACGGCTGCAGACCACCGGACGGGCGCGTTACCGGCCAGGGCCCGGCCGGGTCCTGTGGTCGCCCCGGATGTCCGTGTCCGACAGCACGGAGCCACCCGAGGTCCTCGACCACGAGATTGAGTCCATCGCAGGCGCATTGGCCGATCGCGGCCAGCTCACGGACTCTGCACTGTCACAGCTGGTGGGTGCCCGGTATTGGGGGCCGGGACGGTTCCGCAGGGCATTGCGGGAGGCGGTGGCCGAAGGGCGGGCCGTGCGCCTGTCGCGAGACCGGTACGGTCCGCCGGATCCCTCCGACGACCGGTAGCCGCCGACGGGTCGCTGACCGACCGCCAGTCCTGCGGAGGGCTTGCCGGACCGCTCGAAGATGAGGCCGCAGGCCGGGCCGTGAACGCGAATGGCTTTGTGAATCCGAGCGATTCGGACTCACAAGGCCGTTCGAACGTCCGTCGGAGGGGGGTTGTCCAATGTCCCGACCACTCCGAAGGCTGCGATCCCGCGGATTACCAGCAGTTTCAGGCTTGCTGGGTGACTGTTCCTGGTCCTGATGTCGTTGTGGTGATCGATTGCCGGCGCTCACAAGTGGTGAGGATCGTCGTCGGTAGCTTTCGGCGGCACCCGATGGGTTGTGTGGCGGGTGTCCTGTCAGGGCAGGTCGAGTGCGGCTTTCAATCCGTCGTTCACGGCTCGCATGGAGGCCGGGCTCAGGGCGCCGATGATGCCCTGGACCTCGTCCTCGTAGATCTCCACGATGTCGTCGCAGACGACGCTGCCGACCAGGTGATCGTCGTGGGCGAGCGGCACGATGCTGGGGATCCGTGGCTTGGCGGTGGTGGTCAGGCGCGCGGCCAGGGCCTGGCCCAGGTTTTTGTTGCGGCGGTGTTGGAGACGACCACGAACAGTTTCGGCTCGGCCAGTCCGATATCCGCGCGAACCACCTGGCCCCGGGACAGTGGCCAGGTCACTCGTTCGCCCAGTCGGGGATGCGGCGGCGGGCCACCCGCTGGCGCTCCGCTGTGGTGTCCTGCTGTTGCGCCGCCATCGCGGCGTAACCGGCTTCCTCGGCCCGTTCGCGCAGTGCCGTCAGTCCTGCCTCTAGGACGGCGTGCAGGTAGGACGCCTCGCTGGCTTCCGGATCGATATCGGTCCCGGTCATTTCCTGCAGCACTCGCCGGTACTCGGTTGACCGGCGCATGAACGCCAAGTCTCGCAGGTCGGCGGCTGTCAGCGGCAGCGAATTGCGCACCGTGTCACGCGCTTCCTTCATGCATCACATTATGCAGCATGTGCTGCATGCCAACGCTTTCGAATGCTGCCGTGCTGCCGACGGACCTCGAGGCCCGCATGGCGGGCCCGCGAGAGTGGGGACGAAGGCAGCTGGTGAGAGTTCGTCGCGAACGTGACGTCCGGGTGTGCGATTAGCCGTGGCCCTGAGTGCCGGATGACTCGGTGAAGCCGAGTGCGCGGTAGCCGGGCATCCGGCGCTTGAGCGAGGCGGCGAGGACGGGCGCCTGATGGTCGTGATAGTCGTGCGCCTCGACGAGCAGCTTGCCGGGTGCGGCTCGCACAACTCGCCCTGCGCACTGGACGAGTAACCCGTCGAATGAGACAGGAGCAGCGAGGAAGAGCGTGTCCAGGCGGGGGCGTCGAAGCCTTCACCGATGAATCGCGTTGTCCCGACGACCACTATGCCATCGCCGATATTCGCCTCCGACAATCGGTGGACTGCCTCGCGGCGCTGTGCGACGTTCATGCCTCTTTGGAGCACGATTGCGTCACGCCCGGGGCATCCGTGCTCATCACGACAAACGACATGCAACTGACCGAAATCGCCGATGTTTCATGTGACCTCGGTGCCAACCCTGCCGCCGTACGCTAATTCTTCATCTCAACAGCCAACCCGTCGTTCCACGCCACGGCACCTTTCCGCGCGATCATCCCGTCAACCGGGTTGGGCCATTTCTGACCGCCACAGTGGGGCCAACTGAGGTTGAACCGCCCGAGGTTCTGTGCCGCTGTCATACGGGTTGCAGCTCAGCTTCCTGAGCCGCGTAGTGCTTGGCCACCGCCTCGCAGGCCGCCGTCAGCGACGGGTACTCCCGCTGGTGCTCAGCCACCAGGCGTACCGCCCGCGACCGCAGCGCGGGATCAATCTTCTTCGGCATGAAACGCATCCTTTCAACTCACAAAGATGCGGCATCAAACCTGGGGCGGTTCAGGGTTGCCTCTGAACGAATGGTCCCGAGGATGCGAACGCACCGGGTGCGGCCGTCGACGTCGGCGCGAAGGTATCGCCAAAGACGACCGCCGTCGTCACGTAAGCCCTCACACCGACGGCTGCTGAGCCGTGGCGCATTGCGCGAAGACTGGTGACCTGCTAACCGACCGCAGAGTAGTCGTGGCCGTTGACTGACACCGGCCAGCAAGACCGTGGCGGCGGCCACGGCGACGGCGGCACGCGAAGCGTTCCTCGGCGGTTGACGCACCGGGGGATTACGTCGCTGAAGTTGAGCGCGGCGCAGCTGCGGCTGCCTTGTGAAGTGACAGGCAGAGTCAACGACGCCACAGCAACACAGGCAGGCGAGACGCCAATAGCCTTATGAATCCGAGCGATTCGGACTCACAAGGCCATTCGAACGTGTGTCCGGAGGGGGACTTGAACCCCCACCCCCGTTAAGGGACTAGCACCTCAAGCTAGCGCGTCTGCCATTCCGCCACCCGGACAAATTGGGTGCGTCGACCGACCTGCATGGCGCGGCCAACGAGCGGAAACACTAGCACGCAGCGGCCGGTTTCCTTCAATCGTGCCACCGCCTGCAACGCCCGGTGGCCGTTACCCCCGCAGCGGTCGCTCGCCCCTGGCGCGGACGACTCAGACGTCGAGGCCGAAGTCGCGGATCACGCCCGCGAGACCGCTGGAGTAGCCCTGACCGACGGCGCGGAACTTCCATTCACCGTTGTTGCGGTAGAGCTCGCCGAACACCAGCGCCGACTCGGTGGCGGCGTCCTCGCCGAGATCGAAGCGGGCGCCCTTGTCGGAGTTGGTGGGGTCATCGGCGTCGAAGACCCGGATGAAGGCGTCCGAGACCTGACCGAAGTTCTGACCGCGTGCCTCCGCCTGGTCGATGGAGGCCACGAAGGCGATGCGCTGCACGTCGGCCGAGACCTGACTGAGCGAGACCTTGATCTGCTCGTCGTCGCCCTCGCCCTCACCGGTCCGGTTGTCGCCGAGGTGCTGGACCGCGCCGTTATCGCCGGTCAGGTTGTTGTAGAAGACGAAGTCGGACTGAGTGCGCACCTTGCCGTTCTCGGCCAGCAGCAGCACCGACGCGTCCAGGTCGAACTGTGCGCCGTCGGTCGTCCGCGGATTCCAGCCGAGGCCGACGATCGCCGTCGTCATACCCGGTGCAGCCTTCTCCAACGAGATGTTCGCGCCCTTGCTGAGATTGACCGGCATGTGGTTGTCCCTTCGTGGAGTGGATGACTCGTCGTTCGCGGACACGACGCTAGCGCCTGCGCAGCAGGCTCGCCTCCGCCGCCTCCGAACCGCCTGTATGTCGGTGCCGCCCGGCAGACTGCAACCATGCTGTTGGAGCAGGTCATCTCGGTGTCGGAGGCCCTACGCGCCACACGGTCGCGGCTGGCCAAGCGGGACGCCGTGGCCAGCTTGCTGCGAGCCGCGACAGCGGATGAGGTGCCGCTGGTGGCGTCATACCTGGCCGGCGTGCTCCCGCAGCGGCGGATCGGGGTCGGCTGGCGGGGCCTGCGCGACGCGCCCGTGCCAAGTGGTTCGGCGACGGTCTCGGTGACGGAGTTCGACGCGGCGATGACCGCCGTTGCGGCGGTGAACGGCGCCGGAGCCGTCGCACGGCGCAAACAGTTGCTGGCCGACCTCTTCGGCAGACTGACCACCGCGGAGCAACGCTTCGCCACCGGGCTGATCCAGGGTGAGCTGCGACAAGGCGCCGGTGACGGCGTGATGCTCACCGCCATCGCAGCGGCCAGCGGCGTGCCCGAGGCGGACATTCGGCGGGCCGTCATGCTCGCCGGTTTTACTGCTCCGGTCGCCGCGGCCGCGATCAACCACGGCGCCGAGGCGGTGGCCGCGGTGGGGCTCGTGCTCGGCCGGCCGGTGCGGCCGATGCTGGCCGGCAGCGCACCGGAAATCGACGACGCCGTCGAGGATGGCCTGGCCCAGCAGATCGAGACCAAACTGGACGGCATCCGTGTGCAGGCGCACAAGGACGGTGACGACGTCCGGTTGTTCACCCGCAGCCTGGAGGAGATCACCGACCGGCTTCCCGAGGTCGTCGAGGCGGTGCGCTCGCTGCCGGCGCGCACGATCGTCCTCGACGGCGAAGCGATCGCGTTCGCCGCCGACGGTCGGCCGTTGCCGTTCCAGGTGACCGGCGCGCGCACTGCAAGCAGCGCCGAGCCTCAACGGCTGAGCGAGCAGACGCCGGTCACCCCGCAGTTCTTCGACCTGCTGCACCGGGACGGTGTCGATCTCATCGACCGGCCGCTGCGCGAGCGCGCCCGAGAGTTGGCGCAGGTCGTGCCCGCGCGCTGGCTGATCCGGCACGCCGACGTCGCGAGCGCCCAGCAGGCACGTGAGTTCTTCGCCGAGCGCGTCGCTCACGGCGACGAAGGCGTGGTGGTCAAGGACCTCGCCGCTCCCTACGCCGCGGGCCGGCGCGGCGCCGGGTGGGTCAAGGTCAAGCCACGGCACACTCTCGACCTGGTCGTGCTCGCCGTCGAGCGGGGCAGTGGACGGCGCACGGGCCTGCTGTCCAACATCCACCTCGGTGCACGCGACCCGGAGTCGGGCGGCTATCTGATGCTGGGCAAGACCTTCAAGGGAATGACCGACGAGATGCTGCGGTGGCAGACCGTGCGATTCACCGAGCTCGCCACGGACGACGACGGTTGGGTGGTCCACCTGCGACCGGAGCAGGTCGTCGAGATCGCCTTCGACGGACTGCAGCGATCCAGCCGCTATCCCGGCGGGCTGGCACTGCGCTTCGCACGGGTGATCCGCTACCGCGACGACAAGACCGCCGAGGAAGCCGACACCATCGATACCGTCCGGACGCTGGCCGGCGGGTGATCGCCCGCGATGCCCGTGGCAGGCTGCTCGTATGACGAACGAGGCGAGCAGCGACAACAAGCAGCAGGTGCGCGCCGAAGATGAGGCCGTGCGGATCACGCAGGACCTGATCGGCATCGACACCAGCAACTACGGCGACGGCAGCGGCCCGGGGGAGCGCAAGGCAGCCGAATACGTGATGGGCGAGCTGACCGAGGTCGGCCTCGACCCGGTCCTGCTGGAGAGTGAGCCCGGACGTGCGTCGGTGGTGGTGCGCATCGAGGGCTCTGACCCCTCCCGTCCCGGCCTCGCGGTGCACGGTCACCTGGACGTCGTGCCCGCGAACGCCGAGGACTGGCAGGTGGATCCGTTCGGAGCAGAGCTCAAGGACGGGTGCGTCTGGGGCCGCGGCGCCGTCGACATGAAGGACATGGACGCGATGATCCTGGCCTGTGTGCGGGAGCTGGCACGGACCGGCCGGAAGCCCGCCCGCGACCTGGTCATCGGCTTCTTCGCCGACGAAGAGGCGGGCGGTGTCAAGGGCAGCCGCTGGCTGGTCGACAACCACCCCGAGCTCTTCGAGGGCGTCTCCGAGGCGATCAGCGAGGTCGGCGGCTACTCGGTCACCTTCGACGGCAAGGCCGGTCAGCAGCGCGCCTACCTCCTGCAGACCGCGGAGAAGGGGATCGCCTGGCTGCGGTTGCACGCCCACGGACGCGCCGGTCACGGCTCGGTACCCAACGACGACAACGCCGTCGTCCGGCTAGCACAAGCCATCGCGCGCATCGACGCCCACGAATGGCCCCGCGAATACATCGCATCGGTGCGGCAGTTGCTGGACGGGCTGAGCGATCTGACGGGCGCGGCATACAGCGACGACGACCTGGGACCGATCCTCGGCAAGCTCGGCGGTGCGCGCGGCTTCGTCGAGGGCACGCTGCGCGACACCGCCAACTTCACCATGCTGGATGCGGGCTACAAGCACAACGTCATCCCGCAGTCGGCCTCGGCGTCCCTGGACTGCCGGTACCTGCCCGGCCACGAGGACGACCTGATGGGCACGATCCGCGAACTCGCCGGTGAGTATGTCGAGGTGGAGGTGCTGCACCACGACATCGCACTGGAGGCGCCGTTCGACGCGCCCCTGGTCGAGAAGATGAAGCGTGCACTGCTGTCACAGGATCCCGGTGCCGCGATCCTGCCCTACTGCCTGTCCGGCGGCACCGACAACAAGGCGCTGCAGCGATTGGGCATCGACGGCTACGGCTTCGCGCCCCTGCAGCTACCCGCCGATCTGGACTTCGCACCGATGTTCCACGGCATCGACGAGCGGGTGCCGGTCGAATCGCTGAAGTTCGGTGCGCGAGTGCTGCGGGAATTCCTTCAGGACTGCTGAGCTGTCTGGTTCGACTCCTCGCATCCGGGTGGCTGTCACCAGTATCACGCAGTGCGGCGGACGCGGATGATGCGGCGGCGCAACCACACCCGGCGCGCGCCGCCCAGGTAGAGCCGGCTGCGGGCCAGCTCCCAATGGCCGTACTCCGCGTGGTCGGCGATCACCTGGCGCACGTCGGACCGGCTGGTGTCGCGCGGGAAGTTGAGCACCCGGAACTCATACTCGGTCATCGCCGCCATTATCACCCAGCGAGACCGAATCCGCCGGATCGGCAGGGGCGTTGCTCTGTCCCGAATCACCGCCGACCCGGTACGGTCGAGCCATGACCGCTGAGCCGCGTGCCGCATTGTCCGCCCTGGTGAGTGCGCTGGAACGCCACTTGGAGGCCGCCGCATCCCGCCGCAGCGAGAACGACCCCTCGGTGGTGGCGGCATACCGCGATCTGGCGGACGCGTTCGAGGACTACGACGACGCCCTCATGGACACCTACGGTGAAGTGACGCCGCTGGAGGTCTACGTCGGTGATGACGACGAAGAGGACGACGACGAAGAGGACGACGAGGAAGACTCCGACGGCGACGACCTGGAGGACGAGCTCGAGGACGACGACGATCGCTACATCGGGCTGTCGGGCGACGACACCGACGACCTGGACTACGAGGACCCTGAGCCGGCCAGGTGACCGTCAGCGCAGCCGCGACACGTCGTCCAGCGCCTGCGCGATCTGCGGCGGTAGCTGCGTCTGGGCACTGGCGAGCACGGTGCGCAGTTGCGTCCGGTTGCGGACTCCGACAACCAGTGAGCTGATGCCCGGCCGCGTCCGGGCCCAGCTCAGCGCGATCTGCGCCGGGCTGACGCCCAGGCCTTCGGCGGCCGTGGCGACGGCGTCGACCACCGAGTCCGATCCCGCCCCCAGCCGTCGAGCAGCCCAGCCCGCGTGCCGCCCGGTCGCTGCTCGGGAGTCGGCGGGCACACCGCGGCGATATTTCCCGGTCAGCACGCCCCCGCCCAGCGGTGCCCAGGCCAGCACCCCGGCACCGATGTGCGCGGCGGCCGGCAGGATTTCGGCATCCGCGGCGCGCTCGACCAAGCTGTATTCGACTTCATCGGCGGTCAATGGGATGCGCGCATCGCGCAGCGCCGCATGTGCCGCCACCAGTTGCCAGCCGACGTAGTTGGACACGCCGACATACCGCGCACGTCCGCTGGTCACCGCGTGTTCCAGCGCCGACATGGTCTCGGCCAACGGCACGTCGTCGGCCCACGTGTGCACCAACCACAGATCCAGATGATCGGTCCGCAGCCGCCGCAACGACGCGTCGAGCTGGCTGAGCAGCGTCCCGCGGGAGGTGTCGACCACCCGGGCACCGGTCGTGCGTGAGATGCCGGCCTTGCCGATCAGCACCAGGTCGTCGCGGTCGCCGCCGGCGACGAGCCCGCCGAGGATCTCCTCGGCGGCGCCGTCGCCATAGCCGTATGCCGTGTCGATCGCCGTGCCACCGGCGTTGCGGAAGTCGTGCAGGATCTCCTCGGCGAAGACCTCGTCGACGCTGTCTCCCCAGTTCATCGTCCCGAGCGTGAGGTCGCTGACTCGCAGCCCCGACCTGCCCACATTCACCGATTGCACGCAGCAACCGTAATGGTCGGCACCCCGCGAGCCGTGGAGGCGCGGTGCCTGAGGAGGCCCCGAGGAGGCGCGAGGCACGAGCGGCCGTCGCGGAGGGTAGCGTCGTGGCCATGGATCTGGGTATCAATCTGGGCTACTGGAGCACGACCGGCACCGACGATTTGGCGGCGATGAAGGAACTCACGTCGGCCGCCGACGGCGCCGGTTACCGGGTGGCCTGGTTGGCCGAGGCCTACGGCTCGGACGTGCCGTCCCTCGCGGCATACCTGAGCGCCTTCACGACCCACCTCGAGTGGGGCAGCGCCGTGTTCCAGATCCCGGCACGGACCCCCGCGATGGCCGCGATGACGGCCGCCACGCTGGACAGGATCACCGGCGGTCGGTTCCGCCTCGGCCTCGGCGTGTCGGGTCCGCAGGTGAGCGAGGGCTGGCACGGTGTCCGCTTCGACAGTCCGCTGGGTCGCACCCGCGAGTACGTCGACATCATTCGGTTGGCGTTCGACCGCAAGAACGTCGAGTACCACGGCAGGCACTTCGAACTCCCGCTGCCGGACGGGCCGGGCAAGGCGCTCCGACTGCTCCTGCTACCCGAACGCCCCCAGGTGCCCATCTACCTGGCTTCCATCGGTCCCAAGAACATGGAGCTGACCGGTGAGATCGCCGACGGCTGGCTGGGCATCTTCGTCAGCCCCGAGCACCTGCCCGAGCAACTCGAGCAGTTGCGCACCGGGCGGACGAAGGCCGGCCACGCCGACGGTTCGCTGGACGGCTTCGACGTCGCGGCGCAGGTCGGCCTGAGCCTGGCCGACGACCTGGACACCGGCGCGGATCGGTTGCGCGCCAACGCCGCGCTGTATGTCGGTGGGATGGGCTCACGGAAGAAGAACTTCTACAACGCGCTGGCCCGGCGGATGGGGTTCGGCGAGGCGGCCCAACAGGTGCAGGACCTCTTCCTGGACCGCAAGCATCGCGACGCCGCCATGGCCGTGCCGCGCGACTTCATCGACCGGACGGCGCTCATCGGCCCCCGCGAGCACATCGCCGAGCGGCTGCACGCGTATGCCGCCGCCGGCGTGACCACGCTCAGCGTCTCGCCGGCGGGCGACACCCTCGAGGAGCGGATCTCGGCGGTGCGCACGCTCGCCGACATCATGGACGCCGAAGGGTTGCGCTGACGCGATGGCCACTGTTCTCCTGCTGCGGCACGGCCGCACGACCTCCAACACCTCCGGGGTGCTGGCTGGCTGGACACCCGGAGTCGCACTGGACGAGACCGGTGAACGTCAGGTCAACGAGGTGCGCAAGCGGCTCGAGCAGTTGCCGATCGTGCGGATCGTCAGCAGCCCGTTGCAGCGGTGCCAGCAGACCGCGGCAGCGGTGGCGGCAGGCGCCCCGGACGTTGCCGTCGAGACCGACGAACGCCTGGGGGAGTGCCGCTACGGAGGCTGGACCGGCCGCAAGATCAGTGAACTGGTCACGGACGACCTGTGGCGCACCGTGCAGGACCACCCCTCCGCGGCGGTCTTCCCGCCCTCGCCCGACTTCGCCCACGAATCGCTGGCGCAGATGTCCTCCCGGGCCGTCGCGGCCGTGCGGCAGCTCGACGCGGAGGTCGAGGCTGCGCACGGTCCCCGCGCGATCTGGGTGGCGGTGTCGCACGGGGACGTCATCAAGGCGTTGCTCGCCGATGCCCTCGGCAGCCACCTGGACCAGTTCCAGCGCATCGTCGTGGGTCCCGCGTCGGTCAGCGCCGTCCGGTACACCGCGCGGCGCCCGTTCGTGGTCCGGGTCAACGACAGCACCGGCGACCTGACCGACATACCCGACAAGGAGCCGTCGACCGGTGATGCGACACCTGGCGGCGAGACCGGCACGGATTCCGCGGATTAGGCTGGCGAGTATGCCGACAATTGAGTTCGACCACCCGGACCGGTTCATCGCCGGCACGGTCGGCCCGCCCGGTGCCCGGACGTTCTTCCTGCAGGCCGTTCAGGGTCGCCGTGTGATCTCGGTGTCCCTGGAGAAGGAGCAGGTCGCCGTCCTCGCCGAGCGCGTCAACGACCTGCTCGACGAGTTGTCGGTGGACGAGGACCTGCCGGTCGCCGACGAGGACAACGACCCGTTGACGCCGCCCATCGAGGACGAGTTCCGGGTGAGCACGCTCAGCCTGGCCTGGGAGCCGGAGCGGCAGGTGCTGATCATCGAGGCGCACGACCGGCAGGTCGAGCTGGAGCCCACCGGCGACGGTGAGGAGTTGCGGGAGGTCACCGACCCCGACGGCCAGCTGGTACGGGTGCTGCTCGGTCCCGCGCAGGCACGCGAGTTCGCACGACGCGGCCTGGCGTCCGTGGCCGACGGTCGCCCGGCGTGTCCCTTCTGCGGTGGTCCGCTCGACCCGAGCGGCCACATCTGTCCCCGTGCCAACGGCTATCGACGCTGAGCGACTGCAGCGGCTCCTGCTGGACGGGCCGCTGGAGGTCGAGGGCCGGTTGGTCGAGGCGTCCAACTTCGTGCTGCGAGTGTGGATCGACAGCGACGGCGAGCGAATCCCCGCTGTCTACAAGCCCGTCCGCGGCGAGCAGCCGTTGTGGGACTTCCCCGAGGGCACACTCGCGGGCCGCGAGTATGCCGCCTATCTCATCGCGCGCGTCGGTGGCTGGGACTGCGTGCCGGTCACCGTGCTGCGACCCGACGGGCCGCTCGGCGCCGGTTCGGTCCAGCAATGGGTCGGCCCGCTGGAACCGGTGACCGAGAACGATCTGCTGCGGATCGATCCGGTGGCCGCCGTGCCGTCGGACTACCTGCCGGTCCTCGGCGTGCACGACGAGGAGGACCAGCCGCTGGTCGTCTCCCACGCAGCGCACGCGACACTGCGGGACGTCGCCCTGCTCGACGTGGTCCTCAACAACGCCGACCGCAAGGCCTCCGCACTGATCGTCGACGACGATCATCTGTATGCCGTCGACCACGGACTCACCTTCCACGCGGAGGAGAAGCTGCGCACGGTGCTCTGGGGGTTCGCCGGAGAAACGTTGTCGCAGCGCGAGATCGGGCGGCTCGAGGCCGTCCGCGATGCCCTCGCAGGCGTGCTGGGCGAGACGCTGCGAGGCGTCATACAGCAGGACGAGCTGGTGGCCCTGCGCGACCGGGTCGAGGACCTGTTGCAGACGCGGCAACTGCCGGCGCCACCCGACTACCGGCATCCGCTGCCGTGGCCGCTCTGGTAGCACCCTTATCCTGGACAGCGTGACGATTGCTCCGTGGGCCTCGCCGAATCTGCCCGGTTTACAAGGAAAAGGCCGCCCCTTGGCGCTGTGGCGACACCGTGCCTCCGAGGTCGTGCCGCTCGAGATCAACGGGGCCGCGCGGATGTATGTCTGCGGGATCACGCCCTACGACGCG
Organism: Flexivirga lutea; assembly: GCF_054778955.1. Classification (NCBI taxonomy): domain Bacteria; kingdom Bacillati; phylum Actinomycetota; class Actinomycetes; order Micrococcales; family Dermacoccaceae; genus Flexivirga; species Flexivirga lutea. The sequence continues at coordinate 46,700 of NZ_BAAGZB010000004.1, forward strand.
ACTCATCTCGGTCATGCCGCGACCTACGTGACGTTCGACCTGGCCGGCCGGGTGCTGCGCGACGCCGGCCACGAGGTCCACTATGTGCAGAACGTCACCGACGTCGACGATCCGCTGCTGGAGCGAGCCACCCGCGACGGCGTCGACTGGCGTGACCTCGCGACCAGCGAGATCGAGCTCTTCCACACCGACATGACCGCGTTGCGGGTGCTCGCGCCGGATCACTACGTGAGCGTGGTGGAGACGATGGACCGCCATGTCGCCACGATCGAGGGACTGGTCGGCAAGGGCGTCACCTACACGGTGCCCACCCCGGACGCGGTCGAACCAGGGGCGCAGGACATCTACCTCGACCTGTCCACCCAGCCGACCTTCGGCGCGGCCAGCGGCTGGGACCGGGACCAGATGCTCGCGGTCTTCGCCGAGCGCGGCGGCGATCCGGACCGGGACGGCAAGCGTGATGCGCTGGATCCCCTGCTGTGGCGCGTGGAGCGCGCAGGGGAGCCGGCCTGGGACGCCGGCGAGCTGCGCCGTGGCCGTCCCGGCTGGCACGTGGAGTGCACCACCATCGCCTTGGACCATCTCGGGATGGGCTTCGACCTGCAGGGCGGCGGCACCGACCTGATCTTCCCGCACCACGAGATGTCCGCCGTGCAGGCTGTGGCGTTGACCGACGACCCGCCGTTCGCGCGCACCTACGCGCACCAGGCGATGGTCGCGTACGACGGCGAGAAGATGAGCAAGTCCAAGGGCAACCTCGTGCGGGTGTCCGACCTGCGCACGGCCGGTGTGGACCCGATGGCGATCCGTCTCGTGCTGCTCGACCAGCACTACCGGACGCCGTGGGAGTACACCGACGATCTGCTGGACACCGCCGTCAAGCGCTGGGACCGCTGGACACGGGCCTTGGCATCGCGCGGCGACGCCGGCGCCGCGGCGCTCATCGACGGCATCCGTGCCGCGCTGGCGCACGACCTGGACAGCGCCGGTGCGCTGCGGCTGGTGGACGACTGGGCCGCCGGTCCGGACGAGGGCGCGGCCAGTCCGCTGGTCACCGACGCGCTGGACGCGCTGCTGGGCCTGCGCGCCTGACTTATTCGTCGGTGTCGCGGCGGCGCAGGTATTTCTCGAACTCCCGCGCGATGGCATCACCGCTGGCCTCGGGCAGCTCGGTGGTGTCCTGGGTCTGCTCCAGCGAGTGGACGTAGTCGGCGACCTCGTCGTCGGACGCGGCGAGTTCGTCGACACCGTGCTCCCAGGCGCGTGCCTGCTCCACCAGGTCGGCGTGGCCGATGAGGGCGTCGAACAGCTCCTCCAGACGGGTCAGCAGCGCGAGGGTCGCCTTGGGGGACGGGCCGGCACCGGCGTAGTGCGGGACCGCGGCCCAGCAGGACAGCGTCGGTATGTCGCCCTGGTGCGCCGCGTCGGTGAAGACCCCGACGATGCCGGTCGGCCCCTCGTAGCGGTTGGGCTCGACGTCATACCGCTGCCGCGTCTCCTCGTGCTCCGAGGTCACGGTGACGGGGATCGGTCGGGTGTGCGGCACGTCGGCGAGCAGACCGCCGAGGGTGATGATCATGCCGACCTCGCACTCGGTCGCGAAGTCCATCAGCTCCTCGGTGAAGGCACGCCACCGCATCGACGGTTCGATGCCCTGCACCAGGATCACGTCCCGGTCCAGCGGGGTGTTCCGTGCCAGGAAGATCCGCGTGGTGGGCCAGACGACCTCGCGCCGTCCGGAGTCACTGGTGATCCGTGGTCGATTGACCTGGAAGTCGTAGTAGAGCTCGGGGTCGAGCGCGGCCAACGGGGTTGCGTCCCAGGTGTCGATCAAGTGCGTGACGGTCGCCGACGCGGTCTCGCCCGCGTCGTTCCAGCCTTCGAACGCGGCGATCATGATCGGGTCGCGCAGCAACGGCACGTCCTCGAAGTCGATCACCGGGTCCTCCTCATCGCCGTGAACATCACCGAGGTTCAGCTTAGGCCGTCGCGACGCCGCGGGAGACTGCCCATCGGCGTGGCGCTCCGGTCGTTAGACTCGTGCCATTCTGCGCAAACTCCCCGAAGGGATCCCACAGTGAGCAGCCGCTCCGACATTGCGTGTGTGACACCGTCAACGCGCGACACCTCCCTGGTTCGTCCAGATGCCACCGAAGCCCTCACCGACGCGATGACGCAGCGGGTGCTGCTGCTCGACGGGTCGATGGGGGTCTTCATCCAACGACACAAGCTGAGCGAGGAAGAGTTCCGGGGCGAGCGGTTCGCCGACTGGGACCAGGACGTCAAAGGCAACAACGACCTCCTGTCGCTGACGAACCCGTCGGTGATCAGCGCCATTCACGACGCCTACCTGGAGTCCGGCGCGGACATCATCGAGACCAACACCTTCAGCGCACAGCGCATCTCGATGGCCGACTACGGCATGGAGGAGTTGAGCTACGAGCTCAACTACGAGTCGGCGCGCTTGGCCCGGGCTGCCTGCGACGCCGCCAGCACACCCGATCGGCCGCGGTATGTCGCCGGTGCCCTCGGACCGACCAACCGGACCGCGTCGATCTCCCCGGACGTCAACGACCCGGGCGCGCGCAACATCTCCTTCGAGCAGCTGGTGGACGCCTACCACGAGCAGGCGCAGGGCCTGGTCGACGGCGGCAGTGACCTGCTGCTGATCGAGACGATCTTCGACACCCTCAACGCCAAGGCCGCGGTGTTCGCCCTGGAGACGCTCTTCGAGGAGCGGGGCCGCCGGTGGCCGGTGTTCATCTCCGGCACCATTACCGACGCATCCGGCCGGACCCTGTCCGGCCAGGTCACCGAGGCGTTCTGGAACAGCATCCGGCACGCCCGGCCGTTGGCGGTGGGATTCAACTGTGCCCTTGGCGCCGCCGACATGCGGCCGTATGCCGCCGAACTCGCCCGGATCGCAGACTGTTTCACCTTCTGCTATCCCAATGCAGGACTGCCCAACGCCTTCGGCGAATACGACCAAACCGCCGCCGAGATGGCCGACGTGCTGGGCGAATTCGCCAAGGACGGCCTGGTCAATGTGCTGGGCGGTTGTTGCGGCACGACGCCGGAGCACATCGCCGAGATGGGTGACCGGATCGAGGGCCTCGCGCCCCGCGTCCCCGCAGATGTGGCGCCCGCGCTGCGGCTGTCGGGTCTCGAGCCGCTGAACGTCACCGACGAATCGTTGTTCGTCAACGTCGGCGAACGCACCAACATCACCGGCTCGGCGCGCTTCCGCAAGCTCATCAAGGAGGGCGACTACCCGACCGCCCTCAACGTCGCCCGGCAGCAGGTCGAGGCCGGCGCCCAGGTCATCGACGTCAACATGGACGAGGGCATGATCGACGGCGTCGCGGCGATGGACCGCTTCTGCAAACTGATCGCGACCGAGCCGGACATCTGCCGGGTGCCGGTCATGATCGACTCCTCCAAGTGGGAGGTCATCGAGGCCGGACTGCGCTGTGTCCAGGGCAAATCCATCGTCAACTCGATCTCCATGAAGGAGGGCGTCGAGAAGTTCGTCGAGCAGGCGAAGCTGTGCCGCAAGTACGGCGCGGCGGTGGTGGTGATGGCGTTCGACGAGACCGGACAGGCCGACACGCTCGAGCGGCGCAAGGAGGTCTGTCAGCGCGCCTACGACATCCTGACCCAGGAGGTCGGCTTCCCGGCCGAGGACATCATCTTCGACGCGAACATGTTCGCGCTGGCGACCGGCATCGAGGAGCACCGCGCCTACGGCACCGACTTCATCGAGGCGACGCGCTGGATCAGTGAGAACCTCCCCGGCGTGCTCACCTCGGGTGGCGTCTCCAACGTGTCGTTCTCCTTCCGTGGCAACAACCCGGTGCGGGAGGCGATCCACGCGGTCTTCCTCTACCACGCGATCAAGGCCGGCCTGTCCATGGGCATCGTCAACGCCGGGCAGCTCGGTGTCTACGACGAGCTGGACCCCGTGCTGCGCGAGCGCATCGAGGACGTCGTACTCAACCGCCGGGAGGACGCCACCGAACGCCTGCTCGAGGTCGCCGAGGAGCACAACAAGGCGGCCGAGGACCAGAGCCCCGACGACAAGCTCAGGTGGCGCGAGGACCCGGTGCGCGAGCGCATCACGCACGCGCTGGTCAAGGGCATCGACGAATACATCGTCGAGGACACCGAGGAGATGCGTCTCGAACTGGCGGCGGCGGGGGAGCGGCCGCTCAACGTCATCGAGGGTCCGTTGATGGACGGTATGGGCGTCGTCGGTGATCTCTTCGGCGCCGGCAAGATGTTCCTGCCGCAGGTCGTCAAGTCGGCCCGCGTGATGAAAAAGGCTGTCGCCCACCTGATTCCGTTCATCGAGGCGGAGAAGAAGCCGGGCGACGCCGAACGCGCCAAGGGCAAGATCGTGATGGCCACCGTCAAGGGTGACGTCCACGACATCGGCAAGAACATCGTCGGTGTGGTCCTGCAGTGCAACAACTACGACGTCGTCGACCTCGGTGTCATGGTGCCCGCCCAGAAGATCCTCGACACCGCCAAGGCCGAGAACGCCGACATGATCGGGCTGTCCGGGCTGATCACCCCGTCGCTGGACGAGATGGTCAACGTCGCGTCCGAGATGGAACGCCAGGGTTGGGACATCCCGCTGCTCATCGGCGGTGCGACCACCTCCCGAGCACACACCGCGGTCAAGGTGACACCGAAGTACCACGGCGACGTGGTGTGGGTGAAGGACGCCTCACGGTCGGTGCCCACCGCCTCGGCGTTGCTGTCCGACGAACGCCACGACGCGTTCATGGCCGACATCAACGCCGACTACGAGTCGATCCGCAAGCGGCATGCCGCCAAGAACACCGAGCGGCCACTGCTCAGGTATGACGACGCGCTCGCCGAGCGAACGCCGATCGACTGGACCGACTATCAACCGCCGCGGCCGCGGTTCCTGCTGCAGCAGGCCCGAGACGTCGCCGACGACGGTGAGCTGGGCAAGATCGCGTCATACACGCGCACCTTCCACGACTACCCGCTGGAGAAACTGCGCGACTACATCGACTGGCAGCCGTTCTTCAACGCCTGGGAGATGAAGGGCAAATTCCCGGACATCCTGAACAACCCGTCCACCGGCGAAGCAGCGCGCAAGTTGTGGGACGACGCGCAGCAGATGCTCGACAAGGCCATCGAGCACCGCTGGCTGCGGGCGAACGCCGTGGTCGGTTTCTTCCCGGCCAACGCCGTCGGTGACGACATCGAGCTCTACACCGACGAGACGCGCGGCGAACTGCGCACGACCCTGCACCATCTGCGGCAACAGGGGCACCACCGGGCGGGCGTGCCCAACCGGTCGCTGGCCGACTACGTCGCGCCCAAGGACACCGGGTTGCGTGACTACGTGGGCGGATTCGCGGTCACTGCGGGCCTCGGCTCGCAGGAGAAGATCATGGAGTTCAAGAAGGAACTCGACGACTACAGCGCGATCCTGCTCGAGTCGATCGCCGACCGGCTCGCCGAGGCGTTCGCCGAACGGCTGCACGACGTCGTCCGGCACGAGCTGTGGGGATACGCGCCGGACGAGAAGTTGAGCAACGAGGACTTGATCGCGGAGAAGTACCGCGGCATCCGACCGGCGCCCGGTTACCCGGCCTGCCCGGACCACACGGAGAAGGCGACGCTCTTCGAGCTGCTGGACGTCACGAACCAGACCGGCATCGAGCTCACCGACTCCATGGCGATGTGGCCCGGCGCGGCGGTCAGCGGCTGGTACTTCTCGCACCCGGAGTCGCAGTACTTCGTGGTGGGCCGGCTCGGCAAGGACCAGGTGCAGTCCTACGCCGCCCGCAAGGGCTGGACGCTGCAGCAGGCGGAGCGCTGGCTCTCCTCGAATCTCGGCTACGAACCGGAGGACTGACCCATCAGCACACAACAGCACGTCGCTCGGAGTCGAGGCGACGGAGCCGGCGCGGGAGCGCCTCGAGACCACCACGCGCTGCCCGCGGCCGTCCTGTGGGACATGGACGGCACACTCGTCGACACCGAGCCCCTGTGGATCGCCGCCGAGCGGGAGCTCGTGGCGTCATACGGCGGGGAGTGGTCCGACGAGATGGCGCACCAGCTGGTCGGCAACCCGCTGCTCGTGTCGGGCCAGGTGATCCGGGACAACAGCCCGGTGACACTCTCGGCCGAGGAGATCGTGGACTATCTGCTCGAGCGTGTCATCGCCGGCATGCGCGCGCACGTGCCTTGGCGCCCGGGCGCCGAGCAGCTGCTGAACGACGTTGTGGCGCAAGGGATTCCGAATGCCCTGGTGACCATGTCCTACGACTCCTTCGCGGGCGTGCTGCTGGACAGCGTGGCATCCGGCACGTTCACGGTGGTGGTGACCGGTGACCGGGTGGACAAGGGCAAGCCGGACCCCGAGGCCTACCTCACGGCTGCTGCCGAGTTGGGTGTCGACCCCGGCAAGTGCGTCGCCATCGAGGACTCGATCCCGGGGGTGCGTGCCGCGGTGGCGGCCGGGGTGCCGACGATCGCCGTGCCGCACCTGATCCAGGTGCCCGACATCGCCGGGGCGATTCACGTCAGCACGCTGGACGGGCTACGCGCCGCGGACCTGGTCCGCATCGCATCGGGCGCCTGAGGTCACTCGTCGACCGGTGACGTCTCGCCGGCACGCACCGGATCCAGGGCGAGCCCGATGGCACCGTCCGGCAGCGGCGGGGGAGTGCCGCCGAACTCCGGGCACAGCGCTTGGTGGCTGCACCAGTCGCACAGCCTGGTGCGGTGCGGCCGCCAGTCGCCGGTCGCGGCCGCTCGCTCGATCGCCTGCCACAGCGCCTTGACCTTGCGTTCGGTCGCCAGCAGGTCCGACTCGTCGGGGACATATCGCACGATCTCGCTGTTGCCGAGGTAGACCAGCTGGAGCATGCGAGGAACCACACCGCGGGTGCGCCAGATCACCAGGGCGTAGAACTTCATCTGGAAGAGTGCCTTGGCCTCGAACAGCTGCGAGGGTGAGCGGCCGGTCTTGTAGTCGACGACGCGCAGCAGGCCACCGGGCGCCTCGTCGAGCCGGTCGATGTAGCCACGCAGCGTCAGCCCGTCGACCTCGGCCTCGACATACAGCTCCCGCTCGGCCGGCTCGAGCCGGGTGGGGTCCTCCAGGGCGAACCACCGGCGGACCAGCTCGGCGGCGTCGGCGAACCACGCCCTGCCATCGGCGCTCTGCTGGCCGACCAGGCTCGCCAGCTCGGGCTCGTGCTCCACCAGGGCCGCCCACTGGGGCTCCAGCAGCGCGACCGCCGCCTCGAGGGTCCGCTCCGCGGCCGGCACGTCGAAAAGCCGCTCGAGCACCGAATGCACCAACGTGCCGCGTGCGGCGGCGGCGGAGGGTTCCTCGGGCAACCGGTCCACGACCCGGAAGCGGTAGAGCAACGGGCACTGCATGAAGTCGCCGGCCCGACTCGGCGAGAGTGCCGGCCGCAGCGGGCGCGAACCGGTCTCGCCCGCCGCGTCGGCCGTGTCGGTTCTCCCTCGCATGCCATCCACGTTAACCGGGCGGTAGGACAGGGTCGGTCGGCCCTGGGCGGTACGAAAAGGTCGCTACTGTCGTCACTTTCTCGCGGTGTCGGGGCGTTTCGGGCGAGAGACTCGCTACTGTCGTCACTTTCTCGCCGTCTCGGGGCGTATCGGGCGAGAGACTCGCTACTGTCGTCACTTTCTCGCGGTTCCGGGACGGTCAGAGCGACCGTCATCCGAAAGACCACCGCCACGTAGGCTGGAGCCATGGCGAACGCGGACCGACCCGGCTGGCAGCTGGGGACGCTGCGCGGTGTGCCGATCTACCTCGGCCGGACCTGGCCGATCATCGCCGTCGTCATCATCGTCACCTTCGGGCCGCAGGTGCGCAACGCGTATCCGGACCTGGGCGGCACCGCCTATTTCGTGGCCTTCCTTTACACGCTGCTGCTGCTGTTGTCCGTGGTCGCGCACGAGGCCGCCCACGCCCTCGTCGGTCAGTGGCGCGGCTACCACGTGCGACGGGTCGTCGCCGACCTGTGGGGCGGACACACGGCATACGAAACCGATGACAGCTCGCCGATGTCCAGTGCCCTGGTCGCCGTCGTCGGGCCGCTCGCCAACGCCGTGCTCGCCCTCGCGGGCTGGCTGGCCCTGCACGCGGTCGCCGACGACCGGGAGGTTGCGAAGCTGCTCATCGGCGCGTTCGTCTTCACCAACGGGTTCGTCGCCGTTTTCAACCTACTGCCCGGCATGCCCCTGGACGGTGGATTCATCCTCGACGCCGTCGTATGGCGCCTCACCGGCTCCCGCACCGCCGGCCTGCTCGTGGCGGGCTGGTGCGGCCGCGTGCTGGCGGTGGCGATGGTGTGCTGGACGGTGGTGCTGCCCTTGGTCCGGGGAGAGACGCCGCAGGCCTACTACGTCCTGTGGTCGGTGCTGATCGCCGGCTTCCTGTGGTTCGGCGCCAGTGGTGCGGTCGCCCGGGCCCGGTCGGGACGGCTGTTCGCCCGCGTCCGGGTCGGTGACGTGCTGCGGCCGACCGTGGTCGTCCCCGATGCCACACCGGTGGGACAGCTGCCGCACGGGACCGACGTGGTCGTCGTGGACCCGCGCGGGATGCCGTGGGGTGTCATCGCCGCGGTCGACCTGCAGCACGCCGGCCGCACGGACCTGCAGACGGTCCGTGCGGCCGCCCTGGCGCGCGTCCAGCCCGCGGGCTGGATCGCCGAAGTAGCCTCGGTCGATGCCGACGTCACGGCGCTCGTGCGAGCGGCGCAGCACGTCGGCGGCGCCATACAGGATCTGCTGGTGGTGACCGACGGCCGGCCCGTCGGGCTGGTCTCGGTCCAGGTGCTGGGCGACGCGCTGGCGGCCGCCGAACACCCCACCGCGGCGTCCGTCTGAGCCCGGCCCGATGCCCGCCGTCTACTATTTCCGTTCGTGACCTCGCCCGAACCCACTGGCTCCGCCGCGCGTCGCGGCCCCCTCACCGCCGGCGAACGCGTGCAGCTGACCGACCCGAAGGGCCGCATGCACACGCTGCAGCTGACCTCGGGCAAGCAGTTCCACACCCACCGCGGCCACCTCGACCACGACGACCTGATCGGCCTGCCCGACGGCAGCACCATCACCAACACCGCGGGAACCGAATACCTGGTGCTGCGACCGCTGCTGTCCGACTACGTGATGTCGATGCCCCGCGGCGCGGCGGTGGTCTACCCCAAGGACTCCGGGCAGATCGTCGCCATGGCGGACATCTTCCCCGGTGCGCACGTCGTCGAGGCCGGTGTCGGCTCCGGTGCGCTGTCGATGTCGTTGCTGCGTGCCGTCGGCGATCACGGCCGGTTGCACTCCATCGAGCGGCGGGCCGAGTTCGCCGACATCGCCAAGGGCAACGTGCGTGACTTCTTCGGCGGTGATCACCCGGCCTGGACGGTGTCGGTCGGCGACTTCGTCGACGTGCTGCCGTCCGTCGCCGCGCCGGGCACCGTCGACCGCGTGGTGCTGGACATGCTGGCGCCGTGGGAGTGCCTCGACGCGGCCGGCGAGGCGCTGACACCCGGAGGCGTCTTCATCGCGTATGTCGCCACCGTGACGCAACTGTCGCGAGTGGCCGAAGCCGTGCGCGCGCACGGTGGTTACACCGAGCCGGAGGCCTGGGAGTCGATGGTGCGCGGCTGGCACCTGGAGGGCCTGGCCGTGCGGCCGCAGCACCGGATGCACGGACACACCGGCTTCCTGGTGTCCACCCGGCGATTGGCGCCCGGTGTCACGCCCCCGCTGCGCAAACGGCGCCCCGCCAAGGGCGCGCAGGAGGCGGACGCCCCAGATATTGAGACGAGCACCTTCGATGTCGCCCGCGACCCGCAGTCGTGGACATCGCAGAATCTGGGCGAGCGCCCCGTCTCGGACAAGAAGCTGCGCAAGTTGCAACGTTCAGCAGGCGAGCCGCCGCTGGAATGACGAGGTTTGCGGGTTAGGGTCAGGGGGCATCGAACCGCAGCGACGACTGACGTCGTGCTCGCGCTAAGGAGGCCGACCGTGACCGACCACTCCCACGAAGCTGATGCGCCGAAGAGCTCCATCGAGGGCTTGCAACGCGAGATCCGAACCCTGCGCGAACGACTTGCCGTCTCGTCCCCTGCGAACGCCGGAGAGCTGCAACAGCAGGTCCGCCAACTGCAGGCATCGGTCGGCACCCTGTCGGCGCAGAACGAACGCCTCGTGCGCACCTTGAAGGAAGCGCGCGAACAGATCGTCAACCTCAAGGGCGAGGTCGACCGGCTCGCGCAGCCGCCCGCGTCATACGGAGTGATCGTCGAGACGCACGACGATGCCACGGCCGACATCCTGTCCTCAGGACGCAAGTTGCGTGTCGCGGTGAGTCCGTCCATCGAGCCGGCCGACCTGACGGTCGGGCGCGAGGTGATGCTCAACGAAGCGCTCAACGTGGTCGCCGCCGTGGGTTTCGAGCGGGTCGGTGAGCTGGTCCAGGCCAAGGAGCTGCTCGGCGAGGACCGGGTGCTGGTGATCGCGCACGCCGACGAGGAACGCGTGTGCCGCATCGCCGCCAACCTCGTGGGTGAGACGATCCGCGCCGGCGACTCGCTGCTGTGCGACACCCGCACGGGCTTCGTCTTCGAACGCATCCCCAAGGCCGAGGTCGCCGACCTCGTGCTGGAGGAGGTGCCCGACATCCATTACGAGGACATCGGCGGCCTCGCCGGCCAGATCGAGCAGATCCGGGACGCTGTCGAACTGCCCTACCTGCACGCGGACCTGTTCCGGGAGCACGCGCTGCGCCCGCCCAAGGGCGTGCTGCTCTACGGCCCTCCCGGGTGCGGCAAGACGTTGATCGCCAAGGCGGTCGCTGCCAGCCTGGCTCGCAAGGTCGCCGAGAAGACCGGCCGCGACGAGACGGCATACTTCTTGAACATCAAGGGCCCGGAGCTGCTCAACAAGTATGTCGGCGAGACCGAGCGGCACATCCGGTTGATCTTCCAGCGGGCCCGGGAGAAGTCCTCCGACGGCACTCCCGTGGTGGTGTTCTTCGACGAGATGGAGTCGCTCTTCCGCACCCGCGGATCGGGTGTCTCCTCCGACGTGGAGACCACGATCGTGCCGCAGCTGCTGGCCGAGATCGACGGTGTCGAACAGTTGCAGAACGTCATCGTGATCGGTGCCTCCAACCGGGAGGACATGATCGACCCGGCGATCCTGCGGCCCGGTCGGCTCGACGTGAAGATCAAGATCGAGCGCCCGGACGCCGAGAGCGCACGCGACATCTTCGGCAAGTACCTCGTGCCGGAGCTGCCGTTGCACGCCGACGATCTCGCCGAGCACAACAACTCGCCGCAGGAGACCGTCGAGGCGATGATCCAGGCCTCCGTCGAGCGGATGTACACCGAGATCGACGAGAACAAGTTCCTGGAGGTCACCTATGCCAGCGGTGACAAGGAGATCCTCTACTTCAAGGACTTCAACTCCGGAGCGATGATCCAGAACATCGTCGACCGGGCCAAGAAGATGGCGATCAAGGACCAGCTGACCACCGGTCAGAAGGGCATCCGGGTCGATCACCTGCTGCGCAGCTGCGTCGACGAGTTCAAGGAGAACGAGGACCTGCCCAACACCACCAACCCGGACGACTGGGCACGCATCTCCGGTAAGAAGGGCGAGCGGATCGTCTACATCCGCACGCTCATCGACGGCAAGGACGGCGCCGAGCCGGGCCGCTCCATCGACTCGATCAAGGGCACCGGCCAGTACCTCTGACCTCGGTCGGGGCACCTTCGGTCAGACACTTCGCGCGTTCCACCGCGCGAAGTGTCTGACATGAAGTGGCCTGAGGCGGCTGTCCACAGGCTCGTCACGCGGAACCGTCCAATTCGGGCACGATCGTCGGATGGATCCAACAGCAGCCGATGCCGCAGCGGCGAGTGCACGACGGCGGTGTATGGCGCCGAGCGGCGTCGCATCGCGGCTCAACTCGCTGCCGAACTCCTCGCGAACGGCATGACGGGATTCACGGCCCCGATCATCGACGTCGCTGTGCCGGCTGCTACCCGACACCACCGCGTCGAGGGCGTCCGGCTGCATCTGCAACGCCGACCGGCGCCCGCCCTCCGCGCCGGTATTCCCTGCGTCAGCACCGAGGTGGCGATGATCCACGCTGCACAGTGGGCGGTGTCGGACCGTCAGGCCGCCTTGTTGATCTGCCTGCCGATGCAGCAGCGCATGACCAGCCCGGCACGGCTGGCGCTCGCGTGGCGCGGAGTGTCCCGGTCTGCACGACGCACCTTCTTGAGCAACATCATTTCCGACGTGACCGACGGTGCGCATTCGCTGGGTGAACTCGATTTCGCTCGTATGGCGCGCCACGTCGGGCTTCCCATGCCGTCGCGGCAGGCTGTCCGCACGGGTCCCGGCGGGCGGGTCTATCTCGATGTCAGTTGGGACGATGTCGATGTGTCCCACTGCGGCCCCATGCCACGTGGCTCACATCTTGGCGGCACCGGCCCTGATGGCTTTGCGGATCCGGACATAGGTGCCGCAGCGACCCCCGAGCAACGGCAGTGTGGGCACCACCAGGGGGATCTCAGCCTTGCGCAGCTCACGCAGGACCGAGGCGTCGTCGGCGCCCGGGACGACGCTGCCGCCGAAGTCCGCCTGCACCGCGCGCAGTGCGACGGGACGGCCGTTGAGGCCCGGAGCGCGGCAGACCATGGTCGGCAAGGCGTCGGGCACCTGCAGGTCCATGGTGAACTGCTTCTTGCCGGTGACGATGTCCCGCGCGTCGACACGATTGCGCGGGGTCCCGACGACGCTGAACGACGTGCGGGCCTTCAGTTGTGTCTTGGCGGCCTTCGTCGTCGTGGTGGCCGCCTTCGTCGCCAACGCGCCGTAGCTGACCGACGTACCGTTCGGGGCACGCACGACGCCGAGCTTCGTCGTCAATTGGCCCACGGCGTAACCGAGTTCGACAGAGGCGGCCTTCAGCAGCGCGCCCTTGGCGATCGAGGCGGCGACCCGGATGGGCGTGTATGTCGACACGGTGGAGTTCGAGCCACCGGTCAGTTGGTTGAAGACCAGTTCCGGGCGGGCAGGGGCGAGCGAGACGATCACCTTCTCCACCGGCAGGTCGATCTCCTCGGCGATGATCATGGCCGTCGAGGTGGTGATGCCCTGACCGACCTCGGCGCGCGGGAGCGCGAAACTCGCCGTCCCATCGGAGTGGATGGTGATCGTGATGAGGCCTGAGGTGGCCAGCGCCGCGGTGCTCTCCAGGTCCTCCAGGTCGAACACCGCGGCGATCTGCGGGGGAGAGGGGATCGCCGCCTCGGCAGCTGTGCCGAGGCGCAGATCGGCCGCCACGGTCAGGGTCGTCCCGGCGACCAGGTAGCCGACGAACCGCCGGCGACTCAGTCCTCGACGTCCGGGCGGTGCTGCCGCGCCGATCCCATGGGGCTCGTGCTCGGTCACCCGATCTCCTTCCGACGTGCGGTCCGGCACCGGGGCCGGGACCGCTGTGGTGTGTGTGATTGGCCGGCTCCAGGCGCAACAGTGCCACGCCGACCACGCCGCATGGTCTGTTGAGATTTCAAAGAATTGGTCACTTTCATCCGTCTCGAGGCCGTGTGGCGCCGGTGAGTCCCGTGGCGAAGAAATGGGCGTGCCCTTCGGGCAGCGCGTGTGAGACGGTGGGTCGGCCCGATGTCGCAGTTGTCCTGCCGGCATCGGCGAGATGAGACGTGACGATGAGCGGCGTGAAGCCGCCGGGAACGAGGTCGGCCCCCATGGCCTGCTCAGCGCACAGCTGACCCGCCGGTCCAGGACGAGACAGTGATCTCGCGACGGATCGGTGTCCTGCCATGCCGTGACGCCATACACCAGCAGCCGCACAGGTGCGGTCGGCCGGATGGTGCGTCAGCCGCGAACCTCATCGACCGAAGGACCTTTCCGCATGCTTCCCCTGACCGACGCTGCCATCCGCAGCTCGTTCGTCAACGCCACCAAGCGCGAGATCCGTGACGCGGTGCTGCCCGACCTGGGCACCCTCGAGTGGGACCGCCTCGACCTGCTCGGCTGGCGTGACATCACGAAGGACAACACCGGCTACGTGGTGGTCGACATCGACGGCACTGCGGTCGGCGTGCGTTTCACCACCGCTCCGCGGACCGGGCCACGACGGCGCACCCTGTGTTCCTGGTGCCAGGACGTCATCGTCGCAGACGACGTCACGCTGTATGTCGCCCGCCGCGGCGGGGCACCGGGCCGGCGCGGCGACACGATCGGCACGTTGATCTGCAGCGACTTCGGTTGCAACGGCAACGTCCGGCGCCGACCCACGCTCACCGAGGTCGGCAGTGCCGACGAGCAGGATCGCCTCAACCTGATCGACCGACGCATCGACGGCCTGCGGCAACGGTCCACCGACTTCGTGCGGCAGATCCTCGCGACGCGCTGATCAGCCGACCGTCACGTGGTGTGCCTCAACGCGCCACGTGACGGTCGACGAAGTCGTTGCCGAACTTGCCCGCCGGGTCCAGGGATCGGCGCAGGTCGTCGAAGTCGTCCAACCGGTCGTAGGCGAAGTCCAGTCGTCCGGGATAAGTGAAGACCTTGCCCCAGTGCGGCCGCGGCGCAAGATCGGCCAGGGCTTCCTGCACCACGCCGACCGCCTGATGCACCGCGTTCAGCTCGGGTTTCCAGGTGAAGTGGAACGCCACGGAGTCACGTCGGTGAGCCGGGCTGAGCCACGCGGATTCCGGTGCCACCGCTCGGATCTCGCCCACCAGCAGATGCGGCGCGATCCGTTCGCCGACACCGAGCAGCGCCTCGACGGCACGACCGGCGTCCGCGGCGGCGACGAAGAACTCCGACTGCACCTCTGCACCGGCACTCGGGGTGAACCCCAACCGGAAATGCGGCAGCCGGTCGGCCCACGGACCGGGCACTCCACCCTGCTCGGTGACGGCATCCGGTGTGGCGCCGGCGGCCTGCAGCGGATGCAGCGTGTCGGCCACCCACCGTGCGCCCGGTAACTCCGGCTGCCCGGCGCGGTCGTCGGCGATCGACTTCACGATGACGTGATCGGCTCCCGGCCCGATCCACCGGCCGAAGACACTCACGCTGTATGCCGCCGCCAGCACCTCGTCGATCCGCGCCGCCAGGTCGCGCCAGCTCAACCCGACGAATGCGTCCTGACGGACGGCGTATTCGGGGACGGTCGCGAGCCGCAGCCGGGTGACGACCCCGAGCGCGCCCAGCGACACGACGACACCGCCGAAACGCTCGTCGGAGTCGTCGATCCAGCGCAGGCGCCCATCCGCGGTGAGCAGTTCCACCGCCCGGACGGCCGATGCCAGCCCGGGCTGTCCCACCCCAGAACCATGCGTGCCGGTGGCCACACTGCCGGCGATGGTGATGTGGGGCAGGGACGCAAGGTTCGGTAGCGCACGGCCGGACGCCGCCAGCGCCGGCACGAGTTCGCCGTACTTCATCCCGCCACTGACGGTTACGGTGCCGGTCGTGTCATCGACCTCCGGCGGGGCGATCAGACCTGACAGGTCCAATTGCCAACCGGATTCGCTGTCCGCGATGCCGTTGAAGCTGTGCCCGGATCCGGCCACCTTCGCCTGTGGCGCGTCGGCGACGAGTTGCTGCAGCTCCTCGACCGTGGCCGGTTGCACGCGCCGGACGGCGCGGTAGTCGTACGTGCCGGACCAGTTCGTCGTCATACCAACGCCTTTCGGGAGCGAAGACCGACGAGGAGCCGCCAGCCGAGTAGGAAGAGTCCGAGGAAGAGGGTGGCCACGACGATGAACGCAGGCGCCGTGCCCCGGCCGGTCAGGTGACGCAGCACCATGCCGACCGCGACGGCGCTCACCCACACCGGCCAGCCGGTGCGCAGGTTCACCGGCGGCCGTCGTGCGACCAGGAATGTCACGACCCAGCCGACCGCTACGCCGGCCAGGAAGGGCCACGCGGTCTGCAGCACACCCAGGACCGGGCTGCCCTCGTCGTGGGAGACTCGTCCGACGGCCGCGAAGACGAGCACGATCAGTGCGTCGAGGCCGAGCGGCAGCAGCAGTCTGGCGCTCATTCGCCGGGGTAGGTCACGCCGAGCTGCGCGCGGACCTGGTCCATCAGCCGCATGATCCGCAGCGTCTCGTCCCAGGGCATCAGCGGGGACTCGGTGTCGCCGGCGGTGATCCGGCGGGCGACCTCGACCGCCTCGAAGTGCAGGCCGTGCCGGGCCACTGCTGGGACGTAGGTGTCGAGCACCGTGTCGTCCGGGGCGACCAGCTGCACCGGTCCGGGCTGGTAGAACCAGCCCGGCAGCTCCAGCCGCGCCGCGTCACCGCTGATCACTGCAGTATTGGCCGTCTGCGCGCTCATCGTCGTCATGCAGGTGGCGACGGCCTCGCCCCGGGAGAGCACGACGGTCTCGTTCCGGTCCACGCCGTCCGGTGTCAGGACACCGGTCGCGGCGACGTCGAGCTCGCCGGGCAGCAGCATCGCCGCCAGGGAGATCGGGTAGATGCCCAGGTCCAGCAGCGCACCGCCGGCGAGCGCGGGGTCCGCGAGCCGCTGGGGACCGCCCGGATAGAGCAACTGCCCGTGGTCGGCCACGATGGTCTGCAGGGTGCCCAGCAAGCCTTCGGCGACGGCCTGTCGCACGACGTCATACCGCGGCAGGAAACGCGACCACATGGCTTCCATGCAGAAGAGCCCTCGCCGTCGCGCTTCGTCCAGCACCTCGGCCGCCTCCGTCGCGTTGCGGGTGAACGCCTTCTCGACCAGGACCGGCTTGCCGGCGCGCAATGCCAGGAGTGCGTGCTCGCGGTGTGCCGAGTGGGGTGACGCCACGTAGACGACGTCGACGTGCGGATCGGCCACCAGCTCCTCGTAGGAACCGTATGCCGTGAATCCGCCGAACTGCGAGGCGAACTCACGAGCACGGGTGATGCTCCGGGAGCCGCAGGCCACGATCTGCTGGCCGGTTTCGGCGAGCAGCGTCTGTGCGAAGGCGGTGGCGATCCCGCCGGGGGCGAGAATGCCCCACCGCAGCACCGGTGCGTCCATCGGATCGAGTGTTCTCGGCGCAGGCAGCGAAGTCACAGCAGCATCATTCCAGAGCCGCGCCGATCGCCAGCAGGTTCGTCAGCACAACCCGCCGGTCCGGCAGATGAACCGTCGGAATGGCGCGCCGACCGCGGCCCTAGAGTCGGGCGTATGAGTGTGCGTCGGATCATGGGCATCGAGACCGAATACGGGATCTCCGTTCCCGGCGACCCGACCGCCAACCCGATGGTGCTGTCCGGGCGGCTCGTGACGGCATACGCCACCCAGGTCGGCATGCGCGCGGCCCGTGCCGGGTGGGACTACGAGGACGAGGCACCGCTGCGCGACGCCCGCGGGTTCGACATGGCGCGCGGCGCCGCCGACGCCAGCCAGTTGACCGACGAGGAGGACCCGACCCTCGCCAACGTGGTGCTCACCAACGGTGCTCGGCTGTATGTCGATCACGCGCACCCGGAGTACAGCTCCCCGGAGGTCACGACCCCACGCGATGCGATCACCTGGGACCGGGCGGGGGAGTCGGTGATGCGGGAGGCGGTGCGGCTGTTGTCCCCGGCCGGTGCGCCGGGCGTCAACCTCTACAAGAACAACACCGACGGCAAGGGCGCGTCCTACGGCACGCACGAGAACTACCTGATGAGCCGCGCGACACCGTTCTCGGAGATCGTGCGGCACCTGATCCCGTTCTTCGTCGCCCGCCAGGTGATGTGCGGCTCGGGGCGGGTCGGCATCGGCATCGAGTCCGGCAAGCCGGGCTTCCAGCTGGCCCAGCGTTCCGACTTCTTCGAAGTGGAGGTCGGGCTCGAGACGACGCTGAAGCGACCGATCATCAACACCCGCGACGAACCGCACGCGGTGGCCGACCGTTACCGGCGGCTGCACGTGATCCTCGGCGACGCCAACCACTGCGACGTGACCAACCTGCTGAAGCTGGGCACGACGAGCCTGGTGCTGGGCATGATCGAGGACGGCGCGGTCACCCGGGACCTCACCGTCGAGAAGCCGGTCGAGGCGCTGCGGCGACTGTCGCACGACCCGACCCTGCGAGCGACCGTCGAGGTCGCCGGCGGCCGCACCCTGACCGGCGTCCAATTGCTCTGGGAGTACTACGAGCTCGCGGACGCCTGGCTGCAGCGGTTGTATGGCCGGGAGCTCGACGACGACACCGCCGAGGTCATGCAGCGGTGGGAGCAGGTGCTGAGCACGCTGGAGCGCGATCCGATGGAGGCCGCCCGCGAGGTCGACTGGGTGGCCAAGCTCAGGACACTGGAGAGCTACCGGGCACGGGATGGCCTGGACTGGTCGGACCACCGGCTCCGGGCGATCGACATCCAGTGGTCGGACGTGCGGGCGGACAAGGGGATCTTCAACCGGCTCGCCGCTGCCGGCCGCTTCGAGCAGCTGGTGGACGACGCCGCGGTGCAGCGGGCCATGTCGGAGCCGCCGACGGACACCCGGGCGTTCTTCCGCGGCACCTGCCTGGCGCGCTTCCCGCAGGAGGTGGCTGCCGCCTCGTGGGACTCGGTGATCTTCGACGTCCGCTCGCAGCCCAGCCTGCAGCGGGTGCCGATGCTGGAGCCGGAACGCGGCACCCGGGCTCACGTGGGGGCGCTGCTGGACCGCGCCGGGTCGGCGGACGAGCTGTTGCGCCTGCTGGCCGAGGACGCGCCGCGCATCGATTGAGGATCCACCGGACGACACGGTCACACGCCGGTGGTGCGCGTCGCGTCATACCGGCCGTCCCACGTAGGGTTGAGAGTGAAGCGCAGCACATCGCGCACGGACGAAAGGACATCGCCATGGCCACGCAGGAACACAAGAATCCGCAACGCCGCGACGCCGACCCGGCCGACGACGCCCCGGAGCCGGCACCCACGACAGCACCGGCCAAGCAGGAGCTGGACGACGACGTCGACAGCGTGCTGGACGAGATCGACGGTGTGCTGGAGTCCAACTCGGAGGAGTTCGTCCGCGGCTTCGTCCAGAAGGGCGGACAGTGAGTTCCAGCAAGCTGCCCGCGTCATACCTGCAGACCGGATCCTCGTCATTCACCGAGTTCCTCGCCGGCCACGCGCCCGAGCTGGTGCCGGGGTCGCGCACGATCCCGTCGGCCGCCCTCGACGTGCCGCACGGCACCACCATCGTGGCCGTCGCCTACACCGACGGGGTGCTGTTGGCCGGTGACCGGCGGGCCACGATGGGCAATCTGATCGCCAACAACGAGATGCTCAAGGTCTTCGCGGCCGATGAGTTCTCGGCGGTCGGCATCGCCGGCACCGCCGGCACCGCGATCGAGATGGTGCGGCTCTTCCAGGTCGAGCTGGAGCACTACGAGAAGATCGAAGGCACCCGGTTGTCGTTGGTGGGTAAGGCCAACCGGCTCGCGACGATGATCCGGGGCAACCTCGGCATGGCCATGCAGGGTTTGTCGGTGGTGCCGCTCTTCGCCGGATACGACCTCGACCGCGACGCCGGCCGGATCTTCTCCTATGACGTGACCGGCGGGTGCTACGAGGAGCACGACTTCCACTCGGTCGGCTCCGGGTCGCTGTTCGCCCGCGGCGCCCTGAAGAAGCTCTGGCGTCGTGATCTCTCCCAGGACGACGCGGTCCGCGTGACGATCGAAGCGTTGTATGACGCCGCCGACGACGACTCGGCGACCGGTGGTCCCGACCTGGGCCGGCGCATCTGGCCGACGGTGGCGATCGTGGACGGCGAGGGCACTCGTTTCGTCGGCGACGAGGAGTTGGCGTCGGTGGTCGAGCAGGTGCTCACCGCCCGCCGCGAGATCGGAGGCACAAGATGAGCATGCCGTTCTACGTCTCGCCCGAGCAGCTGATGAAGGACCGGGCCGACTACGCCCGCAAGGGCATTGCGCGCGGACGGTCCGTCGTCGTCCTCGCCTATGACGGGGGCATAGCCTTCGTCGCCGAGAATCCCAGCCGCGCGCTGCACAAGGTGTCGGAGATCTACGACCGCATCGCGTTCGCGGCGGTCGGCAAATACAACGAGTTCGAGAACCTCCGGGTCGCCGGCATCCGGTATGCCGACCTGCGCGGCTACTCCTACGACCGGTCCGACGTCACCGCCCGCGGCCTGGCCAACGCCTACGCGCAGACGCTGGGCACGGTGTTCACCCAGGAGTCCAAGCCCTACGAGGTCGAGATCGTCGTGGCGCAGGTCGACGACGACCCGGCCGAGGACCAGATCTACCGGCTCACCTACGACGGTTCGGTCGGCGACGAGCAGGGTTTCGTCGCGATGGGCGGCGCCGCCGAGCACGTCAGCGCCGGACTGCAGGAACGCTGGCGCCCGGGCATGGATCTGGGCACCGTGCTGCGGTTGGCGGTCGAGTTGCTGGGCGAGGACCCGGCCGGTGGCGAGGCACGCACCCTGACGGCGGATCAACTGGAGGTCGCGGTCCTGGACCGGGCACGCGAACGCCGCAAGTTCCGCCGGATCAACGGCGCACTCCTGGAGGCGCTGCTGAGCGCGGACGACCCCACGTCCGACGTGCCGCACACCGACGAGGACGCCCACACCGAGTAGTTCGGTCCGGTCCGCCGATGCTTCGGCCGCCATACAGGTGACCATTGTCACCGGGTCGTGACATGATCAATAGACATCCCAGGTTCTTCGTAGGGCCGCACTCTGCGCGGTGATCGTCGGGTCGCCGTGTTGACTCCACGTGCGGTTGAACGTCGAGGCTCGGATGTGCCTCGACGCCGTCACTCAGCCAGGAGACCGCACCTCACGATGACCCAGCAGCCCTCGTCGGCAACTGTTCCTTCTGACAACCCGCGGACCGCGGCGGCGGGCCTGATCTCCGCACCCAGCATCAGCCCGCCACCCGGGCGTCGTCACCGGCGTACGACGAGCCTGCTGCGGCTGGCGCCATACGTCCGTCCCTACCGGACACGCTGGATCACCATGATGATCTTCGGGCTGGCCAGCCTCGGCGCGACCATCGTCATACCGCTGATGACCAAGGCGGTCATCGACGGCCCGGTCAGCCATCACGACCAGCACGGGTTGTGGGTGCTGGGCACCGCGGCACTGGCGATCGGTGTGGCGGAGGCGGTGCTCTGGTTCGGGCGGCGCTGGCTGGTCGCACGGGCCACCATGGGCATCGAGCGCGACATCCGCAAGGAGATGTACGCCCGCCTCCAGGTGCTGCCGATGTCCTTCCACAGCGGCTGGCAGTCCGGGCAGCTGCTGTCGCGCATCATGAACGACCTGAGCATGATTCGCCGATTGCTGAGTTTCGGCATCGTGATGTTGGTCCTCAACACCCTGCAGATCACCGCCGTCACGATCATCTTGTTGCTGCTCTATTGGCCGCTGGGTGTCGTGGTCGTCATCTCGATCGTGCCGATCGCGGCGACGGTGCTGCACAACCAGCGCAAGTTCACCAAGCTGTCCCGGATGGCACAGGACCAGACCGGGGTCGTGGCGACGACGGTCGAGGAGTCCGCGCTCGGGCTGCGCGTCATCAAGTCCTTCGGCCGGGAGGACTACGTCTACGAACGCTTCGACGAGAAGGCGACCGAACTCTTCGACATCCAGGTGCGCAAGGTCCGGCTGCAGGCCAGCTTCTGGACCCTGCTGGAGGTCATCCCCAACATCACCCTGATCGTCGTGCTCGGCCTCGGCGCCGCAGCGACCGGTTCGGGCCGCATCACCCTGGGCACGCTGGTCGCGTTCATCACCATGATGCTGTCACTGGTCTGGCCGATCGCGGCACTGGGATTCCTGTTGTCGATGACCCAGGAGGCGATGACCGCGGCCGACCGGGTCGCGGAGATCTTCGACACCGAGCCGGACGTCACCGACGGTCCGATGACGACGGTCGCGCGCGGCGGCGCGTTGCGGCTGACCGACGTCGGCTTCCGGTTCCCCGACGCGGCCGACGACGACTGGGCGCTGCGGCACGTCAACCTCGATCTCGCACCGGGGGAGACGGTCGCCATGGTCGGTGCCACCGGCTCCGGCAAGTCGGTGCTGACCAGTCTGATCCCGCGGCTGTACGACGTCGGCGAAGGACGCATCGAGATCGACGGCACGGACATCCGCGAGATGTCGCTGCCGGCGTTGCGCGCCACCGTGGCGACCGCCTTCGAGGACCCCACACTGTTCTCGCTGTCCGTGCGCGAGAACCTCACACTGGGCCGTCCGCAAGCGACCGAGAAGGAGATCGCCGAGGCGATCGACGTGGCGCAGGCGCACTTCGTGCACGATCTGCCGTTCGGCCTGGACACCCGCATCGGGGAGCAGGGGATGAGCCTGTCGGGTGGGCAGCGGCAGCGCCTCTCGCTGGCCCGCGCCGTGCTGACCCATCCGAAGGTGCTGGTGCTGGACGACACGCTGTCGGCACTGGATGTGCACACCGAGGCCCTGGTGGAGGAGGCGCTGCGCCGCGTGTTGCACGAGGTGACCGGCCTGGTGGTGGCACACCGTGCCTCGACCGTGCTGCTGGCCGACCGGGTCGCCTTGCTGCAGCACGGCACCATCACCCACGTCGGCACGCATTCACAGCTGCTGGCGAGCGTGCCCGCCTACCGCTACCTGCTGGCCGCGGACGACGAGATCGACGACGGCGCCGAACAGCACCCGACGTGGTGCACCGACGACGAAAAGCGTTGCGCCGACGCTGCCGCGGAGATCGAAGAAGGCTCCGAACAGGCTTCTCGCGGTGAAGATTTCGGCACCATGCACGGACGGGCACAGGAGGCACACCGATGAGGATCACCCCACGAAGTTCTCCCCCGCTCCGCTCCTCCGATACTTCGCGGGGGCCCCGATGACGACGGACACTCAGCCACGCGCGGAGCAGTCCGACACGAGCGAGGAGCGCTGGCGCGGTCGGATGATGTCCGACAACGCCAACGATCTTCCCATCGACGAGTCGAAGCCGATGCGCCGCGAGGCGCGGCAACTCCTGGGGTCGCTGCTGGCGCCATACAAGAAGATGGTCGCGGTCCTCGTCGTCCTGGTGATCATCGAGAACCTCGCCCGACTGTCGGTGCCGCGGATGGTGCAGGTCGGCATCGACCACGGCGTGCCGCCCATCGCGCGCGACGGGGACGCGCACGTGCTGTTGCTCGTGATCGGAGCGTTGTGCGTCATCGTCGCCGTGCAGGCGGTCAGCCGGATGCTCTTCCTGCGCCAGTCGGGCACCATCGGCGAGCTGGCGCTGCTCGAGCTGCGCCGACGCATCTTCCGGCACTTCCAGCGGCTGGACGTCTCCTTCCACGACAAATACACCTCCGGCCGGGTCGTCAGCCGCTCCACCAACGACGTCGAGGCCATCCAGGACATGCTGGAGAACGGCTTCGACAGCCTGGTCACCGCTGCGCTGACCCTCGTCGGCACGGCGATCCTGCTGGTGACGTTGGACGTCGAGCTCGGGCTGATCTGCCTGACCTGCTTCCCGATCCTGGTCGCCCTGTCGGCCTGGTTCCGCGGCGCATCGAGCAAGACCTACCGCGAGGTGCGTGAGAGCGCGGCGCTGGTGATCGTGCAGTTCGTGGAGACGATGACCGGCATCAAGGCCGTGCAGGCCTACCGTCGCGAGCCGCGCAACCAGGAGATCTTCGAGGAGGTCGCCGAGCGCTACCGCGCCATCAACGAGAAGACCTTCCGGCTCGTCGCGATCTTCATGCCGTCGGTGAAGCTGGTCGGCAACGTGATGACCAGCATCGTGCTGCTGTATGGCGGGTGGCGGGTGCTGCACGGACACATGACCGTCGGTGTGCTGACGGCGTTCCTGCTCTACCTGCGGATGTTCTTCGAACCGATGCAGGACATCACGCAGTTCTTCAACACCTTCCAGTCGGCGTCCTCGGCCCTGGAGAAGGTCGCCGGCGTGATCGCGACACCGCCCGGCATCAAGGACCCGGACGAGCCGAAGCAGCTCGAAAACGTGCGTGGCGCGGTCGAATTCGACAAGGTCCGCTTCGAATACGTCGCGGACCGGCCGGTGCTGCCCGAGTTGTCCCTCGACATACCGGCCGGGCAGACGGTGGCCCTGGTCGGCACGACCGGCGCCGGCAAGACGACCATCGCCAAGCTGATGGCCCGCTTCTACGACCCGACCTCGGGCGCGGTCCGGCTGGACGGCACCGACGTGCGCGACATCGATCAGCCGCAGCTGCGCCGGCACGTCGTGCTGGTCACCCAGGAGAACTTCATGTTTGAGGGTTCGGTCGCCGACAACATCCGCTTCGGGAAGCCGACCGCGACCGATGCGGAGATCCGGGCGGCGGCCGAGGCGGTCGGCGCCGACCAGTTCATCGACAAGCTGCCGGACGGCTACGACACCGATGTCGCCAAACGCGGCGGGCGGTTGTCCGCCGGACAGCGGCAGCTGGTGGCGTTCGCGCGGGCGTTCCTCGCCGACCCGGCGGTGCTGATCCTGGACGAGGCGACGTCCTCCCTGGACATCCCGAGCGAGCGCCTGGTGCAGCGCGCACTGGAGACGGTCCTGGCCGACCGGACCGCGCTGATCATCGCGCACCGGCTGTCGACCGTGGAGGTCGCCGACCGGGTGCTGGTGCTCGAGCACGGCCAGGTGCTGGAGGACGGCAGCCCGGCGGACCTCATCGGCGCAGGCGACGGACGGTATGCCGCCCTGCACCGCGCCTGGGTGGAGTCGCTTGCCTGATCGCCTGGGTCCGGTCCGTCAGCTGCCGGCTCGTGCGGCAACGATGAGGTCGCGCTCGTCGGCGGGGGAGAGGCCGGCCCGCCGGTCACGGCCGGGGCCGGTCTGCAGCTCCCAGGCCAGGGTGTCGCGGATCGAGTCGGCGAGCGGCCGGGTCGTCAGGCCGGCAGCGCGTGCGGCGGCGGGGGAGCGGGCCGCAAAACCGGCATACTCCGGCTGCGGCAGCCAGAGCGGCAGGCTGCGTTCACCCGCCCACGGCTGGACATCGTGGGCGCTCAACCAATCCTGGTCGACCCTGGCGAGTTCGCCGGTGTGGCCGGCGAGCTCGCGTGCGGCCGCGAGGTAGTCGGCGAGTGCGATGGGTTCGGTCGTGGCGTTGAAGACGCCGCCGGTGCCGCGTTCGACCGACTCGACGTGCCAGGTGGCCAGGTCTCGGGCGTCGATCAGCTGCACGGTGGCGCCTGGCGTGTCGGGCACAAGCACCGCTCCGTCGTCCGTGGAGGGATGCGCGAAACGCAACGGCCAGTAGCCGGTCCGGTCGCTGTGGTCCCCGGGTCCGGTGATGAGCCCGGGTCGGGAGATGTGCGCCGCCGCACCGTATGCCGCCAGCACCGCCTGCTCGCACGCGACCTTGCACTCGCCGTATTTCTCCCTCTCGAACGGGCCGTCCCACGCCGGCAGCAGCGGAGCGGATTCGTCCTGGCCGGGAACATCGTCCTGCGCATACACCGAGCACGTCGAGACCAGCGACCACCGGTCGACGCGGTCCCGCAGCGCGGTGACCGCGCCGTGCGCGTGCGCCGGGATCATCGTCACGTCGATCGCCGCGTCGAAGACACCGTCCAACGCCGAATATGACTGTGGATCTTCACGATCCGCACTGACCAACGTCGCACCGTCGGGTGCTGGTCGCTCACCCCTCGCCATACAGGTGACGTCGTGACCGCGTGCGAGCGCCGCCCGCACGATCTCACCGCCGAGCCATGCCGTGCCGCCGAGCACCAGAATTCGCATGGCGGAAGCCGACCACGCGGGAGGCCGCATCGCAACCGTTCGCTGCTCACAGCAGCCTGACCCAGCGGACACGAACGGCCTCCAGCGGACACGAAAATGCTGCACTTCTGTGCGAATTTTCGTGTCCGGTCAGTGCGTTTCGTGTCCGCTCGGTATGGGGTGAGCAGTGCGTGTTGTGTCCGTTCGGGACCGGCGGCACCGGCGGCACGGGCGACGCCATACGGAACGGTCCCCACTGGCGCGACATCGACGGTTAGGGTCGATACATGGTCGTTGAACAAGCACAGCGAGCTCGGGAAGCGCTGGCGCGGCGGCAGCTTGCTGACGCCGCCGGCAGGGCAGAGTGAGTGTCATGGAGCGGCGGATCTTCGGCATCGAGAACGAATACGGCGTGACGTGCACGTTCGACGGGCAGCGTCGGCTCACGCCGGACGAGGTGGCGCGCTATCTCTTCCGCAAGGTCGTGTCGTGGGGCCGTTCCTCCAACGTGTTCCTGGGCAACGGGTCACGTCTCTACCTGGATGTGGGCAGTCACCCCGAATACGCCACACCCGAGTGTGACGACGTGCGCGAGGCGGTGATCCACGACAAGGCCGGTGAACGCATCATCGAGGGCCTCGTGGAGGAGGCGCAGGCCCGGCTCGTCGAGGAGGGCGTCGACGGCAAGATCTTCGTCTTCAAGAACAACACCGACTCGGCCGGCAACTCCTACGGCTGCCACGAGAACTACCTGATCGGCCGGGCCGGCGAGTTCCAGCAGGTGTCCGACATCCTGATCCCGTTCCTGGTCAGCCGCCAGATCACCTGCGGCGCCGGCAAGATCACCATGCTGGGACACCAGCCGACCTTCTGCGTCAGCCAGCGCGCCGACCACATCTGGGAAGGGGTCAGCAGCGCCACCACCCGGTCCCGCCCGATCATCAACACGCGCGACGAGCCGCACGCCGACGCCGAGCGGTTCCGCCGGCTGCACGTCATCGTCGGCGACAGCAACATGAGCGAGACCACGACGATGCTCAAGCTCGGCTCCGCGCACCTGGTGCTGCGGATGATCGAGGACGGCGTCTCGATGCGTGACCTCAGCCTGGAGAACCCCATCCGGGCGATCCGCGAGATCAGCCACGACATCACCGGCCGCGCGCCGGTCCGCCTCGCCAACGGTCGCGAGTTGTCCGCGCTGCAGATGCAGACCGAATACTTCGAGCGTGCCCGGTCGTATGTCGACAGCCACCACCTGACCGACGACCTGACCAAGCGGATCATGGACCTGTGGGAGCGCACTCTCACCGCCATCGAGACCGACAACCTGGCGCTGGTCGACACCGAGATCGACTGGGTCATCAAGCACAAGCTGCTCGACCAGTACGCCGCCAAACACGGTCTGGCCCTCGACGATCCGCGGATGCTGCAGCTGGACCTGACCTACCACGACATCAACCGTGAGCGTGGCCTGTTCTACCTGTTGCAGCGGCGTGGCAAGGCGGCGCGGGTGTGCTCCGATGTCGAGGTGTTCGAGGCCAAGACCTTCCCGCCGCAGACGACACGGGCGAAGCTGCGCGGCGACTTCATCCGCGCCGCGCAGGCCGCGCGCCGGGACTTCACCGTCGACTGGGTGCATCTGAAGCTCAACGACCAGGCGCAGCGCACGGTGTTGGTCAAGGATCCCTTCACCGCCAGCGACCAGCGCGTGCAACGGTTGATCGACGGCATGTGACGGCAGCCCACGAACGACGCCCGGCCTCATTCCTCCGACACCCTGCTGACGGCTGCACCACAGCGGGCTTGGTTAGGGTGTCGCCCGGTCCAGTTCTCCATCCCCGACGTTTTGCTAAGAGGTTCTTCGACGTGCGCCGAATCCCACTCCGCCTGCTCGCCGCCGGCACCCTGCCCGCCCTGCTGCTCGCGGGTTGCGGCAGCAGCAGCTCCAACGGCAGCGGCTCCTCCTCGAAGGCCGGCACGTCGTCGTCCCAGGCCGCGACCTCATCTGCGTCCACGTCGTTGCCGCCATACACGGTGGCCGCCAAGGACGTCTCGCCGATGAGCGCGGTGAAGGTGACCACGGCCAAGGGCAAGAGCCCGGCGATCACGCTCGGCACGAAGCCGTTCCAGGTCAACAAGACGACGGTGGACGTGAAGTCCGAGGGCACCGGCGCCGCCGTGAAGGGCACCGACCTGGCCGACGTGAGCTACGTCGCGGTGGACGGGCGGACCGGCAAGACGCTGGCTGACACCTTCGCCAATGCGGCCGGGCCGATGTATCTGCAGGACCCGACCCAGTTCCCCGGCCTGGTCACCGCGATCAAGGGCAAGAAGGTCGGCACCGTCGAGACCATCGCCGTGCCACCCAAGGAAGCCTTCGGCTCCGAGGGAAACTCCCAGCTCGGCGTCACCCGCAAGGACTCGATCGTCTTCTATCTGAAGATCAACGGCGCACGCCCGAACATGGCCACCGGCACCCCGGTGCCGCCCAAGTCGGGCATGCCGAAGGTCACCTGGAACGGCGTCGACAAACCGGCGACCATCACGATGCCCGACACTGCGGCGCCGAAGAAGCTGGAGTCGGCCAACCTGATCAACGGCACCGGTCCCACGGTCAAGAAGGGCCAGACGATCTCCGCCCTCTACACGGGCGTGATCTGGACCAAGGGCAAGGCCGGCAAGGTCTTCGACTCCACGGGCAACCCGGGCCGCTACGGCGTCCCGGCCAGCTTCCCGATCGGCGAGGGCAAGGTCATCCCCGGCTGGGACAAGGTGCTGGTCGGCAAGAAGGTCGGCGATCGCGTGCTGATGGTGATCCCGCCGGCCGACGGCTACGGCAAGGCGGGCAACCCGCAGGGCGGCATCAAGGGCACCGACACCCTGGTCTTCGTCGTCGACATCGTCGGCGCCAACTAGCCCCCGTCACCACCACATCCGCGAAGCGAGGAATCATGCCGTTCGACCCCGACACCACCAAGCCCGAGATCGACTTCCCCGGCGCCGAGCCACCCACCGAGCTGGTCATCGAGGACCTCACCGTCGGTGACGGTGCCGAGGCCGAGGCCGGCGACCAGATCAAGGCCCACTACGTCGGCGTCGCCTGGTCCACCGGCGAGGAGTTCGACGCATCCTGGAACCGCGGTGCTCCGCTGGACTTTCGGGTCGGGATCGGCCAGGTCATTCCCGGCTGGGACCAAGGCATCCTCGGCATGAAGGTCGGTGGCCGCCGCAAGCTGACCATCCCGCCGCACCTCGCGTATGGCGAGCAGGGCGCCGGCGGCGCCATCGGCCCGCACGAGACGCTGATCTTCGTGGTCGACCTGGTGTCGACCAACAAGCCCGGCGCCGGACGCGCCTTCGGATTGGGCTGATCCCCGGAGTCGATAGCGTGGCGGGTATGACGGAGCGACACGACCAGGTCAAGGCCGAGTTCGACGTCGGCATCAGGTCCGGCGAGGGCGGGGGAGAGAGCACTCTCACCGTCGTCATCGCGCTGGTGGCCAACACCCTGGTCGCGATCGCCAAGACCGGCGCGGCGATCCTGACCGCATCGGCCTCGTTGGTGGCGGAGGCGGCACACTCGTGGGCCGACGCCGGCAACGAGATCTTCCTGCTGCTGGCCGACAAACGGTCGCGGAAGCCCGCCGACGCGCAGCATCCGGTCGGCTACGGCCGGGAAGCCTACGTCTGGTCGCTCTTCGCGGCACTCGGCCTGTTCGTCGCCGGCGCGGCGGTGTCGATCTGGCACGGCGTGCAGGAGCTGCTCTCGCCGGAGCCCGCGAGCGACTTCCTCATCGGCTACATCGTGCTGGCGGTCGCCTTCGTGCTCGAGGGCATCTCCTTCATGCAGTCGGTGCGGCAGGCGCGCAGCGAGGCCACGCACTACGACCGCGAACTGCTCGAACACGTTCTCGCCACCTCCGATCCGACACTGCGGGCGGTGTTCGCCGAGGACGCGGCGGCCCTCATCGGCCTGGTGCTCGCCGGCGCCGGGCTGGGGCTGCACCAGATCACCGGATCCCCGACGCCCGACTCGATCGGTTCGATCCTGGTCGGCTGCGTGCTGGCTGTGGTGGCCGTGGTGCTGATCCGCCGCAACGTCGGCTTCCTGGTCGGGGAGGAGGTGTCGCCGGCGGTCCGCAGGGCCGCGCTGCGTGCGCTGCTCGCCCTTCCGGAGGTGGACAGGGTCACCTACCTACGCCTGGAGTTCGTCGGACCACGCCGTGTCTACCTGGTCGGCGACGTCGACCTGGCCGGGGACCGCGCCGAGCACGAGGTCGCCGGCCGGCTGCACGCACTCGAGGCCAAGATCACCGCGAGTCCGGCCGTCGCCGGAGCGGTGCTGAGCCTGTCCGCACAGGACGAGCAGTCCCTGACGGTGGACGACCCCACGCCCGAACCACGCGAGTGAGCGCGCCGAAATCCGCGTCGTACATTCGTCCGGAGATGAGATAGCGTTTCGTCCATGGCTCCTCCGTCACCCGCCGCCAAGACCGAGCGGTTGCTCAACCTGGTGATTTGCCTGCTCTACACCCGTCAGCCGTTGGCCAAGTCGCGCATCCGCGACGCGGTGCCGCAGTATGGCGAAGCGGCCTCCGACGAAGCCTTCGACCGCATGTTCGAGCGCGACAAGGACGAGCTGCGTGAGCTCGGCATACCGCTGCGGATGGAGCCGCTGGACGCGTTCTTCGACGACGAGACCGGCTATCGCATCGACCGCCGCGAATACGCGCTGCCCGAGTTGCGTTTCGAACCCGACGAGTTCGCCGTGCTGGGCCTGGCCAGCCGCACCTGGCAGCAGGCCAGCCTGGCCGGTGCGGCGGCGACCGCCCTGCGCAAGCTGGAGGCTGCCGAGGTGGAGCGCGACGCCAACTCGCTGGTCGGGCTGGAGCCGCGCGTCAACACCACCGAGCCCTCGTTCAACACCGTGAAGGATGCCGTGCTGCGGCGCCAGGCGATCGGCTTCGCCTACCGCAAGTCCGGCGGCGACTCCTCGCCCCGGCGGCTGCAACCGTGGGGCGTCGCCAACTGGCACGGCCGGTGGTACGTCACCGGCTTCGATCTGGACCGGGAGGCCTCGCGCGTCTTCCGGCTCGGCCGCATCGACGGCGCGGTCAAGCGGGTCGGCAAGCCGGGCGCCTACGATGTCCCGGCCGACCATGACCCGGTCGCGATGATCGACGGCACGGAGAGCACACCACCCGCCGAGGCCGTCGTCCTCGTGCAGCAGGGCGCGGGCAACACTCTGCGGCGCCGCGCCAAACAGGCCGAGCAGCAGGACGCCCACACCCGGCTGGTGCTCGACTTCACCGACACCGGCGCGTTCGCCGACGAGATCGCCGGGTTCGGTCCCGCGGTGCGGGTGGTGTCGCCGCCGGAGCTGGTGGACCAGGTCGTGTGCCGGCTGCGCGGCGCGCTGGCCCGCAACTCCACCCAGAACGAAGGTGCGTGATGGCGACGCAGGAGAGTGCCACCGCCCGGCTCGGCCGGCTGCTGACGATGGTGCCGTGGCTGGTCAACCGGCAGGGCATCGACATCGCGGAGGCCGCCCAGGAGCTCGGCGTGAGCACCGAGCAGGTGGAGGCGGACCTGGCTCTGCTGTTCGTCTGCGGCACCCCAGGGCACCTGCCCGACGACCTGATCGAGGCGGAGTGGGAGCAGGGCCGGGTCTTCCTGCGCAATGCGGACACGATCGCCCGGCCGCTGCGCCTGGGTCTTGACGAGGCCACCGCGCTCATCGTGGGGCTGCGCGCGCTGGCCGCCGTGCCGGGCCTGGACGAGCGCGACGCCGTCGACCGGGCGCTGGCGAAGCTGGTCGAGGCGGCCGGCGACTCCGGCGCGGCGAGCGACCGGGTGCGGATCGCCCTGGAGTCCGAGGTGCCCTCGGACACGCTGACCACCATGCGCGCCGCGGT
The DNA here is from genome assembly GCF_054778955.1 of Flexivirga lutea. Taxonomy (NCBI): domain Bacteria; kingdom Bacillati; phylum Actinomycetota; class Actinomycetes; order Micrococcales; family Dermacoccaceae; genus Flexivirga; species Flexivirga lutea. The sequence goes on from NZ_BAAGZB010000004.1 coordinate 78,359, forward strand.
CGCGGGGCACAAGAGGCTGCACCTGCGTTATGTCGTGCCGTCCCGCGACGAGACGACCGAGCGTGATGTCGACCCGATGCGGGTGGTGTCACTGGATGGCAACTGGTACCTCGAGGGCTGGTGCCACCGGGCGACCGATGTGCGGCTCTTCCGGCTCGACCGGGTCGCCTCCGTCGAGATTCTCGACGTCGACGGGACCCCACCGACCGACGCGCGGCCGCGCGACCTCGGCTCCGGCCTCTTCACGCCGGGTCCGGACGACCTGACGGCGGTCGTCGAGTTGTCGCCCGACGCAGCCTGGGTGGTCGACTACTACCCGGTCGACACGGTCGAGCGCGGCGACGACGGTCTGCTCACTGCTACTTTCCGCACCGCGGACCTGCGGTGGCTGCGACAGCTGATGTGGCGGCTCGGGGAGTCGGCGCGGGTGCTCAAACCCGCGACGCTGCGTGCCGAGGTCGCCGACGGCGCCCGTGCGGCTCTGGCGGCATACCCTTCCGCGGCATACGAGACGTGACCTGGTGGCAGTGGGTCCTGATGTGGCTCGCGCTCGCGGTGTCGGCCGCCGCCTACCTCGGCTGGCGGGTATGGCGCCTGTGGGCGCCGCTGAAGCAACTGGGCCAGGAGGTGGTGGTCGCCCAGGACCGGCTGTCGCAGGTCGAAGCCAGGATCGTCGAGCTGGATCAGCAATTGCACTGCGTCGATGACCTCGCGGTGCTGCAGGATCCGGCAGAATTGCGACGACGGCGCGCCGATCTCAAGGCGCGGCACCGCGCCGACCGCGCGGCTCGCCGCAAGTCGCACCGCCCGGACTGGGCGCATCACGTAGAGTGGTGACGACGGTGCGGAACGCCGGTCAGTTCACGCACAAAATTCTCAGGAGCTAGTTATGTTTCGTGGAGCCCTAGAGCCGTGGCACCTGCTCATCCTCGTGCTCATCGTGGTCATCCTCTTCGGCTGGAAGAAGCTGCCGGACGCAGCGCGCAGCCTCGGTCGTTCGGCGCGCATCCTCAAGAGCGAGCTCGGCGACGACGACCACAAGAGTTCCGCCTCCGGCCAGACCGTCCCCGGTCAGACCCAGCCGCGTTCGGGTGGTGCACCCGGCGAGGCCCCGGTGCCCGGTGCAGCCGGCTACCCGCAGCAGGGCCAGCAGCAGTCCGCCCCGCAGCAGCCGAACGGTTATCAGCAAGGTGGCTACCAGCAGCCGCAGCCCGGTCAGCCCGGCTACCAGCCGCAGGCACAGCCGCAACAGCAGGCCCCCGCGGGTTACCCGCACCAGGGCAACAGCGCGGGCAACGGCAACTGATCTGATCATCGTCCCGCAGGGGACCTTCGGCGCAGGACGACATACCAAACATGGCCCTATTGCGGCGTAAGGACAATCCGGAAGGCCGGATGTCCCTGGGCGAACACTTTCGCGAGTTCCGTCGGCGTGCCCTGATCGCGGCCGTGGCGATCGTCGTCGGAGCGATCCTCGGTTGGATCGTCTACGACACGCATCTGACGCTGTTCGGGCATCGCTTCGAGACGCTGGTCAACTTCATCCAGCAACCGCTGGCCGAAGTGCACAAACGTCATCCGAACGCCGGCGACCTCAACTACAGCGCCAACGGCGTCTCAGAGGCCTTCAGCCTCAAGTTGAAGGTGTCGCTCTGGTTCGGCGTGATCATCAGCAGCCCGATCTGGTTGTGGGAACTGTGGGCGTTCCTGGCGCCCGGGCTCACCACGAAGGAGAAGCGGGTCGCGCGCGGCTTCCTTGCGGTCTCGGTGCCGCTCTTCCTGCTCGGTTGCTGGGTCTCCACGTTTGCGCTGCCCAACGCCATCGAGTTCCTGCTGGGCACCACACCGGAGACCGATCGCAGTGCCAACTTCACCGATGCGCAGAAGTACTACACGTTCATCATCAAGTTCATCCTGGTCTTCGGGCTGGCCTTCCTGCTGCCGGTCTTCCTGACCGGGTTGAACATGATCCGGATCCTGCCCGGGCGCATCATGCTCAAGGGCTGGCGCGTCGCCGTCATGGCGATGGCGGTGTTCTCGGCGATGATGAGCCCGTCACCCGACGCCTGGTCGATGCTCGCCCTGATGGTGCCGATGATCCTGCTCTACTTCGCGGCCGTGGGGATCGGCTTCTTCCTCGACGGCCGTCGGGCCAAACGTGAGCAGAAGGCGCGCTCGGAATGGCTGGACGTGGCCGATGACGAGAAGTCGCAGCTCTGATTCCGTGGCACGCCAGGACGATCCCACCCCGAAGCGGGGCTTCGACTCCACCCACGTCGACCGCTTCGCGGCCGGCTACGACTTCCCGTTCGACGACTTCCAGCGGCAGGGGATCGTCGCGGTTCAGTCCGGCCGCAGTGTGCTGGTCGCCGCACCCACCGGCTCCGGCAAGACGATCGTCGGTGAGTTCGCGGCATACCTGGCTCTGCACACGCACCGCAAGACCTTCTACACGACGCCGATCAAGGCACTGTCCAACCAGAAGTACGCCGACCTCGTCGCGCGGCACGGCGCGGCCAACGTCGGCCTACTGACCGGCGATTCGTCGATCAACGGCGAGGCACCGATCGTGGTGATGACCACCGAGGTGCTGCGCAACATGATCTACGCCGGCTCCGCCACCTTGCAGCGGCTGGGTTTCGTGGTGATGGACGAGGTCCACTACCTCGCAGACCGCTTCCGGGGCGCGGTCTGGGAGGAGATCATCGTGATGCTCGCGCCCTCGGTGCAGCTGATCTCGCTGTCCGCCACGGTCAGCAACGCCGAGGAATTCGGCGACTGGCTGCGCGAGGTCCGCGGCGACACCGAGGTGATCGTCGAGGAGCACCGGCCGGTCCCGCTGTGGCAGCAGATGATGGTCGGACCGTCGTTGCTGGACCTCTTCGTCGACGACGGCAAAGAGCAGTTGCGGGTCAATCCGCACCTGCTGCAACGCATCGAGCAGGTCGACCGTGACCGACGCGGTCAGCGGCACGGTCATCGGGAGGACGCCGGGGCGCCTCGCGGCCGCCGGGGTCGCATTCGCGTCGGCCACGACCGGGGGCCGGTGCGCAGTGGTCGTCCCAGCCGCGGGCCGAGCAGGCCGCAGGTCATCGAAGCGCTCGACCACGACGGCCTGCTACCGGCGATCACCTTCATCTTCAGCCGCGCGGGCTGCGAGGGAGCGGTGTCGCAGTTGCTGGCGTGGGGGACCAAGCTCATCCCGGAGCGGGAAGGGGCGCGGGTGCGCCGCATGGTCGAGGAGCGCGTCTCCGGGCTCCCCGAGGAGGACCTCGCCGTCCTGGGCTACTACGACTTCGTCGAAGGGCTGTCCCGTGGGTTCGCCGCCCACCACGCCGGGATGCTGCCGACCTTCCGGGAGGTCGTCGAGGAGTTGTTCACCGACGGCACCATCAAGGCGGTCTTCGCCACCGAGACGCTCGCGCTGGGCATCAACATGCCCGCGCGCACGGTCGTCATCGAACGCCTGGTCAAGTACAACGGCGAGACGCACGCCGACATCACGCCCGCCGAATACACCCAGCTCACCGGCCGGGCCGGCCGGCGCGGCATCGACTACGAGGGACACGCGGTGGTGCTGTGGGCGCCCACAGTCGACCCGCACGAGGTCGCCGGACTGGCGGCCACGCGCACCTACCCGTTGCGGTCATCCTTCGTGCCGACGTCCAACATGGCGGTCAACCTGGTCGACAAGCTCGGCCGGTGGCGCGCCGGGCAGGTGCTCGAGCAGTCGTTCGCGCAGTTCCAGGCCGACCGCTCGGTGGTCGGCACCGCCCGCGCCATACACCGCAACGAGGAGGCGCTCGAGGGGTATGCCGAGGCGATGCGTTGTCACCTCGGTGATTTCGCCGAATACGCCGCGCTGCGAAGGGAACTGACCGATCTGGAGAAGTCGGCCGCCAAGCAGCGGTCGGCGAGCCGGCGGGCCGCGGCGGCGGTGTCGCTGGAGCAACTCGAGCCCGGCGACATCATCCGGGTCCCGCAGGGCCGTCGCAGCGGATACGCCGTCGTCATACCGTCCGGTCGCGGTGGGCGCACCGGCGGCGAGGTCCCGACGATCGTCAACGCCGACGGCCAGCTGCGCCGGTTGAGCGAGACCGACGTGCCGGACGAGGTCGAGCCGGTGGGCCGGATCCCGGTCCCCCGCACCTTCCAGAGTCGGTCGCCGCGCGCGCGGCGCGACCTGGCCTCCTCCATGCGCAACAAGCTGCGCGACGAGCCGCCGCCGAGCCCGGCCGAACGCCGCGCCGCCCAGGAAGCCGCCCAGGAATCCTCTGCCGGCGACATCGAACAGGTGCGGCGCCGGCTCAAGGCGCACCCGTGCCACGACTGTCCCTACCGCGAGCAACATGCCCGATGGGCCGAGCGCTGGTGGAAGCTGCGGCGCGAGACCGACGGGCTGCAGCGGCAGGTGGACCGGCGCACCCACTCGGTCGCGCGCACCTTCGACCGGATCTGCGACCTGCTGGCAGAGCTGGGCTACCTCGATCAGGACGGCGCCGCGGTCACCGCACAGGGCCGGGTGCTGCAGCGGATCTACACCGAGAAGGACCTGCTGGCCGCCGAGTGCCTGCAGCACGACGTATGGCGCCGTCTCGACGCACCGTCGCTGGCGGCGGTGGTGTGCGCGCTGGTCTACGAATCCCGTCGCGAGTCGTCGGGGGAGGAGCCACGCATTCCCGGCGACCAGACCCGGGACGCACTGGCCGAGATGACCCGCATCACCCACGGGCTGCAGGACTCGCAGCGTCGTCTCGGACTCACGCCGATGGCCGATCTGGATCCGGGGATGACCTGGGTGATGCACCGGTGGGCCAGTGGCGGCCGGTTGGAGACGGTGCTGCGGGACAGTGAGATGTCGGCCGGTGACTTCGTCCGCCGCTGCAAGCAGGTCGTCGACCTGCTCGATCAGATCGCCGAGGCAGCCCCACACGAGGGCGTGCGACGCACCGCTCGCACCGCGATCGACAAGGTGATGCGCGGCGTGGTGGCCGCCGACAGGCTGGACTGAATCCGTCCCGATTCATGGCAGGATGCCGACATGGCGTTCTCGGCAAAGCACCTGGCACGCGGCGAGCAGATCGTGCTCGAACTGCGCACGCACATCAAGGAGATCTTCTTTCCTCTGCTGATCGGCGTGCTCACGATCGTGGTCGCGCTGGCCGCCTCGATCTGGATCAGCGACAAGGGCTGGTCGGGGTGGGCGACGCTCGCGGTGTGGATCGTCGCGCTGCTCATCCTGTGCATCGTCGTGCTGACCCCGGTGTTGCGCTGGATGACGACGCTCTACGTGATCACCAATCGCCGGCTGATCACCCGACGGGGCATCATCAGCAAGTCGGGGCGTGACATCCCGCTCTACCGGATCAACGACGTGTCCTACGAGAAGTCGTTGCTCGACCGCATTTTCGGTTGCGGGACGCTGATCATCAGCGACGCCAGCGAACAGCGCGGTGTGCCCCTGCACGACGTGCCACACGTGGAAGACGTGCAGGTGCGGCTCAACGAGTTGCTCTACCACCTGGACGACGGTGGCGACGACGACGGCACCTTCCCGCCGAACGAGCCCCGGCGCGGCTGAGCCGGGTCAGATCAGCTGCAAGGCCGTCAGCAGGCGGCTGACCGGCGAGGTGAGGTCGTGCTGCTCGGTCAGCTCCTTCAACCGGCGCGGGTCCGCGATCTGCTGTGGCAGCGCGCCGCTGAAACCCGTGGGCAGCGCAATGTCCTTGACGACCTCCACCACACGGGGCGCGGCGTCCAGGTAGGCTTCGGCGGCCTCCAGCCGCGTGCGCTGAGCACCCTTGAGCAGCGGGTCACCGTCGGCGATGGCGGTCCGCAGAGTGGCCAGATCGCCATACCTGTTGATCAAGGTGGCTGCCGTCTTCTCGCCGATGCCGGTCACTCCGGGCAGACCGTCGCTGGTGTCACCGCGCAGCACCGCCATGTCCGCGTAGGCCGCGCCGGACGGCACCGCGTACTTGCGCTCCAGGAACGCCTCGTCGATGATGTCGGGCTCGCGGACGCCGCCTCGGGCGGTGTAGAGGACCCGCACGCTCTGCGCGTCGTCGACGAGCTGGAACAGGTCGCGGTCACCGGTGACGACGTCGACCTGTGCCCGGCCGTGCGCACCCACTGCGAGGGTGCCGATGACGTCGTCGGCCTCGTAACCGTCCACCCCGAGACGGGCGATCCCGATCGCCGCGAGCACGTCGACGATGACCGGCACCTGCGGAGTGAGCGCCTCCGGCGACTCCTCGACGCCGTCGGTGCCCTCCATCATCCGGTGCGTCTTGTATGACGGGATCGCCTCGACCCGGAACGCCGGTCGCCAGTCGTTGTCCCAGCATGCGACCAGCTCGGTCGGCGCGTGATCGTGCACCAGCGTCGCGATCATGTCCAGGAAACCGCGAATCGCGTTGTTGGGCATGGCGTCCGGCGTCGCACGACGATCCGGCACGCCGTAGAAGGCACGGAAGTAGAGACTCGCGGAGTCCAGCAGCATCAGGCGAGGTTGCATGGCTACATCCTCGCAGAGCCCTACAGTTCGGGCATGGAAGAACTCGACCGGCGGATCGCCCAGTTGCTGTCCCAGGACGGTCGGCTCAGCTACACCGACCTGGGCAAGGCCACGGGTCTGTCGACCTCGGCGGTGCACCAACGCGTGCGCCGGCTGGAGGAGCGCGGGGTCATCCGCGGCTACCGGGCGGTCGTCGACCTCGAGGCCGCCGGCATCCCGATGACGGCACTGATCTCGGTGACGCCCTTCGACCCGTCGGCGCCGGACGACATACCGGACCGGCTGCGGCATCTGAGCGCGATCGAGTCCTGCTTCTCGGTCGCGGGGGATGAGAACTACGTGTTGCAGGTGCGGGTGGCCAACCCGGGCGAACTGGAGGAGTTGCTCGGCGAGATCCGCGCCGCAGCCAGCGCGACCACCCGCACCACGGTGGTGCTGAGCACGCCGTGGGAGGACCGGTCACCGCTGACCGACTGAACTCAACGCGCGATGGCGGCCACGCGCGCCCCGGTCACCCGGACCAGGTCCGCGGGCGCGAGGTCGACGTCCAGACCCCGACGGCCGCCGCTGACCAGGATCGTGACGTGACCAGCTGCCGACGCGTCGACCACGGTCAGCAGCGAGCGCTTCTGCCCGATCGGGCTGATCCCGCCGACCACGTATCCGGTGGTCCGCTGGGCAAGCGCCGGATCGGCCAATACTGCTCTCTTGCAGTCTGTTTCACGAGCGAGCGCCTTCAGGTCCAGCTGTCGATCGACCGGGACGACAGCCACCACCAACCCGTTGTCCTCGGGACGGTCGGTCTGCACGACCAAGGTCTTGAACACGCGATCGGCCGCGACGCCCAGCGCCGCCGCGGCCTCCAGGCCGAACGAGTCGGCGTTGCGATCATGAACGAACTCGTGCACCCGGAACTCGACCCCGAGCTGCCGCAGCGCGACGGTTGCCGGGGTCCCGGACGGGGTAGAAGAACGACGCGCAGGCACTGGTACATCTTCTCGCGCGGCGTGTTGCGCGCGACACGCCGGGTCTGCCTGAAAAAGTTCTGGGAGGGCCGATCGCTCTGACCTGCACAAACGCGCGTTTGTGCAGGTCAGAGCGCTGTTGACAGCGGCTGCCGCACCGGTAAATTCGTGCCCAACGTTCGGAGCTCGTCACGGGCGAGATTGCGAGCTGAGGGTGCGTGGATGGGCCCCTGGTCTAGTAGAAAACGTGCACGCCAGGGGAGACCTGCGTGTATTGGTCCCAACGACGAGGCGGCCCGTCCGCGGCCGAATCACCCACCGCACCTTGCGAGTCGCCAAGTCCTCGTCGCCGGTTGCCGCCGCCCGGTTAGGCTTGCCGAGTGATTGTCCGCCTCGCTCTCGCTGTCGCAGGCGGTCTGTGCCTCTGGTTGTCCTTCCCCGGCCCGGCGATCTGGCCGGCCGCCATCGTCGGTGTCGCGCTGATGGCACTGGCGACCAAGGGCACCCGTGCCCGTGCCGGGTTCCTGCTCGGTCTGGTCGGTGGATTCGCCTGCTTCGGCCCGACGCTGCACTGGGCCGGCACCTACGTCGGTGCGGTGCCGTGGCTGGCGCTGGCGATCACCGAGTCGGTCTATCTGGCCTTGATGGGCGCCGCCTGTTCGCTCGTGCAGTCGGCCCGCCGGTGGGAGCGCCTTCCGCAATGGCTGTCGCCGGCCGACGGCCCGCACGTGCGGCCGCTGGCGATCGCGCTGTTGTGGGTCCTGCAGGAGGCAGTGCGTGACTCGATGCCGTTCGGAGGCTTCCCGTGGGCGCGCCTGGCCTGGTCCACCGCCGGCTCGCCGCTGGCGCACCTCGCCTCGATCGTCGGCGCCCCTGGCCTCACCTTCGTGGTCGCCCTGCTCGGCGGGTGGCTGGCGCTGACCGTCGACCGCGTCCGCCGGGGTATGCCGCCGGCGCGTGCCGTGCTGCCGCGGCTCTGGCCGGTGATCGCGGCGGCCGCCGTGGTCGGCGTCGCGGTTGTCTACCCGACGCCGACGGGCGGCCGGAAGATGCAGGTCCTCGCCATACAGGGCAACGTGCCGACGGCCGGGCTGGAGTTCAACGCGCAGCGCCGCGCGGTGCTGGACAACCACGTCAAGGAGACCGACAAGGCGGCCGCCCGGATCAAGGACGGCACGCTACCCGAGCCGGCCCTGGTGATCTGGCCGGAGAACTCCTCCGACATCGACCCCACCCGCAACGCCGACGCCGGCACCGAGATCGTGCAGACGGTCGACCGCATCGGCGTGCCGCTGATCGTGGGCGCGGTGCTCCAGGAGCCGGCGCCGCAGACCAGCAACACCTCGTTGCTCTACCTGCCGGACAAGGGCATCGTGGACCGCTATGTGAAGCAGCACCCGGTGCCGTTCGCCGAGTACATGCCCTACCGGTCGTTCTTCCGGCACTTCAGCAGTGCCGTCGACCTGGCCGGCAACTTCGCCGCCGGTCACCGGACCGGGCTCTTCCGGGTGCCGACCAAGCACCACGGCACGGTGAAGGTCGCTCCGGTCATCTGCTTCGAGGTCGCCTACGACTCGCTCACCCGCACGCCGGTGCGCGAGGGCGCGCAGCTGCTGGCGGTGCAGACCAACAACGCCACCTTCGGCTACACCGCCGAGTCCGAACAGCAACTGGCCATCTCGCAGGTGCGCGCGATCGAGCTGGGTCGATCGATCGTGCACATCTCGACCGTCGGCGTCAGCGGGCTGATCACTCCCGACGGCGTGGTGCACGACAAGACCGGACTCTTCACGGCGCAAGCGGTCTCGGGTGCGCTGCCGCTGCGGACGGGCGAGACGCTGGCGGTCCGGGTCGGTGCTGTGCCGGAATGGCTCGGTTGCGCCGCCGCCTTGCTACTCTGCGGCGTTGCCTTGGGCGGCAACCGCGCCTCCCGCCGTCGGTCCCTGAGCGTCAAGGAAGTTCACGAGCTTGTCTGAGCAAGACATCCCGCACCGTCCTGTCCTGTCCACGATCCTGGTGCTCGTCCCGACGTACAACGAGCGGGATAACCTCCCGCTGATCCTGCGTCGGATCCGCACGAGCGTGCCCGACGCGGACGTGCTGGTGCTCGACGACAATTCGCCGGACGGGACCGGCGCAGTCGCCGACCGGCTGGCCGCCGGCGACGACCGCATCCGGGTCCTGCACCGCGCCGCGAAAGAAGGACTCGGCAAGGCTTACCTGGCCGGGTTCGACTGGGGTCTGGAGCGTGGCTACGACGCGCTCGTCGAGATCGACGCCGACGGTTCGCACCCGCCGGAAAGACTCCCGGCGATGCTCGCCGCGGCGCGGGAGGCGGACGTGGTGATCGGGTCGCGCTGGGTGCGCGGCGGCAAGGTCGTCAACTGGCCGGTGCACCGCAAGGCGCTCAGCGTCGGCGGCAACATCTACGTCAAGACCCTGCTCGGTATGCCGGTCAAGGACGCCACCGCCGGGTTCCGGGTCTACCGGACCGAGGCGCTGCGCGCGATCGGGCTGCACGACGTGGACTCCTACGGGTACTGCTTCCAGGCAGATCTGACCTGGCGGGCGATCCGGGCCGGGCTGCGGGTGGTGGAGGTGCCGATCACCTTCGTGGAGCGGGAGATCGGCCAGTCGAAGATGAATCCGGACATCGCGCGCGAATCGCTGCTGAACATCAGTCGGTGGGGATGGGAGTATCGGCGCGGTCAGATTCGTTCTATCGGTGAACGTCTCGCGCACCGATCGAAGGACGACAGTTGAGCACTCCCATCGCCGGCACACCGGGGCGGGCGCCCTTCTGGGCCCGCCTGTTGTTCGCCGTGACCCTGTGCATGCCGATCATCGAAGTGGTCGTCATCGTGCTGGTCTGGCACGTCATCGGGTGGTGGACGCTGCTCGCGCTGGCGGCATGCTTCTGCCTGGGCCTGGTGGTCATCAAGCGCGCCTCGGTCGGCGCCGCCCGGGAGATGCGCGCGGCGATGGCCGAACGCCGGCCGCCGGCCCGGGAGGTGGCCGATGCGCCACAGGCACTGGTCGGGGGAGTGCTGCTGCTCATCCCCGGATTCGTCACCTCCCTGCTCGGGATCATCCTGATCCTGCCCGGCATGCGGTCGGTGTCGCGCCGCCTGATGCACCTGGTCGTCGGGCGCCGGATGGCTGCCGGTGGCATCCATGTCGTCGACTACACCGCGACCCGCAGCGATGTGCGCCGTGATGATCCCGAGGTGATCGAGGCGGAGATCATCGAGGGCGACGTCATCGACGAGGAGCGCCGCGACAGATGAGGCGCTGACCGGCGCGTCATACCCGCGCCTGGTGCAGGCACGAAGGAGCCGACCGGAAGATCCGGTCGGCTCCTTGGTGTCTGACGGCGTGACGTCTCAGGCGGTGCGCTTGCGGCGCGGCTTTTCGCCCCGGGAGGCGCGCAGCAGCGTCAGCCGCTCCTGCAGCAGCTCCTCCAGCTCCGGAATGGAGCGGCGCTCCAGCAGCATGTCCCAGTGAGTGCGCTGCGGCTTGACCGGTTTGCGCTCCGGCTCCGGGCCGTCCTGCAGTTTGGCCTCGGCGCCGCAGGTGCCGCACTCCCACAGGCTGGGGACGTCGGCCTCGACGGAGAACGGCAGCTCGCTGACGTGGCCCTGGTCGCACACGTAGCGCACGATCTGGCGCTCACTGAACGCGATGTTGTCCTCGGTCTCCAAGGACAGCGTGCTCAGGTTGGTCCCTCGCAACGAACGCTCTGCCATGTCCACTCACTTCTCTCTCGTATCGAACCGGTCCGAGAACCTGCCCCCCATGGGTCATACCGGTCTCGGCGATCTATGTCGTGCAACGGTCGATCGGGCCGCGGTGTTCCCGAGCGGCAGTGCTCGGAACCGTCCGGACGATCAGGACCTACGTCACTGAAGACGTGCCAGCGCCGCAAAAGGTTGCGCATCCTACGTCTTCGAACGCGTCAGTATGCCGTAAGCCTCGGCAAAAGTCCCATCGGGCGGCGGGCGACCGTGAGCCGGGTCACGTCTGCCGCCAGCTGTTCACACCACTCGCGGCGGCGTGTTGCCGGCGTCGAGGATCCCGTTGCGGACGCGCACGCGGCGCAGCAGGATGGCGCCGACGCCGAAGAAGACGACCAGCGCGACGATCGAGTAGCGATAGTCGCGGAACCACTGGAAGACCAGCCCGAACACCAGGGTGCCCAGCCAGCTGGTGCCGCGCTCCATCGCCTGGTAGAGGCTGAAGTACTCCGACTCACGCCCGGCCGGGATCAGTCCGCTGTACAGCGACCGCGACAAGGACTGGCTGCCACCGAGCACGACACCGATGGCCGCCGCGACCAGCAGCCACAGGACGAGGTTCCTCTCCGGCAGGGCACAGGCGGCACAGACCACTGCCGTCCAGATGAACAGACTGGAGTAAATCATCCGCTGGGCACCGTGCCGTCCCGCGAGCCGGCCGAAGGCCACCGCACCGAAGAACGCGACGAACTGCACGAGCAGGATGGTGATGACCAGTTCGCTCTCGCTGAACCCCAGTTGCTTGTTGCCGTAGAGGCTCGCCGCGGCGATGACGGTCTGCATGCCGTCGTTGTAGAACAGGTAGGCCAGCAGGAAGCGCTTGGTCTGCGGATAGTGCTGCAGCGACGCGAAAGTGGTGCGCAGTTGCCGGAAACCGCCCACCCGGTCCCGCGGCGCGGGCCGCTCCAGACGCGACAGCGCGCGCAGGCCGCGCAACGGGATGATCGCGAACAACGCCCACCAGACACCGGCAACGAGGAAGGCGACCCGGACCGCCCCGGCCTTGTCGAGCCCGACGACGTCGTGCGTGACCAGCAGCACCAGGGTGGCGGCGAGCAGGGAGCCTCCGCCGAGGTAGCCGTAGGCCCACCCGCGCGCCGACACGTAGTCGCGGTCGTCCGGGGGCGTGATCCGCACCATGATCGCGGAGTAGACGATCAGCGCCGCGCCGAGGCACAGGTTGGCCGCGATCGCCAGGATCACGCCGAGCTGCCAGTCGGTGCCGCTGATGGCGACCATCGCCGCGGCCGCGGCCGCACCGGCATACGTGAACCCGGCGAGGTAGCGCAGTGGATGCTGCGACCTGTCCACGACGGCGCCGATGAAGACCAGCACCACGGCGGAGATGACGGTCGAGACCGTCAGCACGTACGGCACGAGCGACCCGGGCGCGACACCGATGCCCAGCACGTCCAGGTTGTGGTCGCACGCCTGGTCGGTCGGCTGACCCGGGCACGCCTGCTTGTTGGCGATCGAGGTGAGGTAGGGCGCGAAGAGCACCGCCGCGGTGACCACCACGTAGGGGGCGGCGGCCCAGTCGTACCAGTACCAGCTGCGTTGCAGGCGCTGCTGCTGCGGGCTGGAGACGTGCGCGATGGGCGTCCGCAGCAGGGTCACGCGCGACACTGTGGCACATCGCCGGCGTCGGTGCGCGGTGAACCGCGGCGTGGCACCCGGGAACCTCGGCTGGGCTCAGACGGCCAGCCCGCTGTGCACCCGCCGCTGCGGGTCGTACGTGCGCCGCACCCTGGCCAGACGGTCCAGGTTGGTGTCGTAGTAACGCCGGGCCGGCTGTCCGGTCTCCAGGTAGTTGACGTAGCCGCCCGCCGAGTACGGCCCGACGGACCGATGGGCCGCGGCCAGCCAATCGCGCGCCGAGGCGTAGGAGCTGTCGCCGACGTACCACTGCACGGACGCGGTGTGGCGACGCCATGGGAACGCCGTGGCGCCGGGTGCGAGGTCGGTGACGGCGCCGGTGAGCGGGTCCAGCAGCGCACTGCCGGGCAGCCCGGCACGGGACCGGGCGGTCACGGCACGGACGACGGCGGCCGCGGCCGCGGCATCGACGTGCACACCCGCCCACCGCGAACGGGCGGTCGTCCGGATCCACCGGGCACAGCCGGTGAGGCGGTCCGCCGTCAGGCCGTGCGCCCGTGACTCCACCCCGAGGCCCCCGCCCAGCGCCAGCCCGGCCGCCCCGACCGTGGGACAGGTCCCGGTCGGTATGCCGCGGCCGCCCGCAGCGAGGTGCTTCTTGACGTCATACAGGGTGGCGCCGGAGGCGACCAGCACGCTGCGGCTGCGCGCGTCGTAGGACACCGAGTGCAACGGCCGCAGGTCGAGGACCAGCGTGCCGTTCGCCGCCGAGGCGCCGACGTACGAATGCCCGCCGGCGCGTGGTGCGACCTGCAGACCGAAGCGCTGGGCGAAACGCATCGCCCGGGCAATGTCGGAGCTGCGCTGCACGACCATCACCGCCGCCGGGCGGTTGGCGTCGAACCGGGTGTCGAACACCCGCTTGGTGCGGGCGTACGGCGCGGTGCCCGGCAGGTCGACCGGTCCCTGCACGGTCCGCGCGAAGGCGATCCAGTCGCGGGTCAGGGCGTGCTGCAGCCGTCGGGTCCGCAGACCGCGCCCGCCGAGCCCTGACCCGCCTGTTGCATCACCAGCGGATGCGCGTCCTGCCACGCCTGCTCCAGCGCCGCGGTGAAGGTCGCGGCCGGTTGGGCCCCGGAGACACCGAACTTCTCGTCGATGACGAAGAACGGCACACCCTGGATGCCGTAGGAACGCGCCTGCGCGAAGTCCTGCTCGACCTCGCTGCGGACCTCCGGGTCGTCCAGGGCCGCACGCACCTCCGCGGCGTCGAGTCCGTGACGCACGCCGAGGTCGACCAGCTGCGCAGGATCGCCGATGTCGACGCCGTGTTCGAAGTGGGCGGACAGCAGCGCCTCCTTCACCGCGTCGGCCACGCCGTGCCGCGCCGCGAGGTGCAGCAGGTGATGTGCGCGCATGCTGTTGGCGACCACCAGGCCGTCGAAGTCGTAGTGCAGGCCCTCGCCGGCGGCCTGCTCGGCGACGTGGGCGAACATCTGCCGCACCTGCTCACGCGGCATGCCCTTGCGCTCGGCGAGGTAGTCGGTCTCCGAGCCGTCATAGTGCTCGGGCAGGGTGGGGTCGAGTTGGTAGCTGTGCCAAGCGATTTCGACGTCGTCGGCGTGCGCGAAGTCGCGCAACCCGGCTTCGAAGCGGCGCTTGCCGATGAAGCACCACGGGCAGGCGATGTCGGACCAGATGTCAACCTTCATGTATGCCGCAACGGCGCCACGGGGGCGCGCATTCCATTACCGTGCGCGGGTGACCATCGTGCGACTGTCCCGCACCGACGCCCGCCGGATCGCGGTGCGCGCGCAGTTGCTCGCGGCGCCGCGCCGGACCGGTCTGCTCGACGTTGTGCGGGCGCTCGGTTCGGTGCAGGTCGATCTCACCAGTGCGGTCGCGCCGAGTCCGGAGCTGGTCTGCTGGAGCCGGCTGGGCTCGGCATACCCGCTGGGCGGAGTCGAGGACCTCTTCGAGGCGCGCGAGGTGGTCGAGTTGCGGGGGCGGATGCTGCCCGCCGAGGACATCCGCCTCTACCGTGCGGAGCTGGCCGGCTGGGGGCGGCGGCCGCGTGTGGAGTGGCAGGAGTTCAGCGCCGAGTGGGTGCAGGCCAACGACCTGTGCCGGCGCGACATCCTGGACCGGCTCGCCGAGGAGGCGCCGCTGCCGGCAGCAGCCTTCGAGGACACCTGCGAAGTGGCCTGGCGTTCCAGCGGCTGGACCAACAATCAGAACGTCGTGCGACTGATCGATTTCATGGAGAGCAGGGGAGAGGTCGCGGTCGCCGCACGCGGCGAGCGGGGCGAACGGTGGTGGGACCTGGCCGAACGCATCTACCCCGAGACCGATGTGGTGCCGGAGGACGACGCCCTCAGGCAGCGCTCACAGCGTGCGTTGGGCGCCCTGGGCATCATGCGACCGAAGGTCTACGACCTGGCCGGCATCCTGCGCAAGGATGTCGAACCGCCCGGGGTGCCGGCCGTCATCGACGGCGTGCGCGGCACCTGGTGCGTGGACCCCGCCCAGCTCGACCGGCCCTTCCGCGGTCGCACCGCGTTGCTCTCGCCACTGGACCAGCTGGTCTTCGACCGCAAGCGGACAGCCGAGATCTTCCAGTTCGACTACCAGCTCGAGATGTACAAACCCAAGGCGAAACGGCGGTGGGGTTACTGGGCGCTGCCGATCCTGCACGGCGACCGGCTGGTCGGGAAGCTCGACACGACCGCCGACCGGTCCCGCGGCCGGCTGGTCGTGCACGCCATACACGAGGACGTGGAGTTCAGCGCCTCGCTGCGATCCGCCGTGGACCGCGAGATACGTGCGCTGGCAACGTTTCTCGGGCTGCGCGAGCAACGCTGAACTCAGGCCGCCTGCAGCCGGTTGGTGAGGGTGACCAGCGCGTCGAGCAGGGCCTTGATCTCGCCCTCCCGGCGGTCCTGCAACTGCAGCCCGTGCTGGTCGAACTCGGTGAACAACTGCAGCGCCACCTGGTGTCGCACGTCGATCATGTGGAAGTTGGCCACGATCTGCCGCCACTGCTCGACCGCCCGTACCCCGCCGTCGGCCCCGTAGGAGACGAACGCGATCGTCTTGCCGGTCCACTCCGGCCCGAGGCTGTCGACGGCGTTCTTCAACGCGCCGGGAACGCCGTGGTTGTACTCCGGGGTGATCATGACGAAGCCGTCGCATGCATCGACGGCCGCACTCCACCGGGTGACCTGGGGGGAGTCGTAGGTGCGGTTGGCCATCGACGGCAGCGTCGCCGAGGTCAGCAGCGGCAGGTGGAACTCGCGCAGGTCCAGCACCTCGAAGTCGGCGCCCCCGGTCTGCGCGGCGTGGCTGCGCACCCATTCGGCGACCAGCTCGCCTTTGCGGCTGTCACGGACAGATCCAAGAATGATTCCGATCTTCACGTCTCCCGATGCTAACGATCCCGCTCGAGCGCCCCGGACACGGTGGTCCGCCGGGCCCGCGTCACGGGCCCGCTCCCGTGCGCCACCGACTGTCGGCCGCAGCCGATACGCTCCTAGACGTTTGCACCGATCCGTATACAACCGTCCCGAGCCGAGGCACTGCATGGCACAACCGAGTCCCTACACGCCGGGTGCGGTGGCACGCGAGATTCCCGGGCGCAGTAGGCAGTTGGCCGCTATCGAGGAACGCCTCGACATGATGACGATGATCGGGCGGATGGTGCCCCGCATCCGCGTCGACCACGGCCCCCGCGGCGTGGGCAAGACGTCGCTGCTGCGGCAGGTGGAGCAGCGTGCGCGGGCCAAGGACGCCGACACGATCTGGGTGACGGCGGGGGAGTCGGCCGGTCTGGTTCCGGCGATCGCCGACGGTGCGGAGCGGCTGGTGCGCCGCTGGCCGGCGAAGATGAAGCAGCGGGTCAGTGAGGCGTTGTCGCACCTGGAGCTCAAGGTCACCGGTGGCGTGCCGGGCGTGGCCAGCATCGAGGCGGGGTGGAGCGCTGCCGGCGGGCGACGCCGCGCGCGTGGTGCGACGCGCGAGTTCGAGGATCTGGTGGTGGCCACGGCGCAGGCGTCGTTGGAGCGCAAGCATGCCGGGCTGGTGCTGCTCATCGACGAGGTGCAGGCTGCCGATCCGGCCAGCCTGCGCACGATCTCCTACGCCTGGCAGCATTTCCAGTCCGAACGACGTGACCTGCCGGTGGCGCTCTTCGCTGCCGGACTGCCCGAGAGCGTCGGTGTCATCAACGCGGCGGTGAGCAACTCCGAGCGGTTCGCCTACCGGCAGTTGAAGGACCTCAGCCCGGACGCGGCGGCGGTGGCGCTGGCCAACCCGGCGCGACAGTTGGGTGTGGGCTGGAGCGCCGCCGCGCTCGACGCCGCCGTCCGGTATGCCGCGGGCTACCCGCACACCGTCCAGCTGATCGGCGAGAACGCCTGGCGGCATGCGGGATTTCCGGACGCCGGGGCGACGATCAGACGCGAGCACGTCGAGGCGGCGGCTGCCGATGTCGAAGAGGACTTGCGGGAGCTCTTCACCGCCCGGCTGTCGAAGGTCACCCGGCAGGTCGAGCTGGATTTCGTGCTGACCATGGCCCGCCTCGGCGACGGCCCGGTCCGCCGCAGCGCGATCGCAACCGCGATGGGCAAACCGTCCGATGCCCTCGGTGTGCCGCGCAGCAGGCTGATCGGAGCCGGCATCATCACCGACAGCAGCCACGGCCACGTGGAGTTCACCGTGCCGGGGTTCGCCGCCTTCGTGCGCGAGGTGCACGATCTGCCCGATCCCGGCGAGTGAGCCGACTCAGGCCGGCGCGGCCGGCCGCCGCATGCGTTGGTCGAAGCAGCGCCACGAGTCGTCATACCGCTCGGCACCATCGAGTTCGAAGCCGAGCTTGCGGTAGAACCCGATTGCCCGGTCGTTGCCGCGCAACACCCACAGGTAGCTGGGCGCGTCGCCGACGGCGCGGGCCATCAGGTCCTGGGCGACGCCGCGACCGTGCCAGCGGGGTGCGACGTTGAGGCTGAGCACCTCCAGCGGGTAGGGCGCGTCCGCGTCCCGGCCCGGGCCGACCTCGACGATGCCGACCGGCTCGCCGTCGACCACGGCGATCAGGACCCGATTCTCCGACGCCCCGGCGTCCACCCCGGAGACGGTCGCGCGCCAGCGTGTGGTGCTGTTGTCCACGTCCAGCCGATCGAGCAGTGGCTGCTCGATGAGGCCACGGTAGGCATGGCGCCACACCGTCACGTGCAGAGCGGCCAGCGCGCAGACGTCGCCCGGTGCGGGGGCTCTGATCGTCCATTCCGGCACGCCGGCGAGTATGCCGCACCCGCGGCGGCGACACACAGATCGTGCAGCGTGTCGTCGGTCAGTGGCGCAGGACGCAGTCGCCGCACACTGCAGTTCCGGCCCGGTAGATGAGGCAACAGCTGCGCCGCCGGAAGTCCGGACCGCTGCGCAGTAGCCCACCGTCGATGCGCGGGTCGGACAGCAACTCGTCCGCCGCACGCCGGGCGGCGGGCAGCAGGTCGGGACGTGTCGTTCGCAACAGACTCAGGGTGCTGTTGGCCGCGGATCCGACATTGCCCCACAGCACGTGTGCACTGACGGCATACAGCCGCTGGATCACGGTGGTCAGCGCCTCGACGGCGGTGTCGGATGCAGTGCCGGACGCCGCCCGCGATGCCGTGCCGGTCGTGCCCGTACTGGCGAGCGAGAGCTGGACCAGCCCGCCCGGCGGCTGCCGCCACCAGACGTGCTCGACGGCCGGCGAGGCCTCGATGCCGAGTGCGCGGGCACACAGCTGGGCGGCGACGAGTCGGGCGGCGAGGCCGAAGTGCTCGGTGGAGGCTGCGGTGCGTAGGTCGACCGGGGCGGCGCCGGTGCGCAGCGCGCGCGACACCTGCTGGACGCGGTCGCGGATCGCGTCCTCGCGCAAGCGGGCGCTCAGTGGCTGCCACGGGGCCTTCGGTATGTCGTCTACGGCGTGGTCCGCGAACGCGAGGGCAGCGCCCAGCCGGTGGGGATCGTGGGTCACGTGGCGATCCGTTCGACGAGTGCCTGCAGCGGCGGGGGAGTCGTCGCAGGACCGACCGCTGCGGCCAGGGCGCCGGCCAGGAGTGCCTTGCGGCCCGAGGCGACGCCGCAGAAGCGGTGCAGCTGCTCGGCCAGGGGGCGCTCCTGCCAGGCCGGCTGCTGCCGGAGCGTGGCGAGTTTGCGGTCCAGGCCGAGACCTTCGATCACCGCTACGGTGCGTTCGGTGCCGAGCGCGCGGATGAGTTCTTCCTCGAGGTCGGCGTGACAGACGAAGAAGCCGTATGACGACAGGTCGCTGGCATCGCGCACCGGCAGTCCGACCTCGTCGAGCGCGTGTTCGACGAAGCGGGCCTCGGGTGCATCGCACAGGCCGAGGATCTCCGGGACTCGCGGTCGGGTGCGGTGGAGTGCGATGAGCTCACGGCGCACGTTGGTCACGCCTCCGAGGTCGACGAGTCGGACGTGCCCCAGATCCACGCCTCGTGTCGAGGCCACCGCGGTCAGTGCTGCGATGTCGCTGATCCCTTCGAGCAGCACCACTTTGCGGACCGCACCGCGCACGAGCCACCTCCTGACGTCGTCCCGACTCTACGCAGCCGCGCTGCCGATCTTGGTCGTGACTGCACGCTCCGACGACATCGATGTGGTGGCGACGCGTCGCCGGACGCGGGTGCCGCCGGCAGATGCGCTCCGTTATCGTGTGGCGCATCCCACGGGAGTCCGTACGACGCACGGGCTGAGAGGGCGACAGCCGGTCGCCGACCGTCGAACCTGTCCGGGTCATGCCGGCGAAGGAAGGACTCCGCGGTGGCTGCCGTCATACCTGAATCACGCCTGTCTCCACCACGATCCGACGAGCAGCAGACCCGACAGCGAGCTCGCGCCGCGTCGTTGGTCGGCAGCACGCTGGAGTGGTACGACTACTTCGCGTTCGCCACCGCCTCGGCGCTGGTCTTCGGCGACGTGTTCTTCCCGTCCAGCGCCCGGGTGACGGGTCTGCTGCAGTCCTTCGCCGTGCTGGGTGTCGGATTCGTCGCGCGGCCGTTCGGCGGCCTGGTGCTCGGTCGGCTGGGAGATCTGGTGGGACGACGCCGGGTGCTCCTGATCACGCTCTGGACCATGGGCCTCGCGTCGACCGCGATCGGGTTGCTGCCGACGGCGGCGCAGGTGGGGTGGGTGGCGCCGGCTCTGCTGGTCTGCCTGCGCCTGGTGCAGGGCTTCGGGGTCGGCGGCGAGTGGGCGGGAGCCGCCCTGGTCGCCGTGGAGAACGCGCCCGCCGACCGTCGGGCGCGGTGGGGGAGCCTGCCGCAGATGGGTACGGCGCTCGGCGCGGTGCTGGCGACAGCGGTGTTCGTGCCGGTGGCCATGCTGCCCGATCGTGAGCTGCAGTCGTGGGGGTGGCGACTGCCGTTCCTGCTGAGCGCGCTAGTGGTCGCAGTCGGCCTGTGGATCCGCAGCGGGCTGATCGAGGCCGCCGATGTCACGGAGTTGCGCCGGCGGGGTGAGATTGCGCAGCGACCGGTGCAGGAGACCTTGCGGGTGGACCGCGTGCCGGTCGTGCTCGCGATCGGGCTGCGGTTGGCCGAGAACATGTGGGGCTACCTGGTGCTGGTGTTCGCGCTCACCTATGTGCCGGACGCCGGCCACCTCGGCAAGGACGCGGTGCTGACCGGAGTCAGTGTGAGCATCCTGCTCGGCGCCGGATGTTATTGGGGGGCAGCCTGTGTGGCCGACCGGGTCGGTCGTCGTCCGGTCTATGTGGCGGGCGCCGCGTTCGGTGTCTGCTTCGCCTACCCGTTCTTCGTCATGTTGCGCAGCGACTCGCTGCTCGTGGTGTGGGCGGCGTTGCTGCTGGGCTGGGGAGTCGCCAGCGGTGTCAACTTCGCGATCGAACCGTCCTGGTTCACCGAGTTGTTCGGCCGGCGCACCCGCTGCACCGGCCTGTCGCTGGCGTACAACGTGGCGACGATGCTGTCCGGGTTCACGCCGTTCCTGGCCACTCTGCTGCTGGAACGCGGTCACGGCCGGCCGGTGCTCATCGTCGCGCTGCTGGTGGTGCTCGGGTCGGTTGCGATCGGCTGCGCCATACTCGCCCCGGACCCGTATGGCGCGCACCGATCGGTCCGCTCGGCAAGGCGGTCATTGCCGGGGCTGTAGCGTTGTCCCGATGACTGCCCACACACGACGCGGTGCCCTGCTGGCAACTGCCGTCGGACTCCTGTCGCTGACCACGGCGGCCTGCGGTGGCGGATCCACAGCCTCCACGGCCTCGAGGACGCCGTCCAATGGGGCGCCTTCGTCGGCGTCGCCCACAACGCGCAGTGCGACGCCTCGGCCGACGACTGGGCGACCGGCGGGGAACCCGCTCACCGGCGGCCCCCGTACCGGCCGTCCGGTGATCGCGGTCAAAGTGGAGAACACCAGCGCGGCAATGCCGCAGTACGGACTGTCACCGGCCGACCTGGTGTTCGTGGAGGAGGTCGAGGGCAGCCTGACCCGGCTGATGCCGGTCTACTCCACCAGTTTCCCGAGCCGGGTCGAGCCGGTACGCAGTGCCCGCAGCACGGACGTGGAGATCCTGCCGATGTTCGGTCACCCGGCGCTGGTCTACTCCGGTGCTGCTTCGCAGATCCGGGCGAAACTGGACAAGGCGCCCATCACACTCCTGGGCGGCGGCAGGCGTGACTCCCATCGTCGGGCACCGCACAACCTGTATGTCGATGTGGCGGCGTTGGCGCAGCGGCACGGCCTGTCGGCCTCGCGGGACATCGGGCTGCGGTTCGCCGAGGGCGACCCACGGCTGCAGCACGCGGCCGGCGACAGCTCGTTCACCGTGCAGGTCGGCGGTGACCGGTTTTCGTTCTCATACCAGGGGAGTCACTATCTGCCGAGCTGGAACGGCAGGCCGTACCGCGACGTCGGGGCGGGCGGTCACCAGGTGACCGCCGACAACGTGCTGGTGCTGCGCGTGCGAGAGGTTTCCGACGGCTACCGGGACCCAGCGGGCAACCCGGTCTATCGGTCCGAGTCGACCGGCTCCGGAAAACTGACGCTCTTCCGTAATGGGAAGAAGCTGTCCGGAACGTGGCACCGGGCGGCGGTCGACAAGCCGTTCCGGCTCACGGACGACCGGGGGAGGACGCTGACGCTGACACCAGGGAAGACCTGGATTTTGTTGCAGAACATGTGAATTCAGATCTCATTGCGCGTCATCGGCAGCCACCTCGCCGTCCGCCAGGAGGCCTCGAGTGATGAGCCGCCGCAACGGGTCGTGCTGGGGACCCAGCGCCGTCGCCGGCCCGTAGAACACCGACGGGTCGTAGCGCCATACCGGACCGCCGACGTAGTCGGGATGCTCCCAGTCG
This sequence comes from Flexivirga lutea, assembly GCF_054778955.1. NCBI lineage: Bacteria > Bacillati > Actinomycetota > Actinomycetes > Micrococcales > Dermacoccaceae > Flexivirga > Flexivirga lutea. Next base: position 100,611 of record NZ_BAAGZB010000004.1, read on the forward strand.
TAACGGGCGAAGATGTGGGCATGCAGGTAGGCGTCGGTATTGCCCAGGATCTCGTAGTTCAGCCTGCGGAAACCGCCGTCCAGCCGGCTGCAAGCCAAATCGACAGCAGCTCCGAGTCGGTCCATGGAGTCCAGGAACGCCAGTCGTCGTGGCCGGGGGAGATCGGTCAGTCGATCGATCGACGGGTCGTCCACCAGGAGCACGCAGTAGCCGGGCAGAAATTGGGCGTCGCCGATCACCGCGAAGCTCTGTGGCAGTGCGGCCAGCACGGTCGGGTTCCGTCCGTCGTGCGCCGCACGGATGCGGTCCAGCTTCCAGTCGTCGGTCACGCGGTCGGGTATGCCGTCGCGCCGAGCGGCAAGCCCCAAGGGTCGAGGGTTGCGCGTGCGGCGAACGGCAGGGGATGGATCCCGAGCCGTCTTCCTTGCATTACCACTACTGGACACCCTGCGTATCAAGTTCGTGCGTATTCGTCGGCATATTGACTCGCCCCGTGGATCCTGTCTGGGCTAGCGTCGACGGATGCCGTCAGTCGAGGATGGGGCCCAATGCACGTGCCCAGACTGCGCCTGCGGGAACGAAGCAGACATCGATCTCGGCCGCGGTCCGATGTGTGGTTGCTGCGCTGCCGACTGCCCCGACGTTCATGGCGAGGGAGGCAAGACCTGGCGCAGGGGCTACTGGGTTCGCCCTGTGCCGTGGCGGCTGGGGTGGGAACTTCACGTGGACGGCGTCGGCGTGACCCAGTGCGCCGAGCTGGGCGACGCCGAAGAGACCACTCGCGACTTCTTGGCCTCATTGGGTTTTAAGGACGCTTCGACGGCGCGAGTCCATGTTCTTCGACGGGTAGCGCCGCCCACGGGTACCTGATCGCGAAAGCTAATTCTAGTGACAGTGAATCTCGAAGCACTTGGGCCACCAACAGGCTTGGGGTGAGTGCAATGGCATGCCTGGCAGCTGAGTGCGCGAACCTGTAGAACCGGAGCATGGATATTGCATCGGCGCAGGAAGCTGTCTTCGCGAACAAGGTCGCCAAGGGGTTCAACACCACCGACGTGCCACTTGAGTTCTGTCTGCTGCAAGGGGAGATTGCAGAGGCGTTCGAAGCGTGGCATCGCGGCACGGGCACGGTCGGCGAGGAGCTGGCGGATGTGGCGATCTACCTGCTGGGACTATCGGAGGTTCTGAACGTCAACCTCCAAACGGAGATCGAGCGGAAGATGGCCAAGAACGCCGGCCGCGAGTATCTCCGCTCGAAAGGCGGCGCCTTCGTGCGCGTCGGTGAAGACGATTCGTAGGCAGGCACCGGTTGCGGGGTGAGGGGCTCTGGCCTCACGCTTGCAGCGCGTAGCGATGCAGCCGGGCACCAGGTTGGCGCGCGTGGTGAATGGCAGTGCGGGTTGGCCAGATGAATCTCGGGCTGCACCAGGCCTGTGACGGCTTGTTGAGTACCCAGCCTCCACCAATCGTCACGCACGCATGCACTGCAAGCCCATCATGCTGTCGCCACACGTACACGATCCCTGGGTCGACATCGTGCCGGGTAGTGGCCACCGCGGTGGCGTTCGCCGCCAGCCAAGACTCGAACGGCTCTTGCGTCATCCACTCGTCCGCCGCGCCGTGGACACCTGCGGCTGCCATCACAGTCCCGAAACAGTTCGGGCCTGAACGGCGGGCAAACGTACCGGCGAGGCTTTGTGCCTCCGGCAGCAAAGCGAGTGCTCGCTCCCATATGGGGTCCTCGACGAGAGCGTGCTGGCTGGGACGAACGCCGTCTTCGATGTAGTGCAGCAATGGACGGTCGCCTGCTGCCGCGAACCTGTTGGGCCACCACACCGAGCGATACCCACGTTGTCGCGGCGTCGCAAGGGCACGGCGGACGGCGGCAGGAAGCTGACTGAACTGCGACTCGGAGAGCAGAGCCCACCCCGGCGAGTACGCCATGAAAGTGTCGCGAATCTCCAACGGCAGCGATGTGTGGTCGATTTCCACGAAGTGTGACCGCGTCTCCTCGGGCAGCTCGCGCACATAGAACAACTGCTCAGCTGGCGCGAACCATGCACGCCACAAATCGACCAGTTCGTCGTCTACGCGGATGCCCAAGGTCTCTATCACCCGCGGAGCATAACGACGTGGCAGTATCCCTGAGATCCCCGGCCCTCAATGGTGACCGCTCGCCGGCGCAGAGCGATGACACTGTCTCAGTCGGACTGTTCGTCGGCGCGGCGTCACGGGGACCCGATCCGTCGTCCGGCGTAACGGGCCCATGGTTCAGCGGCCTTGTTCGCGTGGAGGAAGGCGACTTGGTGGCTGTACCCGAGGGCATCAGCAACAAGTGACGGTGGGCACTCGAGGACCAGCTCACCGATGGCTCGGTTACGGGCACCCAGGAGGTTAATCCCGAGGTCGCGCAGGCGGTCCATCACGGTGTTGGGGTGTAGGTGCCGCCCGGGGACATATCCGGGGAAGAGCCAGGGACTGTCGGGTCCTGCACCTGTGCGCAAGTTGGGCCGGGCCGCGAGGTGCGCTCGGATCATGCCGGCGAATGGTTCCGGCACGTCGGTGGGTTTCCCGCCGAGCCTAATGGTCATCTCGGCGTCATCGCTGATGATGCTCGTGGAGAAGGTGACGACCTTGACCAGTGGCTGCGCGTAGAGCAGCAGCAGCATGCCTGCGGTGCGGTAGGGGAGCGATTCGCTTGTGCCGGTGAGCAATTCGTGGATCCAGGCGAGACGCTGGTCCTGGCTGAGCGACGGGCTCGTCCTTGGTGACCGGTGTTGGATGGTGACGGTCGTATTGAGCTGCATTCGTTTCGCGACGACGAAGAAGGTTCTGATCGCGCTGCGCGTGGTCGGTCCGCTGGTAAGCCACTCGTCAACGTCCTGTTGCGTGCAGGTCTCCGCGGTCCGTTCATAGGTTTCGTGGAGCCACAGCAGGAACTTCGCCGTCTCGGTGATCTCCTGCTTGGCGGAGTGCACCGGCCCACGAGTTGCGGCGCCTGCTGCCGCCTTCGCGCGAATTCGCCTCAGGTGGTGCCAAGTGGCGAAATACCGCACCGGCTGGCCAACTTCAGCGGGCAGGTCTGCCAGCTTGGTGTCGATCCATTGCTCGAAGCGAGGCAGGTACTGGTCGCGCTGGGGGAGTAGCCCATGGTGTTGCAGGATCGCGCGCAGGTGCTCGGTAGGTTTGCCTGGGACCGTGTCGAGCCCTTCGTGGGTAACAGGGATCGTGCCGGCGCCGAGCGCGCGCAGTAGCTCTTGGACTTTCGCCGACCGTTTCCAGACGATGATGGATTCGGGTCGGTCGGCGGCACACAGTGCGTCGACCAGCCCCGTCAGGGCTGGGTCGGTTGGTTCGCCGCCGAGGATGTCATGCAGGTCATCGCGCAGAGCGCAGCGGGCACAGAGTCGGCCGCGGTGGTGGCCGGCTTCGACGTCGCATCGTTCGCAGTGGAAGTCGTAGGGGATTTCGGCGCAGGTCGAGCAGATCGAGTGACCGTCGGTGTTGGGTGGTCCAGGCAGAAGCCGTTCTTGCAGGCATTCGGGGCAGGTTCCGCGCGTGTGCACGGCGTCGAAGTAGCAGGTGAAGCAGAGCCGGCCCTCGGGCCAGGTGGCAGCCAGGCGTGGGATGTTGCGACCACAGCGTGCGCAGGGGTCATGACGGTCACTCGTGGTGCGTGGTCGGCCGCGGACGGTACGGCGAGGGGAGAAGCCGACAGGTTTCGGATCCATCGCTGTCACCGTCCTATTCGTCCAGGATGTTCGCGCGGCGTGGTCGGACAGTGCGGTCCAGTTGGACGACGTTCGGTGCGGACGCGGTGCCGGTCTTGCGCGCACGTGCGTCGGCCGCTGTCGTGGTGAGTAGGTCGGCGGGCGTGCATTCGAAGATGTCGCACAGCGCGGCGATCACCTGCAGGGAAACACGTTCGGGGCGCTGGTTCACCAGGCGGTAGACCTGGGGCCTAGACAAGGTGATGTAGCGTTCAGCAAGCAGGGGGATGAGGTCGGTGGTGTTGTGCAATCCGCGCGCCGCCATCAGCTCGGACAATCGCCACGTGTAATCGACCTTGCGCTTCATGATGTTCCGTCCTCGGGGGTGCGTGCTATGGCTTCCCTCACCGTACGATCAAGTGCGGCACGCAGCGTGGAGCGTCGGAACTCGTCGGACACGAACTGGTAGATACCCGTGGTCGAGGCGTACTCGTGGCCCATCTGGTCCTGCACGAATCGCGGGTCCCAGCCGGCTTCGAGCAGATGCGTCGCGTAGGCGCGGCGGAACGAATGCAAGTCCAGGCCATCAGAGAAGCCCAGTTCTTCGCAGTATCGACGGAGCCGGCGCAGCAGAGTGGATTCGACGACCAATCCGCCGCGTTCGCCGGTGAACAGATCGAGCGTCCCCGGTTCGCCACGGCCGTTGGCGAGCCAGTCTTGGAGGATGCCGGGTGTCCAACGCCAGACTGTCAGAACGCTCCGTGGTTTGTGGGGTGAGCCTCGTCGAGCCTTGCCGTAGCGGACTTTGCAGACGCCGAACGCTCCGAACTCGCGAGCATGCGGGTTGCGGGCGAAATCGACCGTTTGCAGGTGACGCAGCTCGTTGAAGCGCAGCCCGTAGGCGTACGCGACTTTCATCATGACGGAGTCGCGGTAGGCAGCTTGCCAGCCCTTGCGGCCGGACCGGCCGATGCGTTCGACCTCGTCGTCGGCGTGATCGAACAGTGCACTGACTTCTTCGCGGGTGTACGGGCGCTTGGTCGGCTTCCCGTCGTACTCCTGAGAATGACCTGCGGTGTTCCACTCAAAGAACACCTGCGCCGGATGTGTGCCGAAGTACTGCTCGCAGACCCGGTCCCAGCCGTAGTCGGGGTTGCTGATGTAGCTGGTGAACTCGCGCAGGATCGAGTGATAGTTGCGAAGCGTGGAGTGAGCGACGTGCTTCACGGTCCGCAGGTCGGCCGAGAATTCCTCGACCATGGCCGGGGTCCAGTTCCACGGATCCTCGTTGACGTGTTCGACGAACCGCTGCACCAGTCGGATCCGCGGATCGATCGTGGCGAACTGCAGGTTCCGGGAAAGCTGCTGGTTACGCCAACCATCAAGCATCATCGAGAGCACCTGCTCGTCGGGCCGCAGGACCGGCATCGACTGCACCAGGTGGACTCGTCCGGAGTCATCTATCTGCATCGCAGCTCCCACAAATCTGGTTACATCCAGTGATTCAATGATGCATCAGATGAGATCAAGGCGCATCAATGCAGGTCAGCGGCGTGTCGCGACAAGACTTCAGAGACCAAGACATCGACTAGACAGCCCACCGTCGGCATCGAGCTGCCGCCTATCCACGGCTGTTTGTGCAGATCAGCGAGCTGCCAGCGACCTCGCCGGGGGCAGCGGTGGATGGTCTGAGGAGTGATTCATCTGTTGTAATACGCAGACTAGTAGTTGACATAATGTCGATTATCGGATCGTAAACAGCCGTCATATCCGGACGGGCTTTACGGACCTGATCGCCGCTCCCAGCCCAGGCCGTGTCCTGACGTGCGCGATGTCGGCCTCGTCGACGTCGGTCTCTCGGACGGATGGCTGACGATTCGGAGGCGGCTACCTCGAGAGGTCAACGGATGTCGCGAGAGAGGACGTTCGCGACATCCGTTGACCTCTCACCGGCGACTAACGCGCAGCGCGTTACCGAGCCGAGACGATGCGCTGGAGTTCGGCCAGGCTCTCGATGCGGTGCGTCGCCAGCGAAAAGTCCTGTGCCGCGGTGAAATCGTTGTGTACAACGGCACAGTCGATCCCGGCGGCGACGGCGGAGCGCAGCCCTCTCGCCGAGTCCTCGACCACCAGCGCCTCTCCCCTGGCGGCATCGAATCGCTCCAACGCGTTCAGGTAGGGCTCTGGGTGCGGCTTGGCGCGATCGTAGTCCTCGCGGACGAGCACGAAGTCCATGAATCGTGTGAGTTGGCGCTTCTGGTGGATGAGATCGAAATCGGCACGCTTCGCAGTCGTCACGATCGCCATACGGACATGGCTCGACAATGCGGCCAGAACCTCGGGAACGCCTGCAATCTCGATGGATTCGGTCCGCAGATAATCCCGGTAGTACCTGTCACGCTTCTCACGCAGTCCGGCGATGACGCGCTCGTCGACGCCGGCCGCTCTGGCTTGTGCCCAGGTCGTCATACCGTCGGCGATGTCCCGGAGATACTGCTCGCGATCCAGTGGGAGTCCGATCTCTGCGAGAGCGCGTCGCCCGGCCTCGAAGTACCACGGCTCGGTGTCGACCAGGACGCCGTCGTGGTCGAAGAGGATGAACTTCTTGGCCCGTGCCGCACCTGTGCTCATGGGAAACGCACTTGCTTCCAGTAGCCCTCGGAGACGACGCGAAGCTCACCATCGACCACTGCAATCGCGGTCTGGTCATCGATGGCGTATGCCGGGGCAGAGATGGTCGCAGCCCACGCTTCGGCCTCGGCCAGCGAGTTGCCCGGCATGCCGTCCGGCGCGAGGTGGGGACAGATGGAGAAGTCGACGAGGCCAAGGGTCCGGTCGTCGCCGTTCGGCGGCCGCCACTGGATGAAATCGTCCCCGACCTCGGGTGTCATGACCATGCTGCCGGCGCTCAGGCCGACCCAGACGGTGTCGGTCAATGACGGGAGCAGGTCCACCAGGCCCGACTGCTGCATCCAATGGCACAGATAGAGCACGTCGCCGCCGGCGGCCAGCAGGGCGTCGGTCTCGCGAACCAGCGGGACCCATTGAGCTTCATCAAGACTCGGCAAGCTCGTGAGCTCGAGGACACCGACGGACTTCCACCCCAGATCCACCATCGGATTCGTCGAGCGACCACTGATGAACTCCCGTGCCCTGACCCCGGGTCCGACCGCTGGATGTCCGTACATGGCCGTAGGGATGCACAGCGCAGTGCACTCGGCGATCGGCTTGCCGAGCATGTCGACCAGTGCGTCGCGGATGCTGTCGTTGGTGACTCCCCCGGAGGTGAGCAGAAGTCTCATGGCCGTCTCTCTACTGTGGCTCCGTCAGTGCCGGTCGACGTATGAGGGCGAGGTTACGGTTCGTCATTCTTAGTGGTAGCGACAGGCTGCAACGCGGACCTCATCCGCAGCCAACTTGTAGATCAACCGGTGTTCATCGGACCAGTAGCCCTGAAAGCCATGCTTCAGTGGCTCCGGCTGCCGATGCCCTCTTTCGACGCGAGCAGGCGCCGCGCGTTAGCTGGGCTGCGCAACAGGTACGCCGCGTCTCCTTGAGCGACTCGTAGTCATCCAGCGACACGATGACTGCCGGCTCGTAACGGGCACGCGTTATGACGACCTCTTCACGGTCGTCAACGACCGAGTCGAGCACTTCGGCATACTTCGAGCGCGACTCCGTGTAACTCATGGTCTTCATGGATGAGCACCTCTCTACAGGAAACCGTACCGAATGCTGAATATCCAGCAACACGTCGGCGTTGCTCGGACACGCGGGCGTTACCCGGCCCGGCTTGTCAGGGTCGATCACGCCCCAGGGCGCGCGTCGGAAGACGTGCCCCGCAGGCAGGGCTCGTATCCGGCGCGGTGGTCCATCGATCCAGCCCAGCCGTGCTGTGTCACGACATATACGTCCCCATCGAACGTTCCGCGGAAGTGATTGCTGTAGAGCCACGCACACAGCCGGTTGAACTCCCGTCGACCCGCAATCACGTAGCCGTCACGACAGACCACGTTGTCCACAGCTGGTTCGGCTGTGGACAACCTGCCGCATGCTCGTGGCGAAGCTGCTTCGCTGTCGTGCCATGGGATTCAGCACGAAGTACTCGGGACGCCTCGACATCCACCCGTCGCTCAACGATGCAGAGGCGGACTGGCTTCGTGCGTTCGTCGCGATCGACCGACGCTTCTACAGCGAGCCTTACGAGGTGGCCAAAAATCCACGTGCATTGGAACTCGATCGCTTGCAGCGACGACGGTCACACGACGAGGACGATGCCCTGAAGTCGCTGGTCCCGCGGGACGGCACGCCATACCCACATCTCGATTGGGGGCCATGTCCGGCGGGGTGTTGCCTCGCGTGGGACGGCACGGAGAAGTCCCGGATGGCCGAGGAGTCGCTGCAGTACCTCATCGACCACTTCCTGCGACCCGGCGCACACGCCCGGTTGGATGACAGACCCGAGTTCGAGCACTTCACCTTCGACCATGTCGTCAACGGGGTGATCGCTGCGGAGCGCGACGACACACGTGAGCTGTTCCTGATCGTGCACAAGGACAACACCATTCGACGAGAGCGCCTGGTCGCACCCGACCCTGCTCCATGGGACATGTGACCGCGGATCTGTGCGAAGTCGACTGCGCCGCAACCCGCCATACGGTTCTCGAACCGAGCAGACTGAGCGCACCCGTCACACCGTCAAGGAGCCAAACATGCACCTGTGGAAGACCTTCGCAGCCCTCGGAGCAGTCGGCCTCACCGCGGCCGTCATGCCCACAGCAACGGCCAGCAACCCGGAGCCACCGACCGTCCCGACCAAGGGCGCCTGCGCGTTCACGCCGATGGCCGACCAGACGTACTCGACCTTCGTCGGTCTCCCACCGGATCCGGCGAAGGCGACGCACGGCAACGCCGGGCTGACCCTGAAGACCAATCAGGGCGACATCCCCGTGGTGCTCGACCGAGCCGCCGCTCCGTGTGCCGTTCGCAGCATGGTCCACCTGGCACACCAGAAGTACTACGACGGCACCACGTGCCACCGGCTGACCGCCTATCACACTGCGCCGTATGCACTTTCGGTGCTGCAGTGTGGTGACCCGCTCGGCACGGGCTGGGGCGACCCGGGCTACTGGTTCAAGGACGAGCTGGGTTCTGCCAACGCCCTGCAGAACTGGCCCGGCTTCCCCGACGGCAGCCGGAAGAACTACACACGCGGCACTCTGGCCATGGCCAACGGCGGGCCGGACACGAACGGCAGCCAGTTCTTCCTGGTGTATGACGACTCGCGCCTCTCCCCCGACTACACCGTCTTCGGCCACGTGACGCCGGCCGGGATGACGGTGTTGGACAAGATCGCAGGGGGCGGCGTCGACCCGGGCACCGACGGCACGCCCGAGGACGGTGCGCCGGCGCTGACCACGATCATCGAGCGCGCGAAGAGCGGCGTCTGACCGTCAGCCCGCAGGGCCGAACGCACCGTCCACGAGAATCGGAACCACCGATGAGACGTCGCGTTCGGCCGCGACGGCGACATCGGACGCGAAACCCTTGGTAGCAAGCTCACGACCGCTCACCGCCTCATGCAGAACCGCCCCGAGATTGCCCTTCAGGCGGTCGAAAAGCGCTGCAGCAGCGAGCGACTCAGGACTCATCCGTGCGGCATACCCGCGAGCCCGAAGACAGGCAAGGATCGCTCCGGCGCCGAGCTGATCCTCCAACGCCGGGCGTAGCGAGTCGTCATACTCCCACCGCTCCCCCGCAGCGATCACCGCGACGGAGCGACCGCCCTGGAGTCCGTCCGCCAGCCACTGTGCGACGGCATCCGCGTTGCGGAAGCACCCGGCCACCACGAGCGAGTCCATGCCTCGCAACGCCGCTGCGATGGTGGAGCCGTTCGGCGAAGGCAACACGAGGCGCGGAACAGCCTCTCCGGCAAGCAATCCGGCCGGAGACAGGGACGGCGCTGACGGGCGTTCGGACTTCGTCGCCTCGAGCCTACCGACGGCGAGCACCGCATCGTGCGCGGCTGCGAAGTCCGCCGCCCGGTCATCCTTCCACGGGTAGGGAAAGACCGTCATTCCACGGCCGACGGCGATGGTCACCGACGTGGAGAAGCTGAGTACGTCGACGATCACCGCGACATCGGCACGCACCGCCCGCGCACCCGTCGGACCCCATTCGAACCGTATGTCGAAGTCGCGTTGTCCGAAAACGCTTGTCGCACCGGCAGATCCAGACTCGTTGTTGCTCACGACTTCCGGCCGAGATCACGCCGCAGCGGCAGCTTCTCGAACCCTGCCGAGACGTATGCCGCAACGGCACCGACGTTGGAGCTCGGCGTGCAGACCAGCATCGATGACGCTCCGAGTTCACGCAACGCGATGCCGGCGGCGTGACAGATGGCGCGACCGTACCCCTTGCCGCGGTGGTCCCGGTGCACGCCCAGCGGCTCGATCAATCCCGGCCTCCCGGCTCCGGCACCCCACACAGTCGTGGACGCCACCGGACGACCCTCGTCGTCATACCCGACAAGGCTGCGCGCGTCGGCGAAGGCCGCGCTCTGGGCCATGGACTGCCAACGCTGCTCGGTGAATGTCGATGTCGGGAACGCACCGCGCTGCACCGCCGCACTGTCCGCCGCGTGGTCCGCATCAATCACCTCGATCCGCAGCGAGGGCTCCGGCAGATCGGTCAGGGGGTGTCGCAGCGGTGTCCACTCCTCGTCCAGCTGCCATCCGTTGCCGTGCAATACATCTCGCACCAGTACGTCGTTCGGGACCTCGACAAAGACCTCGCCCTCGCCCAGCACACCGCGCGCCGGGTCTCCCAGGTCGGCGGCGAGCCGGCCCGCGAGTTCTGCGTCCTGGGCGAGGTCCGGTGCCATTGTCAGCCGGATCAGGTCCGGTTCGTCCGCCATACCGACGGCGATGATGCGACCGTCACGCAGCCACGTCCGCGTGGCGCGTGCCGTGCGCTCCGCGCCGAAGCGCTGGAACCAGCCCAGGTCACCCGGGTGGAACTGCAGGGGCAGGTCATCGCGCTGCCAGTCCCGCAGGGCGCCGTTGACCGCAGGGAGATCGGCGGCACCGGGCGTGCGTAGTTCGATCGGCATACGCTGAGCGAACACCGCCGCGGAGACCGGCGGCAAACGATTTTGCATCGCGCGCCCGACGGCGTCTTCCGGTCGAAGACGGCGACCTGCACCCTCATGATCGTCCTGCGCTCGATGCCGGACCGAGCGGCAACTGTGCGACGGTCTCGTGACGGGGCCGGCGGTGCGGTCCCTCGCCCAGGTATGACGCGACCAGCTCCACTTCGTCCACCCGCCATGTGTCACTGGTGAACGTGTCCAGGACCTGCAGCCAACGCCGCGCATCCATGGGGCGGCGCGGTCTCGCGACGCTCAGGTGGCCGACGAAGCGCTGCCCGTCCGGCGTCGCCCCGGCCGAGTTGGCCGCGTGCCGCACACCGGTCGCCAACGGCGTCAGATCGACGCTCGGACGTAGCCACAGGACGCGTGCTTGCAGCGGGTCGGGGAACGCTCCGGCCCCACTCAACCGAAGCTCGCATGCGCTGTGCCGCAACGTGGTCCGGCGCAGCGCGTCGACGAGCTCGTCCTCACGGTGATCCGGCACGGCTGCCAGGAAGGCGAGGGTGAGATGCCACTGCGCGGGGTCGATCCACGTCATACCGTCGCGCGGCGCGAGGAACTCCGACAGCTGGTCGCGGACGCGCTCGGACGGACGGATCGCGACGAACATCCGGGTGCTGCTCATCGGTCGGCCTCCAGGAAGCGCAGCACTGCGGCGACCCGCCGGTCGGGGTCATCACCGGGCTCGAGTGCGAGCTTGGCGAAGACGTTGCGGATGTGCTTGTGCACCGCGTTGTCGGTGATGAAGAGCCGTGTGGCGATCGCCGCGTTGCCGAGGCCCTCGGTCATCACCGACAACACCTCGCGTTCGCGGGGGCTGAGCAACGCGATGCGGTCGTTCGCCCGCTGCCTGGAGAAGAGTTGTGCCACCACCTCCGAGTCTATTGCGGTGCCACCGTGGGCGACGCGCTGCAGTGCGTCGAGGAACGCCGCCACCCGCCCCACGCGCTCCTTGAGCAGGTAACCGACCCCTCCCGCTCCGTCGGCGAGCAACTCGGTCGCGAAACTCTGCTCGACATACGCCGACAACACGAGAACGGCGAGGCCCGGATGAGTACGACGTGCGGCGACGGCCGCACGGATGCCCTCGTCGGTGTGGGTCGGCGGCATCCGGACATCGACAACAGCAACGTCCGGCCGGTGCTCGTCCACCGCCAGCAGGAGCTCCTCCGGGCCACCGACTGCGGCTGCCACGTCGATCCCCTCCCCCTGCACGAGCAGGACCAAGCCTTCCCGCAGGAGCGCATCGTCCTCGGCGATCACGACCCGCACGGCAACTCCACCTCCACGACAGTCGGCCCGCCCGCCGGGCTCCACACCCTCAGCGTCCCATCGTGTGCCTCTGCGCGCCGCGCGATGCCGGCCAGACCGGAGCCGTCCCGCACCACCGCCCCACCGTGTCCGTCGTCCTCCACCCGGGCATGTAGCCGGTCTCCGGTGTGCGTGAGCACGACCATGGCATGGGACGCGCCGCTGTGCCGGGCGACGTTCGTCAACGCCTCCGCGACCGCGAAGTAGACGGTCGTCTCGACCGACACCGGTGCACGACCGGCTCGCACCCGCAGCGTGGCCGGCACCGGTGACTGAGCGACCAGGGCGGACAACGCGCCGTCCAATCCTTCGTTCTCCAACACGGCCGGCAGGATGCTGCGCACGACCGCACGCAGCTCGGCAAGCGCGGATTCCGCACTTGTCTGGACGCTTTCGAGGATCTGAAGCTCGCACTCCGTCCGCGGTGACTCACGGCGACCTGGACCGGCTGTCGGGCGACACAGCCGCGCTCGACTCCTTCACCGCGTCGACCAGGGGGATCGGGATCGGCGACCGTTTCACCGTCATTCTCGCGGACGGGTCGGTGGTGCCTCCCCAGCTCGTGGCGACATACGCTCGCAGCTTCGGCTTCGGCAAGGTGGTGCTGTCGACGGACCTACTGACAGCACACGGCTCTCCCGCGTCCGACAGCGTGCTGATCGTCGCGCAGCCCGGGGCGACCGATCTCGTGCGGCACGTACGGGCGGCCGTGCGCGGCATGGCCGGCGTCGACGTGGCGGCCAGAGCACTGCCTCCCTCGCTGGTCGGCGCCGCCGACCCGACGGCCGGAGTGAGCCTGCTCATCACCCTGATGTTGCTCGGCTACGTGTTGCTGGGAGTCGCCAACCGACTCGTCGCGACGACCGCACGCCGGCGCAAGGAATGGGCTACGTTGCGCGCGATCGGCATGGCACCTGTGCAGATCCGGCGAATGGTGCGCGCCGAGGTCGCTGTCATCGTCGGCGGTGCGGTCGTCGTGGGGCTGGGCATCGCCCTGGTCCCGATGACGTTGATCAGCATCGGACTCGTCGGCGAACCGTGGCCACAGGGACCGCCACTGCCGGTGGCCCTCGTCTGCCTCGTCGTCGCGGCGACGGCGTATGGCGCCGCCATGGTCACGACCCGCCGCACGTTGCGACACGGCATGACCTGACGCCGTGGCTGGGCGGGGAACCGCCACGGCGGACGCGCCCGGGTGGCGCTGCTCGTCGAGGTATGCCGCCAGGAGACACTGAGAGCGTGAGTTGCCATGCCATGCCCGCGCTTTCGGCCCGTCGCGCCACACTGGAGGATGCGGAGGCACTGCTCGGCATCCGGCGTGAATCGGAAACCTGGCTGGCGTCGCGCGGCATCCGGCAATGGCCACCCGGTCACTTCACGATGGACCGGCTGCGCGGTCAGCTGGCCGCGGGCAGCTGGCTGGTCCTGGTCGACGACGTCGACCGGATCCACGCCAGCCTGGAGTCGCTGGAGGCCGACGAACTGTGGCCGGACGCACCACCAGGAGAGGCGCATTACATCCACGGCCTGATGGTCGACCGACGCATCGCCGTGCCTGGCGCCGGCGGCCGGTTGCTCGACCACGCCGCCGCACGGGCCCACGCTGCCGGGGCGTCATACCTGCGCCTCTACTGCGTGGCGACCAACCCGGCGTTGCGCGACTACTATCTGCGCCGCGGATTCGTGGAGACCGGCCATCGCGACTTCGAGGACTCGTGGTTCAGCGCGCGGCTCTTCGAGAAACGGGTCTGAGTCCCACCGGAACCGATGCTCCCGCCCCCGGCAGCCCGTCTGCCGAGGTGAGAGACAATCGGCGCATGCGATGCGACTACTTCGAGGCCGGAGCATGTCGCTCGTGCACCCTGATGGGCGTGCCCTACACGGATCAACTGCGCGATCTGCAGCGTTCCGTGGCGGAAACGCTGGACGGCCACATCCACCGAGACGCCTGGGACCCTGCCGCGACCGGTCCGGAATCGCATTTCCGCAACAAGGCCAAGCTGGTCGTCGGCGGCACCCGGCACCGGCCGACCTTCGGAATTCTGGACGGTGACCTACGCGGTGCCGACCTGCGGGACTGCGGCCTGCACGAGCCAGGACTGCACCGCACGATCCACCAGCTCACCGCATTCGTCACCGAACTCGGCCTCACGCCGTACGACGTGCCACGACGCAGCGGGGAGTTGAAGCACCTGATCGTGACTCACTCGCCGGACGGCGAGTCGATGATCCGCTTCGTGCTGCGCTCCCCCGGTCAGCTCCGTCGTCTCGAACGCGCACTGCCCGACCTCCTCGCCGCCGTCCCCGGCAGCCGGGTCGTCTCCGTCAACCTGTTGCCCGAACACAAGGCCGCGCTCGAAGGGACCGAGGAGATCGTGCTGACCGAGGCAACGTCGCTGCCGATGCGCCTGGACGACATCACCCTGCATCTGCGGCCGCGCAGCTTCTTCCAGACCAACACCGTGGTCGCCGCGCAGCTCTATCAGCAAGCGCAGCAGTGGATCTCGCAGCTCGCACCGGACAACGTGCTCGACCTGTTCTGTGGCGTGGGTGGATTTGCGCTGCATGCGGCGAAGGCTCTCGGTCTCGATACACCTCCCCCGCTGCGCTCCTCCGGCACTCGACCAGCGAGCTCCTCCT
>NZ_BAAGZB010000004.1:115520-246001 GCF_054778955.1 Flexivirga lutea
TCCGGCACTGGACCAGCGAGCTCCTCCTCCGGCACTGGACCAGCGAGCTCCTCCTCCGGCACTGGACCAGCGAGCTCCTCCTCCGGCACTGGACCAGCGAGCTCCTCCTCCGGCACTGGACCAGCGAGCTCCTCCTCCGGCACTGGACCAGCGAGTTCCTCCGGCCGCCGGCCGGTCGTGGTGCGCGGTGTGGAGATCTCGCCGGACGCGGTCGCCAGCGCGCGCCTCAGCGCCGCGCAGCTCCTGCCCGGGGCGTCCGGCAGCGCCATCCGCTTCGAGGCCGCCGATGCGACCAGCGCGCTGGACGACGGTCGGCCCACGGACCTGGTGATCGTCAACCCGCCACGGCGCGGCATCGGTGACCTCGCCGAAGCGCTGGAACGCTCCGACGCCTCCCACGTGCTCTACTCCAGCTGCCACGCGGCCAGCCTGGCGGCCGACCTGGACCGGATGCCGTCATACCAGGTCCGGCGCGCCCGTCTGTTCGACATGTTCCCGCAGACGCGGCACCACGAGGTGCTGCTCCTCCTCGAGCGCTGACCGGCGAGCCGCATCATGACCGAACAGACGACCGACAGGACCAGTGCGCCCGCCATGCCGCGCGAGGTGTGGGTGATGGTCTCGGCCAGCTTCGTCATCGCGCTCGGATACGGCGTCGTGGCTCCCGCGCTGCCGGAGTTCGCCCGCAGCTTCAACGTCGGCGTCACCGCGGCATCGGCCATCGTGTCCGCCTTCGCGGTGATGCGGCTGCTGTTCGCGCCCAGCACCGGCAAGCTGGTCAACCGCTTCGGCGAACGACCGATGTACCTGCTCGGCCTGTTCATCGTGGCCTTGTCGACGCTCGCTGCCGCCTTCGCCCAAAGCTATTGGCAACTGATGCTTTTCAGAGGCTTGGGCGGCATCGGCTCGGTGATGTTCACGGTCTCGGCGATGGGTCTGATGATCCGGATCTCCCCGCCCGCGATCCGCGGACGGGTGTCCGGCCTCTACTCCTCGAGCTTCGTGCTGGGCAGCATCACCGGCCCGATGCTCGGTGGTGCGCTCGTCGGCTTCGGGCTGCGCGTGCCCTTCGTCGTGTATGCCGTGGCCCTCTTCGGCGCGATCGCGGTCGTCCATCTGCAACTGCGCGACAGCACACTGGCCGTCATCGACGACTCCTCCGGCTCGGTGCCGGTGATGCCGCTCGCGGACGCGCTACGGATCGGCGCCTACCGGTCGGCGGTGCTGACCGCCGCAATCTTCGGGTGGGTCTACGCGATGCGCGTGTCGCTGGTGCCGCTGTACTTCGCCATCGTGCTCAAGCAGCCCGACGGTGTCGCCGGTCTCGCCCTGGCGACATACGCCTGTGGAGACGTGCTGGCGATGATCCCGTCCGGGCGCCTGTCGGACCGGATCGGGCGGCGTCCGCTGATCATCACCGGCATGCTGATCCTGGCCCTCGCCACGCTCGCCCTCGCGCTGACGCATTCGGTCGGTATCGCCTTCGCCTCGACGCTGGTCGCCGGCATCGGCACCGGCATGGTCAGCCCCTCCCAGCAGGCGGTGCTGGCCGACATCATGTTCGGCCACGGGCGTGGCGGGCCGGTGCTGGTGACCTACCAGATGAGCCAGGACATGGGCACGGTCATCGGCCCGGTCCTGGGCGGCGTGCTGGCCCAGGAGTGGGGCTTCCCGACCGCGTTCACCGTCACCGCGGTGCTCGCCGGGTGCGCCGCGGCCGCGTGGATCGTCGTCCGCGACACCCTGGTGATCCGCGAGGTATGACGGTCGGCCCGATCAGTGACGGGTCAGCCGGCGCAGCAGCGCACCGAGGACGGCGACGCCGCCCACGGCGGCCACGGCCTGCTTCCAATAGGCCTTCGCCAGCACGGGCAGCACCGTGGTGCCGAGGTCCAGCGTGTCGTCGTCCCCGCGCTGTGTTCCACCCGGTGACGAAGAACCCGGCACTCGCGTGCTTGGCGGTGTCGGAGCGGGGATCTCACCGACCGTGCGCGGGCCGGCGCTGCGCTGCGGTGCGGCGACCGGCTCCGTGGCCGTGACATCCGCCGACGGCGCGACCGCGGGCGCCGCTTCGGCGGCCTCGGCGGCCTCGGCCGGCTCACCGGAGTCACTGCCGGAGCCGACCTTCGTCTGCAGGCAGTCGACGAACTGGCCGAGCAGCTTGTCCGAGACGTCCTGGATGACGCCCCGACCGAACTGGGCCGGCTTGCCGGTGATCGCCAGGTCGGTCACGACCTCGACCTTGGTCCCGCCCTCGGCCTCCGACATGGTCGCGGTGACCACGGCACCGGCGGTCCCGTTGCCGCGTTTGTCCTTGCCCTTGGCATCGATGACCATCCGGTGCGTGGCTTCATCACGTTCGGTGAAGGTGCCGGTCCCCTTGTAGACCAACGCGATCGGACCGAGCTTGACCTTGACGGTGCCGGTGAATGTGTCGCCGTCGGCGTCGGTGATCTGGGCGCCCGGAAAGCACTCGGCGACGGATTGAATGTCCTGGAACGCCGCCCACGTCTGGTCGACCCCGGCCGGCACGGTGAAGGAATGTGTCAGATCCATGGGGTCATCCTCCCGCAGCGGCGAGCACCGCGCGACGCGTCAGCACCTGGGCGAGGTGCTTGCGGTAGTCGGCATCGCCGTTGAGGTCGGACGGCGGGTTGGTGCCGTCGGCCACGTCGGCGACGGCACTCCGTATGGCGTCCTCGGTGGCCGGCTGCCCCTGCAGGGCCTGCTCGACACCGGTCGCGCGAATCGGCGTGGAGCCCATGTTGGTCAGCGCGACCTTCGCCTCGGCGATCGTGCCGGCCTCGGCGCGCACGGTCGCCGCCACCGCGACGATGGACCACTGCTGCGCGATCCGGACGAACTTCTCGTAGTGCGCACCCCAGCCGGTGTGCTTGGGGATGCGGACCTCGGTCAGCAGCTCGTCCTCGCCGATCGCCGTCTCGAACAGATCGACGAAGAAGTCGGAGGCACCGACGGTCCGGGTGCCCCCGCCCTGGCCGGCGATGACGAACTGGGCGTCCAGCGCCAGCGCCGGAGCGCCGACGTCACCGGCAGGATCGGCGTGGGCCAGCGCGCCGCCGAAGGTCCCGCGGTTGCGCACCTGTGCGTCGGCGACCGTCCGCACCGCCTGGCCGAGCAGCGCCGCATGCTGCGCCACCAGCGGGTCGGAAGCGACGGCAGCGTGCGTGGTCATGGCACCGATGACGAGGTGGTCACCGTCGTCGCGAACACCTCGCAACGCCTCGATCCTGCCCAGGTCGATCACGAATTCCGGTGCGTTGAGCCGCAACCGGAGCACCGGGAGCAGTGACTGGCCCCCGGCGATGATCTTCGCATCGTCACCGTGCTCGGCCAGCAGCGCGAGTGCCTCGTCGACGCTGGCCGGTGCGGCGTAGTCGAATGCTGCCGGGATCATTGACCCGCTCCTTCCGTCGCCGTGCCGGTATCGCCGGCCCGGCCGGCCGCGATGGCCGCGTAGACCCGTGCCGGTGAGCACGGCATGACGATGTCGGCGACGCCGAACGGCCGGACCGCGTCGAGCACCGCGTTGACCACGGCCGGGGTCGAGGCGATGGTGCCGGCCTCGCCGACGCCCTTGGTGCCCAGCGTGTTCGTCGTGGCCGGAGTCGACGCGTGATGCGCATCGAAGTCGATCAGGTCCGCAGCGCTCGGCATCAGGTAGTCGACGAACGAACCGGAGACCAGGGTGCCCTGGTCGTCGAAGACGGCGTCCTCGTAGAGCGCCTGCGCGATGCCCTGGGCCAGCCCGCCGTGCACCTGTCCTTCGACGATCAACGGGTTGATGATGTTGCCCACGTCGTCCACGCAGGTGTATTTGCGCAGCTTCACCTGGCCGGTCTCGGTGTCGACCTCCACCGCGCACAGGTGTGTGCCGTGCGGGTAGTTGAAATTCACCGGGTCGAAGGTCGCGTCCGCGTCGATCGAGGGTTCCATCCCGTCCGGCAGGTTGTGCGCGGTGAAGACGGCACCCGCGACGTCCTGGATGGACACCCCCGCGTCCGTGCCCCGCACCGTGAAGCGTCCGGTCGCGAACTCGATGTCGTCCACCGACGCCTCCAGCAGATGCGCGGCGACCGGCTTGGCCTTCTCGACCACCTTGTCCGCAGCCTGCACGAGTGCCTCGCCGCCGACCACCAGCGACCGGGACCCGTAGGTGTCCAGGCCCTTGACCGAGACCTGCGTGTCACCGTGCAGGATCTCGACGTCCTCGAAGGGCACCCCCAGCCGATCGGCGACGATCTGGCTGAACGCCGTCTCGTGGCCCTGACCGTGTGCACTGGTGCCGGTGGACACCTCGACCTTGCCGGTCGCCAACATCCGCACGGACGCGTGCTCCCACCCGCCCGCGCCGTAGTCCAGCGACCCCAGCACCCGTGACGGGGCGAGACCGCACATCTCGGTGAACGTCGAGACGCCGATGCCCAGCTGCACGGTGTCACCCGACTCGCGCCGCCGCGCTTGCTCGGCGCGCAGCGCGTCATACCCGAAGAACTCCTTGGCCGTCGCGGTGGCGGCTTCGTAGTTGCCCGAGTCGTATTCGAGGCCGGCGACCGTGGTGAACGGGAACTCCTCGTGGGTGATCCAGTTCTTCTCGCGCAGTTCGAGCGGGTCCATGCCGAGCTCGTCGGCGAGGTCGCTCATCAGCCGCTCGATCGCGAAGGTCGCCTCCGGCCGGCCCGCGCCCCGGTAGGCGTCGGTCCACGTCTTGTTGGTCAGCACCGTCTGGCAGGCGAAGTGGTATGCCGGGATCTTGTAGATCGCGTTGTACATGAATGCGCCGAGCACCGGCACACCACCGCCGACGATGGCGACATACGACCCGAGATCGGCGGTGAGTTCGACCTTGAGCCCGGTGACCTTGCCCTCCTTGGTGGCGGCGAGGGTGAGCTTCTGCCACTGGTCCCGGCCGTGGTGAGCGGCCATCATGGATTCCGAACGCGTCTCGGTGTATTTGACCGGCTTGTGCAGCTGGCGGGCGATCCACCAGGCCAGCCACTCCTCCGGTGTCACCTGCAGCTTGCCGCCGAAGCCGCCGCCGACGTCCGGCGCGATGACCCGGATCTTGTTCTCCGGCACCCCGGTGGTGGCCGCGAGCGCGAAGCGCAGGATGTGCGGCACCTGGGTGGCCGACCACATCGTCAACTGTTCGCCGGTCGGGTCCACGACCACCGAACGCGGCTCCATGAATGCGGGGATCAGCCGGTTCTGCCGGAACTCGCGCTCGAGGACCACGCCGTCCGTGCGCGCTTGGCTGATCGCGTCCTCGACGTTGCCGCCCGTGCCGGCCTCCGCGGAGTCGAAGACCCACAGTGCGGACTTGTTGGTGCCCAGGTCGGGGTGCGCGAGCACCGTGTCCTCGGCCGCCTCCTTCAGGTCGATCGCGGCCGGCAGCTCCTCGTAGTCGACGTCGACCAGTTCGGCCGCGTCCCGGGCCGCCGCCGCACTGCGCGCCACGACGACGGCGACGATCTCCCCGGCGAAGGTCACCCGGTCCGCCGGCAGCGGCGCGTGCACCGGCGTCTTCTGGTCCGGGGTGATCGGCCAGGCGTTGATCAGCACACCGGCGGACTCATCGAGGTCCGCGGCGGTGTAGACCGCGACGACGTTGGTCGCCTGCTTGGCCTCGGCGGTGTCGATGGAGGTGATCTTCGCGTGAGCGAACGGACTGCGCACCATCGCCAGATGCAGCATGCCGGGCAGCACGATGTTGTCGGTGTAGCGGCTGCTGCCGGTGATCAGCCGGCGGTCCTCCTTGCGGCGCCGGTCCCTGCCGATCTCGGCGGCCGGCCGGTCGTCGGTGACGGTCATCACTGCGCTCCCTTCCCGGCAGCGGCGGCGGTCCGCACCGCGCGCACGATGTTGTGGTAGCCGGTGCACCGGCACAGGTTGCCCTCCAGACCCTCGCGGATCTCCTCATCGCTGGGGTCGGGGTTCTCGTTCAGCAGGTCCACCGAGCGCATGATCATCCCCGGTGTGCAGAAGCCGCACTGCAGCGCATGGCATTCGTGGAACGCCGCCTGCACCGGGTGCAGGTCGCCGCCGTCGTGTGTCGCGGCCAGACCCTCGATCGTGGTCACCTCGGCACCGTCGGCCTGGACGGCCAGCACGTTGCACGACTTCACCGCGTGCCCGTTCAGGTGCACCGTGCAGGCTCCGCAGTTGCTGGTATCACAACCGATGAGAGTTCCTGTCTTGCCTAGCTTTTCGCGCAGGAACTGCACGAGGAGCATGCGTGGCTCCACGTCGTCGGAGACCTTGCCTCCGTCGACGGTGAGTTCGATCCTGGTCATGTTCGGCACCCTTCGATTACGCAGACTGCTGGCGTCATGCCCGAACCTAGATGGCCCCGGGTTGGTGCAAGGTTGGCTTTACGAAGAGTCAACGTTTCGCCGCTGCGAGGCGGCCGCGCAGCAGCGGCACGGCCCGGTGGACGCCGGTGCCGATCCGGTGCAGGCAGGCCTCGAGAACCTCCGCGTCATACGGCGCGATCTCGCTGTAGCCCAGCACGGCGTCGGGGTCGGGATCCGCAAGCAACGCCTCGCGCACCGCGACCGCGACCACCTCGGCGAGCTCGGTCAGCGCCGGCGAGTCGGTGCCCGGCATCAGGTCGCCGCCGTATGCCGTCACCGCGGCCAGCACGTGACCGGCCCGGATCCGGTCAAGGACCTCCTCGACGTCGGTGACGACCGGAAGCATCAACCGGTAGGGCCGGGACGAGATCGCCCCGCCGAGGGTGGACCGCAGGTGGGACACCTCGGCCTTGAGGGTCGAGAAGCTGACCGCGGCGTCGCCGTAGAGCAGGGCGTGCAGACGTTCGAGCGACAGTCCGTCCGGGTGCAGTGCCAGCAAGGCGAGGATCTCCGTCTGCCGCCGGTTGAGCAGCAGCCGTTCGCCGTCCAGCCGCGCCTCGGCCGCCCCCAGCAGCGTGAGCACCAGCCCCTGGTCCGCCGCCCGGGCGCCGTGCCGCGGGTGCTGACGGGTGTCGGGCATGGCGCTCTCGATCATCTGCGCCATCAGCCGGGCTGTCGCCAGGCCGATCGGGTGCGCCCGGTCCCAGGTCGTCGACAGATCGATCACGCCGAGTCGTTCACCGGTCACCGGGTCGTGCACCGGCGCGGCCCAGCAGACCCAGTTGTGCACGATCGGCGAGTAGTGCTCGGCGGAGAAGACGGTCGCGGGTGCGTCGAGGCGGCCGGCGAGGTCCAACGCGTTGGTGCCGACGCTGCCGTCGTCCCACCGACCGCCGGCGACGAAGTTGACCGTCTCGGCCTTGCGCCGCATCACCCGGCCACCGTAGGTCCACAGGATCCTGGTCCGGGTGTCTGTGACGGCCAGCACCAGATCGCCGTCCTCGGCGCTCCTGCGCAGCTCCTGCTCCACCGCGGACACAGCGGCCTGCAGCGGCGAATCCTGCCAGAACGCAGCGGTTTCGTCTTCGTCGGCCAGCGGCGCACCGGTGACGTCGAGCGCCCGGCCCTGGGCCGAGCGACGCCAACTGGTCAGGATCTCCGGGCGCACCCGGACCGCATCGTCGCCCTCGGTGACGAAGGCGGTCCAGGCCCGGACGGCATCGATCCGGCGGTCGCGCAACGAGACGGCGGGCAGCACCATGACACCTCCAGTGTGAGCACCATCACACTATCCCGAGCCGCCGTCGGATCAGGCGTGAATGCGGCCTTCCGTCTCACCGAGCCGGCTGCCGCTGCCGCCCCATTGCCGCGCGATGATCTCCGCCGCGATGCTGATGGCGGTCTCCTCCGGCGTGCGTGCCCCGAGGTCGAGGCCGAGTGGGCTGTGCAGCTTGCGCAACGACTCCTCCGCCACCCCGATCTCGCGCAGCCTGCTGACCCGGTCGTCGTGGGTACGACGCGAGCCCATCGCGCCGATGTAGGCCACCTCCGGTGCCTGCAGGGCGACCTCCAGCAGCGGCACGTCGAACTTGTGGTCGTGGGTGAGCACGGTGATCACCGTGCGAGCGTCGATCCGTCCCGCCTCGATCTCACCGGACAGATAACGGTGCGGCCAGTCGACGATCACTTCGTCCGCGTCGGGGAACCGTGTGGCGGTGGCGAAGACCGGACGCGCGTCGCAGACCGTGACCCGGTAACCCAGGAAGGAGCCGACCTTCGCCACCGCGGCCGCGAAGTCGATGGCACCGAAGACGAGCATCCGTGGTGGCGGTGCGAACGCCGACACGAAGACTCGCATCCCGTCATCGAGGCGCTGTCCGTCGGGGCCGTAGGTGAGGGTCGCGCTGCGTCCGCTGGCGAGCAGACCGAGTGCATCGTCGGCGACCGCGGAGTCGGCCCGGTCGCTGCCGAGACCACCCTCGGGTGCGGCCTCGGGCCGGATCACCAGTCTCCGGCCGAGCCAGGACCGGTCCGGGTGCTCGATCACCGTGGCGACGGCGACCGGCCGGTCGTGCTCGATGTCGTCGGCGACCGCGGCCAGTTCGGGAAAGCTGGTCCTGTCGACCTTCTCGACATACACGTCGAGGATGCCGCCGCAGGTCAACCCGACGGCGAAGGCGTCGTCATCGGAGACGCCATACCGCTGCAGCACCGGGGTGCCGGATGCGACGACCTCGCCGGCGAGTTCGTAGACCGCGCCCTCGACGCAACCGCCGGAGACCGACCCCACCGCCTCGCCGCCGGGGCCCACGAGCATCGACGCTCCGGGCGGGCGCGGCGCCGAGCGGAACGTCGCCACCACCGTGCCGACGCCGACGGACTCGCCCTCGTCGTACCACTGCATGAGTTCGTTGAGGACTTCACGCACTGCCGACCACCTCCAACACCTGCTCGAACGCGCGCAGGGAGTGACCTGCGACGAAGTGGTCGCAGTGCGGCAGTGCTGCGACGATGCCCTGCTGCACGGGTTCGTAGCCGTCCTTGCCGCGGTGCGGGTTGACCCAGACGACGCGGTAAGCCAGTCGGCCCAGCCGGGCCATCTGGTCACCGAGCAGCTGGGCATCGCCACGCTCCCAGCCGTCACTGAACACGACGACGACCGCACCGCGTGCCATTCCCCGGGCGCCCCACCGGTCGAGGAACGCCTCGAGGGTCTCCCCCAGCCGGGTGCCACCTGCCCAGTCCGGCACCTCGTCACCGGCGCGCACCAGGGCGCGATCCGGGTCGGCGGTGCGCAGCGCCGTCGTGATCCGGGTCAGCCGGGTGCCGAGAGTGAAGACCTCGACCGGCGCGCGGGTGGCCACGAGCGTGTGTGCCAGGCGCAGCAGCGCATCGGCATACGGGCGCATGCTGGCGGACACGTCGACCAGCAGCACGACCCGGCGCGGCTCGGCGCCGCGCCGCCGGTGCCGCACCTGGGCCGGCTCCCCCATCAACTGCAGGGAACTGCGCAAGGTGCGCTGCAGGTCGACCTCGCCGCGCCGCCACGGTGTATGACGCGAGGCGCGCCGCACCGGAGGGTGCGGCCGCAAGGCCCGGATCATCGCGTCCAGGACCGCCTTCTGCGCGGCATCCAACGCGGCGACGTCCCGGTGGCGGAGAATCTCCGCCTCCGACGCGGCGGCGTGCACCAGGTCGCGCTCCCCCTGCCCGGCAGCGCCGTCCGGCTCGTCGGTCACCGGCAACGGCGCGGCGACGTCCTGGGGACGTTCCCGTGGAATGCTGCGGGGCAGCTCCGAGCGGTCGCCGAACCATGCCTCGAAGACCCGGTCGAAGCGTTCCAGGTCGTCCGGACCGGAGCAGAGCGTGGCGCGTCCGGCGACATACACACCGGCCGGGTCGGCCAGTCCGACGATCGCGGCGGCGGTGAGGAAGTGGGCCGCACGGTCGTGGGTGACCCGCACACCCGCCGCCCGCAACGCCCGGGTGAAGGCGAGCAGGATGCGGTCCGGCTCGTGACTCATCTCGCGAGCATCCGGTCCAGGACGTGCTTGACCCGGTCGATGTCCTCCCGGTATTTGACCACCGCCCCCAGAGTGGCGGCGGCGTGCTCCAGATCCAGCTGCTCTGCTCCCAGCCGCTGCAGCGCGCGTGCCCAGTCGAGGGTCTCGGCGACACCCGGGGGTTTCAGCAGGTGCTCGCCGCGCAGTTGCTGGACCACCTCGACGACCTGCCGGGCCAGCGTCTGCGGCACGTCGGGCAGTCGCGAACGCACGATCGCGATCTCGCGCTCCAGCCCGGGGTGGTCGATCCAGTGATAGAGGCACCGGCGCTTCAGCGCGTCGTGCAACTCACGGGTGCGATTGGAGGTGAGCACGACGCTCGGCGGCGTGGCGGCGGCGACGGTGCCCAGCTCCGGGATGCTGACCGACCAGGTCGACAGCACCTCCAGCAGGAACGCCTCGAACTCGTCGTCGGCGCGGTCGATTTCGTCGATGAGCAGCACGGCGGGGGCCTCCCGCAGCGCTCGCAGCACCGGGCGGGCCAGCAGGAAGCGTTCGTCGAAGAGCGACTTCTCCGCCTCGGCCGGGTCGAGCGAACCGTCCTTGCCGGCGGCCTCCAGGGTGCGCAGGTGCAGGATCTGCCGTGGGAAGTCCCAGTCGTAGAGCGCCTGGCCGGCGTCGATGCCCTCGTAGCACTGCAGCCGGATCAACGGCACGCCGTGGATCTGCGCGAGCGCCTCGGCGAGTGCAGTCTTGCCGGTGCCGGGCTCGCCCTCCAGCAGCAGCGGACGAGCCATCTGGTCGGCCAGGTAGGTGACGGTCGCCAGCGCCACGTCGCTCAGGTAGCCGGTGCCTTCCAGCGCATGTGCCACCGCACTCGGTGAATCCATGCGTCCAGGCTAGTCAGTGCCGGGTTGGCGGGCGGTTGGGTGCGACCGGTCTCCCGACGGCTGCGCCGTGTCGACGTCGCGCCCGGTGGCCAGGTCACCGCACTCGACCAGCGTCGGCGCGTGCGCGCGCAGGTAGTCGCGGGCTCCGCGATCCCCGGTGGCGCTCGCCACCACGCCGGGCCAGTGGTCGCGACCGAGCAGCACCGGGTGACCGGGCACCCCGTGGTAGGCGGCACGCGCGAGCACGGCGGTCGTGTCCGGCTGCGCCAGCACCCGCTGTATGACGTCGGCGCCGACATCGGGCAGATCGACCAGTGTGAGCAGGCAACGCGTTTCGTCGGTGAGCGCGGCGAGTCCGGCACGCAACGAGGCCCCCATGCCGGTGTGCCAGTCGTGCGCCACGACGATCCGGACGGTCCGCTCACCGATCAGCGGCCGAGCCTCCTCCGCCCGCGCGCCCAGCACGACCACCACCGTGTCGCAGCCGGCCAAGGTGTCGACGGCATGCGCCAGCCAGCCGTCGACCAGTGCCTTCGGCCGGCCCATCCGGCGCCCGGCACCGGCGGCCAGCACCACTCCTGCGGTCGTCATGAGGCCAGTATGGCGTCGCTCGCCAACGCCATCTCGCACCGTGGGTCGCACTGCGTCATACGGGCTCGGGACCTAGGGTTGCCGGGTCATGCATCCACTCGCGAAACTCCGTGTAGACGGCTTCATCGTGGCCATCCTGGCCACGGTGGTCCTCGCGAGCGTCCTGCCCGCCAGTGCGGGTTTCGCCCCGACGCTCGACCACATCGTCACGGCTGCGATCGCACTGCTCTTCTTCCTGTACGGCGCGCGGATGCACCCACAGGAGGCGATCCGCGGCTTGCGGCACTGGCGGCTGCACACGCTGATCCTCGCCTTCACCTTCCTCGTCTTCCCCGTGCTGGGGATCTGCCTGCGGCTGCTGGAGCCGCACCTGCTCAGTCCCAGCCTCTACACGGGGGTGCTCTATCTGACGCTCGTGCCGTCGACGGTGCAGTCGTCGATCGCCTTCACGTCGATCGCTCGTGGCAACGTCGCCGGAGCGATCGTCAGCGCCTCCGCCTCCAACCTGCTCGGGGTCTTCCTGACTCCGCTGCTGGTGATCGCGATGACCGGCATCGGAGTGATCGGGGGTGGCGGCAGCATCTCGATCAGCGGCCATCAGATGATCGACATCTGCCTGCAGATCCTGGCGCCGTTCATCATCGGTCAACTCGCCCGGCCGCTGGTCGGGTCATTCGTCGAGACGCACAAGGCGCAGCTGAAGTATGTCGATCGCGGCTCGATCGTCCTCGTCGTCTACGCCGCTTTCAGCGCGGGCGTCCGCCAGGGCATCTGGAGCGCGGTCGAGCCGGGACAGATCGTCTTCCTCATCGTCCTGTCGATCGTGCTGGTCGCCGTCATGCTGTGGCTCACGTGGTACGTGGCGGAGCGGTTCGGCTTCGGCCGCGCCGACTGCATCGCGGTGCAGTTCTGCGGGACCAAGAAGAGCCTTGCGAGCGGACTCCCCATGGCCGCAGTGCTTTTCGCCGGGCATCAGGTCAGCATCATCGTTCTGCCGCTGATGGTCTTCCATCAGGTCCAGCTGATGATGTGCTCCTGGTTGGCGGCGCGGTATGCCGGGGACACCGACGCCGAACCGGCGCCTGCCTGAGCAGCCCTCAGCGTCGTTCCTCGATGGCGGCGGTGCGTAGTTGGATCGCTCGGATGCGTGCAACATCCAGCTTGGCCGACCGGTCGAAGAAGTAGATGCCGTTCTGCTCCTGGAAGACGTCGGTGAGCTGCGTGTAGCAGTAGCCGAACATCAGCGGGTCGTCGAGCAGCGCGTCCACCAGTCCGGCGAAACGTTCGTAGAGTTCGTCCTCGCTGCGCACGGCCTCGCCGTAACCCCATGACTCGTCGCCCTGCGTCGCGCGCGGGTTCCACCAGATGCCACCGAATTCGCTGCAGAAGTAGGGCTGTCCGCGGTAGGGCACGGACCACTTCCCCTCCCCGTTGGCGTATGGCGCACCCCCCGCGAGTGGCGCCATCAGCTTCGCGAACGTCGCCGGATCCTGCTCGTAGAGGTGGGAGTCGTAGACATCGGTCTCGTCGACGCGGTGCGCGTAGCCGGACGCGTCGATCACCGGGCGCGTGCGGTCGGCGAGCTTGGTCGCGAGAAACATCCCGCGCGTCACGTCGTCGAGCGCCGTGATCCGGTCGTGTCGCAGCTGGTAGGTCTCGTTGAGCGGGCACCAGCCCACGATGCTGGGGTGGCTGTAGTCGCGCTCCACGGCTTCGATCCACTGGGTGATGTATGCCGCGTCCGGTCGCTGGTTGTCCTTCGCCGCCGGGCCGCGCTCCCGACAACCCCAGTCGCCGAACTCCGCCCAGACGAGATAACCCAGCCGGTCCGCGTGGAAGAAGTAGCGCTCCTCGAAGACCTTCTCGTGCAGCCGGGCGCCGTTGAACCCGGCGGCCATGGACAGCTCGATGTCGCGCACCAGGTCGGTGTCCGAGGGCGCCGTCATCAGCCCGTCGGGGTAGTACCCCTGGTCGAGCACGAGCCGCTGGAAGACCGGCTCGCCGTTGAGCAGCACCGCCGGACCGTCGATCGTCACCGATCGCAGTCCGGCATACGACTCGACCGTGTCGACGACGGTGTCGTCGGCCGAGATCAATTGCAGGCGAACGTCATACAGATGTGGGTCTTCGGGTGACCAGAGCCGTCGACGGTCCTCGGGCACACGCAGGTCGAGCATCGTCGTGAAGTCTCCGGCAGCGGATCGCTCGACCCGGTCCAGCAGCGCGCCGTCGTCCAGCAACTCGGCGACGACGCGGAGTCCGGCGGTCGGTCCGCGGGTGCCGAGCTCGAGGTGGAACGCTGACGCGCCGACGTCCGGCGTGATCCGCGGCCGCCGGAACGACGTCTCGGCGACCGGCTCCAACCAGACCGTCTGCCAGATGCCGGTGGTGCGGCCGTAGTGGGCTGCCCACCCCGCGTAGTCCCGGCTCTGCTTGCCCCGCGGCTGTGGGTCGCGGTGGTTGTCGCGACAGCGGATCGTCAACGGCCGAGGCTCGTCGACGAAGTCGTCGGCGGCTCCGAGATCGACGGTGAACGAGGTGAATCCACCGCGGTGGCGGCCCTGCTCGACGTCGTCGACCCACACGGTCGTGTCGTAGTCGGCCGCTCCGACATGCAACAGCAGCCGCTGTCCACGCCACTCTGCCGGCACCTGGATCGGCCGTCGATACCAAACTGCCTCCAAGTAGTCGGTGTTCTCGACTCCGGAGAGTGCGCTCTCCGGAGCGAACGGCACCGTGATCCGGCCGACGAGGTCGTCGGTCAGCAGTCCCCTTTGCAGGCCGCTGTCCCCCTGGTCGATCTCGAAGTCCCAGGTCCCGTTGAGGTTCAACCAGGCGTCCCGGCGGAACGACGGACGCGGATATTCGGCGCGCGGAATTGCTTCCCGCACAACGTCATCGGTCATTT
Organism: Flexivirga lutea; assembly: GCF_054778955.1. Taxonomy (NCBI): domain Bacteria; kingdom Bacillati; phylum Actinomycetota; class Actinomycetes; order Micrococcales; family Dermacoccaceae; genus Flexivirga; species Flexivirga lutea. The sequence continues at coordinate 129,787 of NZ_BAAGZB010000004.1, forward strand.
GGTCGGCCCCTTCGCCAATGGATGATCGGGCACATCGGTGCCCGCTGTGCTGGCTCGTACGGCGATCCCGTGCGGGATCACGATGTGGTCGTGGGACGAGGCGTGTCCGGCGATCTGCGGGATCAGCTGGTCGAGCGCGGCGCCCGCGACCGCCCGTCGATCGACACTCACCGAGGACAGGCTCGGCACTGCGAACTGGGCATCGCTCAGGTCGTCCCAGCCGATCACCGCGATGTCTTCGGGGATCGCTACCCCGGCCGTGTGCAGGGCATGCAGCGCGCCGAGTGCGAGCTCGTCGTTGAAGCAGAAGATGGCGTCCGGCCGATCGGTTGACTTGAGAAGTCCCCGCACTGCACGGGCGCCGTCGGTCCGTCCGTAGCCGTCCGGTGCGACGACCCAGCCCCGGCGGACCCGCAGGCCGGCCTGTCGCATCGCGAGGCGGTAGCCCTTGGTGCGCAGTGCGCCCGTCTCACCACCGAAGCCCCGCTGGTCGCCCACGACGGCAATCTTCTTGCGCCCCAACGAAATCAGGTAGCTCGTCGCATCACGCGCCGCCGCGACGTTGTCGGTGCCGATCCAGGCCAGGTCGAAGCTCGCGCCGTGCTCCCCCAGCGCCACGATGGGCGCTCCCGCGTGTTGGGCGAGGTCGTCCTGCGTCATGCTCAGCGGACTGACGATGGCGCCGTCCCACAGACCGTCGCCCAGACCCTGTCGCAGCGGTGACACCTCGTCGTCGCGCCGGCCGTCCGTCTGGTCCACGACCACCGACAGATCGCGCTGCCGTGCCTCGGTGACCACAGCGTCAGCGAGTTCGGCGAAATAGTGCTCGGCCAGCCGTGGGATGAGCAGCCCCACCACTCCGGTCCGACCGGACCGCAGCCGCCGGGCGACCTTGTTGGGTCGGTAGCCCAGCGCGTCGATCGACGCCTGCACGGTCGCTCGCGTCACGTCGGCAACCTGCGGAAAGTCGTTGACCACATTGGAAACCGTGCGCACGGACACACCGGCATGAGCCGCTACGTCTCTCAAGGTGACTGCCACGGAAGAAAGTTATCAGGATTCCTTGCATCGTTGCATGCAACGATGCAAGGATCCACTTCGCACGAGGAGGTGCACCTGCATGGCGAACACCCCGGTTCCCCGGCCGCCGAGCCGATTGGCACGACCCACCCGTCGCACACTGCTTGGCGCAGGCCTCGGGACTGCCGCGGCAGGACTCCTGTCAGGATGCGGATCTCCGGTCGCCACAGGGCTTTTCGGTGTTGCTCCACCGCCGAGCAAGCTGACCTTCTGGAACCTCTTCACCGGAGGTGACGGGGCGAACATGATCACGATGGAGGAGAAATACTCCAAGCAACACCCGCACTCCGACCTGAGCGCCACGGTCCTGGCGTGGGGCACGCCCTATTACACGAAGCTCGCCCTGGCGACCGCCGGCGGAGCTCCACCCGACGTCGCGATCCTGCATCTGTCCCGCTTGCAGACCTTCGTCGATGCCGGGCTGGTCACCGCGCTCACGGCCGAGGAGATGGCGGCGGCGGGGATGCCCACCGCCAAGTTCACCCCGGCAGCCATCCGGAAGGCCACCGTCGGCGGCAAGGTGCACGCAGTGCCGCTCGACACACACCCGTTCGTGATGTTCTACAACGAGGACGTGTGCCGCAAGGCCGGCCTGCTGGACTCCGACGGCATGCTGAAGCCGATCCACGGACCGGCGGAGCTGACGGCAGCACTGCGCGCTGCGAAGAAGGTCACCGGGCACTACGGCGGGGTCGCAGCGGTCACCAACGACCCGTCGACGAACCTGCGCTTCTTCGCCACGCTCTACTACCAACTCGGCGGGACCTTCTTGGCCGATCACGGCACCCGGATCACCATCGACGACGAACTCGCGGTCAAGGCACTGACCTATCTGCGGAGCCTCACCAGGAGCGGCCTGCTGCCGCAGTCCGTTGATCCGACCGGAGTCACCTCGCTCTTCTCGACCGGGAAGGCAGGTTTCCTCTTCGACGGCGAGTGGCAGATCCCGACCTACGAGGCGACCAAGATCAAGTTCAACGTCGTGCCGGTCCCCCACCTCTACGGTCCGAAGCTCGCGACATACGCCGACAGTCACTCCTTCGTCATACCGGCGGGAAGTGCCGATGACGCCGAACGCCGTTCGCAGGCATTGACATTCATCAAGTCGCTGCTCAACAGCAGCCGCACCTGGGCCAAGGGCGGACACATACCGGCGTGGTTGCCGGTCCGGGACTCGGCAGCGTTCGAGCAGATGAAGCCGCAGGCGAATTACGTCGCGGCCGCGGACGCCGCGCAGTACGACCCACCCGGCTGGTACTCCGGGGCGGGCAGCGAATTCGAGAACATCGTGGGTGCCGCGATCGCCGGATCCCAGTCCGGCGCAACGTCGCCCGCCACCGCAGTGCGCAAGATGCGCGCGGGGCTGCAGCCCTACGCGTCCGCGAAGCCGCCGGTGGGATGAGGAGCGGAATACATGGCGACCACGATCATCGACGACGGCGCGTTCATCGAAGCTCGTCCCACAACGGGCAGGCGGCGCGGCGGCGGCTCGGACGAGAACCGCGCGGGGTGGGCGCTCAGTGTGCCCTTCCTGGTGCTCTACGTCCTCTTCCTCATCGGACCGGCGGTCTACGGCTTGGTCATGAGCTTCTTCAATGCCACGTCGGTCAAACCCGGGCTCGGCGAGTCCGTCGGGCTGGACAACTACCGCGACATCTTCACCAGCTCCGACTTCTGGTCCTCAATGGGCCACACGGTCTGGTTCACGGTCCTGACCACCCCGCCGCTGGTGATCCTCGCATTCCTCTTCGCGATCCTCGCCGAGCGTGTTCGGCACGGAAAAGCGTTGGTGCGCTTCATCTTCTTCGCTCCCTTCGTGCTCCCGGTCACGTCGGTGACGATGATCTTCACCTGGCTGTATGCCGGTGACATCGGGCTGATCCCCCACTGGATCGACAAGCTCGGGATGACGCCGCCGAACCTGCTCGGCGAGACCAAGTGGGCATTCATCTCGGTGGCCGCGCTGACCGTGTGGTGGACGCTCGGCTTCAACTTCGTGTTGTTCCTCGCCGGACTGCAGGACATCCCGACCGACGTCTACGAGGCGGCAGCGGTCGACGGGAGCAGCCCGACGCGCACGCTGCGGTCGGTCACGCTGCCGCTGTTGCGGCCCACGATCGTGCTGGTCACCATGCTGCAGATCATCGCCAGCCTGCAGGTCTTCAACCAGATGTATCTGATGACCGGCGGTGGCCCGGGCACGTCGACCAGGCCGGTCATGGAATACATCTACGACATCGGGTTCTCCGACTACCGAGCCGGTTACGCCTCCGCCGCGACGATCGTCTACTTCGTGATCGTGGCCGTGGTCTCGGTCGTGTGGTTCTTCCTGCGTCGTCAGTCCAACAAAGGAGTCGGCGCATGACGACGAACGCACTGGACTACAACGGCCGGTCGCGCGCCTTCAAGATCTTCTCCGTGCTCGTGCTGGGCGTCTTCGCCGTCATCTGGGCGATCCCGCTGCTGTTTGCGGTGGACACCTCGCTGAAGCCGGAGGGTGAGATCGCGGCGCACCCGACGAGCTGGTGGAGCTCCAACTTTTCGCTGGACGCCTACAGCAAGGTCATCGACAACACGCCGATCCTGACCTGGTATCTCAACAGCCTCATCATCGCGGTCCTGACCGTCGTGCTGACGCTGCTGGTGACCTCGATGATCGGCTTCGCGCTCGCCCAGACCCGCTTCTCCGGCCGAGGCGGGCTCATCGCGCTGGTGCTGGCCGGGCTGCTGATCCCCGGCCAGATCCTCGTGCTGCCGCTCTACCAGATCGTGCAGGGGATGCACCTGCTCAACACCTACTGGGCGATGGTGCTTCCGGCGGCCGCCGCACCGGTGGCGGTCTTCATCTTCGAGTCTTTCTTCAGCGGGCTGCCGCGTGAGCTCGTCGATGCCGCACGCATCGACGGTGCGTCGTGGTTCGGCATCTACTGGCGGGTCTGCCTGCCGCTGTGCCGCCCGGCTGTCGCCGCCGTCGCGATCTTCACCTTCGTCACCAGCTGGAACAACTTCCTGTGGCCGCTGCTCGCACTCAGCAACGTCGACCAGATGACGATCCCGGTCGGTATGGCGACCGTGTCCGGCGGTTTCGGCCTGCTCTACGCACAGCTGATGGCCACCGCGGTGCTCGGAGCGCTGCCGCTCTTCGTGGTGTTCCTGCTCTTCCAGCGACAGATCGTGCAGGGCATCGCCGGCACCGGCATCAAGTAGCCGCTGCCACACCCGCAGGTCGGGCATCCCGACGGACCAGGCCCGCCGCGAACGACACCGCATAGATCGCGAAGCTCACGAAGCAGATGAGCACGCTCGCCTTGATGTCGGTGTCACTCAGGGCGAGGCTCAGCAGGAACCCGCCGTCAGCGGCCACCAGCGCGAACACGACCGAAAGCGCAGTGAACGCAATGGGATTCGCGGTCCACCGGCGGGCTGCGGCGGCCGGAGTGATCGCGAGGCTGAGCACCAGCAGGGTGCCAACGACCTGCGCCGCCTCGGTGACGGTCAGCGCCAGCAGGACCAGGAAGACCAGCCCCAGCCGGTGCACCGGCACTCCACGCGCGATCGCCACGGCCGGGTCGACCGACGCGAACAGCAGTGGGCGGAAGATCACCACCATGGTGATCACCACCAGGACCGAGAGCACACCGAGGATCACGATGTCCCGCGTCGAGGCCGACACGAGTGATCCGAAGAGGATATTGGTGGCTGCCGACGAGAAGCCGTCGTAGAAACTCAGCAGGAAGACACCGAGCCCGAGACCGAAGGCGAGCACGACTCCGATCGCCGTATTGCTCTCGCTGCGCCGTCGGCCCAGCAGCGCGAATGCCGTTGCCACCACAAGGGATCCGACAAGCGCGCCACCGACCGCGTCGCCGGCGATCAGCAACCCCGCGACTGCGGTCGGGAAGGAAAGCTCCGCCGTGCCGTGCACCGCGAACGCCATGTCACGCATGACGACGAACGGGGCGACCAGACCGCACGTCAGGGCGATCAGGGTGGCTGCAATGAGGGCGTGTTGGGCGAACGGGTAGTGCAGCATCTCCGTCAGGTTGCTCACGAGACGGCCACCTCGGCAGGCCCGCAGTGATGCGACTGCTCCGGTGTCTCGCCACCGCCGACCACGATGACCCGCCCGCGGACGCGGAGAACGTCGACGGGTGCGCCATACAGGCCGGACAACTGCTCGGTGGTGAGCACTTCGTCGGGTGTGCCGACCGCCCAGTTACCGCCCACGAGATAGATGATGCGATCGACGTAGGGCAGGATCGGGTTGATCTCGTGCGTGACCATCACGACGGCTGTGCGTGAGGACCGCCGTCGGGCATCGAGCAGCTCGAGGACGCCTTCCTGATGCCGCAGATCCAGTGAGGTGAGCGGCTCGTCGCACAGCAACACCTTGGGGTCGCTCATCAACGCCTGGGCGATGCGCAGCCGCTGCTGCTCGCCGCCGGAGAGTTTGCCCACCGGTGCGTCGGCGTATGACGACGCACCCACTGCCTGGACCATCGCGTCAGTGGCGGCGCGGACCGATGCACTCGCCCAGGGGCGGCCGAAGCGGTGCCCGTCCGCGCCGAGCGCGACCAGGTCACGGCCGCGCAGTCCGAGGTCGCCGTCGAAGATCTTCTGCTGCGGGATGTAGCCGACGTCCGAACTGCCGCGCAGTGGCTTCCTGCCCGCGACCGTCACCGAGCCACCGGACAGCTCCTGCAGCCCGAGCAATGCGCGCAACAGGGTTGTCTTGCCGGCTCCGTTCGGGCCGAGGATCGCGACGAACTCACCCGCCTGGATGTCCAGATCGAGGCCGGACCACAGGGTCCGTCCACCGAGGGTCAGGGTGGCACCCCGGAAGGCGATCACCGTCGCGTCGGTGGGTTCGTCCTTCATGCAGACTTCTCCAGAGCGGCTCGTAGTTGCTTGACCTGCTTCAGCTGCCATGCCTGGTAGCTACTGCTCTTCTTCGGCATGGTCTCGGTGACCGCGACCAGTGACACACCGGCCGACGTCGCCTGGTGCTTCAGTTGCTCGGTCTGCTTGTCGGTGACCTGGCTGTTGTAGATCAGCGCTCGGACCGTGTGCTTCTGCAGGGCTTTGTCGAAGGCAACAGTATCGCCCGGACTCGGGTCGTCGCCCTCCTCCACCGCTCGAGGGAAGCCGGCCGGTATGCCGAGCTGCAGACCGGCGTCGGCGAGGAGGTAGCCCGCGACCCGCTCGGTGTAGGCGATCTTCGCGCCGTCGTCCTTCGTCCTGATCGACTGCACCACCTTCTCCACCGGCTGCAATGACTTGGTGAACTTCGCGGCGTTCTTGCGGTAGTCGGCGGCGTGGCTCGCGTCGATCGTGCCGAGCTTCTTCGCGATGGCGTCCGCCACCTTCGCCATCTTCGGGACGTCGTACCAAAGGTGCGGGTTGGCGTCGTCGCCACTCACGCCGAGCACCTTCGCAGCGGTGATGACCGTCTGCTTCCGGGAGTCCGCGGACGAGGTCAGCTCGTCCATGAAGCTGTCGTAGCCCAGACCGTTCTCGACGATCAGCTCTGCGTCGTAGACGGTCGCGGCGTTCTTGGCGCTGGACTCATACCCGTGCGGGTCCACGTTGGGGTCGCTGAGCACCGACGTCACCTGGACGTGTAAGCCGCCGACCTGCTTCACGATGTCGCCATAGACGTTGGTGCTCGCCACGACTCCGATCCGACCGTCGGAGTTCCCCGTGCCCTTGGCATCCGAGCCACACCCGGTGAGTGCCACCAGCGGCACAACAGCGGCGACCGCCCAACGCAACTTCATTCGCTTCCCCGAATCCGTATTGATAGTCATTCTCGTTAAGGAGACAGTAGCAGCACGCCTGCGCATCACCGAATCGACCACACATCGACCACGCCCGTGCGCGATCCCGAGTCGCAGCCCAAGCCCGGCCCCCTTCAGGTCCCCCACATCGGCCAGTGACGGCTTCCTCGCCGAGCGACGGTTGTATGGCGCCGTCAGTCGGCGATCTCGCCGTCACTCGGCGTGTGGGCGGGTGGCCAGGCGGTCGGAAGGACTCGGCCGAGCCAGGAGCAGTTCGACTACTCGACTACGTGTCGCTGAAGCTCGTCAGGGTGCCCCAGCGGTCCGGCGCCTCTGTCGCAGCGAAGATCGCCGCCTGCGAAATGGCCCCGCCCAGGTCGTTGTGCCCACGGCCGGGCAGGACGACCCGATGAGCGATCCGGAGGTTCTCCGCCAGAGCAGCACTCATCCGAGTCGGCACCACCACGTCATCCGCTCCATGGATCAGCAGTGTGGGCACCTCCACCTGCCCCGCCTTGGCGAGACTGTCGAACCGGTCTCCCGCGGTGAACAACCGGGCAGGCACAAAGCGCGCATGATGCCGCACCATGCCAGCAGTGGAGGTGAAGGGCGCCGACAGGACCAGACGACCGCCGTAACCTCGCGTGGCCATCTCAACGGCGACCGCGGTCCCCAGCGAGTGCCCGAGCAGGACGGTCTGTTCTGGTTCGAGCCCGGTCTCCCGGCGCAGGTGCTCGAGTATGGCGACAGCTGCGGCATACAAGCTGGACTCGCTCGGCTGCTGATCGGCTGCGAGTCCATAGCCGGGATACTCCACTGCCACGAATCCGAGTCCGGTCGCCACGACAGCATCCATCAGCGGCCCGGCGTCGCTGAGTTGTTGAGCGTTGCCGTGAAAGTAGACAACGGTGCGCCCCGTGACGGGCGGCGTGTGCAGGGCGAAAGCAGGCTCGGGACCCGGCGTTCGAATGATCTCTGCACCATCCCCGACGTCGACCGGCTCTGCTGAAGGAACGGGATAGACAGTCCGCCTCAAATAGCGGACGACAGCCGCGTGACCGAACACGACAGTGACGCTACCGCTCACCTACCCAGCAGCCGTCGGAAGCCTCTCCGCTCGGGCTGGGTCTTCTCCGGGTGGCCGGGGCACCAGTCCGCCTCCGGGACTCTCGCGCGCACGTTCTCGATGTGAGCACCGCATCCGGTCCAGGTGGTCTTGCCGCAGCGTTTGCAACGGGTCGGTCGGCACATGATGGATCCTCCTCGGTGTCAGGCCGGCTGCTCGCCGGATTCGAGTGCGTCGGCGAACTCGCAGAACGCGTCGTACGCTCGCGCGCCGTGGACGGTGGCGGGTCCGCCGTGCATCAGGAAGGTGACACCGATGGCTTCGGCGGCTTCCTGTCGTGTTGCGCCTGCGCGTGCCGCCGACTGTCCGTGAGAAGCGATGCAGCCATCGCATCCCTCGACCACCCCGATCGCCAGCGCGATCAGCTCCTTGGTTCTCCGGTCCAGCGCACCGTCGGCGAACGCCGCCGCCGACAGTTGCCCGAATCCTCGATAGACATCGGGTATCGCGTGACGCAGCTCGCGATGGAGCGGAGCGAGCTCGTGCAGGGTGGCTTTGCCGTGCGGACTGTGATCGGTCATGGCATGAATCTCCTTCGTGCGGTTGGTTGTTCAGTGCGAGAAGCGGATGGTGGGCAGGATCCGGCGCAGCCAGGTCGGACACGCCCAGGCGGCCCGGCCGGTCAGGCGCAGCAGGACAGGAAGCAGGACCAGGCGCACCAGGAATGCGTCGAGCAGGACCGCGACCCCGAGGATGACGCCCATCTCCTTCGGCGGCAGTGGGCCGGACAGCGAGAAGGTGAAGAAGACCGCGACCATGACGGCTCCTGCGGCGAAGATGACGCGTCCGGACTGCGCGACTGCTCCGACCATGGCGTCGTGCGGGCTCTTCGATTTCTCCCAGTGCTCCTTCGCCGAGGCGAGCAGGAAGACCGTGTAGTCCATCGCGACGGCGAAGATCATCGCGAAGAAGAACACCGGCGCCCATGCGTCGAGGAAACCCTGCGACTCGAAACCGAACAGTCCGCTGAGGTGACCGTCCTGGAAAATCAGGCGTGCGACACCGAACGCTGCCGCTGTCGACAGCAAACTCACCAGCGTGCCGAGCAGCGCGATCAGCGGGGCCTGGAGGGCGATCAGCAGCAGCACGAAGCCGAGCGCCAGCACGATGCCGATGACCCACGGAGTGGATCGGTCGAGCTGGTTCTTCAGATCGAGGTTCTCCACGGCGGCCCCTCCGACGACTGCTCCCTGAGGGAGGTTTTGGCGCAGCCGGTCGACGGTCTGTTTCAGACCGGGATCGGACGGGTCGGTCTTCGGCATCGCCTGGATCACCCGGTATGGCGTGCCGTCGGTGGACGGCTGGGCAGGAAGGGTTGCCGCGATCCCGTGGTCGGCGGCGACGGCCGCCGCGGCGGTATCGGCTTCCGCCGCGGGAGCGACGACTTGGAGCATGCCGGGTGCGCCCGGCCCGAACGCCGATTGGACACGGTCGTAGCCGACCCGGGCGGGTGCGTCCGCGGGAAGCACCTTGATCGAGGGCATCGCCGTCCGCAGACCGGCGATCGGTGCGGCGAGGGCCACGAGCACGATCAGCGCGGCTGCGCCATACGCCACGGGCCGACGCCACAGTCGCTCGCCCCACTTCTCGAAGGCAGGTGACCGATGCTCGGTGACTCGCGACCACGGCAGCGCCAGTTTGTTGATCCGGGTGTCGAGTTTGCCGAGCACGAGAGGTAGCAGGGTCAGGGTCGCGGCCAGCACGAAGACGACGGCCAGCATGATCCCGCCGGCCATCGACCGGAAGGCCGGTGACGGCACGATCTCCACCGCCGACAAGGCGACCAGCACCGTCAGACCGGACAGCAGCACGGCCTTACCCGCGGTGTCCATGGTTTCGGCGACGGCACGTTCCCGGGTGCTGCCGGGGACTGCGCGAGCGGCCCGGTAACGGACGACGAGGAAGAGTGCGTAGTCGATGCCTAGGGCGAGGGCGAACATCATCGCGAAGTTCATGGCCCAGATGGACACGGGCACCAAGGCATTGATCAGCACCAGCGAACCGGCCGACGCCACGAGACCGGCCAGGGTCAGCAGCAGTGGCAGGCCCGCGGCGACCAGTGCACCGAACGCGAGGACCAGGATCGCCAGCGTGACCGGCCACGAGAGCATCTCCGACTTCAGCATCGCGTCGAGGTTCGCCGCGTTGAAGTCGGCCCACAGCTGGGACGCCCCGGTCGGCGTGACCTGAACACCGTCGCCGGACAGCGCGATGAGTTCGGGCTTCAGGTCCACGGCCGCACGAACCATGTCGTTCGTATCGGCGCCGGCGCCGCCGATCACGATGGCCGTGTGCCCGTCCTCGCTGAGCGTCGCGCCGGGCTCCGGAGCGATCACTGTGGCGATCCGGTGATCGCCACGCAGAGCTTGCTCCACCTGACCGGTGATCCGCTGCCCCTGCGGCGAGGTGAGCGGTGCGTCCTCGCTGTGAATCACCACTTGCAACGCGGAGCTGGCGTTCCCGCCGAAGTGCTCCTGCGCGAGTTGTCGGGCGGCCACCGACTCCGAACCACTGGCCTGCCAGCCCGCTCCGGACAAGGACGCCTCGACCCGAGGCGCGAAGACGCCGAGTCCGAGCACGATGAGCACCCACAACGCCAGCGTGATTCGTGCGTGGCCGAGCACTGCGAGGCCCAGCCGGCCCAGCGGTCCGGGCGGCGACTCGGCGCCGGCGGCGCCGTCGGTGCGGTGTGTTGCGTCCGGTGCGTCCGGTGTCGATCGACTGAGCCTCATCGTTTCCTCTCCTAACCCCCTGGGGGGATGTGAGATACTATAGATATCCCCCCCAGGGGGATATGCAAATCACACGAGGAGAGGATTGAGATGAATGACTTCACGATGCGTGTCTCGGTCGCGCAGCCGTACGACGAGACCGTCACTCGCGTCCGCGAAGTGCTCGCGGACGCCGGGTTCGGCGTGTTGACCGAGATCGACATGGCCGCCACACTTCGCGCCAAGCTCGGCGTCGAGGTCGAGCCGCGCATCATCCTGGGTGCTTGCAATCCGTCGCTCGCCCACCAGGCCCTCGATGCGGATCCGCGAGTCGCGACCCTGCTGCCGTGCAACGTGGTGGTCGCCGCCGACGGAGCCGACAGCGTCGTCGAGGTCTTCGACCCCGCCGTGATGACCGATTTCAGCCCTCGGCTCGCCGGCGTCGCCGGTGAGGCACGGACGCGACTGTCAGGGATGATGAATGCGTTGACCAGCGACCGGAGAGACAGTGATGCAACTAGAGCCTGACGAGATCACCGCGATCATCACCCGCCTCAAGCGGGCCAACGGACACCTTGCGTCCGTGATCCGCATGCTCGAGGACGGAGCCGAGTGCGAGGACGCCCTCACCCAGCTGGCGGCGGTCAGCAAGGCGGTCAGCAGGGGCGGGTACGCCCTCGTCGCAACCGGGCTCGAACGCTGCCTGGCCGAGGGTGGCCGCGACAGCGTGGACACCAAGAAGCTGGAGAAAGTGTTCCTCGCGCTCGCCTGATGCGCCACGCGAAGCGAGCACACGCACAGCGTCCTTCACAGGGTCCTTGGCAGCTGGGCGCGTGGTGTTCGTGGCCCCTCGCCCGGAGCTACGACGCCAGCCAGTCCGCGATCGTCCGGCCGAGTGCGCGGTCGGCAACTGCGCTCATGTGATTGCCCGGGATCTCCGCGAAGCTGCCGTGCGGGACGGCAGCGGCGAGCCGCTCGGCACCCTCCCGATGGTCGGTGTCCTGCGCACCGCAGATCGCCAGTAGGGGTTGCGAAATCGCAGACAGCTCAGCGGGATCCGTGCGCACGCTGGAGCGCCATACGCCGCGCAGGGCGACCGGGTCCGAGCCGGTCTGTCGCATGAAGATGCGCGCCTTGCCCGCTGCCGACCGCTTGTCGACCTCCTGGTCGAGGTCGAACGCGGTCTCGTAGACCTCATCGCGCGTCTTGAGGTTCTCGATGCCGTCCAGACCCATGCCCGCGGTGATCAGCCGCGCCGGAGTTGCGCCGCGCAGCACCATCCGCACGGCGGTGTGTGCGCCCAGCGAGTAGCCGCCCAGGTCGTAGTCGGTCAGCCCGAGCTGCTCGATCAAGGCCGCACCGTCCATCGCCAACACGTCCGGCGGGTATGCCGCCGCGTCGTGCGGTTGCGCACTGTCACCATGCCCTCGCAGGTCCGGCATGATCACCCGAAAGCCTTTGTCGGCAACGGTCTTCGCGTGTCCGTAGCGGATCCAGTTGGTGAGCGCGTTGGACACGAAACCGTGGATCAGCACCACCGGCCGGCCGGCGCCCAGCTCGCGCCATACGAGCTGGGCACCGTCGAACGAGGCGAACCGGTGCAGCGTCGGCTCAGCCGCGCCAGCCGGCGTGCTCATGCAAGCGAACCCATCGGGTCCCACGCCGGGAGCACGATCGGGTCTGCGTCGACTGCGGCCTGCAACTCGGCGGGCAACTGGTCGCGCCGCGCAGCGATCTCGAAGACGTATTCACCGAACCAGGAATCGTTCATCGTGTAGAAGCCCTTGTCGGCCTTCTCGTCGCCCCAGGAGTTCTCGACCCGCCACTTGCGAGGGGTGTCGCCGTCCAGGTCCACACCGGTGAGCAGCATCGCGTGCGTCATCAGCGTCTCGTGGAACTCCAGGCGAGCCGCCTTGTCGAGCTCGAACCGCGTGTCATAGACACCCTCGAAGTCATAGAGCCCGGCATCCCAGACACCGGTCTCCCGCTCCATCATCTGACCGACATCGCACCCGAACCAGACCGGCTCACCGGACTTGATCGCCTCGGCCGCCAGCGTCTTCAAGGTGTCCGACGGGACATTGAGGTAACGCACCGGCGCTCCGCCGACGATGTTGCCCAGATGGTCGACGGTGAAGGTGCGGCCGCGAGGGCTGGTCGCACGCGGGTCGTCCACCAAACACACGTAGTCATTGACGTCCACGGTGAGATAGCGATCGCGGAACTCCGCCGGTGTCAGCATCCCGTCGCGGTGGAACTCGCCCTCGTCATCGGTCCACTGCCACTCGAACTCCGTGGGCGGCGTACCCAGGTGAATGGCCAGGATCCGGTAGGCCGCCGACATCACCCGCGAGCGGATCTGCTCGACGGCAGCATCGTCGCCTGCCACCCGGATGTCCCGCGCGGCCTGACGCAACAGGCTGCGCAGGCTCTTGTTCATCGCCGCCGTGTTGGACGACGACTCCGTCTCCGGCATCACCGACTTGGGCACGACGCCGTGCTTGGTGACGAGTGCCGCAAACATGTTCCACTGCCCGCCGTCGCCCATCACGTCCTCCAGCACGAAGGACAGCGTGCGGTCGTCCGAGGGACGGTCGGACAGCTCGACGATCGACTGCAGGAAGTAGTTGCAGCGCTCGAGCTTGTCCCAGAAGAGGGGGTAGTTCTGCGAGAGCTCGAAGTCCTTGACGCCCAGCTTCTCCATCACACCGGCGCGTAGCAGATTGAGACCGGCGAACATCCAGCAACGGCCGCTCTTGCGCTGGTTGGTCACCGGCCACTTGTCGAGCCGGTGCGACATGGACCGGTCGATGCGGGTGACGACCGACCGGTCGAGCGCGACCTGCGTGATCGGAGTGCTCGTCACGGCGTTCTGGAACAAGCGATTGACCGAGCGGGCGTCGAACTCCTTGCGGAGAAGTTCGACGTCCTGCTCGGTCAACGGGTTTGGAGTGTGGCTCATGAACTCAGCTTCTCACGAGCCCGGGGAGGATGGACAGCGATCACCGCACCGGGTCGATGCTGCGCTCCTCCTCACGCTCGTAGTCATCCAAAGCGCCTGTGGCGCCACCGAATTCGTCGCCGACCTCGTGAGAGATCTGCGCGGGCGAGTCGGCTCCTGCGACGTGGTGACCGTCCTCGTCCATACCCTTGTCGGCGGCAGCCAGCGTGCGGTGCGCCGTGCTCAGCAGAACAGCCGCCAGAACCGCGGTCACCGCAGCGATGGCGAACGGCAGGTGCAGGTTGTAGTGCTCGACCAACTTGCCGGCGACGAACGGGGCGAGACCGCCGCCGATGAAGCGGACGAAGCCGTATGCCGCCGAGGCGACCGGTCGCTCGACCGGCGAGATCACCATGACCGCCTGGGTGGTCAGCGTGTTGTTGATGCCGATGAAGATGCCGGCCGCGATGACGGCGCAGATCAATACCGTGCGGTGGGTCGGCCAGATCGCGATGATCGCTAGGTCGACCGCGAAGAGGGTGAGGGCGGCATACAACGTTGGGGCGGTGCCGAAACGACGCTGCAGCCACGGCGCACCGAAGACAGCGAAGATCGCGACCAGGATGCCCCAGCCGAAGAAGACGAAGCCGAGCTGGATCGCCGACAGCTTCATCGGGAACGGCGCGTAACCGAGCATGGTGAAGAACGCCCAGTTGTAGAACAGCGCCGCGACACCCATGGTCAGCAGGCCACGGTGGGTCAGCGCCTTCAGCGGGGCGAGCACCGAGGTGTGCGTCGCGGGCTTCGGGGTCTCCGGCAGGAAGAAGACGGTCGCGATCAGCGCGATGAGCATCAGCACCGAGACGCCGAAGAACGGTCCACGCCAAGACATTTCGCCGAGCAGTCCGCCGAGCAGCGGGCCGCAGGCGATACCGACGCCGAGCGCCGTCTCGTAGAGGATGATCGCGCCGGCGAACCCGCCGGTCGCGGAGGACACGATGACCGCCAGCGAAGTCGCGATGAACAGCGCGTTGCCGAGGCCCCAGCCGGCCCGGAAGCCGACGATGCCGTTGATCGAACCGGCCGCGCCGGCCAGCCCCGCGAACACCACGATGAGCGCCAGCCCGGCGATCAGCGTCTTCTTCGCACCGATGCGGCTGGACACCGCGTTGGTGATGAGCATCGCGACGGCGGTGACGACCAGGTAGCTGGTGAACAGCAGCGTCACCTGGCTCGGCGTTGCGTGCAGCTGCTCCGAGATGGCCGGCAGGATCGGGTCGACCAGACCGATGCCCATGAACGACACGACACAGGCGAAGGCGACGGCATACACCGCCTTCGGCTGGTTGAACATGGAAGGCCGTTGCTTCTCAGCGGCCGCAGGATGACTCACTGCTTCGCTCCTTGCACATCTGGACGACTTCAGAACCATCCAGAACTATATGCATTGACTATATATATTTCAAGTCGAGGGCTCGCGGCGTCATCGGCGCACCGCGCCGGCGACCGTCAGGGAATCAGCAGCAGCTTGCCGGTGGTGTTGCGCCCCTCCAGCGCCTCGTAGGCGGCCGCCGCGTCACCGAGCGGGAACCGGCCGCCGACCTCGAGGGTCAGCGTGCCACCGGCGAGGGCGCCGAGGATCTCGGCAGAGCGCCACAACAACTCCTCACGATCGGCGACGTAGGACGCGAGCGTCGGACGAGTGACGAAGAGTGAGCCCAACTGGTTGAGGACCTGCAGGTCGAGCGGGTCGACCTGCCCGCTCGCGCCGCCGAACAGCACGCCCATGCCCCGCGGCCGCAACGACTTCAGGGACGCGTCGAAGGTGGCCCTCCCGACACCGTCGTAGGCGACGTCGACGCCGCGGCCGGCCAGGCGACGAACCTCCTCGGCCAGCGCGTCGCCGCTGAACCGGCGGTAGTTGATCGTGTGGTCGGCGCCGAGCTGCCGTGCGATGTCCAGCTTCTCGTCGCTCCCGGCCGTCGCGATCACTGCGGCACCGCGGCCGCTGATCAGCTGCACCAGCAACTGGCCCACTCCCCCGGCCGCCGCATGGACGAGGGCGATCTGTCCCGACTGCACCGGCCAGGTGGAGGTGACGAGGTAGTGGGCCGTCATGCCCTGCAGCATCGCCGCCGCAGCGATGTCCAGGTCGAGTCCGCCGGGCACCGGGACCACCCGGGCAGCGGGCAGATCGGCCAGCTCCGCGGCACTACCCATCGGCCCGGCCCACGCGACGCGATCACCCACCGCAACGTCGGTCACCTCCGGGCCGATGGCCTCGACGGTGCCGGCGCCTTCCTGGCCGAGCACGAACGGCGTCTGCATCGGGTAGACGCCCTGACGCTGGTAGACGTCGATGAAGTTCACGCCCGCCGCGGCGACCCGCACCTGCACCTCACCCGGCCCCGGCGGCGGAACGTCGACCTGCTGCACCTCGAGCACGGACCGGTCACCCGGCTTCGTCACCACCAGAGCACGTGTCATGCCTGCAACTCTAGCCAGCAAGCCGCGTGCGGCGACCTTCCGCGGTGCCGAACCTGGCGACGTAGTGCCATAGCTGTTTGACCGCCTGCGGGTGGTGCTTCCCGGTCCGCGCCACGTCACCGACGCGTCGCGGTGTCAACTGGCCGCCGAGCGCGTACTCCGTTGCCAGAGCCACGATTTCGGGGCCTCGAAACGCCGGGTGGGCGACGATGTCGGCCATGTTGGCCACGAACCCCTGGTGCCATTCGACCGGGCACGGCAGCTGCCGGGACGCCGTTTCGACGGTTGTGCCGCGGAAACTCGGATCGAGCACCATCGCCTCGACGTCGGTCGCCAGCTCGATATGACCGTGCACGTGCGCCTCGACGTAGTCGTCGAGCAGATCCCGACCGTCTGCGTCTGCGAGCTCAGTGAGCGAACAGGACGCTGCCACACCGAAGTTCGCTGGGCTGTCGAAACTGTCCGGGTAGCAGAACGTGGTGCGTTCCAGCGTGTGCGCCGCCAGCCGGATGTATGCGGACCCGAACCGCGGCGACCCACCCGTGCTGCGGAGCCGGTGGTTCAACGCGCCGTACTTCGGGCGCAGCTCCGGGTCCGCACCGTCATACACGCCACCGAACATCCTTTGCTCCCAGCGGAACCGGTCGCCACCCCGGAACGCGGTCAGGCCACCGTTGCTCGTGCCCGTCACGAACTGTGACGTGTAGATCCCTTCGCGGGCAAGACGTTCGATGACGAGGTCGGACGACCCGGGCGAGGCCCACCGGTCAGGATGGAAGCTGCAGGTGACCCGCAACGCGGCGTTGAGCGGCGGGCCGTCGGCGCGTGACGCCACTTCGGCAACCGCCGCAGCGACCGGGCCGGCCGGCAGATAGGTCATGCCTCGAACGGAGTGGGGTCGCCGGCGCCGACCCGGACGACCTCGGCATACCCGTCGGAGAAGTCGACGACGGTCGTCGGCTCGATGCCGCACTCGCCGGAGTCGATCACGGCGTCGACCTGGTGGTCGAGTGCGTCCTTCACCTGCCAGCCGTCGGTCAACGGGTCCTCTTCGTCCGGCAGCAGCAGCGTGCTGGTCATAATCGGCTCGCCGAGTTCGGCGACCAGCGCACGCGCGACCGGGTGATCGCTGATGCGGACACCGACCGTCTTCTTCTTCGGTTGCTGCAGCCGGTGCGGCACCTCCGACGTCGCCGGCAGGATGAACGTGTAGGGCCCGGGCGTCGCCGACTTGATCGCCCGGAAGACCCGGTTGTCGACGTGCACGAGCTGCCCGAGCTGGGCGAAGTCGCGACACATGAGGGTGAAGTTGTGCTTGTCGTTCAACTGCCGGATGCGCACGATCCGGTCACGACCATCACGGTTGCCCAGCGTGCACCCGAGCGCGAAGCACGAGTCCGTCGGATAGGCGATCAGGCCCCCATCGCGCAGGATCTGCACGGCCTGCGCGATGCTGCGCGGCTGGGGGTCCCGGGGATGCACGTCGAAGTAGCGAGCCATGAGCCCACCGTACGACCCGCGAGCGTCAGCCGCCCCATTTGTCGGCGAGGGCGCGCACCACCTTCAGATCACGCGTGGTGGCGACCACGCCACCCCGCTCCAGACGCGCATTCGAGACCTTCGCCTCATGGGTCGGTTTGGCCAGCCACCAGTGCAATTCGGCACCGTCGGGGTGCAGCCGCTCACCCGGCTCGGACCACTGCGCCAACTCCGCGGCGCGGTCCTGCGGCAACGGCTCCCGGAAGAAGGTGACGTAGCGGCGCAGGGTGTCGCCGGCCAACGGGTCCGACAGGCCGTCGGCATACGCGGCGACCGCCCGCAGTTGTGCCGGGCTGCGGACGACACACGGTATGGCGAAACCGAACTCGGCCTGAAGCAGCTTCTCCAACGCGACAGCGAGCTTCACCGGGCTGCGCATGGGAGTGCCGACGTGCACGTTGCCGCTCTGGATGTGCGTCTGCACGTCGTCGAACCCCGCCGCGGTGAGCACCTCCCGCAGGCGTTGCATCTTCACCCAGCGCCCGCCGACGTTGACCGCCCGCAGCAGCACGACGTGCCGTGGCACGTCAGTCCGCCTGGTGCATGGTGACCTCGGTGGGAAGCGCCACGGTGCGGCTGACCGTGCACAGCCGCTCGTGCGACTTCTGGATCGCGTCGGGCAGCACCGCCCGGGCCGCGTCGCCGTCGGTGCCCTCGGGGAAGGCGATCCGGAACGTCACGTCGATCGGGCCCATGTGATTGCCCTGTTCGTCGCGCAGCTTGTCCCCTTCCGCGACAACCTCGAAGCGGGTCGGCTCACTGCGGCGGGTGGTGAAGATGTCGACATCGATGCCGGTGCAGCCGGCGATCGCGGTGAGCAGCAACTCGACCGGGGTGAACTGGTCGTCTCCCCCGCTGCCGAAGTCGAACGTGCCGCCGCGCGCGTTGGTCGCGCGGAACGTGCCGGGTGCGGTGCGGGCGATGGTGACGGAGCGGTGGGCGTCCGAAGGTTGAGTCGTCATACGCCAAGACTGCCAGTAGCGTGAGCCGTGTGAGCGCACACTCCGAGCACAGCATCGTCCTAGTCCGTCATGGAGCGACCGAGTGGTCGCGTAACGGGCGCCATACGGGCACCACGGACCTGCCACTGCTGCCCGACGGCGAGGCCGATGCGCGCAAACTGCGCGATCAGGTCGCCGAGCTGGACGTCGTGGCCACCTTCTGCAGCCCGATGCAGCGCGCGCGCCGCACCGCAGAACTCGCCGGCCTGACCGACCTGCGTTTCGACGACGACCTGCGCGAATGGGATTACGGTGCGTACGAAGGGCTTTCGACGCCGCAGATCCGCGAGAAGCTCGGCGATCCGTCGTGGGAGATCTTCGCCGACGGCGTCGAGCCGGGTGCCACCCCCGGGGAGACGGTCGAGGACGTCGCGGCGCGGGTCAGCCACGTCGTGCGCCGCGTCGTGCCGCTCATGGAGATCGGCAACGTCGCTCTCGTCGCGCACGGCCACTCACTGCGGATCTTCGCCGCAATCTTCCTGCGGCAGGAGGCGCGGATGGGCGCTCAACTCATCCTCAATGCCGGGTCGCTGTCGACCCTCGGCTTCTACCACGGCACACCGTGCATCCAGCGGTGGAACACCGGCGGCGACCTCGCAGGGTAGCCATCAAGGGAGCTTCCAGGTGTGCACCGGCTCCCCACCGTGCATGTTGTCCAGGTAGTGGCGCAGCATCTCCACCAGTGCGCTGGCGCGATCCTTGCCCTTGGCCTCCAGGGCCCGCACGCAGTCGATCTGCCACGACGCGCCGTTCTGGCCGGTGCGGCAGCGCTCCTCGATGACGCCGAGGTAGCGGTCACGCACCTCGGTGGCGACGCCCCATGACTTCAGGCCCTCGTCCGCCATCGGCAGCAGGTGCCGCAGAGTGAGTTCGTCGGCGCGCACCTCACCGGAGCCCGGCCAGTAGACCTTGGCGTCGATCCCGCGACGAGCGCAGCCCGCGAAGTTGTCCTCCGCGGCCGCGAAACTCATCCGCGTCCACACCGGACGGTCGGAGTCGGCCAGTGTCCGCACGACTCCGTAGTAGAAGGCACTGTTCGCCATACAGTCCACGATCGTCGGCCCGGCCGGCAGCACGCGGTTCTCGACCCGCAGGTGCGGGCTGCCGTCCACGATGTCGTAGATCGGGCGGTTCCAGCGATAGACGGTGCCGTTGTGCAACCGCAGCTCGGCCAGCTGCGGCGCGTCGCCCGCCTCGAACACCGCCACCGGGTCCTCGTCGGTGGACTCGGGCAGCAGCGCCGGGAAGTAGCGGACGTTCTCCTCGAACAGGTCGAAGATCGAGGTGATCCACCGTTCCCCGAACCACACCCGCGGGCGCACGCCCTGATTCTTCAGTTCGACGGCGCGGGTATCGGTCGCCTGCTCGAACAGCGGCACCCGACTCTCATGCCACAGTTCCTTGCCGAAGAAATAGGGCGAGTTGGCCCCGATCGCCAGCTGCACCGCGGACATCGCCTGCGCAGCGTTCCAGTGATCGGCGAAGCGATGGGGCTGCACCTGCAGGTGCAGCTGCACCGAGGTGCAGGCCGATTCCGGCGCGATGGAATCGGCGAACATTGCCAGCCGATCCCCGCTGGAGCCCTCGATGTCGATGAAGATGTCCTCGCCCCGCGCGGCGAAGATCGCCTCGTTGAGCGCCGCGTAGCGAGCGTTGGCACTCATCCACTCGGTGGTGAAGTGCTCGGGCATCAGCGTCGGCAGGATGCCGATCATCGCGATCTGGGCACCAGCCGCGTTGGCCTGCTGCTCGGCGCGGTTGAGGCTGTCACGCAGATCCTTCTCCAGCTGCAGCGCTGCATCGCCGGGCAACGGACGCGGGCTGACGTTGAGCTCGATGTTGTACTGCCCGAGCTCGGTCTGGTAGTCCTCGTCGGCGATGCTGGTCAGCACGTCGGCGTTGCTCATCGCCGGTTGCAGATCGTCGCCGACGAGGTTGAGCTCGATCTCCATCCCGGTCAGCTGGCGCTCGAAGTCGAAGCTGTGTGTGTGCAGCATCCGCTCGAAGACGTCCAGGTCCTGCCGCACCTTCTCGCGATACCGCTGTCGTTGCTCGCGGGTGTATGACGTGGCGGCGACTTCCTTGCCCATCAGAGCCTCCTCCTGGCGACCGGCGTGACCACACGCTTGCACATTCTCCGGCCGACCGGCGGGAAAACGCGGCTGTCCTCGTCAGGCGGACGATCCGCCACACGCCGAGGACGCTGCCGGACGCTGTCGGCGGTGGCTCCTACCCTGCTGCCATGCGCCTGATTCACACCTCCGACTGGCACCTGGGACGCAGCTTCCACGGCGCCTCACTGGAGCAGGCTCAGGCGGCATACCTCGACCACCTGGTGGAGGTGGTGCGCACCGAGCGCATCGACGCAGTGCTGGTCTCCGGCGACGTCTACGACCGGGCACTGCCCGGCCCCGGCAGCGTGCAACTGCTCGATGAGACTCTGGTGCGGCTGCGCGACGCCGGTGCAACGGTGGTGATCTCGGCCGGCAACCACGACTCGGCCGTGCGGCTCGGCTTCGGCTCCCGGGTTTTGGCGCACGGCGGCGTCCACATCCGCACGGACCCGGCGTCGGTCGGATCACCGGTCCTGCTGGACGGCGTGGCCGTCTACCCGCTGCCCTACCTCGAGCCGTCGCTGTCCTGCTCGGCTCTTGACGCCACGGAGGCCACCCACGCCGGTGTGCTGCGCGCCGCGATGCGGCGCGTGCACACCGACCTGGCCGGCCGCGACGTGCCCGGGGTCGTGATGGCGCACGCCTTCGTCGTCGGGTCGGCGACCTGTGAGTCCGAGCGGGACATCACCGTCGGCGGTGCCAGTGCCGTGCCGGCCGCCACGTTCGACGGCGTCGCGTATGCCGCCCTCGGCCATCTGCACGGCGCCCAGGACGTGGCCGGCGTCGGCCGCTACAGCGGCTCACCGGTGGCCATGTCGTTCTCCGAGACCGGTCACCGGAAGAGTTCGGTGCTCCTGGAGATCGGTTCCGGCGACCCGGCAGTGACCACCACGTTGATCGAGGCGCCCGTGACGCGGCCACTGGCCAAGCTGAGCGGCACCCTCGACGAGTTGCTCGCCGACCCCGGGCTGACGTCGGCCGAAAGCGCCTGGTGCCAGGTCACCTTGACCGACAGCAACCGACCGCTCGGGGCCATGGAGCAACTGCGTCGACGGTTCCCGCACACCGTGCACCTGCTGTTCGACCAGCCCGTGCGGCAGTTGCGGGACCACCGCTACACCAGCAAGGTCGCCGGCAAGGAGACGCTGGACCTGTGCTGCGACTTCTTGGAGCACACACGCGGCGGCGCGTCCGCCACCGACGCCGAACGCAGCCTGTTGCGGCAGGCCCTGGAGCAGACCCGCCTGCAACGCGCCGCACAGGACGGCCCCGACCGCGTCCACACCGTGGGCGACACCGGTGCGGCATGAACACCACACGGAGCCTTCCGTCGACTCGCTGCTCGGACAGTTCGAAGGGGCCCGGCTCATGAGACTGCACCGACTCCGGCTGCAGGCGTTCGGGCCGTTTGCCGGCACCGAATGGGTGGACTTCGACGACCTGGCCGCCGCAGGTCTGCACCTCATCCACGGTCCGACGGGCGCCGGCAAGACCAGCATCCTGGACGGCATCTGCTTCGCGCTGTTCGGCGGCGTGCCGGGCGGCCGGATGCAGGGACGCGACACGTTGCGCAGCGACCACGCCGATCCCGGTGTGCGACCCGAGGTCGAGTTGGAGTTCGGTGTGGGTGACCGCCGCCTGCGGGTCCGGCGGTCCCCCGAGCACCAGGTGCCCAAGAAGCGCGGCTCCGGCACTCGCACCCAGCGCGGGAGTGTGACGCTCGAGGAGCGCCGCAACGGCGCCTGGCAGACGGTGGGGACTCGCCATGACGAGGTCGCCCAGACGATCGGTGACCTGCTGGGCATGGGCCTGCCCCAGTTCGCACAGGTCATGCTGCTCCCGCAGGGCGAGTTCACGGCCTTCCTGCGCGCCAAACCCGACGATCGCGGGCGGTTGCTCGAGCGGCTGTTCGACATCAGCGACTTCGCGGCCCTCGAGCAATGGCTCACCGCACACCGCAAGGCGTTGGAAGCACGCGCGATCGAGGCGCAGGCCCATCGCGGGGCCTTGCTGGCTCGCGCGGCGGAAGCGATCACCGAGCTGGAGGTGACCGAGCTGGAGGTCACCGGCACGGACGAGCCGGCCACGCACGACACAGCGTGGGACGGCAGCGCGGCCGGACTCGACCGGCTCACGGCGACGCTCTCCGAGGCGCTGACGACCGCCTTGGCCGCTGCGGATACCGCGGCGGGCGACGTCGACCGGTGGCGCGGCCGGCTACAGGCCGAGCAGACCCTGGCCGGTCTGCAGCGGCAGGCCCGGGCCGCCCAGCAGGCCATGGACCGGGTCGCCGCCGAACGCCCTCGGGTGCGCGCCGCACGTGATCGGCTGCAGCTGGCCGAGCGGGCAGACCGGTGCGCTCCGGCGATCGTGGCGCTCACCCGCCGCCGGGCAGCGCACGATGCTGCCCGGCAGGACGCCGACTTCCGACGCCACGAGCTCGTCCGGCGCGCGGCCTGGAGTGTGCCGGAGCCGTCGGCCGAGAGCGCTCTGTCGGAGTCGGCGCTCGTGCCGCTCGCCGAGCGGGCCGAAGCGGGCGGAGCCGCGCTGGCCGGCCACGCCGAGTTGCGCCGGCACCAAGACGACGTCGCCGGCCAGCTCGAAGCGACCCGCACCGCCGTCGAGGAGGCCACGGCGGAGGTGGACCGTCGCCGCGCCGCCGTGGCCGCGGCCGGACGCCAGCTGGAGGACCTCGACGCACGCCGCGCCGCCGTGCAAGCGGCGGCAACTGCGCACCCGCACTGGGATCGCCTGCACCGCGAGGTCGATCTCGCGTGCCAGGCGCTCGACGCTGCGACGAGCGACGTGGACGCCGCGATCGCCGCCGGTGATCGCCACCGACAGACCCAGCGGCGCTGGGCCGCGGCCGAGCGCGAGGTGCTCCGCCTGCGGACCGCACGCGTCGACGGCATCGCCGCCGAACTGGCCGCCGACCTGGGCCACGGGGACCCGTGCCCCGTGTGCGGCTCGGCCGACCACCCCCGACTCGCTCGCCGCGCCGATGGTCATGTCGACGCCGAGCAGGTCGCAGCTGCGGAACACGCGGCCGGGACCGCACTGACCGCCGCCGAACGCGCGGGCAGTGCCTGGTCCACCACCGTCGGGCGCGCACACAGTTCCAGCCGGGCGGCGCTGGAGGCGATCGGCATCCTGGCCGCGACCGACGCGGAGCCGCTCGACGAGGTCGGCGCGGACCGGCAGCGGGTGCTGCAGTTGCGCACCGAGCTGCGCGCTGCGACCGAGAGTGCACATGCTCGGGCCGCGGCGGCGCTCGACGGCTTCGGTGACGCGGCGATGGCGACCGACGAAGCGAAGGTCGCCTCCGAGGCGTTGTCGGCGGCGCTGGTCGAACTCGCCGGTTCGTTGACGCCTGGTCGCCACGAGATCGCCGACCGCGCGGCCGCCGCCCAGTCTGCGGTCCGGCAACTGCAGGTGGTCGACGATCAGCTCGCGGCGTTCGACGCCGAGTGGCACGCTGCTCGGGATGCGGTTCGCACCGCAGAGGAGGCTGTGCAGCTGGCCTCGGCACGTGTCGAGGCGCTGCAGGAGCAACGAGCGGCCCTGGACACACGCACGAGGCAGATGGGCCGCGAGCACGACGACGTCTGCGGCTGCGCGCCGGGAGCCCAGGACCTCGACGCGACGACCGATCCGGTCGCGACCCACCGGGAGTGCGTCGCGCTGCTCGACCGGTTGGTGGCCGCCGCAGCAGCACAACGCGCTGCGGCCGCCGAGCTCGCCACGGCGCGCCAGGAGCTCGACGCCGTGCTGGAGCACACCGGTTTCGCGGACCAGGCCGCCGCGGCGGCGGCACGGCTCGACGAGCACGACGTCCGGCAGGTGCAGGCCATGCTCGAGCGGGCTCGCTCCGACGAGGAACGCGCCACCGGGGTCCTCGAACAACCGGAGGTCGCTGCGGCAGTCGCTGCTCCCCCTGCCGACTGCGAGACCGTCGCCGCAGAACTGGCCGTTGCCGAGCGGACCGCTCGGCACACCCGCGATGCCGTCGCAGAGGTGCGCCGCGCCCTCACCACCCTGCAGCGCATCGGTGCCGAACTCGCTGCCCACGACGCAGAGCACGCCACGCTGCAGGAGGAGTTGTCGGTGGCCACCTCGGTCGCCACGGCGGTGACCGGCTCCGGGGACAACACGATGCGCATGCGGCTGACGGCATACGTGCTGGCCGCCCGGCTGGAGTCGGTGACCGCGCTGGCCAACGAGCGACTGCAGGCGATGACCGGTGGCCGTTACCAGCTGGAGCACACCGACGAGCGCGCTGCGCACGGCAGCAAGAGCGGGCTCGGCCTGCGCGTGCGTGATGCCTGGACCGGCACCACTCGTGACACGGCGACGCTGTCCGGAGGTGAGTCGTTCATCGCGTCCCTGGCCCTCGCGCTCGGGCTCGGCGACGCCGTCCTGGAGGCGGCCGGCGGGCGCCGGCTCGAGACGCTGCTGGTGGACGAGGGGTTCGGCTCCCTCGACGAGGACAGCCTCGAGCAGGTGCTGGACGTTCTGGACGGTCTGCGCGCTGGTGGCCGCACCGTCGGCATCGTCAGCCACGTCGCCGAACTCCGCACCCGCATACCCGCTCAGATCCGGGTCCGCAAAACCGCGCACGGCTCGACGTTGCAGGTCCACACCGACGCGGTGGCGTGACACCGGGCCACGCCGCGGACACGGCCACCGATGTGCTCCTTCCCGTGGGAAACTGGCGTGGTGCGGCCCATCAAACAGTCCAAGAAGCTCCAGGACGTCCGGTATGACGTGCGCGGACCGATCCTGGTGGAGGCCGAGAAGCTGGAGGCTCAGGGTCACCGCATCCTGAAGCTCAACATCGGCAACACCGCACCGTTCGGGTTCGAGGCGCCGGACGCCGTGCTGCGCGACATGATCCACAACCTGCCGCAGTCCCAGGGCTACAGCGACAGCCGCGGGATCTACTCGGCACGGACCGCCGTGGCCCACTACTACCAGTCGCACGGATTGACCGACACCACCGTCGAGGACGTCTTCATCGGCAACGGCGTCTCGGAGCTGATCAGCATGGTGCTGCAGGCCTTCGTCGACGACGGCAACCAGATCCTGGTGCCAGCACCGGACTATCCGCTCTGGACCGGCGCGGTGTCACTCGCCGGTGGCACCCCGGTGCACTACCGATGCGACGAGGAGAACGACTGGAACCCCGACCTGGCCGACATCGAGGCCAAGGTCACCGCCGACACCCACGCTCTGGTGGTGATCAACCCCAACAATCCCACCGGCGCCGTCTACTCCGAGGACACCGTTCGGGGGCTGGTCGACATCGCCCGACGGCACGATCTGGTGCTGATGGTCGACGAGATCTACGAAAAGATCCTCTTCGAGGACGCCGTGCATCACCACGCCGCGACCTTCGCCGGTGACGACGTGCTGTGCCTGACCTTCAGCGGCCTGTCCAAGGCCTACCGCGCCTGCGGCTACCGCGCCGGGTGGCTGATGGTGTCCGGACCCAAGCACCTCGCGGCCGATTTCCTGGAGGGCCTCACCCTGCTGGCCAACATGCGCATGTGCGCCAACGTGCCGGGTCAGCACGCGATCCAGACCGCGCTCGGCGGCTACCAGTCGATCAACGAGCTCATCGGCCCCGGCGGGCGGTTCTACGAACAGTCCATGACCGCGTGGCGATTGCTCAACGAGATCCCCGGGGTCAGCTGCGTCAAGCCCCGCGGCGCGCTCTACTGCTTCCCCCGCCTCGACCCGGCGGTCTACCCGATCGAGGACGACCAGCAGTTCGTCATCGATCTGCTGCGAGCGGAGAAGATCCTGGTGACCCACGGCACCGGCTTCAACTGGTCCGAGCCGGACCACTTCCGGCTGGTGACCCTGCCGGACGTGGAGGTCCTCACCGAAGCCATCGGCCGGATCGCCAACTACCTCAGCGCTGTCCGCGCCGGCGCGCCGGTGGCAGCTCGTTGAGGTGACGTTGACATGACGATGCTGCACTGCCCCGCGACCGTGTTGCTCGCGCGACACGGCGAGGCGGCATACGAGAGCACGACCTGGTCCGGCGAAGGCGGCTCGCTGACCCGGGACGGCCGGGCGCAGGCCGCAGCGCTCGCCGACCGGTTGCACGGCCGACGCGTCGTCCACGTCTACAGCAGCACGATGGCCCGGGCGGTCCAGACCGCCGAGATCGCGGCCGCACGGCTCGGTGTCGACGTGACCACCCGCACCGGGCTGCAGGAGTTCGCGGTCGGCGACCACTACGGCGTCGCACGCGACACCGATCCCTTCGCCGAGACCTTCCGGCGCTGGCTCGACGACGACCTGTCGCTGCGGGTGCCGGGCGGTGAGACGGGCGACGAAGTCGTCGCGCGGGCCAACACGGTGCTGGGCGACATCGCCGACGCCCACCCCGGCGAGACCGTGCTGGTCATCGCGCACGGCGGCATACTCACTCTCGCCGTCCGCAACCTGCTGACCTTCGCATCGGGTGTCAAGCCAAAGGTTTTCGCCAATTGCGCATTCGCCGAGACCGAGTTGCGCGGGGACGGCTGGCGGCTGACGGGCTGGTCGGAGCCGGACTGACCGGGACAGGCCGTGGGGCTGTCGGAGTCCTCTGCGAGGCTGCTCCCATGACGGATGACATCACCGGCCGGGTCGGCGCGCTCGCCTCCTTCTCCCTCCAGTGTCCGGACGCACCCGCGTTGGCCGACTTCTATCGGCGGCTGCTCGGTGGACGCGAGGCCTTCCGGGCTCCGGACGGCTCCGTCGTCGCGGTGGCCGTCGGCGACGTGTTCCTCACCGCCATGCGGGTTGACGACTACCGGCGCCCGATCTGGCCGGATCCCCACGGTCCGGCGATCGCGCACCTGGACATCGCGGTCGACGAGCTGGTCGTCTCCGTGTCGGAGGCCGAGGCCCTCGGAGCGGTCCAGGCATCGGATCAGCCGGCCCCTCACCTCTTCCGCGTCCTCCTCGACCCGGCCGGGCACCCGTTCTGTCTGACGACGGCCCGGCCGGACTGAGCCGGCTGCCACTCCTGCGGTGCCACCGGGCGGGCAGCCCCGTGGCACCGCTCCGACGACGGACCAGGAACTCCTCAGTCCTCGAACGCCTCCGGCGCCGGGCACGAGCAGATCAGGTTGCGGTCACCGTAGGCACCGTCGATGCGACGTACGGGTGCCCAGTACTTCCGCAGCGGGTCCACTCCGTGGGGGTATGCCGCCTCGCGGCGCGAGTAGGGGTGCGTCCAATCGTCCGCAGCCAGTGACAGCGCGGTGTGCGGGGCGTGCCGCAGCACCGACTCCTCGGCCGTGACGTTGCCGTCCATGACCTGCTGGATCTCGGCGCGGATGGCGATCATCGCGTCGCAGAAACGGTCCAGCTCCTCCAGCGACTCGCTCTCGGTCGGCTCGACCATCAGTGTGCCGGCCACCGGGAAGGACATCGTCGGCGCGTGGAAGCCGTAGTCGATCAGACGCTTGGCGACGTCGTCGACGGTCACGCCCGACTCCTTGGTCAGGCCGCGCAGGTCCAGGATGCACTCGTGCGCGACCAGTCCGCCCTCGCCGGCATACAGCACCGGGTAGTGCGCGCCGAGCCGCTTGGCGACGTAATTGGCCGACAGGATGGCCGCCTGGGTCGCCTTGGCCAGGCCCGCACCGCCCATCAGACGCACATAGGCCCAGGAGATCGGCAGGATCGACGCCGAGCCGTATGGCGCGGCCGACACCGGCCCGGTTTCCCCGGTGAGTTCCTCCGCGAACGGGTGCGAGGGCAGGTAGGGCGTCAGGTGCTCGCGGACACCGATCGGGCCGACGCCCGGACCGCCGCCACCGTGCGGGATGCAGAAGGTCTTGTGCAGGTTGAGGTGCGACACGTCGCCGCCGAACTTGCCCGGCCGGGCCAGCCCGATCAGCGCGTTGAGGTTGGCGCCGTCGACGTAGACCTGGCCGCCTGCCTCGTGCACCAGCGAGCACAGCTCGGAGATGGTGTCCTCGAAGACGCCGTGGGTCGACGGGTAGGTGACCATGATGGCCGCCAGGTCCTCGCCGTGCTCCTTCAGCTTGCCCTTCAGGTCGTCCATGTCGATCTCGCCGGTCGGGGCGGTCTTGACGACGACGACCTTCATCCCCGCCATCACCGCGGACGCGGCATTGGTGCCGTGCGCCGATGCCGGGATGAGGCACACGTTGCGCGCCGACTCACCGCGCGACTCGTGGTAGCCGCGGATCGCCAGCAACCCGGCGAGCTCGCCCTGCGAACCGGCGTTCGGCTGCAGCGACACCGAGTCGTAACCGGTGATCTCGCACAGCCACTGCTCGAGGTCGGTGATCAGCTCGCGGATGCCCTCGGTCTGAGCGGACGGCGCGAACGGGTGCAGGTTCGCGAACTCCGGCCAGGTGATCGACTCCATCTCGGTGGTGGCGTTGAGCTTCATGGTGCACGATCCGAGCGGGATCATGCCGCGGTCCAGGGCGTAGTCCCGGTCGGCCAACGCGCGCAGGTAGCGCAGCATCGCGGTCTCGCTGTGGTGGGCGCTGAACACCGGGTGGGTCAGGATCTCGTCGGTGCGCACCAGGCTCTGGTCCCAGCTCAGCCCGCCGTCCGACGGCACCGGGGCGTTGACGCCGAATGCCGCGGCCACGGCCGCCAGCTGCTCGTCGGTCGTCGTCTCGTCGACGCTGACCGACACGTGGTCGCTGTCGACGCGCCAGACGTTGATGCCGCGCTGCAGCGCGGCCTCGACCACCGAGTCGGCGCGGCCGGGGACGACGGCGGTGACCGTGTCGAAGAAGCTGTCACTGATCAGCTCGACACCGCCGCCGCGCAGTGCTTCGGCGAGGCCGACGGCCTTGCCGTGCACCGCGCGGGCGATGTCGCGCAGGCCGTCCGGGCCATGCCACACGGCATACATCGAGGCCATCACGGCCAGCAGGACCTGTGCGGTGCAGATGTTGGAGGTGGCCTTCTCGCGGCGGATGTGCTGCTCGCGGGTCTGCAGTGCCAGGCGGTATGCCGGAGCGCCGTCCGCGTCGACGCTCACGCCCACCAGCCTGCCCGGCATGGTGCGCTCCAGGCCCGTGCGGACACTCATGTAACCGGCGTGCGGGCCGCCGAAGCCCATCGGGACACCGAACCGCTGACTGGTGCCCACCGCGACGTCCGCGCCGAGCTCGGCCGGCGAGGTGAGCAGGGTCAGCGCGAGCAGGTCCGCCGCGACCGTCACCAGTGCCTTGACCTCGTGCGCCGCCTCGGCCAGCGCCCGCCAGTCATGGATGACGCCGTCCGCACCGGGGTACTGGACCACGACGCCGAAGACGTCGCGCTCCCCCGCCGCGGCACGCAGCCCCTCGGTGTCGTTGACCGAACGCAGGTCGGCCACCACGACGCCTATGTCGAGCGCCGTCGCGCGCGTCTGCACCACCGCGATCGACTGGGGCATCAGCTGTGCGTCCAGCAGCAGGACAGCATCCTTGGCCGCTTTGGACCCGCGCCGCATCAGCGTCATCGCCTCGGCCACCGCCGTGGCCTCGTCCAGTAGCGACGAACCGGCGGTCGGCAGACCCGTCAGGTCGGAGATGACCGTCTGGAAGTTGAGCAGCGCCTCCAATCGGCCCTGGGAGATCTCCGGCTGGTACGGCGTGTAGGCGGTGTACCAGGCGGGGTTCTCCAGGATGTTGCGGCGCACGACTGCAGGAGTGTGCGTGCCGTAGTAGCCCAGGCCGATCATCGGGGCGAGCACCTGATTGCGGTCCGCCTTGGCGCGCAACTCCTCGAGCACTGCCGGCTCGGACGGGGCGGCGTCAACCGCGAGGGCCTCCGAGGCGCGGATGCCACCGGGCACCGCCGTGGCGAGCAGATCCTCCATCGTGGAGTAACCGAGCAGACCGAGCATCGACGACATGTCGTCGTCGGTCGGTCCGATGTGGCGGGACGGGAAGTCGGGCAGCTCGACAGCACTCATGAGGCGGCACCTTCGGTCGGGGTAGTGCGATGACGTTAGTGTCCTCAACTGTCGTCACCGACGGTGCCTTCAGCGATGCCTCGGCCGGGCGGTCCTGGCGCCTGAGAGGTTCTGAGGTGGTTGCCCCTTCGGCGTCCGACCCGGTATGGCGGAACTCTCCCGCCCGGTGTCGTCAGCAAACCCCAATTTATCAGAGCGCACATCCGGGCCGGTCCCGTCGGTCGCCCTGGACGACCACCATGGCACGAGAAGACCCGCAGCATCTCGCTGCGGGTCTTCGGAGGCAGTGGCTGCCGGGTCAGCCGGCGGCGTTGCGGCGGCTGCGTCGCTCGTGCAACTCGTCGCCGGGATGCGGCGCCGGCGCCTCGTCCTCGGGGCGCTCGCCGGGCAGCTCCGAGAGCGAACCTTCGACCTCGCGCCACACCGAGCCGAGCGCGATGCCGAAGACACCCTGTCCGCCGCGGAGCAGGTCGATGACCTGGTCGTCGGACGTGCACTCGTAGACACTCGCGCCGTCCGACATCAGGGTGATGCCGGCCAGCTCGGACACGCCGTGCTCGCGCAGGACGGTCACCGCGACACGGATCTGCTGCAGCGAGACGCCGGTGTCCAGCAGCCGTTTGATGACCTTGATGACCAGGATGTCGCGGAAGCTGTAGAGGCGCTGATGGCCCGACCCGGTCGGATTGCGCACCGACGGCTCCAGCAGCCCGGTGCGTGCCCAGTAGTCCAGCTGCCGATAGGTGACGCCGGCCGCGCGGCACACCGCCGGACCGCGGTAACCGACCTGGTCGGTCATCTCCTCGGGCAGGTCGTGCGTGAACAGCGCTTCCTGCATCGGAGCGGGCGCGCTCGACACCGCGCTACGTGCTTCACCCTTGCTGACCACGACATCCTCCAACGATTTCCAGCATGCGCCGCGAGGCTCGTGCTGGGTTGCTCGAACTCGCGCGTGATGCTCCGCCAACGTATGGCCCGGCATGCGTGGACGCAACGACCGCGGCGCGTGTCGCGATCGCGTTTCTGTCCCTCACCTTCAAGTGAAGGTTGCGAGTCGGGGTCATGATTCCTCCGAACCCTCGTCGCCGACCTCGAAGTCCTCGGCGGACACGTTGTCCAGGAACTCGCGGAAGCGCTCGACCTCGTCTTCCTCCTCGACCGGGACGTCGACGCCGGCCTCGGCCAGCACGTCCTCGTCGACGAAGACCGGCACCTGGGCGCGCAACGCCACAGCAACCGCATCGGACGACCGCGCGCTGATCCGCTGGTCGCCGTCGATCACCAGCTCGGCGTAGAAGATGCCGTCCTCCATCCGGGTGATCATCACGCTGGACAACTCGTGACCCAGCCCGGTCAGCACGTCCAGCAGCAGGTCGTGCGTCAACGGCCGTGGCGGGGTGACACCCTGTTGCGCGTAGGCGATCGCCGTCGCTTCCGGGGCACCGATCCAGATCGGCACGTATCGCTCGCCGTCCCGTTCGCGCAGCAACAGGATCGGCTTGTTGGTCGGCATCTCGACCCGCACACCCATCACATCGACCTGTTTCACAGCGACAACGCTACTCCCGTGCGAGGTCGGCGCGCACCAGCGCGAGGTGCAGCTCGAGACACTGGCGGACGAGTCCTTCGGCATCGACCTCGTGGGATGCGCCGGTCAGTCCCTGGACCAGTGCGACCTCCCGCTCGGCGGCCAGCCGGAAGGGGCGCAGGTGGCGCGCCTCGATGCCGTAGGACAACAGCGACGCGGCCGCGTGGGCGACCTGCAGATCCAGCCCGGTGTAGAGGCTGTCCGCATCCGAATGCACCAGGCCGAAGGACTCCAGGTCCGCCAGCGCACGCGAGTCCAGGCCGGTCGCGCGCTGCAACTCGGCACGGGTCAGCCGGACCGTCTGCTCCCCCGCGGCCGTGTCGCCGTGCACCGCGGCCAGTGCCGGGTCCGTTTCCGCGGACGGCGGCTGCGGCCCGTCGCTGTGCTCGCTGGGCCGCAGCCCGCGGTCGTAGGCGTCCAGCGCCTCGGCGATGACCTTCAACGGCCAGTACTTGTCGCGCTGACAGCGCAGCACGAACCTCAGCCGGTCCACGTCGCGCTCGGCATACCGGCGGTAACCGGACGCGGCACGCTCGGGTGACACGAGGCCCTGCGCATCGAGGAACCGCACCTTCGAGAGGGTGAGGTCGGGGAATTCTTCCTGCAACCGGGTCAGCACCGCGCCGATCGACAGGCCGGGCGACCGTTCGGTCACGACGTCGGTGCGCCGTAGAAGACGAGACGATATTTGCCGATCATGACCTCGTCGCCGGTCGTCAGATCGTGCGAGTCGACGATCTGGGAGTTGACGTAGGTGCCGTTGAGCGAGCCGATGTCGGTGACGGCGTAGCCGTTGTCGGTGCGGCGGAAGACCGCGTGCCGACGGGAGACCGTCACGTCGTCCAGGAAGATGTCGCTGCTCGGGTGTCGGCCGACACTCACCTCGTTGTCGTCCAGCAGGAACCGGGCGCCGGAGTTGGGGCCGCGCAGCGCGAGCAGCAGTGCGGTGCCCGGCCGGAGCGCGTCGATCGTCGCCTGGTCGGAGGAGGACAACCGGACCTCGGTGCTGCTGGGTCGCTCCGCGACGGTGTCCTCCGCCGGGGCGGCGGAGAATCGCGCGGTGGCGTCGCCCGCAGCCTCGCGGGGCGGCTGCGCCGGGGCCTCACGCCGCCCGGCATCGCCCTGCGCGAAGTCGCTGTCGTCGTTGGTCATCGAATCAACCTCGGGATCGGCGGAAGGGTGGAAGTGTCGATCGTACGCCTCAGTCGAGCGACGCTTTGTACGCTTCCACGTCCTGCAGGCCGCCGACCGCGGCGGCGTCCGCCAGCTTCAGCTCGTACATCCAGCCCTCCCCATAGGGGTCGGTGTTGACCAGCTCGGGCGTGGCGTCGAGCTGCTCGTTGATCGCGGTCACCTCGCCGGCCAGCGGCGAGTAGAGGTCGCTGACCGACTTGGTCGACTCGACCTCGCCGCAGGCGTCGCCGGCTGCCACGGTGTCGCCCACCGTGGGCAGGCTGACGTAGACCACGTCACCGAGCGCGTCCTGGGCGAACGCCGAGATGCCGATCCGCACCACGCCCTCGCCCTGCTCCTTCACCCACTCGTGGTCGGCGGTGTAACGCAGGTCGGCGGGGTATTCGAGGTCGCTCATGAGTCTCCTTGAACGCGAATCGGATCGGGAACCGGAGCAGCTCCGGTTCGGCATGGTGCTCGGCTCGAGCCGGGTGAGTAGCTGCCCGGTCACGACGTACTGGGCTGAGCGTAACGAGGCGTGCTCGCGGGCCGCAACGCAGTCACCTCAACCCGTGTCGCGGACTTCACCGTCGGGGTCGCTCCCAGCTGTTTGAGCGCGTCGACCACGCCGCCGGGAATCGCCATCGCCGTCGACATCGTGTGCGGATCGCCGATCGCGGTGATCACGTATGGCGGGTCGACCGGGGTGCCGTCGGCGACCAGCCGGCCGTCGGCGGCGGTGGCGAAGTAGCTGTCGGCGACGATGCGTACCGGTCCGAGCTGGATCGCCTCCGCTCCGGCGTCGCGCAGTTCTTCCACCGCGTTGAGGATGTCGCTGGGTCGCACGACCTTCTTGGGGTCGGCGATGGTGATCCGGATGCCGGGACCGGTCGCCGGCAGCGTGCCGGCCAGGATGCCGAGGGTCTTGAGCCGGTCGGTCGCGGCCTGCAGCGCCGCTTCGTCGCCGCCCGAGCTCTCCAGCTGGGACTTGGTCCGGGTCAGCCGGTCTGCCTCCTTGCTCAGCTTCAGCGACTGCTGGTTGACGCCGTCGAGGAGGGCCACGAGGTCCTCCTGACGCAGGTTCTCCAAACCGGAGGTGCGCGTCTCGTGGACCTGCGCCACCATGGCGAACCCGAGCAGTGCCGCCAGGACGGTGATGTAGCCGTTGGCACGGGTCAGCCGCGGCCGGGCCGCGCGCCACAGGCGCGACCAGCCGGTGCGAACGTTCTCGTTCTCGGGAAATTCAGGCATGGAACAGGTGGCGGCGGATGGCCGCGACGTTGCTGAAGATGCGGACACCGAGGACCACCACCACACCGGTGGACAGCTGCGAACCCACGCCGAGTTGATCGCCCAGATAGACGATCAGCGCCGCGACCACCACGTTGGACAGGAACGAGACGACGAACACCTTGTCGTCGAAGATCCCGTCCAGCACCGAGCGGACGGCGCCGAACACGGCGTCGAGCGCGGCGATCACCGCGATGGGCAGATAGGGCTGCAGGGACAGCGGGACGTCGGGGTGCAGGACGATGCCGACGACGAGACCGACGACCAGCCCGATGGCCGGGATCATGATCCTCCTTCGCGCGACGTGGGCGTCGCGGTGGTGGGTGCGTGTGCGTGGCTCAGCGACGCCACGGCCGCCGCCGGAACGGACACGGAGTCCTTCGTGCTGAGATTCTCCCGGATGCCGTAGGTGCCGACGAGTTCGCGCAGGTAGGCGCCACCGGAGTTGCTGCGGAAGTTGTCGGCGACCTTCGGGCCGCCGATCACCGTGACGTCATAGGGCGGTTGCAGCGCACGGAAGTTGACCAGGATCGCCTCGCCGGCGAAGCGGATGGCCGTCTGACTGGTCAGCCGCTGGCCGTTGATCGAGATGGCTTCGGCGCCCGCGGTCCACAGTCCGTTGACGATGATCTGCAGGTCCGTCGAGGTGATGCGTCCGGTGTCGGAGCTGTCGGTGCGCGGATTGCCCTGCGCGTCGGTGCCGGCGTCCGGTGCGTCGTTGAGGGTGAGCACGAGCCCGGGTCCGTGGGCGGCCGACGTGCCGGTCGTCAGTTCGAGCGCCTTGAGCCGGTCCGCCAGGGAGGTGTCGTGCTGCCGTTGCAGTGCGGTGGCCTGCAGTTCGTTGATCTGCTGTTGGGTGGTGTTGATCGTGCGACTGTCCGCGTCGATCGTGTCCTGCCGCTCCTTGATGCTGCTGATCAGCTCGGACCGGCGCTTCTCCGACGCGGCCTGCGGCACGCGCAGCGCATGGGCCGCAACGGCCAGGCACAGGCCGATGACCACCAGCGTGACGATCAGCAACGGCGACCGCAATCCCGTCGAGGCCGGCTTGCCCTCCGCCCGACGCTTGCGCGCCGCGGCCTCGTAGCCGGGGTCCAGTGGCGCCCGCATCAGGTCGTTGATCAGCGACATGGACCGCGCCGGGTCGCCCCGGCCGGTCGGCTTCTGCCCCGTGCCGCCCGGGTCGCCCTCGGCGTTGCCCGGGTGCTCTCGCTCGGCCGTCATGGAGCGACCGAAGCCCGCTGCACCATGCCACGGACCTGCCCGACATACATCACGCCGGCCAGCCAGTAGAGCACCGTGCCCCACCACACGAACGACCAGCCGATCGGCCGGGCGACGTCACCCCAGGCGTTGTCGAGGCTGCCGAGCAGCACCAGCGGGAAGCCGTAGATGAGGCAGAAGGTGGCCGCCTTGCCGATGAAGTGCACCGGCGGGATGGGCAGCCGGTGCCGGCGCAGGGTCGGGCCCAGCCCGAAGACCATCAGCTCACGCAGCAGCAGGACCGCCACGAGCCACCACGGGATGATGTCCTTCCAGGCGAGCGCGATGATCGTGGACAGGATGTAGAGGCGGTCCGCGGCCGGGTCGAGCAATTGGCCCAGCCGCGTGACGAGGCCGTACCTGCGGGCGATCTTGCCGTCCAGGTAGTCGGTCACTCCGGACACCACCAGCACCCAGAGCGCCCACAGACGATGGTCGGCGAACATCAGCCACAGGAAGACCGGCACACCGATGAGTCGCCCGATGGACAGCAGGTTGGGCACCGTCCAGATCTGCCGATGCAGCGGCAACGCGTCAGTCGTCGGGTCAGTCACGGGACAAGGCTAAGTGGTGCGGCGGCGTTCGCCGGGACGCCTCCCCGAGGGTCGGGCAGGTCACGGCGGGATAATGCGCTCCGAGTGGCTGCACACGGTCATTCGGCGCCCCCGCGTGTAGGCCACCAGGGTCACCCCGAGCCGTTCGGCGGCCTCGATGGCCAGGCTGGACGGCGCCGACACGCACGCCAGCACCGGTATGCCGGCCGTCGCAACCTTCTGCACGATCTCGAACGACGCCCGCGACGACACCATCGCGATGGTCTCGGTGGTCGCCCGCTCCTGCAGCAGCGCCCAGCCGGTGATCTTGTCCACCGCGTTGTGCCGCCCGATGTCCTCGCGAATGACCAGTGCGTCGCCCTGCAGCTCGAACAGGCCGGCGGCGTGCACCCCGCCGGTCTTGTCGAACACGGTTTGTCCGGCACGCAGCAGGTCCGGCAGCGCGGCGATGCGTTCGGCGGGCACGCGCAGGGAGGAGACGGCGGCTGCCGCGTCATACGCCGGTGACGCCGTGACGGCGTCGATGCTGGTCTTTCCGCACAGACCGCATCCGCCGTGTGAGATCAGGCTGCGTTGAGCGGTGGCCGGCACGCCTGCACGGTCCCGCAGCTGCAACTGCAGGACGTTCATCAGCTCCGTGTCGGCGCAGTAGCGAGCGATGAGCACGTCCTCGCGGCGCCGGATGATGCCCTCGGCCTGCAGCAGGCCGTGGGCCAACTCCACGTCGTGTCCCGGTGTGCGCATGGTGACCGTCAGCACCTCGTCGTCGACCCGGATCTCCAGTGGTTCCTCGACCGCCGCGACCTCCGCCCGGGTCGTCACGCCGCGATCGAGGTCGATGCGCACGACTTTGTGTCTGCTGGTGATTCTGCCCATTGCGGTGGCCGGTCAGGCGCTGCGCCGCAACGGTGCGGTGATGCGCTCGGTGATGTGACTGACGCGCGCGACTCCCCCGCGGTCGTTCAGCGTGACCACCGACGCGGCGTCGACACGCGTCGCACCGACCTCCTCGCGCAGAATGCCGCTGGAGGCGACCACGCTCAGCCCGTCGCGTTGCAGCAGGCTCAGGTCCAGGTACGGCGGGTGGGTGGTGTCGTCGTCCGGCCACACCTGCACATCGCCGGGCTCGGCCTCCGGGTCGTGCAGGCTGATCAGGTGCAGTTCGCGAGGCGTCAACAGCACGGCGTTGAGGCTGCTGGCCGACATGCCGTGCCAGCGCATCCGGGACAGCACGCGTCCCGCGGCGCGGGCCACGGCCGCGCCACCCTGCTTGTGACCGATGTTGTCCCGCAGCCGGGCGAAGTAGCGCTCGCTGTCGGTGCTGCCCTGCGGCTCGGCCGCCCCCGTCGGCAGCAGCAGATCGATCCGCTCCTGCGGGAAGATCGCGCCGTTGTGCGCGAATGCCGTCCGGCCGGCGACGAACGGGTGGGTGTCGGTCACCTCCAGGCCGAGACCAGGAGTCGCCAAGCGCAGGTGCAGGAGGCCGCGGCGGGTCGGAGTCTCGTGGACGAAGCGACGGAAGTCGCCGTCGTCACCGGCGGCCAGCGTCGAGCGATGGGCGTGCAACCGGTCGTCACCCTCGGCATACCAGGCCATCCCGCAACCGTGCGCGTGCACCGCCGCCAGCTCGCGCAACCGGTCCAGGGCGGGTGCGCCGAGCACCTCCGCGACCGTCACCGGGTGGTCGGACGACCAACCGAGCAACCGACACATGTGACCTCCGTCCCGCCGCGAAGAGCGCGGCTATCAGCCTGCTTCCATCATGCGCTCGGCGCGCTGCACGCCGACCGCCGGGTACGGCGCGCAGCCCGGCTATGCACCACAAAGTCCGGGAATTCACCGATAATGAGGTGCAATCGCGCGTCGCGACGGTGACCATTCCAGGTGATGGAAGGAGGTCCCCATGTCGGTCCTGGTGCTCAACGCGGGCTACGAGCCGCTGCACACGGTGTCGGTGAAGCACGCCATGAACATGCTCTGGCGTGGGGTCGCCACCGTCGAGGAGTCACATCCGGAGCAGACCTTCGGTCCGTTCCCGATGCCGACGGTGCTGCGGTTGGTGCGCTACGTGAAGATGACCTGGGCCTACGCCAAACGCGGCGGCCTGAAGCTGACCGAGGCGAGCGTGAAGATCACCTGGGAGCAGTTCTCCCGCGGTGTGCCGACCTACAGCCAGGCGGGTGTGCTGAAGCGTGACCACGGCCAGTGCGCCTACTGCGGACAGCCGCTCGCGACGACGATGGACCACGTGCTGCCGAAGTCGCGCGGCGGCGCCACCACCTGGGATAACGCGGTCGCCGCCTGCGAGCCGTGCAATCAGCGCAAGGCCGACCGGACACCGGACGAGGCGGGCATGCGGTTGCTCTGGGAGCCGTTCGTGCCCACCCGCGAGGACCTCACCTGGTAGCGACGCAACCGCAGTGCGCGCAGCGCAGCGGACGGAACGCCCTGCACCTCGGCCAGCGTGTCGAGGGCGGCGGCGGTTGCGTCCACGCCGCACGACCGGGCGGCATGGTCGTCCGCGGACATCTCGATCAGCAGGTGGACCGCGCGCTCGAACGCGCGCGCCCCACGCAGCGACGGGAAGCAGGCGAGGTTCACGGCCGCGATCCGCAGCACCAGATGGTGGCGCCGCAGCAGGTGGCAACGCTCGTGCGCGAGCACGGTGCGCAACTGCGCCACGCTGAGGGCCTCCCGCAGCCCGCGGGTCACCAGGATCCGGCAGCCGCCGAAGCGTTCGGCCAGCGCCAGCGGGACCGGACTGTCGACGTAGACCACCTCGATGCCGCCGACCTGCTCGCGGTCGTATGACGCCGTGC
This sequence comes from Flexivirga lutea, assembly GCF_054778955.1. Taxonomy (NCBI): domain Bacteria; kingdom Bacillati; phylum Actinomycetota; class Actinomycetes; order Micrococcales; family Dermacoccaceae; genus Flexivirga; species Flexivirga lutea. The sequence continues at coordinate 169,199 of NZ_BAAGZB010000004.1, forward strand.
CCGCCACCAGGTTCAGCCGGCGGCGGGTGGCGCGGTCCGCGTCGGCCAGCGGCGCCGACCGCGTCCAGATCATGGCGAGCAGCCCGCCGATGACGGCAAGGCCGCCCCACGCCGCGAGTGTCAGCGCGGTCTGCTCGACCCAGGCCGACGGGTCCGGTGGCCGGGTGCCATTGCGGACCGTGGCGAACAGGGCACCGACCGCGGCAGCGACGAAAAGCATTGCTCCGGTGAGGATCAGCGCGATCCAGCAGCGGATCGCCCGGTCCGGGTGGCGCACGGCCCAGCGCTCGTTGCGCAGCGCGAGCGGTGCCATCAGCACCACCACGACGGCCAGCGAAGCCAGGCCGACGACCGCGCCGAGGGCACCGATCACGACTCCCCCAGCACCCGTCGCAGGACGTCCAGGTCGGCGCTGTCCAACTCCCCCGCGAAGTGAGTGAGGGCGGCAGTCCGGTCGCCGACGTGCTCCAGTGTCTCGGTCATCGAGCGGGCGGCCGCCTGCGCGTCGGTCGGTGTGCGTCGGAACAGTGCTCCACCGGAAGCCGGCGTGCGCTGCACCAGCCCCTTGGTCTCCAGCCGGCTCAGCACGGTCAGCAAGGTGGTGCGGGCCGGCCTGTCGTCGGTGAACGCTTCCCACAGGCGCCGGCTGGTCACCGGTTCGTCATACGTGCGGAGCAGGCGGAGCACCTCGTCCTCCAGTCCGCCGTGGCTGCGTCGGGTCACCACACGTCCTCCCGGCTTCGGGTCGCCTGCACCTCGACGACATACGCACGACGTACGAAAACACCGAAGCCGCCGACGAGTCGGCGGCTTCCATGATGTCGGGCTGACAGGATTTGAACCTGCGGCCCCTTGACCCCCAGTCAAGTGCGCTACCAAACTGCGCCACAGCCCGTTGCCCCTCGCGGGGCGTCCGAAACGATATCGCACGGCGGGCCGTGGCACCCAATCGGCTCCCGCTGTCGGAACCGGCTAACGGCGCCGCTTCTCCCGCACCCGCACCGACAGCTCGATCGGTGTGCCCTCGAAGCCGAACTGCTCGCGCAGCCGGCGCTCGAGGAACCGGCGGTAGCCGGCCTCGATGAACCCCGAGGCGAACACCACGAACCGCGGCGGGCGGGTGGACGCCTGGGTCGCGAAGAGAATGCGCGGCTGCTTGCCGCCGCGTACCGGGTGCGGGTGTGCGGCGACGACCTCGCCCAGGAAGGAGTTGAGTCGTCCGGTGGGCACCCGCTGGTCCCACGAGTCGAGTGCGACCTCCAGGCCCGGCACGAGCCGGTCCACGTGCCGACCGGTCAGTGCCGAGATGTTGGCGCGCGGCGCCCAGGCGACCTGACCCAGGTCGCGCTCGATCTCACGTTCCAGGTAGTGCCGGCGCTCCTCGTCCAGCAGGTCCCACTTGTTGAACGCCAGCACCAGCGCGCGGCCGGCGTCGATGACCTGTTGCACGACACGGACGTCCTGCTCGGCGATGTTGTCCTCGGCATCGATGAGCACCACGGCGACCTCGGCCTTCTCGATCGCCGCCTGGGTGCGCAGCGAGGCGTAGAAGTCGGCGCCCCTGCTCATGTGGACGCGCCGGCGGATGCCGGCGGTGTCGACGAATCGCCAGGTGCGGCCGCCGAGTTCGATGAGTTCGTCGACCGGGTCACGGGTCGTGCCGGCGACGTTGTCGACCACCACCCGGTCCTCACCGGCGAGCTTGTTCAGCAGCGACGACTTGCCCACGTTGGGCCGCCCGACGAGCGCGACACGGCGGGGGCCGCCTCGCTCGTATGCCGCCACGGCGGACTTCTCCGGCAACACCTCCAGCAGCGCGTCCAGCGCGTCGCCGGTGCCGCGACCGTGCAGTGCCGAGATCGGCCAGGGCTGACCGAGGCCCAGCGACCAGAGGGTCGCCGCGTCCAGTTCGGTCTTCTGGTCGTCGACCTTGTTGGCCACCAGCACCACGGGCTTCTTCGAGCGACGCAGCAGCTTCACGACCGCTTCGTCGGTGTCGGTGGCACCCACCTTGGCGTCCACGACGAACAGCACGGCGTCGGCGAGATCGATGGCCACCTCGGCCTGCTCGGCCACTCGCAGGTGTATGCCGCTGGCGTCGACCTCCCAGCCGCCGGTGTCCACGAGCGTGAAGTCGCGCCCGGACCACTCGGCGTCGTAGGCGACACGGTCACGGGTCACGCCCGGAACGTCCTCGACCACGGCCTCCCGGCGCCCGAGCACCCGGTTGACCAGGGTCGACTTACCGACGTTCGGACGGCCGATGATGGCGACCACCGGCCGCGCGACGCCCTCCGGCTCGTCACCGCTGCGAGGACCGTCGGCCTCGAGCAGGGCCCGGTCCGCGTCGCTGAGCTCGAAGTCGTCCAGACCGACGCGGAGCGCGTGCTCGACCGATTCGTCGGTCCGGTCGTCGGGGAAGGAATCAGACATTCCCCCATCATCCCTGACGCGGACTGGAAACCGTCATTCGGGCATCGTGGCGGTGAGCGCCAACCCGGTCTCCCGGGTGGCCGCGTCGACGTGCGACGCCAGTCGGCTGCGCAACTCCTCGGTCGCCAGGCGCAGTCGTTCGCGGCCCGGCACCCCGCGGTGCTTGGTCAGCGCGAACGGCTCGCCCACGACGACCCGCAGCGGCGCCCGGAGCCTGGGCCACGAATCCCGGCCACCGCGCCCCTTGGTGCCCAGCACCGCCACCGGGACGACACGCGCACCGGTCGCCTGCGCCAGGAACGCTGCGCCCTGCTGCGCCGTGTGTACCGCACCCGAGCCACGCGTGCCTTCCGGAAAGATCCCCAGACCACCGCCGGAGGTCAGCACCTCCCGCGCGGCGCCGAGCGCAGCACGGTCGGCGTTGTTCTGGTCGATCGGGATCTGCCCGGTCGCCCGCAGGAAGACGCCCCACGCCGATCCGAAGTAGCTGCGCTTGACCAGGAACCGCAGCGGGCGCGGAGCGAAGACGAACACCAGCGGGCCGTCGAGGAATCCGACGTGGTTGGACACCACGATCACCGGACCCTCCGTGGGCATGCGCTCGCTGTGCAGCGTCTGCACGTCATACAGTGCGTGGGCGAGGCCGACGCCGAGTCGGCGGCAGGCGTCAGCCAGCCGAGGTCGATAGGTCGGGGTCGGCATCGAGCACCTCCTTCACCACCTGGAGTACGGCGGCCACGGACTGCCGGAAGTCGATGTGCGAGGTGTCGATGGTGACGACACCGTCGGCGGCCGTGGTGAACTGCGAGACCGTGGAGTCCACGCGGTCCCGGTCCACGATCTGGGACCGGGTCGACTCGGCAGCCACCTTCAACTGCTTGGAACGACGCGCCATCCGAGCCTCCTCGCTGGCGGTCATCAGGATGCGGACCGCTGCGTCGGGCGCCACCACCGTGGTGATGTCGCGTCCCTCGGCCACGCAACCGCCCGTCTCCGCCGCGCCGGCCGCGATCAGATCACGTTGGCGTTGTGTGAGATCGGCGCGTACGGCCAGGTTGGTGGCGACTTTGGAGACCACCGAGGTGACCGCGTCCTGGCGGATCTCGGCGTCGATCAACCGCTCCCCCACACCGACCGACGGCGCGGCCGGGTCCATCCCCATCCGCAGGTCGAAGGTGCGGCAGTGTTCGGCGACAGCGTCGGCGTCGTCGAGATCTATTCGCGCGTGGACACACGACCACGTCAGCGCCCGGTACATCGCACCGGTGTCCAGGAAGCTCACGCCGAGTCGTGTGGCGACGGCCTTGGACACACTCGACTTGCCGGTCCCCGAGGGGCCGTCGATCGCCACGATCAGCGGCTTGGTCATGCCGGCCCCCTCCGCTGTCGGTCTCGGGACCCGTCCTGAGCTCCCTGCTCGGTCACCACGTTCACTCATGAACACTCCATCCCTTGTCCTCCAACACATCTCGCAGCCGGTCGACAACGGCCGGCAGCACGGAGAGCTCGACCAGGCCGACCGGTGCGCCGACCCCGTGCTCCATCCGCAAATCCTCCAGGTTGACACCGGCCGCGCCGACGTCGTGGAACAGCCTGGCGAAGGCACCCGGCTCGTCCGGGATCGGCACGATCACCGTGGCGTATGTCGCCGGGGCGGCACCGTGCTTGCCCGGGATCCGGGCGTGTCCGAGCCGGCCGTCCTCGATCAGCCGGGCGACCGCGCCGCGACTGCCCTCCGCGTCGGTGGCGTCCGAAGCCAGCCGGCCCAGCGAGCGGGCGACGGTGTCCAACTGCTCGGCCACCCGTTGCAGCACCGGCGCGACGGCCGCCGCGTTACCGGCCAGGATCTGGGTCCAGAGCATCGGATCACTGGCCGCGATGCGAGTGACATCGCGAATACCGCCACCGGACAAGGCGATCGCGGCCTCCGGCAGGTCTCGCAACTGGGCGGCGACGATCGACGCCGCCACCTGCGGGACATGAGAGACGACCGCCACGGCGGCATCGTGCTCAGCGGCCGGCATCGTCTCCACCGCTGCACCCGTCGCACGCGCCAGGTGCCGCACCAGCTCGACCGCGTGCGGGTCGGTCTCGTCCTGGGGGCACACCACCCAGGTCCGCCCCTCGAAGAGGTCGGCCTGCGCCGCGACCGCACCCGAACGCTCCCGTCCGGCCATCGGGTGACTGCCGACATACCTGCGCAACTGGGCGGGGTCGACCTGCGCACGCACCGCGTCCGCCACCTGCTGCTTGACGGAGGCGACGTCGGCGACCACCGCGTCGGGCCAACGCCGCAACTGGTGTGCCACCACTGACGCGGCGACGTCCGGCGGTGCGGCCACGAAGATCACGTCCGCGGCGACCTCGTCGTCGATGCGGCCCGCGCCGAGGTCCGCCGCCAACGCCTGCGCCGTCGGTGACGGATCGGTCAGCAGCACGCGAAAGCCGTTGCGGGACAAGGCAAGACCGATCGAGGTGCCGATCAGGCCAGTACCGACGATCCGGACCGTGGACTCTCGGTCTCGATACGCGCCTCGTACCTCACCGCTACTCGACCGGCGAGTGTCTCGATACGCGGCTCGTACCTCGCTCTTGTGCTCACCTCGATCGGCGCTCACAGGCCGGCCGCCTTGTAGAGTCCGGCGACCTCCTGCCGGGTGAGCGGCCGCATCTTGCCGGGGCGCAACTCACCCAGGTGCACCGGGCCGACGTCGGTGCGCGACAACGACTCGACCGGGTGACCGACCGCTTCCAGCATCCGCCGCACGATGTGCTTGCGTCCCTCGTGCAGGATGACCTCGACCAGCGCCCAGCCCGGGGTGGAGTCGACCACCTTGAACGAGTCGACCGCGACCTTGCCGTCCTCCAGTTCGACGCCGTCGCGCAACTGCTTGCCCAGCGTGCGCGGCACCGGACCGGGGATCATCGCGACATACGTCTTGGGCACGCCGTAGGACGGGTGCTGCAGGCGATTGGCGAGTTCGCCGTCGTTGGTCAGCAGCAGCAGGCCCTCGGTGTCCACGTCGAGCCGGCCGACGTGGAAGAGGCGTTCCTTGCGCTGCTCGACGTATTCGCCCACCGACGGCCGGCCCATCTCGTCGTGCATGGTCGACACCACCCCGAGCGGTTTGTTGAACGCCAGGTAAACCCGCGACTCGTCCAGCTGGATGCGTTCGCCGTCGACGTGCACGACCTGGGCCAACGGGTCGATGCGGACACCGAGCTCCTGCACCGTCTGCCCGTCGACCGAGACCCGGCCCTGCCGGATCAGGTCCTCGCACACCCGCCGGCTGCCGACGCCCGCGGCGGCCAGCAGCTTCTGCAGCCGCACACCGTCCGGATCGTGCACGTCCACGTAGGGCGCCTTGGGTGCCGGCGGCTGCTGCGGGCGCCGCTGCTGACCGCCGGCGCGGGTGCGTGCCGGTCGTCCCGCGCCGCCGCTCCTGCCGCCGGTGCGTCCGGCGCCGCCGGCGCGCCCGCCCTGCCCGCTCTGTCCCCGGTGCCCGCGACCCCGTGAGCCGCCCGGCTGTCCGCCCGACTGGTTGTTCCGCTTGTTGCCTGTCATCCGTGCCCCTGCGCAATGAGTTCGTCCACCACATCTGCATCCGGCAGGTATGGCGCCAGTGCCGGCAGTTCGTCGAGCGAGCTGAGCCCGAGCCGCTGCAGGAAATAGGGGGTGGTGCCGTAGAGCATCGCACCCTGTTCGCCTTCGGAACCGATCTCCACGATCAGCCCACGGGTCAGCAGCGTGCGGACCACCCCGTCGACGTTGACCCCGCGGACCGCGCTGATCCGGGATCGGGAGATCGGCTGCCGGTAGGCGATGACCGCGAGCGTCTCCAGGGACGCCTGGGTGAGTTTGGCCTGCTGGCCGTCCAGCAGGAACTTCTCGACCGCCGGCGCGTAGTCCGGGCGGCTGTAGACGCGCCAGCCCTCGTTGATGCACCGCAATGTGAAACCTCGCTGATGCGAAGTGTATTCGCGTTCGAGATCCTCGATGATCTCCACGACCTCGGGCTCGGGCAGCTCCAGCGCGGTGGCGAGTTCGTGCGCCGTGACCGGTTGGTCGACGACCATCAGCACCGCCTCGATGGCACTGCGCGCACCGCCGGGCATCGCGTGGACATCGAACGCCGGCGCCTCCTCGGCGATCTCGACCGCGTTCTCGTCCGCCGGCTCGGCGGGCTCCGGCTGCTCGTCAGTCATCGGCATCCTCCTCGTGCTTCGCGTCCGGCGCGGTCGCCTGGTCGTTGTCGAGCTCGTCGAACTCGGCACTCACCCGGACCGTGCCGCGGTCGTCACCGGTCCAGTGCACGACCAGTTCGCCGAGCGCCTCGGGCTGGTCCAGGGTCACCGCGGCTTCCTTGTAGAGCTCCAGCAGCGCCAGGAAACGGGCCACGATCACCAGCGTCGACTCCGCATCGGCGACCAGGGACCGGAAACTGGCCTGTCGGCGGTCTCGCAGCTCGGCGATGACGATCGCGGCCTGCTCACGCACACTCACCGCCGGCGCGTGCAGGTGCGTCAGTCCGACGGTCGGCTCCGGCCGCGGCGTCATCGCGTGCGCCGCGATCCGGGCCAGCTGGTCGGGGGTGATGTTGAGGATCAGCTCGGGCAGCAGTGTGGCGAAGCGCTCCTCCAGCCCGGCCTGACGGGCCGTCATACGGCCGGCCGACGCCATCCGGTCGGCGAACTCGGCGGACACCTCCTTGAACGCGCGGTACTGCAGCAACCGGGCGAACAACAGGTCACGCGCCTCGATCAGCGCCAGGTCGTCGTCATCGTCGGCGCGCAGGTCCGGCAACAGCCGGGATGCCTTGATGTCCAACAGGGTCGCGGCGATCAGGACGAACTCCGACGCCTGTCCCAGGTCCCAGTCCGCTTGCTGCGCCTGCGCCTGGCGGATGTGTGCGACGAATTCGTCGGTGACCTTGGCCAGCGCGATCTCGGTGACGTCGAGCTTGTGCTTGGAGATCAGGCCGAGCAGCAGTTCGAACGGCCCGGAGAAGACGTCCAGGTGCACCTCGAACGGGGCCGACGCGGCGCGTCGGGTGAGTACGCCGCCGGGGACGGCCCCCTCAGAGGGGGCTTCCGGGTGGGAGTCAGTGGCCGGCTCCGCCTCAGGCGGCGCCGGTGGGGTGAGGCTCATGGTCAGGCCGCTGCCCCACGAGCGACCAGCTCGCGGGCGAGTTGCCGATAGGACTCCGCGGCACCGTGACTGGAGGCATAGGTGGTGATCGGTTCGGCGGCCAGGGTGGCGTCGGGGAACTTCACCGTCCGGCTGATCACCGTGTGCAGCACCTTGTCCCCGAAGTGGCCGACGACCGAACGGATCACGTCGCGGCTGTGCAGGGTCCGGCCGTCATACATCGTCGCCAGGATGCCGTCGACCTCCAGGCGCGGGTTGAGCCGGTCGGTCACCTTGTCGATGGTCTCCACCAGTAGCGCGACACCGCGCATGGCGAAGAACTCGCACTCCAGCGGGATGACGACCCCGTGTGCGGCGGTCAGCGCGTTGACCGTGAGCAGGCCCAGCGAGGGCTGGCAGTCGATCAGGATGACGTCGTACTCGTCGAGCACCGGGCGCAGCACCCGGGCCAGCACCATCTCGCGCGCCACCTCACCGACCAGTTGCACCTCGGCGGCGGACAGGTCGATGTTGGCCGGCAGCACATCGAGGTTGGCGGTCGCCGTGGACTGTATGACGTCGTGGATGTCGTCGTCACGGGAGACCAGCAGGTTGTAGACGGTCGTGTCGAGTTCGTGGGCGCGGATGCCCAGACCCACCGACAGGGCACCCTGCGGGTCGAAGTCGACGAGCAGCACCTTGCGGCCGTATTCGGCCAGCGCGGCCCCCAGATTGATGGTGCTGGTGGTCTTGCCGACACCGCCCTTCTGGTTGCACATCGCGATGATGCGCGCCGGACCATGGCTCTTCAGCTCGGCGGGCCGGGGAAAGGTGGGCAGCGGGCGCCCTGTCGGGCCGACCTGCTCCTTCGAACTCACTGCTCGCTCCCGTGTCACTCGTTCGGCCTCTCGGCGATCGCGGTCAAACCTATTACATCCGGCGCGAGGCGCGGGCGGGCAGGCTCGCCGAACCGGCGCGAGTCATCGTGCCCGCGGATGCGACGTGGCGAACACCTCGCGTAGTTGTTGCACGGTGACCATGGTGTAGATCTGCGTCGTGGTCACCGACGCGTGCCCGAGCAGCTCCTGGACCACCCGGACGTCGGCGCCCCCGTCGAGCAGATGCGTGGCGAACGAGTGCCGCAGCGTGTGCGGACTGAGGTGACCGGGCAGGTCGGCCCGGGCGGCGGCCGACCGGATGATGTTCCAGGCGGACTGACGCGACAGCCGGCCTCCGCGCTGATTCAGGAACAGGGCCGGGGTGCCGGCGCCCTTGCTCGCCAGCGCCGGCCGGGCCCGGGTCAGGTATGCCGTCAGCGCCGCGGCGGCATACCGCCCGAGCGGCAGCACCCGCTCCTTGCTGCCCTTGCCCAGCACCCGGACGGTCGCCGACTCGAACTCGATGTCGTCCACGTCCAGGCTGACGGCCTCGGTGACGCGCGCGCCGATGCCGTAGAGCAGCTCCAGCAGGGCCCGGTCGCGCAGCGCCGCCGGGGTGTCGCCCACGCCGGCGGCGTCCAGCAGCCGCTCGACCTGGTCCAGCGGGATCGCCTTGGGCAGCCGCCGCGGCGGTTTCGGCGGCGCGACCGCCGCGGCGACGTCATCGGGCGTGTCGCCTTCCATGGTGAGGAATTTGTGGAAGCCGCGGACAGCGACGAGGGTGCGTGCCGCCGAGGACGCGGCCAGCGGCGGATGCTCCGCGTCGCCCTCGCGCAGCGTGGCCAGGAAGTCGGCGATGTCGGGCTCCCCCACCCGTGCGGCGTCGTCGATGCCCCGCGTCGTGAGGTGGGCGGCATACCGACGCAGATCGCGCTCGTAGGCGCGCAGTGTGTGCGGTGACGCCCCGCGCTCGACGCGCAGGTGGTCCAGCCAGCCGCGCACGGATCGCTCGAGTGAGGTTGCCACGGAACGACATTCTCGCCGATCACGTCTGCAGGGCGTGAACGGGACACGCGTGGACGCCACCGGAGATCACCGGTGAAGCTGTATGCCGCACAGGCCTCACGGGCCGGCCGCCAGGCCATGTATGACGCCCTGACGCTGGCGTGGGTGAGCGCATGGGTCTGGCTGGGCGTTCAGGTGCACGCACAGGTGTCGGGGTCCGAGGACGGCGCACGACGCATCGAGCGCAACAGTGGTGAGCTGGCCAGGCAGCTGCACGACGCGGCGGACGTGCTGGCGCACACGCCGTTGATCGGTGCGAAGGTGCGCCGGCCGGTCGACAAGTCCGGGGACGCGGCGGCGGGTCTGCAGCACGCCGGCCGGCAGCTGGCCGACAACCTGGGCAAGCTCGGCGCCGCGGTGGGCGTCGAGGTCGCTCTGGTGCCGGTCCTGGTGGCGGTCGCCGGCTGGCTGGTGCTTCGGCTCGACTACGCCCGCCGCGCGGGACGGGCCGATGCACTGCGACGGCTACCCGGCGGGGCGGACCTGTTGGCGCTGGAGGCGCTGCGCCGCCTGCCGCCCGCGCGGCTGGCCTCCCTCACCGACGACCCGGTGCACGCGTGGCGCACGGGTGAACCCGAGGCGATCACGGCCCTGGCCGCCGCCTACCTGGACTCGCTCGGCCTGCGTGGCGTCAGCGTCACGCAGGACTGACCCGCGGGTGCGGCGCCGGCTTCCGCGTGCCCGTACCAAACCTTCCCCAGGGCAGACTTCGGCACGCCCCGGGCCGGCATACCCGTACCAAACCCTCCCCAGGGCAGACTTCGGCACGCCCCGGAGCCGCTCGGTCAGGCCTGTTCGGGACGCACCAGCGTCGGGCGCAGGTCGGCCACCGGCGGTGACCAGGACGCCGCATCCGCGGCCACCTGGTCACCGCTGCGGAGGTCCTTCACCTGGTCGCCGACCCGGTCTGCGACGCCGTCCCCCGAGGCGCCGTGGTCGGTGCCGGGGAACCACACGAACGGGATGCCGCGCCGGTCGGCGAACTGGATCTGTTTGCCGAACTTTGCCGCCTTCGGCGAGACGAGGGTCGGTATGCCGCGGGCACGCAACGCCGCAGCCACCCGCATCGACACGTTGCGGGACGCTTCGTCGTTGACCGCGACCAGCACGGCGGCCGGCGTCTCCCGCGATGCGGTGAGCCCTTCCTCGGTGATCAGCTTGCCGAGCAGTCGGGACACCCCGATCGAGATGCCGACTCCGGGGAAGGTGCGCTTGCCGTCGGTGGCCAGGGCGTCATACCGCCCACCGGAGCAGATCGAGCCGTAACCCCGGTCGCGCTCCAGCAGCGTCTCGTAGACGGTCCCGGTGTAGTAGTCGAGACCGCGGGCGATGCGCAGGTCCGCGACCACGACGCCCGGAGCGTGCTCGCCGGCGACCTCGATGATCGCGGCGAGCTTGGCCAGCCCCTCGTCCAACAGCTCGTGCTCGACGCCGAGCGCGCGGACCCGGTCGACGAAACCGGTGTCGGGCGTGCTGATCTCGGCGAGGGCGAGACACTGGGCGGCCTGCTGCTCGGTGCAGCCGGCCTCCCGCAGCAGCTGCCGCACACCGTCGGCGCCGATCTTGTCCAGCTTGTCGACGATCCGCAGTGTCCCGGTGACGTCGTCGATGCCGAGGCCGCGGTAGAAGCCCTCGCAGATCTTCCGGTCGTTGACGTGGATCGTGTAGTCGCCGACCGGCAGCCGGGAGAAGACGTCCGCGACGACCAGCAGCAGCTCCGCCTCGTAGTGGTCGGGCAGTGACCCGATGTCGACGATGTCGATGTCGGCCTGGATGAACTCGCGGTAGCGGCCGCGCTGCGGGCGCTCGCCACGCCACGCGGGCTGCATCTGGTAGCGGCGGAACGGGAAGGTCAGCTTGCCGGAGTTCTCCAGCACATAGCGCGCGAATGGCACCGTGAGGTCGAAGTGCAGGCCCAGGCCGGTGTCGCCGGCCTCGTCGTCGCCGGCGGCGAGCCGCCCCACACCGTAGATCTCCTTGTCGGCGTCCTCGCCCTGGCCGGCGAGCCGCTCGACGGTCTCCATCGCGCGTGTGTTGATGGACGCGAAGCCGTGCAGCTCGAAGACCTCACGGATCGTGTCGAGCACGATGAGCTCGGCGATGCGGTCGGCGGGGAGCCATTCCTGGAAGCCACTGATCGGGGTGACCTTGGTTGCCATGGGTTCGAGTTTCCTAGAGGTTCTGAAGGTACGGGTTGGTGGCGCGTTCGCGGGCCATGGTGGTGCCGGGGCCGTGTCCGGGCAGCACCAGGGCGGTGTCCGGCAGCGCGAGCACGACGTCGCGCAGCGAGCGCTGCAGCGCCTCGCCGTCACCGCCGGCCAGGTCGGTGCGACCGATCGATCCGGCGAAGAGGGTGTCGCCGGACAACACCGTCGAGTCGACCTCGGTGTCCGCCGGCAGCCCGTCGGGGACCTCGTCGATGCCGAAGAGCACCGAGCCCTCGGTGTGCCCGGGGGTATGTCGCACCTCGAACGTCATACCCGCCAGCTCCAGCGCCTGCCGGTCGTCGATCGGCACCACGTCGGTGGGTTCGGTCCAGGTGGGTGCCTTCCCGAACTGCTGCTCGAACATCGACACCAGCTGCGGTCCGAGCGACGACAACGGGTCGGCCAGCCGGTAGCGGTCGTCGCGATGGATGTAGGCGCCGACCGTGCCACCGCAGACCGGCGTCACCGAGTAGACGTGGTCGACGTGGCCGTGGGTCAGCAGCACCGCCGCGGGTCGCAGACGCAACTCGGCGAGCGCGTCGCGCAGCGTGTCGACGACGCCGATGCCCGGGTCGACGACGACGCACTCCTCGCCCCGGCCGGGTGCGATCAGGTAGCAGTTCGTGCCGAACACGGTGGCGGGGAAGGACGCGGTGAGCACCCGGCGAGCCTATCGGTGCACCGGCGGCCGCCGTGACGACGTACCAGCTGCCAGGTATCCGGTGGAAATCACCCGGGAACCCTTTAGACTGACGAGAGTTTGTCAGCTTCCTCCCACGAGCGCGCAGATCCGCCGTATGGAGATCACCGAGGAGAGCCATCCCTTGCGTCTGAACCGGACCCGGTCCGTCATCGGCGTTGCGTGCGTTGCCACGAGCCTGAGCCTTGCCGCGTGCGGGTCCGGTAGTGGCGGTTCGTCGTCGTCCGTGGCGCTGACCCCTGCCGCGCCGTCGACCGGCACGCTCGGCGTCACCGGCACCAAGCTGCACTGCACGACGCCGCCCAAGCCGCCCACCAGCACCACCCAGCAGAAGCTGCCGCCCCGGCAGATCGCCGAGGGCAAGACGTTCACCGCCGTCCTGCACACGAGCTGCGGCGACGTCACGGTCGAGTTGTATGGCGACAAGGCGCCGCAGACCGTCGCCTCGTTCCTCCAGTTGGCCAAGGGCTACTGGGACGACAGCCCCTGTCACCGGCTGACCACCCAGGGCATCTACGTCCTGCAGTGCGGTGACCCGACCGGGACCGGCAGCGGCACCCCGGGCTACGGCTTCGGCATCGAGAACGCACCCGCGGACGGCGACTACCCGGCCGGGACGCTGGCGATGGCCCGCACCCAGGACCCCAACTCCAACGGCGGCCAGTTCTTCATCGTCTACGCCGACACCCAGCTGCCCACCGACGGCGGCGGCTACTCCATCTTCGGCAAGGTCGTCGACGGCATGAAGATCGTCAACGCCGTTGCCAAGGCCGGCACCAACGGCCCGAACGGCGACGGCGCACCGTCACAACCGATCAGCATCCTCAAGGTCACCGTCACGGAGAAGAAGGCATGAGCGAGCGCAGCGAGCGAACAACAGCGCCAGGAGAATGGCGGGGGCCGACGAAGGAGGACGACGCCATGAGCGAACACATGTCACCCGAAAGCCAGCAGCCCACCGACGAGTCGAGCACGCCTTCGGCGGCGGCATCAGCGCCCACCCCCGCACCAGCGCCCACTCCCGCACCGGCGCCTGCGCCGCGGCCCGCTCCCCCGTCGCCGGCGTCGATGAAACCGCACCCGCCCACCGGCGCCGCGGCCCCGCAGGCACCGGCAGCGGCACCGGCCGTGGCGGGCACCTCGGCGACATTCGGCCGGGTCGCGGACGACGGGACCGTCTTCGTGCGCACGCCGGACGGCGAACGCGAGGTCGGCTCCTACCCGGACGCCACCCACGAGGAGGCGCTCGCCTACTTCGCCCGCAAGTACGACGAGCTCGCGGCCGCCGCCAACCTGCTGCTGCAGCGGGTCGTGCAGACCGACCTGTCCGTCCACGACGGTCAGGAGGCGTTGCGGGCGCTGCGCGAGCAGGTGGCCGCAGCACATGTCGTGGGTGACCTCGCGCAGCTGGACTCCACGGTCGAGCAGACCGCGACCGCCCTCAAGGCGAAGGCTCAGGTCGAGGGTGAGGCCCGCGCGACCGCTCGCGCCGAGGCGGCCGCCCAGCGCGAGAAGCTGGTCGCCGAGGCGGAGCAGATCGCCGCCCAGCCCACCGAGAAGATCCAGTGGAAGTCCAGCACGGCACGGATGCGTGAGCTGCTGGAGGAGTGGAAGACCCTGCAGCGCACCGGCGCCAAGCTCGACAAGCCGACCGAGAACGCACTGTGGCAGCGGTTCAGCCATGCCCGCAACGGCTTCGACAAGACGCGGCGGTCGCACTTCGCCCGGCTGGACGAGCAGCATGGCGAGGTCAAGGCACGCAAGGAACGGCTGATCGCCGAAGCGGAGCGACTGGCGTCCTCCAAGGACTGGGGTCCGACCGCGACGGCGTTCAAGCGCCTGATGGGCGAATGGCGTCAGGCCGGCCGGGCGTCCCGGCACGACGACGACAAGTTGTGGGCCCGGTTCAAGGCGGCCCAGGACTCCTTCTTTGCGGCCAAGGACGAGATCGTCGCCGAGGAGAACAAGGAGTTCGAGGCCAACCTGGCGGTCAAGGAGCAGCTGCTGAAGGAGGCGCAGGCGCTGCTGCCGGTCAAGAACCTCGGCGCGGCCAAGTCCGCGTTGCACAGCATCCAGGACCGGTGGGACGCCGCCGGCAAGGTGCCGCGCAAGGACATGTCCCGCATCGAAGCGGCGATGCGCAAGGTGGAGCAGGCGGTCCGCGACGCCGAGGACTCCAAGTGGAAGAAGACGGACCCGGAGCTCGCCGCCCGTGCCCAGTCCATGGTCGACCAGCTCGAGGCGGCCGTTGCCGACATCGAGTCGGACCTGGCCAAGGCTCGTGAGGACGGCAACGAGAAGTTGGTCAAAGAGCTGGAGGATTCGTTGAAGGCGCGCCGGGCGTGGCTCGAACAAGCCCGCGGTGGCCTGCAGGACTCCACCAAGTGAGTGGGACGGAGATCGGTGCCGGCCTGATCGACTACCTCGCCGCGTCACCCACGCCGTTCCACGCCTGCGCCGAGTCTGCCCGGCTGCTGACCGGCGCCGGGTTCCGGCAGGTCGCCGAGACCGCGGAATGGCCGACCGAGCCCGGCGGGTACTTCCTGATCCGCGGCGGATCGTTGCTGGCCTGGTCGACCCGGCACTCCGCCGGTGCGACCACCCCGATCCGGATGGTCGGTGCGCACACCGACTCGCCCAACTTCCGGATCAAGCCCCAGCCCGACCTCGCTCGCGCCGGCTGGCAGCTGCTCGGCGTCGAGCCCTACGGCGGCATCATCGCGCCGAGCTGGCTGGACCGGGACCTGGGAGTCGCCGGCCGGGTCGCCGTGCGCGACGGCGCAGGGGTGCGTGAGCAGCTGTTCCGCATCGACGACCCCATCCTGCGGATCTCCCGGCTCGCCATACATCTGGACCGCTCGGCACGCGACGGTGAGCAGCTCAACCCGCAGCAGCACCTGGTGCCGCACTGGGGTCTCGGCGACCGTCCCGGGGACTTCCGTGCTCACCTCGCGCAGCAGCTGGGTGCCGCCGCCACGGACGTACTCGCCTGGGACGCCATGACGTTCGACCTGCAGCCGGCCGCCTTCTTCGGCCGCGACCGGGAACTCATCGCCGGTGCGCGCATGGACAACCTCGCCACGTCGTACGCCGGCACGCTGGCGCTCATTCGCGCCGACCGCGATGCTCCCGGTGCACCCACGACCCAGGTGCTCGCGCTGTTCGATCACGAGGAGATCGGTTCGGTCTCCGAACGCGGCGCACAGTCCGCCCTGCTGATGACCACGCTGGAGCGCATCACTCGCACGCTCGGCGGCGACCGCGAGGCGATGCACCGGGCGCTGGCCGGCAGCGTGATCGCCTCCGGTGACATGGCGCACGCGACGCACCCCAACTACGCCGAGCGGCACGAGCCGCAGCACCGCATCGCCATGAACGGCGGACCGGTGCTGAAGATCAACACCACTCTGCGGTATGCCACGGACGCGGTGGGGGCGGCCGCGTTCGCGCTGGCCTGCGAGCAGGCGGGCGTGCCGGTGCAACGCTTCGTGGTGCGGTCCGATCTGCCCTGCGGCTCCACCGTCGGCCCGGTCACCTCGGCACTGACCGGCGTGACGACGGTCGACTTCGGCGCACCGACACTGTCCATGCACTCGGTCCGTGAGCTCGTCGGCACCGAGGACCAACGAATGTATGCCGACGCGCTCACGGCGTTCCTCTGCCCGGCGTGACCGCCGACCAGTCGGACCCGTAGACGGCGAAGATGGCCGCCGCCGGGTGGTCCGCGCGTGCCGAGCGCAAACTGTGCGCCGCGGAGTCACCGGCGGCCAGTCGGCGGTGGTATGCCGTCATCGCCTCGGCCGCCTGCTGGTCGTCGACCGGCCCGGCGGCTGCGAGCACGCTGCGGACCCCGAGGGCCAGCAGCGCCGCCGCGAGACCCAGTGGCTCCTCCCCCGGCCCGACGGCGGACCGGCCCACGTCGCAGGCGGACAGCACCACGTGATCCGGCACCTGGGCACGACCGGTGAGCTCGTGGGCGAACAGCGGCCCGTCGTGCAGGTCCAGCCGGGAGAAGATCGGGCTCTGCTGGGCGTGTTCGCCGTGCGCGGCGACGTGGACCAGCTGGGCACCCGCGAACGCGCCGAGCAGGTCACGCGTCGTGCCGTGCAGACGGGTCCGGACCTCACGACCGGCCCGCCGCCATACCCGCTCCACGGCACGCAGTTCGGGTGCGCCGTGGGCGATCCGGGGGCCGAGCAGCAGTGCGGCGGCGTGCATCTCGCCCGTCGTGGGTCCGGCCGCGCACCAGCGGGACACCGAGGGCGCGACGACCACCGGCCGCGCCGACAACGCCGGGAGCATGCTCCACGGGATCGACGCGAGTGCGCGCGTCGGCGCCACGAGCACCGGACCGGCGGCACCGATGGCATCCGGCGGCAGCAGCAACGCGGCGAGCTGCTCGACGTCGCGGGCCACGCTGCGGTCGATCGCGGCGCGAAGGGCGGCGTCCGGGCCGGCGTGGGCGCGCGCCCGCAGAGCCGACTCCAGCCGGGCCACCGCTGCCTCCGTCCGGGTGGCCGGCGCGAGCACACGGATCACCGGTCGCCGCGCGCCGATCGTCAGCAGGTGGTCCCTCCTGTCCTGCCGGAAGTAGTAGAGCAACGTCGCCCCGCTCTCGGCGAGCTTCGCGCGCACCGCACGGTATGCCGCGGGCGGTAGCCCGGTCCCCACCGCGTCGGCGCCCGCCGCCCACAGCCGTCGAGCCAATTGCCTTTCCAGGGAGGCGATCTCGGCCCGCACTGCCGGACCGTCGTGACCGGACTGTGCGTCGTGCCGCACCTGCCGCAGCCGCATCACCCAGGACGCCACGACGGGGTCCGGATGAGGATGCAGTGCCGGCAGCCGCTGCGACGCGGCGCGCCAGCGTTCGACGGACCGGAAGACGTGCTCGGGGTCGCCGCGGCGGATGGCCTGCCCGAGGTCGTTCCGGGCCAGCCGGGTCCCGTGCACGGCCACGGCGGCGCGGGCCTCCGGACCGGCCACCGATGCCTGCATGCGCGCCAGTTTCCGTGCCGCAGCGGCGAATTCGCGTTCGGCGCTGCGCTGATCGCTGCGGTATGTCGCCAGCCGGGCGCGCAGCAGATGCTCGTGCATCACCGCGTCGATGCCGTCGATCGGCTGCCGGCCCAGCCCGTGCAGCAGGCGGTCGGCCCGGTCGAGGTCGCCCCGGTCGATCGACGCCTCGGCCAGCAGTCGTGCGGCCATCCGGCCGGTCGGGCCCGGCCGGTCCAGCAGGGCCGGATCGAGCGCGGGACGCCCCCGTGTCAGGTCCGCCGCAGCCAGCAGAAGCTGCGCGTGCGCGGCCAGGTCGGCGTCGTCATACGCCCGGAAGGCATGGGCGGCCGATGCGGCGGCGCGTGCGGCCGACCGCGTGTCACCGGCCAGCAGGTGCGCGCCGGCCAGGTCCAGCAGGATGTTGCCCTCGTCGAGTCGTAACCCCCTGCGCCGGGCGCTGCGCAGGGCCAGGCCCAGCAGGTGCCTGGCCGGGTCGATCAGCCCGACCTCCAGCAGCGCGGCGGCGATGTCCCGCCGGGACTGCAGCCGGTCCACCCGAACCGGCGACTCGTCGGCTTCCTGCATCAGCCGGATCGCCTCCGGCAGGTGCCCGACGAAGAATTCCAGGCAGCCCAGGTTGTGCCGGGCCTTGAACACCACCTCCGGCCAGTCCTGCCGGATCGCCAGCCGCAACGCGGCCCGCAGGTCACGGCGCCCGGCGACCGGATGCCGCAGGGTGGTGTTGGCCAGACCGCGGTTGAGCAGCACCGCGAGCACCTCGGCCGGTGAGCGCAGATCGTCCAATCGCACCCGATCCAGCGCGAGAAGCCCGGCAGTCCAGTCACCGCGGTACATGGCGATGGTGCCCTCCTGGACCAGCGCGAGCGCTGCGACGTACCGGGACCCGGCGGCCGTGGCGGCGCGGCGTGCCTCCTCCAGTGTCCGCTGCGCGGCGACCGGCCCGTCGAGGTGCAGGTCGGGCAGCGCCCGGGTCACCAGCACCCGGCCGAGCAGTTCCGGTTGCGCGGGGTCCTCGGCCACGAGGCGTTCGACCGCGCCGCTGAGCGCGCTGCGCGACGCGGACCACTGCCCCAGGGTGTTCAGCTGCTTGGCCCGGGCGAGGTCGCGTTCGGCATACGGCGTGCTGATCTCCGCACCTCAGATCTGGATCGGCGGGGTGACGACCGGGCGGCCGGGCGGGTCGCCGGGCAGCTGAATCACCAGGTGCACCAGGCCGGCTCGGGTGAACTCGATCTCGAATCGGCCGTCCTCGTCGATCGCGGCGTCCACCGGACCGTCGGGGCCGTGGACCCGTGCTGTCGCGTCGGCCGTGCTCAGCCAGCCGGTGATCCGCCGGCGCGGCCGGCGCTGCGGCTCCAGGGTCAGCAGCACGGTGACCTCGTCGCCGCTGAACGTCACCGTGGTGATGGTGTCGTATGACGAACGCACGCCGACCGGTGCGGGCTCGAGGAGTTCGGCGACCTGCGCACCGAGGGCCTCCACGGTGAGCGCGAACTTCACCCGGTCGGCCAGGCCCGCCGGGGCCGGGTCGCTCGCGGACAGGATGCTGCCGAGTGCGCGCAGCACTCGTTCGTCGGCGGCGTCGATCGGACCGTTGCTCAGCTCGTCGAGGCGGTTCATCGCGCGCCCTCCCAGTGCCGGTCGGCCTCCAGCGAGGCGCGCAGTGTGGCCAGGCACCGGCCGCGGGTCGGCCCGATGCTGCCGACCGACATACCCATCGCGGCCGCCAGACCGGCGTAGTCCGGCCGGTCCCCCGCCGCGACCACCCGCAGCAAGGCCTGGCAGCGCGGCGACAGCGCCCGGAAGTGGCGCCACAGCGTGCGGTCCGCGTCCGAGCGCAGCACGACCTGCTCCGGCCCGTCGTCCGGCGGAGCGGTGTGCTCGACGTCGGCCTCCGCTCCCGGGTCGGCCGGGCGGGTCCGTCCGGCGCGGCGCGCCTCCGCCCACGCGCGGCGGCGGGTGCTGACCAGCAGCCACTGCAGGACCGCCTGGCAGTCGGTGATGCGATCGGCACGCCGGTAGAGGGTCAGCCACACCTCCTGGACCACGTCCTCGGCGGTGCCCTGGTCGAGCCCGGCGGCGCGTGCGGTGTGCCACATGACCGGTGTGACGGCGTCCACCAGCCGACCCATGGCGAGCTCGTCACCTGCGCGGTAGTCGCGGAAGCAACCGGCGGCCCGGTCCGCCAGGCCGTCCCGCCGGGACCCGACGGCGGTCACCACGCACCTGCCAGGCAGGTGCGCACCGCGGTGTCGAGCCGGTCGCGGCGGCCGCTGAGATCGGCTCCGGCACCGCCGCCCAACGCCGCGGCGACATCTCCGGCCAGCGCCGGCGCCGCGAAGGAGGTGCCGCTCCAGATGCCGAACCCTGCCGAGTAGTCGTCCAGATCGACGGCCGAGCGGGCCGGTAACGCGCCGGGCCCGGTCGACAGCGCCGCACGGGCCGCCGCGTTGAACGTGGTCGGCATGGTGCTGACGACGTTGGTGGCGGCGCGGTAGGTCGTCACCCAGGAACCGGTGTTGGAGTAGACCGACACGAGCGTGCGGCCGGGGTCGGTCGCGCCGACCGCGATCAGCGGCACCGCGCCGGCGGCATCGGCGCCGCCTGCTCCCCCTGCCAGCCCGGCCGGGTAGAACGGTGTGGTGGTCGCGTCGTTGCCGGCCGCCGCGACCACGCTCACGCCGGCGTCGCCGAACGCGCGCAGGATGCCGGCCAGCGCGCTGCCGTGCACGGCGGCGCCGGGCGACTCGGCGTAATAACCCATCGACAGCGACAGCACGTCGATGGGTCGGGCGTCGACCCGGCCTTCGCACGCCAGCAGGTGGTAGGCGTACAGGTCGGTCAGGGCGGCGAGCAGATCGGACTCGTCGGCGGCGCCGTCGCCATACATCACCGGTGCGCTGAGCAGTTGCGCGCTCGGGCAGTGCTGTCGGACGATGCCCGCGACGAACGTCCCGTGCCCGGCGAGCGGGTCGAGCGTGCCGTTGACCCGGTCGATCGTGACGCCGCTGCGCTCCGGGTCCTCGGACGGGTCGAAGCGCAGCCCGATCGGCTCACCGGCGAGTCGAGGGTCGCGCTCCGTGCCGTGAGTGAACCAGGGATGGGTGCCGATGCCGGTGTCCAGCAACGCCACGACCGGTCCGTCGGCGGTGTCGGCACCGTCCGACGGGTCCGGTGCGGCCCAGCTGACCGGTGCCCGTGACGCCCCGGCGGCCTCCGCGCCGACGCCCTGCAGGTAACCGACGCCCTGCAGGTAGCCCACGCCCTGCAGGTAGCCCACGCCCTGCAGGTAACCGACGCCCTGCAGGTAACCGACTCCCTGCAGGTAGCCCGCGACCGTCAGCACGTGGCTCAGCCCGGCGCGGATCCCGGCGTCCCGGGCACGCAACACCCAGGGCGCCGCGTCCACCGGCCGCCGGTCGGCCGCTGCGGGAAGCAGCTGCAGGACGGTCGCGGCCACCGGTTCGAGGCGGTCCAGCAGATCGAAACGCGCATACACGGCGGTCCGTTCGCGCAGGCCCCGAGACACCATGACCCGGGCGCGTCCGTCGAGCAGCTTGCCGATCGTCTCGATCGCGGAGTCCGCGCCTCGTCCCGGCAGACCCGGCACGACGATCCGGTCGCCGACATACAACGTCGGTGCGGCGGGCCGGCCGTCGTCGTCGCCCGGCCACTGGTCGGGGTCCAGCCGGCGCACGGAGAAGCGCGCGGCGGCCGATGCGGGCACGGTCGTCACCGGCGAAACCGGTTGTGCGGCGGGCGGTTCGGAACGGGTGCCAGCTTTCATGGGTGTCTCCTCGAGACCGTGGACCCGGTGGCTCCCAGTATGGCGCCAGGAATCCGGTGCTGCCACTGGTCCGTGCAGGTTGGGCCGGCCCGGGGCGGTCGGCCGTCACCTGTCAGGAGCGCGTCGCCCAGCGCGGTGATACCTGCACGGGCACACTTCTTCGCACGTATCAACGGCACATCCCGACCCTCCTTGCTGGCAACGAGCCCGACTCGCGGGCCGCACCGAGGGAAAGGAAGTCCCATGGCCGACGAACGAGCCCGCGCTCGGGCACAGATCCGCGGCGTGAAGCAGGCCGCCGAGGCGGACCTGCTGGCCAGGAAGAACGTCATCGGCGTCGACATCGCCGACAAGGAGACCGACGGCCGCACCACCGGGCGACTGGCCATCGTGGTGTTCGTCGAGGAGAAGCAGCCGAGGTCGAAGCTCGCCGCCGCCGACCGGGTGCCCGAGGAGATCGACGGCATACCGACCGACGTGCAGCAGATGACCGTCGAACTGCAGGGGCCCTCGCGGGAACTGGTCGATCAGCTGACCCCGCAGGTCGACACCACGACGTACACGACACTGCACGGCGGGATCTCGATGGGTCCGCTGCGCAGCGTCTACCTCACCCCGCCCGACGTGACCTCCGCGGGTTACTACATCTTCGCCGGCACCCTCGGCGCCATGGTGCGCGACCGCGGGAACGGCGCGACGATGGCGCTCACCAACTTCCACGTGGCGTGCGTCAACAACACCTGGTCCGTGGGTGACCGCATGGTGCAGCCGTCGCTGCTCGACGGCGGATCCAGTGGCAACCAGTTCGGCAGTCTGACGCGTGCCACGTTGTCCGACGACGTGGACGGCGCGGTGGTGACCGTCGACACCGGCAAGTCCACCAGCGCCACGGTCCAGGACATCGGTGATGTCGCCGGACACACCGCCGCGACCGTCGGCGCCGCCGTGCGCAAACGCGGCCGGACCACCGAACTCACCTACGGCACAGTGGTTTCCACCGACTTCACGGTGTCGATCAACTACGGCAGTGATGTCGGATCGCGGACGCTGCACCACCAGATCCGCGTGCAGACCGACACCAGCCGGTCGTCCCGGTTCTCCGACCACGGCGACTCCGGCTCGGTGGTCATGGACGACAACCGGATGGTCGTCGGTCTGCTCTTCGCCGGGTCGAGCGACGGACAGTGGACGTTCGCCAACCCGATCCAGTCGGTGCTGGACGAGCTGAACGTCGACCTGCTCGTCGCCCCGGTCGTCACCCGCCCGATCGTGACCTGCCTCAACACGCGGCTGGCGATCTGCACGATCACCCGTCCGGCGGCGTGCGTGCTGACCAGGACGGTGAGCTGCAACGTCACGCGCACCCCGTCGTGCCTGGTCACCCGGGCGGTGGCGTGCAACATCACGCGCGCCTCCTGGTGCCCGGTCGTGACGCGGGTGCCGGCCACGTGCAACGTCCTGACCCGCGCCGGTTGCGAGGTGCCCGTCCCCGGCCCGGGACCCGTGGAGGGTGGTCCGGTCCACGACGGGTACGGGTACGGCGCGACGGCCGATGTGCCCGAGGAGTACTGGGCGGGTTACCTCGCGGCGCTGGAGGAGATCGACCAGCTCGACGAACGCGACCGGTCGGACCGGGGCTGAGATGCGTGCGCGTAGCGCGCCCACAGGCGCAGCGGCGATCGCTTGCCCCCGAGGTAGGAGGCGATGGGCATGAAGGCCACTCCGGAGATCCTGTCCCTCGCCGTCCGAGCGGGCATGGTCGCCGGCCGGGACGTGATCTCCGGAGTCACCGGCGCCGTGCCGGTCACCCGCACCAACGGCGTGCACTGCGTGCAGCGGTCCGGCCGACCCCTCGCCTACGCCAAGCAGCCCGGGGTGGCGAGCCGGCTGGACGGGGACGACGTCGTCGCGGCCGAGCGGTCGGCCCTCACCCGGCTGCGTCACCTCGGTCTGACACCGCCGCTGATCCCTCAGGGGGGACCAGCGGTGGTGTGGACCGCCGCCGTACGGGGGACCGACCTGACGACCCTGTCGCTCGACCAGCAGTCAGCCCTGCGGCTGTCGCACGCGCTGGGCGCTGCCCTGGCCGCACTGCACCGCGCGCCCGTCGACCCGGACGTGCCGACCGCTCGGGCACCGTGGCCGCTGCTGGACGCACCGCTTGCGTCGATGACGACGCATCCGGCCGGCCGCGACCGGGACGCGGTGCTGGCCACCTGGCGTGAACCCGCCGTGCGCGCCGCACTGGCACCGTTGCGGGACAGCTGGGCGCGAGCCGCCCGCTGGACGCACGGCGACCTGTCCGCGTCGAACGTGTTCGTCGACGGTGATTCCCGGATCACCTTCCTCGACTGGGAGTCCGCCGGACGCGGCGACCCGTGCTGGGACCTGGTCAGTCTCGAGCAGTCCCTGACGTCGATCGGCTTGCCCCTGCATTGTTTTCGCCGGGCGTATGCCGCGGGCGGCGGCCCGGCACTGCCGTGTCCATCCGGGTGGCGGACCGTGCGCTCCCTGGTGACCGCGTGGCAGTACGCCGCGGCACCCGGTCCCGACCACCACCGTCTCGTCGAACGGCTGTTGACCGACGCCCGGGCCAGTGCCCGGGCCAGTGACTTCACCAGGACGCGCCGGAGCGCGTCGCCGATGCAGGAGGCATCCCGATGAGCTGGGACCGACACACCACCGCCGAACTACAGGCCGCGCAGCACGTCCTCACCGTCATGGCGGACGCCGACGACCTCGCGACGACGCTCTACGAGCACTGGTGGGCGGCGCCGCGGCCCGGCGGCACGAGCCGGGGTCGATGGGACCCACCGATCGGCTGGGCGCTGCGTGCCGCGCACGCCGGTGCGCTCGCCTGGTCGCCGCAGGAGCAGGAGGTCCTTGCCGTCGGCGGATTCGGCGCCGTCGTGGTCACCGACGGCCCTCGCCGGCGCCGCCGCGCCGTGGGCCGGGGCGACTACCTGAGCGTGCACTCCGGGGCCGGCCTCGCGCCGACGGTCGGCGCGAGGCTGCGCCTCAGCCGCCGCCGGGGCGGCCACGCCGACCAGGGCTGGTGGCGCACCTGGGGTGACGACTGGCCCGCCGACCGGGTCCCGCACGACCTGACCCGGCTCTATTGCGCCCCGCGCCGCGTCGAGGTCGCGCGGCTGGTGCACGAGATCACCCGCGTCATACCGCAGATCACCGCGCAGTGGTCGCTGAAGGTGGCGACCGACGCGGCCGCCCTGGACCGAGCCGATGCCGTCGTCCTCTACCTGCCGGACGGTTGCCGCGCCGCGGCGTTCGAGGCGGTGGCGACCTGCTGCGCCGCGCACGTCCGCAATGCGTCGCCGCCGTTCACCAAGGTGCTGGCGCCGGGGATCGCGTGGAGCGAGGACCCCGGGGACGGCTGCAGCTTCGGTGAGTTGCGCTGCCGCTGGCTCGGCGAGGCGCACCGTCGCGCCGAGGCACGGTGTAGCGCGTTCGCCGACGTCGTGGCCGAGGTGTTCCGCGAGCACGGAGTCGACCCGGTCGCCGCCCATCTGCGCGCCGTCCCGGTGCCGGCATGAGCGCCACGCTGCTGCCGGCCGCCACGGACGGCGCGCCGGCGCCGGGCGTGGTACGCACGGTCGACCGGCTCCGCGGGGCGGTCGCGGACTGCGTGGACCTGCTGCAGGCGACGGCGATCGAGGACGGTGACGAGGTCACCTGGCCCACCTGGCACCCTGCCGCCGACGGGACGCCCGAGCGCTGCACCGGCGGCCGGTCCTCGTTCTACGACGGTGATGCCGGCATCGCGTGGGCACTGCGCCGGCTCGGTGCGGCACTGCACCGGGCGGACGTCGTCGAGCTCGCCGCGCGGGCCGGCCGGGCGGTCACGCGCCGCGCGCCGCTTCCCGATCCGGGTCTGCTGTCCGGCACCGCCGGCGTCGAGCTGGTGCGGCCTTCCGGGAGCCGCCGCTCATCGGCCGGCGCCGCCGGTGAGGCCGGTGAGGCCGGTGAGCAGCTGGCGGGGCGGTTGCCGTCCAGCGATCTGACCTCCGGCCTGGCCGGTGTGCTGCTGGCGCTGACCCGGGCCCCGCACGCCGATCCCGCCGTCGCGGCCCGGTTGGTCGATGCCCTGTGGCGCCGGTCGGAGCGGCAGTTGTGGGGCCGCGGCTGGCCGGATCCCACGCAGCACGGTTCCGGCGCACGGCCGCTGTGCGGTATGGCGCACGGCGCCGGCGGGATCGCCTGGGCGCTGGCCGAAACGGCCTGGCGTTGGCCACAATTGGCCGGGTCGGCGTTGCCCCTCGCGCACGACGCGCTGCGCTTCGAGGCGTCGTGGTCCGATCCGTTGCACGGTGGCTGGCCGGACCTGCGCGGTCCCGAACCGGTGTGGGCCGCCCGGTGGTGTCACGGCGCCGCGGGAGCGGCCGTCATACGGCTGCGGTTGCTGGAGCTGGACGCGCAGGGATTGCGGGCGCCGTGGTCGGAGGAGTCGATCCGGGTGGAGACGGAGGTGGCGATCCAGGCGTGCGGCGCCGAGGTGTGGTGCGAGCGCGAGGCGTGGGTCGCGTATGGCGCCGATGCGCTGGGTCAGGGCTGGACGCTGTGCCACGGCGTGGGCGGGCCGGTGGGAGCTCTGGACCTGGCCGCACGGGTGCTCCAGGAGCCGGCACACCGGGTGCTGGCCCTGGACACGGCTGCGGCGTTCCTCGACCTGGCCGGCGACGACCCGGGCCAGTGGCCGTGCGGCCTGGCGGCCGCCGACGGGGATCTGGCCCTGTTCAACGGTGTCGCGGGCACTGCGGTGCTGCTGGCCGACCTGGCCGGGCTGAGCGGTCCGCGCTCGACCGCCGGCCGCAGTCGTCCGGTGCTGCTGCTGGGCTGAGCGTCGCGGCCGCTCAACCGGCCCGGGGCACGACCAGATCGTCGGCGGCGAAGACCTGCACACGGTCGCGGGTGGCCAGATGGATCGGCCAGCGCGGGTGCTGGTCGCGCAGTGCGGTGGTCAGCGCAACCGCCCAACGGCGGTCACCCTCGGTCATGGCCGACGGGCCGGGACGGGAGATGAGCATCGGCACCTGCGCGATCCCGACCTCGTCCCGGATCCGTGCGATCAGGTCGGTGATCGACACGATGTCACGCGCGTCGGGGAGCATCGGGATGTCGTCGATCGGCACGATCAGGTCGGACTGGTGCCCGTCCTCGTCCAGGAAGATGAGCCACAGGCTGCGGCGGCCGAAGCCACCCGGCCCCATCAGGTCCTCCCATCGCTCGAAGAGGTCGGCGTCGGTCCGGATCGGCTTGCGCTGCTGCGGTGAAGGAGTCATGCCGACAGAGCTTGCCCCCGTGCGGCGGACGCGCGCAGAAGTTATCCACAGTGTCGCGAGGCAGACCTCAGGCCTGGGCGGCGTGTTCGGTGCTGCGGTGGCCGGATCCGGTGATCCGGTAGACGTCGAAGACGCCGTCGATCTTGCGGACCGCCTTGATGACGTGTTCGAGGTGGTTGGGGTCGCCCATCTCGAAGGTGAACTTCGACATCGCGACACGGTTGCGGGTGGTCTGCACGGAGGCGGACAGGATGTTGACGTGCTGGTCGGACAGGACCCGCGTCACGTCGGACAGCAACCGGTTGCGGTCCAGCGCCTCGACCTGCAACTGGACCAGGAAGACCGACGCCGCCGACGGCGACCACGCCACGTTGATCAGCCGCTCCGGCTGGGCCAGCAGTTGCTCGGCGTTGGTGCAGTCACGCCGGTGCACCGACACACCGTTGCCGGTGGTCACGAAGCCGATGATGTCGTCGCCGGGCACCGGTGTGCAGCAGCGGGCCAGCTTGACCCACACGTCGTCGGTGCCGACCACGGTCACGCCCGGGTCGGCCTCGGACGAGCGGCGATTGCGCCGGACCGGGTTGGTCGCCTCGGCCAGGTCCTCGGTCGTGCCCTCCTCGCCACCGAGCATCGTCACCAGCTGCTTGACGACATGGTCGGGCGAGACGTGGCTGTCGCCGATGGCGGCATACAGGGCGTCGATGTCCTGGTACTTCAGCTGCTCGGCGACCGCGGTCAGCGACTCGTGCGACATCAGCCGCTGGATGCCGAGGCCCTTCTTGCGAATCGTCCGGGCGAGGGCGTCCTTGCCGTTCTCGATCGCCTCCTCGCGCCGCTCCTTGGAGAACCATTGGCGGATCTTGTTGCGGGCCCGTGGACTCTTGACGAAGCCCAGCCAGTCGCGGCTCGGGCCCGCACCGTCGGCCTTGGAGGTCAGGATCTCCACCACGTCGCCGTTCTCCAGCGGACTCTCCAGCGGCACCAGCCGGCCGTTGACCCGCCCGCCGATCGTGTGGTGGCCCACCTCGGTGTGCACGGCATACGCGAAATCGACCGGCGTCGACCCCGCCGGCAGCCCGATGACCGAGCCCTTCGGGGTGAAGACGTAGACCTCACGCGACCCGACGTCGAAACGCAGCGACTCCAGGAACTCCCCCGGGTCGGCCGTCTCGCGCTGCCAGTCCAGCAGCTGCCGCAGCCACGACATGTCGTTGCCGGGCCCGTCCCCGTCGCTGTCACCGCCGGTCTTGTTGGCGTCCTCCTTGTACTTCCAGTGCGCCGCGACACCGTATTCGGCGCGGCGGTGCATCGCGAAGGTGCGGATCTGAATCTCCACCGGCTTGCCCTGCGGGCCCATGACCGTCGTGTGCAACGACTGGTACATATTGAACTTCGGCATCGCGATGTAGTCCTTGAACCGCCCGGGCAGGGGGCTCCACCGCGAGTGGATCGTGCCGAGGACCGCGTAACAGTCGCGCACCGACTCCACCAGCACCCGGATGGCGACCAGGTCGTAGATGTCCTCGAAGTCGCGGCCGCGGACGATCATCTTCTGGTAGACGGAGTAGTAGTGCTTCGGGCGGCCGGTGACGGTCGCCTTGATCTTCGCGGCCCGCAGGTCGCCGGTCACTTGCTCGCGGACGCCGCGCAGGTACTCCTCCCGGGCCGGCGCGCGGTCGGCGACCAGGCGGGCGATCTCGTCGTACACCTTGGGGTAGAGCGTCGCGAAGGACAGGTCCTCCAGCTCCCACTTGATGGTGTTCATGCCCAGCCGGTGCGCCAGCGGGGCGTAGATCTCCAGCGTCTCGGTGGCCTTGCGCTGGGCGGACTCGGCCGACACGTAGCGCCAGGTCCGCGCGTTGTGCAGCCGGTCGGCCAGCTTGATGACCAGCACCCGGATGTCCTTGGCCATCGCGATGACCATCTTGCGGACCGTCTCGGCCTGCGCGGCGTCGCCGTAGGTCACCTTGTCGAGCTTGGTGACACCGTCCACCAGCATGGCGATCTCGGGACCGAACTCGTCGGTCAGCTGCGTCAGGCTGTATGCCGTGTCCTCCACGGTGTCGTGCAGCAGCGCCGCGGCGAGGGTCGGTGGCGTCATACCAAGCTCGGCCAGGATGGTGGCGACGGCCAGCGGATGGGTGATGTAGGGGTCGCCCGACTTGCGCAGCTGACCACGGTGGGCGCGCTCGGCGACACCGTAGGCGCGGTCGATGACGGCCAGGTCTGCCTTCGGGTGGGTCGCCCGGACGATGGCGAGCAACGGCTCGATCTCCCGGTTGCTGCTGGGCCGGGGAGCCCCGAACCGCACGAGCCTGGCTCGGACCCGCGAGGCACCCGACGGATTGCTGGTGCGCTCGTCCTGACTCATAAACCGAGTGTAGTGGGGGTCAATCGACCAGAATCGCGCGGACGTCCCGGCCCGGCAGCTTGTCCCGGCCGTGCAGGAAGCTCAGCTCCAGCAGCATCTCCAGGGCCACGACCTCGGCGCCGGCGCTCTCGACGAGCGCGCACGCCGCGGCCGCCGTGCCGCCGGTCGCCAGCACGTCATCGACCAGCAGCACGCGATGGCCGGCAGCGAATGCGTCCGTGGTGACCTCGATCGTGGCGGTGCCGTATTCGAGGTCGTAGGAGCGGGTGTGGGTGTCGCCGGGCAACTTGCCCGCCTTGCGGATCGGCACGAAACCCAGCCCCATCCGCATGGCCAGCGGCGCGCCCAGGATGAAGCCGCGCGCCTCGACGCCGGCGACCACGTCGACCTGGCCGGTCCAGCGGCCCGCGATGTCGTCCAGCACGACACTGAACGCCCCCGGCTCGCGGAACAGCGGTGTCAGGTCCTTGAACTTCACTCCCGGCTTGGGGAAGTCCGCGACCTCGCGGGTGTGTGTGGCCAGCACCTGCGCGGCGGTGTCAGTCATCCGCGTTCCGCTTGGCGAGCGGGTGGATCTCCCGCTTGCGCACCTTCGTCGCAGCGGCCGCGCGCGCGGCCTTCGCGCGCTCGGGCTCGATCACACCGGACACCGATTCGCCGGGCGTGTGCTCCTCGCGGGTGCCGGTCCGTGCCAGCACGCTGGCCTGGCTGGCCTGGTAGGCCTTCGCGCGGCGGTCCAGCTCCTTGATCGAGGCCTCGCGGTGCCGCAGCGATGTCAGCAGCGGGGTCGCGATGAAGATGGAGGAGTAGGTGCCCACGGCGATACCGAAGAAGAGCGCGACCGCCAGGTCGAGCAGGGTGCCGGGTCCGAGCAGGAAGATGCCGACGACCATGATCGCGGTGATCGGCAGCAACGCCACGACGGAGGTGTTGATCGAGCGCACCAGCGTCTGGTTGACCGCGTAGTTGGCCGCCTGGGCGTAGGTGCGGTTGCCGTCGCGGATGGCTTCGTCGGTGTTTTCCCGGACCTTGTCGAAGACGACGACGGTGTCGTAGATCGAGTAGCCGAGGATGGTCAGGAAGCCGATCATCGTCGCCGGCGAGATCTCGATGCCGGTCAACGCGTAGATGCCGACGGTGAAGAACAGGTCGTGCACCAGCGCGACCAGCGCGGCTGCCGCCATCGTCCAGGTACGGAAGTAGACCGACAGCAGGATCGCCAGCAGCAGCAGGAAGACGATCAGTGCCTGGATCGCCTTGTGCGTGACCGAACTGCCCCACGACGGTCCGATGAACTGCGTGGTGACGGCGCTGTCCTTGACGCCGAACTCCTTGGCCAGCGCGGCCGCGACCTTGTCGGTGTCGGCGGAGGTGCCCTTGCCCAGCTTCTTGGACTCGACGTTGACGGTGCTCGCGCCGGCCTTGGTGACCTGCAGGTTGTCGGCGGAACCGACTGCGGACTTGACGGCGTCGTGGGCCCGCTGGTCGAAGTTGCTGGTGTTCTGGATGTTGGTCACCGACAGGTGGGAACCGCCTTCGAACTCCAGGCTGAAATTCAGCCCGCGCCCGAACAGCCCCACTGCCGCGATGACCAGCAGCACACCGGTCAGCAGGTACCAGGTGCGGCGGCGGCCGATGAAGTTGATCTGCCGCCGACCGGTGAACAGGTCGTTGCCGAACTGCGCGAAGCTGCCCATCAGGCCTGTCCTCCTTCGACCGTGGCCGAGCCGGCGGCCGCCTTGCGGTCGGCGATCGTCACCCGACCGCGACCGGCATACGTGACTCCCGCGGCGCCCAGCCGGTCGGGGTCGAACCCGGACCACTTGTGGCCGCTGCCGAAGAACTTGGTGCGGGCCAGCTGGGTGAGCACCGGGTGGGTGAACATCATGACGACGACCAGGTCGACGACGGTCGACAGGCCGAGCGTGAACGCGAAGGCCTTGACGTTGTCCTCGCTGAGCACGTAGAGCACCGCGGAGGCCAGGAAGTTGACCATGTCGGAGATGATGATGGTCCGGCGGGCCCGGGCCCATCCGGTCTCGACGGCGGCCCGCAGGGGCCTGCCGGATCTGACTTCGTCTCTCACCCGCTCGAAGTAGACGATGAAGCTGTCCGCGGTGATGCCGATGGAGACGATCAGACCAGTGACCCCGGCCATGGTGAGGCGGAAGCCGCTGGTGGTGCCGAGCAGCGTCACCAGGCCGTAGCTGAGCACGCCCGCCACGATCAGCGACGCGACGGTCACGAAACCGAGCGCGCGGTATTGCAGCAGCGAGTAGAGGACGACCAGCAGCAGGCCGATCAGGCCGGCGATGATGCCCTTCTGCAACTGGTCGGTGCCGACCTCGGGGCTGACCTGGTTGGAGGTCAGTTCCTTGAAGGAGAACGGCAGCGCACCGAACTTCAACTGGTTGGCCAAGGTCTTGGCCTCGGACTCGGTGAAGTTGCCGGTGATCTGGGCGTGCCCGTCGGTGATCACCGAGTTGGTCTGCGGCGCCGAGATGACCCGACCGTCCATGGTGATCGCGAAGCGGTTCTGGTCGGTGCCCTGGTGCTGCATCAGCCGCTCGGTCACCTTCGCGAAGGCGTCCTTGCCCTTGCTGTTGAACGTCAGGTTGACGCCGATGGTGCTGGTGGCGACGCCTTGCTGGTTGGTCTCGTTGCCCCAGGAGGCATCGGTGACCTCGGAGCCGGTGACCTCGGCCGGGCCCATCAGGAACTTCTCGGTGTCGGAGCAGGCGACGCTCGGCTGGTCCTGCGGAGCCTGGGCACCGACCTCGCGCCACTTCTCCACGGAGGCACCGCCCTTGGTGACCTGGGCCGGGGTGCACGGGTATGCCGCGAAGAGCTCGGAGTAGGTCTCTCCCGCCGTCGCGAGGTTGTTCTCGACCCAGATGTTGTCCACCGGCATGGTGCCCCAGGCGGTGTCACTGGGCGAGGTCGGCTCCGGGCGCGCGCCCGGGAGCTGCCGGGACGGCTGCGTGGGCGTCGGGGTGGGCGTCGCCGTGGGGGTCGACGCCGGGCTCGAGGAAGGCGACGCCTTGGACGAGGCCTTGGACGAGGCCTTGGACGAGGCCTTGGACGAGGGCGTCGAGGACGGCGACTTCGTGTCGCGCAGGAACGCCTGGGGCAGCAGGTCGTTGGCACCCTTGCTCGACGCGGACGTGCTCGGCGTGGACGTGCTCGGCGTCGACGTGCTCGGAGTCGCCGTGCCGGAGCTGGACGGGCTCGACGTCGGGCTCGACTTCGGGCTCGACTTCGGGCTCGACTTCGGGCTCGACTTCGCGCTCGGTGCGGGGGCCGGGATCGGTTGCGCCTGGATGACGGCCCGGAAGGCCAGCTGCGAGGACTGCGCGAGCGACTTGAGGGTCTGTTCGCTCGGGTTGCCTGGCAGCGACACGACGATCAGCGAGTTGTTGAGGGTGGAGACCTCGGCCTCCGACACCCCGTTGCCGTTGACGCGGTTGCGGATGATGTCGACGGCCTGCTGGACCTGCCCGGCGTTGACCTGCTGGCCCTTGCCGACCAGCGGTTGCAGGGTGATCTGCCGGCCGCCCTCGAGGTCGAGGCCGAGCAGCGGCACCCATTTGCCCTTGGGCGACGCCCAGGCTGCGGTGCCGGCGATGCCGGCGTACAGCGCGACGATCAGCAGCAACAGGATCGTCAGGATCTGCCGCGGTTTGCCGGTGGTGGATCGACGGGCTCGGCTGGCCACCTATTCGGCCTTCGTCTCGGGGGTGTGGTCGTCCTGCCGGACGCCCTCACGCTTGCCCAGGTCGACATGGCCCGGCTCCGCGACGTCGGCCGGCGTGGACTCGGCCGGCGTGGACTCGGCCGGCGTCGGCTCGATCTGTGTCGACTCGGCGTCCGCGGTCTCCGCCGGCGCGGGCGCGCCGACCTGGCTGCGCGGGACGATCGCCCGGCGCACGAACCGCAGCTGCACGCCGGGTGACACCTCGATGGTGCCCTCCTCGTCGTCGAGCGCGACCAGCGTGCCGAGCAGCCCGGACGTGGTGCTGATCTCCTGCCCCACCTGGATCGAGTCCTGGGCCGAACGCATCTGCTGCTGGCGCTTGCGCTGCGTCCAGAACAGATAGGCCAGCAACAGCAAGGGCAGCAGAATGATCAGAGAGCCCATGTCTGCTCCAGTGCATACATCGAAAAGTCAGTCCTTGGATTGGTGGGTGTCGGGCAGCATCAGCGGCCGACGGGTGAGTCTAAGTGAGCAACGTCATCGACGGGCGTCCGGGTTCCGAGCGTGTCGGGCTCAGTCGCTGAATCGACCGCCGCCGTCCTCGTCCAGTGGCAAGGGTATGGCGCCTGCGATCGCCGTGGGTGGCGCGGTGAGACCGAGATGGTCCCAGGCGAGCTGGGCGGCCGCCCGGCCGCGCGGTGTGCGCACCAGGTAGCCCTCCCGGACGAGGTAGGGCTCGGCGACGGTCTCGACCGTGTCCGGCTCCTCCCCGACGGCGACCGCGAGGGTCGACAGGCCGACCGGACCGCCGCCGAACCGGCGGCACAGTGCCTCCAGGACGGCACGGTCCAGCCGGTCCAGACCGCTCTGGTCGACGTCGAAGAGGGACAGGGCCGCCCGCGCCGCCGTGAGGTCGACGACGTCCTTGCCGTGCACCTGCGCGTAGTCGCGGACCCGGCGCAGCAGCCGGTTGGCGATGCGTGGTGTGCCGCGCGACCGTCCGGCGATCTCGTCGATGCCCTGGGCGGTGGAGTCGATGCCCAGGAGGCGGGCGTTGCGCGTCAGGATCGCGGCCAGGTCCTCGGTCGCGTAGAAGTCCAGGTGCCCGGTGAAACCGAACCGGTCGCGCAGTGGCGCCGGCAGCAGGCCGGCTCGCGTGGTGGCCCCGACGACGGTGAACGGCGGCAGCTCCAGGGGTATGGCGGTGGCGCCCGGTCCCTTGCCGACGACCACGTCGACGCGGAAGTCCTCCATCGCCAGATAGAGCATCTCCTCGGCCGGCCGGGCCATCCGGTGGATCTCGTCGAGGAAGAGGACTTCGCCCTCGGCGAGCGAGGACAGGATCGCGGCCAGATCGCCCGCGTGCTGGATGGCGGGCCCGCTGGTGATCCGGATCGGTTGCTCCAGCTCGGCGGCGATGATCATCGCCAGCGACGTCTTGCCGAGGCCGGGCGGTCCGGACAGCAGCACATGGTCCGGTGGCCGTTGGCGGCGGCGCGCGGCCTCGAGCACGAGGCCGAGCTGGTCGCGCACCCGCGGCTGACCGGGGAAGTCGGCCAGCCGTTTGGGGCGTAGCGCGACCTCGAGCCGGCGCTCCTCCTCGTCCCCGCCCGGGTCGACGATGCGGGACGTCGCATCGTAGGAGCCGTCGGGGTTCGGCTCTGTCTCGTCCTCCACGCCCGTCATCGTCCCAGCTCGCGCAGCGCCGCCCGCAGCAGCGCGGACACCTCGGTGAGTGCCGGGTCGGCCGCGGTGGCCTTCGCGACGGCGTCATCGGCCTGTTTGGCGGACCAGCCGAGCCCGATGAGCGCCTCGCTGACCTGGTCGTGCCCGCCACCGACCGGTGCGGGGCGCGTGTCGGTCGTGTCGCCGGCGAGCAGCGGGCCGACCTTGTCCTTGAGCTCCAGGACGATGCGTTCGGCCCCCTTCTTGCCGATGCCGGGCGTCTTCACCAGCGCGGCGACGTCACCGCCGGCGATGGCCGCCCGGATCTGGTCCGGGCTGGCGACGGCCAGCATCGCCAGCGCGATCCGCGGACCGACGCCGCTGACCGTCTGCACCAGCTCGAAGAGATCCCGCTCATCCGCGGTGCCGAACCCGTAGAGCGTCAGTGCATCCTCCCGGACCACCAGCGTCGTGGACAGCGTCGCCTCTCCCCCGGTCCGCAGCGCGGCAGCGGTGCCGGGCGTGGTGTGGGTCAACAGTCCGACGCCGCCGACCTCGACGACGACCTGGTCGAGCCCGACCTGCAGGACGGTCCCGCGCAGTGTGGCGATCATCGACGTACACCTGCGACGGCGCGTTGCTGGGCGACGGCCGCCGCGATGCGGTCCTGGGCGCCGCCGCGCCATACATGACAGATGGCGATGGCCAGGGCGTCCGCCGCGTCGGCCGGCTTCGGCGCGACCTCGAGCCGCAGGATGCGGGTGACCATCGAGGTGACCTGTGCCTTGTCGGCACGGCCGTTGCCGGTGACGGCCGCCTTGACCTCACTGGGGGTGTGCAGCGCCAGCGGCAGGCCACGCCGCGCGGCGGCCAGCATCGGTATGGCGGACGCCTGCGCGGTGCCCATGATGCCCTTGATGTTGGCCTTGGCGAAGACCCGCTCGACCGCGACCGAGTCGGGTGTGTGGCGTTCCATCCACTCGTCGATCTCGGTCTGCAGGCTCAGCAGGCGTTCGGCCGGGTCGTCGGTGACCGGCGTGCGCACGACACCGACGGCGACCATCCGCACCGGCTGCCCGATGCCTCCTTCGACCACGCCGAGACCGCACCGGGTCAGGCCGGGGTCGACTCCGAGCACTCGCACAGCAGGGCAGCTCCTTCACGACATACGGGGTCCGACATATGTTCGGTCCGTGTCAGCTTAGGCGGCGGCAGCGGCATACCGGCGAAGGCTGCGGCGGCGCGTCGGCGAACCGACGGGATCAGTCCTCGGCCTCGAGCTCCGCGAGCACCTCGTCCGAGACGTCGCCGTTGGCGTAGACGTTCTGCACATCGTCGCTGTCCTCCAGCGCCTCGATGATGCGGAACATCTTCTTGGCGCCGTCCTTGTCCAGCGGCACCTCGGTGGTCGGCAGGAAGGAGGAGTCGGCCGAGTCGTAGTCGATGCCGGCGCCCTGCAGCGACTCGCGGACGGCGACCAGATCGGTGGCCTCCGAGACGATCTCGAAGGACTCGCCCAGGTCGTTGACCTCTTCGGCACCCGAGTCGAGCACCACCTCGAGCAGCCCGTCCTCGGTGGCCTCGCCCTCCGGCTGCTTCTTGGGGACGATCACGACGCCCTTGCGGTTGAAGAGGAACGCGACCGAGCCGGACTCGCCCATCGAGCCGCCGTTCTTCGACAGCGCGGTGCGCACCTCGGCCACGGCGCGGTTCTTGTTGTCGGTCAGGCACTCGATGAGCAGGGCGACACCACCGGGCGCGTAGCCCTCGTAGGTCAGCGCCAGGTAGTCGGCGCCACCGGCCTCGGCGCCGGAGCCGCGCTTGACCGCGCGATCGATGTTGTCGTTGGGGACGCTGGACTTCTTGGCCTTCTGGATGGCGTCGAAGAGCGTCGGATTGCCTGCCGGGTCACCGCCACCGGAGCGCGCCGCAACCTCGATGTTCTTGATCAGCTTGGCGAACAGTTTGCCGCGCTTGGCATCGATCGCAGCCTTTTTGTGCTTGGTTGTCGCCCACTTGGAGTGACCTGACATACATCCCTCTTCTGGCTAGAACGTGCTGGTGTCTCGACCGGCAATGTTATCGCCGCGCCGCTGGTGCGCCATACGCAGGAAGTATTCGTGGATCCGGTGGTCGCCGGTGACCTCCGGGTGGAACGACGTCGCGAGCACATTGCCCTGGCGCACGGCGACGATCCGCCCGGCCGCCGGGCCGGTCGTCACGGTGCCGAGCACCTGCACCTGGGGGCCGACCGCCTCCACCCAGGGAGCCCGGATGAACACCGCCCGCACCGGCGGCGCCGACTCCCCCACGATCTGCGGCATCTCGAGGTCCTCCTCGAACGAGTCGACCTGCCGCCCGAAGGCGTTGCGCCGCACCGTGACATCCAGGCCGCCGAGCGTCTGCTGGCCGGCCGTCGCGTCCAGCACGCGGTCGGCCAGCAGGATCATCCCGGCGCACGAGCCGTATGCCGGCAGGCCCGCCGTCAACCGCTCCCGCAGCGGGTCCCGCAGCTCGAAGGCGCGCAGCAGTTTGTCCATCGTGGTCGACTCCCCGCCGGGGAGCACGATCCCGTCGAGGCCCTCCAGCTCCTCCGGCCGGCGAACCAATCGCGTTGCGGCTCCGACGGATTCGAGAGAACGAGCATGCTCGCGGACATCGCCTTGCACGGCGAGCACGCCGATGAGTGACTTCACGCCGCAAGCGTCCCACAAAGAAATGCCTGCACGTCATGGGCGTCATCGCGTAAAATCACGATATATCGCGACAGTGAGGAAAGCTAAGCATCTGCCGCGCATCCACATCTGACGGAGGGGTCATCGGATGGATCGTCGATTCGCGGCACTGGTGTGCGGCCGCCGCAGCAAATACGCAGTCCTCGTCATCTGGGTCGTTGCGCTCGTCGCGCTCGGCCCGCTGGCCGGCAAACTGTCCGGCGCGCAGGACAACCAGACCTCGTCATGGCTACCGGCCAGTGCCGAGTCCACCAAGGCCTACGACCAGTTGGGCGCCTTCGTGGACCGCAACAGCATCCCGGCCATCGTCGTCTATCACCGGGACGGTGGACTGACCGCGGCCGACCGCGCGAAGGCGGCCGCCGACGCCGCGGCATACAAGAACACACCGCACGTGGCCGGCCCGGTCGTCGGTCCGATCCCGTCCGAGGACGGGACGACGCTGCAAACGCTGATCCCGTTGCACATCGACCCGAAGTCCGGCTGGAACGACCTGCCCAAGACGGCCGACCAGATCCGTGCCACCGCAACTGAGGGGGCACACGGCATGGGCGTGCATCTCGGCGGACCGGTCGGTTTCGGCGCCGACCAGGCCGACGCCTTCTCGGGCATCGACGGCACGCTGCTGTTCGGCACGCTCGGCGTCGTCATCCTGATCCTGCTGCTGACCTACCGGAGCCCGGTGCTGTGGGTGCTGCCGATCCTCAGCGCCGGCGTGCCGCTCACGGCCGCACAGGCGTTCATCTACCTGCTGGTCGACCACACCGGGCTGACCGTCAACGGCCAGAGCTACGGGATCCTCACCGTGCTGGTCATCGGGGCCGGCACCGACTACGCCCTGTTGCTCGTGGCGCGCTATCGCGAGGAGCTGCGCCGACACGAGGACCGGCATGAGGCAATGGCATTCGCGCTCCATCGGTCGGGGCCGGCCATCTTGGCCAGTGGCAGCACCGTCATCCTCGGCATGCTGTGCCTGCTCGCCGCGCAGATGAACTCGACGAAGGGTCTCGGACCGGTCGCGGCGCTCGGCATCGTCTTCGCGCTGCTCGCGATGCTGACGCTCCTGCCGGCGCTGCTGGTGACCGTCGGCCGATGGGTGTTCTGGCCACGACGTCCCACCTACGGGAGCGCGGAGCCGACGCAGAGCGGTCTGTGGTCCAAGGTCGGCGGGTTCATCCGTCCGCGACCGCGCACCGTGTGGCTGGTGACCGTCGGCGTCCTGCTGCTGTGCACCGCCGGACTGACCCAGCTCCACTCGCACAGCCTGTCGACGACCCAGAGCTTCACCGGCAACCCGGACTCGGTGACCGCCAGCAAGATCCTGCAGAGTCACTACCGGTCCAACGCGTCCGACCCGGCCTATGTGCTGGTCGACTCTGCCCGATCGGACGTGGTGACGCAGCGATTGTCGGCCGCGGGCTTCGCACCGGCGGCGAAGCCGATCGTCCGGGGCGACCGCACCCTGCTGCAGACCTCCATCTCCGGCGATCCGTACAGCGCCGAGGCGTTCGATCAGATCGCGCGGGTCAGGGGCATCGTGCACGGCATACCCGGCGCGGACCCGCTCGTCGGCGGCAACACCGCCACGACGTATGACGTGCAGCACGCCACCGATCACGACAGCAGGGTGATCATCCCGCTGACACTGCTGGTGGTGTTGGCCGTTCTGGCGGTGCTGTTGCGGGCGCTCGTCGCTCCGGTGCTGCTGATCCTGACGGTGATCCTGTCGTTCGGCGCGGCGCTCGGCCTGTCGTCGCTGGTGTTCCATTTCGTCTTCGGGTTCGCCGGCACCGACCCGTCACTGCCGTTGTTCGTCTTCGTCTTCCTCGTCGCGCTGGGGATCGACTACAACATCTTCCTGATGACCCGCGTCCGTGAGGAGGCGCGTCAGCACGGCACCCGACGCGGCGCGATCGTCGGCCTGTCGGCGACCGGCGGGGTGATCACCTCGGCCGGTCTCGTGCTCGCCTCGACGTTCGCG
This sequence comes from Flexivirga lutea, assembly GCF_054778955.1. Lineage (NCBI taxonomy): Bacteria > Bacillati > Actinomycetota > Actinomycetes > Micrococcales > Dermacoccaceae > Flexivirga > Flexivirga lutea. The sequence continues at coordinate 208,159 of NZ_BAAGZB010000004.1, forward strand.
GTCCTCGGAACCCTGCCGCTGGTCGCGTTCGCCGAGATCGGCTTCGCCGTGGCCCTCGGTGTCCTGCTGGACACCATCGTGGTGCGCGCAGTGCTGGTCACCGCGTTGACCCTCGACATCGGCCCGAAGATCTGGTGGCCCGGCACGTTGCGCCACGTGCCGGACGCCACCGCCGAACAGATCGCGTCCGACGCCGAGGCGGAGGCGGCAGCGCGCGTGTGACGCGCTGCCACCTCCGAACGGCCGACCTCTACCGGCGTGCTGCCATCCGGAAGAACGCGGCGGCCGGCGAACCGACGCCCGTCTCGCTGTCCCAGCCGCGGGTGTCGTGCAGCGTCGAGCTCTGCACGTCGATGCGCTGCAACTCGAAGTGCAGACCGCCGGATCGGTCCAGCCCGTTGACGTAGTCGGTGCGGACCTGTGACAGCGGCTGCGTCGGTGCCTTCAGGTCGTGCAGTGCCCGGCTGTCCAGCAGCGAGTAGTACAGCGGGTTGACGAACCCCAGTGTCCGATGAGCCCGGGAACCGGCCACTGCGACGATGCCCGCCATCACCGGCGAGGACAGGCTGGTGCCGCCGATCCGGTAGGTGTCCCAATAGGTTCCGTCCGGGAACTGTTGCGTTTCGCCGACCACCAGGCCGGTGTTCGGGTCGCCGACGGTCGAGATGTCCGGTGTCGCCCGCATCGGTGTGCTGCCGTAGTAGTCGGCCACCGCGGTGGGGACGATGCCCTTCTGGTACCACGGCTGCGCGAACAGCTGGCTGGTGCCGCCGCCACCGCCGGACGAGTACTTCCCGGGAGGTGACACCCAGGAGGTTCCGTCCGGTGACAGTTGCGCATAGGCGTTCTGCCAGCCCCATTCACCGGTCCAGGCACCCAACCTGTCGACATCGAGGCTGGTGCCGCCGACGCCGGTCACGTAGGGCAGGTCCGAGGGGAAACTCAGGCTCTTGGCGCCCAGGTCGGTGCCGCCGGAGGTTTGGTCGCCGTCGTCGCCGGTGGAGAAGTTCACCGTGATCCCGCGCAGTGCCGCCTCGGTGGAGTACTGCTGATAGAAGTCGATGTAGGACTGCCCCAGGTCGGCGACGGTGTCGACGCCGTCGCCCCACGAGTTGGTGATGATGTCGCCGGTGTGGTTGTCGATCGCCGCGGCCCAGGTGTTGTCCAGCCCGGAGGCACAGTCCGGGGCGCCGGCATAGACGATCTTGGCGCCCGGCGCCATCGAGTGCACCGCCTCGACATCGAGGGTCTCCTCGCCGTACCAGCCGTTGCCGCCGCACTCGCTCACCAGGTCGTACCCGTCCGGCCCGGGGGTCTGCTGGCTGAACTGGCCCTTCTTGAACTGCGGCAGGCCGTATTTCGCGTTGTATTTGCGCAGGTCCGCCGCGATCGTCGGCGCCGCGAACGCGTCGGTGATGACGACCGTCTGGCCCTTGCCCGAGTAGCCGTGCTTGAGCTGCTGGTCGACGCCGTAGGCGCTCTCCAGCTGCTTGGGGGTGTAGCCGCAGACGGCGTAGGGCCACTTCTTGCCGTATGCCGATGGCTGGTCGGCCGCGGTCTTCTGGCCGTAGTAGGACGAGCACGGCTGGACACCGTAGCGGCCGCCCGGTGGCGGGCCGGGCAACGTGTCGGCGGGCTTCTTGACCGTGGCACCGGTGTCCAGGCCGACAACACCCTTCACTGCCGACAGCACGGTCGCGGACGTGCTGCTCGGCAGGGTCAACGCCGTGGTGTTGGAGCGGACAGTCACGCCCTGGAACGAGTAGGACTCCATCTTCGTCGCGAAGACGCGGTTGACCGTGCTGGTCGACCCGGTGACGTTGACGAGCATGCCGCTCGGCGCCACCGAGGAGACGTGCAGGCCGTGCGACCTGGCCCAGGAGGTCACGGCGGTGATGTCGGCCTCGCGGGGGCCGTATGCCGCGTCGAACTGCTTGAGGCTCAACCATTTTCCGTACTTGGGGCTGGACGGGTCGCTGAGGGCGCGGACCATGGCGTCCGCTCCCGACTGGTTGCGCATGCCGAGCAGCATGCTGAAACTCAGGGTCTGCCCGCTGGGCAGCGCCCCCTTGGCGTGCGCCTTGCCCAGCCAGGTCGGTCGGGCTTGCAGCTGATGCCGGGGCCCGGACGCTGCCGTGGCGGCGCCGGCGGAGGCGAGGCCCATGCCTGCCGCCAGAGTTCCTGCTGTTGCGATCACGACAATTGTGGTGCGCGACGTGGGTTGTTTCATCAAGACACCTCACCGATGCGTGGAGGAGATCGAGCGCTGGCCGATCGGCCGGCCTATGCAATAGACACCCGCCGATATGAGCGCGTCAATGCATCGAATGAAGGCTGATGAGAACCTGATTCGCAACCCGGAGGCAGCGGTGTGCCGGCTGGGCGCGGCCGGCGAATCAGCCGACCCAGCCGCCGCGCAGACCCCAGTCGCCGAAGGCGCCGTACGTGGGCCGACCGCCGCGTCCGCCCAGGTAGCCGCCGACCACCGCTGCACCCAGCTCGTCGAGTTCGGGTGCGACGACCCGGCCGTCGGCGCGTCGGGCGAGTTGGTCGACGAACTGGGCGAGGCCGGGGTCCTCGCCGAGCCGGAAGATCGTCGTCTGCGCGCCGAGCCGCACCGCGGTGTCGAGCTCGCGCACGCTGTAGGCGATCGTCAGCGGGTGCGGCGGATAGCTGAACCACGCCTCGCCGTCCGGTTCGAGGTGCGCCGTCGGCTCGCCGTCGGTGACGATGAGCAGGACCGGCTGGGCGTTCGGGTGTCGCCGGAAGTGCTGGTTGGCCAGCATCAGTGCGTGATGCAGGTTGGTGCCCTTGTCCCATTCGGCCGACAGCGCGGTGAGGGTGTCGATGTCCATCGACCGGGCGTGCCGCCCGAAACCGATGAGCTGCAACGAATCACCGCGGAAGCGGGTCTGGATCAGGTGGTGCAGGGCGAGTGCGGTGCGCTTCATCGGCACCCAGCGCCCGTCCATGGCCATCGAGAAGGACGTGTCGACCAGCAGGGCGACCGCGGCCTGGGTCCGGGCCTCGGTCTCCTGCACCTCCACGTCGGCGATGGTCAGCATTCGGGTGTCGTCGCCACCGGCCCTGCGCAACGCGGCATTGGTCAGCGTCCGGGTCACGTCCCAGGGCTCGGTGTCACCGAACTGCCACTCCCGGGCGGCGCCGGTCGGCTCCCCCGCCATACCCGCTCGGCGCGCGTCCCGTGAGCCGGACCGGCCGCTGAGCCGGGTCGCCACGTCCTTGAGCAGGGTGCGGCCGAGTTCACGCATCGCGCGTGGCGACAGCTTCAGCTCGCCGGTGGAATCCTTTGTCAGATAACCGCGTTCGCGCAGCGCGTGCTCCAGTGCGGCAAGGGTGCGGGCGTCGGCCGCCGCCGCGTCGCCCAGCTGCCTGGCGAGCGCGTCCAGATCCAGGTCGTCCATCTGGGCGCCGGCATACTGCTGCGACAACTGCTCGGACAGGTCGTCCAACTGCGCCAGATCCTGTATGACGCCGGTGCCGTCGCCGAGGCCCATCCCCTGCTCGCCGCCGAACTGTTCCGAACCGGACCAGTCCTCCCCCGGCCGCAGCGCCTGCAGGTTGCCGTCCAGCTGCGCCAGCTGCTGCATCAGCTCCGGCGAACCGAACGCCTGCTGCGACAGCTCCATGAGCTCTTGGCGTTGCTCGGGCGTCATCGAGTTGAGCATCCGCTGAGCGGCGGCGGCGCGCTGCGCGAGCGAGTCGAGCAGCTCGTCGATGTTCTGCGGGTTCTCCGGGAAGAAGTCACCGTGCTTCGCCATGAAGTCGGCGAACTGCTGATCGCTGTCGTCGCCGCGGGCGTGGGCCTCGAGCAGGTCGTTCAGGTCGCGCAGCATGTCGCTGATCTGCTGCCGGTCCTGATCGGTCGCCCCCTCCAGTGCCTGCTTCATCCCGGCGAACCGCTGGTCGAGCATCTCCCGGCCGAGCAGGTCCTTGATCTGGTCGTACTTCTCGCGAGCTTCGCTGCTGCGCCAGGGATAGTCGGCGAGTTCGTTGACGGCGGCAGCAGTAGAGGGTGGGAGGTTCTCGATGCGCATCTCCGCGAACCGCGCGTCGTCGTCCAGGTCGCGCGCCAGCTGCTTGCGCTCGGCGAGCACCGCGTCGTCCAGCAGCTGCTTGATCTCGGCGAACGTGCCGTCCAGGTTGTGCTTGGCCAGCAACTCGCGGCGCTTCTCCGCGACCTGCCGGGCCAGATCGTCCAGCCCACGCTGCTGCCGCCCGCCGCGCCGCAGGAACTCCCGCATCGCGTGCTCCGGGCTGTAGCCGGCCATGACGTCCTCGCCGATCGCGTCGAGCGCCTCGGCCAGGTCGACCGGTGGTGCCAGCGGGTCGGGCCCGCCGGCATACCGGCCATAGCGTGAGCGGTGAGTGTGCTTACGTGTCAACGAGATACGCCTCCATGCGCTATTCCTGGCCGTGGGTGTGCCGCGGGGTCATCAGTTTCGCGACGGCTCCGTCCGGGCCGGACGCCCAGCACGCGCCGTCGGTGGCGCAGTGGATCCCGTCGTAGTCGGTGCCGTCGAACGTCGTCCACGTGCGCCCACCGTCGCGACTCACGTCGCTGCCGGTCGGACCCACCGCGATCACCACATTGCCGCGGCCCGGCACGTAGGCCACGCCGGAGCGGTAGCCGCCCAGCGCAGTGCGGCTTGCCTTCCACGGCGACGTGCCGTGCTGGGTCGCAGCGGCGTCAGTGCCATCGGTCGGCGCGGTGTAGTCACCGCCGACCGCGACGCCTGTGCCGTGGTGCTTGAACGCGATGCTGTAGATGCCGGCTGCGTCCCCCGCGCGCACGGGCGTCGTCTCCGCGGTCCAGCTGGTGCCTGCGTTGGTCGTGTGGAAGACCCGCGGGGACTGTCCGCCGGTCGCGAACCAGAACTCGCCCGGTCGGGCACCGCGCGTGTCCTGTGCCGAGACCAGGCAGGTGCCGGATGCGGCGAAACCGAACTCGTTCGCGAAGGCCGGAGGCATTCCCTGGGTGGGCAGCACCTTCCACGACTTCCCGCCGTCCGTCGTGCGCGCGATCCGGAAGTAGCCGTCCACCGGGTCGCTCATCGCCAGGCCGATCCCTCGTGAGCTGAACGCCATACAGTCGTAGAACGCGGCGGGATCGGTGTTGGTGAAGACCTGCTGCCAGGTCTGTCCGCCGTCGTCGGTGCGGAAGATCCGCGAGTCGCCGCCTTCCCCGATCGACAGCGCTTCGGCATGCCGGCTGTCCCACGCCTCGATGTCGCGCAGTGCCAGTCCGTCCGCCTTCGCGACGGCCGGCGACACGTCTGCCCAGCTGTGTCCGCCGTCGGTCGTGCGCAGGACGCTGCCCTGCTCGCCGCTGACCCAGGCAACGCGTGCGTTGACGGCGGCCAGGCCACGGAACTGCTCCTGCACACCGGTCGGACGTGGCGACCATGAGTAGTTCTGGTGGTGCGCAGAGCCGTGCTGAGCGGCGGGCGCAGCAGTAGCCGGCGCAGCCAGGGCGGCGGTGGCGCACGCCGCGGTCAGGACCCCGGCAAGGCGCAGGGAGCGTTTCGATGCAGTGTGGGTGAACATCCTTCAGACGCTAGTCCTGCGCGGTCGCCGGAAGGGGGTTGCGCGCGTCGTCATCCCTGCTCGCTCTCGCCGTAGACGGCGTTGCCCTCGTCGTCGGAGTCCTTGCTCACCTGCTTGGCCAGGTAGAGCCCCTCGAGGGCGAGTTCGACGGCCCCGGCGCGTGCGCCGGGCGTCGTGGCGTCGAGTCGCTCGGCGATCCGGTCGTAGAGGTCGGACTCCCCCAGCACCGGGAGCCCGCCGAGCACTTCTGCGGCGCTGACCTGTTCGCCGGTGGTGACGCGTGCGCCGTGCTCCAGGGCTCGCACCAGGAGTCCGAGGTCGATGCCGCGAAGCCGGCTACGGGCGGTCTCGGCGGTCGCGGTGCGCAGCAGGTGCTCGAGGATCGCCTCCTCGCGGCCCTCGTGCCCGGACTCGAACTCCACCTTGCCGGCCAGCACGTCGACGGCGGTCTCCAGGTCGATGACGCGCGCGACCGCCTCGCGCTCGCCTTGGACGGTCGCCCGGTGCAGTGCCGCCGCAGCCACCGTCTCGGCCGCCGCGATGGCGAATCGCGCTGAGACACCGGAGCGTTGGTCGACGGCGCTGGACTCCCGTAGCGCGCGGGTGAAGCGCGCCAGGATCTCGATCAGGTATGCCGGAACCCCCGCCACCAGATGCGCCTCCTGCTCGATGACGGCGATCTCGCCCTCGACCTCGAGCGGGTAGTGGGTGCGTATCTGGGCGCCGAAGCGGTCCTTCAGCGGGGTGATGATGCGGCCGCGGTTGGTGTAGTCCTCCGGGTTGGCGCTGGCGACCACCAGCACGTCCAGCGGCAGTCGCAGCGTGTAGCCGCGCACCTGGATGTCGCGTTCCTCCATGACGTTGAGCATGGCGACCTGGATGCGCTCGGCCAGGTCGGGCAGTTCGTTGATGGCCACGATGCCACGGTGGGCGCGCGGGATGAGACCGAAGTGGATCGTCTCCGGGTCGCCCAGGCTGCGGCCCTCGGCCACCTTCATCGGATCGATGTCGCCCACCAGGTCGCCGACGGAGGTGTCCGGGGTGGCGAGCTTCTCGGCATACCGCTCATCCCGGTGCCGCCAGGCGATCGGCAGGTCGTCGCCGAGCTCGGTCGCACGCCGCCGGGATGCGGGCGTGATGGGTTCGTACGGGTGCTCGCCCAACTCGGAGCTGGCTATCACCGGGGTCCACTCGTCCAGCAGGCCGACCAGGGTGCGCAGCACGCGGGTCTTGCCCTGTCCGCGCTCGCCGAGCAGCACGATGTCGTGCCCCGCGAGCAGCGCACGTTCCAGCTGCGGCAGCACGGTGAATTCGAAGCCCTGTATGCCGGGCCATGGATCCTCCCCGGCCGCGAGCTTGGCCAGCAGGTTGTGGCGCAACTCGTCCCGAACGCTGCGCAACTCGTGCCCGGAGGCACGCAACTGGCCGAGGGTGGTGATCGAGGGTGCAGAGGTCGAAGTCGTCGAATCCGTCACGACGTCAACGCTACGCCTCCCCGCGGCGAAAACGGAGGGGGTATCCGGATCTGCTGCTCGGGCGGCCGCTCGACCGGCCCGGGCGCGATGTCCGACCAGCTTCGTAGGCTGGTCGGTATGACGATCTCCATCGGCGCACACGTGGACCAGCAGGACCCGATCGCGGAGGCCGCCGCACGCGGCACGGACGTCGTGCAGTTCTTCCTCGGCGATCCGCAGAGCTACAAGGGTCCGGTGATCGCGTATGACGGTGGCGCCGCCGCGTTGCGCGATGCCGCACAGGCCGCCGGCGTCACGGTCTTCGTGCACGCCCCGTACATCATCAACGTCGCCACGTTGAACAACCGGATCCGCATTCCGAGCCGCAAACTGCTGCAGCAGCACATGGACGCCGCCGCCGAGATCGGTGCGGCCGGGCTGATCGTGCACGGCGGCCACGTCAACAAGACCGACGACCCGGCCACAGGCTTCGACAACTGGCGCAAGGCCATCGAGGCGACCGACTGCAAGATCCCGCTGCTCATCGAGAACACCGCGGGCGGCGACAACGCGATGGCTCGTCACCTGGACCGGATCGCCGCGGTGTGGGAAGCCATCACGCACGCCGACGGCCACGAGCAGGTCGGCTTCTGCCTGGATACCTGTCACGCCTGGGCGGGCGGCATCGCGCTTGCCGAAGCGGCCGAACGCATCCATGAGATCACCGGCCGGATCGACCTGGTCCACGGCAACGACAGTCGTGACGCCTTCGACTCCGGGGCCGACCGGCACGCCAATTTCGGTGCGGGACAGATAGATCCGGACGAATTGGCTTCCGTCGTGCGTGCTGCGGACGCACCGGTGATCTGTGAAACTCCCGGTGGCGCCGACGAGCACAAGGCCGACATCGCCTGGCTGCGCGAACGCCTCTGAGCCCATGCTGGTCGAGTAGGCCGAGGCCTTATCGCGACTCAATCGGCGTGGCTGACCATGTTGACCACGGTGCCATCGGGCGCCTGCACGAAGAAGCGACGCACGCCCCACTCCTCGCGCGTCAGCGGGTGCACGATCCGGTAGCCGCGACGCTGTGCCTCGGCATACGCGGCGTCGACATCGGCGACATGCACCGAGACCGCCGAGTCGACCGGTGCGGTGGCATCCCGGGTCACCAACTGCACGCACGCGCCGGACTGCGGCGCACTGCGATGCGCGACCCACCCGAGGTTGAAGCCTTCGTCGGTGAGGCCGAGAAACTCACCCCAGAAACCGTCGATGCGGTCCAGGTCGGGCACCGGCAGATTGGCGGTCAGGGCCCGTGCGAGAGCCGGTCCGGTCGGACGCTCCGGATCGTCGTTCTGTTGGTTGAACATCCAGCGGTGCCCGAAAGGATCGTGCAGCACCGCAATACGACCGTGCGGCGTGTCAGCAGGCTCCCGATCGATCTGCGCACCGACGGCCTTCGCCTGCCGGACAACGACGTCCACGGCGGTCGTCTCGACGTGCAGGGAGACGGAATTACGTCGCGCGGGATCCGGCGCCACGACACCGGCACCCTCGAACTCGTCGGACAGCATGAATCGGCTGTCCTTACCAATGGTGAGCTCGACATGGCCGATCCGCCCGTCATCCATGACGATCGGCTCGACGGAGACACGCGCGCCGAATGCGCTGCGGTACCAGTCGATCGCCGCCCGCGCGTCCGCAACCGTGAGGTATGGCGTGATCACTGCGTCTCCGATCCATAGGTGACGCGTGCATCCCAGCTCCAGTGCGGCATCGGCAGGTCGGTCGGCACGTCATCCGCAGACCGGTTGTAACTGTTCATCGGGTGCCAGGTCGCCCAGCTCCAGTAGTCCAGAACTGCCTGGTACGTTTCGAGACTCGCGTCGATGCCGGCGTCCCGCAATGCAGCCGCGAAGCACTCGACGGCGCGCTCGTTCATCTCGTCGTGCTCACCGTCGCCGCTGTGCATGCGGACGACGTCGGCATGCTCGCCATACGTCTCGGTGTAGCGCGCGGGTCCGCCGAGCGCCTCACCCAGGTATGCCGCCAGCCGCTCGACATGGTCCGGTTTCGCGCCGCCATGGAAGGCGTGCGCCACAACCGGGTCGGCCATCGCACGCCGGTGCCAGGCAGCGGCGATGCGCGTCATACCGTCCGCACCACCGGCGGCCTCGAAGATCGACGTCCGCGGCATGAGTGCTCCTTGGTGCCGATGTTTACGCGTACACGCTACCGTTCGGCGCCATACACGATCAAGACCAGCGCGCCGCGTATGCCGAAGTTCGCTCGCTGCTCGGCCAGCGCCGGACCGCACTCCGCCAGCGCCGCCAAGCCGTTGTCCGCGGCATCGCGACGCACACTCTCCTGCACGGTCGGTCGCCGAAGCCCCTGTTCGGCCTCGGCGCTGCGCGCGTCGAGTTGCGCGGCACCGAGGATCAAACGCCACGCTGTCGAGTACCGATGTGCCGCCTGCTCCGGCGAGCAGCCGGCTGCCAACAGCGAACCCAACACGTCGTCCGTGGCGGTCGCGGCCGACGGGGCCATCAGGTCGCCACGGGTCAGCGCGTCCAGCACCCACGGCCGCCGGACAAGCTCTCCGTGCAGCAGCAGCAGCACTTCCAGAGCACGTTCGGCGCCCGGTGTAGGCAGCTCCGGCCAGGTGACCTGCGCGAACTCCTCGTCCAGGAGTGCGACCAACAATTCGTCGCGGCCTGCGTAATGCCGATAGATCGCCATCGGCGTCACACCCAGCCGAGCGCCCAGGGTCCGCATGCTGAGCGCGGGCGCGCCCTCCCCGCGGACGAGGTCACCCGCCACCTCGAGGATTCGACCTCGGGTGAGGGCCGGACTTCGTGCCGCAGCCGTCTTCTCGTCGTCCCGTCCCACGGGCCCGAGCGTATGACAACGAAGCAGACACGAAGTTACCGATTCGTACCCCGGAGCGTCCGCACATGATTGACTCCCCGTTCATGAGTGGTTCCCGCCGAGTCCGATTCGTCGATGTCCACGGCCACCGCCGGGCATTCGTCAAGGTCGGCTCCGGCCCTGCCCTCCTGCTGCTGCACGGAGTCGCCTGCGACCACTCCACCTGGAACCGCGTGATCGCTCCACTGGCGAAGGACTACACGGTCATCGCGCCCGATCTGCTCGGCCACGGACAGTCCGCCAAACCGCGCGCCGACTACACGCTCGGCGGTTACGCCAACGGGATGCGAGACCTGCTGTCGATCCTGGAGATCGAGCGGGCCACGGTCGTCGGGCACAGCTTCGGCGGTGGGGTCGCCATGCAGTTCGCCTACCAGTTCCCCGAGCTGACCGAGCGCCTCGTCCTCGTCGCCCCCGGTGGCCTGGGACCGGACGTGAGTCCGATCATCCGAATGGCGACCGTGCCCGGGTTCGAGCAGCTGATGGGTGCGTTGACGCTGCCGGGCGTGCGCCACGCCGGCCTCGCCGGACTGCGTCTCGCGCACGCGGTCCACCTGCCCGGCACCCAGGACATCGAGGAGTTCGCATCGATCTACGACTCGTTCCGCGACCGGCAGGCGCGGGCCGCCGTGCACCACGTCCTGCGCGCGGTGGTCGACCGGAAGGGCCAGATCGTGACGATGACGGATCGGGCCTACCTCACCGAGTCGATGCCGCTCGCGGTGATCTGGGGAGCCGATGACGCCATCATCCCCTCCGCCCAGGCCCGCAACGTGGACGCGCTCGCCCCCGGGGCGCGCATTGAAATCATCGAGGACAGCGGCCACTTCCCGCACCGGGATCACCCGGATGACTTCGTGCGATTCGTCCGCGACTTCATGGCGTCGACACCTGCGTCGACCTACGACAAGACGCGGTTGCGGCAGTTGCTGCGCAACGGCCCGGGGAAACGTGTACGCCGCGCTCGCGCCGGCCAACGCCCGGTCGCTCCCCTCGCGGGTTGACCCGCTGCGGGTGCTCCGCGGCGTCCGGCTACGGTGCGGATGTGGATCTCGTCATACGGCAACGGCAGGACGACGACCTGTCCGGTCTCGCCGAACTGCTGGGACGACAGCAAGCCCAGACGCGCTACCCGTTCGTCTGGCCGTTCCCCCGGCCGATCGGGGAGTTCTTGAAGAGGCCCACGGAGCTTCGTGCGTGGGTCGCCGAGCTCGACGGCGAGCTCGTCGGGCATGTGGCGCTCGAGAGCGTCCGTGACGATCCGATCGGTCGCTCGTGGGCGCAGGCACACAACGTCACAGTGGACGAACTGCGATGCGTGTCAGTGTTCTTCGCCGACATCAGCCGATCCGGCCAAGGCATCGGGTCACGTCTGCTGGCGACCGCCACCGACGCCGCGCTGGCCGAGGGATATCCGGTGCTCGACGTCGTCGCCGCGCACCGGATCCCGATCGAGCTGTACCTCAGCCGCGGCTGGCGCATCATTGAAACGACCCAGGCGCCGTGGCATCCCGGCACCGACCTACCGATCCACCTGATGATCCTGCCGCGTGAGGACCGATCCGGTCACAACCAGGAGTAGCGTCGATCGGTATGACGAAACTGGGCTACCAGATCCCCAACTTCACCTACCCCGACGTCTCCCCCGGCCAGCTGTTCCCGACCGTGGTCCAGCAGGCCGAAGAGGCCGACGCCAGTGGCTTCGACACCGTGCTGGTGATGGACCACTTCTACCAACTCCCCGGGCTCGGCGAGCCCGACGAACCGATGCTCGAGTGCTATGTCCTGCTGGCGGCACTCGCCCAGCACACCGAGCGTGTCCGGCTGTCGGCGCTGGTCACCGGCAACACCTACCGCAACCCCACCCTGCTCGCCAAGGAGATCACCGCACTCGACGTCGTCTCCGGCGGCCGCGCCCAGCTCGGCATCGGCGCCGGCTGGTACGAACTCGAACATGACTCTCTCGGCTACGAATTCGATACATTCACGGATAGGTTCGAGCGGCTCGAGGAGTCGCTGCAGATCATCCTGCCGATGCTTCGTGGCGAGCGGCCGACGCTGGACGGCAAGCGCTACCGGGTGAAGGACGCGGTCAACTCCCCCGCTCCCCTCAGCCGCGTGCCGGTGATGATCGGTGGCGGCGGCGTGCGCAAGACCCTGCGGATGGCCGCCCAGTATGCCGACGAGTCCAACATCATCTGTGCCCGCGAGGAGATTCCCACCAAGCTCAAGGCGCTGGACGAGCACTGCGAACGGCTGGGCAGGGACCGATCTGAGGTCACCGTCAGCTACCAGACGACGGCGTGCATTGCGCCGACACACGAGGAAGCGCAACGTGACCTCGACGCCTATCTCGAACGCAACCCCGCTGCTCGAGAGCGCGCCGGTTCGGCGATCGTGGGGTCGCCGGACGAGGTGGCTGCGGCATACACCGAGGTCCTGGCGACCGGCATCGACGGAGTGACCGTGAATGCCCCTGCCAATGGGCACATCCCGGGCCGGGTGCAGTTGCTCGGCGAGGCGTTGGCGCCGCTGATCAAGTAGCCACCGAGAGGCAGCGCAACGCACTGAGGGGCATACCTTGTCGGTATGCCCCTCAGTGCGTGAGTGTGCCTCTCGGCAAGTCAGGTCACCAACCGCGCTCGGCGAGCCGGTGCGGCTCGGGGATCTCCTCGACGTTGATCCCGACCATCGCCTCGCCCAAGCCACGCGAGATCTTCGCGATCACGTCGGGGTCGTCGTAGAAGGTGGTCGCCTTGACGATCGCCTCGGCACGCTGTGCCGGGTTGCCGGACTTGAAGATGCCCGAGCCCACGAAGACGCCTTCGGCTCCCAGCTGCATCATCATCGCCGCGTCCGCCGGGGTCGCGATGCCACCGGCGGTGAAGAGCACGACGGGCAGCTTGCCGGCCGCGGCCACCTCCGTGACCAGCTCGTACGGCGCCTGCAGTTCCTTCGCGGCGACATACAACTCGTCCTCAGGCAGGATCTGCAGCCGGCGGATCTCCTGGCGGATTTGCCGCATGTGCGTGGTGGCGTTGGAGACGTCACCGGTGCCGGCCTCGCCCTTGGAGCGGATCATCGCCGCGCCCTCGGTGATGCGGCGCAGCGCCTCGCCGAGGTTGGTGGCCCCGCAGACGAAGGGGACGGTGAAGGCCCACTTGTCGATGTGGTGGGCGTAGTCGGCCGGGGTGAGCACCTCGGACTCGTCGATGTAGTCCACACCGAGGCTCTGCAGCACCTGCGCCTCGACGAAGTGACCGATCCGGGCCTTGGCCATCACCGGGATGGAGACGGCCTCGATGATGCCGTCGATCATGTCCGGATCACTCATCCGGGAGACGCCGCCCTGCGCGCGGATGTCGGCGGGCACCCGCTCCAGCGCCATGACCGCGACCGCGCCGGCGTCCTCGGCGATCTTCGCCTGCTCCGGGGTGACGACATCCATGATGACGCCGCCCTTGAGCATCTCCGCCATACCGCGCTTGACCCGCGCGGTCCCGGTCCGGGTCTCGGCCTGTGCAGTCACTTCTGGGTCTCCTCGTCGCGGGGTGGATGTTTCGCCCAGCGTACCGCCGGATTCGGCAGCTTCATGCCAGACAAGTCGCCATGGCAGGTTCAGGCCACGGCGACTACCGGCCAGCGATGGTGCGTCAGACGCCGTCGGGCAGTCGATCGTCGAACTCCACCGGCGACGGCAAGGGGGTGTGCCCGGCCAGCCCGAGATAGCGCACCTGCGGCCGGCGTCGCAGGCGGCATACGTCCCGGACGGCCTCGTTGTGGAAGCGCCGCGCGATCTCCACGCGCTGTCCTGCCGAGCGCAGTCGTTCGACGACTTCCGGCCAGCCGGCGTTCTCGTCGCGCAGCTCGGCGATCACGTCGGCGGTCAGCGTGGCGCGCAGCACCTCGGTCAGCATGGTCTCGGTGCCGGCGCGCTGTGCCCCGATCCCGTCGGCGCGCACCTTGTCGTGCAGTGCGACCACGTCGGCCGCGTCCAGGGATGCGCTGGCCGCATCGGCCAGCAGTGCGGCGCTGGCCGGATCGAGCACCCCCGAGCCGGCGACCTCGCGCACCACTTCGGCACGCCGCACCAGTTGCGCGTCCAGCGAGGACACCGACCCTTCGACCTTGGTGTGCAGCCGGTCGAGCCGGGCCGCGGTGTAGGACAGGTACCAGGCGACCAGCGCACCGATGGCGACCACCAGCGCGATCCACGCCAGGATCCGCATCAGTCACGCCCCCGCAGCACTCGTTTGGCACGCCCGGTGGACGCCGCTCGCACACCGCCGGGCCGCGCCGCACGACAGGTCTCGTAGACATCCATCAGGTCCGCCGACACTCTCGGCCAGTCGAAGTCGCGCGCCCGCAGCGCGCCGCCTGCCGACAACGCGGCACGCTCGCCCGGGTCACCGAGCAGCCGCACCACGGTCCCGGCCAGGGCGTCCGGGTCGCCGGTGCGGAACATGGCACCGGCGGCGCCGCCGGCCAGCACATCGGTGAAGGACGGCAGGTCACTGGCGACCACGGGCGCTCCCGCGCTCATCGCCTCCACCAGGATGATGCCGAAGCTCTCCGCACCGGTGTTAGGCGCGACATACGCATCGACCGACCGCAGCAGCGAGGCCTTGTCCGGCTCGCTGACCATGCCGAGGAACTCGGTGGCCGCCCGCACCCTGGCCGTCGTATGGCGCAGCGCCTCTCCGGGGTCACCCGGACCGGCGACCAGCAGCCGTAGGCCGGGACGCGCATCCAGCAGCCGCGGCATCGCCTCGAGCAGCACCGACAGACCCTTGCGCGGCTCCTCGAGCCGGCCCAAGAAGGCGATCGTGGGACGGTCGTCACTCCCCCGCCAGCGCGGCACGAGCGGGGCGCCGGCGAATCGATCGACATACACTCCGTTGGGGATGATCAGCGCGTCGGCGGCGCCCTCGTGCCGGTGGATGGTCCGCAGCGCCTCCGGCGACACTGCGATGCGGCCGCTCAACTTCTCCAGCTGAGCCTCCAGCAACGGCATCAGGGTCAGCAGCACCCGCGAGCGCATCGTGCTGGAGTGGAACGTGCCCACCACCGCGCCGTCGGCGGCCATCATCGCCAGCATGGAGACGCTCGGGGCGAAGGGTTCGTGAACGTGCAGCACGTCGAAGCCGCCGCGGTCGATCCAGCGGCCGACCCGTGCTGCGGTGACCGGGCCGAAGAGCAACCGGGCGACCGACCCGTTGTAGGGCACCGGCACGGCTCGGCCCGCCGGGTCCACGTAGTCGGGCAGGTCGGCGTCCTCGTCGGCGGGGGCGAGCACCCGCACGTCGTGCCCCTGGGACAACAGGTGCTCGGCCAGGTCGCGCACGTGGAACTGCACGCCCCCGGGCACGTTGAACGCGTAGGGGCTGACTATGCCGATCCTCATCGCGGGTCCCGCGGGGTGACGAAGACCTTCTGCATCATGTGCCAATCCTGAGTCCGCGCCCTGATCGTCTCCCCGAGGTCATCGACGCACTGTTGCGTCATCGCTCGCACCCGCTCGGCATCCGAGCCGTCGGCAGGCACCGTCACCCGGGCGCCGAAGCGGGCGACCACCCGGTGCGCCGACCGCCCCTGGATCGGCTCATAGGTGATCGCCAGCGGGAAGAGCGCGGCACCGGTCTCCAGCGCCAGCCGGGCCGGCCCGGCGGCCGCCCGGGTGCGGTGTCCGCACAGAGTGACCTCGACGCCACTGCGGGTGAGATCGCGGTCGGCCAGCAACGGCACGAATCCACCACGGGCGACGGCCTGCCGCAGCTGCGGGTAGGCGTTGTCGCCTCCGGTCAGCGGCAGGATCCGCATGCCCAGGGACTCCCGGAAGTCGACGAACGCGTCGAAGACGGACGCCGGCTCGAGCCGTTCGGCGACCGTGGTCACCGGCGCGAAGTGGTGGGTCGCCCAGGCGCCGCAGTGGTCCCAGTTGCCCAGGTGCCCGAGGAAGAGGATCAGCGGCTCGCCGCGCTCGACGATGGCCCGGGCCGCGGCGTCGTGTCCGGTCAGCCGGATCCGCGCGTCGAGTGTCGCGGGGGTCTCCCGCGGGAGCCGGAAGGCGTCGCACCAATAACGCAGGTATGACGCAACGCCTTGCGCCACCAGCGCATCCAGCCGGGCCTGGTCCAATTCCGGGCGGACCAGCGCGTAGTTGTCGCGCATGCGCTGCACCGAGCGACCATTGCGCCGGTGCATGGTCCGGGCGACGCGGTCGAAGGCGCCGTAGGCGGCGCGCTCGGGTAGGCGCTGGACCAGCCGCCAGGCGGCGCGATAGGCCACGCCCTCCGCGCGGTCCCGCAGGGTCACTTCGGCAGTTCCCCGGCTCCGCCCAGCGCCTGGCTGCGCACGGTCAGCATCCGCTGCAGCACGGTGACCAGGCTGGCGATCGCCAGCAGCGCCAGGACCACTCCGAGCACCGCCATGGGCAGATGCAGCCACGGGATCCCGACCAGTCCGGTGGTGACCAGCACTGCGACCAAGCGTTCGGAGCGTTCGGCGATGCCGACGTTGGCCGTCATACCCAGGCCCTCGGCGCGGGCCTTGGAGTAGGAGACGACCATGCCGAGGATGAGGCAGGCGAGGGCGAGACCGGCCATGACGAGGTTGTCGCCGTCACCGGCATACCAGAGCACCAGGGCGCCGAAGATGGCTGCGTCACCGACGCGGTCCAGTGTCGAGTCGAGGTAGGCGCCCCACACGCTGGAGCGGCCCGACATCCGGGCCATGTTGCCGTCGAGGGTGTCGGAGAAGATGAACAGGGTGATCACGACCGTGCCCCAGAAGAAGCTGCCGCGGGGGTAAAAGGCGAGCGCGCCGAAGCACACGCCCAGCGTGCCGACGATGGTGACGACGTCGGGAGAGATGCCCAGCCGCAGCAGCAGTTTCGCCAGTGGCGTGAAGAATGTGGTGATCGCCGCCCGGGCGTAACGGTTGAGCATGGTGCCGTCAGGTTACCGGTCGGTCCCGTTCAGTCCCGTGGCCAGGCGTCGGCGAGCCGCGACCTGGTGTCCTCCAGCAGTGCGGGCAGCGCCTTGGTCTGTCCGACGATGGGCAGGAAGTTGGAGTCGCCCGCCCAGCGCGGCACGACGTGCTGATGCAGGTGGGCGGCGACGCCGGCCCCGGCGACCTCGCCCTGGTTCATGCCCAGGTTGAACCCGTGCGGCGCCGACGCCGCGGTGAGTGCGCGGATCGCCTGGCGGGTGAGCGCGGTGAACTCGGTCGTCTCCTCGTCGGTCAGATCGAGGTAGGACGGGATGTGCCGGTTCGGGCAGATCAGCAGGTGGCCGGGGTTGTAGGGAAACAGGTTGAGGATGACGAAACAGGTGCGTCCGCGGTGCACGATGAGCGCCCGCTCGTCGCTTCGGCCCTGCGCGGCGCAGAACGGACACGCGCCGTCGTCGTCATGGTCCGGCTTGGCGGCCTCGATGTAGGCCATCCGGTGCGGGGTCCACAGCCGTTCGAACCCGTCCGGGACGCGTGCGAAGTCGGCTTCGGGCTCGATCTCCTGCGGCATACCGCGATGGTATGTCGTGGCCGTGGAACAACCGCCGTCCCGTCTCGGTTGACGAGCGAGGAGGACTTCCCGAGATGCACTGAGGAGACGACATGCCGTTGCAGGGCGAATACGCCGACGAGAAGACCGGATGGGTCAAGGACCAACTGGCGAAGATCGACGAGACCGGCACCACCGCCTCGGTGGACGTCAACGGGATGTCGGTCGTCGTCTACACGATCCGCGGTGCCAAGACCGGCAAGCTGCGCCGCGTCCCGCTGATGCGGGTCGAGCACGACGGCGTGTATGCCGCCGTGGCCTCCAAGGGCGGTGCACCGGAGCACCCCGCGTGGTTCCACAACATCAAGGCCAACCCTGAAGTAGAGGTTCAGGACGGCGCGGTGAAGCACGACGGCATTGCCCGCGAGATCAGCGGCGCCGAGCGCGAGCAGTGGTGGGAGCGCGCCGTGGCCGCCTTCCCGCCGTATGCCGAGTACCAGGCCAACACCGACCGACTGATCCCGGTGTTCGTCGTCGAACCGACCTCCCCGTCGGACGAGCGTCGTCCCGAGTAGCCCGCGCGGCACTCAGGACGTGGGCAAGCGGTCGGTGAGTACGTACTGCATCAGCGTGTCCTGCGGACCGCCGAACCCGGCCCGCCGGTAGAAGCCGCGCGCCTGGTCGGTCGCGTTCAGCTGCAGCCGGTAGAGCTGCTTGCGACGCGCCCAGTCCAGCACCTCCTGCATCATCCGCTCGCCCAGGCCGTGGCCGCGCAGTGCCGGGACGACGTAGAAGGAACTGAGGTGCAGCCAGCCACCGGTCGGTCGGCGCAGACTGGGCAGGCTGGTGGCCAGGATGCCGATCACGAAGCCGACCGGGTCACCATCGGCCCGCCTGGCCAGCCAGGCCGGGCGTGTCTCCCCTTGCGCCAGCCACGCCTCGGCGAACTCGTCGATGAACCCGTCCCGGCGTGGCGATCCACCCTCCAGATCCCACCGCAGCGTCATGGCCGCCAGCACGAAGGCGTCCTCGGGCGCGGCTCGCTCGATGCGCACGCCGTCCAGTTCGTCGGTCACAGGGCGAGTGTCCCATGGGCGGTCAGACGTCGATACGTTCGTCGCGAAACGTATTGATCCGTATCGCGTCTGACGGCCACGCCCTGTCACCGCCTCCGAGCACCGAGAGCACAGGCGTATCAACCGGGCACGGTCGAGAACGTGGTGCAGCCCCCGGGGCCTCGAGTGTCCGTGGGGGCTGCATCTGGTTCAACCGGTCCTGCGCTCAGGAAGTTCCCAGCTGCCGCGGTGTGCTTCAGACCTGCCGCTTGTCGCGGATCGCCGACTCGATCTCGGCGATGGCGTCGGAGACCGGCACGCCGTTGCGCTGGGAGCCGTCGCGGTAGCGGAACGACACGGCTCCGGCCGTGCGATCCTCCTCGCCGGCGATCAGCACGAAGGGCACCTTGGACTTGCTGGCGTTGCGGATCTTCTTCGGGAAGCGGTCGTCGGACTCATCGAGTTCGACACGAACGCCCTTGTCCTGCAACTGATCCAGCACGCCCTGCAGGTATGGCGCGAACTCCTCGGCCACCGGCACGCCGAGCACCTGCACGGGTGACAGCCACGGGGGGAACGCCCCGGCGTAGTGCTCGACCAGCACCCCGAAGAAGCGCTCGATCGACCCGAACTTCGCCGAGTGGATCATCACCGGCTCCTGCCGGGTGCCGTCGGCGGCCTGGAACTCCAGCCCGAAGCGATGCGGCTGGTTGAAGTCGTACTGGATGGTCGACATCTGCCAGGTGCGGCCGATGGCGTCCCGGGCCTGCACCGAGATCTTCGGGCCGTAGAACGCGGCACCGCCCGGGTCCGGGACCAGCTCCAGGCCCGACTCGGTGGCGACCTGCTCCAGGATCGCGGTCGCGGTCTCCCACTGCTCGTCGGTGCCGATGAACTTGTCCTTCTTGTCGCCCTCGGTGTCCCGGGTCGACAGCTCCAGATCGAAGTCCTCGAGGCCGAAGTCGCGCAGCAGCGACAGCACGAAGTTCAGCAGGTGCCGGATCTCGTCGGGCGCCTGCTCGGCGGTCACGTAGGAGTGCGAGTCGTCCTGCGTCATACCGCGCACCCGGGTGAGTCCGTGCACGACGCCGGACTTCTCGTAGCGATAGACGGAGCCGAATTCGAAGAAGCGAAGCGGCAACTCGCGGTAGGAGCGCCCGCGCGACTTGAAGATCAGGTTGTGCATGGGGCAGTTCATCGCCTTCAGGCGGTATTGCGCGCCCTCCAGCTCCATCCCCGGGAACATCGTGTCGGCGTAGTAGGGCAGGTGGCCGCTGGTGTGGAAGAGCCCGTCCTTGGAGATGTGCGGCGTGCCGACGTACTGGAAGCCCTCCTCCAGGTGCCGGGCCCGCACGTAGTCCTCCATCTCACGCTTGATGACACCGCCCTTCGGATGGAAGACCGGCAGCCCGGACCCGAGCTCCTCGGGGAAGCTGAACAGGTCGAGCTCCGCGCCCAGCTTGCGGTGATCGCGCTTCTCCGCCTCGGCGAGCCGGTCGAGGTAGGCCTTCAGCTCGGCCTTGCTCGGCCACGCGGTGCCGTAGATCCGCTGCAGCTGCGGGTTCTTCTCCGAGCCGCGCCAGTAGGCCGCGGCCGACCGCATGATCTTGTAGGCGTTGCCGATCAGCTTGGTCGACGGCAGGTGCGGCCCACGGCACAGGTCGCCCCAGGCCACGGCGCCGTCCCGGCGCACGTTGTCGTAGATCGTCAGGCCGCCCTCGCCGACCTCGGCGTCCGCGCCCTCTGCCGCGTCGCCGGCCTTCGACTTCAGCCCGATGAGCTCCAGTTTGTAGGGCTCCGAGGCCAATTCGGCGCGCGCGTCGTCGTCGCTGATCTCGCGGCGCTGGAACGTCTGCCCCTCGTTGATGATCTTCTGCATCGTCTTCTCGAGAGCCTTGAGGTCCTCGGGTGTGAAGGGTGTCTCGACGTCGAAGTCGTAGTAGAAGCCGTCGGTGATCGGCGGCCCGATGCCGAGCTTGGCGTCGGGGTTGAGCTGCTGCACCGCCTGGGCGAGCACGTGCGCGGTCGAGTGACGCAGCACGTTGAGGCCGTCGGGCGAGTCGATCGGGACCGGCTCGACGAGCGCACCCGCCGGGATCTGCCGGAACAGGTCCTGCAGCTCGCCGTCGACGGTCATCGCCACGATCTGCCGGTCGTCGCCGAAGAGTTGGGTGCCCGTCGTGGCCTGCTCGACCCGTCGGCCGGTGGCGGCGGTGGGGGCGGCTGGGCCTGCTGACACGGGTGTTCTCCTTCGGTATGGCGGTGTGTATGGCGAGCGCCGGCTCGTCATACAGGCGGAGCGCGGCGACGCGCTGTCAGATTACTCGGCGCCGGTCAGCCGGTCGCGATCGCGTAGGCGACCACCGCGACGCAGATCAGCGCCATCAGCGCCGCGACGACCCACAGCGTGCGTGTCGCGCCGTGGCCGGGCCGCGGCGTGCTGGTGGCGCCATGGCTCTGCGGCGGTCGGTCCGCGGCACGGGGAGCGGCAGCGGCGGGCGCGGCGTGGCGCGGCGCCGCGGGTGTGACCGGCCGGCGTGGTTGCGACATCGCGGCGCGTGCGGCGTCCATCAGTTCCGGCGCACTGGCCGGCCGCTGTGCCGGGTCCTTCGCCATACCGGCGCGCACGACGCGGTCCAGCGCTTCGGGCAGATCGCTGCGATGCTGCCGCAGCGACGGCGGCGGGGCGTTCAGATGCGCGGAGATCAGCTGCACCTGCTCCCCCGCCACGAACGGCTTGCTGCCGGTCAGCGCCTGGTAGAGCACGCACGCCAGGGAATAGACGTCGCTGCGGGCGTCCGAGCGCGGTGGTGACTGCAGCCGCTCCGGCGCCATGTATGACGCACTGCCGACGATCTGCCCCGTCGCGGTCAGGTCCTGCTGGGTGACGCTGGCGGCGATGCCGAAGTCGACCAGGTAGGCGAAGCCCTTGGGGTCGACCAGGATGTTGGAGGGCTTGACGTCCCGGTGCACCAGCCCGGCCCGGTGCGCCGAGTCCAGCGCGGCGCCGATCTGGCTGAGCAGGTCGAGGCTGCGGGACACCTCCAGCAGCCCCCGGTCCAGCAGCTGGGCGAGGTTGCGGCCCTCGACCAGCCGCATGTCGAGGTAGAGCCGGCCGTCGATCTCGCCATACCCGTGGATCGGTATGACGTGCGGGTCGGTCAGCCGCGCGACGATCGCCGCCTCGCGTTGGAAGCGCGCGCGATATTCGTCATCGGTGGCGGTCGAGGGGTGCATCACCTTCAACGCGACGTCACGGCCCAGCCGGGTGTCGGTGGCGCGGGCGACCTGGCCCATGCCGCCGGTGCCGATGACCTCGTGCAGCTCGTAGTGCCCGAAGTGTGCACTCGCGGGGGCGCGCCGGTCGTCACCGGTCATGACGACCCGCCTCGTCGCGGAACAGCTGGAAGCAACACGGCCGACAGATTAACGGCAGTGGACCGACGGCTCGACACGGCGTGAGCGTGCCGGGCCGCGAACGGACCCCCCGTCGGTTACGGTTGATGCTGCTGCCCGCTCGGCTCCGCTACGGTGCCGAGGCCGCGCGACACCGCGGCGACCCGGCACAGGGGACACGCAGCATCCACCGTATTTCCAGGAGACGAACCACAGTGAACGCGACGACATCGATCCGTCGGTGGGTCGCCCAGCGACTGCTGTCAACTGCCGCAGCAGGTCGTTCCTCGGGGCTGGCAGGACTTGGCGTGCTTCCCAGGAAGCTCACCATGCCGTTGCGGCGCGACGGCATGGACCCCGTCCCCGAGCTCGGGCTGATGCGCGAGCAAGATCCGGTGCAACGCATGCGCCGGGTGTTCGGCATCAACGTCTGGCTGGTCACCGGCTACGACGAGGCCAAGGCCGTCCTGGCCGACACCAAGAGCTACAGCACCGACATCCGCCCGATGCTGGGCATGGGCAGCGATGTCACGATCGGCGGGCTGGGCTTCACCGACCCGCCCGAACACACCCGGCTGCGCAAGATCCTCACGCCGGAGTTCACCCTGCGCCGGCTGGCGCGGCTGCAACCGGTCATCGATCGCGTGGTCAGCGAACGCCTGGACGCCATGGAGGCCGCCGGTCCGGTGGCCGATCTGGTCGAGGAGTTCGCGTTCCCGATCCCGTTCCTGGTCATCTGCGAGCTGCTGGGGCTGCCGGTGGAGGACCGTGAGCACTTCCGCAAGCTGGGCCATGCCCGCTTCGACATCACCGAGGGTGGCGCCGGCGCATTCGGGGCGATGTCGGAGTCACGCGCCTTCCTGCAGGATGCGGTGAACCGGCAGCGGCTCCAGCCCGGCGACGGGCTGATCGGGCAGATCATCCGCGAACTCGGCGACGACGTCAGCGACGACGACCTCGGTGGCCTGGCCGACGGGGTCTTCACCGGCGGTTACGAGACCAGCGCCAGCATGCTGTCGCTGGGCACCCTCGCGTTGCTGCGCGAACCGGCGAGCTACGCGCTGGCCGGCCGGCCCGAGCACGTCGACAGCGTGGTGGCCGAGTTGCTGCGTTATCTGTCGGTCGTGCAGATCACCTTCCCGCGGTTCGCCAAGGACGACATGGAGTTGTTCGGCAAGCCGATCAAGAAGGGTGACGTCGTCATCGTGTCGCTCTCCGGCGCCAACCGGGACGGTGCGCTGGGGGCCGACACCGACACGATCAACCCGCACCTGGACCGCCCGACCCACCTGGGCTTCGGTCACGGATTCCATCGCTGCGTCGGCGCCGAACTGGCCCGGATGGAGTTGCGGTCGGCGTTCCTCGGCCTGGTGGGCCGCTTCCCGCAGCTGGAGCTGGCCGTGCCGCCGGAGCAGCTCACCTTCCGTGACCTGTCCATCGTGTATGGCGTGGACTCGCTGCCGGTCCGGCTGCACAGCGCCTCCGGCCGCGTGGCATGACGACGACCCCGCAGCACTCCGACACGTCGCGGAGGAGCCGGTGAGGATCGTCCACGTCGCAGACTCCTTCCCGCCCGACGTCGGCGGCATCGAGCGGCAGGTGGAGGCGCTCGCGCTCGCCGAACAGGCCGACGGTCACGACGTGTCGATCATCACCGCGGTCAACAAGGACGGCGCGGCGCCGACCAGCCTGGACGTGCACCGCGGCCTGCGCACCCGGTGGCTGACGATCGCGTTCCCGTCGCTCAACCACGCGATGGTCGCCGAGGTCTTCGACCGCGAGGACGTGGACGTGGTCCATGCGCATTTCACGGTCGCCTCCCCCATCGCGATCTACGCGGTCCGGGCGGCGAGCCGGCGCGGCATACCGGTTGCGGTGACCGTGCACTCGGTGTGGTGGAAGGTCGCTTCCGTGCACCGCTTCGTCAGCGGCGTGTTCTTCGGGCCGTCCCGGATGCGGGTGGTCTACTCCGGCGTGAGCACGATGATCGCCCGGCACATCCGGCGGGTCTACCCACGCTGCGGTGAGGTGTCGGTGGTGCCCAATCTGGTGGACACCCAGTGGTGGTCCCCCGCGGCGCCCTCGCTGCATCGCGCGGGCGACCCGGACTTCCGGGTGGTGCTGGTCGGCCGGCTGAAGAAGCGCAAGCACATCGACGAGTTCATCGAGATCATGTCCCGGGTGCAGGCCGAGGTGCCGGCCGGCACGCCGGTGTCGGTCTCCATCGTCGGTGCCGGCCCACGGCACGACGACCTGGCCAAACAGATCGACGAGCTGGGGCTGCGGGACTGGGTTCACCTGCTGGGCCACCGCACCCCCGAGGAGATCCGCGACCTGCTGCACGAGTCGGACCTGTTCGTGGCCCCGTCCCGGCAGGAGGCGTTCGGGATCGCGGCACTGGAGGCGCGCAGCGCCGGCGTCCCGGTGGTCGGGTACAACTTCACCGGGCTGGCCGACTTCGTCGAGAGCGGTGTCGAGGGACTGTTGGTCGACGACGCCGACGACATGGTCGAGAGCCTGGCGAAGCTGCTGGTCGACGCCGAACGCGTCGAGCAGCTCAAGGCGTCCACCCGGGCACGTCCGCCGCGGGTCACCTTCGACGACGCGATGCAGGCGACGTACGCGTTCTACGACCGCGCCCGGCGCGAGCTCGGCGGCCGGGCGAAGCGGTGAGCCGCGCCGGTCGGGCACGTCCGGTCTAGGGTGGAAGGACCTGACGAGGCCGAGCGCCCTTCCTCCGGCGGCTCGACCGGAGAGGAGCGGCCGGTGGCGCTCACCGTGGCACAGAAGCTGATTCGCGACCATCTCGTCGACGGCGAGCCGACGCCCGGCTCGGAGATCGCGCTGCGTGTCGACCAGGCGTTGGTGCAGGACGCCACCGGCACCATGGTCATGCTGGAGCTCGAGGCGCTGGGCCTGGACCGTGTCCGGACCGAGGTCGCCGTGCAGTATGTCGATCACAACCTGCTGCAGGAGGACGAACGCAACCCGGACGACCATGCGTTCCTGCGTTCGGCCGCGCAGCGGTTCGGGCTGTGGTTCTCCGGCCCGGGCAACGGTGTGTCGCACCCGACCCATCAGCAGCGGTTCGGGCGGCCCGGTGCGACACTGGCCGGCTCGGACTCGCACACCTGCGCCGCCGGTGCGATCGGCATGCTGGCCGTCGGGGTCGGTGGGCTCGACGTGGCCATGGCGCTCGCGGGCGAGCCGCTCTACCTGCGGATGCCGCAGATCTGGGGTGTCGAGCTCACCGGCGAACTGCCGGACTGGGTGTCGGCCAAGGACGTCGTGCTGGAGATGCTGCGTCGGCACGGGGTCAAGGGCGGCGTCAACCGGATCATCGAATACCACGGCCCGGGGCTGGCCGGCCTGACGGCGATGGATCGCCACGTCATCGCCAACATGGGAGCCGAACTCGGAGCAACTGCAACGGTTTTCCCCTCCGATGACGAGGTACGACGATTCCTGACCAGCGAGGACCGTGCCGACGACTGGCAGCAGATCCTGGCCGACGACGGGGCGTCATACGACGTGCAGGAGCAGATCGATCTGTCCACCCTGGAACCGTTGATCGCCAAGCCGTCCTCGCCCGGCAACGTCGTGCCGGTGCGCGAGGTCGCAGGCGAGCCGGTGTCGCAGGTGGTCGTGGGCTCGTCGGCCAACCCGGGGCTGCGCGATTTCGCGGTCGTCGCCGAGACGATGCGTGGCCGGTATGCCGACCGGGGTGTGTCGGTCGACATCAACCCGACGTCCCGGGAGATCCTGCAGGACCTGACCAAGGGCGGCTGGCTGTTCGACCTGATCAGCTCCGGTGCGCGGGTGCACCAGTCCGGTTGCCTCGGCTGCATCGGGATGGGTCAGGCCCCGGCCACCGGGCGCAACAGCCTGCGGACCATGCCGCGCAACTTCCCGGGACGGTCCGGCACGCAAGAGGACTCGGTGTGGTTGTGTTCGCCGGAGACGGCGGCGGCCGCTGCGCTGACCGGGGCGATCACCGATCCGCGCGAACTGGATATGCCCTGTCCGCGTCCGACGCTGCCGGAGCACGCCAGCGTGAACACCGAGATGCTCGTCGCGCCGTTGCCCGAGACGGAGGCGCGTGAGGTCGAGCTCGTCAAGGGGCCGAACATCTCCACGTTGCCGGACTTCGACGGACTGCCCGACCGCGTCGAGGCACCGGTCGGTCTGAAGGTGGGAGACAACGTCTCGACCGACGAGATCCTGCCGGCCGGCGCCAAGGTGCTGCCCTACCGCAGCAACATCCCGAAGATCGCCGAATTCGTCTATCACGCGGTGGATCCGGAGTATGTCGAACGGGTGACCGCTGTGCGGGACGACGGCGGGCACATCATCGTCGGCGGGGAGAACTACGGGCAGGGGTCGTCACGTGAGCATGCCGTGATCGCACCGCGTTACCTCGGTCTGCGCGTGGTGATCGCCACGTCGTTCGCCCGGATCCACTGGCAGAACCTCGCCAACTTCGGGATCCTCGCGCTGGAGTTCGACGATGCCGACAACTACGACGACCTGAAGCTGGGCGACACCCTCGTGTTGGAGGGATTGCACGACGCGCTGCGAGCGGGCGACACGGTGCAGGCCTCCAACTCGCGGAGCGAGGCGTCATACACGCTGCGGCACCGGTTGTCGCCGCGCCAGGTCGACATGCTGCTCGCCGGCGGCCGGATCCCGTTGCGGCGGAAGCAGATTCACTGACCTCGTGCCTCCGGCGTCGGGTCGTCCCCGACGCGGACGAGTAGCTTACCGACATTGCGGCCGGTGAGCAGGCCGCGGAACGCTTCGGTCGCCTGGTCGAGCCCGTCCACGACATCCTCCACGTAGTTGACCTGGCCGTCGCGGACCCAGGCGGACATGTCGCGTTGGAAGGACTCGTAATGCGTGGGCACGAACTCGGATTGGATGAATCCGCGAACCGTCAGACTCAAGGTGAGGATGCGCTGCATGAAGCCGGGCAGCTGGTCCGGACCGGCCGGCCTCTCGGTGGCGTTGTATCCGGCGACGAGCCCGCAGACAGGTATGCGCGCGTAGAGGTTCAGCCGCTTCACGACGGCCTCGGTGACCGGCCCGCCGACGTTCTCGAAGTAGACGTCGATGCCATCGGGTGTCGCGGCGGCGAGGTCCTCGGCGAACGTCGGTGACCGGTGGTCGACCGCGGCGTCGAAACCGTACGTTTCCAACAGGATCCGGCACTTCTCCGGACCACCTGCGATGCCCACGGCGCGTGCGCCCTTGACGCGTGCGATCTGTCCGACAGCGGACCCGACCGGGCCGGCCGCTGCGGCCACCACCACGGTCTCCCCCGGCTTGGGCTTTCCCAGCTCCAGCAGACCGGCGTATGCCGTGAACCCCGGCATACCCAACACACCGAGCGCCGTCGAGATGGGTGCCTGCTCGGGGTCGAGCCGACGCAACTGCTTCGCATCAGTGACCGCGAGGGTCTGCCAGCCGGTGTAGGCCAGCACGATGTCGCCGGTGGCGAACCTGTCCGAGCGCGACTCGAGCACTTCGCACACGGTGCCGCCCACGATGACATCACCCAGCTGCAGCGAGGCGGCATACGACTTGGCGGTGCTCATCCGGCCACGCATGTAGGGGTCGAGCGACAGGTAGATCGTCCGCAGCAGCACCTGGCCGTCGGCCAGCGCGGGCAGCTCGGCCGTCACCGTCTCGAAATCGCTGTCCTGCGGCATGCCCACCGGGTATGCCGCCAGCCGGATCTGGGTGGTGGTTGTCATATGTTCCGTCCTCGATCGAGCGGTCACGTGCACGTCGCGAAGTTCGAGGCTATCGACCGTCGCTGGGCGCTGCTCACGGCCGGGTCGTGACGTGGTCCAATGCATTACGGAGCACCTGGGCTACGGCCTCGGCGGGAATGGATTCGTCGGCTCTTCCTTGGCGCTGGCGGAGAGCCAGCCTGACCCCGGTCAGCGACGGATCCCGGTCGAGCGCCCATTCGCCGGCAGCCGGCTTCGAGCAATGGGTGCCCTCGGTGTCGAAGTGCCAGATGCGGCAGGCCGTGAGCACCATGAGTTCGGCGTGTTCGGCATCATCCGCCAGAGTGAGCCAACGTCGGAGCCAATAGATGCCGCGTTCCTTCACCCACTGATCGGGAACCGCACCGATCGCGTGCTCGACCGGTATGCCGATCAGCGAGCGTCCCGTTGCCCGTGCCATCGAGAGCTCGACGACAAGGTCCTCGTCTACCGGGTTTGCATCCTTTACGTCTAGGTCGTCGGGATAGCGCGCTACCTGGAGTAGGCAGGCCGGCGCGCGCGTCGGGTTCCGGGCGACTGGAGCGGTGATAGCGACGAGATCGATCGCCTTGGCCGCACCGCTCTCCGCACTGCTGACCGCTTCAATGACCTGTGCCTGGTTCGGTGCGAGAGAGCCCTTCCGGACCGGTGATGAGCATCAGGTCGATGTCACTGCGGCCGGGTGCGAAGTCGCCGAGCGTCAGGGAGCCGTGGAGCACGGCTGCCGTCAGACGTTGGCCCAGGATCGTGGCGCAGGTATTCGCAGGTTCGGCTGCGGCCGCCTCGGTGTCACGCACCCCGCTCATGAGCCCATCGTGCCCTCGGACGGCGACCTGCCTCCCAAAGGTCGCCGCGTCGCCCTCGGGCGATGCGCGTCGATCACCAACTCTTGCGCAGTGCCTTCCCGACGTCGTTCCTCAGCATGACCCGGTTCGATGCTTCCCTGCTGCTGCGCGGCACGCTTCGCCAGAAAGACGCATCGAACCAGGATGGAGGATGGAGGTGACTTCAAGCTCTTCAACCAGTGCCCCAGTGAGGGTCGCGCGGCCCGACCCCTACCGTGCCGTCCGGCTTCGACCCCACCCCAGTGACGAGATGCTGGGCAAGGCTGTCGGAAACTGATGCGGTTCGGAGCGACGAACCCGACGGCCATGTGGCCTCCAGGGAGCTGCCATGCGCCACAACGTCGAACCGGATAGTCCAGCGCACTCTCCCCTGAGCCACCATTGCTCCAACAATCCGAATTTGCCGCTGCTCGTCTGGTTTCAGTCCGATGTCATGCTGGCCACCGAACCAGTCCTCGTCGCCAACCCGGTAGTGATCGAGAATCCTGGCTGGTGACGGGTTCTCAACTCCGAGCCGAAACCCGATCTGGGGAACCCCAAAGTCTCCCGCAGGCGGATTTTCGATCATTGCGATGCAATCGCGATCCGAATCCAGTTCCCACAGCGCACGCATGCCAACGATCGTGATGTCGACGGGGCTGACATTTCGCACCATGACCGTCACTTCGGTTTGTTCTGCGTCCCACGAGGGCTCCATCGACCGAACCAAGCGCTCCATACCGCGTTGTTCGGCGTCTCCCTCTCCCAGCCTCGGAAGGCGCGCGATCTCCTCGTCGGAAAGCGGCGCGGCGAGGGCGACCTTCCACGTGCCCGGGCTCATCGTGATCGGCGTGACCTCCAACACGTCGCGCGCCAGCCTCCGCTTGACACTCCAGGTCTGATAACCCCACTTGCACAGGTAGCAGATCGCAACCACGATGACGCCACTGACTACGGCGACAAGTGTGTCCGCGAGCATGCCATCACCCCTCTCATCAGGAAGCTGCGGCAAGATCGTCGCAGCTCTCGCTCGAAGCCACAGCGAACGGGACGACATCGGACCTTTCGCAGGTCCCTGCCGTCGACGGCGGCTTCTGCTGGCGCTTGTGCGACTCGAACGCCTCCGTCATTGGATTAAGGGACGTCCTATGTCAGTGCTGGGCGTTGAGAAGCTCGGCTGCCCCAGGACCTCTGCGTCAGCGAGCAAAGGTGCCTTCGTGGCTCAGGCATCCGGGCCGGCGTCGATGATCCGCCGGACATCGGCGAGATCGATGTCGAACGGACCGATCCGGGTCAGCACCCATGAGGCGCCGCGGTCCAGCCACGGACCAGGGTCCTGGTCGGGCCGAAGGTCGAGCACCACGTCGAAGCCCGGAGCCGGGTCGTGGTCGGCCAGCGCAGCGGTCACCTGGTGCAGATCGTCGGCGGTGTCCAAGCCGATGACGAAGAAGCCGTCATACCTCGCCGCCCGGCGCAGCGGCGCACGATTGCCGAACCGTCCGGCCAGCCAGATCGGCACAGCGGGTGCTGGGCGGAAGCGAGCGTCCCGGGCGACGTAATGAGCCCCGTCATGGTCAACAGGGCTGCCGCTCAGCAGCGAGGTGAGCACCTCGAGTCCTTCATCGAGCATGCGTCCGCGCACCCGGGGGTCGGCCTCGTCCCCGAACGCACTGAACTCACCGACCCAGTCGTCGCCCAGGCCCAGCCCGAGCACGAACCGCCCGTCGGAGAGCACTGCCAAGCTGGCCGCCTGCCGAGCCAGGACCTGCGGACGACGTCGGGGCAACGGCGTCACCATCGGACCGAACAGCAACCGCTCGGTCTGCATCGCGACGGCCGCGCAGCACGTCCACACGTCCGCGATGGCATCCACGCGATCGCCGTACTGCAAGTGGTCCCAGAGGACGAACCCGTCCCAGCCGGCTCCTTCCGCCCGGGCGGCCAAGTCGGCAACGACCCGTGGGTCGGCCAGGGCATCGAACGGTGCGACGAAGAGTCCGCGGCGTGTGCGCATGCCACCATCATGTCGCGGAAGTCTCTGTGACTCATGGGCTTTGGACGAGGAGGGTTGTCGGTGGTCGCCGCTAGAGTCGAAGACATCAAGAAGCGACGAGACGGTGGGAGGTGACCGGTGATGGGTTCCGACGACGGTGCCAACGCGCCCAGCGACGCCGCTCGTGTCATCGACGTGTCAGGCCTGCCCGACGCCGTCATCGTCGCGTTCACCGAGCTCGCCGAACAAGCGCGGCACACCGGCTGGCGGGACGTGCCGCGGGAGCGCATGGGCGACCTGGTGCAAGCAGCCGAGACCGTCAAGGCCTTCGCGGACGCCTCGTCCCTCGAGGCGACCGCCGCACTGGTCGAGGACGTGGCCGGCGAGCACGGCATCCAGCGTGACGATCCCCGATACGCCCGCAAGGTGGCCGTGCACCGCAAGGCCGCCTGCCGGGCCGTGGTGCACGAGATCCAGTTGCTGACCGGTTCGACGTTGACAGCGGCGCGCGAGCAGGTCCGCTTCGCCACCGCGCTGCGCGAACGTGTCGGCGCAGCTCACGACCTGCTCCGCACCGGCGGTTGCAGCTGGCAGCGGGCGCGCATCGCCTATGCCGAGACCGCACACCTCGACCCGGTGCTGGCGGGTCAGGTCATCGAGCGCCTCCTGGCACCTCCGGACCGCACGACCCCCATTGAGGGCAACCCGGCCGCTATCCCGTTGTCGCACGCGGGTTTCCGCGCCAGGATCCGACGCCAGCTCGCGCTGGTGGACGGTGCGGCGGCCGACCGCGCACGCAAACACCGCGAGGCGGTCGAAGCACGTGATGCCTGCACGTTCCCCGGCCGTGACGGCACTGCCACTCTGCAGGTCTCTGGCGATGCCGCACGCATATTCGCCGCGCAACAACGCATCACCAACCTCGCCAAGGCGGCCCGGGCCGGTGGTGACGAACGACCACTGGCTCAGCTGCGGTCCGACATCGCGGTCGACCTGCTCATCGCCGGCACCGTTCCCGGCCATGCGCACCTCGGCGACGCGCCCGCGGGCCGGTTGCACGTCATCGTCCCCTTCGCCGCACTGCTGCCCGAGGATCTCGTGCGGCGCTCCGCCCCCGGAATGGCGCAGGGACCGGCCGAGGTGCCCGGTCTCGGATTCCTGGCCCCCGACCAGGTCCGTGCTGTGGCACTGCAGGCCGGTTCGACCTGGGCACGTTTGGTCACCGACCCCGTCACCGGCGAAGTGATCGACGCCGCCAACACCTACCGCGCGCCGGCCGCGATGGCGCGGCTGGTGCAGGGCCGCGACCACACCTGCCGGTCACCCGGCGACTGCGGCGTGCCGGCATACGAAGGCGACCTGGATCACGACACCGAATACCAACCCGGCGCCACCGCACCGGCGGACGGTGCCACGCATCCGGACAATCTGCACACCATGCATCGCGGCCATCACAACACCAAGACCGGCAGGTTCTGGTCCAGCCGACAACACGACGATGCCACCATCACGTGGCACACGCTGACGCGACGATTGCGCACCACGCCGTTCGACCATCATCGGCCCGATGATCAGTGCCCCCCGAGGGTCAGTCGCGCAGAGCAACAACTCGGCATCCACCTGGCTCTCTGCCGCGAACACGACGTCATACCCAACGTGTTCACCGACCTGGACGACCTGCAACTCATCCAGGAAGAACACGAGGACCGAGCCATCGAACGCCGCGCCGGCTGCAACCTGCAGATCTACCGGCCCACCCGCGACATACGCCTCGAGCTGCCCGAGCCGAAGCCACCGTTCTGAACCTTCACCCGGCCACGCATCATGCCAACCCCGCACGCCGGCGCAGGATCGCGCGCTCACTGTCGTTACTGGTCCGCGCCGCCGCCTCGGTGAACGCGTCCCGCGCCTCGGTATGCCGCCCCGCCCGCTCCAACAGATCACCGCGCACACTCGGCACGAGCGGTGAGTCACCCAACGCGTCTTCGGCGACCGCCGCCAGCACCTCGAGTCCGGCAGCCGCCCCGAAGGCACGCCCGTGCGCGACCGCGCGGTTGACCTCGACCACCGGACCCGGGGCCGCGTCCGCCAACACGTCGTACAACGCAGCGATCCGGCGCCAGTCGGTGTCCTTCGCATGCACCGCCCGCGCATGCTGCGCGGCGATCGACGCCTGCAGGAAGTAGCGCCCGACCGGTTTCCGTTGCGCGGCAAGGACTTCCGCCTCATGCAGCGCCGACAGACCACGCCGGATCAGCCGACCGTCCCAGCGTGTCCGATCCTGCGCCTCCAACAGCACCGGCGTGCCGTCCTCGTCCGACCGGGCCGGCATCCGCGATGCCTGCAGCTCCACGAGCGCCACCAACCCGAGCACCTCCGGCTCGTCCGGAGCAAGTGCCGCCACCATGCGAGCAAGCC
The DNA here is from genome assembly GCF_054778955.1 of Flexivirga lutea. Lineage (NCBI taxonomy): Bacteria > Bacillati > Actinomycetota > Actinomycetes > Micrococcales > Dermacoccaceae > Flexivirga > Flexivirga lutea. Next base: position 241,067 of record NZ_BAAGZB010000004.1, read on the forward strand.
GGATCGCCTCGTGCGCCAACTCCGGGCGCATCCAGTCGGTGCCGGCGGTTGCGGCATACCCTTCGTTGAAGATCAGGTAGATGACTGCCATGACGTCGTCGAGGCGCCGGGTCCGTTCCTGGCCGGTCGGCAGCTCGAACTCCGCACGAGCCTGCGCCAGTGTCTTCTTCGCACGCGAAATGCGTTGTCCCATGGTCGATTCGTTGACCAGGAACCCCCGCGCGATCTCCGCCGTCGTCAGTCCACCGACCAACCGCAGGGTCAACGCCGCACGTGACTCGGCGGTCAGCGACGGGTGGCAGGACAGGAAGATCAGCCGCAGCGCATCGTCCTCGATGTGGTCGACCTGGGCGTCGAGATCGGGCACCGAGCCCTCCTCTCCCCCACCGGCGGACTCCAACTCCGCCACCTTGCGGCGCAGCACGTCCGCGCGCCGGAAGTGGTCGATGCCGCGCCGCTTCGCGGTCGTCATCAGCCACGCGCCCGGATTGTCCGGGACACCGGTCGCCGGCCATTGCTCCAGCGCAGCGACCAGCGCATCCTGGGCGAGATCCTCGGCGAGCGCCAGATCTCGCGTCATACGGGTGAGCGCGCCGACGAGGCGGGCCGATTCGGCCCGCCACGCCGCCACGATCGCTGCGTGCGGATCACCCGTCTGCGTGTGTGCCGGCACCCGGCCAGCGTAGTGACCGCGCCGTTACTGCGCGGGCTCCTCCGGGCCGTCGGAGATCTGCCGCAGGGTCGCGATCACGGTCACCTCCGGCCAGTGCTTGGCATGCAGTTCAGCGAACTTCTCCTGGTCGGCGACGGCTTCCTCCAGCGTGTCGTACTGCGTGATGGCCCACCCGCCGACGACCTCCTTCGCCTCGGCATACGGGCCGTCCACCCGGCTCACCTCGCCGTGGCGGACGACGAAGTTGACGGCATCCTCGGTGCCGAACAACCCGCCGCCGTCGAGGAACACGCCACTGGCGGCCCGTTCCCCGACGTAGACGTCCATCGCCTCGAACAGCGCCTTCGGCGGCATCCCGATGCCCTCTTCCATCCGCACGAATCCCATGAAACGCGGCATGTCGATCACTCCCACTTGATTGGTCCGGCTTGCTTGTCACACGTACGTCGAACAGCCACCGACATCTTCGACATCGGTCCGCGGAAAACTTCCCGCTCCGCGACAACCGAGCATTGCCCCAGCAGCTCGTACGGCGCCAGAATGAAATCTTGTCCCACACCGGGGCGCACCGTGCGGAAGAGGCATCCCATGTCCGACACAGCCATTCACCTGTTGGTCGGCACGACCAAGGGCGCCTTCATCCTCGACGGTGCCGGCGACCGCACCCGCTGGACGGTCCGCGGCCCTTACTGCGACGGGTGGCCGATCAACCACGTCATCGGCGACGCCGCGTCCGGCACCCTGTGGGCCGGCGGCGGGGGCGACTGGACCGGTGCGGGCGTATGGCGCTCGCGCGACAGCGGCCACGCCTGGGAGCCGGCGAAGCTGACCACCGGACAGATGGACGCCTGGGCGGCGACCGACCCCGGGTTCGCCGCGTCGATCGGCTGGACCGAGACACCGATGCCGTTCGGTGACGGCTTCTCCCAGGTCTGGTCCCTGGGCCGTGGCGGTGGCGGTGGCCGGCTCTACGCCGGGACCAAACCGGCCACGCTGCTGGTCAGCGACGACGACGGCGAGACCTGGCAGACGGTCAAGGGCCTGACCGATCATCCGTCCGCGCCCGACTGGGGACCCGGCGCCGCCGGGCTGGTGCTGCACACCATCGTCGTCGACCCCGAGAATCCCGAGAAGATGTGGGTGGGCATCTCCGCCGCAGGCGTCTTCGCCACCGAGGACGGTGGTGTCACCTGGGAGCGGCGCAACGACCTCGCCGATGCCGCCGACGGCGAGGGGAACACCCACCCCGCGGCCGGATCCGACGGCCACACCGGCTTCTGCGTGCACCACCTCGAGCACGCCCACGGCGACCGCCTCTATCAGCAGAACCACCACGGCGTATGGCGCTCCGACGACGGCGGGCTGCACTGGCACAACATCACCACCGGGCTGCCCTCCACCTTCGGCTTCCCACTGTGGACCCACCCCCGCGACGCGCAGACCGTCTGGACCGTCCCGCTCAACGGCGACAGCGAAGGCCGCTACCCGCCTGACGCGGCCGCCGCGGTATGGCGCTCGCGCGACGCCGGCGCGACCTGGCAGGCACTGCGCTCCGGACTGCCGCAAGAGGCCTGCTTCTTCACCGTCCTGCGGCAGGGCATGACCGGCGACCGGCACGACCCGGCCGGCGTCTACTTCGGCACCAACACCGGCTCGGTCTTCGCCAGCCGCGACGAGGGCGACACGTGGACCGAGATCGCCCGCCACCTGCCCACCGTGCTGGCCGTCGAGGTGCTCGAGCCGACGACGGACTGACGGCATACCCATTAAGGACGCCCGCTCTCGCGTCTGCGACATCGCCCTCAGGACATCGCTTCGAGCCGGTGCACCGCCGCCCCGAACAGCCACGGTGCCGCAGCGGCCGCCGGCACGATGCGTTCCCTGACCCAGGAGGCACGCGTCGCGCGGACCAGCAGACCGGTGGCGGCATACGGCACCCGATTCAGCGATCGCCAGGCGGGCGCGTACGACTCCGGCCGGCCGCGGACGAGCGCGTCGACCGCGGCACGGCCGTGCGCCAGTCCGAGCGAGATGCCCTCCCCGGTCAGCGCGTCGACGTAGCCGGAGGCATCGCCGACCAACAGCACGCGGCCGTGCACCGGTGCCGCGCAACGTTGCCGCAGCGGTCCGGCGCCGCGCACGTCGCCGGCGGCCCGGGCGCCGCGCAGTCGTCCGGACAGCTCGGGGAACTGCTCGAGATGCGTGGTGTATGGCGCCCGTTCGCTGCTCAGCACTGCCACGCCGACCAGGTTGTCGGCGACCGGCGTCACATAGGCTTCCGCGCGCGGCCCCCAGTGCACTTCGACCCGGTCCGTCCACGGTTCGATCCGGAAGTGCCGGCGTTGCCCGAACCGCTGACGACGCTCGCTCGGCCGGTCCAGTCCCAGCCGCCGCCGGGTCGGTGAGTGCAGCCCGTCCGCGGCGATCACCCCGCCCGCGACCTCGTGGCTGCCGTCGGCGCAGGTCACGACCACCCTGTCACCGTCGACCCGCAGGTCCGTGGCCGCGCTGGTGCGCACCCGGACACCCGCCGCGAGGGCGGCGGTGCGCAGCGCCCCGTGCAGGACGGTGCGGCGCACGCCACGGCCTGGTCCCGCACGAAAGGCGACGGTGGCGCACACGCCCGGTGCGCGGTAGGTGATGCCGGTCAGCTCGAAGCCGGCCGGTGCGACGCCCAGCTGGGCCAGCGCGGCGAGGCCGCCGGGCAGCAGGCCCTCACCGCAGGCCTTGTCGATGTCGCCCTCGCGGGGTTCCAGCACGGTGGTGGCCAGGCCGGCGCGGGCGGCATACAGGGCGGTGCCGAGACCGACCGGGCCACCGCCGACGACGATCAGGTCGGCCGTCATACCGATGCCGCGCGCCGGCCGAGAGCGACGTCCTCGACGCGGATCCGGACGCTGAGCAGGGCGGCGTTGAGCACGGTGAACACGACAGCCGTCAGCCACGCGGTGTGCACCAGCGGCAGGGCCGCGCCCTCGACGACCACCGCCACATAGTTCGGGTGCGGCAGCAGGCGGTACGGACCGCGTGTCACCAGCGCCGCACCGGGCACGACGATCACCCGTGTGTTCCAGTAGCTCCCGAGCGAGCGGATGCACCACCAGCGCAGCGCCTGCGTGAGCAGCACGAGCGCGACCATCGACCACCCGAGCGCGGGCAGGAAGGGTCGGTCCAGCAGCCACGCCTCCAGCAGCGCTCCGGCCAGCAAGGCGGTGTGCAGCACCACCATCACCGGGTAGTGGCCGGCGCCGTATTCGCGGCCGCCGCGGGAGAACGCCCACGCTGCATGCCGTTTGGAGACCACGAGCTCGGCGAGGCGTTCCAGGCCGATCAGCACGAGGAACGCGGTGAACCAGCCCATCAGTCGGCCCGCAGCAGCACGAACTCGGCGCAGAAGCCGGGCCCGAGCGCGAGCAGCACGCCATACGTCCCGGCTGGCGGGGGCCGGTCGCGCAACGTGTCCGCGAGCACATGCAGCACCGACGCGGACGACAAATTGCCGACCCGTGCCAGCGAGTCCCAGGTGACGCCCAGGTCCGCCGCGCCGATGTCCAGCGCCTCGGCCATCGCCTCCAGCACCTTCGGGCCGCCGGGATGCGCGACCCACCAGCCGATGTCCGCCCGGGTGAGCCCGTGACCGGCCAGGAAGCGGTCGACATCGTCGCGCAGGTGGGTGCGGACCAGATCGGGAACCTCCACGCCGAGGACGATCCGCAGACCGGTCGAGCCGACGTCCCAACCCATCGCCCGCTCGGTGTCGGGGTAGAGCCTGCTGCGGCTTTCGACGACGCGTATGCCGGCCCGGCCCGGCGCCGCGTCGGCGCCGCGCAGCACGACCGCGCCCGCGCCGTCACCGAACAGCCCGCTGGCCACCAGATTCGCCGTCGACGTGTCGTCGCGCTGCACGGTCAGGCTGCACAACTCCACCGACAGCAGCACCGCCGTCGCCGACGGGTCGCCGCGCAGGTAGTCGTGGGCGCGGGCGATGCCGGCGGCCCCGGCGACACAGCCCAGGCCCACCAGTGGCAGCCGCTTCACGTCCTCGCGAAACCCGGCCGCCGCGGCGATCCGGGCGTCCAGGGACGGCACCGCCAGGCCGGTGATGGTGGTGGAGATGATCAGGTCCACGTCCTCGGGACACTGTCCGGCCTGCTCCAACGCCGTCCGGACCGCAGCCGTCCCCAACCGCACACCCTCGCGGATGAACACGTCGTTGGCGGCGCCGAAGTCGCCGAGCCCGGCATACGCCGACAACGGCAGCA
>NZ_BAAGZB010000005.1:0-225009 GCF_054778955.1 Flexivirga lutea
CACAGGGTTACGGCGGTTATAGCGAAGTGGGAAACGCCCGGTCACATCCCGAACCCGGAAGCTAAGCCCTTCAGCGCCGATGGTACTGCACTCGGTAGGGTGTGGGAGAGTAGGACACCGCCGAACATAATTTACGCAGAGGGTCGGTCACGAGCACTTCAGAGTGTTTGTGACCGGCCCTTTGTCATTTTCAGACCTTCGCCGGCAGATGGTCGACCGGCGTACGGTGAGTTGCAGCGCGAGGACCGTCGACGGCCGCGCACGGAGATCTTGAGAGTTGGTGCGTTCCGGTGACGAATGACGATGAGGGTGCTTCGGCCGCTCCGGGGGACGGCGGACAGCGGCGGGCCGGGCGGTGGGCCCGGGCGACCGGTGGTGCCGGCGAGTCGCGCGGCGGGGAATCGGAACACCGCAGCGAACAGCGTGACCGCGGCAGCGACCCGGGCGTGCGCGCACGAGGCGGCGAGCAGTCGGACCGTCGTCCGGACCGCGATGAGCGCGGGCGTGGTCCGGAGCGCGGGGACCGCTCGCGCACGGCGCCACGGCGGGACGCGCGCGACCGTGGACGGACGGGAGGCTCCGCTGACCGGCGCCGCAGCGGCCGGGCAGACGACGGGCCGACCGGCTCACGGCCGTCGCGCGCATCGCGCGGTGGTGCCCGCACAGCGGGTGGCCGGCAGGAGCGTGGGTTTACCGGTTCCGAACGTGGTCGCGGTGCTGCGGCTCCGGGTCGGCGCCGTGAGGGTGCGCGCGAGGACCGGCGCGACGACGGCCGTGACCGGGCACGCACCGCGCGTGGTGGCGAAAACGCTCGTGAGCAGCGCGGGCCTCGTGCGTGGGACCGTTCCTCGCCGTCGAACCGCTCGTCGCGCGATACCCGAGTCGAGCCGCCGCTTCCGGAGGACATCACCGGTAAGGAGCTCGACCGGTCGGTATGGCGCGAACTGCGCACCTTGACCAAGGAGAATGCCGAGGGCGTCGCCAAGCATCTGGTGGCCGCGGCGACACTGCTCGAGGAGGACTCGGACCTGGCACTTGCGCACGCCGAACACGCCGCGCGGCGGGCCGGCCGCGTGGCCGCGGTGCGGGAAGCGCTCGGCCTGGTGCATTACCGGCGGTCCGAGTTCAATGACGCCATCCGCGAGTTCCGCACTGCGAAGCGGCTCTCCGGGTCCGACCACCTGCTGCCCTACCTGGTCGACTGTGAGCGCGGGCTAGGGCGGTATGAGCGCGCACTGGACCTTGCTGCCTCGCCCGAGGCGCGGTCGCTCGGCGAATCCGACAACATCGAGCTCGCGATCGTGGTTTCTGGTGTCCGTCGCGACCTCGACCAGCCCGAGGCGGCGCAGATGGTTCTGCGCATCCCGGCGCTCGAGCGTGCGTCGAAGCAGCCCTGGGCCGCGCGCCTGTTCTACGCGTATGCCGAGGCGCTCCTCGCCGGCGGGTCCCCGGACGAGGCACGGGCCTGGTTCGGGAAGGCCATCGATGCCGACGTGGAAGGTCAGACAGACGCCGCGGAACGGGTCGCCGAACTCGACGGGGTGGTCTTCATCGACGCCCTGGATCCGGAGGCGGAAGAGGAAGACGGCGCATCGGACGTCCCGATGCAGGACGCGTCGCAGGCCGGTCGATCAAGCGCCGCATCGCCTGGTCCATCTGACGTCGACGAGTCACCGGCCCGGACCGAGAAGTCGGTCACGCAACGTCGAGATCAGGCGCCGGGCCAGCTCACCTTCAACGACGGGAAGGAACAGCGCAGCGACTGACCGGTGTGGTCATGGTGCGGTCGTGTGTCCACAGCCCTGTGCGGTCGATCGGTCGATCCACAGCTACGGTGAAGCTGCTGGAGTCCCGGGTCGGCGCATCGCATCCTGATGGCGAACACACGTTCGCATACCGAGGGAGAAGCGATGACCGCGCGAACCGCACCCACCCGTGCATCCGACATGATGGCTGATGCGCGTCCCGACGATTCACGTCGCAGCATGCCGGACCCGGACGTCGTGGCGATCGCTGCCGTCAACGAGGTGCATCTGGTCGGGCGGCTCAGTGCGCCGCCGATCGTGAAGCATATGCCCAGCGGCGCGGAGGTCGTCCAGTTGCGTGTGGTGGTCCAGCGACCACCCCACCCACGGACACCGGCAAAGGGCGGCACGGCGCGGCCGCCTACGGTCGACACCATCGACATCGCTTGTTGGTCGCCCGTCGCCCGGCGTCGCGCGCTGGCTTGTTCCGGGACCGAAGTAGTCGATGTCTCGGGGGCGTTGCGACGCCGCTTCTGGCGTGGACCGTCCGGTGTGGCGAGCCGATACGAGGTGGAGGCAGCAAAGCTGCGCGTGCTCAAGAAGCCGAAGCCAGCCTGAGGCCGCCGGGACGGTATCGACCGGGCTGCCGCGGCACCTTGCGACTCCTGCCGCGGCGCCTTGCGACTCCTGCCGAGACCGACGGGGCCGGCCGGGCCTCGGTCCCGGGTCGGACGGCATGATGGATCACGTGTCACCGACAAAGAGTCCTGCTGAGAGTCCTGCTGAGAGTCTTGCTGCGTCCTACTCCGGCTTGGTGTGCGATCTCGACGGGGTCGTCTACCGCGGCAGCCAGGCCGTTCCGCACGCCGTGGCGGAACTGACCGCGGCACGCGCCCACGGCACACGCCTGATCTTCGCGACGAACAACGCGTCACGGCCACCGTCGGCGGTGGCCGACTCACTGCGGAAGTTGGGTCTGGAGCTCGACGACGCCGACGTGCTCACCAGCTCGCTCGCCGGGGCGCGACATCTCGAAGGCGAGCTGACGCAGGGTGCTGCCGTGCTCGCCGTCGGCGGTCCCGGAGTGGCAGACGCGCTGCGCTCCGTCGGCCTGCAGCCGGTGCTGCCCGGGGAGGCGCGGGACGCCTCGATCGAAGCGGTGCTGCAGGGATACGGGCCGGATGTGACAGCCGCGCATCTCGGCGAGGCGGCATACGCGATTCAGCGTGGTGCGCGTTGGGTGGCGACCAACAACGACCTCACCTTGCCCACCGACCGCGGGATGGCGCCCGGCAACGGGTCGTTGGTGGCGGCCGTCGGTCAGGCGGTCGACGCCGATCCGATCGTCGTCGGGAAGCCCGGGCCGCTGCTCTACCAACTCGCAGCGCAAGCGCTCGGCACGGATGCCGAAGCGACGCTCGGTGTCGGCGACCGGCTCGAAACCGACACAGCGGGCGCCCACGCCGCCGGGATGGACGCCTTGCACGTGCTGACCGGTGTGCATGGGCCGGCGGATCTGGTGCGCGCCACGCCGGAGCTTCGGCCCCGGTTCGTCGGGTTGGACCTGCGGGTGCTGCACGATCCCTATGTCGAGCCGGTGCGGGCCGGCGAGGGGCGGTGGATGGTGGGCGAATCGGCGGGCGTCCTTGACGCGGAGGGTGATTCGACGACGCTCCGGTTCCAACCGGCCGACGGACGCGACGACCTGCCGTGGATCCAGAGGCTGCGACTGGCGTTGCGTCTGCTGTGGGAGGCGCTGGACGCAGGACTGCTGAGCCCCGAGGAGGCCGTAGCCGCGCTGCCGCCGCAGCAGTAGCCTGCCGGAAGACGTGACCGACACGTCGCGCCGCCGCACCGGTGGCGACCCCGCGCGATCCCGAGGAGACGGCCACATGCCCATCAACAGCGTGCGCACCGCCCTGCAATTGCTGACCGGCGCCGGCGAACTGACGCGGGCCAAGGCGCTCGAAGCCGCCGGCACCCTGCTGGAGCTGCCCGGCGTCGGCGAGACCTCCGCTCGCGCGGGACAACTCGCGGAAGAACTCATCGAGGCGGCATCGGCGAACCAGGCGATGCTGCAGGATGTCGTCCGCACCGAGGTCGATCGCCGTCTGCTGCAACTCGGCCTGGCGCGCGGTAGCGACCTGGAAGCTGCCCAGCGCAAGATCGCCACACTCGAGGCGGAGGTCGCCGCATTGCGTGGCCGGACCGGCGTGGCCGGGTCGACCGGCGAGCGCGGACCCCGGCCGTCGCGAGCCGGCATCGGTACGCAGGCGACCGCGACGAAGCGACCCGCCCGCACGTCGGTTGCACAGCGCACCGCCGCCAGACCGAGCGCCCAAGAATCGGCTGCCCAGGAGGGGGTCACGAGCGCCACCGGCAAGAAGGCCGCCGCGAAGAAGACGACTCGGCAGGCCACCGGCACGAAGGCCACCGGCAAGAACGCCGCCGCGAAGAAGACGACCCGGCAGACCACCGGCAAGAAGACCGCGGCGAAGAAGACGGCCAGGTCCACCGCCCAGAGGGCCACGGCCGCGAAGACGACCGCCCAGCAGCCCGGGACACGGACGGCCGGAGCCAGGAAGGCGTCCAGCGGCACGCCATAATGGCCGATGTGAGTGATGACGCGGAGCAGCAACTGCCCCAGCCCGCCGGTTCGCTTCCGGCCGCCTCATCCGAGTCCCTCTCCACCGCCGCGCCGGCGACCGACGCCGGTGCGCAGGACGACGCGGAGCGCGCCGGAGCAGCCGAGTCGCGTTTCCCGAGCACGGGCGACCCACGGGTGGATCGGGCGCTGGCGGACCTGCCGGACCCCGCCGCGCACCACCGGTCCGCGGGCGATCGCGCGGAGCCACACGGAGACGGGCCACACGGAGACGGAGCACACGCAGACGGGCCGCACAGGGACGGGGAAGCAGACGCTGCCGAGCGGTTACCTCGGCACGATGACAGCGGGAGCGGCATCGAGCTGCCCGCTCCCGGACTGCTGGACAGGCACATCGGAGACGTCACGTCGGTGCACCGACAGTTGCAGCAGCGGCTGTCGGACCTGTCGGGCTGACTCGTGCGAGCCGACGCAGCGCTGGTCGAACGCGGTCTGGCCCGTTCGCGCGCCGTTGCCCGCGAGCTCATCGCCGCAGGTCAGGTCTCGGCCGGCGGACGCCCGGTCAGCAAACCGTCGACCTCCGTCGACGCTGCTGACCTCCGCGTCTCGGGCACCGTCGATCCGTGGGTCGGGCGGGCGGCATACAAGCTGTTGCGGGCGCTTGCGGAGTTCCCGGTGCACGTCGCCGGCGCGCGATGCATCGATGTGGGTGCCTCCACCGGTGGCTTCACGCAGGTGTTGTTGCAGCACGGCGCCCGTGAGGTCGTCGCCGTCGACGTCGGTCACGGGCAGTTGGCCGAACCCGTGCGCAGCGATCCGCGCGTCGTCGAGCGATCCGGCACCAATGTGCGAGACATCGGACCGGACGACGTAGGCGGCGCCGCCGACGTCGTGGTCGCCGACCTCAGCTTCATCTCCCTGCGGCTGGTTTTGGACCGGCTCGCCGTGCTCACCGCCGCCGACGGTGCGCTGGTCACACTGATCAAGCCCCAGTTCGAGGTGGGCCGCGAACGACTGGCCAGAACCGGTGTCGTGTCGTCGCCGCGAGAACGGCATCGCGTCCTGCGCGACGTGCTGGCCACGGTGCCCGGCGTCGGGTTGCACGTCCACGGCCTGACGACCAGTCCCATCGCCGGCGGCACCGGCAACCGTGAGTACCTGCTGTGGGCGCGACACACGGCGGAGGGCAGGATGACCGATGTGGACGTTCACCGGGTGCTGGAGCAGCTGCTGCACGACGAACTGAAGGAAGCGCAGGTATGACGCGCTGCATCTTGCTGGTGGGCCATCCCGGCCGGCCCGAGGCGCTCGACGTGGCGGCCGAGCTGGTCCACGGTCTCACCGCGAACGGCATCGAGGTGATGGGCCGCACCGACGAACTCAACGCATTCGGCGTCCTCGGCGAGCGAGGCGTCACCGGCCACGACGCCCCGCACCCGGACGGTGCCGAGCTCGCGGTGGTCCTGGGCGGCGACGGCACGATCCTGCGCGGTGCCGAGATCGTGCGGGAGAGCGGCGTGCCGTTGTTGGGCATCAACCTCGGGCACGTCGGCTTCCTCGCCGAGGCCGACCGGGACGACATACACCACACCGTGGGCAAGATCGTCGACCGCGGCTGGACGGTCGAGGAACGCGAGACCCTGGAGGTCGAGGCGTCGTTGGGTGGCGAGTCGCTGTGGACCAACTGGGCGCTCAACGAAGCATCCGTGGAGAAGGCCGCGCGCGAACGGATGCTCGAAGTGACGCTGGCGATCGACGGCCGGCCGCTGTCCACCTGGGGTTGTGACGGTGTGGTGATGGCCACGCCCACCGGCTCGACGGCCTACGCCTTCTCCGCCGGCGGCCCGATCGTCTGGCCCGGCGTGCCGGCGACGCTGGTGGTGCCCATCTCGGCGCACGCTCTCTTCGCCCGTCCTCTGGTGCTCAGCCACGACGTGCACATCGCGATCGACCTGCGCGACACCACCGACGCGCAGGCGGTCCTGTGGTGCGACGGACGGCGATCGTTCGACGTGCCGCAGGGCGCGCGCATCGAGGTACGACGCAGTGACCGGCCCGTGCGGCTGGCACGGCTGGGCACCGGCCCCTTCACCGATCGGCTGGTCGCAAAGTTCGATCTCTCGGTCTCCGGCTGGCGCGGCACAGCCGGGCGTCCGCGCGACTGAGCACGGCCTGCCCGACGCTGCCGGACGCCTACGGCGACGTTCCGGCGGCGGAGAACTTCCTGGCGCTGACGTCGTGGCGGTGAACTAGGCTGCCCGACGTGCTGCGCGAACTGCGGATCCAAGGGCTCGGCGTCATCGACGACGCCTTGCTCGACCTGTCGCCGGGGTTGAATGTCGTCACCGGCGAGACCGGTGCGGGCAAGACCATGGTGGTGCAGGGACTCGGCCTGCTGCTCGGCGGGCGCAGCGACGCCGGCTTGGTCCGTGGTGGCGCGGACAAGGCCTACGTCGAAGGCATCGTCGAGCTGGTGACGGATCACCCCGCGGTCGTGCGCGCACGGGAGGCCGGGGCGGAGGCGGACCCGGAGGACGGCGCGGTGGGCAACACCGAGTTGATCCTGGCGAGGAGCGTCTCGGGCCAGGGCCGGTCGCGGGCACACGTCGGGGGGCGCAGCGCCCCGGTCGGTGTGCTGGGTGAACTGGGCGAACTCCTGGTGGCCGTGCACGGTCAGGCCGACCAGTGGCGGTTACAGCGACCCGAGCAGCACCGCGTGATGCTCGACGACTTCGGTGGCACACCGGTGGCGTCGGCGCTGGCGGCATACCGGCGGCTGCACCAGCAGTGGCAGGACACCGTGAGTGAGCTGACCGAGCTGACCGAACGCGCGCGGGAGCGCGCCCAGCGCCTGGACCTGCTCACCGCAGCGCTGGAAGACATCGAACGCGTCGACCCGGTGCCCGGCGAGGACACGGAGTTGAGCGCGGAATCCGAGCGCCTCACCCACGCCGACGGGCTGCGCGAGGGCGCCGGGGCCGCGCACGCGCTGCTGGCCGGCGATGACTCCGGGGATCCCGGTGACGCCCAGTCGCACGTGGTGGAGTTGGTCGCGCGAGCGCGGCAGGCCCTCGCCGGACTCGCCGACCACGACGCCGAGTTGGCGGCGCTGGATGGCCGGTTGCGCGAACTCGGTGTGCTGGCCGCCGACATCGCGGGCGACCTGGCGTCGTACCTGGCGGACCTGGAGGTCGACCCCGCCCGGCTGGAGCACGTGCAGCAGCGCCGGGCCGAGCTGACCGGCTTGCTGCGCAAGTATGGCGAGAGCATCGACGACGTCCTGGTCTGGAGCAAGAGCGCTGCGGCGGAGGCTGCCGCACTGGCCGGCTCGGACGACCGCATCCAGCAGTTGCGAGGCCGGTTGGAGGAACTGGAGCCCCAGCTCGACGCGGCGGCACAGAAACTGACCAAGGCCCGGTCGACGGCGGCCCGGAAACTGCAGAAGGCGGTGACCGAGGAGCTGGCCCACCTGGCGATGGGTTCGGCCCGGCTCACCGTCACGGTGACCAGCGACCCCGCGCACCGGGCCGCACATGGTGTCGACGAGGTGGAGATCCTGCTCGCTGCCAACGCGGGCGCCGTGCCGCGGAGCGTCGCCAAGTCTGCATCCGGCGGTGAGCTGTCCCGCGTGATGCTCGCGCTCGAGGTGGTGACGGCCACCGGCACCGTCCCGACCTTCGTCTTCGACGAGGTCGACGCCGGAGTCGGCGGCGCCGCCGCACTGGACATCGGTGCACGGCTGGCACGGCTGGCGCAGCAGGCCCAGGTGATCGTGGTCACCCACCTGGCGCAGGTGGCGGCATACGCCGATCGGCATCTGGTGGTGCACAAATCCAGCGACGGGCACATCACCGCCAGCGGGGTGAGCGCTGTGGACGGCGAGGACCGACTGGCCGAACTCGCCCGGATGCTGGGCGGCGTCAGCGACAGCGCCGCCGCGCGCGAGCACGCGCAGGAGTTGCTGGACGGCGCGCGGAGAGTCCGCTGACGGCGACGGACGATCCGTGCCCTAGACTGAGAGCCCGTGGTGCAGCAGACGAAACACATCTTCGTGACCGGAGGCGTTGCCTCTTCGCTCGGCAAGGGGCTCACCGCCTCCAGCCTCGGACATTTGCTTCGCGCTCGCGGTCTGCGGGTGACGATGCAGAAGCTGGATCCTTACATCAACGTGGATCCGGGCACCATGAACCCCTTCCAGCACGGCGAGGTGTTCGTCACCGAGGACGGCGCCGAGACCGACCTGGACATCGGCCACTACGAACGCTTCCTGGACGTCAACCTCGCCGGTGATGCGAACGTCACGACCGGCAAGGTCTACAGCGAGGTCATCGCCAAGGAACGCCGCGGCGAATACCTCGGCGACACCGTGCAGGTCATCCCGCACATCACCAACGAGATCAAGGCGCAGATGCGCGCGCAGGCCGCGTCCGACGTCGACATCATCATCACCGAGATCGGTGGCACCGTCGGTGACATCGAGTCACTGCCGTTCCTGGAGGCCGCGCGCCAGGTCCGGCAGGACGTCGGCCGCGACAACGTGTTCTTCCTGCACGTGTCGCTCGTGCCCTACCTCGCCCCGAGCGGGGAGCTGAAGACCAAGCCGACGCAGCACTCGGTCGCCGCCCTGCGTCAGGTCGGCATCCAGCCGGACGCCCTGGTGCTGCGTGCCGACCGCGATCTGCCCGACGGCATCAAGCACAAGATCGCCCGCATGTGCGACGTCGACCTGGAAGCAGTCGCCGCTTGCGTGGATGCGCCGAGCATCTACGACATACCGAAGGTGCTGCACGCCGAGGGCATCGACGCCTACGTCATCCGCCGGCTCGGTATGCCGTTCCGTGACGTCGACTGGCACGACTGGGACCGGTTGCTGCAACGCGTGCACGAACCCGAGCACCAGGTCGAGGTCGCGCTGGTGGGCAAGTACATCGACCTGCCCGACGCCTACCTGTCGGTGACCGAAGCGTTGCGGTCCGGAGGGTTCCACAACGACGCCAAGGTGCGCATCCGATGGGTCGCCAGTGACGACTGCACCACGCCTGCCGGCGCTGCGAAGGCCCTGGGAGGGGTGGATGCGGTCCTGGTGCCCGGTGGGTTCGGGGTGCGTGGCATCGAGGGCAAGCTGGGTGCGCTGCGGTGGGCGCGGGAGCACCAGGTGCCCACGCTGGGCATCTGCCTGGGTCTGCAGTGCATGGTGATCGAATACGCGCGCAACGTCGCCGGCATCGACGGCGCCTCGTCCAGCGAGTTCGACCCGCAGACGCCTGCGCCGGTCATCGCCACGATGGAGGAGCAGAAGGTGTATGTCGAGGGCGCCGGCGACCTCGGCGGGACCATGCGGCTGGGCGCCTACCCGGCACGGCTCACCGAGGGCAGCGTCGTCGCCGAGACGTATGGCGCGAGCGAGGTGTCCGAGCGGCACCGGCACCGCTACGAGGTCAACAACGCCTACCGCGGTGAGCTGGAAAAGGCGGGGCTGTCCTTCAGCGGCCTGTCGCCGGACGGTCAGCTGGTCGAGTTCGTCGAGCTCCCGCGGGACAAGCACCCCTACTACGTGTCGACCCAGGCGCACCCGGAGTTCCTCTCGCGTCCCAACCGGGCGCATCCGCTCTTCGCCGGACTGATCGGTGCCGCGATCGACCAGCAGCGGGCCAGCCGGCTGGTCGAGGTGGAGAAGCCGAAGACAACCGAAGCCGCTGCGGCGCAATAGTTTTCGCGAAGGGATCTGCATGACCTCAGGGCATCACCGGCTGACCGCTCCGTTGGTCGACCGACTCGATCCGCAACCGGTGACCTCGTCGTCGCTGGTCTATCAGGGGCGCGTCTGGGACGTGGTCTCCGAGGACGTGCAGCTCGGCGACGGAGGTCACGTCACCCGTGACTTCGTGCGACACACCGGGGCCGTCGCGGTCGTTCCGCTGCGCGGTGACGCCGGAGCCGAGGAGGTGCTGATGATCCAGCAGTACCGCCATCCGGTCGGCGTCTTCGACTGGGAGGTGCCGGCCGGCCTGCTCGACAAGCCGGGGGAGGACCCCCGTGACGCCGCGGCCCGTGAACTGCGCGAGGAGGTCGACCTCGATGCGTCGACCTGGCACGTGCTGATCGACCTGTTCACCTCGCCGGGAGCGCTGTCGGAGAACCTGCGGGTCTTCCTGGCCCGCGACGTGCACGCCGCCCCGGCTCACGACTTCGTCCGCGAGGGTGAGGAACTCGGGATGCCGACGGGCTGGGTGTCCCTCGATGCGGCGGCCGACGCGGTCCTCGCCGGCAGGGTGCACAACAGCATCGCGGTTGCCGCCATACTCGGTGCATCCGCTGCCCGGCAACGGAACTGGGAGTCGCTGCGCCCGGCGGACTCGCCGTGGCCGTACCACCCGGCATACCGATGAGAGTCCGGCCGTCGACCCGCAGCGCGGTGGAACCCTTCCATGTGATGGAGGTCGTCCGGGCTGCGGCCGCGCGGCAGCGCAGTCACGGCGACATGATCCTGTTGTGCGTCGGGCAGCCCTCGACGCCCGCACCACGGGCGGCCCTCGACGCGGTGCACACCGTGCTCGAGTCCGATGCGCTGGGTTACACCGAGGGTGACGGCATCCCGTTGCTGCGCGAGACGATCGCGGCGCACTACCGGGCGACCTACGACGTGGACGTCGCCCCGGACGAGGTGCTGATCAGCACCGGATCCTCCGGCGGGTTCAGCACCGTGCTGCTCGCCGCCTTCGACGCCGGTCAGCGAGTGGCGATGGCACGGCCGGGATACCCGGCCTACCGGAACACCTTGCGCGCGTTGGGACTTCAGCCGGTCGAGATCGACTGTGGATCCGAGACACGCTTCCAACTGGCGGTCGAACAGCTCGAGCGCGAGCATGCCGAAACGCCGCTGCACGGGGTGATCGTGGCCAGCCCGGCGAACCCGACCGGCACGATCATCGGACCCGACCAGCTGGCAGCCATCGCGGACTGGTGCACCGCCCACGACGTGCTGTTGTTGTCCGACGAGATCTATCACGGCATCTCGTACACCGCGTCCGCCCGCAGCGCCCGGGAGTTCAGCCGGGAAGCGGTCGTGCTCGGCTCGGCCAGCAAGTTCTGGTCGATGACCGGGTGGCGCGTCGGCTGGAACCTGCTGCCCGTGCAACTCCGCCGCCCGGTCGACGTGCTGCAGACCAATCTGGCGATCTGCGCCCCGGCAGTGTCGCAACACGCTGCGGTTGCTGCGTTTTCACCGGAGGCGACCGCTGAGCTGACCCGCCACGTCGAGCGGTATGCCGTCAATCGCGACCTGTTGCTGCGCCGCCTGCCGGAGCTGGGCATTCACTCTTTCGCTCCACCGGACGGCGCGTTCTACGCCTACTGCGATGTGTCACACCTGACCGACGACACCCAGCGTTGGTGTGCCGAGGTGCTGGATCGCACCGGTGTCGCGATCGCTCCGGGTATCGATTTCGACCCGGTCAATGGACACCGCTGCATCCGGCTCAGCTTCTGCGGCACCACTGACGCACTCGACGAGGCGATCGACCGCCTCGTCGCGATCGTCTAGGCAAGGGCCGGCAGCGCCGCACCGAGCCGGCCCGGGGGCTCAGGCCAGGCAGAGGAATTCCTGTATGGCGGGTAGCTCGCGCTGCGCCTGGTCGTATCCGGCGCGGTACATGGCTTCCAGCACGGGTAGGCGACGCTCGCCGTTGCTGACCGGGGCGATCTGTGGCGCGAAAACGTAGGCTTTGCCGGCCTTTTCGAGCTCGAAGAGCTCCTCTCGCGTCCGGTTGTAACGATCCGCCCGGGTGGTCATCGCCTCGGTCACCGCTGGATAGCGACGGTAGTACTGCCGGAGGAACCGCAGGTGGTTCTGTGGCTCCTTGACGTAGTCGCGCTCCTGGGTCAGGACCACGAAGAATTTCTCGAAGCCGTCCGACTGCGCGGCGTCCAGCGCGATGCCACCCGAGGTGCCGAGCGCTCCGTCGACGTACAGATGGCCGTCGAGCCTGACCCCGGGCATCAGCACCGGCATCGACGCGGACGCCTGCACGCGCGCGAGCAGGTCCGGCAGCGTTTTCATGTCGTCGCGGCCCCAGTAGACGGTCTCGCCCGTGGTGGCGTCGAACGCGCCGATCTTCCACTCCATCGGCGACTCGACATACGCCTGCCAGTCGAACGGCAGCACGTTGTCCGGCAGCCCGGACTCCTGGTAGATGAACTGGGAGTTGAAGATGCCCTTGCCGCGGACGAACGTGCGCCATCCGCCGAAGTCGCGCTCCTGCGCGAAGGTGGTGAACGAGGCGTGAGCTCGCCACGCGTCCCGGGTCACGAAGTTGGACGCATTGGTCGCGCCGGCCGAGATGCCGACCACCCACGGCAACCGGATACCGGCTTCGATGAGAGCGACGATCAGGCCGGCTGAGTGCGTGCCGCGCATGGCACCGCCCTCGATGACGAGGGCGGTGTCCGTGACGAGAGGTTGATCCGTCACCGCTCAGTCGACACCGAAGTCGATGGCGGCCCGGTCGAGCGCTTCGTCCTCATCGGACTCGACGGACGGATTGGCCGAAATGGCCGCAGCACCACCGGGTTTCAGCTCGCCGACCAGATCGGTGTCGCGCTGGGGGAGCGCACCGAGTCCGGCATACAGCTCCAGCTTGGAGCGGGTGTCGGCGATGTCGAGGTTGCGCATGGTGAGCTGGCCGATGCGGTCGGTCGGGCCGAACGCGGCGTCCTCGGTGCGCTCCATGGACAGCTTGTCGGGGTGGTAGCTGAAGCCCTCGCCACGGGTGTCGACGATCGAGTAGTCCTCGCCGCGGCGCAGCCGCAGCACGACCTCACCGGTCACGGCCGAGGCGACCCAGCGCAACAGGCCCTCACGGATCATCAACGACTGCGGGTCGAACCAACGGCCCTCGTAGAGCAGCCGACCCAGCCGACGGCCCTCGTTGTGGTACTGCGCGACAGTGTCCTCGTTGTGTATGGCGTTGACCAGTCGTTCGTATGCCGCGAACAGCAGCGCCAGACCCGGCGCCTCGTAGATGCCGCGGGACTTCGCCTCGATGATGCGGTTCTCGATCTGGTCCGACATGCCCAGGCCGTGCCGGCCGCCGATCTCGTTGGCCAGCTTGAACAGGTCGACGACGTCGTCGAACGTCTGCCCGTTGATCGACACCGGTCGGCCGCGCTCGAATCGCACTGTGACGTCTTCGGTTTCGATCTTCACGTCGGGGTCCCAGAACCGGACACCCATGATGGGTTCGACGATCTCCAGGGAGGTGTCGAGGTGCTCCAGGCGCTTGGCCTCGTGCGTGGCTCCGAGGATGTTGGCGTCGGTGGAGTATGCCTTCTCGGTGGAATCCCGGTAGGGCAGGTCCTTGGCCTTCAGCCACTCCGACATCTCGTGCCGGCCGCCGAGTTCATCGACGAACTGCGCGTCCAGCCACGGTTTGTAGATGCGCAGGTCGGGGTTGGCCAGCAGCCCGTAACGGTAGAACCGCTCGATGTCGTTGCCTTTGTATGTCGAGCCGTCTCCCCAGATCGAGACGCCGTCCTCGCGCATCGCGCGCACCAGCAGCGTGCCGGTGACGGCCCGGCCGAGCGGCGTGGTGTTGAAGTAGACCCGGCCACCCGATCGGACGTGGAAGGCGCCGCAGGCGATTGCGGCCAGACCCTCCTCGACCAGTTGTCGCTTGCAGTCGACCAGGCGGGACAGCTCCGCGCCGTACTGACCCGCGCGACCGGGCACCGACTCGATGTCCAGCTCGTCGTATTGACCGAGATCCGCGGTGTAGGTGCAGGGGACGGCGCCCTTGTCACGCATCCAGGCCACGGCCACAGAGGTGTCCAGGCCACCGGAGAAGGCGATGCCGACGCGCTCGCCGACGGGGATGGAGTTCAACACTTTCGACACGGCTCACCAGCCTAGGGGCAGCAGGTGCGCGGTGGGTGAGCGGTCTACGGTGTGGACGATGACGACCGATGATCCCTGCCCGTGTGGCTCCGGCGCGGCGTATGACGACTGCTGCGGCCCGCTGCTGGCTACGGAGCGGCTCGCGTCCACCGCGGAGGAGCTGATGCGCTCGCGTTACACCGCCTACTTCTACGGCAACCGGGAGCACCTGTGGCGGACCTGCCACCCGCGGACGCGTCCGTCGGACGTGACGCTCGACCCGTCCACCAGCTGGACGGGATTGCGAATCCTCGGCGTTCGCGATGGCGGCGCCGGCGACGACACCGGCGTGGTCGAGTTCGTTGCGTCATACAACCGCGGTGAGCTGCGTGAACGCAGCCGGTTCGCCAAGCGCGGTGGGCGCTGGTTCTATCTGGACGCCGAATCCGATGACTGACGCCTTCGACATCCCCACGGCTCCGAGCGAACGTGGTTTCGGCGACATCGAGCACCGCAAGCACGGAGCACTGCAGGGTCAGAGCCTCGCGATGCACGAGGCCGCGACGAACCTGCTGCACAAGGCCGTCGCCGCGCTCGAGGCCGAACAGACGGACAAGGCGATGACGTACCTCCGGAAGGCCGAACGTCTGCCGTACGACGACTACGGTGCGGCCTCGCCGCTGTCGCTGGCCGCCCACATGTACGCCTTCCGCGCGGTGCTGGATGCCCATGAGCTCGGCCATGGCTTGTGGGTCGACGCCGCCGACATCGTGCTCGAGCCGATGGCGACATGGAAACCACTGGCAATGGCCGACTTTCGCCACGTGCTGACCGTGGTGCGGGACGACTACCCGACAACGGCCGCCGAGGATCGGCGCCTGCACCGGATGGTCACCGGTCAGCAGGTGGCGACAATCCGGGAGATGCAGGAGCTCGCGGGCGAGGAATTGTGCGCCGTGGTGCTCGACCTGCTCGCGATCGTCATCGAGTACGACGTCAGGGTCGGCATGATCCTCGACGAGCGCGGGATCGACGACCACTGACCGGACTACTGACCCGAACGGTCCGCCAGGTAGCGCACCAGCCCGGCGGCGTTGTCCAGTTGGGCGGCCTCCGCCGCCGGCATGAAGTCGACCCGTTCACGGCGGAAATCGACGGCGTCGGACAGGTGAGTGAGCGGTTCGGCGCTCCGGAGGAACGCGTCGAGCAGGTCTGTGGCATCAACCGCGTCGTCCTCGGTGCGGTAGGCCAGCGCGTAACACGCCAGGATCACCGCGGTCACCGCGACATCGAAACCGGGCGGACCCCACGAGGCGTTCTCCCAGTCGATCAGCTGCGGGCCGTCCGCGGCCATCAGCACGTTGTTCGGGTGCAGGTCCAGATGCAGCAGACTGTCGCCGCCCGGTAACCGCGGCAGTTCGCGTTCGCCCTGCGGCATCCGGACCCGGTGCATGCGGCGGTGCAGCTCGGCCAGCATCGCCATGGCCTCGCGCATCGGCAACTGCTCGGCGACCGCGCCGCTCGTCATCTCGGCGAGCATCGTCGGACCGTCGACGCGTTCGAGCACCAGGTCGGGTCCGTGGGCGGCGAGCACGCGCGGCGTCGGCACACCGGCGTCTCCGGCAATCCGCGCCGCGGCCGCCGCCCGGCCGGTCGCGTGGGCGGGATCCCGGTACCGGCGCAACACCCGCCGGTCGTCCAGTTCGTAGACCAGCGCCGTCGCCCCCGACGCCAGCAGCGCCCCGGGGTGGTCGCACGTCGTCATCGGATCAGCCTAGGCGTGCCAGTCCACGGAGTCCTCAGGACAGCGCAGACCGGACGTCGGTGTGCGAGAAGTCGTCACCCTTGAACAGCAGCGGCTCGTCATACGCCTTGGCGAGCGCGTAGCTGAAGCAGTCACCGAAGTTGAGCTTCGCCGGCGATCCGCTGCCGCGGCCGAACTGCCTGTGTGCTGTGGCCGCGAGTTCAGTCAGATTCCGATCGAATGGCACGACGTTCGTCGCGGTCATTTCGAGCAGTCCGCGCACGTCGAGCCGACGAGCGGGAGTGCCCACAATCATCGTCTCCAAGAGTGTTGATGCTGATATCCGTGACGGGCGGCTCGCCAGCACTCTCATCAACTGATCTGCTTCTGGCTCTTCCTTGAGGATCGCGATGAGGGCTGATGTGTCGACGATCATGTGGCTACTTCGGCAGGCCGTTCTCGTCGTAGAGGTCGTCGTCACTCAAGAATGGCTCCGGTCGTGCGGCGGAGCGGCGGGCGATCTCGCGGATCTTTTCGAGGATCTCTTCGCCGTCGGGCACGGTCGCGGAATCGTCCTCCGCGAGTGCTTTGGCCAGGGCGTCGCGGACCGCGCCGGTGGCGGTGGTATGACGACGCGTGGCAAGCTCGTGTGCCATCCGGTGCACTTCGGGGTCCTTGATGTTGAGCGTCGCCATCCACCGATTCTACCGTGGGTAGAAGCAGTGCACCACGGTCGCATATTGATTTCCGGGGAGCACATCCCGCGTCGTAGGATGGACGTCGCACGTGGTGGTGGAGTGACGACCCACCGGACGTCCGGGCGTATGACGCAGGCTCGCCATACGACGGGCGCAGGCCACGGGCCGCGCGTCCGGCGACACCGACGAGAGGCCGAGGTCTCCTCGGCGAAGGTGTGGTGGCACCGCGATCTGGCCCCCGCCCACACCTCCAGGGCTGCCTTCTCGACAAGGTGGCCGACAGCGCGACCTTGACGGGAACCAACCCGAAAGGAAACGCAATCATGCTTCGAAACCATGACGCCGGCACGCTGCGTGCGGCCGACGCGGGACAGACCGTGACCCTTGCCGGCTGGGTGGCCCGCCGCCGCGACCACGGCGGCGTCGCCTTCCTCGACCTGCGCGACGCCAGCGGCGTCGTCCAGGTCGTCGCTCGCGACGAGGTGCTGACCGGTGCCGCACACGGCCTGCGCAACGAATACTGCATCGCAGTGACCGGCACGGTCACGCCGCGTGAGGCGAAGGACGTCAACGCCGACCTGCCGACCGGTGAGGTCGACGTCGTCGCGGACACGATCGACGTGCTCAGCGAGTCCGCGCCGCTGCCGTTCCAGATCGACGAACGCATCAACGTCGGCGAGGAAGCACGCCTCAAGCACCGCTACCTGGACCTGCGCCGGCCGGCGCAGGGCGGTGCGATCCGGCTGCGTTCCAAGGTCAACGCCGCGGCCCGCTCGGTGCTGGCCGAACGTGACTTCGTGGAGATCGAGACGCCGACGCTGACCCGCTCCACCCCGGAAGGCGCGCGCGACTTCCTGGTGCCTGCTCGCCTGCAGCCGGGCAGCTGGTACGCCCTGCCGCAGAGCCCCCAGCTGTTCAAGCAGCTGCTGATGGTCGCCGGCATGGAGCGCTACTACCAGATCGCGCGCTGCTACCGCGACGAGGACTTCCGCGCCGACCGGCAGCCGGAGTTCACCCAGCTCGACATCGAGATGAGCTTCGTCGAGCAGTCCGACATCATCGAACTCGGCGAGGCGATCGCCAAGGCGCTGTGGCAGGTCATCGGGGTGGACATCCCGACGCCGTTCCCGCAGATGACGTATGCCGACGCGATGGCGAAGTACGGCTCGGACAAGCCCGACCTGCGCTTCGACCTCGAACTCGTCGAGTGCACAGAGCTTTTCAAGGACACCACGTTCCGCGTCTTCCAGGCGCCGTATGTCGGCGCGGTCGTCATGCCCGGTGGTGCGTCGCAGCCCCGCCGCCAGCTCGACGCCTGGCAGGAGTGGGCCAAGCAGCGCGGCGCGAAGGGGCTGGCCTACATCCTCGTGCAGGACGACGGCACCCTCACCGGTCCGGTCGCCAAGAACCTCACCGAGGCCGAGATCGCGGCGCTGCCGGCTCACGTCGGCGCCCAGCCGGGCGACTGCATCTTCTTCGCCGCGGGCGACGCCAAGTCCTCCCGTGCGCTGCTCGGGGCGGCCCGGCTGGAGATCGGCCGCCGTTGCGGACTCATCGACGAGTCGAAGTGGTCCTTCCTGTGGGTGCTCGACGCGCCACTCTTCGAACCGGCCGCGGACGCCGTCGCCTCCGGTGACGTCGCGGTCGGTGCCGGTGCCTGGACCGCGGTGCACCACGCGTTCACGATGCCGAAGAAGGAGTACCTCGACACCTTCGACACCGACCCCGGCTCGGCACTCGCCTACGCCTACGACATGGTCTGCAACGGCAACGAGATCGGCGGCGGCTCGATCCGTATCCACCGCAAGGACATTCAGGAGCGAGTGTTCAAGGTGATGGGCCTGTCCGAGGATGAGGCGCAGGAGAAGTTCGGCTTCCTGCTCGACGCGTTCGCCTTCGGCGCACCGCCGCACGGCGGCATCGCGTTCGGCTGGGACCGCATCTGCGCGCTGCTCGCCGGCACCGACTCGATCCGTGAGGTCATCGCCTTCCCGAAGTCGGGCGGCGGCTACGACCCGCTGACCGCTGCGCCCGCGCCGATCACCGCGGCCCAGCGCACGGAGGCTGGCGTCGACGCCACGCCGGAGAAGAAGGGCGAGCAGTCCGAGGCCGCGCACGCCGAGTGACGCACTCGACGCCGAGTGACGCATTTGCAAATGCGTCACTCGGCGTCAGTTGCGTCAGTCGGCGGTCGAGGCGGGGAAGCGGGCGGACGCCAACTGCCGCGAGTGCGCGACGAGCCGTCCGGTGGAATCCCACACCTGGCAGTCCTCGTTGAGCAGCCCGCCCGCGACGTGCTCGGTGTGCAGCCGCAGCTGCAGCCAACCCGGCGCCGGTGTGCCGCGCACATAACCGGTGAACTCCACGGTCGGCACCCAGCCCACCGACCCGAGATCGAACGACACCGGCGGGAACGCGTCGAGCGCCAGCAACAGGCTCACCGCGTCGAAATCGGTGCCGTCCGCGAGCCGCAACCAGCCACGCAGCTCGCCCGCACCGCTCGGCGTGCCCAGGGCCCAACCGACGGTGGCGGGGTCCATCCGCAGGTCGAGGCGTCGGAGGAAGCCGGAGTCGAGCAGCACGTTCGGCGGCGCATCCTTCGCGGAGGCGCACTGCTCCGGTGGCGGAATAGACGGTGCCGCAACGGTTTTCAGCACCGGTTCGGCGTACCTTTCGAGGTCGCCCAGTGTCACGTGGGCGCGCAGCCGCTCCACCTCGTCTCCGTCGTCCTGCTGTATGACGCTGACCTGCGCTGTGGTCATCGAGCGACCGACACGCAGGATCGTCGGGTGCAGCAGCACCGGACCCGGGCCGCCGGGGGAGAGGAACACAGCGGAGAGGCTCAACGGATCCCGGTGGCCGCCCCCGGCGACGCTGCAACCGGCTGCGGCCTTGCCGGCAAGTGCCATCAGCAGGCCGCCGTTGGTCGCCGTCCCGATCGCCCAATCGTCGCTGAGTTCGCCGGTCCAGTCGTGGCCGGATCGCTCCAGCCGGAGCGCGGCACCGAGTTCGCTCATGCGGGGTCCCCGCGAAGTATCGCAGGAGCGCAGCGGGGGAGAGTTTCGTGGGGTGCCATGGCGCCATCATGACCGACGGTTACCGGTCGGTATCGCTGGGGAGCAGTCGCCGGCTGGCCCAGGCCCGGGCGACGCGGAAGCCGAGACGCTCGTAGATCGCGCGGGCGCGGTCGTTGTCGGCATACATGCCGAGGCTGCAGACGCCGTACTCGTCGACCGCCTGCCGGGCGAGGCCGGAGGTGACGGCGACGCCGAGGCCGCGCCCGCGCGCCCGCGGGTGGACGACGATGCCGGCCAGGTGCGGCGCACCTGCGGGGGTCAGGTGAATGGCGCCGGCGGCGATCAGCCGACCGGACTCCCGTGCGCCGAGCCAGAGTCGGGTCCGGCCGGTGCCGGGTTCGGACTCGGCGGTCGGATTGCCGACCTGGTTCAGGGCGGTGATCTCGGCAGCGTCCCGCAGGTCGTCCAGTTCGACGAGTTCCGGCTCGGCCGGTGCGCGCGGCGGCGCGAGCTCGGTCCACATCCAGTCCCAGTCGCCGCCGGCCGCGAGCCGGCTACCGAGCCGTTGTTGCACCAGCGCCAGGAACTGCCGCTCAACCGCGAGTCCGTTGACGTCCGGGGGCAGTTCCTCGAGTACGGCGTCCAGCAGTGCGGGCACGTCCTGGCCACCCAGCACCGAGATGCCGTGGATGTGACGGGAGTGTGAATGGCGCTGGAACGCAACGGCATCACCGTGCACCCAGATGTCGGAGGTATGCGGGTGTGCGAGGTCCCATCGCAGGAAGGGATCCTCGGGGAACAATTCGTGCAGTGCGTCGCCCGGGAGGCGGCGAATCATGGTGTCCGGCACGGGCATTAGCGTGTCATGGGTGTCCGATGATCTGTTCAGCGCCACTGGCGACGACACCTCCGGTGGAGCGACGAGCGCGCCGCTCGCCGTCCGGATGCGACCGCGCTCGGTGGAGGAGGTCCGCGGCCAGCGCGACGCGCTCCAGCAGGGCAGTCCGCTGCGCCGGTTGATCGAGGGCGCACGCGGGGCGGCCGGGCCGATCTCGGCGATCCTGTGGGGGCCACCCGGCACCGGCAAGACGACGCTTGCCCACCTGGTCGCCCATGCTGCGGACCGGCGCTTCGTCGAGCTGTCGGCGATCAACGCCGGCGTCAAGGACGTCCGCGCGGTGATGGAGCAGGCCACTCGCGACCGCAGCCTCTACGGGCGCCAGACGGTGCTGTTCCTCGACGAGATCCATCGGTTCAGCAAGGCGCAACAGGACGCCTTGCTGCCGGGTGTCGAGAACCGGCTGGTCGTCCTTGTCGCGGCCACGACCGAGAATCCGAGCTTCAGCGTCATCGCGCCGCTGCTCTCCCGCTCGATGCTGGTGCGGCTGGAGTCACTCGACGACGACGACGTCGCTGCATTGCTGGGCGACGCGGTGACCGAGCCCCGAGGTCTGGCAGGGAAGTTCACTCTCTCCGACGAGGGCCGCGCGCACTTGGTCCGGATGGCCGGCGGCGATGCTCGGCGGTCTCTGACGGCTCTGGAAGCGGCGGCGGGCGTCGCCCAGGACGCCGCCGGGCCGGAGGTGCACCCGATCCCCATCGAGCTGGCGCATGTCGAGCAGGCGATGGCGACTGCGGCGGTGCGCTATGACCGTGCGGGTGATCAGCATTACGACGTGGCCAGCGCGCTCATCAAGTCGATGCGCGGCAGCGACGTCGACGCGGCGCTGCACTACCTGGCACGCATGCTGGAGGCCGGCGAGGACCCGCGCTTCATCGCCCGGAGGATCGTGATCAGCGCCAGCGAGGACGTCGGTATGGCGGACCCGACCGCCCTGCAGACGGCTGTCGCGGCGATGCACGCGGTCGCCCAGATCGGTATGCCGGAGGCGCGCATCATCCTGGGCCAGGCGGTCGTGCACAACGCGCTCGCGCCGAAGTCGAACGCCGCATACCGCGGCATCAACGCGGCCATCGAGGACGTCCGCGCCGGCCGCGGGGGAGCGGTGCCGCCGCACCTACGGGGTTCGGGGTATGTCGGCGCGGCCGCGTGGGGGCACGGCGACGGCTACCGCTACACCCACGACGAGCCGTCCGGCGTCGGTCACCAGCAGTTCCTCCCGGACGACCTGGTCGACGCCGACTACTACCGACCCACCGACCGGGGATGGGAGCAGAACCTCGGTCCGCGGTGGCTGTCGCTGCGCTCGGTCATCCGAGGTACGGACGATCAGGCCAATTGAGCCCGCGCCGGTGAGGCGTGATGGTAAACAAGTAACGATCTCGTTTCGCCGGCTGTAAATGCCGCACGCGCCATGGGTGTTCGTGGCAGCGTTCAGAGATCGTCCCGTCGCTTCACCGAATCGGAGATAAACATGCGTAGGTCGAGCAAGATCGCCGCGGCCGTGGTCATGATCGCCATGCCGTTGGCCGCGTGCAGCAGCAGCGGCCCGAGCAGCAAGAGCAACAACTCGTCGAAGTCGTCGTCGAGTCCCAGGGCCAAGGTGAAGTCCTCGGCGATGGACGCCTCGGTCAAGGGCCCCGCGCCGGAGATCTCCGGGGCGAAGAAGGGCGGGACGCTGACGATCACCGACGCCGGCGCGCCGCCGACCTTCGACCCCGCCGGCGCCTACTACGAGTTCTCGATGACGATCCTGTCCGAGCTGGTGACGCGCGGTCTGACCGGTTACCAGGTGAGCAAGGACGGTGTCTCCACGCTGGTGCCCGACCTGGCGCAAGGTCTGGGCAAGGAGTCCGCGGACGGCAAGACCTGGACCTTCAAGATCAAGCCGGGCATGAAGTACAGCAACGGCCAGCCGGTCAAGGCGGCCGACTTCGTCTACGCCATCAAACGGTCCTTCGACGAGAACCTCGGCGGCAACGGCCCCGTGCCCTACCTGAAGACCTACCTCGTCGGTGGTGACACCTACCAGGGCCCGTTCAAGGATGCCGGCAAGGACTTCCAGGGCGTCACCTCGCAGGGCGACGACACCGTCATCTTCCACCTCACCCGCAAGTGGCCGACGCTGCCCTACTACCTGGCGTTCCCCGCCGCGAGCCCGGTGCCACAATCGGCGGAGAAGAAGGCCGCCTATGAGAAGGACCCGCTGGCCACCGGCCCCTACCAGTTCAAGAGCTTCAGCAAGGGCACCAGCATCGTGCTGGAGAAGAACCCCCAGTGGGACGCACAGTCGGACCCGATCCGGCACCAGTACCCGGACACCATCGACGTCAAGCTCGGCGTCACCGCGTTGACCCAGCAGCAGCAGATCCTGGCCAACTCCGGATCCGGCGCGACGACCGTCGACATCTCCGGACTGGATGCCAGTCTGAGCTCGAAGGTCAACTCGCAGGCCAAGCAGATCGTCTTCGGACCGTCTCCGTGCGAGGCCTATCTGCCGCTGGACTCCCAGAAGATCCCGCTCGAGGTCCGTAAGGCGATCGCGATCGCCTACCCGTACGACCAATCCCGCAAGGCGGTGGGTGACAGCTCCCTGACCTTGGATCCGGCGACGACCTACGCGCCGCCCCAGGTGCCGGGGATCCAGCAGTACCCCCCGGTCAACGGTCTCATCGGCAAGGGCAGCGGCGACCCGGCCAAGGCCAAGGCGATGCTGAAGAAGGCGGGCAAGCTGGGCTTCGAGCTGTCTTGGTACTACGTGAGCGACAAGACCGAGGACGTGGCCGAGAACAACGCCAAGAAGGCGGCGTTCCAGGAGGCCGGGTTCAAGGTCAAGGACGTCCCGGTCAGCCAGGCCGAGTTCTCCGAGAAGATCAACGACCCCAACGCTCCGGAGAATGTCGGGCAGGGCATCCAGTCGTGGTGCTACGACTGGCCGTCCGGCGACTCGATCTACCCGCAGCTGTTCAGCTCGACGACTGCCAAGGACGGTCGCTCCGTCGCCAACCTGCGCGACGCGGCGATCGACAAGGAGCTCAACCGGATCAGCGCGATGGACCCGACGGCCGCGGAGCCGGAGTGGCTGGCCTTCGACAAGAAGATGACCGAGCAGGTCATGGGTCTCCCACTGTCCTACTCCAAGGCGAGCTCGGTGCTCGGCAACAAGGTGCACAATGTGATCCCCGATCCGACCCACGGTCTGCCCGATTTCGCACAGATCTGGGTGGGCTGAGGCACAACTCACACAATGTAACGATTAGGTGACCTTCACCTTGACTAGTTCCGGGTCCCCGTCCGCTGTGGCATCGTTGTGCCGTCGCAGCGGGCGGGGGCACGGCTGAGTGACCACGAAAGCGTCGGCGGTTCTGACGAAGCCGGCATCCAAAACTCGTATGGAGGATCGATGACCTCTGGGCCAGGCGGCGTCAACGAGACGCTCACCGAGGTCGGTGAAGTTCACCACACCGACGGTTCAACGGATGTCCTGGGCAAGACGGATCACGGAGACGACGGGGGGCAGAAGAGCAAGTCGCCGGCGCAGATCGCGTTCGCGCGATTGCGCAAGGACCGCATCGCCGTCACTTGCGCGGTCATCATCGTGCTCTTCCTCTTGATGGGCATCTTCGCCCCGCTCATCGCGGGCATCGAAGGCCAATCGCCGACGGCGCCCAACTACAATCTGATCGGCGACGACAACCTGCCGACGTTCTACACCAACGGGTCGCACTGGCTGGGCATCACGTCCAACACCGGGTACGACGTCTTCGCGCGGTTCGTCTACGGCATCCGGCCGTCCTTCTCGATCGCCCTGATCGTCACCGTCGTGACCACCATCATCGGCGTGGTCCTCGGCCTGGTCAGCGGCTTCTTCGGCGGCTGGATCGACCGTGTCATCGGCTGGTTCGTCGACCTGGTGCTGTCTCTGCCGTTCCTGCTCTTCGCGATCGCGCTGGTGCCGATCATGAGCAACTACCTGGTGCCCGGCGGACAGGCGACGTCCAGTGAGCAGCAGAAGATCCGTATTGCCGCAGTCTTCATCGCGCTGACCATCTTCGGCTGGGCGGGCCTGTGCCGCCTGATCCGCGGCGAGGTGCTGGCCCTGCGCGAGAAGGAGTTCGTGCAGGCGGCCCGGTCGCTCGGATCGCCCACCGGACGCATCCTCTTCAAGGAGATGCTGCCCAACCTGACCAGCGTGATCCTGGTGGCGTTCACCACGTCCCTTCCGGCGCTGATCGGACTCGAAGCCGGGCTTTCCTACCTCGGCGTGGGCATCAGCCTGCCGACCGCGGACTGGGGCCTCGACATCTCACTGGGTCAGCAGCAGATGCAGGCCTTCCCGTTGCCGATGCTCGTGCCGCTCGCCGGATTGCTCCTCCTCGTGCTGTGCCTCAGCCTGCTGGGCGACGCGGTGTCCGACGCCTTCAACCCCAACACCCGGCGCTGACGCCCGGGTTCCGGCACCTCTGACACACGGCACGACACATCACAGACTCTTTCCGGGCTGTGCCGGAAAGTAACGAAAAAGGGAGAAACACAAATGCGCTGGACGAAAATGGTCGCGCTGACCGCTGCAGGTTTCACTGCGGTGTCGTTGGCCGCCTGCAGCAGCGGAGGTCCGTCAGGCAGCGGCAGCAGCAACGGCGGCGGCAGCGGCAACAACACCGCGGCCGCGGAGCAGACGAAGGCCGCCCAGGCCGTGACCAACCCCGACCTGAAGGGCCCGGCGCCGGAGGTCAAGGGTGCCAAGAAGGGCGGCACGATCTACATCGACGACTCGTCGAACCCGCCCACCATGGACCCGGCCGGCATCTACTACGTCGACTCCAACGCGTTCGCGACGCAGTACCTCTACCGCACGCTGACGCAGTACCAGATCGTCAACGGCAAGCCGGTGCTCGTGCCGGACCTCGCGACCAACGTCGGCACCCCGTCCGCGGATGGTCTGACCTGGACCTTCAAGATCAAGCCCGGCCTGAAGTACTCCGACGGCTCCCCGGTCAAGATCGAGGACTTCGTCTACGGCATCAAGCGCTCCTTCGCCAAGGAGAGCGTCGCCCTCAACGGCACCGACTACCAGCGTCAGTACCTGGTCGGTGGCAAGAGCTACCTGGGCCCGTACAAGCAGCCCAACGCCGACTTCAAGGGCGTCACCACCCAGGGCGACGACACCCTGGTCTTCCACCTGACCCAGAAGGTCCCCTCGTTCAACTACTTCGCCTCGTTCCCGGAGTTCACCCCGGTGCCCAAGGCCAAGGACACCAAGAACGACTACCAGAAGCACCCGCTGACCACCGGCCCCTACAAGGTGGACAGCTACAGCATCGGCTCCAAGATGGTGCTGTCCCGCAACACCAACTGGGACCCCAAGACCGACCCGGTGCGGCACGCCTACCCCGACAAGGTGCAGATCAACTTCGCGATCGTCGACCTGGCGTCGCAGCAGCGCATCCTGGCCAACAGCGGCGTGGGTTCCAACACCGTCAACATCGGCGCACTCGACTCCTCGCTGGAGTCGAAGGTGACCGGTGCGCAGAAGGACCAGTTCGCGCTCGGTCCCTCGTCCTGTGAGTACTACGTCAACATGAACGTCAACAAGATTCCGTTGAACGTTCGTAAGGCGATCGGCTACGCCTACCCGTGGAACCAGATCCGCAAGGCCAGCGGTACGTCCAAGATCAACCTGCAGCCGGCGACCACTTACGCGGCGCCCAGCCTGCAGGGCTACAAGAAGTACCCGCCGCTGCCCTACGCCACCGGCCAGGGCAACGGTGACCCGGCCAAGGCCAAGGAGATCCTGAAGAAGGCCGGCAAGCTCGGGTTCGAGCTGTCCTACTACTACACCGGCGACAACCCCCAGTCGGTGGCGGCCAACACCGCCCGTAAGGCCGGCCTGACGGCTGCCGGCTTCAAGGTGAAGGACCTCCCGATCCCCAAGGCGGAGCGCACCAAGAAGATCGCGGACCCGAACGCGCCGGTCAACATGCTGCAGGGCACCCCCGGCTGGTGCTACGACTGGCCGACCGGTGACTCGGTCTACCCGGTGCTGTTCAGCGGCGAGGGCATCCCCGACGGCACCACCGTCGGTCAGTTCAAGAACGCCGAGATCAATGCCAAGATGGACAAGATCGGCAAGATGGACCCGGAGAAGGCTGCGCCCGAGTGGGCGGCGCTGGACCAGGAGATCATGACCAAGTACGTGCCTGGTCTGCCGGACTACTACTCGATGAACACCGCGACGTTCGGCAAGAACGTCAAGAACGTCGGGTTGAACCCCATCATCAGCATGCCGAGCCTGTCCCAGCTCTGGGTCAGCAACTGACGCACGTCGTCACAACCACCGGTGACCGGGCTGGGGAGCGTCGGCTCCGCCATCCCGGTCACCGGCGGGTCATCATCTTTCGAGGAGCCACTACGTGATCGTCTACATCGCCCGGAGATTGCTGCTTGCGATCTCGGTGCTGTTCGCGACAATCGTGCTGACCTTCGGCCTGTTCTTCACCGGGCCGGCCAAGGACGGCGTCGCATACCAGATCTGCGGCACCAAGTGCACCAACCAGAAGGTGCACGACATCAACCACGCACTCGGCCTGGACAAGCCGGTCGTGTCGCAGTTCGGCACCTACCTCAAGGGTCTGGTCGCCGGTCGCGACATCACCAACGACGGTCAGGTGATCGGCCACTGCGACGCACCGTGTCTGGGCTGGTCCTACGTGCAGAGCCAGTCGGTGACCGACCAGGTCAAGCAGGTCATGCCGGTCACCTTCGCCATCGTCTTCGGCGGGATGATCGTCTACATCCCGGTGGGTCTGTTGCTCGGCGTGGTGTGTGGACGTAACCGTGGCTCACCCCTCGACCGTGTCCTCGTCGGCGTCTCCCAGGTGATCAGCGCGATGCCCTACTACGCGATCGCGCTCATCCTGAACCTCTACCTGATCTTCACCTGGAAGATCCTGCCGGCCACCGGTTACACGCCGCTGACGCAGGATCCGGGCACCTGGTTCAAGGGGTTCCTGGCGATCTGGATCATCTTCGGACTGTTCGCGGCCACCGCCTACGTGCGTTATGTGCGCGCCTTCATGATCAACACGCTGTCCAGCGACTTCGTGCGGACAGCCCGGTCCAAGGGCATCTCGGAGCGCCGCGTCGTCTGGCGGCACGCGTTGCGAGCGACGGTGGCTCCCTACCTGACCCTCATCGGGATCGATGTGGCCCTGCAGCTGTCGGGCTCCATCTTCACCGAGCAGGTGTTCAACGTGCGGGGCATCGGACGCCTCGGCCTGGACGCGATCAGCACGAATGACCTGCCGGTCATCGCGGGAACAGTCCTGGTCGGCGCGACGTTCATCGTCCTCGGAAACCTCCTCGTCGATCTGCTCTACGTTGCCGTCGACCCGACAGTGAAGCTGACATGACACAGACAACGACATCCCCGGCCGGTGAGCCGGGCACTCAGCGGCGTCCGCCGCTGGACCCCAACGCCCCGGTCATCCTCACGGTCGAGGACCTGCAGGTGCAGTTCCCGACCGAGGAGGGCCTGATCAGTGCGGTCAACGGTGTCTCCTACGAGGTGAAGGCCGGACAGACGCTGGCCATCGTGGGCGAGTCGGGGTCCGGTAAGAGCGTCTCGTCGATGGCGGTCATGGGCCTGCACGACCCCAAGCGCAGCCGGATCAGTGGTTCCATCAAGCTGGACGGCAAGGAGCTCGTCGGCCTGTCGCAGGCGGAGTTCCGCAAGCTGCGCAGCGAGACGGTCGCGATGATCTTCCAGGACCCGCAGTCCTCCCTGCACCCCTTCAAGAAGGTCGGTGCACAGATCGCCGAGGCCTATCTGGCGCACCACAAGGTCTCCAAGTCGGTGGCCGCCAAGCGCGCCGTCGAGATGCTGGACCGAGTGGGCGTGCCCAACCCGGACCGACGGGCCAAGCAGTACCCGTTCGAGTTCTCCGGGGGTATGCGGCAGCGGGCGATGATCGCGCTCGGGCTCGTCAACGACCCGAAGCTGCTCATCGCCGACGAACCGACGACCGCGTTGGACGTGACGGTCCAGGCGCAGATCCTGGACCTGATGAACGACCTGCAGCGTGAGTTCGGGTCGGCCATCATCATGATCACGCACGACCTGGCGGTCGTCGCGGAGGTCGCCGATCACGTGTTGGTGATGTATGCCGGCCGCAGCGTCGAGAAGGGGACCGCGCAGGAGGTGCTGGCCAACCCGCGCATGCCCTACACCTGGGGGCTGCTCAGCTCGGTGCCGTCATTGACGGCCGATGTCGGCTCGGACCTCAAGCCGATCCCGGGCAACCCGCCGAGCTTGCTGAACCTGCCCGACGGCTGCTCGTTCCGGCCTCGTTGTCCCTACTCGGACCGCGTGCCGGACAATCGGTGTGCGACCGAGATGCCGGAGTTCCTCCCGGTGCCGGGTGAGCCGGGACGCCTCACCCGTTGCCACCTGGCAGACCCCGCTGCGATCTTCGCCGACGAAGTCGCCCCCAACCTGGAGTGATCGATGACTGACAACACCACTGACGCTGCCGCAAGCGGCAGCACCGTCGACATCACCAAGGGGAGCGGCGAGTCGGCGGACGGCTCGGCGCATCCGGCGGAGCAGCCGATCGTGCACGAGTCGTCGCGTGAGCGTGACGTCCTGCTGACCGTCAAGGACCTGGTGAAGCACTTCCCGGTGAAGGAATACACCGGGTTGTTCCCCAAGACCCTGCAGACGCGCGCGGTCGATGGGGTGAGCTTCGATCTGGCCAAGGGTGAGACGCTCGGCCTGGTGGGAGAGTCCGGCTGTGGCAAGACCACGACCGGTCGCCTGGTGACCCGCTTGCTGGAACCCACCTCCGGCTCGATCGAGTTCGAGGGACGTGAGATCGCCGACCTCAAGGAGAAGGCGCTCCGGCCGATGCGCCGGGACATCCAGATGATCTTCCAGGACCCCTACGGGTCGCTGAACCCGCGGTTCACGGTGCTGAAGATCATCGGTGCGCCGCTGGAGATCCATGGCATCGTGCCGAAGAACAAGATCAAGGCCCGGGTGCAGGAGCTGCTGGAGACGGTCGGGCTGAACCCCGAGCACGTCAATCGTTATCCGAACGAGTTCTCCGGCGGACAGCGCCAGCGGATCGGCATCGCCCGCGCACTGGCGGTGGAACCGAAGGTCGTCGTGGCCGACGAGCCGGTGTCCGCGCTCGACGTGTCGATCCAGGCGCAGGTCATGAACCTCATGAGCCAGCTGCGCCGTGACCTGGGCATCGCCTTCGTCTTCATCGCGCACGACCTCGGCATCGTGCGGCACTTCTGCGACCGCATCGCCGTCATGTATCTCGGCAAGGTCGTCGAACTCGGCGACCGCGAGGACATCTACGAGAAGCCGCAACACCCCTACACCCAGGCGCTGCTGTCGGCGGCTCCTGACCTCAACGTGGTCCGGGGCGCGGTGCCGAACGAACGCATCCGACTGATCGGCGACGTGCCCAGCCCGATCGACCCCCCGAGCGGCTGCCGGTTCCGGACCCGTTGCTGGAAGGCGCAGGAGATCTGTGCCGCCGAGGAGCCGCTGCTCGAGCCGGAGGAGGGCA
Source organism: Flexivirga lutea (assembly GCF_054778955.1). Classification (NCBI taxonomy): domain Bacteria; kingdom Bacillati; phylum Actinomycetota; class Actinomycetes; order Micrococcales; family Dermacoccaceae; genus Flexivirga; species Flexivirga lutea. The sequence continues at coordinate 30,163 of NZ_BAAGZB010000005.1, forward strand.
AACCCGCGCACACGATCGCCTGCCACTTCCCCGAGGTGAAGCCGGACCTGGTCGTGGAGGCGGACGCTTCCTGACCGGCCGGCCCCACCGTGAGCCGGAAGTGATCGTCTGACGGCCCCGTCCCACCACCCGGTGGGACGGGGCCGTCGTCGTGTGCCGGACGCCGCCGGCCCGGCAGGTATGCCGGAGAGGGCGGTTCCGTTCGGTACGCTGGACAGCAATCATGGAAGAGCACTCATGAACGTGTCCCTGGGGGACCTGGCCGGGATGATCGCCGCACTGGCGTTCGTCGTGCTCGTGCTGCGCCTGGGCGCGGTGATCGGCAAGGCCGGCAAGGTGCTGGACGAGACGCGCGCGGGGGTCCGCGAGATCACCGACGAGACCGTGCCGTTGTTGCGTGAAGTGACCGACACCGTTGCCGCGACCGGTCAGCAGGTGGCCCGGCTGGACACGATCTCCTCCAACGTCGCGACGATGACCACCAATGTGAGCGCGTTGACCTCGGTCGCGACGGCGACCGTGGGGCGTCCGCTGATCAAGCTCGCGGCCTTCTCCTACGGGTTACGGTCCGCGGTCGAGTCGCGGCGGGTGAAGCCGTCGAACACCATGGGTGACCGCAGATGAAGTGGTGGGTCCCCGCCGTTCTGGTGGCCACCGGCGTGGCGTTCGCCGGTCGCCGCGCGGGTCGTGAAGAGGCGACGCGGTTCCGGGCCGACGTCCGCCGCGGTATGGCGCAGCGCGAGGCGCAACTGCGCGAGGTGCTGGCAGCCGACACCCGGCTGACACTGCCGGGCGAGCGGATCGACGGCGCGCGAGCTATCGAGGGCCGGTAAGGCCCCGCCTTCGACCAGTTTGCCCAGTCCACGCTGATCGAGCAGCGACGACCGAGCGTGTCGAGGTCAAGTCCATCGGACACATGATCTCGACACGGGCTCGCCCTACTCGACCGACGTGCCCCAGTCGCTCCTCGACCGACGATGTGAGACGTAAAGGAATTGATGATGGAAACCGCGGAGATCCGCCGACGCTGGCTGGACTACTTCGAACGGAACAAGCACACCGTGGTGCCTTCCGCCCCCTTGATCTACGACGACCCCAACCTGCTGTTCGTCAACGCCGGCATGGTGCCGTTCAAGCCCTACTTCCTGGGCCAGCAGACGCCGCCGTGGGACCGCGCCACCAGCGTGCAGAAGTGCGTCCGCACCGGCGACATCGAAGAGGTCGGCAAGACGTCCCGGCACGGCACGTTCTTCCAGATGAACGGCAACTTCAGCTTCGGCGACTACTTCAAGGAAGGCGCCATCCGACTGGCCTGGGGCCTGATCACCGCCTCCGTCGACGAGGGCGGTTACGGCCTGGACCCGGAGCGGATCTGGCCGACGGTCTACATCGACGACGACGAGGCGTTCGCGATCTGGCACGAGCAGATCGGCATACCCACCGACCGCATCACCCGCCGGGACGCCAACGACAACTACTGGCACATGGGTGTGCCCGGTCCCGGCGGCCCGAGCTCCGAACTGTTCTACGACCGCGGGTCCGAATACGGCCAGGACGGTGGGCCGGCGGTCGACGAGGACCGTTACATGGAGTTCTGGAACCTCGTGTTCATGCAGGAGGAGCTCTCGGCGGTCCGCAGCAAGCCGGACTTCGACGTCGCCGGTCCGTTGCCCAAGCGCAACATCGACACCGGCATGGGCCTGGAACGTATGGCGACCCTGCTGCAAGGCAAGGACAACCTCTACGAGATCGACGAGGTCTACCCGGTGCTGGCCAAGGCCGCCCAGATGACCGGCAAGGTCTACGGCGCGCACTCCGGCCACGCGGCCACCTCCAGTCACCCGGACGACGTGCACCTGCGGGTCGTCGCTGACCACGTGCGGTCCTCGCTGATGCTGATCGGCGACGGCGTCACGCCGGGCAACGAGGGGCGCGGCTACGTGCTGCGGCGCATGCTGCGCCGTGCGGTGCGTGCCATGCGGTTGCTCGGCTACGGCGACAAGGTGCTGCCGCAGCTGCTGCCCGTCAGCCTCGACCGGATGAAGGCCTCCTACCCGGAGCTGGAAACCGATTTCGGCCGGATCAGCCAGATCGCGTACGGCGAGGAGGACGCCTTCCGGCGCACGCTCGACCAAGGCACCACGATCCTGGACACCGCGGTGACCAAGGCGAAGCAGTCCTCGGCGGCGCTGGGCGGCAGCAGCACGCCGACCCTGCCCGGGTCGGAGGCGTTCGCGCTGCACGACACCTACGGCTTCCCGATCGACCTGACCCTCGAGATGGCCGCCGAGCAAGGCGTCGCCGTCGACCGTGAGGGCTTCGTCCGGTTGATGACCGAGCAGCGCGAGCGAGCCAAGGCGGACGCCAAGGCGAAGAAGAGCGGGCACGCGCACACCGAGATCTGGAAGGAACTGCGCGAGCTCGGAGCTACCGATTGGCAGGCCTATCAGGCCCTCTCGACCGAAGGCACGGTTGTCGGCCTCGTCTCGGACGGGCAACGGGTCGACGGGCTCGAGCAGGGCGCGACCGGCCAGGTCGTGCTGGACCGGACCACGTTCTACGCCGAGTCCGGCGGTCAGATCGCCGACGAGGGCATCATCACCACCCCGACCGGCCGGTTGCGCGTGCTCGATGTCCAGCGGCCGGTCAAGGGCTTGGTCGTGCACACCGTCGAGGTGGCGACCGGTGAGGTCAAGGTCGGTGAACAGGTGGAGGCGCAGGTCGACCCCGACTGGCGCATCTCGGCCTGCCAGGCGCACTCGGGCACCCACGTGGTGCACGCGGCGCTGCGGCAGGTGCTCGGCCCGTCGGCGCTGCAGAGCGGCTCGTACAACAAGCCGGGCTACCTGCGGCTCGACTTCGCCTGGAACAGCGCGCTGTCGGCGGAGACCCGCTCGGAGATCGAGGAGGTCGCCAACCTGGCGGTGCGCCAGGACCTGCCGGTCTCCTCGCAGTACATGACATTGCCCGAAGCCCGCGAGTGGGGCGCGCTGGCACTGTTCGGCGAGACGTATGACGAGCAGGTCCGGGTCATCGAGATCGGCGGACCCTGGTCCCGCGAGCTCTGCGGTGGCACACACGTCGCACACTCCTCGCAGGTCGGCGCCCTGACCCTCACGGGCGAGTCGTCCGTCGGCTCCGGCGTGCGCCGCGTCGAAGCGTTCGTCGGCATGGAGGCGCTGCGCTACCTGGCCAAGGAACGCGCGATCGTCGCGGAGCTCGGGCGACTGGTCAAGGCACAGCCGGGCGAGCTGCGCGAACGGGTCGAGGAACTCCTCACCCGGGTCAAGACGGCCGAGCGGGAGATCGCGACGCTGCGGCAGCAGCAGTTGCAGGCGCAGGCCGGGGAACTGCTCGCCGGCGCCTCCGACATCGGCGGTGTGCGGGTGCTGACCCACGACGGCGGCGACCTGGGTGCGGACGAGGTCCGGTCCCTGGTCACCGGGCTGCGCAGCCGTCTCGGTGACGAGCAACCCTCCGTCGTCGCGGTGACCGGAGCGGCCAAGGGCCGGCCGCTGATCGTCGTGGCCACCAATGCCGCCGCCCGGGACCGCGGCATCAGGGCCGGCGACCTGGTGCGCACGGCGGCCGGGGTGCTCGGCGGTGGCGGGGGTGGCAAGCCGGACATCGCCCAGGGCGGCGGCACCGACGCGTCGGCCGTCGGCGCGGCGCTCGAAGCGGTCGAGGGACAACTGCACAACCTCACTGGAGTCCGGTGAGGTACGGGGTCCGGATCGGCGTCGACGTGGGCAGTGTCCGCGTCGGCGTCGCCGCGTGCGACCCGGACGGCGTGCTCGCGACGCCGGTCCGGACCCTGCGGCGAGCGGGCGACGAGTCCGACATACAGGAAGTGGCCGAGTTGTCCGCCGACCGTGCCGCGATCGAGGTGGTGGTGGGTCTGCCGTTGTCCCTGGACGGGCGCGAGCACGCTGCTGCCGATGCCGCCCGCGGGTGGGCGAAGGCGTTGCGGCGTCGGGCGCCCGGGCTCGCGGTGCGGCTCGTCGACGAGCGGATGACCACCGTCGACGCGCACCGCGCCATGCAGGCCAGTGGGCTGCGGTCGAGGCAGCGGCGCGAGGTGGTCGACCAGCAGGCCGCCGTGCTGATCCTGCAGGCCGCGCTTGACGCGGAGCGCGTTTCCGGCCAACCTGCCGGAGAACTCGTCGGCGGACGCAAGCCACGGCACTCGCGCTCCCGAACCGACACGGAAAGGTCACGGTGAACACTTCTCCCGACGGGACGTCCGCGGACGATCCCGCTCCGCGCACGCGCCGTGAAGCACGCGACCGAGCCCGGCAGGCCGCCGCGGGCCAAGGCAGCGGTCCGGCGGCGCCGACCCGGTCCGCCCCCCGGCAACCGGACTCCTCCCAGGACGAGACGACCGAGTTCGTCGCGGTGTCCGTGGCGGACGACGGGTGGACCGGCTTCCACGACTGGGCCAGCGAGGACGACCACGGCGGGCCCGACCGGCACACGTCGTACGAGGAACAGCAGCGTCACCGCAGGCGCCGCGCGGGCCGCTCGTGCCTGCTGCTGGTGCTCCTCATGGTGCTGGTGCTGGCGGGCGCGGGTTACGCGGCCAGCAAGGTCGGCCGGATCAGCCTGCCGGGGATGAGCAAGGGCGTTCCGGACTACACCGGCACGGGCAGTGGTTCGGTGACCATCGTGGTCAAGGAAGGGGACACCGGGACGGCGATCGCCCAGACCTTGCTCAAAGCCGGCGTGGTCAAGTCCTCGGCGGCGTTCGTGCAGGCGGCGTCGACCAGCCGCGACTTCGGGCGGATCCAGCCGGGCCGCTACACGCTGCACGAGAAGATGAGCGCGCAGTCCGCGCTGGCCATGATGCTGGACCCCAAGAGCTTCCAAAGCACCGGCATCACGGTCCCCGAGGGCCTGTGGGCGCGTCAGATCTTCCAGTTGCTGTCCAAGCAGACCGGTGTCCCGGTCGCCGACTACCAGAAGGTCACCGCGCAGTCGATCGGCCTGCCGGCCGCCGCCACAGGACACCTCGAGGGTTACCTCTTCCCGTCGACCTACAACTTCGCCAAGGGATCGACCGCGCAGCAACAGCTGCAGACGATGGCCGACGAATGGCGCAAGAAGATCGCACCCCTGCACATCCCGCAGAACCGACTCCACGAGGTGATGGTGGTCGCGTCGCTGGTCGAGGCCGAGTCCCGGCTGGCCGAGGACGGACCGAAGGTCGCCCGGGTCATCCAGAACCGCGTGACCAAGGGCATGCCGTTGCAGCTGGACTCGACGATCCATTACGCCGAGAAGAAGCGCGGCACCATCACCACGACGGACCAGGAACGCGCCAGGAAAGGGCCGTACAACTCCTATCTCAACACCGGGCTGCCGCCCACGCCGATCAACAACCCGGGTCTGGCCGCGATCAAGGCCGCGCTGCACCCGGCGAACGGCAACTGGCTCTACTTCGTGACGGTGAACCCGGAGACGGGCAAGACCCTCTTCGCCGACACCTATGCCGAACAACAGCAGAACGAGCAGGTGTTCCACGCGTGGTGTCAGAAACATCCGGGCAAGTGCTGACCCGGCATCGCGCCGCAGTCCTGGGCAAGCCGATCGCCCACTCGATGTCACCGGTGCTGCACCGCGCCGCCTACGCAGCGCTCGGTATGACGGACTGGTCCTACGACATACGAGAGTGCGACACCGCCTCCTTGCGGGAACTCGTCTCCGGACTGGGGCCGACCTGGCGCGGCCTGTCGCTGACGATGCCGCTGAAGGAGGAGGCACTGCTGATCGCCGACAGCTCCAGCGACGTGGCGCGGCGCACCGGCGCGGTCAACACGCTGTTGCGGGACGGGCGCGGCTGGCACGGCGAGAACACCGATGTGGCCGGCATCCGTGAGGCGCTGCGGGACGCCGGCGTCCGGGCCGGCACGGTGCCGCAGGCCGTGGTCGTCGGATCCGGCGCCACCGCGCGGTCGGCGCTGGCGGCACTGGCCGAACTCGGCGTGCCGGAGGTCGTCTTCGTCGTACGCCGTGACGTGCGCGCGTCCACCCTGGCGCAGGCACGCGACCACGGGTTCCGGATCGTGACAGTAGGGGAGTCGGGCGGCCCCCGGGACGGTGCCGCGGCGGTGCTGCAGGCGCCGCTGGTGGTCAGCACGGTGCCGGCGGGTGCCGCCGACGCGCTCGCCGACGCGGTGGCGGCAGCAGCCTCCGCCGGGGCCACGATCGCCCCCGGCCAGGTCCTGCTCGACGTCGTGTATGCCGGGTGGCCCACCGCGCTCGCGGCGACAACCGCGGCATACGGTGCTCGCATCGTGCCCGGGATCGAGATGCTGATCCATCAGGGTGCGGCACAGTTCGAGTTGATGACCGGCACGCCGGCGCCGCTGGACGTCATGCAACGCGCGGGCCGCTCGGCTGCACTCAGCTGAGCCCTTCTCGCCATACGGCGCGGCATACCGGCCGTTCCGACCACATGAAAAGATCAGCGACATGCTTCGTTGGTTGACTGCAGGCGAATCGCACGGGCCGCAACTCACCGCCGTGATCGACGGCCTGCCCGCCGGGATCACCATCGGTGCCGCCGACCTCGCCGACGCGCTGGCGCGGCGCCGGCTCGGGTACGGCCGCGGCGCGCGGATGAAGTTCGAGCAGGACGAGGTCTCGTTCACCGGCGGCGTCCGGCACGGCTGCACGCTCGGCTCGCCGGTCGCGATCACCATCGCCAACACCGAATGGCCCAAGTGGCAGGCCGTCATGAGCCCGGAGGCGATCCACCCGGAGGCGCTCGCGGCCGCCGCGGATGTCGGCGCATCCGGCGAGCTGGCTCGCAACCGTCCGCTCACCCGGCCGCGGCCGGGTCACGCGGATCTGGTCGGCATGCAGAAGTACGGCTTCGACGAGGCGCGTCCGGTGCTGGAACGGGCCTCCGCCCGGGAGACCGCGGCCCGCGTCGCCCTCGGCCGGGTGGCCGCGGCCTTCCTGGAGCAGGCCCTCGGCGTCCGGCTGGTGTCGCACACCGTCGCCATCGGTGGCGAAGAGGTGTCCGACGAGGCTCCGCTGCCGGGCCCGGACGACGTGGCTGCGCTGGACGCGGATCTGGTGCGCTCCCTCGACACGGACGCGTCTCGCCGGATGGTCGAGGTCATCGACGTGGCCAAGAAGGACGGTGACACCCTCGGCGGGATCGTGGAGGTGCTGGCGTATGGCGTGCCGCCGGGTCTCGGGTCGCACGTGCACGGCGACCGGCGGCTGGACGCACAGCTGGCCGGCGCACTGATGGGCATCCAGGCGATCAAGGGAGTCGAGGTCGGCGACGGTTTCCGCACCGCTGCGCGCCGCGGGTCCGCCGCGCACGACGAGATCGTGCGGGAGGACGGCCGGATCCGTCGGGAGACCAACCGGGCCGGCGGCACCGAGGGCGGCATGTCGACCGGTGAGGTGCTGCGGGTCCGTGCGGCGATGAAACCGATCTCGACGGTGCCGCGGGCGCTGAAGACGGTGGACGTCGCGACCGGCGAGGAGGCCACCGCCATACATCAGCGTTCGGACGTGTGTGCCGTGCCGGCTGCCGGCGTCGTCGCCGAGGCGATGGTCGCCCTGGTGCTCGCCAAGGAGGCGCTGGAGAAGTTCGGCGGCGACAGCGTCGCCGAAGTGGCACGCAACCATGCGGCATACCTCGCTGCCATCCCGGAGTTGCAGCGATGAACGCGCCGGCAGTCGTCATCATCGGGCCGCCCGGCGCCGGCAAGAGCACCGTCGGACGACTGGTCGCCCAACAGATGGGCGCCGACTTCACCGACACCGACGAGTTGGTGGAGACCGAGCAGGGCCAAGCGATCTCGGACATCTTCGTCGAACACGGCGAGGCGCACTTCCGCGAGCTGGAGGCCGACGCGGTGGCGCGGGCGGTGACCGGCAGCGGCGTCGTCGCCGTCGGCGGGGGAGCGCCGATGACTCCGGCCACCGCCACGCTGCTGGAATCGTTGCCGGTGGTCTTCCTCGACGTCACGATCGCCGACGCTGCAGGCCGGGTCGGGTTCTCGACGGCACGCCCCTTGCTCGCGGTGAACCCACGGGCCGCCTGGACGCGGATGATGGCCCAGCGCCGGCCGACCTACGAGCGACTGGCGACCTGGGTGGTCGACACCGACGGGCGGTCGGCGCAGGAGCTCGCCGCCGAGGTGGTGGCCCTGGTGGCCGGGTCCGGTCATGAGTGAGCCCGAGGTGATCCGGGTCGCCGACGACCAGCACGGTGACTACGAGGTGATCATCGGCCACGGCGTGCTCGACCAGGTGATCGCGCGGGTGCCCGAGGCCGCCGAGCGCGTGCTGATCGTGCACGCTCCGGTGCTGGCCGGTGCGGCCGACCGCATCGCAGCCGCCGCGACGGCCGCGGGCCGGCGACCGGTCGTGCAGGCGTTACCGGATGCGGAGGCCGCCAAGACCGCCGACGTCGCGGTCCGTCTATGGTCCGTGCTGGCCGAATCCGGGTTCACCCGCTCGGACGCCGTCATCGCGCTCGGTGGCGGCGCGACCACCGACCTCGGCGGCTTCGTCGCCGCGACCTGGCTGCGCGGCGTGCCGGTGGTGCAGGTGCCGTCCACGGTGCTCGGCATGGTGGACGCGGCCGTCGGCGGCAAGACCGGCATCAACATCCCCGCGGGCAAGAACCTCGTCGGCTCGTTCCACCCGCCCGCCGCGGTGATCTGCGACCTCGACCTGCTGCGCACCCTGCCCGGCGAGGACCTGGTCGCCGGGCTCGCCGAGGTGATCAAGTGCGGGTTCATCGCGGACGAGCACATCCTGCGGCTCGCGGCCGACCCGGTCGCGGCCACGGACGTGTCCGGCGCCGTGCTGCCCGAGCTGATCGCCCGGGCCGTCCGGGTCAAGGCCGACGTCGTCGGCGCCGACCTGCGCGAGGCCGGGCTGCGGGAGATCCTCAACTACGGGCACACCTTCGCGCACGCCGTGGAGCAGGTCTCCGGCTTCCGCTGGCGGCACGGGGACGCCGTCGCCGTCGGCATGATGTATGTCGCAGAGCTCTCCCGCCGGGCCGGCCTGATCGACGACGCGCTGGTCGAACGGCACCGGGCGGCACTGGACCGAGTGGGACTGCCCACGTCATACGCCGTGACCGGTGACGTGGACGCACGCTGGAGGGCACTGCGTGCCGCGATGGGACGGGACAAGAAGACCCGCGGTTCGATGCTGCGCTTCGTGGCCCTCACCGCCGTCGGTGCCCCGACGCGGCTCGTCGGGCCGGACGAGAGCATGCTGCGCGAGGCGTTCGACGCCGTACGGCGATGACCGCAGCGGTCAGCCGCGTGCCGGCTGCCGCTGCAGCAGCGCACGACCGCTGAGCGCCCCGAGTGCCCACTCCAGCGGCCCCGTGCCGACCAGCCGCGCCCACCACCAGCTGACCAGCAGGCACGCCGCGACGAACACGGCGGCCGGTGGCCACCCGAACGGCAGCCAGGCCGGCCCGTGCCGGACCAGCAGCACGAGCAGCACGAACTGCAGTGCGTAGGTCGACAACGCGACGGTGCCGATCACGGCGACGGGGCGCAGCACGGCGCGCGACACAACGCCCAGCAGTGCGGGTGCGCCCGCCGCGGCGCACACAGCGGCGACGACCAGCGCGCTCAGGGCGACGTCGAGGGTGTTGTCCACCCATCGGCCCGGATCGGTGCTCCAGTGCAGCGCCTTGCCGACCAGCCAGCCGCACCCGGCGAGCAGGCCGAGGTCGGCGGTTGCCCGCTGGGTTCGCGCCGTGGTGTGCCCGACCCGGCCGAGGACGGCGCCCAGGAGGAAGAGCGGCAGCAATCCGGTCAGCCGGTAGTGCGAGTCACTCAGGACGTACACGCGCAACCAGTGGGCCGGCGTGCGCGATGACCATGGCCGCGATGGCGACGCCGCGGGCCGCGTCCAGACCCAGGTCACGCTGCGCCGGGCGGCTGACGGTACTCACGATGAGCGAGTATGCCGGAGGAGCCACCCGGTCGGGCCCGATGACGCCCGCTGCGGCGTAGCGTGGCGCGTGTGGAAGTCAGCGCCGTCCGAGCCGATATCACCACGGTGACCGTGGATGCCATTGTCAACGCGGCGAACTCCTCACTGATGGGTGGCGGCGGAGTCGACGGTGCGATTCACCGGGCAGGAGGCCGGGCGATCCTGGACGCCTGCCGGCAGCTGCGGGAGACGCGGTTGCCCGACGGATTGCCCACCGGGCAGGCGATCGCCACGACGGCAGGCACGCTGCCCGCGCGGTGGGTCATCCACACGGTCGGCCCGGTGTTCAGCACCCGGCAGGACCGCTCGGCGCTGCTGGCCAGTTGTTACCGGGAGTCGTTGCGGGTTGCCGACGAGTTGGGCGCCGCGACCATCGCCTTCCCGGCGGTGTCCGCGGGCATCTACGGCTGGCCGATGGATGACGCCGCGCGGATCGCGACCAGCACGGTCCGGCGGACTCGGACGAACGTGCGCGAGGTCACCTTCGCGCTGTTCTCGCCGAACGCCCTGGCGGCCTTCCGGCGGGCGCTGGAGGACGCGTGACGCGGCACACCGCCCGAAACCGTTAGACTGGGCCACTCCCGCCGCTTCGAGCGGCTGCCGCACGCCCTGATGCCGGCAGCTCGTGGCGCGGCGCGTCATACGTCCCGAGCGCCCTGAGCGCTGGTCACCGAAAGAGAAGAGCGAAACGTGGCATCCACCAACGACCTGAAGAACGGTCTGGTCCTCAAGATCGACAACCAGCTCTGGTCAGTGGTCGAGTTCCAGCACGTCAAGCCCGGCAAGGGCCCGGCGTTCGTGCGCACCAAGCTGAAGAACGTCCTGTCCGGCAAGACCGTGGACAAGACGTTCAACGCCGGCGTGAAGGTGGAGACCGCGAACGTGGACCGGTCGGACATGCAGTACCTCTACAACGACGGCACCGACTACATCTTCATGGACACCAAGACCTACGACCAGCTGCCGATCCCCGCGGACACCGTCGGCAAGGCCGCCGACTACCTGCTGGAGAACCAGGAGGCGATCGTCGCGCAGCACGACGGCACCGTCCTGTATGTCGAGCTGCCCGCATCGGTGGTGCTCGAGATCAGTCACACCGAGCCGGGCCTGCAGGGTGACCGCTCCTCCGGGGGCACCAAGCCGGCCACGCTGGAGACCGGCGCCGAGATCCAGGTGCCGCTCTTCCTGGAGCAGGGCACCAAGGTCAAGGTCGACACCCGGGACGGCTCCTACCTGGGTCGCGTCAGCTGACAATGTCTCCGACGCCGGACACCACCGCACGCCGCGGCGCACGCAGCAAGGCGCGCAAGAAGGCGCTGGACCTGCTCTTCGAGGCCGAGCAACGCGGCGTCAACGCCCGTGAGCTGGTCGATCAGCGCGTCGACGTGCCGACCACCCAGACGCCACTGCCGGTCTACACCGTGCAGATCGTGCGCGGCGTGGTCGAGCACTGGGCCGCGATCAACGACGCGCTGACGACATACAGCTCCAGCGACTGGCCGCCGGACCGGATGCCGGCCGTCGACCGGTCATTGTTGCGTGCGGCGACCTGGGAGCTGGTGTGGAGCGACGGCGTCGACGCGCCGGTCGTGATCTCCGAGGCGGTCAAGCTGGCCCAGGAGCTGTCCACCGACAGCTCCCCGAAGTTCGTCAACGGCCTGCTCGACAAGATCGCCGCCGTGCGCCAGTCACTGGTCTGACCGCGCCGGCGGCGGGTCGGGGCCGACCGCCGTCCCCCTGGTTCGGCGAGGAAGTCGCGACAGTAGCGAGACATTTGCCGGTTCCTGCTTGGTTCGACGAGGAAGTCGCGACAGTAGCGAGACATTTGCCGGTTCCTGCTTGGTTCGGCGAGGAAGTCGCGACAGTAGCGGTTTCGGTGCGGCGGCGGGTCGGGCCGACCGGAGGGCCGAAGCGCGGACGTGGTGCAGGCCACATCAGGGGCAGCGGTACCCTTGCCCCGTTCGACATCCTTTAACGATTCCGTCCCGTGAGGCGGCGAAGGAGGTCCCGACGCATGGAGCGTCCTGACTCTGGTTCATCCCTGGCCGAGGCCGGTCCGCCCGGCCGCATCGTGCTCACCGCACCCGACATCTCCCGCGCACTGCGGCGCATCGCGCACGAGATCGTGGAGCACAACAAGGGCGTGCACGATCTGGTGGTCCTCGGCATCCCGACCCGCGGTGAGGCGTTGGCAGCTCGGATCGTCGCCCTGTTGCGCGAGATCGAGGGCGCGGAGGTGCCCGTCGGCTCACTCGACGTGACGATGTACCGCGACGACCTGCGCAGCCAGCCGACCCGCGCGGTCGGCGCCACGACCGTGCCCGACGGCGGGGTTGACGGCAAGGTCGTCGTCCTGGTCGACGACGTGCTCTACTCCGGCCGCACGGTGCGCGCCGCGCTGGACGCGCTCGGCGACCTCGGCCGGCCGCAGGCGGTGCGGCTGGCGGTCCTGGTGGACCGAGGCCACCGGGAGCTGCCGATCCGAGCCGATCACGTCGGCAAGAATCTCCCGACTGCGCGGTCCGAGCGGGTCAGTGTCCGGCTGGCCGACCCGGACGGTGTCGAGGAAGTACGCATCGCAGAGGGGCCGGCATGAAGCACCTGCTGTCCGCGGCGGACCTCACCCGCGAGGACGCCGCCCAGATCCTGACGACCGCCGCCCAGATGCACGACGTGCAGCAACGCGAAGTCAAGAAGCTGCCGGTGCTGCGCGGCCGCACCGTGGTCAACCTGTTCTTCGAGGACTCCACCCGCACGCGCTCGTCGTTCGAGATCGCCGGGAAGTGGCTGTCCGCCGACGTCATCAACGTGTCCGCCAAGGGCTCCTCGGTGAGCAAGGGCGAATCGTTGCGCGACACCGTCATGACGGTCGCCGCCATGGGTGTCGACGCTCTCGTCATACGCCACCACGCGAGTGGGGCGCCGCAGCAGGTGACCGACTGGGTCGACGCCGCGGTCGTCAACGCCGGCGACGGCACGCACGAGCACCCGACGCAGGCGCTGCTGGACGCCTACACCATGCAGACCCGGCTCGGTGATCTCGCCGGCAAGCGGATCGGCATCATCGGCGACCTCACGCACTCCCGGGTCGTGCGCAGCAACCTGATCCTGTTGCGCACCCTGGGCGCCGAGGTCACCCTGGTCGCCCCGCCGACGCTGATGCCCAGCGGCATCGCGGAGTGGGCTGCTGCCGAAGGGTTCTCGTACACCTACGACTTCGACGAGGTGCTGCCGAAACTGGACGCGGCGATGATGCTGCGGGTCCAGAAAGAACGTATGACGGGCGGGTTCTTCCCGACGCCGCGCGAATACACGGTCGGCTACGGGCTGACCCGCGACCGACTGCGCGCCCTGCCGGACCATGCCGTGATCTGTCACCCCGGCCCGATGAACCGCGGCCTCGAGATCACTGCGGATGCCGCCGACGAAGCCCGCTCGCTCATCCTCGACCAGGTCTCGGCCGGTGTCGCGGTGCGGATGAGCGTGCTCTACCACTTGCTCGGAGGGGCGGAATGACGACATACCTGATCAAGGGCGCCGATCTGCTGGGTACCGGCCGCCAGGACCTGCTGGTGCGCGACGGCGTGATCGCCGAGGTCGGCACCGTCGACGCGGGCGACGCCACGGTCCTCGACGCGGACGGACTGATCGCCCTGCCGGGCCTGGTCGACCTGCACACCCACCTGCGCGAGCCCGGCCGCGAAGATGCCGAAACGGTGGCCAGCGGGTCGGCAGCCGCCGCCGCGGGCGGTTTCACCGCCGTGCTGGCGATGGCCAACACCACTCCGGTGACGGACACCGCCGAGGCGGCGGAGCGAGTGCTCGACCTGGGCCGCTCGTGCGGGCTGGTCGACGTGCAACCCATCGGCGCGGTGTCCAAAGGCCTTGCGGGACAAGAGCTCGCCGAGCTCGGCCTGATGGCGCGCAGCCGCGCAGCCGTGCGGGTCTTCTCCGACGACGGCAAGTGTGTGCACGACGCGCGGCTGATGCGCCGGGCGCTGGAATACGTCAAGGCGTTCGGCGGCGTGGTCTCGCAGCACGCCCAGGAGCCGCGCCTGGCCGATGCGAATGCGTGTTGCCACGAGGGCGAACTCTCCGGGCGCCTCGGCCTGCCGGGCTGGCCCGGTGTCGCCGAGGAGGTCATCGTCGCTCGCGACGTGATGCTCGCCCGCCATACCGGCTCGCGGGTGCACATCGCACACGTCTCGACCGCCGGCTCGGTGGAGGTGATCCGCTGGGCCAAGGCCCAGGGCATCGCGGTGACCGCGGAGGTCACGCCGCACCACCTGATGCTGGACACGACGCGGCTCAGCGACTACGACCCGACCTTCAAGGTCAATCCGCCGCTGCGGCCGACCGAGGACATCGCCGAACTCCGTAAAGCGTTGGCCGACGGCACGATCGATGCGGTCGCCACCGACCACGCACCCCATGCCCGGCACGACAAGGAGCACGCGTTCGCCGAGGCGGCATTCGGGATGCTGGGCCTGGAGCAGGCACTGCAGGTCGTCAACACGGTGATGGTGCAGCCCGGGCTGATGAGCTGGCAGCAGGTCGGCACCGTGATGTCCACCGCGCCCGCACACATCGCCGGACTCGACGGCCACGGCCGGCCGCTCGCCGCGGGCGAACCGGCCAACATCACCCTCATCGACCCCACTCCCGCTGTGGAGATCGACCGCGCCGACTCCCGCTCGCTGTCGCGCAACAACCCGTGGCACCAGATGACGCTCACCGGCCGGGTGCAGGCGACCTTCCTGCGTGGCCGACCGACCCTACTCGACCAGGAGGAAGCCCCACAAAGTTTTCCGCTCCTTCGTCGCTCCAATACTTTGAGGGGACCCCAGAAGTGACCATGAACCAGACTCATCCAATCGATCCGCTGACCGGGCGTGGCCGCGCGATCCTCGTGCTCGAGGACGGCACTTCGTTCGACGGCCTGGCCTACGGCGCGATCGGCGAGACCTTCGGCGAGGCCGTGTTCTCGACCGGCATGACCGGCTACCAGGAGACCCTCACCGACCCCAGCTACCACCGTCAGGTGGTCGTGATGACGGCACCGCACGTGGGCAACACCGGTGTCAACGACGAGGACTCGGAGTCCAAGCGCATCTGGGTCAGCGGCTACGTCGTCCGTGACCCCGCACTGCGCCCCTCCAACTGGCGAGCACAACGCACCCTCGAGGACGAGCTGTCCGAGCAGCGCGTGGTCGGCATCTGCGACATCGACACGCGCGCCCTGACCCGCCACCTGCGCGAGGCCGGCGCCATGCGGGTCGGCATCTTCTCCCGCACCGACGAGCCGGCCGAGATCCTCGCCCAGCGGGTCCGCGAGCAGCCGCAGATGAGCGGCGCCGAGCTGGCCTCTGAGGTCAGCACGGCCGAGCCGTATGTCGTGCCGGCACAGGGGGAGCAGCGCTTCACCGTCGCCGCCGTCGACCTGGGGATCAAGGCGATGACGCCGCAGCGGCTCGCCGAGCGCGGCATCGAGGTCCACGTTCTGCCCGCGGACAGCACCTTCGAGCAGATCCGGGCCGTCCAGCCCGACGGTGTGTTCTTCTCCAACGGACCGGGTGATCCGGCGACCGCACCGCAGGTCGACGTCCTGCGGCAAGTCCTCGCGGCGCGGATCCCCTTCTTCGGCATCTGTTTCGGCAACCAGCTGCTCGGCCGGGCGCTCGGCTTCGGCACCTACAAGCTGAAGTACGGCCACCGCGGCATCAACCAGCCGGTGCTCGACCGCACGACCGACAAGGTGGAGGTCACCGCACACAACCACGGGTTCGCGGTCGACGCGCCGCGCGACGGTGAGCCGGTCCAGGCACCCGCCGGTGAGCAGTACGGCCGGGTGCGCGTGTCGCACATCTGCCTGAACGACGACGTGGTCGAAGGGCTGGAGTGCCTTGATATTCCCGCCTTCTCGGTCCAATACCACCCCGAGGCGGCCGCGGGGCCGCACGACGCGGCATACCTCTTCGACCGGTTCGTCGAGCAGCTCGCACAGCACACGACCGACGCTACGAAGGAGAACAACTGATGCCGAAGCGGGACGACATCAAGAGCGTGCTGGTCATCGGGTCCGGGCCGATCGTGATCGGCCAGGCCTGCGAGTTCGACTACTCAGGCACCCAGGCCTGCCGGGTGCTGCGCGAGGAGGGCCTGCGGGTCATCCTGGTCAACTCCAACCCGGCCACGATCATGACCGACCCCGAGTTCGCCGACGCCACCTACGTGGAGCCGATCACGCCGGAGGTCGTGGAGACGATCATCGCCAAGGAGCGCCCGGACGCCGTGCTGGCCACGCTGGGCGGCCAGACCGCGCTGAACACCGCCATCGCACTGCACGACGCGGGAGTGCTCGAGAAGTACGACTGCCCGCTGATCGGCGCGAGCGTCGAAGCGATCCAGCTGGGGGAGGACCGCGAGCGGTTCAAGGGAGTCGTCGAACGCTGCGGTGCCGAGTCCGCCAAGTCCATCATCTGCCACACGATGGACGAATGCCTCGCTGCCGCAGACGAACTCGGCTACCCGATGGTCGTGCGACCGTCGTTCACCATGGGCGGTCTCGGCTCCGGCTTCGCGTACGACGAGACCGACCTGCGCCGCATCGCCGGCGCCGGTCTGCACGCCAGCCCCACCACCGAGGTGCTCCTGGAGGAGTCGATCCTGGGCTGGAAGGAGTACGAGCTGGAGGTCATGCGGGACCGCGCGGACAACGTGGTGGTCGTGTGCTCGATCGAGAACGTCGATCCGGTCGGCGTGCACACCGGCGACTCGATCACGGTGGCGCCGGCGCTGACCCTCACCGACCGCGAATACCAGAAGATGCGGGACGTCGGCATCGCGGTCATCCGCGAGGTCGGCGTGGAGACCGGCGGCTGCAACATCCAGTTCGCGATCGACCCGACGGACGGTCGGATGATCGTCATCGAGATGAACCCGCGCGTGTCGCGCTCCTCCGCCCTGGCCTCCAAAGCGACCGGATTCCCGATCGCGAAGATCGCCGCGAAGATGGCGATCGGCTACACGCTCGACGAGGTGCCCAACGACATCACCCGCGAGACCCCGGCCAGCTTCGAGCCCACGCTGGACTACGTCGTGGTCAAGGTGCCGCGGTTCGCCTTCGAGAAGTTCCCGGCCGCCGACCCGACGCTGACCACGACCATGAAGTCGGTCGGCGAGGCGATGGCGATCGGTCGCAACTTCACCGAGGCGCTGCAGAAGGCGTTGCGGTCGCTCGAGCGCAGCGGCGCGACGTTCCACTGGGACCCGGACAACGCACCGAGCCGCGAGATGGGCCGGGCGCTGCTGGAGCAGGCCGGCACCCCGACCGACGGACGGATCGTGCTGGTGCAGCAGGCTCTTCGCGCCGGACTCAGTGTCGAGGAGGTCTTCGAGGGCACCAAGATCGACCCGTGGTTCCTCGACCAGATCGAGCTGATCAACCGGGTGGCCGGCATCATCGCCGATGCCGACCAGTTGACGCCCGAACTGCTCAAGCTGGCCAAGCGGCACGGCTTCTCCGACGCGCAGATCGCGCAGCTGACCCGGATGCCGGAGGCCGTGGTCCGCGGCCTGCGCTACGCCCTCGGCGTGCGCCCGGTCTACAAGACGGTCGACACCTGCGCGGCCGAATTCGCCGCGCAGACGCCGTACTACTACTCCAGTTACGACCAGGAGACGGAGGTGGAGCCGCGCGAGCGGCCCGCCGTGATCATCCTGGGGTCGGGCCCCAACCGCATAGGTCAGGGTGTGGAGTTCGACTACTCCTGTGTGCACGCGTCGTTCGCGTTGCAGGACAAGGGGTTCGACACGATCATGGTCAACTGCAACCCGGAGACCGTGTCGACCGACTACGACACCTCCACGCGGCTCTACTTCGAACCGCTGACGCTGGAGGACGTGCTCGAGGTCTACCACGCCGAGCAGCAGGCGGGTCCGGTCGCCGGTGTCATCGTGCAGCTGGGCGGACAGACCCCGCTCGGCCTGGCTCAGTCCCTCAAGGACGCCGGCGTGCCCATCGTCGGAACCTCGCCGGAGGCGATCGACCTGGCGGAGGACCGCGGCGCGTTCGGTCGCGTGCTGGCGGAGGCGGGACTGCCGTCGCCGAAGCACGGCACGGCATACAGCGTGGACGAGGCGCTCGCGGTCGCCCGCGAGATCGGCTATCCGGTGCTCGTCCGTCCGTCGTACGTCCTGGGCGGTCGCGGCATGGAGATCGTGTATGACGACGAGACCCTCACCGACTACGTGACCCGCGCGACGACCGCGTCCAACGAGCACCCGGTGCTGGTCGACCGCTTCCTCGACGACGCGGTCGAGATCGACGTCGACGCCCTCTTCGACGGCAGCGACATGTACCTCGGCGGCATCATGGAGCACATCGAGGAGGCCGGCATCCACTCCGGCGACTCCGCGTGCACGCTGCCGCCGGTGACCCTCGGTGCCGAGGAGATCGAGCGGGTCCGCACCTCCACCCGGGCGCTGGCCGAGGGCGTCGGCGTGCGCGGCCTGATCAATGTGCAGTTCGCCCTGGCACACGACACGCTCTATGTGCTGGAGGCCAATCCGCGCGCCAGCCGCACGGTTCCGTTCGTGGCCAAGTCGACCGGCGTGCCGTTGTCGAAGGCGGCCGCTCGCGTCATGCTGGGCGAGTCGATCCAGCAGTTGCGCGACGACGGTCTGCTGCCGCCGCACGGGGACGGCGGGATGTTGCCGGCCGACTCCGCCATCGCCGTCAAGGAGGCGGTCCTGCCGTTCAAGCGGTTCCGCACCCGCGAGGGCGACGTCGTCGACAGCCTGCTCGGCCCGGAGATGCGCTCCACCGGCGAGGTCATGGGCTTCGACGACGACTTCGGCGCGGCTTTCGCCAAGAGCCAGTTGAGCTCGATCACCGGGCTGCCGCGCGAGGGTTCGGTCTTCGTCTCGGTTGCCAACCGTGACAAGCGGGCGATGATCTTCCCGGTGAAGCGGCTGGCCGACCTCGGGTTCCACATCCTGGCCACCACCGGCACGGCAGATGTGCTGCGGCGCAACGGAATCACCGCCGAGGTGGTGCGCAAGCACAGCGACGGCACCGGCGAGCACGGGGAGCCCACGATCGTCGAGCGGATCCTGGACGGTGACGTGGCGATGGTGGTCAACACACCGTCCGGGCAGGGTGCTCGCGAGGACGGCTACGCGATCCGCGCGGCGACCACCAGCATGGACCGGCCGATCATCACCACGGTGCAGCAGTTGGCCGCGGCGGTGCAGGGCATCGAGGCGCAACTCGCCGGACCGTTCAAGGTCAAGCCGTTGCAGGATCACGCACGCGACCTCGACCTCTACGGGCGGGTCTGAGGAGCGTCATGGGCACCAGTGCAGGCCAGCAGCCGAAAGCGTTGGACCCGTTCGGCATCCGGCTCGGCGAGGCGGTGGACCGGTTCGGATCCGTATGTGTCGGAATCGACCCGCACGCCGCCCTGCTGGAGGCGTGGCAGCTGCCCGACACCGTCCAGGGACTGCGGCAGTTCTGTGAGATCGCCGTCGAGGCGTTCGGCGGGCAGGCAGCGCTGGTCAAACCGCAGAGTGCCTTCTTCGAGCGGTTCGGCGCAGCCGGCGTCGAGATGCTCGAGGACGTGCTGGCCGGCCTGCGCGAGATGGGCACGCTGAGCCTGCTGGACGTCAAACGCGGCGACATCGGTTCGACGATGGCGGCCTATGCGCAGGCCTACCTGTCCGACGCCTCGCCGCTGCGGGCCGACGCGATCACGGTCAGCCCGTTCCTCGGGTTCGGTTCGCTGGCACCGGCGTTCGATCTGGCGCGACGGGCCGGACGTGGCGTCTTCGTGCTGGCGATGACCTCCAACCCGGAGGCCGGGCACGTCCAGCACGCTATGTGGGGCGAGGAGACCGTCAGCGGCACGATCGTGGACGAGGTCGCCGAGGCCAATGCGCTGGCCCGTGCCGACAGCTACGGAGACGTCGGCATGGTGGTCGGCGCGACGGTCGGCAAGGACATCGCCGACCTGGGTCTGGCCGAACGCCTCGCCCAATCACGCGCACCGTTGCTGGCTCCCGGCCTGGGCGCCCAGGGCGCGACGATCGGTGACATCGGCCGCGGGTTCGGGCCGGCCGCCCGGCTGGTGCTTCCCGCGACCTCCCGCGCGGTCCTGTCGGCCGGTCCCGACGTCGCGGCGCTGCGGCAGGCGTTGCGCGAGGTGCAGCAACAGGCGGCCGCACTGCGGCCGCCGGCCGCACTGGACTGAAGCGCGACCGGCCACCGGCGCCCCAGGTGTCGGAGCGCGCTTCGCTGGCTCACCGCTCCAGGCTGGGTGCCGGCGCCGGCGTGGAGTCCTGCGCTGCCCGCGCTTCCTCCTCGGCGGCCTCGGTGCCGGGGATCTCCTTGCCGCGCAAGGAGACTCCCTTCGTCTCGATGACGAACCACAGGGCCACCAGCCCAAGGACGCAGGCGCCCGCCATGTAGTAGGCCGGCCACAGGTCGTCGCCGGTCCAACTGATCAGGCGGTCGTTGACCACCGGGGCGGTGCCGCCGAACAGCGACGTGGCGACGTTGTAGCTGAGTGCTAGTCCGGCGAACCGCACGTGCGCCGGGAAGAACGCCGGGAACGTCGCCGAGATGGTCGACAACTGCGGCGCGTAGAGCAGTGCGAGCACGGCGAAGGCGATCAGGGCACCGACCGTGCCCGTGGACATCAGCGCGAACATCGGCACCGACAGGATCGTCAGCGAGATCAGCGAGGTGGCCCACAGCGGCTTGCGCCCCACCCGGTCGGAGAGCGCACCGAGGAACGGCAGCACGGCCATCATCAGGAATTGCCCGATCACCGGCACGATCAGCGCACCGTTGTCGGACAGCCCGATCGCGTCCTGCAGGTAGGTCGGCATGTACGAGATGAGGGTGTAGTTGACGACGTTCAGCGCCAGCACCAGCCCGAACAGCTGGAAGATCTGCGGGGAGTACTGCGCCACGAGGTCGCGCAGGTTGCGGCCCGGGTTGTCCTGGACCTCTTCCTTCTTCTCCAGATCGCGGTAGACCGGCGTGTCCTGCATCTTGGAGCGCAGGTAGCTGCCGATGAGGCCGAGCGGGCCGGCGACCAGGAACGGCAGGCGCCAGCCCCAGCTGTCCATCTGGCTGGAGCTGAGCACGTTGGTCAGCAACAGCATCAGCAGGGCACCGAGGTTGAAGCCGGCGAGCGTGCCGAACTCCAGGAAGCTGCCCCAGAAGCCGCGGCGGCGATCGGGCGCGTATTCGGCCATGAAGGTGGCCGCCCCGCCGTACTCACCGCCGGTCGAGAAGCCCTGCAGCATCCGCAGCAGGTAGAGCAGGATCGGCGCCCAGATGCCGATCGCGGCGTATGACGGGATGACGCCGACCAGGACGGTCGAACCGGCCATCAGCAGGATCGTCGCGGCCAGCACCTTCTTGCGGCCGATGCGGTCGCCCAGCGGCCCCCAGAAGAATCCGCCGATGGGGCGGATCAGGAAGCTGAGGGCGAAGCCGAGCAGGGTGAACGCGACGGCGCTGTCGGAGCCGGCGGGGAAGAGTGCATTGGATATGTGGGCGACGCCGTACGCGTAGATGCCGTAGTCGAACCATTCGACGGCGTTGCCGAGTGCGGAGGCACCCACGGCACGGCGGAGGACAGAATTCGGGACGGGTTGGTTGGACGGGTGAGTGAGACTCACCGAATCATCTCCAGGTCCTGGTAGGGGTCCGTCGGACACAAACGGCGCACGACGTTACCCGCTGGTCGGTGCAGGTCCAAGTCGGTCCGTGGGCGCGGCGTTCCCCCGCGGGAGGGGCGGCTGACCCGGGGGTGACCCCTCGTTGCCGAACTGCTGGGACACTCGCTAGGTTCGCTGGGTGCGGGTGAACGAACACCCTCGCAGCGACACACCTCGCATCGGACGCACGCCAGGAGAAAGACACGTGGCCCTACCGCAATTGACGCCGGAGCAGCGCGCTGAGGCACTCGCCAAGGCGGCGGCCGCGCGACGAGAACGGGCGGAGGTCAAGAATCGGCTGAAGTACGCGCAGGGTTCGCTGCGCGACGTCATCGAGGCCGGTAAGGACAACGAGGTCATCGGCAAGATGAAGGTGTCCGCGCTGCTGGAGTCGCTGCCCGGCGTCGGGCGGGTGCGGGCCCGCCAGATCATGGCCGACATCGGCATCGCCGAGACGCGCCGGGTCCGTGGCCTGGGCGCGAACCAGGTGCAGCGGCTGTTGGAGCACTTCGAGCAGTCGGGGGAGGCGTGACGTCCGACATCCCCAGCACCACCGACCAGCGGAAATGCGCCCCGCTGGTCGTGCTGGCCGGGCCGACCGCCGTCGGCAAGGGCACCGTGTCGGCATACATCCGCCAGCACTATCCCGAGGTCTGGCTGTCGGTGTCGGCCACCACCCGCCCGGCACGGCCGGGGGAGGTCGACGGCAAGCACTACCACTTCATCAGCCAGGAGCGCTTCGACCGGATGGTCGCCGGCGGTGAGTTCCTCGAGCACGCGGTGGTACACGGCCGGGCCAGCTACGGCACACCCCGCCGCCCGGTGACCGAGGCGGCGGCCGACGGCAAGCTGCCGCTGCTCGAGATCGACCTGCAAGGCGCCCGGCAGGTGCGCGAGCAACTGCCCGAGGCCTACTTCGTCTTCCTCGCGCCGCCCAGCTGGGAGGAGCTGGTGCGCCGGCTGGTCGGCCGTGGGACCGAGAGCGAGGCCGAACGCGAGGTGCGGCTGGCCACGGCGCGCCGGGAACTCGCCGCGCAGGCCGAGTTCGACACCACCATCGTCAACGACGATGTGCAGCGCGCCGCCGAGGAACTCGTACACTTGATGCAGCAGCACATCTGCGCCACCTCATGAGGCGCAGCCGCTGACCGGTTACACCCCCAACGAGAAGTGAGATTTTCTTCGTGTCTGGCACCAAGGCCGCCCCCGAGGGCATCACCAACCCGCCGATCGACGACCTGCTGCAGGTGGCCGACTCCAAGTACGCGCTGGTCATCTACTCCGCCAAGCGCGCCCGGCAGATCAACGCCTACTACTCGCAGCTGTCCGAAGGCCTGCTGGAGTATGTCGGCCCGCTGGTCGACAGCCAGGTCAACGACAAGCCGCTGTCGGTGTCGCTGCGCGAGATCAACGAGGGTCTGCTGTCGATCGAGAAGATCGAAGCCTGATGCGCACCCCGCGAAGTTTTTGCCTCGCTCCGCTCCTCCCCATACTTCGCGGGGTCCACGCACCACGCCCGGTTGCGCTGTAACCACCAGCTATGCAGATCGTTCTCGGCGTGAGCGGGGGCATCGCCGCCTACAAGGCGTGCCTGCTGCTGCGCCGATTCACCGAAGCCGGTCACGACGTCACCGTGATCCCGACGGCGGCCGCCCTGCGATTCGTCGGCGCGCCCACCTGGGCCGCGTTGTCCGGCAAGCCCGTTGCCGATGACGTGTGGACCCGGGTCGAAGAGGTGCCACACGTCCGGCTCGGCAAGGGGGCCGACCTCGTGGTGGTCGCTCCGGCCACCACTGACCTGCTGGCCAAGGCCGCACACGGACTCGCCGACGATCTGCTCACCAACACGCTGCTGACGGCACGCTGTCCGGTGGTCCTCGCGCCGGCGATGCATACCGAGATGTGGCAGCACCCGGCGACCGTCGCCAATGTGGCGACCCTGCGGGAGCGTGGCGTGCACGTCATGGACCCGGACTCGGGCCGGCTGACCGGAGCCGACACCGGCCCCGGCCGGCTGCGTGCACCCGAGGAGATCGCCGACTACGCGCTGGCCCTGGCGCACCGCCCGGACGGGCCGTTGTCCGGCCGGCACGTGGTGGTCTCGGCCGGCGGGACCCGGGAACCGATCGACCCGGTGCGCTTCCTCGGCAACCGCTCCAGCGGCAAGCAGGGCTACGCGCTCGCTGCCGTCGCCGCCGAGCGGGGCGCACGGGTGACCCTCGTCAGCGCCAACGCCGACCTGCCGACCCCGCCCGGGGTGAGGGTCGTGCGCGTCGAGACGACCGTGGAGCTGCAGCGGGCAGTCACCGCCGCGGCAAGCGACGCCGACGCGATCGTGATGGCCGCGGCACCGGCCGACTACCGGTCGGCGGCATACAGCGATCACAAGATCAAGAAGTCCGGCGACGACGACCTCACCTTGCGGCTGGTCCAGAACCCCGACATCGTCCAGGGCCTGGTCGCCGACCGTGGGGCTTGCCCGACTCCGGTCATCGTCAGTTTCGCGGCCGAGACCGGGGATGCCGAGGCATCCGTCATGGAGCACGCACGTGCCAAGTTCGCCCGCAAGGGCAGTGACATCCAGGTCGTCAACGAGGTCGGTCCGGGCGTGACGTTCGGCCAGGACCAGGCCGTCATACACATCCTCACCCGCGACGGCGACGACATCGGGACGGCGGCGGACGTCGGGCCGGCCGACAAGGCGACGCTGGCACGCGCTGTGTGGGATGTCGTCCAGCAACACCTGCACACCGTTTAGACTCCGGGTGGCTCCGCCGGACGGTGGCGCCAGCCAGCAGCCGCTGCACATCGAAGGAGCAACCTGTGGCCCGTCTCTTCACCTCGGAATCCGTGACCGAGGGGCACCCCGACAAAATCTGCGACCAGATCAGCGATTCGATCCTGGACGCCATGCTCGCCGACGACCCCAAGTCACGGGTCGCCGTCGAGACGATGGTCACGACCGGACTGGTCCACGTGGCCGGCGAAGTGACCACCGACAGCTACGTGCCGATCGCGAAGCTGGTCCGCGACACCATCAAGGAGATCGGCTACGACTCCTCGCTCAAGGGTTTCGACGGCAACTCCTGCGGTGTGTCCATCTCCATCGGCGAACAATCGCAGGACATCGCCCAGGGCGTCGACACCGCGCACGAGCACCGCGCCGAGGGCGGCACCGAGGCCCGCGACAGCCAGGGCGCGGGCGACCAGGGGCTGATGTTCGGCTACGCCTGCTCCGACACCGCCGAGCTGATGCCGTTGCCGATCTTCCTCGCGCACCGGCTCTCCGAGCGACTGACCGGTGTCCGCAAGAGCGGCGAGCTCGCCTACCTGCGCCCGGACGGCAAGACGCAGGTCACCATCGAGTACGACGGTGAGAAGGCCGTCCGTCTCGACACGGTGGTGCTGTCCACCCAGCACGCCGAGAACATCTCCCTGGAAGGCATGCTCGAGCCGGACATCGACACGCTCGTCATCAAGCCGGTCCTGGAAGAACTCGCCGCAACCGGCAACACCCTGGACACCTCGTCCTACCGCAAGCTGATCAACCCGACGGGCAAGTTCGTCATCGGCGGCCCGATGGGCGACGCCGGTCTCACCGGCCGCAAGATCATCGTCGACACCTACGGCGGGATGGCCCGCCACGGCGGCGGCGCCTTCTCCGGCAAGGATCCGTCGAAGGTGGACCGTTCGGCGGCATACGCCATGCGCTGGGTGGCCAAGAACGTCGTCGCTGCTGGCCTCGCCGAGCGCTGCGAGGTGCAGGTCGCCTACGCCATCGGCAAGGCGCAGCCGGTCGGTCTGTATGTCGAGACCTTCGGCACCGAGAAGCAGCCGCTGGAGAAGATCCAGAACGCCATCAACACGGTCTTCGACCTGCGCCCGGCCGCCATCGTCGAGGAGCTGGACCTGCTGCGGCCGATCTACCAGCCGACCGCGGCATACGGGCACTTCGGCCGGACCCGGGCCGACGGCGTCGACAACGCCTTCACCTGGGAACGCACCGACAAGGTCGAAGCGCTGCAGCGGGCCATCTGAGCCTGCTGATCACGACTGCCGGCCGGCGATGTCCGGGGCGTCACGTATAACAAGGGCATGCACTCGTCCGGCCGACCCAGCACTGCGCCGGCAGCAGCGCGCGAGGCCGACGACCACCGACCCGGACCCGCCACACCGGAGCAGCTGCACCTGCTGCACGCCGCCGCCGCGCCCCGGGCGAAAGCGGAGCGCGTCCGGGCCGAGCCCGACGACGCGAGCATCCCGCTGCCGGTGGCCCGCGTGGTGTTGGATGTCGCGCTGGCGCATCTGGACCGGCCGTTCGAATACGCGGTCCCCGAGCAGCTCGCTGAGCAGGCTCGTCCCGGGGTGCGGATCAAGGCCAGGTTCGCCGGCAAGGACGTGTCCGGATATGTGATCGAGCGCGTGCAGGAGCCCGAGCACACCGGGCGCCTGACGCCGCTGCGACGGGTCGTCAGCCCCGAGCCCGTGCTGACACCGGCCGTCCTCGACGCCTGCCGCGCGGTCGCCGACCACTATGCCGGTCCGCTGGCCGATGTGCTCCGGCTCGCCGTGCCACCGCGCCACGCCGGCGCCGAGAAGGCGCTCGATGCCCGGACGGCGCCGGTGCCGGAGCGGCCGACCGCGCCGGCAAACACCGCCTGGCAACGCTATCCGGCGGGCGAGGCGTTCCTGAGGCGTCTGTCCGGCGGTGACGCTCCCCCCGCGAGCTGGCTCGCGGCGCCCACCGTGGAGGCGGCCCAGGACTGGCCGGCCGCTCTGGCACAGGCCGCCCGGGCGACGCTGCACGGCGGACGCGGCGTCCTGCTGGTGGTGCCCGACCACCGGGATCTGGACCGGTTGGACGCGGCGCTGGTCGCGGAGCTGGGTGAGGGCCGGCATGTGCGCCTCACCGCCGAACAAGGCCCCCAGGCCCGCTACACCGCGTGGTTGAAGGTCCTGCGCGGTCATGTCCGCTGCGTCATCGGCACCCGGGCCGCCGCGTGGGCGCCGGTGCGCGACCTCGGCCTGCTCGCGTGCTGGGACGACGGTGACGACCTGCTCGCGGAGCCGCGGGCGCCATACCCGCAGACCCGGGAGGTGCTCCGGCTGCGGGCCGAGCGCGAGCGTGCCGCGTTGCTGCTGGGTGGGTTCGTGCGCTCGGTGCCGGTGCAACGGTGGTTGGTGGACGGGCTGGTGCGCGCGGTGGAGGCCCGCACGCCACCGGGTTCGGTGCCCCGTGTGGTGGTCGCGGCCGACGAACGCGAGGTCGAACGCGCCGGCGCCGCTGCGCACGCGCACCTGCCGCCCGTCGCCTGGTCCACCGCGCACACCGCACTGGCCGACGGCCCCGTGCTGGTGCAGGTGCCCCGACGCGGCTACCTGCCCGCGCTGCGTTGCGGGCAGTGCCGCCAGATCGCGCGCTGCGAGCAGTGCCACGGACCCCTTGCGCTGACCGCGCCCAGCGCGCCGCCCGTATGTCGCTGGTGCGGCCGCGCCGCCCGGCCATGGCGCTGTCCGGAGTGTGACGGCACCCGGCTGCACGCCGCGGTCGTCGGCGCACGGCGCACGGCTGAGGAACTCGGTCGGGCCTTTCCCGGGGTGCCCGTGCTGCGCTCGGGCGCAGGCGAGGTACGCAACGAGGTGGGCGCCGAACCACAGCTCGTCATCGCGACGCCCGGCGCCGAGCCGGTCGCCGCATCCGGTTACGCCGCAACGCTGCTGCTCGACGGATGGGCGTTGCTCGACCGGTCCGCCCTCGACGCGGGACAAGAGACATTGCGTCGCTGGGTCGCCGCCGCCGCGCTCACCCGGCCGGCCTCCCGCGGCGGCGCCGTCGTGGTCTGTGGAGTCACGTCCGGGGTGACGCTGCCGCCGGTGGAAGCGCTGAGCCGATGGGCTCCTGGCACGTTCGCCGAGCGCGAGCTGGCGGCCCGGCGCGAGCTCGCCCTTCCGCCGACGTCCTGGATGACCATGCTGACGGGTGCACCGGCCGACGTCGATGCCTTCGCCACCGCCACCCGGCACGCTCTGGACGACGCCGTACCCCTGGAACGCATCGGCCCGATGCCGTCGCCGGACGGCGGCGACGGCGCCCGGATGCTGCTGCGCACCGACCGCCGGCACGCCGGCGCGGCTGCGAGGGCGGTCGTCGCTGCCCGCGCCGGACGCAGTGCCCGCAAACTGCCGGGCACCGTGACCGTGCACGTCGACCCGAGCGGCGCGTTGCTGTGAGTCGTCAGTAGTCTCTGGGTGGTGAGCCAGCAGCAGACCGCGCCCGTCGAGGACCCCGATCTCACGCCGTCCCCGGTCGACGCCGTCGTGTTCGACCTGGGCAATGTGCTGATCGACTGGGACCCGCAACCGGCCATCGCAGCGGGGGTGGGCGAGCAGCGCGCGCGGGACTTCCTCGCCGCGCGCGACTTCGACTTCGGCGCCTGGAACCACCAACAGGACGCGGGGCGCACCTTCGCCGACGGTGAGGCCGCGGCAGCGGCGGCATACCCGCACTTCGCCGACGAGATCCGTTCCTACCGCGAGCATTTCGCCGAGTCGCTGCGTGGCCCGATCGACGGCACCGTCGACATCCTCAAGCAACTGCACGCCGCCGGCATACCGCTGATCGCGCTGACCAACTGGTCCGCCGAGACCTTCCCGGTCGCGCTGGACACGTTCGACTTCCTGGACCTCTTCGAGGACATCATCGTGTCGGGGGAGGAAGGCGTGGCCAAGCCGGACCCGGAGATCTTCGAGGAACTGGCCGACCGCGTACGCCACCTCGGCAGCCTCGACGACTGCGTCTTCATCGACGACAAGCTGGCCAACGTGCAGGCCGCCACGGACGCCGGCATGGACGCGATCGCGTTCACCACGCCGGAGGAACTGCGCGCCGACCTGCTGGTGCGCGGGCTCCCGGTGGAGCGGTAAGCACCATGTCGATCACCCCCATCCGGCTGTACGGCGACCCGGTGCTGCGGACCCCGGCCGCGCCGGTCACGACGTTCGACAAGGAACTGCGGACGTTGGTGCAGGACCTCACCGACACGATGATGGACGCGCCGGGTGCAGGCCTCGCGGCGCCGCAGCTCGGCGTCGGCCTGCGTGTGTTCACCTACTACGTGGATGGCCAGCTCGGCCACCTCGTCAACCCCGACCTGGACCTGTCCGGCGACGTCGACATCGACGACGAGGGCTGCCTGTCCATCCCGGACTTCTCGTGGCCGACGCCGCGCTCGCTGTCGGTCGTCGCGCGTGGAGTCGACATGTACGGCGAGCCGATCGAGGTCGAGGGCACCCATCTGCTGGCGCGCTGTATCCAGCACGAGACGGACCACCTGGACGGCATCCTGTTCATCGATCGGCTGGACCGGGAGCAGCGCAAGCTGGCCCTGAAGGAGATCCGGGCCGCCGAATGGGCGGGTCTTCCCGGCCCGATCATCCGGGACAGCCCGCACGCGAACCCGACGAGGCGGGACTGAGATGCGCGTGGTGTTCGCCGGCACCCCCGAGGTGGCGCTGCCGAGTCTGCGGGCCCTTGCCGCCTCCTCCCATCAACTCGTCGGTGTGGTGACCCGCCCCGACGCGCCGGCCGGACGCGGCCGAACGTTGCGCCCGTCGCCGGTCGGAGTGTTCGGCGACGAACTCGGGGTGCCGGTGCTGAAGCCGCGGTCCGCCAAGCAGCCGGGGTTCGCGCAGCAGCTTGCCGCACTCGCGCCCGACGTGTGCCCCGTCGTCGCCTACGGCTCGCTGGTGCCGCGCCCGGTGCTGGACGTCCCGCAGCACGGCTGGGTCAACCTGCACTTCTCGTTGCTGCCCGCGTGGCGTGGGGCGGCACCCGTGCAGCATGCGATCCTGCACGGTGACGAGGTGACGGGGGCGACCGCGTTCGTGCTCGAGGAGGGCATGGACACCGGCCCGGTGCTCGGCACGATGACCGAGACCATCCGGCCGCGGGACACCAGCGGCGACCTGCTCGGCCGACTCTCCGAGGCGGGGGCCGGACTGCTCGTCGCGGCACTGGACGGTCTGGCCGATGGCTCGCTCTCGCCGGTCCCGCAACCGTCGGAGGGAGTGTCGCTGGCACCCAAGATCACCGTGGCCGATGCCGAGATCCGGTGGCACGAACCATCGTTCGCCATCGATCGACGCGTTCGTGCGTGCACCCCCGCACCCGGTGCGTGGACAACCTTCCGGGACGACCGGTTGAAGGTGCTGGCGTTCGCGACGGACGCTCCGGCCGACATACAGCTGAGACCCGGGGAGTTGCTGGCGACCAAACGAGCCCTGTATGCCGGCACCGGCACCACCCCGCTGCGGGTGGCGACGGTGCAGCCCCACGGCAAGAAGCCGATGGCGGCGGCAGATTGGGCACGCGGCGTACGCGTCGCAGAAGAAGAGAGGCTCGGATGAGCGGGCAACAGACCGGCGGTTTCCGCGACGACCGCGGCAGGCAGCGCCCGGCATCACGCCGGGCCGGCGGCAAGAACCGCACCGCCACCCGTCCCGCGGACCGGCGGCGGGGCGGCGACCCCACCCGGAAGGTGGCCTGGGAGGTGAGCCGGGCCGTCGCGGACGGCGCCTACGCCAACCTGGAACTGCCCACGGCACTGCGCGCGGCCGGCCTGCACGGCCGCGACGCCGCCTTCGCCACCGAACTGACGTATGGCGCCATCCGGATGCGCGGCCTCTACGACGCCGTCATCGAGTTCGCGGCGGGCCGACCCGTCGGGCAGATCGACCCACCGGTGCTGGACACCCTTCGGCTCGGCGCACACCAGATCCTCGGCATGCGCGTGCCGTCCCACGCCGCCGCCTCCGAGACGGTCGCCCTGGCCCGCGAGGTCAACGGCACCGGCGCCTCCGGGTTCGTCAACGCGGTGCTGCGCCGAATCACCGAGCGCAGCCGCGAGGAGTGGGTGCGCGAGGTCACCGCCGGTCGATCGCGGGACGAGGCGCTCGCGGTCGAACACTCGCACCCGGCGTGGGTGGTGCGGGCACTGCGCGGTGCGCTGCGCTCGGACGGCATCACCGACGACGGTGAACTCGACGCATCCCTGGTGTCCCTGCTGGAGGCCGACAACGCCGCACCGACCGTCACGCTGGTGGCACGGCCGGGCCTGGCGACCGTGGACGAGCTCGTCGAGGCGGGCGCCGAGCGGACGTCACTGTCACCGATCGCGGCCACCCTGCCCGGTGGTGACCCCGCGGACATCGCCGCGGTCCGGGAGACCCGAGCGGCCGTGCAGGACGAGGGATCGCAACTTGTCGCGCTGGCGCTGGCCGCCGCGCCGCGTCGGATCGACGGGCCGGCCGACTGGCTCGACCTGTGCGCCGGCCCCGGCGGCAAGGCGGCGCTGCTCGCGGCGCTGGCCGGGCAACGCCGCGACACCACGCTGTTCGTCAACGAGATCAGCGAGCACCGCACCGAACTCGTCCGGCGCACGCTGCGTGCGGCACTCGACGCGGGGATCGAGGTCATGATCGGGACCGGCGACGGTCGCGAGCTGGGCGCGGAGGAGCCGGGCACCTACGAGCGGGTGCTGGTCGACGCGCCGTGCACCGGTCTGGGCGCCCTGCGCCGCCGGCCCGAGGCCCGCTGGCGGCGCAATCCCGGCGACGTGACGGACCTGACCGCCATACAGGCCGATCTGCTCCACTCGGCGTTGGACGCGACGGTCGAGGGCGGTGTGGTGGCCTACGTGACCTGCAGCCCGCACGTTGCGGAGACGACCGAGGTCGTGCGGTCGGTGACCGCGTCACGCGCCGATGTGACGGTGGAGGACGCGCGTCCCCTCTTCCGCGATACGGCGGGGGAGCAGCTGCCGCAGTTCGGAGATCACCCCACCGTGCAGCTGTGGCCGCACGTGCACGGCACCGACGCGATGTTCTTCGCCCTGTTGCGCAAGCACGCCCCGACCGAGCACTGAGCATTCCGAGCCTGTTTCGACCATTCACCTGGAGGACGCGTGCAGATCGCACCCAGCATCCTGTCGGCCGACTTCGCCAACCTGGAGCGCGAGTTGCAACGCATCGCGGATGCCGACGCGGCGCACGTCGATGTCATGGACTATCACTTCGTGCCCAACCTCACCCTCGGCCTCCCGATCGTCGAGGCGTTGCAGCGAGTCACGCCGATCCCGCTTGACTGCCACCTGATGATCGACGACCCGGATCGCTGGGCACCGGCCTACGCGGAGGCGGGCGCGGCCAGCGTCACCTTCCACATCGAGGCGGCCGCCGATCCGCGCTCCCTCGCCCGCGACATCCACGCCGCCGGCGCGCAGGCCTGTATGGCGCTCAAGCCCGGCACCGCATTCGCGCCCTACGAGGAACTGCTCGAGGTCGTCGACATGGTGCTGGTGATGACCGTCGAGCCGGGCTTCGGCGGCCAGAGCTTCATGGCCGACCAGATGCCGAAGGTC
Source organism: Flexivirga lutea (assembly GCF_054778955.1). Classification (NCBI taxonomy): domain Bacteria; kingdom Bacillati; phylum Actinomycetota; class Actinomycetes; order Micrococcales; family Dermacoccaceae; genus Flexivirga; species Flexivirga lutea. The sequence continues at coordinate 62,301 of NZ_BAAGZB010000005.1, forward strand.
CGCGAGGTGCGCGAGGCGATCGACCGGCGCGGCGGCCGGATCCGCATCCAGGTCGACGGCGGCGTCTCGGCCTCGACGATCGAGCAGTGCGCCGACGCCGGCGCGGACGTGTTCGTCGCCGGTTCGGCGGTCTACGGCGCCGACGACGCCGCAGCAGCCATCGGCGAGCTCCGCCGGCTCGCGACGGCCTGTGTGCATCACTGAACGTGCGTAACCGGCAACGGTCGCTGGTTGGCTGTCGGGATCTGCCCGGGATGCGTGCGTAACCGGCAACGGTTGCGGGTTGGGCGGGGGAGATCATGGGGTGTCGGCGCATATTGACGCCTGTGCCATACTCGAGAACGAACGTGCTCCGGGGTCGGTGAAATTCCGAGCCGGCGGTGATAGTCCGCGACCCGGCTGCCATGGCAGCCGGTTGACCTGGTGAAACTCCAGGACCGACGGTTAAAGTCCGGATGGGAGGCAGCACGAGGGGGTGTGCCGTTCCACGGCGCACCCGGCGACAACGCACCGTCGGCGCTGCCGACGGATCGCGCGACCGCCCGTCATCCCCGGAGCCGGTGAAACCGGATCGGGAAGGAGTGACGAGGCAGTGTCCGACCATCTGCCCCACCAGCTGGCCGACCATCCGGCCCCCGGCACCGCCGACGAAGCGGCCGGTGCGCAGCCGATGCGCGCTGCCCTGGAACTCGCCGGCCGTGGGCCGGTGGCCGATCCGAACCCGCGCGTCGGCTGCGTCCTGGTCCGCGACGGCGACGTCGTCGGACGTGGCTGGCACGACGGCGCCGGCACCCCCCACGCGGAGGTCGCCGCGCTCGCCGACGCAGGCGACCTGGCCCGCGGCGCGACGGCCTACGTGACCCTCGAGCCCTGCGCGCACACCGGCCGCACCGGACCGTGCATCGACGCCCTCACGGCGGCCGGGGTGGCCCGGGTGGTCTACGGCCAGCACGACCCCAACCCCATCGCCCGTGGCGGGGCCGACATCCTGCGATCTCGCGGGTTCGACGTCGTCGGTGGAGTGCTGGCGGCCGAGGCGGAGGCGTTGAACCAGGCGTGGACCTACTCCGTCACCCACGAGAAGCCCTGGGTGATCTGGAAGTTCGCGACGACACTCGACGGCCGGTCGGCGGCGGCCGACGGCACCAGCCGGTGGATCAGCAACGACCGATCGCGCGCCGACGTACACGAACTGCGCGCCCGGGTCGGCGCGATCATCGTCGGCACCGGCACCGCGCTGGCCGACGACCCGTGCCTAACGGCCCGGCCCGCAGCGGCGACGGCGGCAGCGCGGCAGCCGCTGCGGGTGGTCGTCGGCGAGCGTGACCTGCCGCCCGGCGCCCACCTACGCGATGAGCACGCGCCGGCGCTGCACCTGCGCACCCACGACCTCGGCGCCGTGATGAAGGAGCTGCACGCGCGCGGCGTGCGCAGCGCGTTGCTCGAGGGCGGGCCGACGCTCGGCGCCGCAGCCTGCACGGCCGGGCTGGTCGACGAGATCATCGGCTACGTCGCCCCTCTCCTGCTCGGGGCCGGACGCCCGGCGATCGGACCGCTCGGCGTCCGGACGTTGTCCGACGCCACCTGCTGGACCCTGCACGACGTCACCCGGTTCGCGGATGACGTGCGACTCACCTATCGGAGGAAGTGACGTGTTCACCGGCATTGTCGAAGAGCTTGGTACGGCCAAAACCATTGAGCGCCAGGGCGACTCGGCTCGGCTGAGTCTGCGGGCGCACAAGGTGCTGGAGCAGGTCCAGCACGGTGCCTCCATCGCCGTCAACGGCGTCTGCCTGACGGTCGTCGCGCACACTGCGGACGAGTTCACCGTGGACGTGATGGCCGAAAGCCTGGACCGCAGCAGCCTCGGGGCCCTCGCTCCGGGCGGCCGGGTCAATCTGGAACGCGCCGTCCGTGCCGACGGGCGGTTGGACGGACACATCGTCCAGGGCCACGTCGACGGTGTCGTCGAGGTGCTGCGCCGTGAGGAGCACGACCGGTGGACGGAGGTGCGCCTGTCCCTGCCGGGGCACCTGGCGCCATACGTCGCGGAGAAGGGGTCGGTGGCACTCGACGGTGTGTCGCTGACCGTCGCGTCGGTGCGCGACTCCGACTTCACGGTGTGCCTCATCCCGACCACGCTGGAACTCACCACCTTCGGTGAGCGTGCGGTGGGGGACCCGGTCAACATCGAGGTCGACGTGCTGGCCAAGTATGTCGAGCGCATGGTCACGCTGCGCGCGACCGGGACGGCGGTGCCGGCATGAACTTCTTCGAGCACCTCTACAACGCCTCCATCACCATCGGCGGCCACGGCATCACCTGGCGCGAGATCGTCGGCAACCTCTTCGGACTGGCCTCCGCGATCGGTGGCATGCGTCGCCGTGTCTGGGCCTGGCCGGTCGGCATCATCGGCAACGCGCTGCTGTTCACCGTCTTCTTCGCCCTCGGCTTCACCGCGCACGGCGGACAGGTGATGTTCGGCCAGGCCGGGCGGCAGATCTTCTTCATCCTCACCTCCATCTACGGATGGTGGATCTGGCAGCGCAACAAGGCCGGCCGACGCGCGGACGCACCGGCGGTGCAACCCCGCTGGGCGACCATGACCGAACGGCTGGCGCTGCTCGGCTTCTGGGTGGTGGCAGTGATCTTCGTGCAATGGATCACCCGCATGATCGGCGTCGGCTGGACGCCGCCGAGTTGGTACTACTGGGCCGACGCGTGGATCTTCGTCGGCTCGATCGTCGCCACGTTCGCGATGGCTCGGGGCTGGAACGAGTTCTGGCTGGCCTGGATCGCGGTGGACCTGGTCGGCGTGCCCGAACTGCTGCACTTCCAGTACTACCCGTCCGCCGTGCTCTACGCGATCTACGCCGCCTTCGTCATCTGGGGGTTCGTCGTCTGGCTGCGGGTGACGCACAAGTCCGACCGGGCGGCGCACCGCGACGAGGAGTTGGTGACGTCATGAGCGACGACCGAGCCGGGGGACGAGGAGCAGCGTACGGCGTGCTCGGCAGCATCGAGGCCGCCCTCGCCGAGATCGCCGCCGGCCGGCCGGTGCTGGTCGCCGACGACGCCGACCGGGAGAACGAGGTCGACCTGGTCATGGCAGCGCAGCACGCGGACGAGCACTGGATCGGCTGGGCCGTGCGCCACGGGTCCGGCGTCATCTGCGCGCCGATGACCCACGCGGTCGCCGACCGGCTGGGGTTGCCGCCGATGGTGCAGGACAACCAGGACCCGAAGGGCACGGCATACACCGTCTCGGTCGACGCCGCCGGCTTGGCGACCGGGATCAGCGCCGCCGAGCGGGCGAGGACCCTCGGCGCATTGGCCGACCCGGAGTCCGAGGCCGAGGACTTCACCCGGCCCGGGCACGTCTTCCCGCTGCGGGCACGGGACGGCGGTGTGCTGGTGCGCACCGGACACACCGAGGCGGCCGTCGACCTGGCCCGCCTCGCCGGGTGCGCGCCCGTCGGCGCCATCGTCGAACTCGTCCACGACGACGGTTCGATGATGCGGCTGGACGACGCCGAGGAGCTGGCCGCACGCCACGGCCTGGTCGTCATCACCATCGCTGACCTGGTCGCCTGGCGCGTCCGCCACGACCGGGTCCTGTGCCGGGCGCGCACCACGCTGCCGACCACGCACGGCACCTTCACGATGCTCGGGTATGTCGATCTGCTCACCGGGGACGAGCACGTCGCGCTGGTGTCACCGCACGGCATACCGGACGGGAAGCCGCTGGTGCGCGTGCATTCGGAGTGCCTGACCGGGGATGCCTTCGGATCCACCCGCTGCGACTGCGGTCCGCAGCTGGCCGAGGCCATGCGTCGCGTCGGCACCGAGGGCGGCGCCGTCGTCTACCTGCGCGGTCACGAAGGGCGCGGTGTCGGGTTACTGGACAAATTGCGCGCCTACGAGTTGCAGGACGGCGGACTCGACACGGTCGACGCGCAGACCGAACTCGGCCTGCCCGTCGACGACCGCGAATTCGGTGCTGCCGCTGCGATCCTGCGTGATCTGGGCGTCACCGAGATGCGGTTGCTCACCAACAATCCGGAGAAGGAGAAGCAGTTGCAGGCACTGGACCTGACCGTCGACCGAGAGCCGCTGGTGACCGGCCGCACGATCAACAACAGCCGTTACCTGGACACCAAACGGGACCGCCTCGGCCACCACATCGGCGAGACCGCATGATCACCACACGACGTTTCGCCCCCGCTCCGGCACCCCAGGAAGTTTCTCCCCCGCTCCGCTCCTCCGAATACTTCCTGGGGACCCCGCCACCGCTCCTCCGAATACCTCGCGGGCAGCCCGGTCTCATGGCGCAGTACTGCGGGCGGCCGCGATGAGCGGCCACGGAGCGCCCGCGACCGTCGCCGACGGAGCCGGTCTGCGGGTGGCGATCATCGCCGCATCCTGGCACGAGCAGGTGATGGGCGGCCTGCTCGCCGGCGCGCACCGCGGTCTGGCGGCGTGCGGAGTCACCGACGTGACGGAGGTCCGGGTGCCCGGCACCTTCGAGCTGTCCGTGGCGTGCGCCCGGCTCGCGCCGGCATACGACGCCCTCGTGGCGCTCGGCGTCGTCATACGCGGCGGCACCCCGCACTTCGACTACGTGTGTTCGGCCGCGACCACCGGTATCACCGAGGTCACGGTGCGGACCGGTGTGCCGGTCGGCTTCGGCGTGCTCACCTGCGACGACGAGCAGCAGGCCCTGGACCGTGCCGGCCTGCCGGGATCGGTGGAGGACAAGGGCAGCGAAGCCGCGACGGCTGCCGTCGCGACGGCGGCCACGCTGCGTTCGGTCCAGCGGGGATGAGGCGTCCGGGGCGCCGGCGACCAGACTGTGGCCGGGTGCGTCGCCGGCCGGGACAGGCAATTAGCCTTGGCTGACGTGAAGACGTTCGATCAGCTGCATGCGGAGCTGACTGCCAAAGCCCAGGACCGACCGGCCGACTCCGGCACCGTGCGCGAGCTCGACGCCGGCGTGCATTTCATCGGCAAGAAGATCGTCGAGGAGGCCGCCGAGGTCTGGATGGCCGCCGAACACGAGGGCGTGCAGCGCACCGCCGAAGAGATCAGTCAGCTGCTCTACCACCTGCAGGTGCTGATGGTCGCCCAAGACATCTCGCTGGAGGACGTCTATGCCCACCTCTGAGACCCTGCGGGTCGCCATGCCCAACAAGGGCGCGCTGGCCGAGGCGAGCACCCGGCTGATGCGCGAAGCCGGCTATCGCGTCCGCCGCGAGTCCAAGGAACTCGTGGTGGTCGACGCCGACCAGCACATCGAGCTGTTCTACCTGCGGCCGCGGGACATCGCCGTGTATGTCGGCCGTGGCCACCTGCAGGTCGGCATCACCGGCCGGGACCTGCTGCTGGACTCGGAGGCTCCCGCCGTCGAGGTCATGCAGCTGGGGTTCGGTTCCTCGACCTTCCGGTATGCCGCCCGCCCCGGCCAGGCGTCGTCCGTGGCCGACCTGGCAGGGAAGCGGATCGCGACCAGCTTCCCGGGCCTGGTGCGCAAGAACCTCGCGGACCACGGTGTCGACGCCGGGGTGGTCCGGCTGGACGGCGCCGTGGAGACTGCGGTCACCCTGGGGGTGGCCGACGTGATCGCCGATGTGGTCGAGACCGGGACCACCCTGCGCAATGCCGGGCTGGAGGTCTTCGGCGAACCCATCCTGCACAGCGAGGCCGTGCTGATCCGGCCGCAGGAGCGGGCGGCGGAGTCCTCGCCGGCCGTCGACGTGCTGGTCCGACGGCTGCAGGGAGTGCTCACCGCGAGCCGCTACGTGATGATGGACTACGACATCCGGGTGGAGCTGGTCGAACGGGCCTGTGCGCTCACCCCCGGACTCGAGTCGCCCACCGTGTCCCCACTGCACCGCGAGGGGTATGTCGCCGTCCGCTCCATGGTGCCGCGTACGGCGACCAACTCGGTGATGGACAGCCTCTACGATCTGGGTGCCCGCGCGATCCTGGTCACCGAGATCGCGGCCTGCCGGTTGTGAGTCCCGTGCAGTCCTCGGCATACGCGACGTTCCGCCCGCGCCGCTCGCGGTTCGTCAGCATCGGCGTCGCGGTCGCGCTCGTGGTGGTGTTCGTGGTTGTGGCGGTGCGGATCCCGCAAGGGGGAGTGACCGGTTGGAGCACCCCCGACTCGGTCGCGATGATCGTCTTCGCGGTCGCTGTCGCCGCATTCCTGCTGCGCTATGCGCTCGTCCACGCCAAGCCGACACCGGGCGGCCTGCACGTCCAGAACCTCATCCTCTCCCGTGACATCGCGTGGGCCGAGATCGTCAACGTGCAGTTCGGCGGGGGCGCGCCCTGGCTGGTGCTGGAGCTGAGTGATACCGAGACGATGGCGGTGATGGCGGTGCAGCGTTCCGACGGCGACTTCGCCAACGCGGAGGCACGTCGGCTGGCGGCCCTGGTGGAGGCGAACAACCGCATCGACCGGGACGACTGATCCATTGCCGAGCGGACACGAAAGGTATGGAGCGGACACGAAATACCGGCATCATGTCGTGTCCGCTCGATGCGTTTGTTGTCCGCTCGGTGCAGGGCGGTGGCGTGCCAGGGACGGTCAGTCGGTGCGGAAGACCAGATGCGCGTGGTCGCGGGTGCGGTCGGCGCCGAACACCGCGTCCTCCTGATCGGCCCAGCGTTGCCAGTGCGGCGCGTAGGCTTCGCCATCACGGTCCAGCCCGCGCCGTCTGCGGACCGAAGTCGCGGCTTCCAGCCAGACCCGCACGTCGGCATACCGGCGGGCGATGCCGACGCTGCTGCCGGCGCCTTCGACGACGACGAACCGGGTGCGCGGCACGGTGAGCGCATCGGCGAAGGTGCCCTGCTCCCAGTCGAATCGGCGGTATGTCGCGGGCTCCCCGCGACGCAGCGCGACGAGCACTTGCGCCACGAGGAGCGGCGGTGTCGCGGCCAGGCCGTCCCAGCCGGGATAGATGTCGTCGAGGTGGATGACGCACGCGTCCCCCAATGCCGCGCACACGGCGGCCGCGAGCGTCGTCTTGCCGGATCCGCTGCGCCCGTCGATGGCGAGGACGACCGGCCGGCCGCCGATGGACCGCACCCGTGCCAGCACCTGGTCGAGCTGGTGCTCGGGCAGGCGATGGCCGGTCGTCTCGTCCCTCACACGGGGCAATGTAGCGGCTGTCAGCGCAACGGCGTGACGTCCCGTGCGGCGATGTGCGCCGGGCGGGGGGCGGCCGCGGCGAAGGGGGAACCAGGCGCGTTCTCGACACTGTTGAAGACCATGAACACGTTCGAGCGCGGGTACGGCGTGATGTTGTTCGACGACGCATGCATGATGTTGGAGTCGAACCACAGCGCCGAGCCGGCCGGGCCGGTGAACTGGTCGATCCCGCACTGCTGCGCCAGATCCGCGATCGCGTCCTCGGTGGGGACGCCGACGGTCTGCTCCTGCAACGAGGACTCGTGGTTGTTGTGCGGGGTTTCGCCGACACCCGGCACGAAGGTCTCGTGGGAGCCCGGCATCACCATCAGCCCACCGTTGAACGGGTGGTTCGGGGTGAGCGCAATGGAGCAACTGACCGCCCGCGGAGCAGGCAGGCCGTCCTCGGCATGCCAGGTCTCGAAGTCCGAATGCCAATAGAAGCCGGTGCCCTTGAACCCCGGCATGTAGTTGACCCGGGTCTGGTGCAGGTAGACGTCGGAGCCGAGCAACTGCCGGGCCCGGTCCAGCACGCGTGGGTCTCGGGTGAGCGCATCCAGCTGCGCACTGAGCCGCTCGACCTGGAACACCGAACGCACCTCGCCCGAGCTCTTCTCGATGACGACCCGCTCGTCGTTCCGCAACGCCGGATCGGACACCAGACGGTCCAGCTCGGCACTGAACGAGGTCACCTCCTCGGAGCTGATGAAGTCCGGCAGGATGGTGAAACCGCGCCGTTCGTGTGCCTGCAGGGCCGCATCGTCGAACGGTCCGTCCGCAGCTGCTCCCCAGACGGTCGGGTGCGTGCGCGGCGTCGGCTGCTCACTGTGCTGTCGCGTCGGATACAGATCCGAGCTAGCGGTCGTCGTCATACGTTCTCCTCTCGGTCGGGAAATGATCGACACCCCTGCGCGGATCGCGCAGGGGTGTCGCAGGTTTCGGTCAAGCGTTCTCGAGGACGAGGGGGTAGACGCCGTTCTCGTCGTGCACTTCCCGGCCGGTGACCGGCGGGTTGAAGACGCACACGGTCCGCATCTCGGTCCGGGGGAGCACCTGGTGCTTGTCGTGGTCGTTGAGCAGGTAGAGCGAGCCGGGACGCAGCTCGTGGCGCTCACCTGTCGCCTTGTTCACGACCTCGCCCTCGCCTTCCACGATGAAGACGGCTTCGATGTGGTTGGCGTACCAGAAATCGTTGACGGTGCCGGCGTACAGCGTGGTCTCGTGCACCGAGAAGCCGACGCCCTCACGTGCCAGGATGATGCGCTTACTGCGCCAGTTCTCGGTCTTGATGTCGTCGTCGGTGTCGGTGACGTCGTCGATGGATCGAACGAGCATGCTGGTTTCCTCTCGAATGTATGGCGATGAAGCGGGCGGGCGCAGATCAGTCCAGAGCGTCGGTGGCAGCGTTCCGCAGTAGCGACAGGCCGCGCGTCAGCTCGTCCTCGCTAATGGTCAGCGGCGGCAGCAGCTTGATGACCTCGTCGCGCGGGCCCGACGTCTCCACCAGGAGGCCGGCGTCGAACGCGTTCCGGCAGGTCTGCGCCGCCTTGTCGGGGTCGGCGAACTCCAGGCCGCGGATGAGCCCGCGACCCTTGGCGGTCAGTTCGCCCTCCGGGTGCTTGGCCACGATGCTGTTGAGCGTCGCCTCGACGAACGCACCCTTGGTCAGGGTGGACTGCTCCAGCGCGTTGTCCGACCAGTAGGTGCGGATCGCCTCGGCAGCCGTCACGAAGGCCGGCGCGAATCCGCGGAACGTGCCGTTGTGCTCGCCCGGGTCCCACACGTCGAGCTCGGGACGCAGCAACGTGAGCGCCAGCGGCAGGCCGTAGCCGCTGATCGCCTTGGACAGGCAGATGATGTCCGGCACGATGCCGGCTTCCTCGAAGCTGAAGAAGCCTCCGGTGCGACCACAACCGACCTGGATGTCGTCGACGATCAGCAGGATCTCGTGCTTGCGGCACACCTCGGAGAGCTGACGCAGCCACTCCAGTCGCGCGGTGTTGACGCCGCCCTCACCCTGCACCGTCTCGACGATGACGGCGGCCGGTTTGTTCAGCCCGGAGCCGCTGTCGGAGAGCATGCGCTCGAAATAGACGAAGTCGGGGACGTCTCCGTCGAAGTAGTCGTCGTACGGCATGGGCGTGGCGTGCACCAACGGTATGCCGGCGCCGCCGCGCTTCATCGAGTTGCCGGTGACTGCGAGAGCCCCGAGCGTCATACCGTGGAAAGCGTTGGTGAAGTTGACGATCGACTCGCGACCGGTGATCTTGCGAGCAAGCTTCAGAGCCGCCTCCACCGCGTTCGCTCCACCCGGCCCGGGGAACATGACGGTGTGGTCCAGTCCGCGAGGGCGCAGGATCTGGTCGGTGAAGGTGGTGAGGAAGTCTTCGCGCGCCGTGGTGAGCATGTCCAGCGAGTGCACGATGTTGTCCTCGGTCAGGTAGCGCAGCAGCGCTTCCTTCAGGATCGGGTTGTTGTGCCCGTAGTTCATCACGCCGGCGCCGGTGAAGAAGTCGAGGTACTCCTCGCCCTCGGGCGTGTAGAGGAAGCTGCCCTTCGCGCGCTCGAACGTCGCGGGCCACGTGCGGGAGTAGCTGCGGACGCCGGACTCCAGCGTCGTCGTGTCGGCGGTCACGGTCATGGAGAATCCTTCGGTCGAATCGACTACGTGCCAGGCGTTTTCCCGGCACGGACGTCGCGATCGCGGTCGCGGCGATGTGGCATGTGGTGAACTGCGTGGACGCTCAGCGCAGCGGATGGATACGCAGCAGCGGCTCGCCGGCGTGACCGTCGGGGAAGTGCGCTGCCGGGATGCCCTCGGACCAGGTCAGCTCGGCGTCATGCTTGCGGGCGATGCTGGCGAAGAGCGCGCGTGAGGCGTCGTTGGTCTCCTCGACCGTCGCCTCGAGCGCATCGATGTCGGCGGTCGCGACGAGGTGCTCGATCATGTGCGCGGCGACGCCGCGGCCACGCTGATCGCCGCGCACGGCGACCTGCCAGACGAACAGGTGCTTCGGCCGCTCCGGGGGCGCGTAGCCCAAGACGTAGCCGACGATTTCGTTGTCGGACAACGCAACTCGGCAGGTGGAGGCGAAGTCGCGCGCCATCATCAGATAGGCGTACGAGGAGTTGAGGTCGAGTTCGCCACCATCTCGGGCGACGGTCCACATGTGGGCGCCCTCGCTCGGCTTCGGCGCTCGGATGGTCAGCGAATGGGTGTCGCCGGATCGTGTGGGGTGCGCTCGCGCAGAGCGAGCACCGTGCTGTGGGGAGGAGTGTGGTCTGGTCGGTACTTCTATTGGTATCGGCATGACTGGCCTCGACGTTATGTCCTGATCGAGTGAAGTCAACCTGAGTCCGCCGCAAGATGCCGTGAACGAATCGTGTTGCGAGAGCGCATTTTCCGCGGGCTGCCGTGGATAGATCGGTTTCTGCGGGGACCGTTTCGACCCCACTGAAGTCCGTCTCAAAATATGAGACGAAGGACATGCATGTGGTTCCAGGGCCGTCGTCGGCCGGGTGGTTCGACGGCAGTGCGGAGTCCCTGCCCGCGACCTGACTCAACCGCGGTGGCGCCCCGGCTACGCTTCCGGCATGACGGTTGCGGTGCGTGTCATCCCCTGCCTGGACGTCGATGCCGGCCGGGTGGTGAAGGGTGTCAATTTCACTCAGCTGCGGGACGCGGGTGACCCGGTCGAGCTGGCCGAGCGGTACGACGCGCAAGGCGCGGACGAACTCACCTTCCTCGACGTGACCGCGAGCTCGGCGGGCCGGGAGACGACATACGACGTGGTCGGCCGCACCGCGGAGCAGGTCTTCATCCCGCTCACGGTGGGTGGCGGCGTGCGGACGGTCCAGGACGTCGACCGGCTGTTGCGTGCCGGCGCCGACAAGGTGGGCATCAACACCGGAGCCATCGCGCGACCGGCAGTGATCGCGGAGATCGCCGAGCGGTTCGGATCCCAGGTGCTCGTGCTGTCCGCGGATGTGCGCCGGTCCCAGCACGGCAATTTCGAGGTCACCACGCACGGGGGGTTGAAGTCCACCAACCTGGACGCGCTCGAATGGTGTTCTCGTGCCGCGGAACTCGGTGTCGGTGAGATCCTGCTCAACTCGATGGATGCGGACGGCACCAAGGACGGCTTCGACCTCGAGTTGATCCGTGCGGTCCGGGCCGAGGTTGACGTGCCCATCATCGCCAGCGGTGGAGCCGGCCACCCGGAGCACTTCGTGCAAGCGGTCGAAGCCGGTGCCGACGCGGTCCTGGCAGCGTCGGTGTTCCACTTCGGCGAGCTGACCATCGGCGAGGTGAAGGACGCGCTGCGCGCGGCCGGTCACGAGGTCCGCTGATGGCAACGGGTCCGTGTCGGTGGACCAGACCTTGTGCGCGAGCCGCCTCGGCGGGCCTGCGCCGGTGACGACGCACCCGAGCACACCGGAGACGGTCGCCCCGTGTTCGCTCGTGCGGGTCGAGCCGTCGCTCTGGCGGCGTTACCGCCGCGTTCGGCTGGCCGCTCTGCAGGAGTCGCCACGGATGTTCGGTTCGTCGTACGAGCGCGAGATCGCGTTCGAGGAGTCCGAATGGCGCCGGCGCGCCGCGCGCGTCGCGACGTTCCTGGTGGAGCGCGGCGGGCAGGACGTCGGAATGGCCGGGATCTACCGGTTCGACACCGGATGGTGCGTCATGGGGATGTGGCTGCACCCGGGTGCGCGCGGCTGCGGTGCCGTCGACGCGCTGCTTCGTGCGTGCGTGCAGGTCGTGCGAGAACACGGTGGGACGCAGATCTCGCTCCTGGTGATGGCGGACAACCCGCGCGGCATACGTGCCTATCAACGCAACGGGTTCACGCTGACCGGCAGGCGGGAGGTCGCACCGGACGGACGGGCCGAACTCGTCATGGCCCGGGGTGTCTGAGGTTCGGTGTGGCGCGCTGGGGCGGTTCGGTGTGCATCGCTCGCGACTTTCGCGGTCTGAGTTTCAGAAGCCCAGGGGCGCGGCGCGGAACGCCGCGACATCGGTGTCGGACCCGTCCAGCTGCACGTCGGCGACGGCTGCTCGCCCGAAGATGTGCAACAGCACCTCGCCGGGGGCGCCGGTGAGTACGACGCTGCCGTGGTCGTCCCGCGGGCTGCGCAGGCTGCGTCGTCCGTGGCCGGGGCAGTCCGCGACGACACCGACACGCACGTTGCGCAATGTCAGCCGACCGATCCGCGGTAGGACCTCCCACAGCGCCGCCTGCTCGTCCTGGGACACGTCCCGGCGGATCCCAGGATGGTCACCGGCACGGAGCACGTCCTCATGGTGGATGAAGAACTCCGACAGGTTGGCCTTTGCGTCGACGCCCGGCAGCCCGAACGGTCCGAGTCGCGGCGGTCCGGAGCGCACCTTGTCGACCAGCTCCTCCCACGGCAACGCGGCGACCTTGCGCTGCACGGACTCCAGGTGCGCGGACAACAACGGCAGGAACATCCCGGCCGCAGCGTCGGGGCGTCCCTCGCGCACCACGAGGTGCGCGGCGAGATCGCGGGTGGTCCAGTCCCCGCACAGCGTGGCCGCGTCCGGACCGGCCTCCAGGAAGGCGTCACACAACGAGGCCCGCTCGAGTTGGGCGAAGTTCGGCGTACGGCGGTCCGTGCGATGCTCCATGGGTAGATCATCGCCTACCGCGCGACGCCACACGGCATACGGATCCGGAAAACCGGTGCGGCAGAATGGCGGCCGTGAGTTCCTCCGCTCTCGACCCCGACATCGCCGCCAGGCTCAAGCGCGACCCGGCGGGTCTGGTGCCCGCCGTCATCCAGCAGCACGACACCGGCGAGGTGTTGATGGTGGGCTGGATGGACGACGAGGCGTTGCATCGCACGCTCACCTCCGGTCGGGTGACCTTCTGGTCCCGCAGTCGCGGTGAATACTGGCGCAAGGGCGACACGTCCGGTCACGTGCAGCACGTGAGGTCGGTGGCCCTCGACTGTGACGGTGACACCCTGCTGGTGCGCGTCGACCAGGTCGGGCCGGCCTGCCACACCGGTGCTCGCACCTGCTTCTTCACCGACCTGGCCGCGGTGACGGCATGACTTCCGACGCGGCCGGTATGCCGTACGCGTCCGCTCCGCACGCCGATCTGCAGTGGGGTGCGACCTGGCCGACGCTGCCGCAATTCCTGCATCTGGCCGGTGACGGCCGCCGCGTCATACCCGTCGTGCGCCGGCTGCTGGCCGACGGGGAGACCCCGCTGGGCATCTACCGCAAACTCGCCGGCGATCGGCCGGGCACCTTCCTGCTGGAGTCGGCCGAACACGGCGGAGTGTGGTCGCGGTACTCCATCATCGGCGCGCAGAGTCGCGCCACGCTCACCGAGCAGGACGGCCGGGCGCTGTGGCTGGGTTCGCCTCCGCTCGGTGTGCCGACCGACGGCACACCGACCGACGTGCTGCGCGACACCCTGCGGATCCTCGCGACGCCGCCCATCCCGGGGCTGCCGCCGCTGACCGGTGGCCTCGTCGGCGCCGTCACGTATGACGCCGTCCGGCACTGGGAGCGGCTCACGGACTCGGGGGCCGATCGGTTGCACACCCCGGAGCTGGGGATGGTGCTGGCCACCGACCTGGCCGTCATGGACCACTCCGACGGCAGCGTGCTGCTCATCGCCAACGCGATCAATCACGACGACACCGACGAGCGCGCAGAGCAGGCGTGGTCGGATGCCGTCGACCGGCTGGACACCATGCAGGAGGCGCTGGCCGTGGACGCGCCGAGCACCGTCTCGGTGCCCGAACCGATCGAGCTGACACCGACCAGCACGCACACCCGCGAGCAGTACCACGACATGGTCGAGCAGGCCAAGGAGGACATTCGCTCCGGCGAAGCATTCCAGATCGTGGTGTCCCAACGGTTCTCCGTGCCCTGCAGCGCCGACGCCCTGGATGTCTACCGCGCGCTGCGGGTGGGCAACCCGAGCCCCTACATGTACCTCCTGCGGCTGCCGCACCCGAGCGGCTCGACCTACGACATCGTCGGCTCGAGTCCCGAGGCGTTGGTCAAGGTCACCGGTGACCGAGTGATCACCCACCCGATCGCCGGTTCCCGGCCGCGCGGCAAGAGCCCCGAGCAGGACGAGGACCTCGCTGCCGAGCTGGTCGCCGACCCGAAGGAGCGCGCCGAGCACCTGATGCTGGTCGATCTGGCGCGCAACGATCTGCAGAAGGTGTGCGACGCGGGCACCGTGGACACGGTGGAGTTCATGCAGACCCGCCGTTACAGCCACATCATGCATCTGGAGTCCACCGTCGTCGGCCGGCTCGCGCAGGGCCGTTGGGCATACGACGTGCTCGTGGCGACCTTCCCGGCCGGCACCCTCAGCGGCGCACCGAAGCCGCGCGCGATGCAGATCATCGAACGCCTGGAGGGTGTCCGCCGGGGTGTGTACGGCGGCGTGGTCGGCTACTTCGACTTCGCCGGCGACCTGGACATGGCCATCGCGATCCGGACCGCCGTGCTGCAGGACAACGTCGCCCACGTGCAGGCCGGCGCCGGCATCGTGGCCGACTCGGTCCCGGAGTCCGAATACCAGGAGACCCGCACCAAGGCCGCCGCGGCGCTGCGCGCGGTGGCGGTGGCCTGCGGGATGCGGAGCATCGGATGAGGAGGCGTCGATGATCGGCAAGCGATCGGTCCTGCTCACCGGGGCCCTGGCCGTGATCCCGCTGGTCGCGGCCAACACCCGCACCTGGGTCAACGGGTCGGTGACCGACGCCGTGCTGCAGGGTGCGCACACGGCGGCCTCCGGCAGCAAGGCGTCGCCCGCCCTCCTCGCCGCGGCGTTGGTCGGCGCCGCGGCCGTGCTGGCGACACTGACCACCGGCCGCGTCGCCCGCTGGATCGCTGCGGTGATCACCCTGATCGCCGGGGTGGTGGCGGTCGTGGCGGTCGTCGTCGTGGTGCGCGATCCGGTCAAGGCGATCAGTGACGTCGCCACCACGATGACCGGCCACACCGGAGACCGCCAGGTCACCGCCGATCTGACCGTCTGGCCCTGGATCGCCCTGCTGGGCGGCGTGCTGCTGGTGCTGACCGGGGCCCTGGCGATCATCGGCGCCCGCAGCTGGGCGGGCCTGTCCAGTCGGTATGACGCCCCGTCCGCGGCCAAGGCGACCCGGCGTTCGGACTGGGACATGCTCAGCGAGGGCGAGGACCCGACGGACCGCCCGGCACGGTCTGACACAATCGACGACGAATAAGCAGTGCGCAACGACATCGCGATCACGACACCGAAGGAGCAGCGGCTGATGGCCGAAGAAATCCACGAGGACCACGGACACAGCGTCGCCGCCTGGACCACCGTGGGGTTCCTGCTCGCGGCCGCGGTCTGCGTGGGCATCGGGGTGGCCTGGGGTCTGCACCCGCTCTACTACACCGGCGGTGCGTTGGCGATCGTCGGCGTCCTGCTCGGCAAGGTCCTTGCCAAGATGGGCTTCGGCAACCACCACAAGCTGTCTGCTCCGCCGCTGACCCCGCAGGAGCAGCAGGCCGAGGCTCAGTCGCAGCGGGCGTCCTAGGTGTCCACGGTCCTCGACGACATCATCCTCGGGGTTCGCGAGGACCTCGAGGGTCGGCGGCGGCACATCCCGGCGCAGGAGATCGCCCGGGGGGCGCAGGCCGCGGCGGCGCCGCTCGACGCACTGGCGGCCTTCCGCGCCCACGGCCCGGTCAAGGTGATCTCGGAGGTCAAGCGTCGCAGCCCCAGCAAGGGCGATCTGGCGGCGATCCCGGACCCGGCCGAACTGGCTGCGGCATACGAGGTGGGCGGTGCCACCGCGATCTCGGTGCTGACCGAACACCGCCGCTTCGGTGGTTCACTGGCCGACCTGGATGCCGTGCGGGCTCGAGTGCGAATCCCGGTGCTGCGCAAGGACTTCATGGTCGATCACTACCAGGTCGACGAAGCTCGAGCGCACGGAGCGGACATCATCCTGCTGATCGTCGCGGCGCTGGACGACCCGCAGCTGGGTGACTTGTTCCAGCACGCGACCGAGCTGGGGATGACCTCACTGGTGGAGACCCATGACGAGGACGAGATCGACCGGGCGCTTGCGCTGGGTGGTCAACTGATCGGGGTCAACGCCCGCAACCTGAAGACCCTCGAGGTCGACCGGAGCGTCTTCGCCCGGCTCGCGCCGAGGGTGCCCGACGACCGGGTCCGGGTCGCCGAGTCCGGCATCCGCGGGGCGCAGGACGTCACCGACTACGTGGCCGCCGGCGCCGACGCCGTGCTGGTCGGCGAAGCCCTGGTCACCGGCGGCGACCCGCAGACCGCAGTCAGCACGATGAGGGGAATCACCCGATGACTCAGACCAATCCGCCACTGGGCCGCTTCGGCGCGTATGGCGGGCGTTACGTCCCCGAGGCACTGGTCGCGGCACTGGAGGAACTGGACGAGCACCGTCGCAAGGCGATGGCCGATCCGTCGTTCGTCGGCGAGCTGACCGAGTTGCAGCGCAGCTACACGGGTCGGCCCAGCATCATCACCCCGGTGCGGCGCTTCGGTGACGAGCACTGCGGTGGCGCGCAGGTGGTGCTCAAGCGTGAGGACCTCAACCACACCGGTTCGCACAAGATCAACAACGTGCTCGGTCAGGCGCTGCTGACCAAGCGGATGGGCAAGACCCGCGTCATCGCCGAGACCGGCGCCGGTCAGCACGGGGTGGCCACCGCGACCGCCGCGGCGCTGATGGGATTGGACTGCACCGTCTACATGGGCCGGGTCGACACCGAACGACAGGCACTCAACGTCGCCCGGATGCGGCTCCTGGGAGCCGAGGTGGTCCCGGTCGACCACGGCTCACGCACCCTCAAGGACGCCGTCAACGAGGCGTTCCGCGACTGGGTGGCCAACGTGGCACACACCCACTACGTGCTGGGCACGGTGACCGGCCCCTATCCCTTCCCCGAGATGGTGCGCGACTTCCACCGGATCATCGGCGTCGAGGCGCGCGCGCAGCTGCTGGACGCCTACGGCCGGCTGCCCGACGCGGTGCTGGCATGTGTCGGCGGCGGCTCCAACGCCATGGGGATCTTCCACCGGTTCATCGATGACGAGGACGTCCGGTTGATCGGTCTCGAGGGCGGCGGCGACGGACCGGAGTCGGGTCGGCACGCGTCCCGGTTCAGCGGGCAGGCGATCCCCGGCGTGCTGCACGGCGCGTTCACCTACGTGCTGCAGGACGAGGAGGGCCAGACCATCGAATCCCATTCGGTGTCAGCCGGACTCGACTACCCGAGCATCGGCCCGGAGCACTCCTACCTGCGCGACACCGGCCGCGCCGAATACCGGCCGGTCACCGACACCGAGGCCATGGACGCGTTCGAGGCGCTGTCCCGCAGCGAGGGCATCCTGCCGGCGATCGAGAGCGCGCACGCGCTCGCCGGAGCGATGCAGCTCGGCCGCGAGCTCGGCCCGGAGGCCCTGCTGCTGGTCAACCTGTCCGGTCGCGGTGACAAGGACGTGCACACCGCGGCCCGATGGTTCGGATTGCTCGAGGACGGAGACACGCAGGTATGACGAGCACATCGGCCGCCAGCGGCGTCTCCACGGCCCTCGCCCGCGCCAAGACGGAGGGACGCGCCGCGCTGATCGGGTATGTCCCGGTCGGCTATCCCGACGTCGACACCTCCATCGAGGCGATGCTGACGATGGTGCGTGCCGGGGTCGACATCGTCGAGATCGGCCTGCCCTACACCGACCCGCTGATGGACGGGCCGGTCATCCAGACCGCTGCGACCGGGGCGCTGGCCGCGGGCGTGCATGTCCGTGACGTGTTCCGCGCGGCCGAAGCCGTCGCCGGTGCGGGTGCGTCGTGCGAGGTGATGACCTACTGGAACCCCGTGCTGCGCTATGGCGTCGACGCGTTCGCCCGCGATCTCGCCGCCGCCGGTGGGTCCGGACTGATCACCCCCGACCTCGTGCCGGACGAGGGCGAGGACTGGATCGCCGCCAGCGAGGCCCACGGCCTGGACCGGGTCTTCCTGATCGCGCCGAGCTCGACTCCCGAGCGCCTGATCACCACGACGGCCGCCTGCCGTGGCTTCGTCTATGCCGCGTCCCTCATGGGCGTCACCGGAGCCCGGGACGCGGTCGGCACAGAGGCGGCGGACCTCGTCGGTCGAGCGCGCGCGGTCACCACCACTCCGATCTGTGTGGGTCTCGGAGTGTCGACCGGCGCACAAGCACGTGAGGTGGCCGCATTCGCCGACGGTGTGATCGTCGGCTCCGCACTCGTCGGTACGTTGGTCGACGCCGCAGATCGGCAGACCGGCCTCGATGCGTTGGCCGAGAAGGCCGCGTCGTTGGCCGAGGGAGTGCGCGGGTGAGCGAGCGCAGCGAGCGACCGATCGAGCACCGCACGCATCGCGAAACCCGACGCAGGAGCGGTCCGCGATGACCGCCGAGGCGTCATACTTCCCGAGCCCGACCGTCGGCGTCTTCTGGTTGGGTCCGTTCCCGATCCGCATGTACGCCTTGTGCATCCTGGCCGGCATCGTCCTCGCCGTGTGGGTCACCGGGCGCCGCCTCGGCGACCGGGGTTACCGGCGTGACGTGATCTACGACATCGCCTGGTGGGCGGTGCCCTTCGGCATCATCGGCGGACGGCTCTACAACGTCATCACCTCGCCGCAGCCCTACTTCGGTGAGCACGGCAACCCGTGGGACGCCTTCGCGATCTGGCACGGCGGTCTGGGCATCTGGGGTGCCATCGCGCTGGGAGCGCTGGGCGGCTACCTCGGCTGCCGACGCAACGGTGTTCGCTTCCTCGACTTCGCCGACGCCGCCGCGCCCGGCGTCATCATGGCCCAGGCGCTGGGCCGCTGGGGAAACTACTTCAACAACGAGTTGCACGGCCGGGCCACGAGTCTGCCCTGGCGGTTGAAGGTCTACGAGTGGGACGAGAGCGCCGGGCACGCCGTCAAGGACGCCGCCGGCCACCCGATCGTCGCCGGCTATTTCCAGCCCACCTTCCTCTACGAGTCGTTCTTCTGCCTGGTGATCGCGCTGATCATCGTGGTGCTCGACCGTCGCTATCGGCTGGGACGCGGGAAGTCCTTCTTCCTCTACGTCACGCTCTACCCGGTCGGTCGGATCTGGATGGAGTGGATGCGTGACGACCCGGCGAACCACATCCTCGGCCAGCGCGTCAACGTCTGGGTCTGTCTGCTGGTCTTCCTCGGTGGACTGATCGGTCTGATCGTGTGCTCGCGCCGCCACCCGGACGGCGTCCGGCAGCCGTCGCCGGCCACCGGTGCCACGGAATCGGCGCACGGACAGGAGTCCGACGGGACCGCGCAGGACGCGTCCGGCGACGCCGGTCCGTCCGCGCGGAGCGCCGACCGCCCGTGACATAGGATCGGCGCGGCCGTGGTGAAGCCACCCGGTCGCATCGGTGAAGCGAAGGAGAAGAACGATCGAACTCGCGGTCGACCCGGTCGGGGCGGACGCCGACACCCCCGGGTTCGGCGTGGTGGTGCTGACCCAGGGCACCCGGCTGCCGGAACTGCGCCGCGGACTGGAATCGTTGCTGCGCCAGACCGACGTGCGGCTGGACATCGTGGTCGTCGGCAACGGCTGGCAGCCGGTCGACCTGCCCCGCGGCGTCAAGGCGCTCGCGCTGCCGGAGAACCTCGGCATCCCCGCCGGCCGCAACGCCGGTGTCGATCAGGTGACCGGTGACCTGCTCTTCTTCCTCGACGACGACGCCTGGCTGTTGGACGACGACTTCCTGGCCAAGTGCGCCGCGGAGTTCCGCGCCGATCCGACGATCGGCATGATCCAGCCGCGCATCGAGGATCCTGCCGCCGGCGAACTGCCGACCCGTTGGATCCCGCGGTTGCGCAAGGGCAGCCCCTACCGGTCCTCCAACGTCTTCTCGGTCGTCGAGATGGCCGTCGCCATACGTCGTGAGGTGTTCGAGCAGACACTCGGCTGGCCCGCGCCGTTCTTCTACGCGCACGAGGGCATCGAGCTGGCGTGGCGGGTGTGGGGCGCCGGCAGCCGGACCGTCTACCTCGGACACCTGCGCGCCGGGCATCCGGTGATCGACCCGCGCCGGCACGACGACTACTTCACCAAGAACGCCCGCAACCGCGTCTGGCTCGCCCGGCGCAACCTGCCCTGGCCGGTGAGCTGGGGGTATGTCGGCAGCTGGACCGCCGTCCAGTTGGTCCGGTCCCGCAACGTTCGCGAGAGCCTGCGGCCGTGGTTCGCCGGCTGGCGCGAGGGCTGGACGCACGAGCCATGGGCTCCCGGCGAGCCGCGCCGCAAGCTGCCGTGGTCAGCCGTATGGCGGATGGCCCGCCACGGCCGCTGGCCGGTGATCTGAGTGGCGAACAGCGACAGTGGTGGAGGAAGCCTGTGAACGACCGAACCGCCGCCAGGCCGAGCATCGAAGAGCTGCGCGAGCGCTCCCAACCGGTGTCGGTCCGGGGTAGGCAGAACGCCGAGCACTGGTCCGGTGAGTACCTGCGGCACGGCTCGCTCTACCTGACCCGGCAACTGGTGCCGACACGCATCACCCCCAACGGAGTGACCGGGCTGATGATCCTGTCCGGTTGGTGCATCGCGCTCTCGCTGTTGGTCCCCGGCATCGTCGGAGCCCTGCTCGCGGTGTTCTTCGGCCAGTTGCAGATGTACCTCGACTGCGTCGACGGCGAGCTCGCGCGCTGGCGCCAACGGTTCAGCCCGGCGGGTGTCTTCCTGGACCGGACGGCGCACTACACGACCGAAGGGTTCCTCGGCCTGGCGTTCGGGCTGCGCGCAGCAGGCGTCTTCGGCGGCCAGACCGGAGCCACCGACACCTGGAAGTACGCCTTCCTCGGTGCGGTCCTGATGGGCGGCATCATGATGAACAAGGCGCTCAACGATTTCGTCCACGTGTCGCGGGCGTTCAGCGGTATCGACCGGCTGCCCGATACGGCGGCGGCCAAAGCGGTCTCCAGCGGCGGCCTGATCGGCCTGCTGCGCAGCGCCGCGCGGTTCCTGCCGTTCCACCGCATCTTCCACTCGGTGGAGCTGAGCCTGCTCGCCCTGGCCCTGTCGGTCGTCGGCATCATCACCGGCGACGGTGCGCAGGTGTTCCGCGTGACGGTGTGGGTGTTGGCACCTGTCGTCTGGGTTGTCGTGCTCGGCCACTTCGTCGCGATCCTGGCGTCCCCGCGGGTGAAGGCGCCGCAGCAAGCTGCCTGACGACGGAAAGGTTATGGTGCAGGCCATGTATACGCTCCTCCTCCTCAACGGCGGTGTCGGCACACGCGTCGCCGCGGGGCAGCCGAAGCAGTTGATCCGGGTGAACCATCTGCCGGCGATGATCTACCCGTTGATCGCCGTGGACGACATTCCGGAGATCGACGAGATCGTGCTCAACTTCCCGCCGGGCTGGGAGGAGACGATGCACAAGCTGGTGGCCGATTACGCCATCAAGACGCCGATCACGTATGTCGAGGCGGGGGACACCCGGCACGCATCCGTGGCGGCGATGGTGGGGCACTGCTCGAACGACAAGGTCATTCTGCACGAGACGGCGCGTCCCTTGGCGACCAAGGGCGACTTCCAGGACCTCATCGCCGCCGAGCACGACAACGTGTCCTTCATGCTGGAGATCCCGTTCACCGTCGCACCGGTCGATCCGGACACCCGGAAGGTCACCGGATCGCTGGAACGCGCACGGCTGCGCAACGTCCAACTGCCCCAGAAGTTTCGTAAGGCCGATCTCGAGGCCGGCCACGCGTACGCCCGGGAGAAGAACCTCGTCTTCACCGAGGACGCGACGTTGTGCGCCGTTGCCGGGTGCGACGTCTACTACATCCCGGGTTCGGATCGTAATTTCAAGATCACCACCAAGACGGACGTGCGGGTCGCCGGCCATCTGCTGGCGGGGGACGACGGTGATGAGTAAGACGATCCTTATCAGTGGTGCCTCCAAAGGCATTGGCCTCGCGACCGCCGAACGCTTCTTTCGGGAGGACAACGACGTCACCGACTTCGTCCTGCTGGCACGCCGCTCGGCGGAGTTCACGGCCGCCGAGCGGGAGCTGCTCGCCGACAATCCGTTCGGCAAGAACGTCGCGTGCTACCAGATCGATCTGAACGATCGCCGCGCGATCGACCAGCTGATCCCGCGCATCGCACAGCGCCACGGCAACATCGATCTGTTGATCAACAACGCCGGCTACACCGCCCCCGATCCCATTCACGAGATCGACTTCGCCGACTTCGAGCGCACCATCGGCGTCAACCTCTACGCGCCGTTCTTGGTCGTCCAGGGCCTGCTCCACCTGGGCAACACCTTCGAGTACATCGTCAATGTGGCCTCGACCGCAGGCATCACCGGTCGGTCGGGGTGGCTCACCTACTCCAGTTCGAAGGCTGCGCTCATCGCGATGAGTCAGGTCATCAAGGAGGAACTGGCGATCTACGGCACGCGCGTGGTCACGATCTCCCCGGGTCGTTGTGCCACGGCGCTGCGCCGCAAGCTCGCCCCCGATGAGGATCCGGCGACCATCATGCAACCCGAGGACGTCGCGGAGGCGATTCGTGTGCTGACCAGCCCCGTGGGCCGTTACATCGACAGCGAGAACCTCGTCGTCCGCCTCTGACCGATAGGGGGCGCCCAGCTGCTGCGCCGATCCGATCGACAGTGCGGTTACCGGTGCGGACGGCTCCGCCACTGCGTCTCATGATGAGAGACGGAGAGTCCACGTTGTGAACACGACGCCCAGGGCGGTACTCTGGCCGGGCCTTGGAGGCCAGCGTCGTCCTCACAAGGTTCAGTGATCCCTTGGAACGACGCGTTCAGCGTCGTTCGCGACGACTGGACGGTGAGTTTCGTTGACGGCGCAGAGCAGTTTCTCCGCGATCCCGGCGGCGCAGGGTCTCTACGACCCGGCGCGCGAGCACGACGCGTGCGGTGTGGCGATGGTGGCCACCATGCGCGGCACGGCCGGGCACGACATCGTCGATCACGCGTTGACGGCGCTGCGCAACCTGGAGCATCGCGGTGCGACCGGCGCGGATCCCGCGGTCGGTGACGGCGCAGGCATCCTGACGCAGATCCCGGACGAATTCTTCCGCGCCGTCTGCGACTTCGAACTGCCGGCCAAGGGCGCGTATGCCGTCGGCATCGCCTTCCTACCGACCGACGCGCAGGAACAGTGGTACATCGGTGAGCGCTTCGCACAGCTGGCGGCCGAGGAGGGCCTGCGGGTGCTGGGCTGGCGCGACGTGCCGACCGACCCGTCGCTGGTCGGCGCACCGGCGCGCGCGGTCATGCCGGTCTTCCGGCAGGCGTTCGTGGCCGCCGCCGACGGCGACCTGCGCGGTCTGGACCTGGACCGCCGAACCTATGCATTGCGCAAGCGCATCGAGGCAGAGCGCGACATCTACTTCCCGTCGCTGTCGAGCCGGACCATCGTCTACAAGGGGATGCTGACGACCGGTCAACTGGAGCCGTTCTACCCGGATCTGTCGGATCGCCGCTTCACCACCGAGCTCGCGCTGGTGCATTCGCGCTTCTCGACCAACACGTTCCCCTCCTGGCCGCTGTCGCATCCCTACCGGCTGATCGCGCACAACGGCGAGATCAACACGGTGCGCGGCAACCGCAACTGGATGCGCGCTCGCGAATCCACTTTGCAGAGCGACGTCTTCGGTGGCGACATCGACCGGCTCTTCCCGATCTGCACCGACTCCGGGTCCGACTCCGCCAGCTTCGACGAGGTGCTGGAGCTGCTGCACCTGGGCGGGCGCACCCTGCCGCACGCCGTGCTGATGATGATCCCGGAGGCGTGGGAGAACCACGCCACGATGGACCCGGCGCGGCGGGCGTTCTACGAATACCACTCGGCGATCATGGAGCCGTGGGACGGCCCGGCCTGTGTCGCGTTCACCGACGGCACCCTCGTCGGCGCGGTGCTGGACCGCAACGGTCTGCGACCGGGTCGGTATGCCGTCACCGACGACGGTCTGGTGGTGCTGGCTTCCGAGGCGGGCGTCCTCGACCTCGACCCGGCGCACGTGGTCCGCAAGGGGCGGCTGCAACCGGGCCGGATGTTCCTGGTCGACACCGCGCAGGGCAGGTTGATCAGCGACGACGAGATCAAACGGGACCTGGCCGCCGAGCACCCCTACGAGGAGTGGCTGCACGCCGGCATCATCAAGTTGTCCGAGCGTCCCGAGCGCGAGCACGTCTGGCACACGCCGGCATCGGTGGTCCGGCGCCAGCAGACGTTCGGTTACACGCACGAGGAACTGCGCATCCTGTTGACCCCGATGGCCGAAGCCGCGGCCGAGGCGTTGGGTTCGATGGGCACCGACACTCCGGTCGCGGTGCTGTCCGACCGGCCGCGGCTGCTCTTCGACTACTTCAGCCAGCTGTTCGCGCAGGTGACCAACCCGCCGCTGGACGCGATCCGTGAGGTGCTGGTCACCTCCTTGGGCACGTTG
The DNA here is from genome assembly GCF_054778955.1 of Flexivirga lutea. NCBI lineage: Bacteria > Bacillati > Actinomycetota > Actinomycetes > Micrococcales > Dermacoccaceae > Flexivirga > Flexivirga lutea. Next base: position 86,988 of record NZ_BAAGZB010000005.1, read on the forward strand.
ATGGGCCCCGAACACAATGCGCTGGAGGTCGGCCCCCAGCACGCCCGGCAGGTGGAGCTGGACTTCCCCGTCATCGACAACGACGAACTGGCGAAGCTGGTCAACCTGAACAACGGCGGCGACCTGCCTGGTTACCAGACCTATGTGATCCGCGGGACCTACCGGGTGGCCGGCGGCACCAGTGCGCTGCGGGCCCGGCTCAAGGGCATCTGCGCCGAGGTGTCCCAGGCGATCGCCGACGGGCACCGCTTCGTGGTGCTCTCGGACCGGGAGAGCACCGCCGCCTTCGCGCCGATCCCGTCACTGCTGCTCACCGCGGCCGTGCACCACCACCTGGTGCGGGAACGGACCCGGACCCAGGTAGGTCTGCTGGTCGAGGCGGGCGACGTGCGCGAGGTGCATCATGTCGCGCTGCTCATCGGGTACGGCGCAGCCGCCGTGAACCCCTACTTGGCAATGGAATCCGTGGAGGACCTGGTGCGTCGCGGAGCCATCCAGGGCGTGACGCCGGAGCAGGCGGTCAAGAACCTCATCAAGGCACTCGGCAAGGGCGTCCTGAAGGTGATGTCCAAGATGGGCATCTCGACCGTCGCGTCATACCGCGGCGCCCAGGTGTTCGAGGCGCTCGGCCTGTCGCAGGAACTCATCGACGAATACTTCACCGGCACGGTGTCCCGCATCGGCGGGATCGGCCTCGACGAGATCGCCGAGGAGATCGCACAACGGCACCAGACGGCATACCCCAAGAACGGCCTGCACCAGTCGCACCGCACCCTCGAGACCGGCGGCGAGTACCAATGGCGCCGCGAGGGTGAGCCGCACCTGTTCGACCCCGAGACGGTCTTCCGGCTGCAGCACTCCACACGGGCGCGGCGCTACGACATCTTCAAGCAGTACACCCGACGTGTCGACGACCAGTCGCAGCGCCTGATGACCCTGCGCGGCTTGTTCTCCTTCAAGCAGACCCGGCCGAGCATTCCGATCGAGGAGGTCGAGCCGGTCAGCGCGATCGTCAAGCGCTTCTCGACCGGCGCGATGAGCTACGGCTCGATCAGCAAGGAAGCGCACGAGACTCTCGCGGTCGCCATGAACCGGCTCGGCGCGCGCTCCAACACCGGTGAAGGCGGCGAGGACGTGGACCGCCTGCTGGACCCGGAACGCCGCTCGTCGATCAAGCAGGTCGCGTCCGGCAGGTTCGGGGTGACCTCGGTCTATCTGACCGGAGCCGACGACATCCAGATCAAGATGGCGCAGGGTGCCAAGCCGGGGGAGGGCGGGCAGTTGCCCGGCCACAAGGTGTATCCGTGGGTGGCCAGCACCCGGCACTCCACGCCGGGTGTCGGCCTGATCTCGCCGCCGCCGCACCACGACATCTACTCGATCGAGGACCTGGCCCAGCTGATCCACGACCTCAAGAACGCCAACCCGGCCGCGCGGATCCACGTCAAGCTGGTCTCCGAGGTCGGTGTCGGCACGGTTGCGGCAGGTGTCTCCAAGGCGCATGCCGACGTGGTGCTGGTCTCCGGGCACGACGGCGGCACCGGTGCGGCGCCGTTGACCTCGCTGAAGCACGCGGGTGGGCCGTGGGAGCTGGGCCTGGCCGAGACGCAGCAGACATTGTTGCTCAACGGGTTGCGCGACCGGATCGTGGTGCAGACCGACGGCCAGCTGAAGACCGGACGCGATGTGATGATCGCGGCACTGCTCGGCGCGGAGGAGTACTGCTTCGCCAGTGCGCCCTTGGTGGTCAGCGGGTGCATCATGATGCGGGTCTGTCATCTGGACACCTGCCCGGTGGGTGTCGCGACCCAGAACCCGGAGTTGCGGCAGCGGTTCACCGGCAAGCCGGAGTTCGTCGAAACCTTCTTCGAGTACATCGCCGAGGAAGTCCGAGAACTCCTGGCACAACTGGGTTTCCGCACCTTGGACGAGGCGGTCGGCCAGGTCGGTCTGCTGGACACGGAACGCGCGGTCGGCCACTGGAAGGCCGCCGGCCTCGACCTGTCGCCGATCCTGGCCGACGTCGACCTGCCCGAGGGCACGCCCCGACGGCACGTGGTCGCACAGGACCACGGGCTGGCCAAGGCGCTCGACCAGCAGCTGATCACGATGAGCCACGACGCGCTGGAGGACAAGCTGCCGGTGCGTCTGGACCTGCCGATCGCCAACGTCAACCGGACGGTCGGCACCATGCTCGGACACGAGGTCACCAAGCGCTACCCGCAGGGTCTGCCGGACCAGACGATCGACGTCACGCTGACCGGCGCCGCGGGCCAGTCGCTGGGTGCGTTCCTGCCGGCAGGCATCACGCTGCGCCTCTTCGGCGAGGCGAACGACTATGTGGGCAAGGGACTTTCGGGTGGACGAGTGGTCGTGCGGCCACTGCACGACGCATCGCTGGTTGCGGAGCAGAACGTCGTCGCCGGCAACGTCATCGGGTATGGCGCCACCACCGGCGAGCTCTTCCTGCGCGGGATCGTCGGAGAGCGCTTCTGCGTACGCAACTCCGGCGCGACCGCTGTCGTGGAGGGCGTGGGCGACCACGGCCTGGAGTACATGACCGGCGGCACGGTGCTGATCCTCGGCCCGACCGGCCGCAACCTGGGCGCCGGTATGTCGGGAGGTGTCGGCTACGTGCTGGATCTCGACGAGCAACTGGTCAATCCCGAGCTGGTCGACGTGAGCGGCTTGCGGGAGCAGGACCTCGCCGTGGTGCACGACCTGCTGGAAAAGCACCAGGAATGGACCGAATCAACCGTTGCCGCAAAGCTGTTGGCGCAGTGGCCGGTGTCGGCGGAGCGGTTCTCGCTGGTCCTGCCGCGCGCCTACCAGCAGGTGCTGGACGTGCGGGCCAGGGCAGCGGAGGAAGGACTCGATCCGGACGGCGATGTCGTCTGGGCGCGGATCATGGAGGTGTCCCGTGGCTGACCCACGCGGCTTTCTGAAGGTGCGGGAGCGCAGCCTCCCGGAGCGTCGGCCGGTCCCGGTGCGGATCAAGGACTGGAAGGAGGTCTACCAGGAGCAGCAGCTGGGCGATCTGCAACAGCAGGCGGGCCGCTGCATGGATTGCGGCATACCGTTCTGTCATCAGGGATGCCCCCTCGGCAACCTGATCCCGGAGTGGAACACCCTTGCCTGGCGCGGCGATTGGCCCGACGCGATCGACCGGTTGCACGCCACGAACAACTTCCCCGAGTTCACCGGCCGGTTGTGCCCCGCACCCTGCGAGACCGCCTGCGTGCTCGGCATCAGCCAGCCTGCGGTCACCATCAAGCAGGTCGAGGTGACCACCATCGAGCAGGCCTTCGCCGAGGGCACCGTGGAGCCGCAGCCGCCCGAGCGACTGACCGGCCGCACGGTCGCCGTCGTCGGGTCGGGGCCGGCCGGGTTGGCCGCGGCTCAGCAGCTGACGCGTGCCGGACACACCGTTGCCGTCTTCGAACGCGCAGACAAGCCAGGGGGATTGCTGCGTTACGGCATTCCCGAGTTCAAGATGGAGAAGGCTGTCGTCGACCGGCGGATCGAGCAGATGACCGCCGAGGGCACCCGGTTCCGGTGCAACACCGAGATCGGCAAGGACATCACCTGGGAGCAGCTGCGCGCTCGGTATGACGCCGTGGTCGTCGCCATCGGCGCCACGGTGCCACGTGACCTGCCGGTGCCGGGGCGCGAGCTCGACGGATTCGTGCAGGCGATGGACTTCCTCCCGCCGGCCAACCGGGTCGCGCTGGGTGAGCACGTGACCGATCAGGTCACCGCCGAGGGCAAGCACGTCGTGGTCATCGGAGGCGGTGACACCGGAGCCGACTGCATCGGGACGTCGCTGCGCCAAGGGGCGAAGTCGGTGACCTCGCTGGAGATCATGGCTCGTCCCGGGGACCAGCGTTCGCCGCAGCACCCGTGGCCGACCTACCCGCTGATCTTCCGCGTCGCCAGCGCCCACGAGGAGGGTGGTGAACGGGTCTACGCGATCAGCACCAAGGAGGCGATCGGTGACGGCGCCGGCAACGTGCGCGCCCTGCGCGTCGCCGAGGTCCGTTCGGGCCCAGACGGTTTCGCAGAGGTCGAGGGCACCGAGCGGGAGATCGATGCCGACCTCGTGCTGCTGGCGATGGGCTTCCTCGGTCCACTGACCGAGAGCCTGGTGAGTGACCTGGGTGTCGAGCTCGACGAGCGGTCCAACGTCCGACGCGACGCCGACTTCATGTCCTCGGTTCCCGGGGTCTTCGTCGCCGGTGACGCCGGGCGCGGTCAGTCGCTGATCGTCTGGGCGATCGCCGAGGGACGCGCGGCCGCGCACGGCGTCGATGCGTTCCTGTCCGGAGGTCACTCCGACCTGCCGGCGCCGATCGCGCCGACCGACCGGCCGCTGACGGTCTGAGCTCCCGCGCGAGTATGTCGCTACTGTCGTGACTTTGTCGCTCGGGGAACGTTGTCCGGGCGAGTAGGTCGCTACTGTCGTCACTTTGTCGCGCGTGCGACAAGTTACTCATTCGTATGCCGGACGGTCTGCCGTACCCCGCGTGGGCGGGCCGTCCGGCTCACTAGGGTGGAGCCATGCGTCGAGCCAAGATCGTTGCCACCCTCGGACCCGCTACTGCCGCACCGGAGAAGGTCCGGGCTCTGGTCGATGCGGGGATGGACGTCGCACGACTGAACCTGTCCCACGGGGCCTACGCCGACCACGAGAAGGTCTACACGGCGATCCGGGCGGCATCGAACGATTCCGGTCGCGCCGTGTGCGTGATGTGCGACCTGCAAGGCCCGAAGATCCGCACCGGCACCTTCGCCGACGGTCCGATCACCTTGGCCAACGGCGACTCGTTCACGATCACGACCGAGGACGTCGAGGGCGACCAGCACCGGGTGTCCACGACGTACAAGGGATTGCCCGGTGACGTCGAGCCCGGCGACCTGTTGCTCATCGACGACGGCAAGGTGTGTCTGCGCGCCCGGGAGGTCACCGACACCGAGGTGCGTGCCGAGGTCGTCGAGGGCGGTGCGGTGTCCAACCACAAGGGCATCAACCTGCCCGGCGTCGCGGTGAGCGTGCCCGCGTTGTCGGAGAAGGATGAGGCGGACCTGCGCTGGGCGCTGCAGCTGGGTGCCGATGTCATCGCGCTGTCGTTCGTGCGTGACGCGGTCGACATCCGGCGCGCGCACGAGATCATGGACGAGGAAGGTCGTCGCGTCCCGGTGATCGCCAAGGTCGAGAAACCCCAGGCGGTCGACAATCTGGACGCCATCATCGACGCGTTCGATGGCGTCATGGTGGCCCGCGGCGACCTGGGCGTGGAGCTTCCGTTGGAGGAGGTTCCGCTCGTCCAGAAGCGTGCCATCGAGATCTGCCGGCGCAACGCCAAGCCGGTGATCGTCGCCACCCAGGTGCTGGAGTCGATGATCGACAACTCCCGGCCGACCCGGGCGGAGGCCAGCGACTGCGCCAATGCCGTACTGGACGGCGCGGACGCGATCATGCTGTCGGGCGAGACCAGTGTCGGTGCCTGGCCGATCGAGGCGGTGCAGACGATGGCCCGCATCATCGACAGCACCGAGGAGCACGGCCTGGACCGGGTGGCGCCGCTGGGCACGCGCCCGCACACCAAGGGTGGTGCGGTCACCGCGGCGGCCGCGGAGGTCGGCGATCTGCTCGACGTGCGTTATCTGGTGACGTTCACCGAGTCCGGTGACTCGGCCAAGCGGATGGCGCGCATCCGCAGCGCCCGGCCCATGCTGGCCTTCACCCCCGAGCAGTCGACCCGCTCGCAACTGGCGATGGTGTGGGGCGTGGAGACCTACCTGGTGCCGCAGGTGAAGCACACCGATCAGATGGCCATGCAGGTCGACGAGACGTTGCTCGGCGAAGGACGGGCCACGGAGGGCGACCTGGTCGTGATCGTCGCGGGTTCGCCGCCCGGTATTCCCGGTTCCACCAACGCGTTGCGCGTCCACCGGATGGGCGACGCCCGCAACAAGACCGCCCCCGCGTACAACTGAGCCGGTACGCCGGTCGACCCCGGCCTCCGGTCTCCGGATCGGTCCGATTGGAGCGGCGCTCCATCTCTCCCGTATGCTGACCCAGCACTCTCGCCGGAGTGGTGGAACGGCAGACACGGAGCACTCAAAATGCTTTGCTCGCAAGGGCGTGCGGGTTCAAATCCCGCCTCCGGCACCAGCACATCCCCGTCGCGGTGACCCCGGTCGAGCCGCACGCATATCGACACCACGGCGCCGTGGCCGGTGCGATGATCGCAGCGTCCGGTGGTTCCACCGATGAAGGGGGCGTCCCGAGGTGCTCCACGTACCGCTGTTGCTGGCAGTGCCGACCATCGTCCTCGGCGCGTTGCTCGTCGCCTACTGCCTGATCGACATCGTCCGCACGGAGCAACCGCTCCTGCTGCGCAAGTGGCAGTGGGCGGTGGCAGTGCTCGTACTGGTGCCGCTCGGCGCGCTGGCCTACCTCGGCTTCGAGAAGCTGGGCATCGATCAGCCGTCGACCACTGCGCCGGAGGAACTGACCACCCAGCCCGGTGACAGCAGCTTGTTCCACCGGGACCGCTGAGCCGCGCCCTAGGCTGTGGACCGTCGATCATCCGCCGTCGATCATCCGCCGTCGATCATCCGCCGTCGATCATCCGCCGTCGATCATCCGCCGTCGATCATCCGCCGTCGATCATCCGCCGTCGATCATCCGCCGTCGATCATCCGCCGTCGATGATCCGCCGTCGATGATCCAGCTGCGTCAGGAGGTGCGTGCGCGATGTTGCCCACGACGTTGCCCGCGATGTTGCCCACGACGTTGCCCACGACGTTGCCCACGACGTTGCCCACGACGTTGCCCACGACGTTGCCCACGACGCTGCCTGCGACGGTCGCTGCCGAGCGCGGTCAGGGCTGGCTGCAGGTCGCAGAGTTGCTGCTGGCCTTCGTGTTGTCCGCCGTCGTCGGCCTCGAGCGGGAGATGCGCGGCAAGGCCGCCGGCCTGCGCACACAGACGATCGTCGGCACGGCGTCGGCACTGATCCTGCTGGTGAGCAAGTACGGATTCGGCGATGTCCTAGGTGATCACGTCGTGCTCGACCCGTCCCGCGTCGCCGCGCAGGTCGTGTCCGGCATCGGCTTCCTCGGCGCCGGCCTCATCATCACCAGGGGCGCCACCGTGCGCGGGTTGACCACTGCCGCGGCGGTCTGGGAGACGGCGGCGATCGGGATGGCGGCCGGCGCCGGATTGCCTTTGCTGGCAGTGCTGGTCACCGTGCTGCACTTCGTCGTGGTGCTCGGTTTCACGCCACTGACGTCGTGGCTCGGCGACCGAGGGCACGGTGAACGCCGCTACCTGCTCACGTATGCCGACGGGCGCGGCATCCTCCGGGACGTGCTGACGGCATGCTCGGCACGTCACTGGGTGGTCGGTTCCCTCTCGGTGGAGCGCGGCCGCAAGCCCTTCGGGGGCCCGGACGAGTGGGACGACACCGCCGTCGTGGCAGTCGGCGTCACGCTGTCGGGTCGCGGCCTGGATGAGGTGGTGCCCGCCCTGGGCCACATCGACGGTGTGATCCGCGTCGACCGCGACGACGCCGACGACGACTGAGCGCCTCGGCGGCGCCCGATCCCGCTGGTGTTTGATGGTCCGCATGGCTCTTTTCGGCAAGCGGCGGGACACCAGCGGTGACGCGATCGAGGCGTTCTGGTCCTGGTGGAACGACGGCGGCTCCGGACAGGTCGCGATGGCGGACCCCGAGTCCGGCACGGCCGCCTTGCTGGACCCCCGCGTCCACGCCATCGACGGGGGACTGGCCTGGGAGATCGCGCCGGGCAGCGAGGCCGCGCACCTGCTGGTCGTCACCGCGGACGGTGACCCGGAGCTGCGGGCGACGGCACGCCGCTGGTTGGCGGCGGCGCCGGCCGCGGACTTCGTCTGGTCGTATGCCGACAGCCGGCAACCCGCGACCACGATCGGCGGCCGCCTACTGAAGTTCGACGGTCACGAGTTCGACCTCGGGCAGATCCAGGTCGGCGTGCGCCGCACCGGCAGCCGGGTCGACGTGACCGTCTATCACCCGCATTTGGCGCAGGTCGCCGAGGAGCAGCGGCTCGGCGTGTGTTTCGTCGCGCTCGACACGGCGCTCGGTGAGGAGATGACCGAGACCTGGATCGGTGAGCTCCAGCCGGTCACCGTGCCGCCGCTGGACGGGTTCGGCCTGACCGGGCTGCGCGCGGTCGTGCGTGATCTACGCGAGGAGTTCACCGACGACGACGGTGGTCCCAAATGGATCTCGTTGCAGGGCACCGGTCCTCGCGGCCCGGTGACCGCTGGAGCGCAGGTGCCGCTGGCGGCGGCCTGGGCGCCGCAGCTGGACCAGCACATCGTCGTGGCGGTGCCCTACCGCGAGCGCGACGGCGACGGCCTGCCCAGCGAGGACATGGTTGCCGAGCTCGAACGGCTCAAGCGCCACGTCACCGACCGGCTGGAGGAGCAGGGCCGGGTCGTCGCCCACGAGTGCAGCGGCGGCCTGTGCCTCGTGCACGTGTATGCCGACGGCGCCACACCCGCGGCGGACCAGATCAAGGCGGCGGTCACCGGTTGGCCGGACGGCACCGTCAAGGTCAGCGTCGAATCCGACCCCGGCTGGGCCGGGGTCGCGCACCTGCGCGGCTGAGCCGCGCTCGACAGGTGACGCACGTCATACCTGAGCGCGTGCTTAGCTAAGGCCCGTGACGAACCAAGAAGCCGGCGCACGTGTCGTCGTCGCCGAGGACGAGGCGATCATCCGGCTCGACCTGGCCGAGATGCTGCGCGAAGCGGGCTACGACGTCGTCGCCGAGGTCGGCGACGGCCGTCAGGCGGTCGACCGCACCCGCGAGCTGCACCCCGATCTGGTGGTCATGGACGTCAAGATGCCGGTCCTGGACGGGATCAGTGCCGCCGACGAGATCGGTCGCGACGGCCTGGCACCGGTGGTGATGCTCACCGCCTTCTCCGACAAGGAACTGGTCGAGCGCGCCTCGGACGCGGGCGTGATGGCATACGTGCTGAAGCCGTTCACCCTCGACGATCTGCAGCCGGCGATCACCGTGGCCCGGTCGCGCTGGGCCGAGCGCAAGGCGTTGGAGCACGAGGTCGCGGACCTGGGGACGCGGCTGGAGACCCGTAAACGGATGGACCGTGCCAAGGGCCTCCTGATGACGCAACTCGGCCTGGACGAGCAGGAAGCATTCCGGTGGATCCAGAAGACCGCGATGGACCGTCGGCTCGGCATGCGCGAGGTGGCCGACGCCGTGATCGCCGGCACGGCCGACGGATCCACGGCCGACTCCTGACCGGCGCTCAACGTGGCGAAGTCGGACGTCCGTACACTCTCTTCAGCGGCCTCTCAGCCCGATGGGGGCAGCCTGTGAGCGAAGGCCGCACCAACAGGCGTAATCTGCGGCGTGCACGTGTGGCTCGGGGTCATTCGGCGGAGGTTCGATAGTGGCAAGGTCGGCGGTGCAGGTCGCCCGGATGACGTCCGGGAACGAAGAGGAGCTCGTCTCCTTGTGGCGTCAGGCGAAGCGGGCGGAGGGACACGGCGATGACCAGGTCGAGCGATCTCTGCGCGACGGGCGGCTGACCCGGGCCTGTGCACGATCGGACGTGCGGGTGTTCGTCGCCTCGATCGAGGACGAGCCGGTCGGCTTCTGCGTGGTGATGTCCGGTCCCATGTCGGCGCTGCAGGAGACCCTTGCGGTGTGGCTGGACGTCCTGTGGGTCAAGCCCGGCCGGCGTCAGCGCGGCGTGGCCGGTGCGTTGCTGGAGGTCGTGGCGTCATACGCCGAGCACCTCGGCGCCGCCGAGATCGTCTCCTGTGTGCCAGCGGGCAGTCGCGATGCCAACCGCTTCTTCGCCCGCCTCGGGTTCGCCGCCGTCGTCACCGAGCGCAGCACCACTCCCGCCGGGTTGCGGCGCCGACTGGCCGGCCACGGGGCCTCGATCGTCAGCGATGCAGTGCGCCGACGTCGGTCGTTGCGCGCCAGGGCGCGTGCCCGTGACTGCGACCCGGTGCTGGTGCAGGCGCACTCCACATTGATCGACTGACGGAGGTCATTCCGCCTTCGGCGCGCTGTCCCGCAGCAGACAGGTGATCCGGCTGGTGCACAGCCGGCGGCCGTCCTCGTCAGTGATGACGACCTCGTATGACGCCAGGGTGCGACCCAGCGACAGCGGAGTGGCCGTGCCGGTGACCAGACCCGAGCGGACGCCCCGATGGTGCGTCGCATTGATGTCCAGGCCGACCGCGATCCGCCCCTCGCCGGCGTGCAGCGCCGCGCCGACCGAGCCCAGCGTCTCGGCGAGCACCACGCTCGCGCCGCCGTGCAGCAGGCCGTACGGCTGGTTGTTGCCCGCGACGGGCATGGTGGCGACGATCCGCTCCGGACTCGCTGCTACGAACACGATGCCCATCTTCTCGCCGAGTGTTCCGGCATTCATGTCGTTGAAGAGTCGCACCAGTTCGGGGGCTGCTGCCGGCCCCGTTGCGGGCGTGGGGGACTGCGCGGTGTTGTCGGTCATGCCCCCTAGGCTGCCAGGTGTGAAACGCCTCCTTCTCCTCGACGGTCACTCGCTCGCCTACCGCGCCTTCTACGCGTTGCCCGTCGAGAACTTCTCGACGACCACGGGCCAGCCGACCAACGCCGTCTACGGCTTCACCTCGATGCTGATCAACGTGTTGCGGGACGAGGAGCCCACCCACATCGGCGTCTGCTTCGACGTCTCCCGGCAGACCTTCCGCGCGGAGGAATACGCCGACTACAAGGCGGGCCGTGCCAAGACACCCGACGAGTTCAAGGGGCAGGTGTCGCTGGTCCACGAGGTCCTCGACGCGCTGCGGATCCGTTACGTCGAGATGTCCGGCTGGGAAGCCGACGACCTCATCGCCACCCTGTCGACCCAGGCCGAGGCGCAGGGCTTCGACGAGGTGCTGATCGTCTCCGGTGACCGTGACGCGATGCAGCTGGTCACCGACAAGGTCACCGTGCTCTACCCGGCCAAGGGCGTCTCCGACCTGTGGCGGATGACCCCTGCCAAGGTCCAGGAGCGTTACCTGGTCACCCCGGAGCGCTATCCCGACCTGGCTGCGCTGGTCGGTGAGAAGTCCGACAACCTGCCCGGTGTGCCGGGCGTCGGCGCCAAGACCGCCGCCAAGTGGCTCGGCCTGTATGGCGACCTGCCCGGCATCGTCGACCACGTCGGGGAGATCAAGGGCAAGGTCGGCGACTCGCTGCGCGAGCACCTGGACGGTGTGCTGCGCAATCGCCGGCTCAACCAACTGGTCCGCGACGTGTCCCTCGACGTGACCGTGGACGACCTGCAGCGACAGGTCTGGGACCGCGACCAGGTGCACCAGGTCTTCGACGGCCTGGAGTTCCGGGTGCTGCGCGAGCGGCTCTTCGCGACGCTCGAGGCGGCCGGTGACGAGGCCGAAGGTGTGGTCGAGGTCGAGGGTGCGGTGCTGGCTCCGGAGGAGGTCGCCGGCTGGGTGGCCGACAACCTGCGCTCGGGGGCGCGCGCGGGCGTGCACGTCGTCGGCGACTGGGCGCGTGGCAGCGGCGACGTGCGTGCGCTAGCCGTCGCGGTGGGCGACGAAGACGCCGGGCGGGCGGCATACCTCGATGTCACCGAGCTGACGCCGGCCGGTGAGAAGGCGGTGCGCGACTGGCTCGCCGATCCCGAGCAGCCCAAGGTCCTGCACGACGCCAAGGGTCCGCTGCAGGCGTTGCACGCGGCGGGCCTGCCGCTCGCCGGGCTGGTGAGCGACACGGCGCTGGCGGCATACCTCGTGCGACCGGACCAGCGGGCCTACGACCTGGCCGACCTGGTGCTGCGCTTCCTGCGCCGCGAGCTGCGCCCCGAGCAGGACAACCCGGCGCAGGGGATGCTCGACCTGGACGGTCACGACCACCAGGGCCAGGAGGCGATGGTGCAGGCACGGGCGGTGCTCGACCTGTCCGCCGCGCTGGACGCCCAGGTCGCCGACACCGGCGGCACCGACCTGCTGGCGGATCTGGAGCTGCCGCTGGTCGACCTGTTGGCGCAGATGGAACGCGTCGGCGTTCACGTCGACCCGCAACTGCTGGACCGGCTGGAGAGCGACTACGCCGACGCGCTGGACCGTGCCGCCGAGGATGCCTACGAGGCCGCGGCGGGGGAGCGGATCAACCTGGGCTCGCCCAAGCAGTTGCAGGTGCTGCTCTTCGACAAGCTGGCCATGCCCAAGACCAAGAAGACCAAGACCGGCTACACCACCGACGCCGACGCACTGACCGAGCTCTACGCCAAGACCGAGCACCCGTTCCTGGAAGCCTTGCTGCGGCACCGCGATGCGGCCCGGCTGCGGGTGACGGTCGAGGGGTTGACCAAGTCGATCGCCGACGACGGCCGGATCCACACCACCTATCAGCAGACGATCGCCGCCACCGGCCGGTTGTCCTCGACCGACCCCAACCTGCAGAACATCCCGATCCGCACCGAGGAGGGCCGGCGCATTCGCGAGGCCTTCGTCGTCGGCGAGGGATACGAGTCGCTGATGTCGGCCGACTACAGCCAGATCGAGATGCGCATCATGGCGCACCTGTCCGGTGACGAGGGCCTGATCGAGGCGTTCCGCACCGGTGAGGACCTGCACCGCTTCGTCGGCTCACGGGTGTTCGCGGTCGAGCCGCAGGACGTCACCGCCGAGATGCGGGCCAAGGTCAAGGCCATGTCCTACGGCCTGGCCTACGGCCTGTCGGCATACGGCTTGTCCAAGCAACTGGCGATCAGCACCGGCGAGGCGACCACCCTGATGGAGGAATACTTCTCCCGGTTCGGTGGCGTGCGTGACTACCTGCGCGAGATCGTCGACGTGGCGCGCAAGACCGGCTACACCGAGACGATGCTCGGGCGCCGGCGCTACCTGCCGGACCTCACCTCCGACAACCGGCAGCGTCGTCAGGCTGCCGAGCGGATGGCGCTCAACGCGCCGATCCAGGGCTCCGCCGCCGACGTCATGAAACTGGCGATGCTGCACGTGAGCGCCGCGCTCGACACCGCCGCCGTCAAGTCACGCATGCTGCTGCAGGTCCATGACGAGCTCATCCTGGAGATCGCACCGGGCGAGCGCGAGCAGGTCGAGGAGATCGTGCGCCGCGAGATGGGCAACGCCATCGCACTGGACGTGCCGCTCGACGTCAGCGTCGGCGTCGGCGGCTCCTGGCACGCCGCCGCGCACTGACCCCGGGCGGTCCACTGGCGGTATGGCGTCGCAGGCTCAGTCGCGGTCGTCGTCCCAGTCGCGGCGCGGGCTCCGGCGTGGGCGCGGAGTCCGGACAACGTCCCGGTCGTCCCGGTCGTGCTTCCGGTCATCGTCCCGGTCGCGTGCCTCGCGGTCCCGCTCGTCGCGGTCCTCGCGGTCGTCCTGACGACGGTCGCGCGGCTCGTCGTCCCAGCGGCGGTCCGCCGACCGTGGGCGGTCGTCGGCATACGCTTCGGCGTGCCGCGCCCGACGCGTCTCGGTGCGCCGGTCGACACCGAACATCACCGCACCGAGCACGATCGTCAGGATGCCGATCGCGGCCGACGCGAGGGCGCGGTACTTCTCCACGTCGGTCACCCGGTAGCAGGTGCCCTTGGCGAACGTGCTGCTGGCCGGGTTGGCTGCCGTGCCGCAGCCGAAGACCGAGCCGCTGTCGGTGCGGACCCCCGTCACCGGCACGAAGTAGAAGTAGACGGCGGCGACGAGGAACGCCAGGCCGATGAGGATGCAGATCTTGGTGCCGGTGCGGGGGGTCATCACCGTGCGTGTCTCGAGGTCTTCGGGCATGAGCGGCATGTTACTCACCGGTCGGGTCCGCGCAGCGCGTCAGCGCGCCATCACCGCGGGAATCTTCACCCAGGCCCGCAGCTCCACGGCCTTGGAGCCGGTGCCGGACCGGCCGAGGTCGAGCGCCGTCCAGCCCGGCGGCCGGGGCGGGGACCACTTCCCGCCGGCCTTCCGCTCGGCGATGCGGACCGTGACCCGGGTCGGTGGGGCGTGGTCCACGTGCCATGGGTCGGTGTCCTCCGGCACGCTCCACGGGATCATGTAGTAGGCGTCGAATCCCCTTCTGCCCAGTTGGAAGCCGATCGCCGAATCGACACTGAGGGATGTGATGCCGCTGCCTTCGACGAGTACCGGGGTCGAGGGCCGGGCGTGCGAGCTCAGGTATGCCGTCACCACGGACGTCGCGTGCCGGGCGGTGTCCGCGGTGGCCCATGACGGCGCAGCGGCTGTGGCGGAGGCGGTGACCGCCAGCGCGACCGCGACGACGCCGCCCAGCGCGAGCCGCCATACCGCCGGCACCCGGCGCGCATGTTCGGCGAACCGGCCACGCGGCACCAGTTCGGTGGCGCGCACCAGCAGCGCGGCCACCCCGAACACGGCGAGCACCAGGGTGGGCAGCAACCAGTAACCGACCACGAAACCGGCCAGGTGCGTCAGGCCCCAGGCCTCGACGGGTATGACGACGAGAGCGAGACCGCATGCGAAGCTGCCGGCGGTGCAGGGGCGGCGGGTGCCCGCGAACGCCCCGAGCGCGAGCAGCAAGGCGCCGACGGCGCCGGCGACCACGGGCAGGCCGGCCTCGTCCGGCAGGTAGGTGTTGTGGAAACGGCCGAATCCCAGCGGCGAGAGCCGGTCCAGGGTGTATGCCAGGGCGTGCGGCCACGAGAGGCCGGCGTCCGCGGACTCGGCGCGGTACTTCAGTAGTTGCTGCAGGTTGTTCGGCTGGTAGATCACCAGTTCCAGCAGCGACGGCACCCAGGCCACGAACGTCACCACGCCGGTGATCCGCCACAGCCGGAGCGCTCGGCGGTGACCCGGACCGGACATCCGCACGTGGCGCAGCCGCCGGGTCGCGGCGAGCAGGGCCAGCAACACGGTCAGCCCGCCGACGAAGGGCACGAAGGCCAGATTCGACTGCGCGACGAAGGACGCGGCGACCGCGTAGCACCACAGCACCGGCAGGTCGCCGTCGATCAGCGCCCACCCACAGACCAGCACGAGCAGCATTGGCAGGGTGGCGACATACACGTTCAACGGCCGCACCAGTTGCTGCGGACCGAGTGCCCACTCCAGCAGCAGCACCGCCAGCGTGACCGGCACGGCGGTCCGCAGGCCCCGCAGCCGGAATGCGACGACGATCGACCCGGCGGCCGCGACGGCGTTGCCGACAGCGACCGACAGCAGGATGCCGGCGCCGCTGAACCCGAAGAGTGCCGCGATCGGCGCGGCGAGGTAGTACTCCAGCGGCCCGAGGTGGTGGGTGGGCACGTTCGCCCCCTCGGTGAGGATGCTTGTGGAGCGCTGGCCCATCACCGGTGGCCGGCCACTGAGGACCGCGCGCATCCGGTCGGCGATCACCGCATCGTCGCCCTCGGGCGCCCAACCGTGCGCGACGGCCCGCAGGTAGGCGACGGCGAGGGGGATGAGTGCCACGATCACCAGCCAGGTCACCGGATGGCGCGCCGCGCACCGCAGCCGTCGCAGGACGGTTGCCGCCATGGGTCCACCTCGCAGTCGCCGGAACGTGCCGTGGCAGGTTACTCGTGCGTCGGTTGCGTCATAATGCCGACCGTGAGTGTCGGGGCGATCGTGCTGGCCGGGGGAGCGGGCAGCCGGATGCGTCCGCTGACCGACGACTGCCCCAAACCGTTGCTGCCGCTGGGCCCTGAGCCGCTGATCGGCTACCAGTTGCGTCGGCTGGCCGAGGTGGGGGTGCACGACGTGGTGATCTCCACCGGTTACCTGGCCGAGCAGTTCGACGCGCTGCTGAGCGATGGGTCGCCGTGGGGGCTGCGGCTGCGGCACTGCGCCGAGCGCGAACCGCTGGGCACCGGCGGCGCGCTGCGTGCGGCGATCGACCTGCTGCCCGGGGTGGACCGCGTGGTGGTGCTCAACGGCGACCTGCTGTCCAGCCACGACTTGGCCGCTCAGCTCGATGCGGCGACGCCGTTCGCGCTGTGCCTGCACGTCCGGCGGGTCCCGGATGTCGCGCCATACGGCCACGTCACCTGCGACGCCCGAGCGCGGGTGCGGACCTTCGCCGAGAAGACCGGGACCGGTGCGGGGCTGGTCAACGCCGGCACGTATGTCGTGCGCGCCGACCTGCTGCGCGCCCTGCCGATCGGCCGGCATTCCTGGGAACGCGACGTGTTGCCGGGCCTGGTCGCCGAGGACAGCGACATCCTCGGCTGGACCGGCGACGGCTACTTCCGCGATGTGGGCAGCCCCACGGCATACCGGCTGGCGAGCGTGGACGCGGTGCTCGGTGCGCTGCCCGGCGCACTGACCGGCGATGGGTCGGCCCACCTCGCGCCCAACGCGCAGGTCGCACCGACCGCCCGGCTGACCGGCGGCTGCAGCGTGCACGCCGGCGCGAGGGTCGGGCCGGATGCGGTGCTGGACGCGTCGGTGGTCCTGCCCGGTGCCACGGTCGGCGCCGGTGCCCGGCTCACCAGGTGCGTGGTCGCGGCGGGCGCGGTCGTTCCGGCCGCCGGCGACGTCGCAGACGCGGTGGTCGGCGCGGCCACCGCGGACTGATTACTCACAGGTAAGTTTCCGGCGTGCAGGCACGGCCCGGCCAGTATGCTTGCGCGAAGTCCCGACCCCGAGCGCCCGCAAAGACTTGATGAGCCCACGACCCACCGGCGGTGGTTACCGCCCGGCATTGGATGGCCTGCGTGCCGTCTCGGTGCTCACGATCATGCTCTTCCACGTGCCCTACGAGTGGGTGACCGGCGGCTACTGGTCGGTCAACGTGTTCTTCATCGTGTCCGGCTACCTGATCACCGGCCTGCTGCTCAAGGAGTTGGACACCTGGGGCTCCATCGACCTGGTGGGCTTCTATGCCCGTCGCGCGCGGCGGCTGCTGCCGGCGCTGTTGATCATGCTGGTCGTGGTGTCGCTGGTCTGGCCGCGGATCCTCGGTGACCAGACACCCAGCACCATCAAGGGCGACGGGCTGGCTGCGCTGTTCTACGTGGCCAACTGGCGGATGATCCTCACCGGGCAGTCCTACTTCGAGCAGTTCGGCACGATCGCGCAGTCGCCGTTCAAGCACGCGTGGACCCTCGGCATCGAGGAGCAGTACTACCTGATCTTCCCGATCCTGATGATCGTGCTGTTCCGCCTGTTCGGCAGGCGCGGACACGGCCGGATCCTGGCGGTGCTGCTGGCACTGGCCGGTGTCTCGGCGATCGTGATGGCCACGCTGTACGTGCCCGGCGGCGACCCGTCACGGGTCTACTACGGGACGGACACCCGGATGCAGGACATCCTGGTGGGCGCCGCGCTCGCGGTCGGTATGGCGATGCTCGACCGGCGCCGGCTGACCGCGTGGGTCGACCGCAACAGGCCGTTCGTGGTCGGCGCCGGGTGGACCGTGGCCGCGCTGACGCTCTACTGGTTCTTCTGGATCCCGGCGCACGGCTGGGTGTTCTACGGCGGCTATCTCGTCTTCGACGTGATGTTCGCGGTGCTGATCTTCTCGGTGGAGGTGCTGCCCCGCAGTTCCGTGGCGCGGATGCTGTCCTGGCGGCCGCTGGCGTGGATCGGGATGATGTCCTACGGCCTCTACCTGTGGCACTACCCGTTGTTCACGGTGCTGACGCCGGATCGGGTGCACCTGTCCGGCATACCGTTGCAAGTGCTGCGTTTCGGGCTGACCTTCGTGATCGCGAGCGCCTCCTACTATGTCATCGAGGACCCGATCCGCAAGGGCGGGTTGCGCCGGATGGGACGCCGGATCAGCGCCGTCGTCCCGGTCGCGGCCGTCGTCGCGACAGCGGTGATCATCGCCGTCTCGGTCAACGGCATGCGGCTCGCGCCCAGCGCGCGGGCAGGTGAGGGCGTGGTGCTTTCGAACGGGTCCGGTGCTTACCGGGTGCTCATCGTCGGTGACTCGGTCGGGTTTTCGCTCGGCTACAACTTCCCGCACCGGGTCTTTCCCGGCGTGCAGGCCAGCGCCGCCGTCGACTTCGGCTGTGGGACGGCTGAGCAACGCATCGTCATACAGGGCAAACGCCAGCCGTTGGAGCAGGAGTGCTCGGACATCTTCCAGCACTGGTCGCAGGGCGTCGCCAACGCGGCGCCGACCGTCATCCTCTGGTCACTCGGCCCGTGGGAGGTTTTCGACCACTACGTGGACGGCAAGACGTTGACGGTCGGGTCCAAGGAGTACGCGCGCTATCTGCTGTCCCGGCTGGAGACCGGACTGACCGCGATGGACAAGGCCGGCACACACGGCCCGGTCGTCATACCGACGGTGCCGTGTCTGGGACAGCCCACCTACCTGATCGACGGTGTGAACATGGCGACCGAGCGCAACGACCCGAAGCGGGCGGCTGCGGTCAACCAGATCCTGGCCACGTTCGCAGCCAAGCACCCGCACACTGTGCATCTGGTCGATCCGGCTGAGTTGGTCTGCCCATCAGGCACGTTCACCGAGAAGGTGCACGGCGTCACGTTGCGGGACGACGGTGTGCACTACACCAAGGCCGGGACCATCGCGTTCTGGAAGTGGCTGATGCCACAGCTGGCGAAGTGGGTGCCAGGCACCCCGAAGGCGACGCCGTGAGCCACTCCTCGCAGATCCGCCGACTCGACGCGCTCGACGGGATCCGCGGAGTGCTCGTGATCTTCCTGCTCGCCTACCACTTCGGGTTCGGCAGGTTGGCCGGTGCCTGGCTGACGCTGAACGTCTTCTTCGTGCTCTCCGGCTTCCTGATCGTCCGACTCCTCGTCCAGGAGCGCGCGCGCACCGGCTCCATCCGGTTTCTCGCGTTCTACGCGCGGCGTGCGCGCCGGCTGTTCCCGGCCCTGGCGCTACTGCTGGCCGTGGTCGTGATCTACGGGCTGGGATTCGCACCCGACCAGGAACTCGGATTGCTCCGGTGGGACGTCATCGCCACCATGGGCTACTTCATGAACTGGCGGCTGGTGGCCCAGAGCAACCAGTACTTCGTCCAGTTCACCGAGCCGTCGGTGCTGCAGCACACCTGGTCGCTATCGGTCGAGGAGCAGTTCTACCTCGTGATCCCGGTGCTCGTCCTCGGGCTGATGGCGTTGGTGCACACCCGCCGGGCGCTGATCGCGGTGCTGGTCGGACTGGCGCTCGTCTCCGCCGGGTGGATGGCCGTCGTCGGCGTCGGCAGTGACGTCGCACGATCGCACCTCTACTACGGCACCGACACCCGCGCCCAGTCGCTGCTCGTGGGTGCCGCGCTCGGGGTCTGGACCGCCCGGCTGGGCAGGCAATCCCGACCGAGCCCGTTCACCGTCAACCAGGTCCAGCTGATCGGCGGCACGGCGCTCGCGATCACCCTGGCCGGATTTATCCTCGTCGATCCGCAGACCACCGCGATGGCCGACGGCGGCATGTTCGCGCTGTCGCTGGCCGCCGCCGCGTCGGTCTGGGCCGCTGCCGACGAACGGATCGGGCCGTTGCAGAAGTGCCTGTCGGTCCGCCCGCTGGCGGCGCTCGGCCGGATCTCGTACGGCGCCTACCTGTGGCACTGGCCCATCGGGCTGTGGATCGAACAGGCCATGCCGTCAGCCGCGGTGTGGCAACGGGTGCTGCTCGGTTTCATCCTGACCGTCGGCGTCGCAGCGCTCTCCTACCAACGTCTGGAGAAGCCGATCCACGACCGGGGCTGGGGCGCCGTGATCGGCGGTGCGTTGCGCGCTCGAACCACCGCCACCACGGTTGCGCTCGCGTTGTTCGTCGGCGCCGTCGGCATCGGCGTGGGGGCTCCGGCCGCGGACGGCGTACCACGCACCAACGGCTCGGTACGGATCGTGTCCTTGGTGCCGGGACAACAGGCGTTTCACGAACCGGTGAAGCCGTACACCATTGCCTTGTACGGAGACTCCGTCCCATACCTGTTGGTGAAGAACTTCCCGGCAAAGAGTTTCCCAGGTGTCACGGCGAAGGCGGTAGCCGTGCCGGGATGCGACATCCTCAATCAGCCGTGGTTGAACCCGAAGAATGGAGAGCCGGGTCCGGATCCGCCGGAGTGCCAACCATTTCGGAAGCACGTCCGGGCGCAGATCGCAGCGGCGCACAGCGACCTGGTGATCGTGTTCCCTGCTGCGCTGCTCGCCTTCAAGCACCGCATTGGTGACAAGACTGTCTGGTGGGGTGATGAGGCGTACGAGTCTGCGGTGCGTTCGCGGCTCGATGCGATATCGAGCGCGGCGAAGGCGAACCACAGCAAGGTCGCGATCGTCACCGGGACGTGCCGCAGCACAATCCCGAAGGCGATTCGGTCGGTCATCGGCTCCGTGCAGGATGACCAGCCGGCGCTGCTGAGCGAGCTGAAGACTGGCAACAAGATGAATTCCCTCATTCGCGATTGGGCGAAGTCGCGGGACATCCCGATCGCTGACTTGCATCACGCTGTTTGTCCGAATGGCAAGCCCAGGTCCATCAAGGGAATGCCGATCTTCGGTGACGGCATCCATTTCTCGGCTGCGTTCACACCCAGCGTCTGGGCGTTCCTCATCGCCGAACTCGGGCTCGACACGTGAGCGGGCCCCGATCGGTCGGAGCCGTCGGACGTCGTCGGTATGACGCCATCGACGGCTACCGCGGCCTGTTCGTCGTGCTCGTCATGCTCTACCACGTGGGTGTCACCGGCCTTGTCGGCGGCTGGGTGGGCATCAACCACTTCTTCGTGTTCTCCGGCTTTCTGATCACCCGGCTGCTGGTGAAACAGTTCGGTCGGTACGGGCGCATCGACGTCGTCGACTTCTACCGGCGACGCGTGCGTCGCATCGTTCCCGCGATGCTCCTGCTCGTCGCCGCGGTGGTGGTCCACACCGCGCTCTTCGCGGATCCGGCATTCCGCCGGCAGGTCGGTGGTGACTCGGTGGCGACCATCGGGTTCTTCCTCAACTGGCGGTTGATCAGTCGTGACGACGCGTACTTCACCATGTTCGGTCAGCCGAGCCCGTTGCGGCACGCGTGGACGCTGTCCGTGGAGGAGCAGTTCTATCTGGTCGCGCCGGTGCTGCTGTTGGTGATCTGCTGGTTCCTGCGGTCCAGGCCGGCCCGCGCGGCGGTCGCCTTCCTGCTCGCAGTGGCGTCGTCGGTGTGGTCGGCCCGGCTGGGCTATCACGGACTGGCGGACCAGGCGCGCTTCTATTACGGGACCGACATCCGTGCCCAGGCCTTGCTGGTCGGCGTCGCCGCCGGGTTGCTGCTCGCCGTGGATGATCGCGGCAGGGAGCCGCTGCCGCTGCCCCGGACGGCGACCCACGTGCTGGCGTGGATCGGATTCGGCACGTCCCTGGCAGCTCTGTTCGTGCTGAGCCCGACCAGTTCGTGGGTGTACAACAACGGTGGCATGCTGTTGTTCGCGGTCGCCGCCGCACTGATGGGCTTCGCGGCGATCGACCAGCGCGACCTGCTGATCAACCGGTTGTTCTCCTGGTCGCCACTGGTCTATCTGGGCCGCATCTCGTACGGGCTGTACCTCTACCACTGGCCCATCCACCTCTGGCTGACCATGCCCGCGCTGCCCCGGTGGCTGGCAGGCACCATCCAGCTCGGACTGGCATTCGTCGTGGCGACGATCTCGTTCCGCTACCTGGAGCTACCGATCATGCGGCACGGGCTGCGGGGCGTATGGCGCCGGCGGCACGTGCGCCGCACCGTGCCGGTCGCCGCCGTCATCGCGTCGTTGGTCGGCGCCGTGGTGCTCTGGCAGGGCGGCGCCGGCCCGGCGGAGTCGGCCCCGAGTCTTGTCGCGGCACAGCCGGCCTATCGCGCTGGGACCGCGGTCCACCGGATCGGGATCCTCGGTGACTCGGTCGGTTCCTCACTGATGTCCGGGTGGAGACCCGATTCATATCCGGACCTGCGGATCAGCAACCAGACCCTGATCGGCTGCGATCTGATCGATGCCCCGACCTGGCACGACGGCTCACTCGGCCGGCCGGAGAGCCAGTGCGCCTCGTGGCGTACCAGCTGGCCGGCCCGGATGGAGGCCGCCGGCGCCGACTCGATGATCCTGCTGGCGGGCGCGCAATTCCTGACGGACCACCGGGTCGGCGACACAGTGGTCGCCCCCGGCACACCCGCGATGCGTCGCCTGATAGATCGCACACTGGACGACATTCGACGCCGGGCTCACTCGGCGGGCATCCCCACCATCACCGTGGTGAACCTGACGTGCCGCCGGATCGATCCGAACCAGCTGGATCCCTCGCTGCGGTTCTTCGCCGCGCAGGGCAGCGACGACGCAATGGTCGACTGGGCCAACGGCGTCCTGGCCGACTGGGCGTCGGCGCACACCGGCGCCCGGCTCGCCGATCTGCATGGGCAGCTGTGCCGCAACGGATTCCGCCCCAGCGTGCACGGCGTGCAGCTCTACCACGACACGTTGCACTTCCGGCCGCAAGCCGCCGCGATGATCTGGACCTGGCTCGCCCCGCTGGCACGTGCCGGAACTCATCATTGACCCTTCCGACCGCACGGGGAAGTGAGAACCTTCCTGGGTGAGCGAATTGAGTGCCGACGAGCGACGCGTGCTCGACATGGTGGACGACGAAGCGATCCTGGCCGACCTCGCCGCGCTGGTCGGCATACCGTCGGTCGGTGGCAGCGCCGGTGAGGTCGAGGCACAACAGTGGTGCGCCGACCGGCTGCGGGTGCTCGGGCTGCAGGTCGACGAGTGGGAGCTCGACCTGCCCGAGCTGAGCGCCGACCCCGATTTTCCCGGTGCCGAGGTCGAGCGGTCCCGTGCTGTGGGAGTGGTCGGGGTGCTCCCGGCGACCGCAGGCACCGCCGGCAGCGGCCGCGGCACGGGCGAGCCGGCGCTCGCCTTCTGCGGCCACACCGACGTGGTGCCACCGGGCGACGTCGACGGCTGGACGAGCGACCCGTTCGTGTTGCGCGTCAAGGACGGCGTCGGTCACGGGCGGGGCGTGTGCGACATGAAGGCAGGCGTCGTCGCGATGATCGGTGCCGTCGACGCGTTGCGGCGCGCCGGCATACCGCGCGAGCAACCGATCGCGGTCCATTGCGTCAGTGGGGAGGAGGACGGCGGACTGGGTGCATTCGCCACGCTGCGCAGGGGGCACCGCGCACGCACCTGCGTGATCACCGAACCCACCGCCGGTGCGGTGATCCCGACCAACGCCGGATCGTTGACCTTCCGCATCGAGGTGCGCGGCCTCGCCACACACGGCTCCCAGCGGTGGCAGGGCGTCAGCGCCGTGGACAAGCTGGATGTCGTCCAACGCGCCCTGCGCCGGCTCGAGCAGGAGCGGAACGCTGAGATACCCGACGAATTCAGTCATCTGAAGGTGCCCTGGCCGTTGTCCATCGGGATCGTGCGCGCCGGCGACTGGGCGAGCACCGTGCCCGATCTGCTGATCGCCGAGGGCCGTTACGGGGTCCGCCCCGGTGAGGCGGTCGCCGACGCCCGTGCGGCGTTCGAGCGGGCCGTCGCCGAGGAGGCCGCGGCGGATCCCTGGCTGCGTGACCATCCGGTCGACGTCAGCTGGCCGGGCGGGACGTTCGCCTCCGGCAGGCTCCCGGAAGGACACTCGCTGTTGGGGGAGGTCACCGACGCCGCCGCCACGGTCCGGGGGAGCGTGCCGCCTGCCGTCGGTGCCCCGTACGGCTCCGACCTCAGGCTGTATGCCGCCGCCGGCGTACCCACCCTGCAGTACGGACCCGGGCGGGTCGAACAGGCCCACGCCGTCGACGAATCGGTCGAACTGGACGACGTGCTGGGGTGTGCCCGGGTCTATGCGCTGCTCGCGCTCCGCGCCTGCTGCGCGCGGCGCTGACACGCCGAGTCGGCAAATCGCCAACTGGCCGGTAACTTCGGAGCATTCGGCGCTATTCTCTGCGGCCATGCAGACATCGCGCCTGTTCGACGCGCTCCCCGACGTCTTCGGCGGCGACCCTCGTGCGGGTGACCCGACCGATCCGCGCTGGGAGCGGATGACCGAGGAGGTCAGCGGCTTCACCAGCGCCCACGAGCTGGCGGTCCTCAACCTCGCGGCCGCCGTGCTCCCGGCCGACGAGGCCTACCTCGAGGTCGGCACCTTCAAGGGCCGTTCCCTGGTCGCGGCCGTGCAGGGCAACGAGGACAAGACGTTCTACGCGATGGAGAACTTCCTGGAGTTCGGCATGGCGGGTGAGGCGGCGCACGCCGAGCTGAAGGACAACCTCAAACGTTTCGCCGGTGACGCGCAGGTGCGGTTGCTGGAGGGGGACGCCTTCACGCTGATGGCGCGACCCGGCGTCATCGACCGGCCCGTCGGCGTCTACTTCTACGACGGCGAACACACGTTGCTGTCGCACTACCTCGCCTTGGCGGTCGTCGAACCGCTGCTCGCCGACGAGGCATTGGTGCTGGTCGACGACGCCAGCTGGCCGGTGGTGCAGCACGCGCACCGGCTGTTCCTCACGCGACACCCCGGCTGGCGGATCGCCGCCACCTGGGACGCGCAGCACGCGGACGACCCCCGCTGGGCCAACGGCCTGCATGCGCTGGTGTTCCAGCGGGCGGCGGGACGTCGCCGGGCCATCTCCCGCACCGACGAGGCGCTGCGCCGCTACCAGACGACGGTGCAGGACCGGGTCAACAAGGTGGCGTGGGGCGCGGCGAGCCGCTTCCCCGGTCCGGTCAAGAAGCTGGCCGGCCTCGTGCTGTCACGCTC
This sequence comes from Flexivirga lutea, assembly GCF_054778955.1. Classification (NCBI taxonomy): domain Bacteria; kingdom Bacillati; phylum Actinomycetota; class Actinomycetes; order Micrococcales; family Dermacoccaceae; genus Flexivirga; species Flexivirga lutea. Next base: position 111,719 of record NZ_BAAGZB010000005.1, read on the forward strand.
GCGGGCTATCGGCGGTCACGATCACTGAGTCGTCCGCGATGGCCGTCGCCTGGTGCCGCACCACCACCCGCAGCAGGCCGGACAGGGCGACCACGAGTGCGCCGGCCAGGCACACCAGCACGATCTGGGTCGGCGAGTCGTGCCAGACCCCGGCGATCGCGACCACCTCCACGACGATGACCGCCCAGGTCAGGTTGCCGAGCAGGCCGTTGTCGCTGCCCATCTCGGAGAACAGCCAGACCTGCGCCAGCGCCCAGCCCACCCCCAACACCACGCACAGCAGCGCGAGGTGTCCGAACGAGCCGTAGTCGGCGCCGCCCGCGACGGTGATCCAGGTGCGCGGTGACATCGCGACCACCGCGAAGCCGACGATCCCGATCACGGCCACGATCGCGCTCGCCCGCAGCAGCGTCCGGGTCGGCCGCGAGCCCTGCATCCGCGGCACGATGATCAGCGCCACGAACTGCGTGCCCCAGCACATCGCCCGGGCGAAGGTGGAGGCCAGCGCGTAACCGCCCGAGTCGTGCGCGGACAGGAAGTGCCGGGCGAGCAGCATGTCCACGTTGGTCAGCGCGACGTATGCCGCCAGGGTGCTGTTGGACCGCCGCAGCTCCCGGGCGAGCCGGGCCGTGCGCGGCAGCCGGACCAGGTCGGTCCAGCACAAGGTGGCGCCGTATCCCGCGGCAATCACCCCGGCCAGCAGCATGGCCGCGAACACCGCGGTCACATCGGCACCGACGACCGCGCAGGCCGCGGCGGCGACGACCCGGCTGACCGCGTTGACCAGATAGAGCAACGACAGGGCCCGCAGGCGTCCCCGGCCGAGCAGGATCCCCTGGAAACAGCCGGTGAGCGTCATCGGCACGAGCATGCCGCCGAGCAGCACCGGAGCCCACAGTGAGGGCAGGTGGAACCAGCCGGTCAGCGCGGGGGACAGGGCCACGGTGACGGCGAAGCACCCGGCACCGGTGAACAGCGCCGGCCGGACCGCGCTGGTCGGCTGTTCCGGGTCGTCCCCGGACAGCCGCCGGGCCACGACGACCTGGAACACCCCGGCCGGTATGGCCAGCAGGACGCCATACGTCGACAGCGCGGTGTAACCGCCGAACTCGCCGGGGCCGAGCGGGCGGGACAACAGCATCACCACGAGATAACCGAGCGCGTTCGCCGTACCCATCGCGACGCCCAACAGCGCACCCATGGCGGTCCGTCGCGAGGGCGCCCGGCGCGCGTTGGTTGCGGTCACGACCAGTGAGGTTACTCGGCAGTTATATTTGGGTGCTCACGCAGCGATCACCGGGCGACCGACCGGCCTGCGACGACCGCCGATCTCGACCCTGGGAGCCTCCCGAAGTGCGCAGACAGCTGACGGGATATCGGCTCACGGTCCTGGGACCGACCTTGCTCCTGGCGCTCATCGTGGCGCTGAACGGATTCGGGCACTTCTACACCGACATCAAGCCCGAGGTCTATCTCGCGCCCGGCCGGATGATCCGGCAGTACCTCTCGGCGTGGACCGACACGCCCTACCTGGGATCGCCCAACTTCAACGTCGGGCTGGTGCCGGTCCTGCTGGTCACCGGTGCACTGCGCGGCATCGGGCTGTCACCGGAGTGGGCGTTCAAGATCCTGCACTTCGCCCTCTGGCTGGCCACCGCGTGGGGCACCGCACGGCTCACCCGCACCCTGGTCCCGCGGGCCGGACGGTATGCCGGGCTGGCCGCCGGGGTGCTGGTCCTCGCCAACCCCTACACCATCCAGGCCGGCAGCACGCTGGCGATCGCGCTGCCGATGGCGTTGCTGCCCTGGTGGCTGCTGGCCTTCATCCGTGCGTTGTGGACACCGGGACGCCGCTGGTTCTCACTCCAGGGGTGGCGGTGGCCGGCCGTGTTCGGGCTGCTGTTCTTCGCGATGAGCGGCATGAACGTCGCCATCGTGCCGATCTTCCAGTTGGTGGCGCTGCTGCCGATCCTGTGGGTGGCCCGGCGGGTGTGGCGGCTGCGCTGGCCGGTGATCACGGCAGCCGTGGGCAGGTGTGCGCTCTTCGTCGTCGGTGTCTCGGTCTACTGGTTGGTGCCCGGTCTCGGTGCTGTGGCGACCGGCAACCAGATCGTCGACGAGTCCGAGTCCCTCACCGGCATCGCGAAGGTGTCCTCCTTCCCGGAGGTGCTGCGCGGCATGGGGCTGTGGTCGCTCTACGGCCAGGACAACCACGGCGCCTGGGTGCCGCAGGATGCCGTGTTCCTGACCAGTCCGCTGGTCATGGTGCTGACCATGCTTTGGCCAGCGCTGGCGCTGCTGGCGCTGCGCCGGCTGCACGGCGCCGCCCGGGTCGTGGTGGCCGGGACCGTCGCCATCGCGGTCGTGCTGATGGTGGGCATGTTCCCCGCCGCCGAGCACCCCGCCTCGCCGTTCGGTGTGTTCTTCCACTGGTTCGTCGAGCTGCCGGGTATGGCGGCCTTCCGCACCACCAACAAGGTGGGTGCGCTGCTCGCCCTGGCCTTCGCGATCGCGCTCGGAGTGGCCGCCGCGAAGGTGCTGCCCGCCCTGCTGCGCCGGGACGGCCTCGCCCCGGTCGCCGCGGTCGCGGTCGCGATGCTGCTGCTGTCGTGGACGCTGCCGGCATTGACCAACCGGCTCTACACCTCCCCGATGGACATCCCGGCCTACTGGAAACACGCGGCATCCGCCATCGACAAGGGCGACCCGGGCTCGGCGGTGCTCTTCCTGCCGGGGCAGACGCGTCCGGCATACCGCTGGACGGTGGACCGGCCCGACGACGTGGCGAACTCGCTGTTCAGCAGGCGGGTGATCCTGCCGGAGACCAGCCCGAACGCCTCCCCGCCCGGCGGCAACTTGCTGGCCTCGCTGGACTCGACCCTGGAGGACGGCGTCGTGCCGCCGGGGACGCTGTCGACCTACGCGCGCTACCTGGGCGCCGACACCGTGCTGATGCGGCACGACGTCACCTGGCAGGACTCCGGCGGCGTGCGTCCCGGCCTGGTGTCGGCGATCGCCGCGCAGGACAAGGGCCTGTACGGCGTCGCCAATTACGGCTACCCCGGGGAGTATGTCGGCGGTGCCGACGCCACCGCCGAGGAGTCGCAGCTGCCGCCGCTGCAGCAGTACTCCGTGCCCGCCGCCGGCAACAGCGTGCGGGTCGAACCGGCCGGCAACTCGCTGGTCGTCGCCGGCGACGGCTGGTCGGTGCCGTCGATGGTCGACGCCGGACTGCTGCGCGATGCGCCGACCTTCCGCTACGCACAAGATCTTTCGGCCCACCAGCTGGCGGACAACCTCGGCGGCGGCCACACTCTGGTGCTGACCGACACCAACCAGCGCCGGGACGCCATACCGAACCGACTGGCGAACAACCAGGGCCCACTGCTCGCCGCCGACCAGCCGCTCGGGGTCACCCGCACTTTGGGCACCGACCCGGCGGACCAGACGGTGCTGCAGCGGTCCGGCGCCCGGGTCACCGCGACCTCGCAGGGTGGTGCGTTCTTCGACCTGCCGTATGCCGTGCCGGAGAATGCGGTGGACGGCGACCCGTCCACCGCCTGGCTCTTCGGCGACTTCGGCCGCGCGGTCGGCAACCGGCTGACGATCACCGAGCCCGCCCCCGTCACGCTCGACACGCTGCGGATCGCGCAGGCGCAGATCGGTAGCGTGCGGCTGGGCAAGGTGACCGTCCGGGCCGGTGGCCGGACGGTCACCCGGACATTGCCGGCCAGCGGCTACGCGGACTTCCCGATGGGGCACATCTCCGCGAAACGGGTCACCATCACCGTCGACTCGACCAGTGGCACGGGCTACAACCTGGTCGGCATCCGGGACATCCAGGGGCTCGGCGCCCCGGCCGTGCGGTCGGCCCGCATGCCCCTGACCTTCACCGACGCCTACCGCACCCTGAGCGCCGCCGGCAGAGCGGCGTTCGACCGCACGCCGCTGGACGTGCTGCTCACCCGGCGGCAGGGCACCTCGGAGGTCGGCGACGACTCCGAGCGGGGACTGCGACGGGTGATCAGCCTGCCCGACGCGCGCACCTTCGATGCCACGGCCGCAGTGCGTGTCGACGGCGGCTTCGAGGAGGTTTACGACCGCACCGCCGGCCTGTCGCCAGCGGTCGCCGCCACCGCGTCGTCGTTCTATTTCGGCCTTGCGGGCACGCGTGCGTCGCTGGCTGCCGACCGGGACGCCTCGAGCGCCTGGCAGCCGGGCGGCACGCTCCGCGGCGCCTGGTGGCAGTTGACCGGCCCGGAGCGGACGATCAGCTCCGTCTCGGTCACCCAGCAGGCGGGCAGCAACGGCGACAGCAACAACGCGTACGCACGCCGGGTGACCATCAGCGTGGATGGCACGGACGTCGCGACCGCCACCCTGAAACGGCGCGGCACCACGCGGGTCGCGATACCCGACCAGCACGGGAAGGCGGTGCGTGGCAAGGACGTCCGGATGACGATCGACTCGATCACCGGCACCGAGAGCCAGGTGCCGCCGCGGTTCACCTCGATCGACACCGGCCTGCACGTGCACCAGCTCGCCGGCCTCGGCCCGATCGGGCGGGCCGGCCGCAACGATCCGCGCTGCACCACCGTGGCCACGATCGACGGCTCGCCGCTGCGCATGCGTCCCACCGGCCAACTGCAAGGCTCCACCACCCAGGGCAGCAAGTGGGTCGCCTGCGGCGCAATCACGCTGGCCGGCGGCACCCATCACCTCCAGCCGACCCACGGCTTCACCCTGGACGACCTGCAGCTCACCGACACGCAGCACCGCAGCGCCCGCACGGTCAAGGCTCCGGCGACACGACTCTCCGACGACACCAGCACCCACAAGCGACTGCAGGTCACCACGACCGGACCGGCCACGGTCGTATTGGGGCAGAGCATCGCCGACGGCTGGCACGCGACCGCCAACGGCAAGGACCTCGGCGCCCCGCAGACGGTCGACGGCTACTCGGCCGGCTGGCTGCTGCCGAAGGCCGGCAGGTACACCATCGACATCAGCTACGCGCCGCAACGGCGTGCCGACGTCGCGCTCGGCATCAGCCTGGCGGTCATCCTGGTTGCCGTGGCGCTGGCCGTGGTCCCCTTCGTCGGCAGACTGCGCGACCGACGCAACAAGCCCGACGCCGATGACGACGACGCCGATGACGACGCCGATGACGATGGCGGCGAGAACGCCCCGGGCACCGCAGAGCCGGGCCACTTCGTCGCGGCCGGGCCGGATCTCGCCCTGCAGACCGCCGGCGGATCGAGGGCCCGGTTCGCGCCACTGGCTCTTCCGCGGCCGGCGCTCGAGCTCGCCCTGATCCTGGTGGCCGGCTTCTTCGTCGGCTGGGCCGGGCTGGTGGCCGCGGCAGCGGTGGTGGCGGTGCTGCGATGGCGGCGGTCGATCCCGTCCTGGTGGCTGCAGCTGACCGGCGCCGGCCTGCTGCTGATCGCGATGGGCGTCTATCTGCTCGTGCTCGGGCACACCAGGGGCACGCTGAGCGCGGACGGTGTCGCCCGCAGTATGTGGCCGCACTGGCTCGCCGGTGCGGGCCTGGTCGTGGGATTGGTCGGAGCGCTGCGGGACGGCGCCACGGTGGAAGAGGATGACCGTTTGTGAGAGAGCCACCCCTGGTGTCGGTCGTGGTGCCGACCCGCAACAACGTGCGCACGATCCGCGCGTGTCTGCAGTCGGTCCGTGACCAGACCTACCGGCGCGTCGAACTCATCGTGGTCGACAACCACAGCACCGACGAGACCCTCGCGATCGCCACCGAGTACGCCGACCTTGCGGTCACCGGCGGACCCGAGCGTTCGGCACAACGCAATCTCGGCATCGAGGAGGCGCAAGGCCAGTGGGTGCTCTGGCTGGACAGCGACATGGTGCTGCCGCGACGCAGCATCGAGGTGGCCGTGCGAACCGCGCTGGGCAGCGGCGCCACCGGAGTGGCACTGCCCGAGCGCACCATCGGCGACGGTTTCTGGACCGCCTGCCGGGCGCTGGAACGCGAGTGCTACCTCGACCAGCCGTGGTTGCACAACCCCCGCCTGGTGCGGCGCGACTACCTGCTCGGTGACGGCGGTTTCCACCTGGCCATGTCCGGCCCGGAGGACGCCGACCTGCGGCTGCGGATGCACGCCGAGGGGCGCCGCATCGAGCTGGCGCCGGTCGTCGTGGACCACGACGAGGGCCGGCTGACCGTGGCCGACGTGCTGCGCAAGCGCTACTACTACGGACGCAGCATCCCCGCGTTCGCCGGCCGGCACGAGGGCGCGGTCGGCGCGCAGGGCCGCGCGGTGCTCAAGGCGTATGCCGTCAACTGGCGCCGTCTGGCCCGTGACCCCGCGCACGCGGCCGGCATGGTGCTGCTGCGCAGCCTCGAGGTGGTCGGGTATGCCGCCGGTGCGCGGCGCGGCCGGCGGGACCGTGCCGGAGCAACGGCGCCGGCATGAGTCGAAGGATGCTCTGGGTGTCCCTGCCGGACCAGCGCCCGCGCCGCGAGCTGTACTGGATGAGCCGTATGCCGGACACCGACGTGACCGCGCTGGCGGCCCAGCGGCCGGCCGGTGACCTGACCTGGGTTCCGGCCACCTACCGGCGACCGATCAAACGCTTCGTCGAGGCGGGCGCGCTGGCCTGGGTCCACGGGCTGGCGCGGCAACAGCCCGCGGCATACGACTGGGTGGCCACCCTCGAACTGTGCTCGCTGGTGACCGGGCAGGCCAGCAAGTGGCGGCGTGGTTCCGGTGTCCGGCAGGCGGTCGTCACCTGGGAGAACCTGCCGGACCAACCGCTCTACAAGCTGCCGCCCTACAAGCAGGCGCTGGACTCGGCACGCGACGCCGACCTGTTCCTGTGCATGATCGATGCGGCCCGGGATCACCTGATCCACAACGGTTTTCCCGCAGACCGCATCCGGGTGGTCAAGCCCGGCGTCGAGACCTCGGTCTTCACCCCGGCCGCGGAGCCGGCCCACGACCCGCTGGTCGTCTTCTGCTCGCCGCTGGCGGCCAACAAGGGGATCGACCGGGTGCTGGACGCCATGCGGCTGGTGCGTCGGGCGGTGCCCGAAGCGCGCCTGGTCGTGGCGGGCAACGGTCCATTGCGCGGCCTGGTCGAACGAGCCGCCGCCGACCCGGCGACCGGTGTCCGGCTCGCCGGCCAGTTGGACGCCCACGGCGTCGCTGACCTGCTGGCGGGCGCGGCCGTCTTCTGCACCGCGCCGCGGCCGACCTGGAAGTGGACCGAACAGTTGGGCCTGGCCTACCTGGAGGCGCAGGCCTGCGGCCTACCCGTCGTGACCACGCGATGCGGCACGAACGACGAGGCGGTGCTGGCGCCCAACGCCCTGGTCGACGATGACGTCGAGGCGATCGCCGACGCGCTGGTGACCCAGCTGACCGACCGTGACCTGCGGATCCGGATCGGCGCTGCCAACCGGGCCCGGATGCTGGCCGAGCACGACCTGGCTACCCAATGTGCCCGGATGGCAACGGCGTTCGCCGACATCGAGGGCCGCCCGGCGCAAGGCGTCGGATGACGCGCCCGCTGGCCGCAGTGGGGCAGCGCAGCGTCGGCGCCGTCGTCGGGCTGCTCTGCGGGGCGGTCGCGCTCGGCCCGGCCCTGGCACCCGGCTACCTGCTGCACTACGACCTGGTCTTCGTCCCCCGGCTGGCGCTCGGGGACCGGACGATGGGAGTCGACGGTTCGGTGCCGCGCGCGGTCCCCAACGACTTCGTCGCCGCGGTGCTGTCGCACATCGTGCCGGGGTGGATGGCCGAGAAGGCGCTGCTGCTGGCGGTCTTCGTGCTCGTCGGCGCGGGCGTCGGTGCGCTGGCCCGCAGCCGGCTCGGCGCCGGATCGGCGGCGCTGGCAGCTGCCTGGAACCCGTATGTCGCCGAACGGCTCGCGGTCGGGCACTGGGGCTACCTGTTGGGTTACGCCTGTCTGCCGTTCATGGTGGCCGCAACCGCTGCGCTGCGGGCCGGCGACCGTGGCGCCCGCGCCCGGCTGGGCGGCTGGCTGCTGGTCAGCGCGGCGACCGGCTCGACGGGTGCGGTGCTCGGGCTCCTGGCGGTGCTCGCGGTGCTCGTCGTCCCCGCTGATGCACCCGTTGCGGTCGGGCGGCGGATGCGCGATTTCGCCTGGGTCGCCGCGGTTTTCCTGCTCGCCAACGCGACCTGGTGGTTCGCCTACCTCTTTCTGGCGCCCTCCCAGTCGTCCTCGGCGGCCGGCGTCGAGGCGTTCATGTCCCGGGCCGACACACCGTGGGGCGTGCTCGGATCGCTGCTGACCGGGGGAGGCATCTGGAACGAAGGTGTCTGGTTCGCCGAACGGCAGTCACTGCTCGTCTCCGGGCTCGCGCTGCTGGCCGTGCTCGCGGTCCTCGCGCTCGCCGTGCAGGAGCGGGTATGGCGAGTCGGCCCAGCGCTCGGCGGGCTGGCCGTGGCCGGTGTCGTCGGCCTCCTCCTCGCGGCGGCGAGCGCGGTGCCCGGCAGCCGGCAGTTGATGACTGCCGTGGTGACCGACCTGCCCGGCGGGGGACTGGTGCGCGACGCCCAGAAATTCCTCGGACTCTGGGTCCTGCTCGTTGCGGTGCTGGCCGGGCGGCTGGTGGAACGCGTGCGTGCTGCCGGCGCCGGAGCGGGTGCGCACCGCTCAGCAGCGCTGGTGATCGCCGGCCTCGTCGCGTGCTGGCCGTTGGTCACTCTCACCGGACTCGCCTGGGGCGCGGGCGGGCAATGGCGGGCCGTGGACTACCCGGCGGCATACCGCAGGATGACCGACCGGATCGAGGCACTGCCGGCCGGCGGGGTCGCCGTCTTCCCGTGGACGCAGTACCGGCAGTATGCCTTCGACCACGACGCGGTGCTGCTGGACCCGTGGCAACGCCTGCTGGACCGGCAGGTGCTGGTCAACGACGGCCTGCCGCTGGTCGGCGGGACTGTGGTGCCGGGGGAGGACCCGGCGGCGGCCCGGGTGACCGCAGCGGTGCGTTCCGGCGCCGGTGTGGTGCCGGCGCTGCGGGACGCCGGCGTGCGCTACGTGCTGTGGGAGACCGATCAGCCGGCGGCGGGCGACATACGGGACGTGAGCGCACGGCAGCCGATCGCGACGGACGGGACGCTGCGCCTCTACGACCTCGGGGCCGTCGGCGTGGAGCCGCCGCCGGACCACGGACCGCTGCGCTACACCGGGTGGGCCCTGGCGGCAGGTGCCCTCGTCGTGGTCGCCGCGGATCTCCTCGTCGACGAACTGCGCGGCAAGCGCACACGGGCGCTGACTCGTGAGTAACATGGAGCCGTCCGGCGTCGAACCGAGAGGGAACTAATGGGCAACACGAAGCTGCTCTACAACATTGGCGGGGCCGTCGCTGGTGTCGTGCTGGCCACGGTGGCCATCTTCGGACTGATTGCCCAGCAGGGCTCGGTCACCCAGCCGCAGAAGTTCTCCTCGACGATCAACTACAACCAGTAGACACGAGGTCGTCGACCCCAGCACACCTGAAGGTGGTCGTCCCCGGTCGGGGACGACCACCTTCGGCTGTGCCCGGCGGCCGGGCGGTCAGAAGTTGGCCGCGACCGGAGTGTCCTCGCAGTCGCGGGGACCGTCCGGCTCCGTCGCGCCGCGTCGCGCCGCGAGGATCTCGTGGACCGACCGCAGCCGCGGTGCGCGCGCCGTGGGCTGTTCCGGTCGCGCGGCCCGCCCGAGCACCGACTTCAGGGTGAGTTCGAGCGCGGTCCCGCTGCTGCGCCAGTCGAAGCTCAGTGCATGCGTGCGGGCGGCGCGGCCGAAGGCGGTGCGCAACTCGTCGTCGCGCAGCAGCACGTCGACCTGTTCACGCATCTCCTCCGGCGTGTGGGCCAGCATACCGGTCTCGCCGTGCAACACCGACTCGGTCGGCCCTCCGGCGTGGGCGAACGCCAGGGACGGTGTCTCGTGCAGCCCCGCCTCGACGATCGTCAGCCCCCAGCCCTCCTTGTGTGACGGCATCAACATCAGCCAGGACCGGGCCAGCAGGCGGTGTTTGGTCGCCTCGTCGACGAAACCGTGGAAGTCGACCCGGTCCGCCACTCCACGGGCGCGTGCGTGCCGCACGAGGTCCGCGTGCCAGTAGCCGGTGCCGATGATGTCCAGCCGCAGGTCCGGGTGATCGTGTCGCAGGTCGGCCAGGATGTCGATCGCGGTCTCGACCTGCTTGTGGGGCACCAGCCGGCCGAGCACGGTCAGCACCGGCGTGGGGCTGTGCTGGTGCATCAGGCCGTGCTCCAGCTGGGCCGGACGGTCGTTGCCGGAGTAGACGATGTCGATGCGTTCGCGGTCGATGCCGAGCTCGACGAGGTCGTCCCGGCTGGCCTGCGAGACCGTCACGTAGCGGCAGTTGCGATAGACGACCGGCGCGACCCGTGACTCGAGGAACCAGCCGAAGCGGGCGAGCCGGGGGCCGAAGATGACGTGCCACTGATCGCGATGGACGTGGTGCATGACGTTGACCACCGGCCGGCGGGCCAGCAGTGGCGCCCAGAACGGCACGCCGTTCTGCACGTCGATGACGATGTCGAAGTCGCGGCGGTGCCGGGCGGCATACAGCAGACCGGCGAGGTAGCAGGAGAAGCGGCCTCCGCGGCGCACGACGGCGACCCGGCCGTGCCGGTCGGTGCGCGGTGCGCCCGGGAAGCGGCTGGTGAAGATGGTGACCTCGTGGCCGAGTTCGGTGAGGACCTCGGCAGTGCGCTCGGTGAACGTCTCGGCGCCGCCCGCCTCGGGATTGTCGCGGTCCCGCCACGACAGGTAGAGGACCCGCAGCGGCGGACCTGACTCGTCGGGACGAGCGCGCACTAGGACTCCAGTCGGTTCGTGTGGCGCCGGACACATTCGGTACGGCACCGGTACAGTAGCGCCGAATGCTACCCGTTGGTAACTGGAGGTTGGGTGTGTCCGGCGTGGTGGCTTTTTCGCCGTGCGAGATCTGCGGGCAGCGCACCGCACGGCTGGCGCTGCGCGGCGGCGGCGTGCTCGCTCGGTGCGTGGATTGTGGTCATCTGGGCCGGCAGCTCGCCGGCTCGCCCGCCTTCCACCGCGACCGGGCGTATGGCGGCGAACCGACCCTCGACGCCTGGCGACTCGCGCTGACCCACCGTCTGCTGACGCGCGCGCGCCGGCCGGCGTCGGTCTTCGAGGTCGGGTACGGCTCCGGGGCACTGCTGCGCCGGTTCCTGGAGGACGGCGCGAGCGTCGCGGGCACCGACCCGGACCAGCTGGAGGTGGCCGTCGATGCGCGGGTGCGGGCGCACGGCCGGTTGTACGACGCCGCGATCGAGGACCTCACGGCGGACGTCGAGCCGGTCGAACTCGTCTACGGCATCCACGTGCTGGAGCACGTCCAGGACCCGCTGCGTACCCTGCGGCATGCCGCGCACCTGCTCGCGCCCGGCGGCACCGTGCAGTTCCTGACGCCGGCCGGCGACAGTGACGGGCTGCGGCTCTACGGCCGCGCCTGGTGGATGCTCGAGGACCCGACGCACGTGCGGTTCTTCAGTGCCGAGAGCCTGCACCGCGCGGCACGCTCCGTAGGGTTGACCGATGTGTGCGTGACCCGGCCTGCCCTGGACAGCCTGGTGACGGATGCCGCCAGCCTGGCCCGGCTGGCGAGGCCGCGCGCCCGCCCGCACGGGGTCCTCGCCCTGCGCCCGGTGCTGGCCGCGGGCATCGCGACCGCTCCGGTGGTGCTGGCGGCGCGCGCCCTGCGCCCCGCATTGCGTCCGACGCTGCACCTGACCGCCCGGAAGGCGCGCTGATGGACCGCGGACTGGGCCGGTCCGTGCGGCTGTTCCGGGCGTTCCTGGTGGAGCAGACGCAGCCGGAGGTCTTCTACGGCACACTCGCCCGTGACTCCTGTGAACTGTTGGCCGAGCTGACCGACCTGCGTGGCGCCCGCGTGGTCGACGTCGGTGCCGGGCCGGCGGAGTTCGCGCACGCGTTCCGCGCAGCGGGAGCGACCTACGTGCCGATCGACCACGACGCGAGCGTCCCGTCGGTGCGCGACGGCGGGGTGGTGGCCTCCGCCGAGGCGCTGCCGTTCGCCGATCGCAGCGTCGACGTCGTCTTCAGCAGCAACCTGTGGGAGCACGTGCGCGCCCCGGAGCGCGCGGCCGACGAGATGGTCCGCGTGGTGCGCCCCGGCGGCCTGGTGTTCCTGTCCTACACGAACTGGCTCTCGCCGTGGGGCGGACACGAAACCTCCCCGTGGCACTGGCTCGGCGGCGAACGCGCGGCCCGGCGCTACACCCGCACACGGGGCCACCCGCCCAAGAACACCGTCGACAGCACGCTGTTCCGGGTCAGCGTCACCCAGGGGCTGCAGTGGGCACGGCACCACCCCGACGTGCAGGTGCTCGCCGCCCGGCCGCGGTACCTGCCCGACGTGGCCCGTCATGTGCTGCGGGTGCCTGGACTGCGCGAGATCGTCACCTGGAACCTGCTGCTCATCCTGCGCCGCCGATGACAACGCCGACGCCGATGCCGACGCCGGTGGCCTCGGCGCCCGACTCCGGCATGGGCCGCGGCGCCGCGGAACGGTTGCAGCTCCTGCTGCTGCTGGCCGCCCTGGCGGTGCTGCCGTGGCTGGTGTCGCCGGGGCGCACCGAACCCGACACCAAGGTCGACCTGACCGTCTCACCGTGGCGCTACCTCGGCCGTTCACTGGACGCATGGAACACGCACGCCGGGCTCGGCGAACTGCAGAACCAGGCCTACGGCTATCTCTTCCCGATGGGTCCGGTGTTCGGGGTGTGCCGCTCGCTCGGGGTGCCTGCGTGGGCGACGCAGCGCATCTGGTGGACCCTGCTGCTGGTCGTCTCCTTCCTTGGCGCGCAGCAGTTGCTGCGCCGGCTCGGGGTCGGCGGCACGGTGCCGTCGCTGGTCGGCGGGGCCGCCTACGCGCTCGCGCCGCGGATGCTGACCGTGCTGCCGGTCATCTCGATCGAGGCATGGCCGATGGCGCTCGCGCCCTGGCTGCTGCTGGCGGTGCTCCCGCTGGTGCGTCGCGGTCTGACCCGTGCGGCACTGGTCCGGTCCCTGGCGCTGGCCGGAGTGCTCACTTCAGCACTCGGCGGCGTCAACGCCACAGCGTCCGGAGTCGTCCTGGCGCTGCCGTTCGCTTTCCTGCTCACCCACCCGGTCGGCCGGCGGCGGTTGGTGCTGTGGGTCGTCGCCACCCTGTTCGGTGCGTTGTGGTGGCTGCTGCCGCTGCTGGTGCTTGGCCGCTACGCCTACCCGTTCCTGGACTACATCGAGACCGCGTCGATCACCACTGCGGTGACCTCCGTCCCGAACGTGCTGCGGGGCGCCGACGACTGGATCGCCTACATCCTGGACAGCGCGGATCATCCCGTCTGGCAAGGCGGTTGGGTGCTCGCGCAGTCGGTCACCGCGATCCTGGCGACCGGCCTCGTCGCCGCGGTCGGGTGCTGGGGACTGCTGCGCCACCGCGGGCACCTGGCCCGGTGGACGCTGCTGTGCGTCGTCGGCGCGACCTTGTTCATGGTCCTCGGACACGGCGGCACCGTCGGCAGTCCGATCGCGGAGCCGGTGCGCGGGCTGCTCGACGGATCGCTGGCGCCACTGCGCAACATCCACAAGGCGGATCCGGTGCTGCGCCTGCCGTTGGTGATCGGCTTCACCACCGTGCTGCAACGGGTCAGTCTGTCGCGGCGCGCACGGGATCGGTTCGCGCCGGTGATGCTGGCGCTGGCCGTCGCCGTCGCCGCGACGCCGCTCTGGCAGGGAAGGGTCGGTGCGGCGGACGCGTACGGCGCCATACCGGCGCAGTGGACGCAGGTCGCGCACCAGATCGACCGCGCCGCTGGCAGATCCGGCGGATCGACGATGTTGTTGCCCAACTCCCGCACGTCGACCTACACGTGGGGGAGCACGACCGACGAGCCGCTCTCGGCGCTGGCGACCTCTCCGGTCGTGACCCGGGCAGCGGCGCCACTGGGCATCCCCGGGTCGACCCGGATCCTCGACGCGGTCGACCGGCTGGCGGCCTCGGGCGACCCGCAGCCGAGCCTGGCGGCCGGCCTGGCGCGCCTCGGCATCGCCCGGGTGGTGCTGCGTCGCGACCTGGCGGCATCCGTCCAGGCGCTGCCGTGGCAGCAGGTGGAACGCACCCTCGACACCTCTCCCGGCTTCCGCATCGCCGGCACCCACGGTGCGGGCCGCTCCGCGCTCACCGTGTATGACGTCACGGCGCCGCGCGCTCGCGGCGCCGCACTCTACGGCGCGCGCCCGGTCACGGTGGCCGGCGGCCCGGAGTCGCTCTTCGCGTTGCGGACGACCGGCCTGCTGACCGCCGACGACTGGATGCAGCTGGACGGCGCTGCCGCGGGTCGGCCCGACGTGGTGACCGACACGATGCCGTGGCGTGCGTACAACAACGGCGTGCCGACGGCCTCGGCATACAGCCCGGTGCTCACCCGCGGCGACGTGAGACCGACCCACATCGGCGCGAAGGACCTGCTTCCGGCGGACCACCCGGCGGGGCAGCCCGCCCGGGAATGGCTCGGCTGGCGGACCGTCCAGGTGTCCTCGTCGGCCGCCGACCCCTTCGCCGCGCACCATCTCGGTGTCCGCGACGGTCCGGCCGCCGCGTTCGACGGTGACCCCGCGAGCGCCTGGTTGGCCGGAGACCACGCCCACACAGCGTGGTTGCGGGGCGAGCTGACCGGTCGCTCCGTGCGCGAGGTCCGCCTGCGCCTGGCCGGTCCGCGACAGCACGCGACACTGCCCGAACGCCTCGAGATCCGCGTCGGCTCCCACACCGTGCAGGTGGCGGTGCGCGGCCGCAGCGAACTGACCGTGCCCGTCCCCGCGACGACCGCAGGACCGGTCGAGGTCCGGCTGATCGCACCGGCCGATGCGACCGACCCGGTGCTCGGCATCGCCGAACTGTCCGTCCCAGGAACGAGACTCGGCTCCGTGATCGACGTCCCGCAAGCGGTCGACCCGAACCAGCAGGCTGTGCTGCTGCACCGGCTGCCCGAGGACGGCGCGACGATCACACGCCAGGTGCACCTGCTGGGAACGCCGCGGTCGGCAACCGTCTGGCTGCGCTCGGCCGGAAGCACGGTCGAAGCGTCCTGCGGCGCCGCCGGCACCGTCACGGTGCGGTCCCGTGACGGAGGGACCACTCGGATTCCGTTGCGGCTCAAAGGTGTCGGCGCCCCGGCCAAGGGCGATCTCCTGGAAGCCACGTCGTGTGGGGCGAGTAGCTCGGGGGAGCGCAGCAGCGGAGCGCGTATCGAGACCGCGGCCTCCATCGCCATCACCGGGCACGCAGGCCTCACACCGGAGCTCGCGACCTTCGGCAAGCGCCCGAGCGTTGCGGCGACGACTCGCAGCGTCAGCTCCGTCACCGGCGACTCCGGCGAGCGCACGATCGCCCTGACCGCCGGCGGCGCGAGCATCGTCGCGCTGAGCGAGGGCTGCAACGCAGGCTGGCAGGCGAGCGACCGCGCCGGCCACGCGCTGCAACCGGTCGAGGTCGACGGCTGGCGGCAGGGGTTCCGCATCACCGGCGGCGGTGCCACGACGGTCACCCTGCGCTTCACACCGACCACCCCGCAACGCCTCGGCTTGCTGGTCGGTGGCTTGCTGGCCGGCGCGCTGCTGCTCACCTTCCTCGCCGCGGCATACGCCTGCCGTCGCCGCGCCATCGGCACAGAACCACACGCCGGTCGAGTAGGTGCGAAGGAGCGGAGCGAGGGAGCGCCGTATCGAGACCACGCGTTCGCCGGCCGGGCCGCCGCCGTGGTCGTCGGCTTCCTCGCGGCAGGACCGGCGGGTCTGCTGGCGGGCATCGCGGCCGCTGCCGTGCCGGTGCGGTGGTTGCGCCATACGGCCGGCGGTGCCCTGATCGCAGCGGCTGTCGCGCTGGCGTTCTTCGGGGTCGTCGAGGCTCGGTCGACCGGGGCGGTCGCCGGTCAGCTGTTCGGCACCGTCACGCTGTGCGCGCTGGCACGCGCGGGGTGTGTGTTCGCCGGTGCACCCGCCGCAGCACAGGCTGCTCCAGCAACGCCGCCGACGCCCACGCGATGAGCACACTGAAGACCAGCACCGCGAAGAGGACCGTCGTGAACGGGCCGGTGAACAGGGCCCAGCCGGACGCCCGATAGATCAGCTGCAGCACGAGCACGTGCCAGAGGAAGACGCCGTACGACACCTCTCCGGCGAAGCGGGCGACGCCGGACGACGCGACGGCACGCCATCGCTCGTCCGACGGACCACGCACCGCGGCGACGAGCAGCAGCAGCGCGAACACGGTGTAGAGCGACTCCTTGGCCACCGCCTGGCCGACCGTCGGCGCATGCAGGTCCCGCGGCCCGGCCAGCCCGCTGGAGGCGATCAGGTAGACGACGGCGGCGGCTGACAACCAGGTGCCCACGCCGATCTCGCGCACCCGCTGCAGATGTCCGGCGTGCACCGCAACTGCCAGCGCCGCGCCGGCCGCGAACCACGCCGCGTGCCCGAGCACGCTGGTGCCCAGCACACCGGCGGCTGAGGCGGGATGCTGGCGCGTCCACCCCGCCACGAGTGCCTGTATGGCGACACCGGCCACCGCGGCCCCGCCCAGCACCCCATAGGCGGCGCGAGGCGACCGACGCAGCAGCCGTCCGATCGCGGTTCCGAGGAACGGCACCAGCAGATAGAACGTCGCCTCGGTCGTCAGGCTCCAGGTCTGGCTGAACGACTGGTAGGAGGTGTCGGCATATCCCTGCACCAGGAGCAGGTGCGCCACCACCGTGCCGATCCCGCCGACCCCTTCACTACCGCCGACCGGCCCCCACGTCCCGGCGACCAGCAGCACCGCGACGAGCGCGACCAGGTATGCGGGCAGGATCCGGGCGGCACGACGCACGGCATACACCCGGACGGGTTGCGGCGCGGCGACCCCCGAGCCCGCCGCGATCCACGGCCGCAACAGCAGGAACGCGCTGATCGCGAAGAACACCGCGACGCCGCTGTCGCCGCGGGCCAGCAGTCCACCGGAGACGTCCAGACCGTCCGCGCCGGTCCAGAACCCCACGTGCGACAGCAGCACCAGCAGCGCCGCGAGCCCGCGCAGGCCGTCGATCAGGCGATAGCGCGTCATGTTCCCTCCCTCCGTGAGTGATCGATAGCTACTCTGCAGTAGATTCCACCAGCACGCACCTTCCGAAGGGCCCAGGGACCGCCATGACCGCACGTGTCGATCTGCCCGCTGCCGATGCTGCGATCGACCGCAGCCGGCCGGTGTTGCGTGCCCGGGCACCGCTGCGGATCTCCTTCGCCGGCGGCGGCACCGACGTAACGCCCTTCCCCGAGCGCGAGGGCGGGGCGGTCCTGTCCGCGACGATCTCCGCGTTCGCGTTCAGCACGCTGCGTCCGCGCACCGACGGTCAGGTCACCGTGCGGTCGCTGGACTACGGCACCTCGATCGGCTTCGGCATCGACGAGCCGGTGGAGTATGACGGCAAGCTCGACCTGCCCAAGGCGGCCATCAACCGGGTCCGCGGCATCGAGGGCGCCCGGCCCTCGGGTGGTTTCGACCTGTTCCTGCACACCCAGGCCCCGCCCGGCTCCGGGCTCGGGTCGTCCAGTGCGGTGATGGTGTCCGTCATCGGGCTGGTGGCCCAGCACTGCGGGCTCGACCTGACGCCCTACGAGGTGGCCGAACTGGCCTACCGGCTGGAGCGCGAGGACCTGGCCATACCCGGCGGCTCCCAGGACCAGTACGCCGCCGCCTTCGGCGGCTTCAACTACATCGAGTTCAAGGCCGACGAAGTCATCGTCAACCCGCTGCGGGTCCGCGATGACACGGTGCACGAGCTGGAGCACAACATGCTGCTGGCGTTCACCGGCAACACCCGGGTGAGCGACCACATCATCGAGGACCAGCGTGCGCGCTACGAGACCGGCAACGCCGAGGCGTTGGAGGGTCTGCGCGCCCAGAAGGAACTGGCCGAACGGATGAAGGTCGCGCTGGTGCGCGGCGACGTGGACTCGTTCGGCCGCCTGCTCGGCGAGGCGTGGGCGCAGAAGCGCAAGATGTCCGAACGCATCTCGACCCCGTTGATCGACGAGGCCGTCACCACCGCACTCGACTGCGGTGCGCTCGGCGGCAAGGTCACCGGCGCCGGCGGTGGCGGGCACCTGGTCTTCGTGTGCGAGTTCGAACGCCGGCACATCGTCGCGCAGAAGTTGCTCGAACTCGGACTGACGCTGTCCGAGATCACCTTCAGTCAGCACGGAGTCACCACCTGGAGAGGACAGCACTGATGCCCCACGGCCACGCCCTGCACGACGTCGCCCCCGAGCGTCGGCGGCCTGCGGTCGCTGACCGTCAGCAGCGCGGGCTGTCCGCCTGGGCGGAGCTGGCCCGTTCGCTGGCCGAGCCGGAGCTGGTCGCACAGGTGGACGCGGCCGGGACGGCGTTGCTGGACGCGCTCGTCGGCGGCGGCACGCTGCTGGTCGCCGGCAACGGTGGCAGCGCCGCCATCGCCAGCCACGTCGCCGCGGAGTTCATCGGCAAGTGCATCCTCGACCGTGGCCCGCTGCCCGCGGTCAACCTCGCCGAGTCGCTCAGCTCCATCACCGCGGTCGCCAACGACTACTCGTATGACGAGACCTTCGCGCGCGGCATCGCCGCGCTCGGCCGGCCCGGCGACGTGCTGCTGGCGATGAGCACCAGCGGGACGAGCCGGAACATCGTGCGCGCACTCGAGGTCGCACGCGACCAGGGACTGCTGACCATCGCACTGACCGGCCGGCGGGGCATCGGTCTGGCCGGCCGCGCCGACCACGTGCTGGTCGTGCCCTCGGAGGAGACGCCGCGGATCCAGGAGGCGCACATGTTGTGGACACACGTGTGGTGCGAGGCGGTCGACGTGGTCTGTCAATGACGCTGCTGTCGGATGCGGAGCTGCTCGGGGAGAACCGCGCGCCGATCCCGCGCCCGCAGGGATCGGCTGCGGCGCCGTACGACCTGCTGCTGCTGGACCGGGACGGCACGCTCAACGTGCGTCGGCCCGGCTATGTGGACGACCCGGAGGACCTGGTCCTGCTGCCCGGCGCGGGACGGACGGTGGCCGCTGCCAATGCGGCCGGCTGCGCCGTGGTGCTGGTCAGCAACCAGCGCGGTATCGCGACCGGGACGCTGACCCGGCCGCAACTGCTGGCCGTGCATCGGGCCCTGGTCTCCCAGTTGGCCGGCGCGGGCGCGTGGCTGGACGCCATACAGGTGTGCCCGCACGAGGACCGGACCTGCGACTGCCGCAAGCCCCGTGCGGGCCTGCTGCGCGAGGCCCTGCGACGGGCTCACTGGGCATCTGGCCGGCGGTCCCTGATGGTCGGCGACCAGCCCGGTGACCTCGCGGCGGCGGCGGCCGCCGGGGTGCCGTCGGTGCAGGTCGGCGGGCCCGATCCGTCCCTGTGGGCGATCGGCCAGAAAATGTTCGGCGGCAACGCATCGCGGGTGTGACACAACTCGCACGGTTACTGCTACTGTCCGGTAAGTTCCAGCTCACAACGGAGGTCAGACCAGTGCGGAAATCCGCGATCGTGATCGGATTCGGCGCGTTCTTCGTGACCATGGCGCTGCTGCTGAAGTTCTACGCGTTCGACAAATTGGCGGTCATCCCGATCGACCAGAACACCAAGCAGGTCGCCGTCGACAAGAACGCCTACCTGTTCGACGCAGGCACGCTGAAGTTCCAGCACACCACGCTGACCACGACGATCGGTGCTGTCGCCCTGAAGGGCGAGAGTGAGAAGTTCGGTCACAACGCAGTCATCTTCAGCAAGTGGCAGTTCTCCAAGATCCCGCAGACCAAGACCCCGCAGGAGGGCTTCACCGAGAAGTTCGCGGTCGAGCGGCACACCGGCAAGGTCGTGAAGTGGAGCGGTGACGAGGAGAACGGCAAGGCCATCGAGCACCAGGGCTACACCGTCAAGTTCCCGTTCGGCACGCAGAAGACGACCTACCCCTACTGGGACGGGTCGACCCAGAAGACCATGCAGATGAAGTACGCCGGCACGGACAAGATCGACGGGCTGGAGGTCTACCGGTTCGAGGGGACCGTTCCCCGGCAGACGCTGGCGATCGAGCCCACCAAGGAGGCGCCCGGCTTCCTGTTCGGCGGTGCGCAGAGCAGCCCCGGCGTCAAGGCGAAGTACGACTACGCCAACGACCGCACCATCTGGGTCGAGCCGCAGACCGGCGCGTTCATCAAGGTGAGCGAGGCGCAGAAGCAGTGGCTGACCGACCCCGGCACCGGTAAGTCGGTTCAGGTGCTGCGTACCACCTCCGTCTTCAACAACGCCACCGTCAAGTCCAACGTCGACGAGTACAAAGGCAAGGCATCCCAGCTGAAGGCCCTCAAACTCGCACCGTGGATCCTCGGCATCCTCGGCCTGCTGCTCATCGTCGGGGGAGTCCTGATGGCGGTGCTACTCGGCCGCCGGGACGGCAACGGCAACGGCGACGGAGACGGCAGCTACGACGGCAGCGGCGGCGACGATTACTACGCGGACGACGACGAGACCCAGCACGGCGTCTCCGGGCTGCTCGGGGATCGCAACCGGTCCGGCGGCGGACCGGACGCCGCCGGTGACTCCGCCGACAACACCGTGCGGTTGGACAAGAACTCCTGAGTCGGCCGGTGCTCAGCCACCGGCGCGCTTGTCGGCCACGAAGATCGCGGTGCCGGGTATGACGCGACCGCGCGCCGGCGACCAACCGCCCCACACCTGCGGGTTGCGGTCCGGCCACTCCGGCTCGACCAGATCCACCAGCGTCAGTCCCGCGCCGGCGATCTCGCGCACTCGGTCGCCCAGGGTGCGATGGTGTTCCACATAGGTGGCCGCACCGTCGTCGCCCTGCTCGACATACGGGGTGCGGTCGAAGTAGGACCGGTCGGCGACCAGTCCCTCGGGACCGGGCGCGTCCGGGAAGGCCCACCGGATCGGATGCGTCGTGGCGAAGACGAACCGGCCGCCGGGCCGCAGCACCCGCGCCGCCTCCCGCATGATCGCGCCGCTGTCGGCGACGAAGGGCACCGCACCGTACGCCGTGAACACGATGTCGAAGCAGGAGTCGACGAACGGCAGCGCGGTGGCGTCGCACTGGGCGAGCGGGAGTGCGATGCCGGATCGGGCATCGATCGCTGCCGCCTGCCGCAACATGCCGGCGGACAGGTCGGTGGACACCACCCGCGCACCGCGCGCGGCGGCATACCGGCCGCCCTGGGCGGCCCCGCCGCCGATCTCCAGGACGTCACGGCCCTCCAGCGGGCCGAGGAGACCGAGTTCGGACTCGGTGAACCCTTCGGGCCCCCACACCAGGCGACCGTCGCCGAGGAAGTCGCCGTGCTCGGCGTAGTAGGCCGTCGCTTCCTCGTCCCACCAGCCGCGATTGGCCGCGCGCGTCTCGTCCGCACCGGCGGCGCGATGCCCGACGCCGAAGCCGTCGATGAAGTGATCCATCGGTGGCAGTGCCTCCTCCCTGCTGCTTTTGACCCAGCTGTGGACGGGCCGATAGGATCACCACGCGCACGCATGTGCGTGTCAGGGGATGGTCAGCTCGGCACCGGCTCCGGTCGATGACGTGACGTCATTCCAGCACATTGTCCATATCTAGTGTCCACCGAAGGTTTCCTACTACATGACTGCCACCACCACCTCCCAGGTCGCGATCAACGACATCGGATCCGAGGAGGAGCTGCTCGCCGCGATCGACGCGACGATCAAGCACTTCAATGACGGCGACATCGTCGACGGTGTCATCGTCAAGGTCGACCGGGACGAGGTCCTGCTCGACATCGGCTACAAGACCGAGGGCGTCATCCCCTCGCGTGAGCTGTCCATCAAACACGACGTCGACCCGAGTGAGGTCGTGGCGGTCGGCGACGAGGTCGAGGCCCTGGTTCTCCAGAAGGAGGACAAGGAAGGGCGCCTCATCCTGTCCAAGAAGCGCGCACAGTACGAGCGCGCCTGGGGCACCATCGAGCAGATCAAGGAAGAGGACGGCGTCGTCACCGGCACCGTCATCGAGGTCGTCAAGGGCGGCCTGATCCTGGACATCGGCCTGCGCGGCTTCCTGCCCGCGTCGCTGGTCGAGATGCGCCGGGTGCGCGACCTCCAGCCGTATGTCGGCAAGGAGATCGAGGCCAAGATCATCGAGCTGGACAAGAACCGCAACAACGTGGTCCTGTCCCGCCGCGCCTGGCTCGAGCAGACCCAGTCCGAGGTCCGCACGACCTTCCTCAAGGAGCTGCAGAAGGGCCAGGTCCGCTCCGGTGTGGTCAGCAGCATCGTCAACTTCGGTGCGTTCGTCGACCTCGGTGGCGTCGACGGCCTGGTGCACGTCTCCGAGCTGTCCTGGAAGCACATCGACCACCCGTCCGAGGTCGTCGAGGTCGGCGACGAGGTCACCGTCGAGGTGCTGGATGTCGACATGGACCGCGAGCGTGTCTCGCTGTCGCTGAAGGCGACCCAGGAAGACCCGTGGCAGCACTTCGCCCGCACCCACGCGATCGGCCAGGTCGTGCCGGGCAAGGTCACCAAGCTGGTGCCGTTCGGTGCGTTCGTCCGCGTCGAGGACGGCATCGAGGGCCTGGTTCACATCTCCGAGCTGGCCGAGCGCCACGTGGAGCTGCCGGAGCAGGTCGTCCAGGTCGGCCAGGAGATCTTCGTCAAGGTCATCGACATCGACCTCGAGCGTCGCCGCATCTCGCTGAGCCTGAAGCAGGCCAACGACGAGGCCGCTGCCGCGACCGAGTTCGACCCGACCCTCTACGGCATGGCCGCCGAGTACGACGAGCAGGGCAACTACAAGTACCCGGAGGGCTTCGACCCGGAGTCGGGCGAGTGGCTCGAGGGCTTCGAGACCCAGCGCGAGAAGTGGGAGAAGCAGTACGCCGAGGCGCACGCCCGCTACGAGGCGCACCAGGCGCAGATCGAGCAGGCTCGCAAGGACGACGCGGAGGCTGCCGCCACCGCTGCGACCGCCGGCTCGACCTCTTACTCCTCGGAGTCGTCGGACAAGGGCTCGTCGCCGGCGTCGTCGTCCTCGCCGGCCGCCCCGGCCGAGGGCACGCTGGCCTCCGACGAGGCGCTGGCCGCGCTGCGGGAGAAGCTGACCGGCAACTGAGCTGACCGCCAGGTGTAGCTGAACTACCGAAGGCCCCCGGAACCGTCTGGTTCCGGGGGCCTTCGTCATACGGCTTGAGCCCCCGGTTCTGTGCGCGCCCGGGGCCTGCGGCACACGCCCGGCCGCCGTACCGAAGTCTCCCCAGGGGAGGGTTTGGTACGGGTTTGGGGTCGGGTGCGTACCGATGTCTGCCCTGGGGAGAGTTTGGTACGGGTGGGCCGGCCGGGTGCGTACCGATGTCTGCCCTGGGGAGAGTTTGGTACGGGTGGGCCGGCCGGGCGTGTGCCGATGTCTGCCCTGGGGAGGGTTCGATACGGGTGGCCGGGCCGGACTCACACTCGCGATGCCGGCGCTTTCTTGGGAAACACCGTGTAGCTGAACGAGATCAGCGCATCGACGACGAGCACGACGGTCCACAGGCGCAGCGTGTTGGTCAGCGCGCTGGTCCGCGCCGAGTCGTGTATGGCGACGATCGCCGGCCCCAGCAGCGCGGCACCGACCAGCCAGGCGCGCAGGTGGGCGTACCAGCCCGACCGCTCGCGTGCCGCGCGGGCGACGCCGTAGCGGGGTTTCTTCGCCGGCGGCGGGCCACCGGCGAACCAGTGCGCGAACCGCACGTCGGCCCAGTGCATCATCCGGTGACCGAACCCCACCGACACCCCCAGGTAGATCGCCGCGAGACCGTGGACGGCAGTCGCAGTGCCGCCGCCCCGCAGGTCGAGCACGGAGGCGATCAGCAGCACCAGATCGACCGCCAGCGCGAGGAGGATGGTCGACAACAGCTGCCGCCGCAGCAGGTAACGGCAGGCGAGACCGGCGAGCAGCAAGACCCAGAATCCGATCTGGCACGC
Organism: Flexivirga lutea; assembly: GCF_054778955.1. Lineage (NCBI taxonomy): Bacteria > Bacillati > Actinomycetota > Actinomycetes > Micrococcales > Dermacoccaceae > Flexivirga > Flexivirga lutea. Next base: position 135,752 of record NZ_BAAGZB010000005.1, read on the forward strand.
GACGATGACGGCTGTCAACACGGCGATCCCCTCGATGTCACACAAACGTGATATATCCAAAATAACACGATCGTGTGATAAAAAGACGGCATGCCGAAGGTCGTCGATCACGATGCGCGTCGTGCGCAGATCGTGGACGCGGTCATCCGGGTGGTGCATCGTGCCGGCTACACGGGCGTCTCGGTGCGCAGCGTCGCCGACGAGGCCGGCTGGTCGACCGGCGCCATCCGGCACTACTTCGTCAGTCAGCAGCAGCTGATCGCCCACGCGATGGCCGACCTGTCCGTCCGTGTGCAGCAGCGGCTGGAACGCCGGGGGAGCGAGGCGACAGACGTCGAGGGGTTGGTGGCGCTGCTGGCCGAGGTGCTGCCGCTCGATGCCGCTCGCCGCGGTGAGACCGAGATGTGGACCGCGCTCGTTGTCGCGGCGCGCACGGACTCCGAGCTCGGTGCTGTATGGCGTGAGGTGCACGCCCAGCTGCGCGGACTGATGGAGTCGTGCGTGCTGATGCTGCAGCAGCTGTCCGGGCACGAGCTCGACATACCCACCGAGACCGACCGGTTGCACGCGCTGATCGACGGTATGGCGCTGCACGGAACCGTGGCGCCACGGCTGACCGCCGCCCGGATGCGGGCGGTGCTTCGTGCGCACCTGGAGCAACTCGCGCACTGAGCAGCTCCGGTGTGCTGCCGCTGGCATAGGGTCGCGGCGTGCTCTATGTGGGACTCAGCGGCGGCATCGGCTCCGGCAAATCGACCGTCTCCAAGAAGTTGCTCGCGCTCGGCGCGGTCGTCATCGACGCCGACCGACTCGCGCGGGAGGTGGTCGAGCCGGGTTCCGCCGGGCTCGCCGAGATCGTCGAGCGGTTCGGCGAGCAGCTGCTGCGGCCGGACGGCTCGCTGGACCGGCCGGCCTTGGCCGCCGTCGTGTTCGCCGACGAGTCCGCGCGGCGGGATCTGGAGGCGCTCACTCACCCGCGCATTCGAGCGCTGACCGCGTCGCGGCACGCGCAGGCCCCGCGCGAGGCGATCGTCGTCCACGACATGCCACTGCTGGTGGAGGGTGGTCTCGCACCGGACTACCACCTCACGGTGATCGTCGACACCGCACAGCAGACCAGGGTCCAGCGCATCATGCGCGACCGAGGCATGACGCACGACGCGGCGCTGGCCCGCGTCTCCTCGCAGGCCACCGACGAGCAGCGGTATGCCGCCGCAGACATTCTGCTGGACAACAACGGCACCCAGGAACAATTGCTGGACCACGTGGAAAAGCTCTGGCAGGAACGCCTTTCGCCATACAATGACAATCTGTTGGCGGACCGCGGGGTTCGGCGCGCACTCGAGGTGAGCATCGATGAACCCGATCCCGCCTGGCCCGCGATTGCGGCACGCACGATCGCGCGGCTACGGCGTCAGCTCAACGCGGCCGGCCTGGGCGACCACATCGTCGGCGTCGACCACATCGGTTCCACCAGCGTGCCGGACTTGGCCGCCAAAAGCGTCATCGACCTGCAGATCCGTGTGGATCAGCTCGATCTCGCCTTGTCTGACGAGTTCCTGACTGCGATGCGCGCTGCGGGCTTCGTCGAGGGTCGGCTGCGTCAGGACACCGTGCACGAGTGGGCCCCTGACTCCGCGTTGTGGCGGAAGGTGTACTTCAACGGCGCGGACCCGAGCGTCGTCCACCACCTGCACGTGCGAGAGGCGGACGGTCCCGGTGCCTCGGCAGCGTTGTTGTTCCGCGACTGGCTCCGGGCGAATCCCGCAGAGTCGGAGGCGTACGCGGCGGAGAAGCACCGGGTGGCGCGAACGAATCCTGGGCGCACGACGGCGGAGCGGCTGGGGTATCCGGCGGCCAAGGAGCCCTGGATCGCCGACGCGTTCGTACGCGCGCGTCGGTGGCAACGGACGCAGAGCGGGTAATCAAGTAACAGTTCGGTCGTGTCAGGCGGAAGTTACCCCCACGTCGGGTGTGGGCCCACTAGTGTTCAGGCCGTGTTCTGCATCGTCGACCAGGCTCTGCGATCGTGACCGCGCCTCCTGACACCGCCGCGGCGACGCCACGTCCCGGACCGCCCGCGCCGGTCGGGCCGCCGCCGCGCCGCAGTGGCCGGCCGTATGGCGAATGGCTGCTCGCCGCAGCGCTGCTGCTGCCCAACCTGGTGCTGCTGGTGATCTTCACCTACCGGCCCCTGGTGGACAACTTCCGGCTCTCCTTCACGGACTGGAACATCGCCGCACCGGTGGCGCACTACATCGGCTTCGACAACTACAAGACCTGGTGGCACGACCCCAACTCGCACGAGGTGCTGCGCAACACGCTGATCTTCACGGTCTGCGCGGTGGGCATCTCGATGCTTCTCGGGTTGGGCCTGGCCATCCTGCTGGACCAGAAGCTCCGGGGTCGCAACCTCGTCCGGTCAGCCATCTTCGCGCCGTTTGTCATCTCCGGCGCGGCGGTCGGCATCGCCTTCCAGTTCGTCTTCGACCCCAACTTCGGCATGCTGCGGGATCTGTTCCACCGCATCGGCATTCAGGTGCCCGACTTCTACCAGCGACCCGGGTGGGCGCTGGTCATGGTCACCACCACCTACGTGTGGAAGAACCTCGGCTACACGTTCGTGATCTACCTGGCGGCGCTGCAGGGCCGGCGCGCGGACCTGGACGAGGCCGCCGAGATCGACGGTGCGTCGGCCTGGCGCCGGTTCTACAAGGTGCTGCTGCCGCAGCTGCGCCCGACGACGTTCTTCCTGTCGATCACGGTGCTGCTCAACTCCGTCCAGGTCTTCGACATCATCAATGTCGAGACGCGCGGAGGCCCGCAGGGTTACGGCACCACCACGTTGGTCTATCAGGTCTATCGGGAGACCTTCGTCAACAGCAAGGCAGGGTATGGCGCGACGATCGCAACCATCATGTTCGTGATTCTGTTGATCATCACCGTGATTCAGGTCCGGGTCATGGATCGGGGGATGCATCGTGACTGAAGCGACCGCTGTCACCGGGTTCGACCCGGAGGAGAAGCCCGCCGGTGCGCACCAGGCCGAGGCCGCCAGCTTCGGCGGTACCGGCGTGAAGATCGCCGGTTACGTCGGCATGGTGCTGGTCTTCCTGCTGGTGGCCGGTCCGCTCTTCTGGATCGTGATCACCTCCTTCAAGCAACGACCGGACATCTACACCCAGCCGGCGCAGTGGTGGCCGGCGCACCCGACCTCCGACGGCTATCACTCGGCGACGACCGACATCCCGTTCTGGGACTACTTCCGCAACTCGGTGATCATTACCGCCATCCTGTCGATCGCCAAGATCGTGCTCGGCGTGATCAGCGCGTATGCGTTGTCGCTGTTGCGTTTCCCGGGCCGCAACCTGCTGTTCGTGATCATCATCGCCGCACTGATGGTGCCCAATCAGATCACCGTCATCTCCAACTACGCGCTGGTCAGCCAACTCGGGTGGCGCAACACTTACCAGGGCATCATCATCCCGTTGGCCGGCGTCGCGTTCGGCACCTTCCTGATGCGCAATCAGTTCCTCTCGGTGCCCAGCGAGATCATCGAGGCCGCGCGCTTGGACGGAGCCGGGCCGCTGAAACTGCTCTGGCGGGTGGTGCTACCGATGTCGTGGCCGACGCTGATCGCCTTCTCCATCATCACCGTCGTGAACGAGTGGAACGAATACCTCTGGCCGTTCCTGATGTCCGACGACAGCCGCTCCGGCACCCTGCCGATCGGCCTGACACATCTGCAGAACAACGACGGCATCACCAACTGGGGCCCGGTGATGGCCGCCACCGTGCTGGCCATGCTGCCGGTGCTCATCGTCTTTCTGGCACTGCAACGACACATGATCAAGGGCCTGACCGCTGGCGCGGTCAAGGGCTGACTTCCACACCATCAAGGAGAATCACATGTCTGGTTTGACCCGCCGCGGACTCCTCGGCGCTGCAGGTGGCGCAGCCCTTGCGACCGGCCTCGCCGCGTGCGCCGGCACCGGCTCGGAGTCCAGCAGCAAGGGCGGTGGCAAGGGCGGCGACTCCAACACGATCGACTTCTGGAGCAACCACCCGGGCAAGTCCACCGCGACCGAGAAGAAGATCATCGCCGACTTCGAGAAGGCCAATCCGAGTCTCAAGGTCAAGCTCACCGATGCGGGCAAGGACTACGAGGAGGTCGGGCAGAAGTTCAACGCGGCGCTGGCCGGCGGCAACCTGCCCGACGTGGTCGTGGCCTCCGACGTGACGTGGTTCAACTTCGCCCTCAACAACCGGTTCGCCGACATGGGCGCCCTCTTCGCCCAGCACGGCCTGAAGACCGACGACTACGTCGACAGCCTGTATGCCGACTACGTCTACAACGGCAAGCACTACGCGATCCCCTACGCGCGGTCGACCGTGCTCTTCTACTACAACAAGGACGCGTTCAAGAAGGCCGGCCTGCCGGACCGCTCGCCGACGTCGTGGGACGAGTTCACCCAGTGGGCGCCCAAGCTGCAGGCCGCGATGGGCAGTGGCAAGCACGCGATGATCCTCGACGACGGCGCCGACTACCTGGACTGGACCTTCCAGTCCATCGCTTGGTCGTACGGCGGGGGCTACTCCAAGGGCTGGAAGACGACCTTCACCGACCCCAAGACCGTGCATGCGGCCAAGGTGCTGCAGGGCTGGGCGAAGCAGGGCTGGGTGAAGACCTCGGCGGACTCGGCCAGCGACTTCAGCGCCGGCCTCGGTGGTGTGCTGATCGAATCCACCGGTGATCTCGGCGGGTTCACCGACCTGCCGTTCGAGCTCGGTGTCGGCTTCGTGCCGGCGCCCGGCGGCGTCAAGTGCTGCCCCACCGGTGGCGCCGGTGTCGCCATACCGGCCGGCATCTCCGACCAGCGCAAGGCCAATGCGGTCAAGTTCGTGGAGTTCCTGACCAATGCCAAGAACACCGTCACCTTCACCCAGGCGACCGGTTACATGCCGGTGCGCAAGTCGGCGCTGCAACTGCCGGAGGAGCAGGCCTACTTCAAGAAGAACCCCCACTTCAAGGTGGCCGTCGACCAGCTGCCGAAGACCCGTCCGCAGGACAACGCGCGGGTGTTCGTCCCCGGTGGTGGCGCGACCATCGGTCAGGCGCTGGACAAGATCGTCGCCGGTTCGGACGTGGAGTCGACGCTCAAGGGACTCGACCAGAGCATCACCAAGGCGTACGACTCGCAGGTGAAGCCGAAGCTCAAGGCCTGACATGGCTTCGGTCTATTTCGACGCCGCGACCCGGCGGCACAAGGGCAACGCGCAGCCCTCGGTGGACAGCGTCACGCTGGACATCGAGGACGGTGAGTTCCTCGTGCTCGTCGGGCCGTCCGGCTGTGGCAAGTCCACGACCCTGCGGATGCTGGCCGGTCTCGAGCCGGTCGACGGTGGGCGCATCCTGATCGACGGGCACGACCAGAAGGGCGTGCGGCCCCGTGACCGCGACGTGGCGATGGTCTTCCAGAGCTACGCGCTCTACCCCAACATGTCGGCCGAGGAGAACATGGCCTTCGCCCTGCGCAATGCCGGGATGAGCAAGGCCGACGCACATCAGCGGGTGCTGGAGGCCGCGGAGATCCTCGAGCTGGACAAGCTGCTGACCCGCAAACCCGGTCAGCTGTCCGGCGGCCAACGGCAACGGGTGGCGATGGGGCGTGCGATCGTGCGCAACCCGAAGGTGTTCTGCATGGACGAGCCGCTGTCCAACCTGGACGCGAAGCTGCGTGTGTCGACACGGGCCCAGATCGCGGCGCTCCAGCGACGACTGGGCGTCACGACGGTCTATGTCACCCACGATCAGACCGAGGCCATGACGATGGGGCACCGGGTTGCCGTGCTGAAGGAGGGCGTGCTGCAACAGGTCGACACGCCCGAGGCGCTCTACGACCACCCGGTCAACACCTTCGTCGCGGGCTTCATCGGTTCGCCGGCGATCAACCTGATCGACGCGACCGTCCGTGACGGCCACGCCGAGTTCTTCGGTGCCACAGTGCCTTTGGAGCGGGACCGCGGCGGGTCGGCCGAGCGGGTCACGCTCGGCATACGCCCCGAGTCCTGGGCCATCGGCGACTCGCTGGCCAAGAACGGCGTTGCGCTCAAGGTCGAGCTCGTCGAGTCGCTCGGCGCCGAGGTGTTCGTCTACGGCAAACCCGAGGCGACCGGTGACGACGGTCCCCGACTGACGGTCCGCACGGACAAGAAGCACCGGCCCGACGAGGGCGAGATCGTGCGGGTGACACCGGCGACCGAGGAGGTCCACGTCTTCGACGCCGAGTCCGGCGAGCGGCTCTGACGCTCCGGACCGACCTGCGCGTCACCGGGCGGTTCGTCCTCGCGATCGTCGTGGCCGGTGTGCTCACCGGCGTCGTCGGCGCGTTGTTGACGCTGTTGCTGCACGGTGCGCAGCACGTCGTCTTCGGTGCCGGCGGGCACTCGTTCGCGCAGGAGGTGCGGCTGGCCTCGCCCGCGCGCCGGTTGATCGGTATGACGGTCGCGGGCGCCGTCATCGGCCTCGGCTGGTGGCAGCTGCGTGTGCGCATGCGGGTGATCCGCGTGCGCGACGCGCTCGGCGACCCGCCGGTGCGTCTGCCGCTGCGGTCCACGACGCTCGATGCGATCGCGCAGATCGTCGCGGTCGGTGCGGGCGCATCATTGGGTCGCGAGGGCGCACCACGCCAGGTCGCGGCAGCGGTCGCCGAAGTGCTCTGCGCACGCCTGGGCCTGGACGACCGGCATCGTCGAGTGCTGCTGGGCGCGGCAGCCGGCGCCGGGCTCGCCGCGGTCTACAACGCACCGGTCGCGGGTGTGCTCTTCGCGGCCGAGGTGGTGCTGGGCACCCTGGACTACATCGCAGTGTGCGCCGCGGCGTTGATGTCGTGCATCGCCGTCGTGGTCGCCTGGCCGGTGGTGGGGCGTGACGCCGTCTACCAGCTGGGCGCCCACGCCACCGCACCCAACGTGTGGGTGTGGGTGGTCCTCGCCGGTCCGGTGTGCACCGTCGCCGGGATCGGCTTCAACCGGCTGATGGAGGCGGCGCGGAGGGGCGGGCCGAGCCGGGCGATCCACCTGTTGCCGTTGCGGATCACCGCCGCGATGGCTGCCGTCGGTCTGGTGGCGATGACCCTGCCCGGTGTCACCGGTAACGGCAAGAGCGTGCTGGAGGCGCTGGTCGGCAGGGGAGGACTGCCCGCCGGGGTGCTCATCGCGTTGCTCGTCGCGAAGCCGCTGCTCACTGCCGCCTGCCTGCGCGGTGGGTTGACCGGCGGCCTCATCACCCCCTCGATGGCGACCGGCGGCGCACTGGGCGCACTGGTGGCGCTCGGCCTGGGGCACGACCAGGGCGGCCTGTCGATGGTGGTCTGCGCGATGGTCGGCGGGGCGGCCATGCTCGCCACCACTCAGCACGCGCCGATCATGGCCGGCGCCTTCATGCTCGAGGTGTCCCAGGCTCCGCCGACGCTATGGGTGCCCGTGGCGTTGTCGGTGGCGGGGGCCTGGGCAACGCCGCGGCTGGCTACCGGACTCAAAACAGTTGTGAAGAAATAATGATTGTGTGCATATAATCGTTGTATGGCGACAACTAAAACCACGCCGGTCGGCGTGTGGCTCAACCTCATGGCGCTGGTCATGGACCACAAGTGGATGGTCCGCGACCTGCTGCAGGACCGCACCGGCGGCATGCCCTGGAACGGCTATCGCGCGCTGCGCCGGGTGGAGCGGACGCCCATGTCCCAGGGTGAACTGGCCGAGCGGATGGACATCGACGCTCCGGCAGCGTCCGTGCTGGTGAGCGACCTGGTCGGGCGCGGATATGTCGAACGCGTCGGTGATCCGGCAGACGGGCGACGCAAGCTGGTGCACGTGACCGAGGCGGGCCGCGACCTGCTGGAGAGCATCCGCACCGCCGACGTCGTGCCGCCGCCGGTCGCGACGCTGACAGCGGCCGAGCGTCGTGAACTCACCCGGTTGATCGACAAGATGCGGGCGGCGAGCGAGGCGTGAGCCAGGAGCTGACCCGCCGACGCCGCTTCGGCGTGCTCGCGATCTGCTGTATGAGCCTGTTCATCGTGGGCATCGACTCCACCGGCGTGAACCTCGCCATACCCTCCATCGGACGGCAGCTGGGCGCCAGCGGCTCGCAGCTGCAATGGGTCATCGACGCCTACACGCTGGTGCTGGCCAGCCTGCTGATGCTGTCCGGGTCGATGGGGGACCGGGTCGGCCGGCGGCGCGTCTTCCAGGTCGGACTCGTCATCTTCGGCATCGGCTCCATCTGTTGCTCGTGGGCACCTACCCCCGGTCTGCTCATCGTGGCCCGGATGCTGCAGGCCGTCGGCGGCTCGATGCTCAACCCGGTCGCGATGTCCATCATCACCAACACTTTTCGCGATCCGCGGGAGCGGGCGCAGGCGATCGGCATGTGGGGTGGCGTCATCGGCCTGAGCATGGCGCTCGGTCCTGTCATCGGCGGCGCCCTGGTCGAAGGCATCGGCTGGCGGGCGATCTTCTGGATCAACGTGCCGGTCGTGGCCGCTGCCGTCGTACTCACCGGGCTGTTCGTGCCGGAGTCACGCGCGGCACGCGTGCGGCGACTCGACCCGGTCGCACAGGCGCTGGTCGTGCTCATGCTGGCCGCGGTCACCTACGGCATCATCGAGGGTGGCTCGCTCGGCTGGCTGTCGGCGCCCATCCTGGGCTGTTTCGCCGTCACCGTGCTGGCGGTCGCCGCGCTGATCCGCTGGGAGCTGCGACGTGACGAGCCGTTGCTGGATCCGCGCTTCTTCCGCAGCATCCCGTTCAGCGGGGCGGTCGTCGCGGCGGTGGTCGGTTTCTGCGCGATGGCCGGCTTCCTCTTCCTCAACACCCTGTATCTGCAGGATGTCCGGGGTATGTCGGCGCTGCACGCGGGTCTGATGACCCTGCCCATGGCGGTGTCGGTGGCGTTGTTCGCACCGGTCTCCGGGAGGATCGTCGGTGATCACGGCGTGCGCGTGCCGATGTGCGTCGCCGGGCTGGGGATCGGCCTGAGCGCCATACTCCTGCTGCGGATCGACAACGGCACGAGTCTGGTCTACCTCGGCGTCGCGTACGTGTGCTTCGGCATCGGGTTCGGGATGCTGAACGCACCGATCACCAACTCGGCGATGTCCGGGATGCCCCGCGAGCAGGCGGGCGTCGCGGCGGCGATCGCCTCCACCAGCCGGCAGGTCGGCGGATCACTCGGCGTGGCAGTGCTGCCCGCGATCGCGTTCGGCAACATGCACGGAGGTATGGCGCAGGGGCTGGCCGCCGCGACCCACCCGGCATGGATCGTCATGCTCGGGTGCGGGGCGGTGTTGTTGTTGCTCGCCTTCGTGCTGACCGGCGCCGTCGCGCTGCGGTCGGGCCGGCGCGTCGCGGCCGAGCTGGGGGCCTCGTGACCGCGGTTCTACTGTGGTGACATGCGCGGTGAATACAAGGTCCCGGGTGGCAAGCTCGTCGCGGTCGACGTCGAGGTCGCATCCGGCCGCCTGGCAAGCGTCTCGGTGTCCGGCGACTTCTTCCTGGAACCGGACGAAGCGCTGGAGGACATCGACGCCGCACTGACGGGTATGCCGGCCGACGCCTCCGTCGACCAACTCGCCGGTGCGATCACGGGTGCGCTCGACCCGCAGGTGAGCCTGATCGGCTTCAGTGCCGACGCGGTGGGTGTCGCGGTGCGCCGCGCACTCGGCAAGGCGACCGGTTGGGACGATCACACCTTCGACGTCATACCCGCGACCGTGCTGCTGCCGGTGGAGCACGTCGCCCTGGACGAGGTGATCGCCCACGAGGTCGCCGCCGGCACGCGGCCGCCCACCCTGCGCTTCTGGGACTGGGACTCACCACTGGTGGTCATCGGCTCGTTCCAGAGCTACCGCAACGAGATCGACGCCGACGGTGCCGCACGGCACCACATCGACGTGGTGCGGCGCATCTCGGGCGGCGGGGCGATGTTCATGGAGCCGGGCAACTGCATCACCTACTCGCTGGTGGTGCCCGCGTCCATGGTCGAAGGGCTGAGCTTCGAGCGGTCGTACGCCTTCCTCGACGAGTGGGTGATGGGTGCCCTGGCGGAGGTGGGTATCACTGCGCACTATGTGCCGCTCAACGACATCGCCTCCGACAAGGGCAAGATCGCCGGTGCCGCACAGAAGCGGTTCGCGGACGGCGCTGTGCTGCACCACGTGACGATGGCCTACGACATCGACGCCGACAAGATGCTCGAAGTGCTGCGCATCGGCCGGGAGAAGATGTCCGACAAGGGCACCAAGAGTGCGAACAAGCGCGTCGACCCGATGCGTTCGCAGACGGGGCTGCCGCGCCCACAGATCCTGGACACCTTCACCCGGTCGTTCCTCGCGCGCTACCGGAGTCAGGTGTCGGCATACCGCGACGAGGAGCTGGCCGAGGCGCGTCGGTTGGTCGCCGAGAAGTTCGGCACCGAGCAGTGGACGCATCGTGTGCCGTGAACAGGCCGGCGCACTGCGGCCGGAGACGGTGGTCTGAGGTGCGCCGCTTCACGGTCGCGCCCCGGCCGTTCCGCGCCCGCGCGCCACGCGGCGTGCCGCCCGCGGTGCTTCCGCGTCACGTGGGGGTCATCATGGACGGCAACCGCCGCTGGGCACGCGCCGCCGGACTGGCCAGTCCCAGCCTGGGGCATCGAGCCGGAGCCGACCACTTGGAGGACCTGCTCGGCTGGCTGCGCCGGCGCGGGATCGACCACGTGAGTGTCTACGTGCTCTCGGCCGACAACATCCGCAAACGCAGCAGCAGCGAGGTCGACTATCTCTTCGATCTCATCCGCACCGGCGTCCCGGCGAAGGTCGAGCGTTCGCGCTGGTGGCAGCTGCACATCGCCGGCGATCTCAGCCTGCTGCCGGACGAGTGCCGGGTGGCGCTGGAGGACGCCATGGCGGCCACCACGGGCCGTCCGGGACACCTCACTCTGGCGATCGGTTACGACCCGAAGCAGGACGTCGCCTCCGCCATCCGCACGGTGTTGCGCCGCAACGGCCCCGTGACACCGGACGATCTGCCGGTCGCGATCACGGCCGCGTTACCCGGCGGGCCGGTCAAGGACATCGACCTGATCATCCGGACCAGCGGCGAGCGCCGCATCTCGGGCTTCTTCCCGTGGCAGAGTCAGCGGGCCGAGATCCACTTCAGCGACAAGATGTGGCCGGCCTTCGGCGAGCGCGACCTGGATGCGGCGCTGGCCGACTACAGCGAGCGCAAGACGGTCACAAGCGCTCGACATCGGTGAGTTCGACCGGTTCCGGCTCGGGAGACTCCGCCGGATCGAGGAACCGGTCGACGGCGCGGCCGGCGGCACTGCCGATCAGCGTGCCGGCGGCCACCGCCACCACGGACCCGATCGCGACGGTCACGGCGTCGAGGCCCCCGTGCCCGGTGGCGATCTCGGTGGTGCTGAGCAGCCCGAGACTGCCGGGGACGAGCAGCCAGAACGCCGGGAGGAAGACCACGAGCCGCAACGGCCGACCGGACAACCGGTGCACGACAGCTGCCGCGAGACCTGCGACGGTGGCGCCGGCCAGCGCACCGAGCACCAGTCCGGCCAGGGCCTGGACGGCCGACTGGGTCGCGAACGTCAGCGCCAGCACCACCAGGATCCACGGTATGGCGGCCCGCGACGCCGCGACGTTGATCACGATGCCGCAGCCGATCACGAGCACGCCGATGTATGGCGCCCAAGGCCCCAGGTCCTGCGCCCGCACATTGGTCAGCGCGTCCAACCGGACGCCGGTGACCGACACGGCCGAGAAGAGCCCGACGGCGAAGAGGACCAGCTGCATCACACCGGAGACGAGCCGGGAGCTGCCGGCGACCGCGGCCCCGGAGGCGATCTCCGACATACCGGTGACGATCACCGATCCGGGCAGCAGGACGGCGAAGGACGCGACCATGGTCCGCAACGTGCCGTGCAGGGGCCAGTGCTGGGCCACGAGCAACACCAGCACGGCGACCGCGAACGACGCGAGCAGCGGCAGCAGGGTGCGCACCAACGCGAACCGGCGGCTGACGATCATCAGGGTCATCACCACCAGCGAGCTGGCCGCTGCCGTGACCAGGTCCCGCCAGGTCGGCTGCAGGATCGCGCAGATGCCGGTGCCGATGGGCACCAGCGCCAGGTCGGAGAGCCAGACCGGACGTGACGAGGGCATCGTCTCGATGTCGTCCAGCTCCCGCAACGCCGCGGCGTGCCCGATCGCCCCGCGCATCAACTGCTCGTAGACGTCCTGCACCCGGGTGACCTGCTCCAGCCGCAAGGACCCGGTGACCGGTTCGAAGCCGACCGGGTCGTCACCACCGAGCCCGGCGAAGATGCCCGTCGGGGTGGCCGCCACCCGCACACCCGGGGCGTTCAGCCGCCGGGCCAGCACACTCACCTGCCACTCGACATCGGGCACCGGCGCACCGCCGGCGAGCAGCGCGCTGCCCATCCGCAGCAGCACCTCGCGTGTCGCGCCTGTCGTCATACGACCCATGATGGCGGCACGTGGAACAAGTGCTGTCAGTGGCGGCGTTTAACTTTGTACTATGCGCCCCACCACCGACCTGCAACGCCGTGTTGCGCCGTTCGAGGTCATCTCCGAATACTCCCCGAGCGGGGACCAGCCGACCGCGATCGCCGACCTGACCCGCCGCGTCAAGGCGGGGGACCAGGACACGGTGCTGTTGGGTGCGACCGGCACCGGCAAGTCGGCGACGACGGCATGGCTGATCGAGCAGGTGCAGCGGCCGACGCTGGTGATGGCGCCCAACAAGACCCTGGCCGCGCAGCTGGCCAACGAGTTCCGGGAGTTGCTGCCCCACAACGCGGTCGAATACTTCGTCTCCTACTACGACTACTACCAGCCCGAGGCCTACATCCCGCAGACCGACACCTACATCGAGAAGGACTCCTCGATCAACGACGAGGTGGAGCGTCTGCGGCACAGCGCCACCAACTCGCTGTTGACGCGACGTGACGTCGTCGTGGTCGCTTCGGTGTCGTGCATCTACGGTTTGGGCACCCCGCAGGAGTACGTCGATCGCATGCAGTCGTTGCGCGTGGGCAGCCAGATCGACCGCGACGACCTGTTGCGCAGGTTCGTGCAGATGCAATACACCCGCAACGACCTGGCCTTCACGCGCGGCACCTTCCGGGTGCGCGGGGACACCGTCGAGATCATCCCGGTCTACGAGGAGCTGGCGATCCGCATCGAGTTCTTCGGTGACGAGATCGAGCGTCTCTACACCTTGCACCCGCTGACCGGTGAGGTGGTGCGCGAGGAGCAGGAGATGTACGTCTTCCCGGCGTCGCACTACGTCGCGGGTCCGGCGCGCATGGAGCGCGCCATCTCCTCCATCGAGACCGAGCTGGAGGATCGCCTGGCGACCCTGGAGAAGCAGGGCAAGCTGTTGGAGGCCCAGCGGTTGCGAATGCGCACCACCTACGACATCGAGATGATGCGGCAGGTCGGCTCCTGCTCTGGCATCGAGAACTACTCCCGGCACATCGACGGTCGTGGTCCGGGCAGTGCGCCCAACTGTCTGCTGGACTACTTCCCCGAGGACTTCCTGCTGGTCATCGACGAGTCGCACCAGACCGTGCCGCAGATCGGGGCGATGTACGAAGGCGACATGTCACGCAAGCGGATGCTCGTCGATCACGGCTTCCGGCTGCCCAGCGCGATGGATAACCGCCCGCTGAAGTGGGAGGAGTTCCTCGAGCGCATCGGTCAGACCGTCTACCTGTCAGCGACACCCGGCGACTACGAGCTGGCGAAGGCCGGCGGCGACTACGTCGAGCAGGTCATCCGCCCGACCGGCCTGGTCGACCCGGAGATCGTGCTGAAGCCCACCAAGGGGCAGATCGACGACCTGCTGCACGAGATCAACGAGCGCACCGCCCGGGACGAGCGGGTGCTGGTGACGACGCTGACCAAGAAGATGGCCGAGGATCTCACCGATTACCTGCTGGAGAAGGGCGTGCGGGTGCGTTACCTGCACTCCGAGGTCGACACGCTGCGGCGGGTCGAGCTGCTGCGGGAGTTGCGGCTCGGCGAGTTCGACGTGCTGGTCGGCATCAACCTGCTGCGCGAGGGTCTGGACCTGCCCGAGGTCTCCCTGGTCAGCATCCTGGACGCCGACAAGGAGGGCTTCCTGCGGTCGGCCCGGTCACTGATCCAGACGATCGGCCGCGCGGCGCGCAACGTCTCCGGTCAGGTGCACATGTATGCCGACAAGATCACTCCGTCGATGCAGGAGGCGATCGACGAGACCAGTCGGCGCCGCGAGAAGCAGCTGGCCTACAACAAGGAAGCCGGCATCGACCCGACGCCGCTGCGTAAGAAGATCGCCGACATCACCGACATGCTGCAACGTGAGGACGCCGACACCGACTCGCTGATGGGCAGCGGCCGGGCGCAGTCGCGGGGCAAGTCCGATGGCCGGGGCAAGCGCGGACTGCGCGGTGCGGTCGCCGCCGACGGTGAGGTCGCCGGCGCGGGACGGGTGTCGGGCCTGCCGGCCTCCGATCTTGCCGGGCTCATCCAGGAGCTCACCGAGCAGATGCACCAGGCCGCCGCCGACCTGCACTTCGAGCTGGCCGCCCGGTTGCGCGACGAGCTCGGCGACCTGAAGAAGGAGTTGCGGCAGATGGAGGCCGCCACCAAGTAGTTGTCCGAGATTTGTGCTGCGAAAAAGACATACACTGGAGCGTATGGCGTTGGCAGCGTGCCGATTCGATGCCGTAGCAAGGGCCGGGGCTACATTCATCTGTATACTTGGCACAAGCGCTGGAACGTTTGGTTCGATGGAATAATCGCGATGATTTTTCGTGCTTTCACCAAGACTTCGAAGCGTTCCGCCACCTCTCACGAGTACAGGCTTCAGGCTTCACATCGGGAAGTGCGCCCGGCCTTACGATTTCGTGGTCGTATTTGACACACGACAATATGCGGGGTGGAAAGATGGGAATCATTACCGGCCGCGTACCAGGCGTTTGTTTAGCTCATGCCCACCTACGCGCTCGCCGCGGATTACGGTGCGTCTCCGATGTGGGAGATCCGGAATGATGGAACGACCGGCGGATCCATTCCGTTCGATCAGTTCAATCTGAGTGATTCGTTGCGCAAAGAAGTCGCCGCGTGGGCCGCGGAATATGACAAGCTGGAGCGGTCGGACTATGAATGGCGGTCAGCCGCAGCAGAAGAGCAATAGTGGCAGGCGGGCCGACGCCTGGCGGAGAACCTGAACGCTAAGCTGAGACATACTGTGGTTGTTAAGTATCGGCAGCCGCGACCGTCGTAGCGCCAAGTTGTAGCCGAGTCCACCACCTGACCGAAGAGACCGCGGAGCAGCCGCCCCGGTTGCCAAGCGCGCTACTACGTAACGTAGGATTCCCATCGTGACTGCCGAACTCGATGACCGGCCGGCCCGCACCGGCGTAGCCGCCAGCCCAGTGGCTAAGGCCTTCAAGATCGCCGCATTCGCCGAGGCCGTCTCCTGGATCGGCCTGTTGATCGGCATGTTCTTCAAGTGGGTCGTGCAGTCCGGTGACCTGGGTGTGCGAGTCTTCGGTCCGATCCACGGCACGATCTTCGTGCTCTACGTCGTCAGCCTCCTCGCGGTCTCCGTGTCCCACAAGTGGCCGGCGAAGGAGTCTCTGCTGGGCCTGGTGAGCAGCGTGCCGCCGCTGATGACAGTGTGGTTCGAGCGTCGCTGTGAGCGGCGTGGTGCGCTGGTTCGTCCGACATCCTGAGCGCCCTTGTGCAAGTCGCGACTGTTGAGGCTTGTGCACGTGAATTGGTTGATCCGCGGGTAGGACTCGCGACTGTTGAGGCTTGTGCACAACCGGCAACGGTCGCTGGTTCGGCGCGTCGTCAGGTGTCCGGGTCGATCGCGTTGCCGGTGATCACCACTGCGATGCGGGTGCCGCGCCAGCGGTCGGGGTCCGTCTCGACCTCGGACAACAGGAAGGCGACACCCGCCGCCGCAGCGCCCTCGACCTCGAGATCGGCGTGCCGGCGCAACGTGTCCAGCGCGCTACGCAACTGGGCCTCGCTGACGGTGTCGATCTCGTCGATGACCTGCTGCGCCGCCCTGAAGGTGTACCGGTTGTGCGGACCGAGGTCGCCGAGCAGCGAGGTGGCGACGGTGTCCACCTCGTCGATCGAGACGGGGTGTCCTGCCCGCAGCGAGCGGTACATCGCGTCGGCGCGCTCCGCGCAGACCCCGATGACCTGTGTGCTGTGTCGAATCCCCTTGATCGCCAGCCCGATCCCGCCGATCAGCCCACCACCGGACACCGGCACGATGACGGCGTCCAGCGCCGGGAGGTCGTCGCACAGTTCGAGACCGATGGTGCCCTGACCGGCGATGACGTCGGGATGGTCGAAAGGCGGCACGAAGAGGTGTCCGCGCTCGTCCGCCAGCTGCTGCGCAGCCCGGATCGCCGCCGTCTGGTCGGCGCTGGCGTGGTCGACCACCGCACCGAGTTGCTCCAGCGCGCGCGCCCGGTGGTCGGGTACGGACCGGGCCAGGAAAGCGGTGACCGGGAGCCCGAAGCGGCGGCCCAGATGCGCGACCGCCCGCGCGTGGTTACCCGTCGAGGCAGTCGTCACGCCCCTCATCGTTCCTCGCTCGGCGGCCGACCGGATGGCATTGCAGGCGCCGCGCACCTTGAAGCTGCCGGTGGGCTGCTCGATCTCCAGCTTCAGGTAGACCGTGGCGCCGGTCAGCGCGCTCAACCACCGGTTCGCCGGAGCGGAGGTGTGCCGCACGTGCGGTCCGATGCGGGCCTCGGCGACACGGATCGATGCGATGTCGGGCAGGGCCGCAGCGGTCATCACGTCATCCTCGCGGTCAGTGTGCCGCGCTGGGAACGAATCCCAGCCGTTTGTCGACCGGATGGGGGAGCGCCTCACCGGCCAGCCAGCGGGTCGCCAGGTCAACGAACTGCTGGGACAGCGCATCGAGCCAACCGGACGCATCCCCGGACAGATGCGGTGAAATGGACAGCGCCGGCTCGTCCCACAACGGGGAGTCCGCCGGCAACGGCTCGGTCCGGAAGACGTCCAGGGCCGCCCCGGCCAGCTCACCCGCCCGCAACGCGTCGAGCAGATCGTCCTCCACGACACTCTGCCCACGGCCGACGTTGACGAAGTATGCCGAGGGTCGCATCGCGGCGAAGACCGTGCGATCGAACAGATCCCGCGTGGCATCGGTCAGCGGGGTCACGTTGATCACGAAATCGAAGGCGCCGACGTGCTCGGCCAGCGCGGCGCTGGAGACCACATCAGCGAAGTCCGGATCTCCGGTGCGTGCGGAGCGTCCGGCGCCGGTCACCTGCAGGCCGACGGCGTGCAACAGCCTGCCGATCTCCCGGCCGATGCTGCCGGTGCCGACGACCAGTGCCCGGCGGCCCTGCACGGGACCGGTCTCCCGGTGCCGCCATACATGATCACGCTGCAGGTCGTAGCCCTCGCGGAGCAGTTTGACGTGGGCCAGCAGTGCCCCGAGGACGAACTCGGCGATCGGTCGGTCGAAGATGCCGCGAGCGTTGGTCACCACGACGTCCGACTCCACCAGGTCCGGGAACAGCAGCTTGTCCACCCCGGCAGCGGCCACGTGGATCCAGCGCAGCCGGTCGCACCGGCGCCATACGTCCTGCACGGCGGTGGAGAAGAAGTCCCACAGGAAGAGCGCATCGGCCCCGTCCACCGCATCCGCCAGACCCGCCGCGTCGGTGTAGCGGAACGTCGCGCGCGACTCCAGCGCCGACAGACCGGGAGGGCGTTCGTCGGCGTCGCCGAGCAGGACGGTGATGACGGGGAGGGAAGTGGTCACCCGGCCACTCAAAACGTTGCCGTGTCTGATTGTCAACAATCGATTCTGGAGGCACCATGAGCACGTGACTCAGACTGTCCCTGACGCCACTCCCAGTGGCCTCTGCTCCCGGCCGTTCCCGGAGCAGGAATACCTGGCTCGACTCGCCGCCGTTCAGCAGCGAATGGCGGAACGCCGGCTCAGTTCGCTGATCATCGCCGACCCCGCGAACCTCTACTACCTGACCGGCTACAACGCGTGGTCCTTCTACATGCCGCAGTGCCTCGTCGTGCCGGCGGAAGGCGACTGCCACCTGTTCACGCGCACGATGGACGCGGCCGGGGCGCACTACACCGCGTTCCTGCCGATCGACCGCATCCACGGCTACCCCGACTACCTGGTCAACCGGCCCGACGCGCATCCCTTCGACTGGATCGTCGCGCGGGCGCTGGAGATCGGGGTGTTGGTCGACGAGGTCGGCGCGTATGTCGCCGCGGAGCTGGACGCACACTTCTTCTCGGTCCGCAGCTATCTCGCGATCCGGTCCGGGCTGAAGTGCTCGGCGCTGGTCGACAGCAACGAACTGGTCAACTGGGTGCGGGTGCGCAAGTCGCCCTTGGAGCGCGAGAAGCTACACACCGCGGGGCGGATCGCCCAGCGGGTGATGGAGACCGCCCTGCGCGAACTCGAGCCCGGTCGCCGGCAGTGCGATGTCGTCGCCGAGATCCAGCACGCCCAAGCACTGGGCGCGCACAAGCTCGGCGGCGACTACCCGGCGATCGTGCCGATGCTGCCGACCGGGGAGACGGCCGGCACGCCGCACCTGACCTGGAGCGACCTGCCGCTGCAGAAGGGCGAGGCGACGACGATCGAGCTGGCCGGCGTCTTCCACCGGTACCACGCACCGCTGGCGCGGACGGTGGTGCTCGGCAAGGCACCCCGCAAGCTTGTCGAGTGTGCCGACGCGACCAATGAGGCGATGGAGGCTCTGCTGCAGCGCATGCGGCCGGGCACCCGCACCTGTGACGTGCACCGCGAGTTCGCGCAGACCATCGGCCGGTACGGACTCACCAAGGAGTCGCGGATCGGCTACTCCATCGGGATCGGCTATCCGCCCGACTGGGGCGAGCGCACGATGAGCGTCCGTCCCGAGGACGAGACGGTCATCGAGGAGAACATGGCCTTCCACGTCATCCTCGGCATGTGGATGGACGGTTGGGGCTATGAGACCTCCGAATCCATGCTGATCGGCCCCGACGGGCCCGATCTGCTGACCGATGTCCCGCGCGGACTGACCGCGAAGGAGTGACCCGCGTGCCCATCTCCCGCCTGCCACTGGCCTCCCGGACCACCGACCTCGTCGGCTCGGTGATCGACTCCAGCACCTCCCTGCTGGCCAGACAACGGCACGACATCGTGCGTTTCGCCATGGGCAGTCCGGCAGCGGAGGCAGTCCCGTCGCAACTGCTCGGTCACGTCGCGGCCACCGAACTCGCCGCCCCGGATGCCTACGACTACGCGGCCACTGAGGGCGATCCGCGGCTACGGGAGGCCTTGCTGGCCGAGCTCGACGGGACGACCGACCGCACCACGCCGGAGCGGCTGCTCATCACCGCCGGCGGCATGCAGGGACTGGACCTGGCCTTCAAACTGTTCGTCGACCCGGGCGACCTGGTGGTCGTGGAGTCGCCGACCTACACCAACGGGTCGGCCACCGCGATGTCCTACCAGGCGCAACTGCTCGAGGTCCCGGTCGACGAGGAAGGCATGCAGGTCGACCGGCTCGAGGAACTGGTCACGCACGCGGGGCGTGCACCGAAGGCCATCTACGCCATACCCACGTTCCAGAACCCGTCCGGCGCGTCCATGTCGATCGAGCGGCGCCGCCGGCTGATCGAGCTGACCCGCCGGTGGGGGAGCCTGCTGATCGACGACGACCCCTACGGCCGGCTGCGGTTCGCCGGCACCGAAGTGCCCTCGTTGCACGAGCTCGCCGACGGCGACCCGTTGGTGCTGTCGGTGCGCACCTTCTCCAAGATCATCGGACCGGGGCTGCGGGTGGGCTGGATCGATGCCGACCCGGCGCTGCAACAGTTGCTGATCAACGCCAAGCAGGCCATGGACACCTGCACCAACATGCCGCTGCAGCGGCTGGTCGCTGCCTTCCTGGAGGGCGGTCATCTGCGCGACCACCTGACCACGCAGCAGGCGGCATACCGGGAGCGCAAGCTGACCATGCAGGCGGCGCTCGAGGACCGGTTCGGTGCGCTGGCCCGGTGGACGGACCCGGAGGGCGGCTTCTTCCTGTGGGTGACCTTCCAGGAGTCGGTCGACACCGAGGCGCTCTTCGAGCAGGCGCTCGCCGACGGCGTCGCATTCATCCCGGGCAACGCGTTCTCGCCCAGCAAGTTCTTCCCGAACGCATTGCGGCTGTGCTTCGCCTCCAGCACCCCGGATCGCATCCGCGAGGGCGTGGCACGGTTGCGCACTGCCTACGACCACCTGGTCGGTGCTGTATGACGGAACCGACTGTGACAGCACAGGTTTCGTCATGGGAGCAACATGCCCTGGACCTGCTGGACGAGGCAGAACTGATCGCGCTCACCCAGGCGCTGGTCCGCGTGCCGGGGGAGAACCCGCCGGGCGAGGAAACCGCGCGGGTGGACGCAGTCGTCGCGGCCTGTCGCGAACGCGGGCTGTCCGTGCAGCGCACGACGGCGGCGGAAGGGCGGGACAACGTCAGCGTCACGACCGACGGTGGCGACGGTCCCCGCTTGCTGTTGCTGGGTCACACCGACGTGGTGCCGGTCGGTGACGGTTGGACGGTCGAGCCGTTCGGCGGGCTGCTGCGCGACGGCCGGATCTTCGGCCGCGGCAGCACCGACATGCTCGGCGGCCTGGCCGCGTGCGTGGTGGCGATGGATGCGCTGCAGCGAGCGGCGGCGGCCGACGGTGTGCAGCTGTCCGGTCGGGTCGAGCTTGTCGCGACGGTCGACGAGGAAGAGGGCGGCATCGGCATCCGACGGTTCATGGAGGGTGAGCCACCGGCCTATCTCGGCTGCGTCACGGCAGAACCGACCGATCTGCAGACCATCGTCGCCGCGCGCGGCGACTGTTACCTCGACATCACCGTGCACGGGCTGGCGGCGCACGCGGGACGTCCGACCGACGGCCGCAATGCGATCTACGGCGCGGCCCGCGTCATCGAGTCACTGCGTGCCTGGAACGACGAGCTTGCCGAGCGGCCGCACCCGCTGGTCGGTCCGGCGACCTGGAGCGTGGGGATCGTGAGCGGTGGCCAGGGGACGGCGATCGTGCCGGCGAGCTGCCGGGTGCAGGCGGACCGGCGGTTGCTGCCGGGCGAGGACCAGGATTCGGTGCTCGCCGACGTCGTCGCACGGCTGGCCGGCCTCGGCCTGGAGCAGGACGGGCTGCGCACGGAGGTCGTGATGCCGATGAGCATGCCCGGCTTCGAGACGGCGGTCGACACGGAGTTCGTCCGCTGCGTCGACCGCGCGTTGGGCGACTCGGGCGGACCGGGTCTGCCGCTCGGCGGGTGGACCGCCGCGTGCGACGGCGGCTACCTCAGCCGTGACCTCGGCGTCCCCACTGTGGTGCTCGGGCCCGGTTCGGTCAACGACCAGGCGCACCGGCCGGACGAGTCGGTGCCCGTGGCCGACCTCATGACGGCCGCCCGCACCTACGTGCGGTTGGCGGCACGGCTGCTCACCCTCCAGGATGGTCAGCTGTGACGAACGCCGGCGCCAGGGCGCGCCCCCTCAGACCCGTGGTGCGGCAGTCGACCGCAGCGATGATCGCCGACAGCGTGCGGGCGGCGCTCGAGCGTGGTGATCTGCCGCCGGGCACCCAGTTGGGCGAGGCGGACCTCGCCAAGCAACTCGGCGTCAGCAGGGGACCGCTACGCGAGGGACTGCAACGCCTGACCCAGGAGGGATTGCTGCTGTCGATCCGCAACCGCGGGCTGTTCGTCATCGAGATGACGCCCGACCGGGTGCGAGACATGTATGTCGCCCGGCAGGCGGTCGAACGTGCGGCAGCCGAGCAGATCCACCTCGGCACACCGGAGGAGGCGGGTGCCCAACTGATGGAGATCACCGACACCATGAGCCGCACCGCGGAGGCCGACGACCACAGCGGAGTCGGCGAGGCGGACATCGCCTTCCACGATTTGCTCGTGCGCCTGGCCGGGAGCCCGCGGCTGTCGCTCATGCACCGCACCCTGCTGACCGAGACCCGGATGGGCATCCATGCCCTCGATCCGACCTACGAGGGCAACGAGGCCCGGGTCGCCGAGCACCGCGGCATCGCGCAGTCGTTCCTCGACCGCGACCCGGCCGCGACCGATCGGCTGCTGCAGCTGCACATGGCCGACGCGGTCGAGCGGCTCACCGCCGACCACGGCTGAGCGGCCGCGTCGGGCGCGGTGGCGGTCGCGTCGGGCGTATGCCGATCGCGTGCTGCGCCATTCGCCGCGATCGGCATAATCCCGCGGACTGCGGGATGAGAAGTATGCCCATCGCGTGCCATCTGCCGCGATTGGCATACTCCTGCATGCTCCACACCGCGATTGGCATACTCCTGCATGCTCCACACCGCGATCGGCATACTCCTGTGCACTACGGGAGTGCGGCATCACACGCTGATGCCGATGTACTTCACCTCGAGGAACTCCTCGATGCCGACGCTGCCGCCCTCCCGGCCGAGGCCGGACTCCTTGATACCGCCGAACGGTGCGGCCGGGTTGGACACCACGCCCTGGTTGAGGCCCACCATGCCCGACTCGAGTCCCTCGGCCACCCGCAGCGCGCGGCGCAGGTTGTTGGTGAAGACGTAGGAGACCAGCCCGTACGGCGTGTCGTTCGCCGCCGCGACGACTTCCTCCTCGGTGTCGAACGGGATGATCGACGCCACCGGACCGAAGATCTCCTCCCTCGCCATCCGCGCGTCGCCGGGCACGTCCAGCAGCACGGTCGGCGGGTAGAAGAAGCCGGCGCCGTCGGGGGCCTGGCCACCGGTCAGCACGCGCGCTCCCCGGTCGGTGGCGTCAGCGACGAGTTCCACGACCTTGCTGCGGCCGGCGTCGTCGATCAGCGGTCCCACCTGGGTGCCGTCCTCGACTCCCGGTCCCACGCGCAGCCCCTGCATCGTGTCGGCCAGCCGGGCGGCGAAGTCCTGCGCGATGCTGCGGTGGACGTAGATGCGGTTGGCGGCCGTGCAGGCCTCGCCCATGTTGCGCATCTTGGCGGCCATCGCGCCGGACACCGCCTCGTCGAGGTCGGCATCCTCGAAGACCAGGAAAGGCGCATTACCGCCGAGCTCCATCGAGGTGCGCATCACGTTCCCGGCGCACTGCGCGAGCAGCACCTTGCCCACCGCGGTCGAGCCGGTGAAGGACAACTTGCGCGCCTTGCCCGACGCGATGAGCGGCTGCATCACCTCACCGGCGTGACTGGTGGTGACGATGTTGACAACCCCCGCGGGGACACCCGCCTCGAGCAGGATCTCCCCGAGCGCAAGCATCGACAACGGAGTCTGCGCCGCCGGTTTGACGACGCTGGTGCAGCCGGCCGCGATCGCCGGCCCGATCTTGCGGGTGCCCATCGCCATCGGGAAGTTCCACGGGGTGATCAGCAGGCACGGGCCGACCGGCTGCTTGGCAACCAGGAAGCGTGCACCACCGGCCGGTGCGGTCTGGTAGCCGCCGTCGATGCGCAACGCCTCGCCGGCGAAGTGCCGGAAGAACTCCGCGGCATAGCCGATCTCGCCGCGTGACTCCGCCAGCGGCTTGCCCATCTCCAGCGTCATCAGCAGCGCCAGATCCTCGACCCGGTCGGTGAGCAGCTCGAAGGCCTTCATCAGCATGTCGTAGCGCTCGCGGGGGGACGTCGCAGCGAAATCGCGCTGCGCCGCGACCGCCGCGTCGAGCGCTCGTTGCCCGTCGGCCGGGGAGGCGTCGGCGACCTGCACCAGCCCTTGACCGGTCGCCGGATCGTGCACCGCGAACGTCGCGCCCTCGGCCGCTGCGGCCCACTCGCCGTCGATCAACAGGTTGGTCGGCACCGCGCCGAGCACCCGGGTCGCGTCCGTCGGCCCGGCGGTCGGGTTCTGCATCTTCGCACTCCCATCGCGTTAGTCTGATTGTCGACAATTTACCAAACGGCTTGTCCCAGGAGGCTTCATGGCTCAGCTGTCGAGTGCGCTCAAGCAGGCGACGCCCGTGCTCGCGACGCACGGCGAGGGCGTCCACCTGTATGCCGAGGACGGTCGCCGATATCTCGACTTCACCGCCGGCATCGGCGTCACCAGCACCGGGCACTGTCATCCGAAGGTGGTCGCCGCCGCACAGGAGCAGGTGGGCAGGCTGATCCACGCGCAGTACACGACGGTGATGCACCAGCCGCTGCTGACGCTGGTCGACCGGCTCGGTGAGGTCCTGCCCACCGGGCTGGACCGGTTGTTCTTCGCCAACTCCGGGTCGGAGGCCGTCGAGGCAGCGCTCCGGCTGGCGCGGCAGGCCACCGGCCGGCCCAACATCGTGGTCTTCCACGGCGGCTTCCACGGACGCACCGTGGCGACGGCCTCGCTGACGACCTCGCACACCCGCTACAGCGCAGGGTTCGCACCGTTGATGGCCGGCGTGCAGGTGTCGCCGTTCCCCAACCCCACCTACTACGGCTGGAGTGCGGAGCAGGCGACCGACTTCGCGCTCAAGGAGCTCGACCACACCCTGCAGACGCTGTCCCAGCCGAGCCAGACGGCCGCCTTCCTCGTGGAGCCGGTGCTCGGCGAGGGCGGCTACGTCCCCGGCAGCGCGCAGTTCTTCGCCGGGCTGCGGGAGCGCGCCGATCGGCACGGCATCCTGCTGATCCTCGACGAGGTGCAGACCGGCTGGGGCCGCACCGGGAAATTCTGGGCGCAGGAGCACTTCGGCGTCACGCCCGACATCCTGGTCACCGCCAAGGGCATCGGCTCCGGTTTCCCGTTGTCCGGCATCGCCGCGCCGGCGGCGCTGATGGAGCAGGCGTGGCCTGGCTCGCAGGGCGGCACGTATGGCGCCAACGCCGTCGCGTGTGCCGCGGCCATCGCCACCCTCGACGTCATCGAGGAGGAGAAGCTGGTCGACAACGCCGCCGCACGAGGTCGCCAACTCCTCGACGCGCTGCGCACCACGGCGGACCGGTATGACGCCATACACGACGTGCGCGGGCTGGGACTGATGATCGGCAACGAGTTCCGCGACGCGGACGGCAACCCGGACGGCGCGACCGCCGCCGCAGTGCAGCAGGAAGCAGCTCGACGCGGACTGCTGCTGCTGACCTGTGGACCGTGGGGCGAGGTGGTCCGGTTCATCCCGGCGCTCGTGGTCGACCAACAGCAGGTCGCCGAGGCGGCCCGGCTGTGGACGGAGTCGGTCGACGCGGTGCTGCAGGGCGGTGCGGCAGGCTGAGCGACGGACGCAGCAGCACCGAGGACGCGAGATCCGACGCAGGAAGTGCACGATCCACCAGGAGGAGCACATGCCCACGGAAACGACCACCACCGAGGACGCCGACGCCGGGCGACCGGTCGACAACACGACGCTGAGGCGGGCCGTCGGCGCTTCGATGATCGGCAACGCGACCGAGTGGTACGACTACGGGATCTTCGCCTACCTGGTCGCGGAGCTCACCGACAACTTCTTCCCGGGCAAGTACGGCACGCTGGCGACGCTGCTGACCTACGCCATCTCGTTCGTGCTGCGCCCGTTGGGTGGCGTGGTGTGGGGGCCGATCGGCGACCGCCTGGGTCGCAACAAGGTGATGGCGATGACCATCATCCTGATGGCCCTGGGCACCGCACTGGTCGGCGTGCTGCCCAGCTACGACGCGATCGGCATCTGGGCGCCGATCCTGTTGATCGTCCTGCGGGTGGTGCAGGGCTTCTCCACTGGTGGCGAGTACGGCGGCGCGGCCACCTTCATGGCCGAGTACGCGCCGGACAAGCGGCGCGGTTTCTGGGGGTCGTTCCTGGAGTTCGGCACGCTCGGCGGCTTCAGCGCCGGCATCGCGATCACCCTGATCCTGCGGGCGGTGCTCGACCAGCACCAGATGGACGTCTGGGGCTGGCGCGTCCCGTTCCTCATCGGGCTGCCGCTCGGACTGATCGGGCTCTACCTGCGCACGCGCATGGAGGACACCCCGGTCTTCCAGGACCTGCAGGAGAAGGAGCAGGTAGAGGAGGCGGCGACCGGTGCGCTGAAGGATCTGTTGCGCACCTATTGGCGGCCGATCCTGAAACTGTTCGGTCTGGTCGTGGCGCTGAACATCGCCGACTACACGCTGCTGACGTACATGCCGACCTACATGGGCGACTCGTTGGGCATCTCCGCGACCCGGTCCGACATCATCGTGCTGATCGGCCAGTTGTTGATGATGGCCCTCATCTGGGTCATGGGCGCGACCTCCGATCACGTCGGCCGCAAACCCATGTGGTGGTTCTCGCTGATCGGCGTCTTCGTCGTCGCTGTCCCGTGTTTCTGGCTGATGGGTCAGGGGGTCGGCTGGGCGATCCTCGGCTTCGCCGTGCTGGGCGTGATCTTCCTGCCGCAGCTGGGCACGATCTCGGCGACCTTCCCGGCGATGTTCCCCGCGCACGTCCGGTATGCCGGCATGGCCATGGGCTACAACGTCGCGACCGCCGCCTTCGGCGGGACCGCATCGTTCGTCAACCAGGGGCTGGTCGACTGGACGGGCAACCGCTACATGCCGGCGTTCTACATGATGTTCGCGATGGTGATCGGCATGGTGGCGTTGCTCTTCGTGCCCGAGACCGCCGGCATGTCGTTGCGCGGACGCGGCATACCGGGCGAGGACGCGCCGCAGCAGGAGACGCAATCGCCGGATCGGGGCGGCATACACAACGTGTCGGGGATCCGCGACGTGTCCCGGGAGCTGGGTACTCGGCGGCGGCGCCGGGACGAATAGGCCGACCGCCCGCACATGTTCACGGGGGCGGCGGGTAACCCGGATGGGAACCGTCCGTCACGACCGCGTCAGGAGACGTCATGCCCCAGGAGCCCGCCCAGCAGCCGCCGGCCAGCGAAACGCAGATGCAGCACACGCCCGACCACGGCGAGCACAATTACCGCGGCTCCGGACGGTTGGCCGGCAAGGTGGCGGTGATCACCGGTGCCGACAGTGGGATCGGCAAGGCCGTGGCCATCGCCTACGCGCGCGAGGGCGCCGACGTCCTGATCTCCTATCTGAGCGAGGACGCGGACGCGGACGACACCAGGAAGTGGGTGGAGGAGGCCGGCCGCACGGCGGTCCTGATGCGTGGGGACCTGGCCGAACCGCACCACTGCCGCGACGTGATCGACCGGGCCGTGCAGGAATGGGGCCGGATCGACGTGCTGGTCAGCAACGCGGCCTACCAGATGACCCATGAGACCGTCGAGGAGATCTCCGATGACGAGTGGGACCACACGCTGGCCACCAACCTCAGTGCGTTGTTCCACCTGGTGAAGGCCGCCGTGCCGCACATGGGACCCGGCTCGTCGATCATCGGGTCCTCCTCGGTCAACTCCGACACCCCGAGCCCCACGCTGATGCCGTATGCCGCGACCAAGGCCGCCATCGCCAACATGACCGCGAGCCTGGCGCAACTGCTCGGACCGAAGGGGATCCGCGCGAACAGCGTCGCGCCGGGTCCGATCTGGACACCGCTCATCCCCTCCACCATGCCGCAGGAGAAGGTGGAGAAATTCGGCGAGGACACCCCGCTCGGACGGCCGGGGCAGCCGGCCGAACTCGCCCCCGTCTATGTGCTGCTGGCCTCGGACGAGGCGAGCTACGTGTCCGGCGCGCGGGTCGCGGTCACGGGTGGGCGCCCGGTGCTCTGACCCGGGACGTCGGGTGCACGGCGCTGCGGTCGTCAGCGCAATGCGGCCAGGACCGCGTCGGTGAACTCCGCCGTCGACGCCGTCCCGCCCAGGTCGCGGGTGCGGGTGCCGGCCGTGAGCACCGACCCGAACGCGGCTTCCAGGACGTCGGCGGCGGCCGGCTGACCGAGATGGCGCAACATCATCCCCCCGGCCCAGATGGCCGCGACCGGGTTCGCGACACCCTGGCCGGCGATGTCCGGCGCGCTGCCGTGCACCGGCTCGAACAGGGACGGATGGTGGCGCTCGGGGTTCAGGTTGGCACTGGGCGCCACCCCGAGGGAGCCGGCGACCGCTGCCGCCAGGTCGGACAGGATGTCGCCGAACAGGTTGGACGCGACGATCACATCGAGGCTTTCGGGTGCCAGGACGACGCGTGCCGCCAGGGCGTCGACGAGCACCTTCTGCAGGGTGACGTCGGGGAAGTCCTCGACGGTCTCCCGAGCGACCTCGTCCCAGAACGGCATGGTGTGGATGATGCCGTTGGACTTGGTCGCCGACACCAGGCGTCCGCTGCGCTCGGCGGCCAGCTGGGCGGCGAAGCGGGTGACCCGTGAGACGCCCTTGCGGGTGAATATTGCCTCCTGCAGGGCCAGTTCATCGGGTTGGCCACGCCGGAAGCGGCCGCCGATCTCGGAGTATTCGCCCTCGACGTTCTCGCGCACGACGAGCACGTCGAGCGTCTTGTCACCGGCCAGCGGGGATGGCACACCGGGCAAGGTCCTGCTCGGCCGCAGGTTGATGTACTGGTCGAACTCGCGACGGATCGGGATGAGCAGTCCCCACAGCGTCACGTCGTCGGGGATGTCGACATCGCCCACCGCGCCGAGCAGGATGCCGTCGGCGTCGGCCATCTGCTCCAACCCGTCGACCGGCAGCATGCGACCGGTCGAGCGATAGTGGTCCGAGCCCCAATCCCGGTGCCGCCATTGGACGGTGAAGTCGAAGCGTTCGGCCAGCGCATCGATGCAGGCGGTCGCCGCGGGCGTCACCTCCTGCCCGATTCCGTCGCCGGGGATGACATCGACGGTGTAGCTCGCTCCCATGCACGCGATGCTAATCACCGCTGGTCGTCAGAGGTCCTGCGGCGGCGGTGCGGCGGCCTCGGCTCCTTCTCGGACACCCAGGATCAGCACGCTCGCGCTCACCACCAGCACCATGCCGAGCAGTTTGACGGCGGACAAGTGCTGCCCGAGCACGATGAGCCCGGCGAGGGCCGCGACAGCGGGTTCCAGCGACAGCAGGATGCCGAAGACGTGGGGGGCGATGCGCCGCAGCGCGATCATCTCCAGCGAATAGGGCAGCACCGAGGACAACACCGCGATGCCGGCGCCCTTGAGCAGTGCCTCGCCACCCACGAGGCGGGTGCCCGCTTCGAACGCACCGAACGGCAGCACGACGACGGCCGCGAGGGCCATCGCGATCGCCAGCCCGTCCAACCCGGCGAAGTGTTGGCCGGTACGCCGCGAGGTCAGGATGTATGCCGCCCAGCACGCGCCCGCGGACAGCGCCAGCAGGATGCCGACGCCGTCCAGCTGGTGCAGTGGGGTGCTGACGGCACCCGAGACGAGCACCACACCGCAGGCCGCCAGGGCCACCGCGGCCACGTCCCGCAGATGACGCGACAGCACCGCCGACAGGACCAGCGGGCCGACGAATTCGATGGTCACGGCGACGCCGATCGGCAGTCGTTGCAGTGACCCGTAGAAGCACCAGTTCATGGCCCCGAGCGCCGCGGCGTACGACGCCACCGCCGTCCAGTCGGCCCGACTGCGACGGCGCACCGACGGCCGCGTCCAGGCGAGCACGACCAGCGCGGCGAGCGCCAGCCGCAGCGCGACCGACCCCGGCACGCCGACCAACGGCAACAACGTCGCGGCCAGGGCGCCGCCGAACTGCACCGAGACGATGCCGCCCAGCACGAGCAGCGGCGCGGGAACCGGTCCCGCGCCGCGTCTGCCCTCGGTCATGCTCGACCAGCGTGCTGTCTCATTGCAGGTCGCGGATCCGCCCGACGCAGGTCAGCGTCTGTCGCCGCTCGTCGGGCATGTCCTCCTCGACGACCGCCTGGCCGGTGGTGGGGGAGTGCAGGACGCGGCCGGGGTCGGTGACGATGCCGACGTGGTGGATCGCCTTGCCCGGGTGGGCGAAGAAGTAGAGATCGCCGGGTCGTGCGTCGGCGATCTCGACGTCCTCGCAGGCGCGGTACTGGTCACCGGCGTCCCGTGGGAAGAGGACGCCGAGCCGGCGCAGGCTGTAGTGCACCAGGCCGGAGCAGTCCAATCCGTTCGGGGAGATGCCGCCCCACAGGTACGGCAGCCCGATGTGGGCGCGAGCCTCGGCGAGGAATGCGTCGACCGTCGGCGCCGCGTCCGTGGCCGGCAGATCCTGCGGCGCCGCCTCGACCGGTCGCAGGTGCGCGGTGCGGACATAGCCGGGATAGCCGGCGGCGTTGCCGTCATACGGCTGCCAGGGCGAGACCACCTTGGTCCACCCGTCCGTGTCGGTGGAGTCGACGATCACCGGTTCCCCTTCGAGCAGCTCCGAGTCGAAGCGGTCGTAGAGCCCGAGCCGTCCGTCCTCCAGCGTCGTACCGTCCATCGCCGCCAGCCACTGGGCGTGGTCCGGCCGGTCTGCCAGCAGGGGGCCGTCGATGGGACGGGGAGAGTCCGGGGTGGTCCAGAGTCCGGTGATGTCCACGTTCACAATTGCCAGCTGTGCGGCATCCGTGTCATTTCTCACCATGCCATCAAACACGCTGGGGCCGGTTCGCGCATTCACCACCCGCGAGATCGCCACTCTGTGAGATGCGGGCGCTCCGTGGCCAGCGTGGTGTCGTCGCCGTGGCCGGGGTAGACCCAGGTGTTGTCGTCGTACCGGCCGAAGAGTCGCTCCTCGACGTCGTCGATGAGCTGCGGGAAGGACTGGTAGTCATAGTGATTCGTCGCGCCGACGCCACCGGGGAAGAGCGAGTCGCCGGTGAACAGATGCGTCGTCCCGTCGGTGTCCCGCAGCGCCAGGGCGATCGAGCCCGGCGTGTGCCCGCGCAAGCCGACCACGTCGAAGCGCAGCTCGCCGACCCGGACGACGTCCCCGTCCTGCAGGCGCCGGTCCACGGCGACCGGCAGGTCGTCGGCGTCGTCCGCCCCGGCGAGCAACTGCGCTCCGGTCTCGCGTGCGGCCTCGGCGAGTGCGCGCACGTGGTCGTGATGGCGATGGGTCGTGGCGAGGTGGGTGACCTTGCCTCCGTCGGCCGTGATCATCGCGCTGATCGCCGGCCAGTCGTCCGCGGCGTCGATCAGCAGGGCATCGCCGGTCGCCGTGTCGGTGATCAGGTAGACGTTGTTGTGCATGTCCGAGACGCTGATCTTGCCGATGCGGGCGATGCCGGCGTCACGGGTCGCCGGGGCGTCGCCCGGTGCCACCTGTCCGTCGTAGCTCATCCATCTCTCCTGTCCGCGGTCGCTGGATTCGGGGTTGTCAGTGGTGCCACCTAGCATTGTCCCCGTGCCAACGCCTCCGTCATCCACCATGCCAGCAGAACGGGGTCACGATCACCTTCGCGTGCGTGGTGCCCGGGAGCACAACCTGCAGAACGTCTCGATCGACATCCCGCGTGACTCGCTCGTGGTCTTCACCGGCCTCTCCGGATCGGGCAAGTCCTCGCTGGCGTTCGACACCATCTTCGCCGAGGGACAGCGCAGGTATGTCGAGAGCCTGTCGGCATACGCCCGCCAGTTCCTGGGCCAGATGGACAAGCCCGACGTCGATTTCATCGAGGGACTGTCGCCGGCCGTCTCGATCGATCAGAAGTCGACCAACCGCAACCCGCGGTCGACGGTCGGCACGATCACCGAGGTCTACGACTACCTGCGTCTGCTGTTCGCGCGGGCCGGTCGCCCGCACTGCCCGGTCTGCGGTGAGCCGGTCGGTCGGCAGACCCCGCAACAGATCGTCGACCAGCTGCTCGCCCTGCCCGACCGCACCCGCTACCAGGTGCTGGCGCCGGTGGTCCGCTCCCGCAAGGGCGAATACCTCGAGCTGTTCGCCGAGTTGCAGGCCAAGGGCTACTCGCGTGCCCGCGTCGACGGCGAGATCGTCACCCTGGCCGAGCCGCCCAAGCTGGCCAAGCAGAAGAAGCACACCATCGAGGTCGTCGTCGACCGGCTGGTCGCCAAGGCGGGTGACACCTCCGGCAAGCAGCGCCTGACCGACTCGGTCGAGACGGCGCTCGGACTCGCCGGCGGTGTGCTGCTGATCGACATGGTCGACCTCGACCCCGACGACCCGCAGCGCGAGCGGCGCTTCTCCGAGAAGATGGCCTGCCCCAACGAGCACCCCTTGTCGATGGACGAGATCGAGCCGCGCTCGTTCTCGTTCAACAGCCCGTTCGGCGCGTGCCCGACGTGCACCGGCATCGGGACCGAGCTCGAGGTCGACGTCGACCTGGTCATCCCCGATCAGGACAAGTCGATCCGGGAGGGTGCGATCCTGCCGTGGGCGCAGGGCGCCCAGTCCTCGGACTACTTCCTGCGGGTCATCGGTGCGCTCGCCGAGGAGCAGAAGTTCTCCCTCGACATGCCGTGGCGGGCCCTGCCGGAGCGCGCCAAGGAGTCGTTGCTGCACGGTAAGAACCACAAGGTGCACGTCAAGTACCGCAACCGCTACGGGCGCGAGCGCAGCTACTCGACCGGGTTCGAGGGCGTCATACCGTTCGTCAAACGACGCCACGAGGAGACCGAGTCGGACTGGAGCCGCGACCGCTACGAGGGTTACATGCGGGAGGTGCCCTGCCCGGCCTGCCGCGGGGCGCGGCTGAAGCCGGAGTCACTCGCCGTGACGATCGGCGGCCGGTCCATCGCCGAGGTGTGTGCGCTGCCGATCTCCGAATCCGCCGGCTTCCTCGACTCGGTCGACTTCACCCCGCGGGAGCGGCAGATCGCCGAGCGGGTGATCCGCGAGGTCGACGCGCGGCTGGGCTTCCTGCTCGACGTCGGCCTCGACTACCTGTCCCTCGACCGGCCGGCCGCGACGCTGTCCGGCGGTGAGGCACAGCGCATCCGGTTGGCGACCCAGATCGGCTCCGGCCTGGTCGGCGTGCTCTACGTGCTCGACGAGCCCTCCATCGGGTTGCACCAGCGGGACAACCACCGCCTCATCGAGACGCTGACCCGGCTGCGGGACCTCGGCAACACGCTGATCGTGGTCGAGCACGACGAGGACACCATCGCGACCGCCGACTGGGTCGTCGACATCGGCCCGGGCGCGGGGGAGCACGGCGGCAAGGTCGTGCACTCCGGCACGGTGCAGGAGTTGCTCGAGCAGCCCGACTCCATCACCGGGGCCTACCTGTCCGGTCGCCGCGAGATCCTCACCCCGGCGATCCGCCGACCGCAGGACGGCCGGGAGATCGTGGTCCGTGGCGCGCGCGAGCACAACCTGCAGGACGTCGACGTCGCCATACCGCTGGGCAACCTGGTGGCGGTCACCGGCGTGTCCGGGTCCGGCAAGTCGACCCTGGTCAACTCGATCCTCTACAACGTGCTCGCCAATCAGCTCAACGGTGCCCGGCACGTTCCCGGACGGCACCGCACAGTCGAGGGCCTCGATCAGCTCGACAAGGTCGTGCACGTCGACCAGAGCCCGATCGGCCGCACGCCTCGCAGCAATCCGGCCACCTACACCGGGGTCTTCGACAATGTCCGCAAGCTGTTCGCCGAGACGACCGAGGCGAAGGTGCGTGGCTACCAGCCGGGCCGCTTCTCGTTCAACGTCAAAGGCGGACGATGTGAGGCCTGCAGCGGTGACGGCACGCTGAAGATCGAGATGAACTTCCTGCCGGACGTCTATGTCCCGTGCGAGGTGTGCCACGGCGCGCGTTACAACCGTGAGACGCTCGAGGTCCACTTCAAGGGCAAGACGATCGCCGACGTGCTCGACATGCCGATCGAGGAGGCCAAGGACTTCTTCGCGGCGGTGCCGGCCATCGCCCGACACATGAACACCCTGGTCGACGTGGGCCTGGGCTATGTGCGGCTCGGGCAGCCGGCGCCGACGCTGTCCGGTGGCGAGGCACAGCGGGTCAAGCTGGCCGCCGAGCTGCAGAAGCGCTCGACCGGCCGGACGATCTATGTGCTCGACGAGCCGACGACGGGGCTGCACTTCGAGGACATCCGCAAGCTGCTCGGCGTGCTGCAGGGGCTGGTCGACAAGGGCAACACCGTCATCGTGATCGAGCACAACCTCGACGTGATCAAGTCGGCCGACTGGATCATCGACATGGGCCCGGAGGGCGGCCACCGCGGCGGCACGGTCGTGGCGACCGGCACCCCCGAGGACGTCGCGGCGGTGCCGGAGAGCTACACCGGTCGATACCTGGGACCGCTGCTGGCCAAGTCGACGCGAGCCGAGCGACCGTCGCAGACCCTCGCAGCGGCGAAGAAGTCCGGCACGACCACCAGCGCCACCGGCCGGGCGGCGGCCAAGAAGTCGACAGCCGGCAAGCGGGCGGCATCCGGGAAGGCGGGTGGGAAGGCGGCGGCCCAGGCAGCCAAGACGTCGTCTCGCAAGCGCACGGCTGCCGCGGTGTCGAAACCGGCGAAGCCGGCCGCGACGGCGAAGGCCACCCGCAGCAAGCCGGCCAAGCGAGCTGCCGGTTCGTCATAGCAGACACCCAGTCGCCCCCCACGAAGCCCAGTACGAGGACCGGGGTGCAGCGGCCGGCTGGCGACGGCGGTGACCGACGTCACGGCGTCTGCTTTGATCACACAGCAAGTCCATAGGTGGTGGTCACCCGTTGACCATTCAATGAATGCATGCTGGTGGCCATGACTGATCGAGACCAGGGCACCTCCGCGAAGACCTCGAGTGGCGCTGACCGGCGCACCGTGCTGCGTTCGGCCGGCGCCGCAGGAGGTGCGGTCGCCGCAGCGGCCGCACTCGCCGCCTGTGGAGGCTCCTCCGGCTCTTCCGGCGGTGCCGCACCTGCGAGTGCCTCCGGCGCTGCGTCGTCCGCCGGTGGTGGTTCCTCCGCAGCCGGGGGAGCCGGTGCGGGCAAGGGGGTCGCCGCCTCGAAGGTGCCGGTCGGCAGCGGCATCATCGACAACGACCTGCAGGTCGTGGTGACCCAGCCGACGAAGGGCGAGTTCAAGGCATTCAGCTATATCTGCACCCACCAGGGTTGTCCGGTGACCCAGATCAGTGGCGACACGATCATCTGCCCCTGCCACGGCAGCGAGTTCAGCACCAAGGACGGTTCGGTCAAGCAGGGCCCGGCGACCACGCCGCTCACGCCCAAGACGGCCACTCTCAAGGGCACCCAGGTCGTCGTCGGCTGAGGTCGGTCGGCCCGGGTCCGGCGCATTCGTGAGTCTTCTCCTGCGGCCGCTCCCGAACGCCGGGCTGTCGCTGCCACTTCCTAGACTGGACTCGTGGCTGATCCGTCGACCTACCGCCCGAAGCCGGGGGAGATCCCGGTCGACCCCGGGGTCTACAAGTTCCGCGACAAGGACGGCCGGGTCATCTACGTCGGCAAGGCGAAATCGCTGCGCAGCCGGCTGTCCTCCTACTTCCAGGACATCGCGGCACTGCACCCACGCACCCGCACCATGGTCACCACCGGGGCGAGCGTGGAGTGGACCGTGGTGCGCAACGAGGTCGAGGCCCTGCAGCTCGAATACTCCTGGATCAAGGAGTTCGATCCGCGGTTCAACGTCAAATACCGCGACGACAAGTCCTACCCCTACCTCGCGGTCACGATGGGCGAGGAGTTCCCGCGCGCCCAGGTGATGCGCGGCACCAAACGCAAGGGCACCCGCTACTTCGGCCCCTATGCCCACGCGTGGGCCATCCGCGAGACGCTGGATCAACTGCTGCGGGTCTTCCCGTTGCGCACCTGCAGCAGCGGTGTGTTCAAACGTGCCGGGCAGGTCGGCCGGCCGTGTCTGCTGGGTTACATCGACAAGTGTTCGGCACCGTGCGTCAGCCGGGTGACGGCCGAGGAGCACCGGGAGATCGCCGAGGAGTTCTGCGATTTCATGGCCGGCAACACCGGCCGGTTCGTCAAGCGCCTCGAACGCGAAATGCGCGCTGCCAGCGCGGAACTCGACTTCGAGGCCGCGGCGCGGCGGCGCGACGACATCGCCGCCCTGGAGAAGGCGCTCGAACGCTCCGCCGTCGTCCTGCCGGACGCCACCGACGCGGACGTCTTCGGTATCGAGGACGACGAGCTGGAGGCCGCCGTCCAGGTGTTCCATGTGCGCGGCGGGCGGATCAGGGGTCAGCGCGGCTGGGTCGTCGACAAACAGTCCGAGGGCGACCTCGGCCTGGCCGAGGTCGTCGAACGACTGCTCGGCCAGGTGTATGGCGGCGAATCACCCGAGGGCGTCCCGCGGGAGGTCCTCGTCCCTGCGCTGCCTCCGGAGCCCGAGGCGATGGCCGATCTGCTGACGGAGATACGCGGTGCCCGGGTCGAGCTGCGCGTGCCGCAGCGCGGCGACAAACGCACGTTGATGGAGACGGTCAACCGCAACGCCAAGCAGGCGCTCGGCCGGCACAAGGTCGCCCGGGCCGGTGACCTGACCGCGCGCGGCCAGGCGCTGCAGGACCTGCAGGATGCTCTCGAGCTGCAGCAGGCGCCGCTGCGCATCGAGTGCTTCGACGTGAGCCACGTTCAGGGCACCAACGTCGTGGCCTCGATGGTCGTCTTCGAGGACGGCCTGCCACGCAAGGGCGAATACCGCCGCTTCATCGTGCGCGGCACCCCGCAGCCGGACGGTTCGGTCCGGCTGGACGACACCGCGGCGATGGACGAGATCCTCACCCGGCGGTTCCGGCACTACCTCGACGATCGCGACAGCGCGGGCGACATCGAGTTGGACGACACGGACGGTGGCGACGACAGCGACGCCGACGACAGCGACGCCGACGACAGCGGCGGCACCGACTCGGCGGCCCCGAGCCGAGGCCCGGTCGACGAGACCACCGGCAGACCGCGGAGATTCGCCTACCCGCCGCAGCTCGTCGTCGTCGACGGCGGCAAACCACAGGTCGATGCCGCGTCCCGCGCCCTCGAGGCACTGGGCATCGACGACGTCGCGGTCGTGGGCCTGGCCAAGCGGCTCGAGGAGGTCTGGCTGCCCGACGACGACTTCCCGGTGATCCTGCCGCGCACCAGCGATGGCCTCTACCTGCTGCAGCGCGTCCGCGACGAAGCGCACCGTTTCGCCATCACCTTCCACCGGCAGCGCCGGTCCAAGGCGATGACCCGCTCGGTGCTGGACGACATACCCGGGCTGGGCGCCGTACGCCGCAAGGCACTGCTGCGGGAATTCGGCTCGGTCAAGAGACTGCGCGCCGCCAGCGTCGAACAGATCGAAGCAGTCAAAGGCATCGGACCCGCGCTCGCCGCTACGGTGCACTCACAGCTGCGAGAGGATGACGCCACCAGCACCCCGGCGGTCAATCTGACGACCGGTGAGGTGCTCGATCCGCCGCCCGATGCACCCGACCCGCCCGATGCACCCGACCCGCTCGATCACACGCTCGATCACACGCTCGATGACCCGCTCGACGAGAAGGAGACGACCCGATGACCGAGGTGGAGCAGGCCCCGGACCAGGCGCCGGAGCTCATCGTTGTCACCGGCATGAGCGGCGCCGGCCGCACCACGGCGGCCAATGTGCTGGAGGACCGCGGCTGGTATGTCATCGACAACCTGCCGCCGCAACTGTTGGTCGCGATGGCGGACCTGCTGGCCAAGCAGGGCGCCGACCACCACGAGGGCATGCCCAAACTGGCCGCCGTCGTCGACGTGCGATCGCGGGAGTTCTTCACCGACTTCCGGGAGGGCCTGGACCATCTGCGTGACGAGGGCTGGCGCCCGACGGTCATCTTCATGGACGCCACCGACGAAGCACTGGTCCGGCGCTTCGAGTCGGTGCGCCGTCCGCACCCGTTGCAGGACGAAGGACGGCTGCTGGACGGCATACAGCAGGAGCGCGAAGCGCTGCGCGACCTGCGCGCCACCGCCGACATCCTGATCGACACCAGCGGCCTCAACGTCCACCAGCTCAGCAGCAAGGTGCGCGAGTTCGTCGGTGGCGACGAGGGCCCGGCGCTGCGCATCGCGGTCATGTCGTTCGGCTTCAAGTACGGCATCCCGCTGGACGCCGATCTCGTCTTCGACATGCGCTTCCTGCCCAACCCGTTCTGGAATCCTCAGTTGCGCCCGCACACCGGGCAGGAGTCGATCGTCGCGGACTACGTGCTGGCCCAGCCCGGTGCCAAGGAGTTCCTCGACCGCACCCTCAGCCTGCTGGAGCCGATGACGGCCGGTTACCTGCGCGAGGGGCGCAGCTACGTGACGCTCGCCGTGGGATGCACCGGCGGCAAGCATCGTTCGGTGGCCATGGCCGAGGCACTGGCCGATCGGCTCGACTCCCGCGACGTGAAATCACTGGTCGTGCACCGCGACCTGGGGCGCGAGTAATGGGGCGTCCGGCCGTCGCCGCACTCGGCGGCGGCCACGGGCTCTTCGCGTCCCTACAAGCGCTGCAACTGGTCACCGACAAGATCACTGCCATCGTCACCGTCGCGGACGACGGTGGCTCCAGCGGACGCCTGCGCGAGGAGTTCGACATCCTGCCACCCGGCGACCTGCGAATGGCGCTGGCGGCGCTGTGCGACAACTCCGAATGGGGGCTGCAGTGGGCCGACGCCCTGCAGCACCGGTTCGCGGGCGGCGGACCGCTGGGCGGGCATGCCCTGGGCAACCTGATCATCGCCTCCCTGTGGGACCTGCTGGGTGACCCGATCGCGGGCCTCGACCTGGTGGGCCGGCTGCTCGGTGCCCGCGGCCGGGTCCTGCCGATGGCGGCCGAGCCGCTGCGGATCGAGGCGAGTGTGCTCGGTGCCGACCCCGACGCCCCGGACGCGGTGACCGACATCCTCGGACAGGTGGAGGTCGCCACGACGCCCGGACGGGTGCTCGGTGTGCGACTCAACCCGGACCCGCCGCTGGCCTGCCAGGAGGCTGTCGACGCGGTCTACGACGCCGACTGGGTGATCCTCGGCCCGGGTTCGTGGTTCACCTCCGTGATGCCCCATCTGCTCGTGCCGGATCTGCGCGAGGCACTGGTGCACACGACGGCCAAGCGGATGCTCACGCTCAACATGGTGATGAACACCGGCGAGACCATCGGTTTCAGTGCGTCCGACCACCTCGAGGTACTCGCTGCGCACGCGCCGGAGCTGCATCTCGACGTGGTGCTGGCCGACCCGTCCGTCGTCGCGGACGACGGCGATCAGCTACGGTCCACCGCTCAATCGCTTGGCGCGGAAGTGGTTTTCGCCGATGTGGCCGACGCGGACCAACCAGGCGCACACGACACGCTCCGGTTGGCGGCGGCCTATCGTGATGTGGTGGAGTGACTGCCCCGTGTCGCGATGACACGTAGCATGAGGAAACCCCACGAAGTTCTCCGCTCTCACCTCGCTGCGACACTTCGCGGGGACCGCGGAAACGCACCGCCGGAAGATCTGAGGAACTGAAACGACATGTCGATGACCGCAGCCGTCAAGGACGAACTCAGCAGACATGTGGTCACCAAAACCTGCTGCCGCAAGGCGGAGATCTCGGCCATGTTGCGGTTCGCCGGCGGACTACACATCATCGGCGGCCGGATCGTCATCGAAGCCGAGCTCGACACTGCGGCCGCTGCACGTCGGCTGCGTCAGGCGATCGCGGACCTCTACAGCCAGACACCTCAGGTGTTGGTGATGAGCGGCGGCGGACTGCGGCGCGGCAGTCGTTACATCGTGCGGGTCGCACAGGACGGCGAGGCGCTCGCCCGGCAGACGGGACTCATCGACCATCGCGGCCGACCGGTCCGCGGGCTGCCGCCCCGGGTGGTCAACGGCGCGGTGTGCGACTCCGAGGCCGCTTGGCGTGGCGCGTTCCTGGCGCACGGGTCACTGACCGAGCCGGGTCGCTCGTCCTCGCTGGAGGTCACCTGCCCCGGGCAGGAAGCCGCTCTCGCGCTCGTCGGCGCGGCACGGCGGCTGGGCGTGCAGTCCAAGGCGCGAGATGTGCGCGGAGTAGACCGGGTCGTCATACGTGACGGTGACGCCATCGGCGTGATGCTGACCCGTCTCGGCGCCACGGACGCGTTCATGGCCTGGGAAGAGCGTCGGATGCGTCGCGAGGTGCGCGCCACCGCCAACCGGCTGGCCAACTTCGACGACGCCAACCTGCGTCGTTCCGTGGAGGCAGCTGTCGCGGCCGGCACCCGGGTCGGACGAGCGCTGGAGATCCTCGCCGACGAAGTGCCCGACCATCTCGCCGAGGCGGGGCGCCTGCGGTTGGAACACAAGGAGGCCAGCCTCGAGGAGCTGGGCCAGAAGGCCGACCCGCCGATGACCAAGGACGCGGTGGCCGGCCGCATCCGTCGCCTGCTCGCGATGGCCGACAAGCGTGCGGCGGAGCTCGGCATACCCACCACCGAGGCCGCGCTGGCTGCCGACATGCTCGATCAGTAGGGACCGTACGGCGAGACCCGTTCCGGCGGCCGGGCGCCATCACATAGGGTCGGTGGTGTCGATCCGGTGGGTGCCGGCTCCGGCACCGCCTCAGACGCACATCACCTGACGAACAGAAAGGGATGAGTCGCCCGTGACCGTCCGCGTGGGAATCAATGGCTTCGGCCGCATCGGCCGCAACTTCTTCCGGGCGGTTGTCGCGTCCGGTGCCGACATCGAGATCGTCGGCGTCAACGACCTGACCGACAACGCCTCCCTGGCCCGCCTGTTGAAGTACGACTCGATCCTGGGCCGATTCCCGGGCGACGTCAGCTCCACCGACACCGACATCACCGCCGGCGACACGACGTTCAAGGCGTTCGCCGAGCGCGACCCCGCCCAGCTGCCCTGGGGTGACCTCGGCGCCGACATCGTGGTGGAGTCCACCGGCATCTTCACCGACGCGGAGAAGGCCAAGGTGCACGTCGAGGGCGGCGCCCAGAAGGTCATCATCTCGGCACCCGCCAAGAACGAGGACATCACGATCGTGATGGGCGTCAACGACGGCGACTACGACGCCACGAAGCACACGATCATCTCGAACGCCTCGTGCACCACCAACTGCCTCGGTCCGATGGCCAAGGTCCTCCACGACGAGTTCGGCATCGTCAAGGGCCTGATGACCACCATCCACGCCTACACCCAGGACCAGAACCTCCAGGACGGACCGCACAAGGACCCGCGTCGCGCCCGCGCCGCAGCGATCAACATCGTCCCCACGTCCACCGGCGCGGCCAAGGCCATCGGCCTGGTCCTGCCGGAGCTCAAGGGCAAGCTCGACGGTTACGCCCTGCGGGTGCCGACCCCGACCGGCTCGGCCACCGACCTGACCTTCGAAGCAAGCCGCGAGACGACGGCCGAAGAGGTCAACGCCGCGGTGCGGCAGGCTGCGGACGGCAGGATCCTGCGCTACACCGAGGACCCGATCGTCTCCTCGGACATCGTCACCGATCCGGCGTCCTGCATCTTCGACTCCGGCCTGACCAAGGTCATCGGAAACCAGGTCAAGGTCGTCGGCTGGTACGACAACGAGTGGGGCTACTCCAACCGCCTCGCCGACCTCGTGCAGCTCGTCGGCGCGAGCCTCTGAGCACCATGCGCACGATCGATGACCTGGGCAGCCTCGCCGGCAAGACGGTGCTGGTCCGCAGCGACCTCAACGTCCCGCTGAACGACGCGGGGGAGGTCACCGACGACGGGCGGATCCGTGCGTCCGCGCCGACGATCAAGCGGCTCGCCGACGCGGGCGCCCGGGTGGTCGTGTGCGCACACCTGGGCCGCCCGAAGGGCGTGCCCGACCCGAGGTTCTCCTTGCGCCCGGTCGCCGACCGGTTGTCCCAACTGCTCGGATTTCCCGTGCTTTTCGCCACCGACACGGTCGGCGAGTCCGCCGATGCCACCGTCGACAAGCTGCACAAGGGCGAGGTGGCGCTGTTGGAGAACCTGCGCTTCAACGCGGGGGAGACCAGCAAGGACGACGCGGAGCGCGGCGCGTTCGCCGACCAGCTCAGCCACCTCGCCGACGCCTACGTCTCCGACGGCTTCGGTGTGGTGCACCGCAAGCAGGCCAGCGTCTACGACATCGCCGAACGATTGCCGCATGCGGCCGGCGGGCTCGTCGAAGCCGAGGTCGACGTGCTGCACCGGCTCACCGAGTCGCCGCAGCGCCCGTATGCCGTGGTGCTCGGAGGCGCCAAGGTCAGCGACAAGCTGGGCGTCATCGAGAACCTGCTCGGCAAGGCCGATCTGCTGGTCATCGGCGGTGGCATGGTCTTCACCTTCCTCGCGGCGCAGGGCCACCAGGTCGGCACGAGCCTGCTGGAGCAGGACCAGGTCGACCGGGTGAAGGGCTACCTCGCCGATGCCGAGAAACGCGGCGTGCAGATCGTGCTGCCGACCGATGTCGTGGCAGCCACCGGGTTCTCCGCCGACGCCGACCACGAGATCGTCCCGGCCGACGGGATCCCGGCTGACCGGATGGGACTCGACATCGGACCCGAGTCGGCGAGGGCCTTCGCCGACGCCGTCCGCGGCGCGAGCACCGTCTTCTGGAACGGTCCGATGGGCGCCTTCGAGATGAGCCCGTATGCCGATGGCACCAAGGTCGTCGCACAGGCCCTGGTCGACGCAACCCGCGACGGCGCGCTGACCGTGGTCGGCGGCGGCGACTCGGCCGCGGCGGTGCGTCAGCTGGGCTTCGCCGATGACGACTTCGGTCACATCTCCACGGGCGGCGGCGCGAGTTTGGAGTTCCTGGAGGGCAAGGCCCTGCCCGGCTTGAATGCGTTGGAGGACTGAGCAGTGGCTGACACGAAGGACGCTCCGGCCGGCCGTGTCCCGCTCATCGCGGGCAACTGGAAGATGAACCTGGACCACCAGCGGGCCACCGTGGTGGTGCAGAAGCTGGACTGGACGCTGAAGGACAAGCGGCACGACCACGATGAGACCGAGGTCGCGGTCATTCCGCCGTTCACCGATCTGCGATCGGTGCAGACCCTCATCGACGGCGACCGGTTGAAGCTCCAGCTGGGTGCGCAGGACCTCTCGCCGTACGACGCCGGCGCCTACACCGGAGACATCTCCGGGGAGTTCCTGGCCAAGCTGGGCTGCACCTACGTGATCGTCGGGCACAGTGAGCGCCGGACGATCCACCACGAGAACGACGAGACGGTCAATGCGAAGGTGAAAGCGGCCCTGCGGCACGAGCTGACGCCGATCCTGTGCGTCGGAGAACCGATCGAGGTGCGCAAGGAGGGGCGCCAGGTCGAGCACATCGTCGCCCAGCTGACCGCCGCCCTCGAGGGGATCGCCGCGGCGGACGTCGCCACGCTGGTGGTGGCCTACGAACCGATCTGGGCCATCGGCACCGGTGAGGTGGCCACCCCGGACGACGCGCAGGAGGCGTGCGCCGCGCTGCGCCACACCGTCGCCGAGCTACACAGTCGGGATGTCGCCGATCAGGTGCGGTTCCTCTACGGCGGGTCCGTCAAGTCCGGCAACGTCGCCTCGATCATGGCGCGCGACGACGTCGACGGCGCACTGGTCGGCGGAGCATCACTCGATCCGGCCGAGTTCGCCGCGATCTGCCGGTTCAAGGCGCACCAGGGCACCATCGCGGGCTGAGCCGACCGGTGCGGCGTGTAATCTTGTCCGAGGCGCTCCCGAGTGCCACTTCAGTTCTCTCGACGTGAAGGTGAGACTCCAGCGTGGACGGCATGCGCATCGCACTCCAGGCGGTCGTGGTCATCAGCGGATTGTTCCTGGTGCTGCTGATCCTGATGCACAAGGGCAAGGGCGGGGGACTGTCCGACATGTTCGGTGGCGGTGTCAGCAGCAGCCTGGGTGGCTCGTCGATCGCGGAGCGCAACCTCAACCGGTTGACGATCATCGCCAGCATCATCTGGCTGGCGGCGATCGTCGGTCTCGGCCTGGTCGCGCGCTTCCAGTAAGCCATCTCGACCATCATCTTTTCGACCAACCCCAGTTCGACGCTGTCAAGGAGCAATCGTGGCCGGTGGCAATGCAATTCGAGGTAGTCGCGTCGGTGCCGGCCCGATGGGTGAGGCAGAGCGCGGCGAGGCGGCACCGAGGGTGGTCGTCTCCTACTGGTGCTCCAACGGCCACGAGACCCGCCCGAGCTTCGCGCAGGAGCCGGGCCTGGCCGTTCCCGACACGTGGGACTGCCCGCGGTGCGGGTTCCCGGCCGGCCA
Source organism: Flexivirga lutea (assembly GCF_054778955.1). NCBI lineage: Bacteria > Bacillati > Actinomycetota > Actinomycetes > Micrococcales > Dermacoccaceae > Flexivirga > Flexivirga lutea. The sequence continues at coordinate 179,846 of NZ_BAAGZB010000005.1, forward strand.
GGACCAGGCCAACCCGCCCGCGCCGCCGCGCGCCGAGCCCTACAAGACCCACCTCGCCTACGTGAAGGAGCGACGCTCCGACGAGGAGGGTGCGGTCATCCTGGACGAAGCATTGGACACCCTGCGCCAACGCGGCCTCATCCGCTAGCCGGTCAACGACCGGCCGCTTGCAGGTCGGCGATGCTGATCTTGCGCATCGCCAGCAGAGCCTGCACCGCCACCGGACCGGTCAGCAGCTCGTGCAGCTGCGCCGGTAGGATCTGCCAGCTCAGGCCGTACTTGTCCTTGCACCAACCGCACTGTTCGGCGTCGGGCACTGCGGACAGTGCCGCCCAGTAGTGATCGATCTCCGTTTGGTCCGCACACGCGACGGTGAACGAGATCGATTCGTTGAACGTGAACGCCGGGCCGCCATCGAGGCAGACGAAGTCCATGCCGTTCAGGGTGAACCGGCCGTTGATCACCTTGCCCGCCATACCCGCGAAGTGCTCGTCCAGCGACTCGTCCGGGTAGCGGTCGATCCCGTCGATGCGCGAGTCCGGGAAGAGGTCGACGTAGAAGTGCATCGCCTCCTCGGCGTTGTCGTGGAACCAGAGGCACGGCCTGACCACCCCGCGAAGTTCTCCCCCGCTCCGCTCCTCCGATACTTCGCGGGGACCCCGGTCCTCGTCCCCGTGCTCTCGCGAGGCCCTCACGGCACGACTCCCTCGCTCAGCAGGGCATCGAGTTTGGCGTAGCCGTCGTTGATGCCCACCTCCATGCCGCTGGCCAGCCAGCCGTCGCGGGCCTCGAAGGAGTCGACCAGCGACCGGGCGTGCAGCCGAGTGCGTCCGTCGCCGAGGTCCTCGAAGGTCAGCGTCTCCAGCGAGACTCCGTCGGGCATGGCTTCCCAGGTGAATGTCTGCACGATGCGGGTGTCGCTGACCTCGTGGAAGCAGCCGTGGAAGCAAAACTCCTCACCGTTGTGCTCGTTGACGAAGCGCCAGTTGCCGCCGGTACGGGCGTCCCAGTAGTCGATCCGGGTCGAGATGCCGTTCGGCCCGACCCAGCGCGCGTAGAGGTCGGGGTCGGTGTGTGCCCGGAGCACCTGCGCCGGCGTCGCCTGGAAGTCTCGGGTCGTATGGATGACCGGGACCTCGTCGTCCGCCTCGATGACTGCTTCGGAGAAGGTGGTCGTGTTCATGATGCATTACCTCTCGTGACGGGTTGGTCGCGGTCGTTCATCTCGTCGAGCAGCGCGTCCAGCCGCTGGTAGCGCTGCTCCGCCCGGCGCTGATAGCGCTCGATCCATCTGGTCATCAGGTCGAAGACCTCTGCCTCCAAGTGGACCGGCCGCCGTTGCGCGTCCTTGGTGCGGGTGACCAGTCCGGCGCCCTCGAGGACCTTCAGGTGCTTGGACACGGCCTGCACGGACACGTCGTACGGCGCCGCCAGCTCGCCGACCGTGGCGTCGGCCTCGGTCAGTCGGGCGACCATGTCGCGCCGCGTCGGGTCGGCCAACGCTGCGAAGACCTGGGAGAGCTGATCCATCGTCGTCCTGCCTCTCGTGCTCAACCGGAAGGTTGAATACTTCGAGTGTGACGACGACCATGGTCGTTGTCAACCAATCGGTTGAAACCAGTCGTCATATTCGGTGGCGCCGGCGGCGTGCAGCCCGCTACTGTGCGGACATGCGGCGCATTCGGCGATTTCGGTGCCCTCGACCGGCGTTCGGTCGTGGGTCCGCTCGCATGCGCAGCTGAGGTCCGCGGCACCGGTCGAGGGGACACCGTCACCCGATACGACCGACGAGCAAGGACCTTCGATGACTTCCTACCTGAGCAGTGCCGAACTGCGCGCGGCGCTCGACCTGCGCGATCTGACCGATCCGGACTGCGGACCGCATGCCCTGCAACTGATGAGCGATGACATCATCCGGGCGGTCACCGCGCTCGGTGCCGGGCCGGTGCGCAGCGTACGGCAGAGCCCGCTGGTGTCGATCGCCGGGAACTACGATGCACTGGGTTACGACCGGTCGGATGTGACTCGGAATGAACGGTATTCGCGTTACGTGAGTCCGACGGTGATGCTGCGCAGTCACACCAGCGCGATGCTCCCGCCGACGTTGGCCTCGCACGATGGCACCAGCGACGTGGTGTATGCCGCCGCCGGACTCGCCTACCGCCGCGACGCGATCGACCGGACGCACACGGGCGAACCACATCAGCTGGACCTGTGGCGGGTGACGAGCGAACGCCCGCGGACAGTCGAGGACGTGGTGGAGCAGTTGAGCACTGTGGCGCGGGCGGTGCTGCCCGGTTGCCGGTGGCGGGTGACCGCCTCCCACCACAGCTACACCCTCGACGGACGCCAGCTGGACGTCTGGGACGCAGCGCGGGGGGAGTGGCTCGAACTCGCCGAGGGTGGGCTGATCGCACCCTGGCTGCTCGACGTGGTCGGGCTGCCGTCGGCCCGCTGGACGGGCGTGGCCGCCGGCCTCGGCCTTGATCGTGCCCTCATGCTGCGCAAGCGGATTCCGGACATCCGGTTGTTGCGGGCAACGGATCCGCGAGTGGCGGCGCAGATGCTGGACCTATCGCTGTACCGACCCGTTTCGCTCATGCCACCGGCGCGTCGGGATCTGTCGGTCGTGTCCTCCTGGGGCATCGATGAGGAAGTGCTGGGCGATCGGGTGCGGTCTGCACTCGGTGACCGTGCTGCCGATCTGGAGGCGGTCGAACTGCTGGCGGTGACGACGTACGACGATCTGCCGCAGGGCGCACGGGTCCGGCTCGGGCTGCACGCGGGACAGGTCAATGCGCTGGTGCGGCTCACGTTGCGCGCGATCGGCCGGACGCTGACTGCTGCAGAGGCCAATCGGCTGCGCGACACCGTCTACCTCGCCATCCACGAGGGGCCGGTGCGCGAGTTGATCGGCTGAACGGTGGAACCGCGCGCCGCGCGCTGGCGTCACGTCTGCATCCACACACCCGCCGCCCGACCTCGAGGGGACCTCATGAGCAGCAACGATCCTTATTCCACCCCGCAGTACGGGCAACAGCCGTACGGCGGCCTTCCGGCCCACGGCGCCCCGATGCCGTCGACTTCGTACCAGGTGAGCAGTTACGGACCGCCCCTGGCCAACTGGGGCCAGCGGGTCGGGGCGTATCTCATCGACGCGCTGGTGTTGCTTCCGGCATACGTGCTGTTCGTCGTCGCGGTCATCATCATCGGCAGTTCGACGAGCACGACCACCGAGTGTGACACTTCCGGCTTCTGCCAGACGGTGACCACCGGCTCTCCGTCACCGTGGGGATTCATTCTCACCATCCTCGGCTTCCTGGCTGTCGTGGCGCTGCAGATCTGGAACCGCTGGGTCAAGGGCGGCAAGGGACAGTCGATCGGCAAGAAGGCACTGGGCATCTCGCTGATCAGCGAGACGACAGGTCGGCCGATCGGCACCGGGATGGCGTTCGTGCGCGACCTCGCACACTTCCTGGACGGCATCGCCTGCTACATCGGTTACCTGTGGCCGTTGTGGGACAACAAGCGGCAGACGTTCTCGGACAAGGTGATGAGCACGCTGGTCGTCCAGGGCCCCCCGCCGGGTGAGAAGCACTGAGCTCGCGCGTCGACGGCGATCGTGCGCGGCACGCCGGGCATATCCCGCAGGCCGGGCGTGCCGACTCGTGTTACAGAGGGACCATGCAGGTGAATCGCTGGTCCGGGTCCGCACCTCGGCGCGTTCTCGCGGTCATCGCCGCGGTCGCGGCCATCGCGGTGGTGGTGGCCGGCGTCGTCGTCGGCCGGTCGGTGCATGAGGCATCACCAGGCACCGACGCGTTCTACGAGGCGCCGGCCTCCGTGCCCGCCCGACCCGGCCGGATCGTGCGCAGTCAGCCGTTCGCACAGGGTGTCCCGGAGACGGCGCGTGCCTGGCGCATCCTCTACACCACGACGCGCGGTGACGGCGAACCCGCCTTGGGCAGCGCCATCGTCCTGGTCGGCAAGGACGCGCCACCCGGTCCTCGCCCGGTCGTCGCCTGGGCGCACGGCACCTCGGGTTACGACCGGTCCTGCGCACCCAGCCTGATGTCCCAACCGTTCGGTACGGGCATCCGGCAGGAGCTGGATCAGCTCGTGCGCAAGCACTGGCTGCTGGTGGCGCCGGACTACATCGGGATGGGGACGGCGGGCCCGCAGCCCTATCTCATCGGCCAGGGCGAAGGGCGGGCGATGCTCGACGCGGTCCGCGCGACACGCCGTTTCCGTGCCGTGTCGGCGTCGGACCGGACGGTGGTCTGGGGGCATTCACAAGGCGGGGGTGCGGCACTGTGGACCGGTCAGATCCAGCCGGCCTACGCACCCGATGTGCCGCTGGCGGGTGTGGCCGCCGTCTCACCCACGAGCGATATGCCGGCGATCACCCGTCGGCTCAACGGCCTGCGGGGCGGCACACTGCTGGTGTCCTACGTGCTCACCGCGTATGCCGCGGCATACCCGGACGTCCGCCTGCAGGACTATGTCACCCCGGCAGCGGGCGACCTGGTCGACGAGCTGGCCGGGCTGTGCAACTCCGCCGCCGTGCCGGTGGTGCTGGACGCGGCCGACCGAGGGCTGGTGCCCCCGTTGCTCACCAGGTCGCCGGACGACGGGGCGCTGGGGAGGAGACTGCGGCAGAACACTCCGACCGGCGTCGGCAAGATCCCGCTGCTCATCGCCCAGGGCGGCGCGGACCCGCTGATCCTGGCCAGCATGCAGCGTGACTATGCGCGGTCGTTGTGCGCGCACGGTCAGCGGCTGGACTACCGGGAGTATCCCGGACGCAACCACAGCGATGTCCTGCGCGGCAGCGCCCCGCTGCTGGGCCAGCTCATCAGCTGGACCGAGGACCGGCTGGCCGGTCGGCCGGCGACCGGCAACTGCGCCGAGCTGACCGCCAGGACTCACTCCCGGTAGTTCTCCACCACGTCCGCCGGACGTTCGACCGCTTCGGCGGGATCCTGGTCGAACTCCCGTCGCGCCTGCCGCTGCCGCAGCAGGTCCCACAGCCGGTCCAACTGGACCTCTGCCTCGCGCAGTTGCGCATGCTCCTGCGGCGCGGTGATCTCGCCCGTGCTCAGCTTGCGGCGCAGCTCGTGCTCGGACGCGATGAGTTCGCTGATGTGGTCGTGGATCGCCTGGTCATCCATGCCCTTCATGGTGGCACTCCTCGTCGGGGCGGGACCACCCGAGGAGTCAGCCGGCGGGGCTCAGCTTCGCGGCCGCAGCGTCGTCGAGCCACCAGATGGTCTGCAGCCGACCGTGCACGCCGGCCGCCGGCACGTCCCAGCGGTCGGCGCCGGCGGCGTGAGCGGCAGCGACGGCGTCCGCCTTCTCCGCGCCGGCGACCAGGAGCCACACCTGCCGACTGCGGTTCAGGCACTCGAAGGTGAGCGACACCCGGTCCGGCGGCGGCTTCGGCGACTCGTGGACGGCGACGGCGATGGCGTCGTCGGCCCGCTGACCCGGGTGGTGCGGGAACAACGAGGCCACGTGACCGTCGGGACCCATGCCCAGCATCACCACGTCGAAGACGCCATCTCCCGGCTTCGGCGCGCGCAGCGCGTCGGAGTATGCCGCGGCACTCTCTTCGGCCGAGGCGACCCGGTCCGGGCCGGACACGCGGTGGACGTTCTCCTCCGGCACGGGCAACGCATCGAGTGCCGCACGGTCCGCCTCCACGTCGTTGCGGTCGGGGTCACCGGACGCTACGAACCGCTCGTCACCCCACCAGAAGTGAACCTTGGACCAGTCGATGCCCTGTGCCGCCGGCAGCGAACGCAGTGCGAGACCACCCATGGAGCCGCCGGTCAGCACGATGTGTGCGACGCCTCGATCACGTTGTGCAGCAATGATTTCGGTGATCAGCCGCTCTGAGATGGCCCGGCCGAGTTCGTCCTTGCCCGCCCGTCGCTCGATCGTCATCGTCCACTCTCCTCGCCATTGCAGCTACCCGACCGACGCAGCACGCGTCTTCCGGCGGTTCGGCACGTCGGTCACCAAAGGAAGCCCCTTGACCAGCGCCTCGCGATAGACCTCGTCGCCGCCCAGCCGACTGAGCTCCTCCGCGAGCGACTCGGCCGTGCCGGGCCGGGCCAGATCGAGCTGTCGCTCCGGCTGCTCCGGTTGGGTGAGCGTGCCTATCGCCCGATCCGGACGGACCAGTTCGATGGGTCCGGAAGCGCGCTCCATCCGCACGTTGACCAGGCCGGTGCCGGGTTCGGAGCGTGCGCGGCGGACCGGGCACTTCAGCCGGACGGCGAGCCATCCGGCCAGCAGGTCGGTGCTGGCCGAATCGGACGCACCCGTCACCGTGACCGACCGCACCGCTTCGTACGGCGGCAGGTCCAGTGCAGTGGCAAGGAGTCCGCGCCACCGGGTGGTGCGCGACCAGGCCATGTCGGTGTCGCCGTCGGCATACTCGGCGCGCCTGCGCTGCAAGGCCTTTCGCGGGTCTTTGGCCTGCGATGCGTCGGTGATGCGACGACTCGCCAGCTTGCCGATGGGTGAGGACGCGACGTCCTGCGCACCTCCCGGCCACCACGCGACGATCGGGGTGTCGGCGGCCAACAACGGGGTCACCACACTCGCGCCGTGCTTGGTGAGCTCGCCGTGCAGGCGCAGCAGGATGATCTCGCTGCCACCCGCGTCGGCGCCCACCCGCACCTGCGCGTCGAGCCGGCTGGCTCCCCGTGCGCTGCACCTGACCAGCGCGATGATGCGGCTCGGATGCTGCCGGCTGGCGTGGATGGCGGCCTCGATCGCGTCATCGGCCTCCGCCTCGTTCACCACGATGATCAACGTCATCACCCGGCCGAGGGCCATCGCTCCGGACTCGGCGCGCAGGCGCACCAGCTGTTTGCTGATCTCCTTGGTCGTCGTCCCGGTCAGGTCGGCGATCACGGCAGCCTCCACTCACGTCCGTCACGGGCCAGCAACTCGTCCGCGCTGTGCGGTCCCCACGTGCCCGATTCGTACCCCTCGGGCGCGCCCTTGCGGGCCCAGAAGCGCTCGACCGGATCGAGAATCCGCCAGGACAGCTCGACCTCCTCGTGCCGCGGGAAGAGCGGTGGCTCGCCCAGCAGAACATCGAGGATGAGGCGTTCGTAGGCCTCCGGGCTCGACTCGGTGAACGCGCTGCCGTAGCCGAAATCCATGGTCACGTCACGCACTTCCATCGCACCGGCGCCCGGCACCTTGGACCCGAACCCGATGGTCGTGCCCTCGTCGGGCTGCACCCGGATGACGATGGCGTTCTGGCCGAGTTCCTCGGTCGCCGTGTCGTCGAACGGCAGGTGCGGCGCGCGCTTGAAGATCACCGCGATCTCGGTGACCCGCTTGCCGAGGCGCTTGCCGGTGCGCAGGTAGAACGGCACGCCCGCCCACCGGCGCGTGTGCACGTCCAGGCGGAGCGCGGCATACGTCTCGGTCGTCGACCTCGGGTCGATGCCGTCCTCGGACAGGTAGCCGATGACCTTCTCGCTGCCCTGCCAGCCGGCGGTGTACTGCCCGCGCGCGGTGGCGGTGGCCAGGTCCTTCGGCAGCCGGACGGCGGCGAGCACCTTCTCCTTCTCGGCGCGCAACTCGTCGGCGCCGAAGGAGTTCGGTTGCTCCATCGCGGTGAGTGCGAGCAACTGCAGCAGGTGGTTCTGTATGACGTCACGGGCTGCTCCGATGCCGTCGTAATAGCCGGCGCGGCCGGCGATGCCGATGTCCTCGGCCATGGTGATCTGCACGTGATCGACGTAGTTGGCGTTCCAGACCGGCTCGAACAGCTGGTTGGCGAACCGCAACGCCAACAGGTTCTGGACCGTCTCCTTGCCCAGGTAGTGGTCGATCCGGAAGATCGCGTCGGCGGGGAACACCCGCTCGAGGGTCGCGTTGAGGTCCCGGGCGCTGGCCAAGTCGTGGCCGAACGGCTTCTCGATCACCACGCGGCTCCACGAGCCGTTCGCCGGCCGGGCCAGACCGGACCGGTCGAGCTGGGCGCAGACCGTCTCGAACGCTCCGGGCGGAATCGACAGGTAGAACGCCGTGTTGCCGTCCGTGCCCCGCTCCTCGTCGAGCGAGCCCAAGGTCCGTGCGAGCTGGTCGAAACCCGCGTCGTCGTCGAAACTGCCTGGCACGAAACGCAATCCGTCGGCGAGGTTGCGCCATACCTCCTCGCGGAACGGTGTGCGAGCACCGGCTTCGACGGCCTCGCGCACCACGGAGGCGAATGTGTCGTCGTCCCAGTCACGCCGGGCGAAACCGACGAGTGCGAAGCCCGGCGGCAGCAAACCACGGTTGGTCAGGTCGTAGATCGCCGGGAGCAACTTGTTGCGGGCCAGATCGCCGGTCACGCCGAACATCACCAGCGCGCAGGGACCGGCGATCTGGGGGAGCCGACGGTCGTCGGCCTGCCGCAACGGGTTCACTCCGCGCGCGACACGCGCGGGGCTCATACTGTGGTGACCTCCGCGATGGCGTGCTGCAGCTGGGCCAGGCCCGCCTCGTGATCGGTCAGGTTGAGCCGCAGGACCGGACGACCGTGCTCGGCCAGCACCTTGGCGTCACCGCCGGACTGAGAGTCGATGAAGTCACCGAAGGTGAAGTCCCGCCCGGGGATGGCCAGGTCCTGCGTCGCCGCAGTGGTGATCTGCAGGAAGATGCCGTCCGCCGGGCCACCCTTGTGGTACTGCCCGGTGGAATGCAGGAACCGCGGCCCGAAACCGAACGTCACCGGCCGGTTCAGCTTGCGCGCCAACGGAATGCGCACGTCCGCCAGGGACTGGTCGGCGATCCGGTCGACATACGCCATGACCGCGAGGTAGCCGGTGTCGGGCAGCTGCGCGAAGAGCGCACGGAGCGCGTCCGCGACCGACGTCGCGTCACCGAGGAAGTCCGGCCCGGCGCTGCGGACCTCGATCGCACCATCGGTGTATGCCGGAGCCGCCACCGAGCCGGTGCCGGCGCCGAGCAGTTCCCGTGCGGCGGCCTTGGCGCTCTCCACGTCCGGCTGGTCGAACGGGTTGATCCCGATCAGCCGGCCGGCCGTCGCCACGGCAGCTTCCCACAGCAGCATGGCGCCGCCGAGCGAGCCGCCGACGTCGACCGTTGCGTCACCGGCGGCTGGCGACTCGGCCCCGTCGTCGGTGGCGACCAGCCGCACGTACAACTCGTCGGCCAGCTGCTCGGTGGCGGGGGAGTCGCCGACCACGACGGGCAGCAGTCCCTTGCCGTTCTTGCCGGTGCTCTCGGCGATCAACTGCTCGGCCCAGTCGCCGAATCCGACGGCCGGAGTGCCGGCGTCGATCAGCACGATCTTGTCGCGCAACGGCTGGGTGCCGCCCAATGCCGCGCCGAGACGCAGCCCGGGGTTGCCCTCGTCGTCGGAGGCGAGGATGTCGGTGACGGACTCCGCCTCGTCCAGCAGCCGGCCGATGTCCGCGCCGGCCAGGCCACTGGGGACCAGGCCGAACGCGGTCAGCGCCGAGTACCGGCCGCCGACGCCGGGGTCGGCGTTGAAGACGGTGTAACCGGCGCCGCGCGCTTGCTCGTCCAGTGGGCTGCCGGGGTCGGTCACGACGACGATGCGCTCGGCGGGGTCGATGCCGGCGTCCTGGAACGCCTTCTCGTAGGCGCGACGCTGCGAGTCGGTCTCGACCGTCGAGCCGGACTTCGACGACACCACGACCACCGTCTGCTCGAGGCGGTCCTGCAGCGCGGCACGGACCATGTCCGGTTGTGAAGAGTCCAGGACGGTCAGCGGCACGCCGTCGGACGCGCAGATGACCTCCGGCGCCAGCGACGACCCGCCCATACCGCAGAGGACGACGTGGTCGATGCCCTTGCCGGCGAGGGTGTCGCGCAACTGCTCGATGTCGGCCACCAGAGGCCGCGAGGAGCTGGCCAGACCGACCCAGGACAGGCGTTTGCCCGCCTCGGACTCGGCATCCGGTCCCCACAGCGTCGCGTCCTGGGCGAACAGTTTGCCGGCGAAGCCGTCGGCCACCAACTGCGGGACGTGCGCAGCGATCGCGTCCGCGGCGGCGCCGACGGCCGTGATCGCGAGACCGGAGTTGCTCACCGGTTCACTCACAGCGTCGCCCCCGCCTTCTCCAGCTCGCTCTTGACCGAGCCGAGCAGCTCGTCCCACGACTTGTCGAACTTCTGCACGCCCTCGGTCTCCAGGACCTCGACGACCTCGGCGTAGGAGACGCCGGCCTTGTCCAGTGCGTCGAGCACGGCGGCGGCGTCCGCGTAGTTGCCGGTCACCTGGTCACCTGCCAGCTCGGCGTGGTCGGCGACGGCGTCGAGCGTCTTGGGAGGCATGGTGTTGACGGTGTCCTTCACCGCGAGGTCCACGACATACATGGTGTCGGGGTATGCCGGGTTCTTCACTCCGGTCGAGGCCCACAGCGGACGCTGGGTGTGCGCGCCCTCGTCGGCCAGCGACTTCCAGCGCGGGGTGCTGAAGACCTCTTCGTAGGCCTGGTAGGCCAGCCGCGCGTTGGCGACACCGGCCTTGCCCTTGAGCGCCTTGGCTTCGTCCGAGCCGATGGCGTCCAGCCGCTTGTCGACCTCGGTGTCGACACGCGAGACGAAGAAGGACGCGACCGAACGGATCGTGGACAGGTCCTTGCCGGCCTGCTTGGCCTGCTCGAGGCCGGCCAGGAAGGCGTTCATCACGCCGCGGTAGCGCTCCAGCGAGAAGATGAGGGTGACATTGACGCTGATGCCCTCGGCGAGGGCCGCAGTGATCGCCGGTAGGCCCTCGACCGTCGCCGGGATCTTGATCATGGCGTTGGGCTGGTCGACCTTGGCCCACAGCTCCTTGGCCATCGTGATCGTGCCGTCGGTGTCGCGCGCCAGACGCGGGTCCACCTCGATCGACACCCGGCCATCCTGGCCGCCCGTCGCGTCGTAGATCGGGCGCAGCACGTCACATGCGTCGTGGACGTCACGGGTGGTGATCTCGAAGACCGCCTCGTCGATCCCCGTCACGCCCTTGGCCAGCTCGGCGACCTGGTCGTTGTAGGCGCTGCCGTCGGAGAGCGCGGTCGCGAAGATCGTCGGGTTGGTGGTGACGCCGACGACGTTCTTGTCGTCCGCCAGCTTCTGCAGGTCACCGCTGCTGATCAGCGGGCGGCTCAGGTCGTCCAGCCAGATCGAGACGCCGAGGTCGCTCAGTGCCTGCGTGTTGTTGTTTGCCATCTTCAGTTGCCTCCTACAGCCTGAATGGATTCCTGCGCGGCAGACACCACTGCGTCCACCGTGAACCCGAACTTCTCCATCAGCACCGATCCGGCGGCGCTGGCGCCGAAGTGGTCGATGCCGACGGTGCGCCCCGCGTCGCCGACGATGTCGTGCCAGCCGAACGGCGTCGCCGCCTCCACACTGACCCGGGCCCGCACGGCCGGGGGCAGCACCTCGTGGCGGTACCCCTCGTCCTGTGCCTCGAACCACTCGCGGCTGGGCATGGACACCACACGAGCTGCAACGTCCTGGTCCGCCAAAGCCTTCCTGGCCTCCAGGGCCAGACTCACCTCGGAGCCGGTCGCAACGAGGATCACGTCGGGTGTGCCGTCGGTGTCGGCCACGATGTAGGCGCCGCGTGCCACCCCCTCGGCGGAGGCATAGACGCTGCGGTCCAGGGTCGGCAGCGCCTGGCGGGACAGGATGAGCGCGGCCGGTCGGTCGGTGTGCTCGAGAATGGTGCGCCAAGCGACCGCGGTCTCGTTGGCATCGGCGGGTCGCACGACGTCCAGGCCCGGGATCGCGCGCAGCGCCGCCAAGTGCTCGATCGGCTGGTGGGTCGGACCGTCCTCGCCCAGGCCGATGGAGTCGTGCGTCCACACGAACGTCACCGGGATCTGCTGGATGGCGGCCAACCGCACCGCGGGGCGCATGTAGTCGGAGAAGACCAGGAACGTGCCGCCGTAGGGACGGGTCAGACCCTCCAAAGCGATGCCGTTGAGCGCCATACCCATGGCGTTCTCGCGGATCCCGAAGTGCAGGGTGCGGCCGTAGGGGCCGCCCTTCCACTCCTCGGTCTGCCAATTGGCCGGCACAAAGCTCGGCTCGCCGACCATGGTGGTGTTGTTGGACTCGGCCAGGTCGGCCGAACCGCCCCACAACTCCGGCATGACCGGCGCGAGCGCGGTGAGGATCTTGCCCGAAGCCGCGCGCGTCGCGAGGCCCTTCGGGTCGGCCTCGAAGGTGGGGAACGCCGAGGCGAAGTCGGCGGGCAGCTCGCGCTTGACCAGCCGGTCCAGCAACTGCGCCGCCTCCGGGTTGGCCTCGCTCCACGCGTCGAACGACTTCTGCCATTCGGCGTGGGCCTGCCGGCCCCGGTCCTTGACCTTGCGGACGTGCTCGATGACCTCGTCGTCGACCTGGAACGTCCGCTCCGGGTCGAAGCCGAGCAGCTTCTTGGTGCCGGCGACCTCGTCATCGCCCAGGGCGCTGCCGTGCGCCTTTCCGGTGCCCTGCTTGGTCGGCGCCGGCCAGGCCAGGATGGTGCGCAGGCAGATCAGCGACGGCTTGTCGGTGACCGACTTGGCCTGCTCGATCGCGGCCAGCAGCTCGTCGACGTTCTCGGTGTAGGTGTTGCGGTCGCTGTCCGGCTTCGCACCCGGCCGCCAGTCGACGGTCTGCACGTGCCAACCGTATGCCGCGTAGCGGGCAGCCACGTCCTCGGTGAACGACACGTCGGTGTCGTCCTCGATGGAGATCTGGTTCTGGTCGTAGAACGCGATCAGGTTGCCCAGTTCCTGGTGGCCGGCCAGCGAACCGGCCTCTGCCGACACGCCTTCCATCAGGTCACCGTCGGAGGCGATGACCCAGATGCGGTGGTCGAAGGGACTGGTGCCGGGCGCGGCGTCGGGGTCCAGCAGACCGCGCTGGCGACGCTGCGCCATCGCCATACCCACGGCCGAGGCGATGCCGGAGCCGAGCGGGCCGGTGGTGATGTCGACACCGTCGGTGTGGCCGAACTCCGGGTGGCCCGGCGTCAGCGAACCCCAGGTGCGCAGCGCCTCCAGATCCTTCAGTTCCAGGCCGTAGCCGGAGAAGTAGAGCTGGATGTACTGGGTGAGGCTGGAGTGCCCGCAGGACAGCACGAACCGGTCGCGACCGATCCAGCGCGGGTCACCGGGATCGATGCGCATGACGTTCTGGTAGAGCAGGTACGCCAGCGGGGCCAGGCTCATCGCGGTGCCCGGGTGGCCGTTGCCGGTCTTCTGCACCGCGTCGGCCGCCAGGACCCGCACGGTGTCGACAGCGCGTACGTCGACCGACGTCCAGCCGGCCTCGGTGGCGATGGGCTCGGCGAGCGCCGGGTCGCGGCGTCCGGTGATGGCTGAGGTGTCCTGACTCACGGCAGATTGCTCCCACGAAGATTCGAACGATGGCTCTGGACTGAACTGACGATCTGGAACTTTCCCTTCCGAGCCTAGCCCTGCCACCCACGCGATCAGCAAAGTCGGTCAGCGGGATAGACTGCGGGCAGTTCAGGTGGTGAGATGCCCACCCGTGTGCGATTCCCCGAGGCGACGGAAGTGACGAGAGTGACCGCTATCGAGCCGCGCTCGGCGAACGGCCGAGCGACCGCCGAAAGCACCCTCGACAGCAACACCACTGGCACCGACAGCGGCGCAGCACACGGTGCGCCGGCGGGCCGGCGGCCCTTCGCCGCGGTCGCGCGCGACTACCTCGCCCTGACCAAACCGCGGATCATCGAGCTCCTGCTGGTGACGACCTTCCCGGTGATGTTCCTGGCCGATCGCGGGGTGCCCTCGGTCTGGTTGATCCTGGCGACGCTGATCGGCGGCTCGCTGTCGGCCGGTTCGGCCAACTCCCTCAACTGCTACCTCGACCGCGACATCGACCGGTTGATGCACCGCACCGAGGGACGGCCACTGGCCACCGGGGCCATCAGCCCACGGGCCGGCTTCGTCTTCGGGGTCACCCTCGGGGTGATCTCGGTGCTGTGGCTCGGGTTGCTCGTCAACTGGCTCTCGGCGGCCTTGTCGTTCGGCGCCATCGCGCTCTACGTCGGCTTCTACACGCTGCTGCTGAAGCGGCGCACCTCGCAGAACATCGTGTGGGGTGGCATCGCGGGCTGTATGCCGACCCTCATCGGGTGGTCGGCCGTCACCGACTCGCTGAGTTGGTCCGCGGTGGTGCTCTTCCTGGTGGTGTTCTTCTGGACGCCGCCGCACTACTGGCCGCTGTCGATGCGGTTCCGTGACGACTACGCCAATGCCGGAGTGCCGATGCTGCCCGTGGTGGCCGAGGACGTCGCGGTGGCCCAGCAGATCGTGCTCTACACCTGGGTGACCGTGCTGACCACGCTCGCGCTGATCCCCGTCGGGGACATGGGGCTGATCTACACGGTCATCGCGCTGGTCGCCGGTGCGGTGTTCTTGCGCGAGGCCCACCTGCTGCTGCGTCGTGCGCGCGCCGGGGCGTCATACAAGGTGCTGAAGCCGATGCGCCTGTTCCACTACTCGATCTCCTACCTGACGTTGGTCTTCGTCGGTGTCGCGATCGACCCGCTGGTGCACCTCGTCTTCTGATCCTTCACCTGCACCCGCTGCGTAGGGTGCAGCACATGGCCGCCGCGACCACACCGCGCGAAGGTGCACTGCCGCAGTACTTCGGGCGGCTGTGGCTGGGGGAGACCGTCTCGTCCTTCGGCACCTACGTGACACTGCTCAGTCTGCAGTTCCTGGTGCTGCGGACACTGCACGGCGGCCCGCAGGACGTCGGCTGGCTCAACTCGGCACGGTGGTTGCCCTACCTGGTTCTCGGCCTGTTCGCCGGTGTGATCGTCGACCGGCGACGCCGCCTGCCGGTCATCGTCATCACCGACCTGGTGTGCGGGTCGTTGCTGGCACTGATCCCCGTGGCCTGGGTGCTCGGTGCGCTGTCACTGCCGGTGCTCATCGGCATCGTTCTGCTGTATGGCGCGACCGCGCTCTTCAATGACGCGTCGTCCATGGCATTCCTGCCGCGATTGGTGCCGACCTGCCAGCTGCAGCGCGCGCACGCGAGACTGGACGGCTCCTCGGCAGTTGCACAGACAGCGGGTCCGACCCTCGCGGGTGGTTTGATCGCGATCCTCGGTGCACCGTGGGCGATCCTGGTGGACGCGCTCAGCTACTTCTTCTCCGCCGCCATGATGGCGCCGGTCCGCGTCACCGAGCCGGGGCCCGCGGCCACCGCCGCGTCGAGCGTGCGCCGCGACATACGCGACGGACTGACGTGGGTCTATCGGGCCGGGGCGCAACGGTGGCTGGCACTGGGCACCCACCTGTGGTTCGCGGCCAACGCGACGCTCGGAGTGGCGGTGCCGACGTTCGCATTGCACACGCTGCACCTGTCGGCGGTGCAGTTCGGCACAGCCACCGCGCTCGCCGGAGTCGGAGCCGGACACCCTGCAGTCGCGTGTGAACACGACCATGCGGGCCGCGAACCGCACGGTGATCGTCGTGGTGGCACCCGTGGCCGGACTCGTCATCGGCGGGATCGGCACCCGTCCGGCAGTGTGGCTCGCCGCACTGATCTTCGCCCTGGTCGCAGTCCTGCTCTACGTGTCGCCGTTCCGCGGCGAGCGGATGCCGCAGGGTGATCGCGGCTCAGCGGCGCTCGGCGAGTGCCTGCCAGAGGTGTGTGTAGTCCTCGGCGGGTGCGTCGCGGTCACGCAGGGCACGCACGTCGGCCCAGACCGGTGACGACATGATCCCGGACGGCTCGTGGGCGTGCGTGCGCCGGCACCACTCTGCGTCGACGGTCTGCGGGTCGGGCGCGCTCAGGCGGGGGAGTTCGTCCGGGTAGACCTCGTCCAGCACGGTCGACGTGGGATCGAGGCCGACCACCAGGTAACTGCCGGTGGGCTCGGTGTTGATCGGCAGGATCGTCAGGTCGGGGCGGTGCCGCCGCAGCACGTCGTCCACCTTGTAGACGTCGCCCGCCCAGGCCGACGTACGCCGGATCCGCTGTCCTTCCAGGGAGTTCCGGGGAAGCATGTCGTCCAGGATGACCACCCCTCCGGGCGACATGCGCTTCTCGATGTTCATGAAGTCGCGCAGCGCGAACTCGGCCAGATGCATGCCGTCGATGAACGCCAGATCGACCGGCAGCTCGCCGAAGTGGTCGAACGCCCCCGCTGTCGCGAAGAAGTCGTCGCTGGTCTGCACGAACGTCTGCACGTCACAACGGATCTCGCGGGTGATGCGGTATGCCGGGTCCACCGCGATGCTGCGTGCGCGGGACAGGGTGAGGCTCTGGCCCTGGTCGACACCGATCTCGAAGTAGGTGCGTGGGTGCAGCAGTTCGTGCATGCGCGCGAGCAGTGCGTGCTTGTGCACCCCGCTACTGGTGTGCTCGAACGGATCGGCGGAGACCCAGTGCAGGCCCTTGGGCAGTGTCGAACCGGCGCCGAGGCCCTCGACTCCGGCGCGGCCGAGAGCGTCGATCATCTGCTGGCGGTTCAACGGCGTCGGCTTCGGAGCGACCTGGGGAGGCGCGATCCGGCGGGCCACCGTCGTGCGTGCGGCTACCTCACAGCGCCGCAGGCGCTCCGTCTGCCGACCGCCGAGCGTCTTACGCAGGGTGGTTCCGACCGTTGACCGAATCGACATGGAAGACCCTTCTGTTCGATGGAGGTGGCTTCAGGGTAGGTGACCGGTCGCGGCAACGGGGCGCAGTCCGGCGAGAGTGTCGATGCGTCTCGCCGGGCGCCGGCATCGGGGGATTCAGCTGCTGCTCAGCCACCATTCACCCGGGCAGCCACGATTCGCATGGTCGCTGCACCTGTGTCACACTCGCAGAGGCAGGGTAGGCTGCCCTAAGGAACGCGAGTCGCAGTTGTGGAGGTACGGATGTCGCTGGCGACGTGGGTCCGTCGAACCGATCCCGACACCGGTGTCCGCACCGGCGCCGACGCGGACGGCTCCGTTCGTGCCGATCAACCCGCCGAGCGTTCCTTGGCAGAGATGCGCCCCGGCCAGTCCGGTGTGATCGTCGGCTGGAGCAGTGCGCTCGACCGAGCCGCTGTGCGCCGTTTCGAGGATCTGGGCTTCGCCGAGGGCGCCGCGGTCACGGTCCTGCGTCGCGCACCGTTGGGTGATCCCTTCGTGTACGGCGTTGCTGGCTATGAGATCGCGGTGCGCCGCGAGCACACCCGGCACGTGCGGGTCGAGTCTCGGTGAGCCATTGCAGTCCGGGTGACACGCTCGTCGATGCCACCCCCGGGACGACCCGCATCGCCCTGCTGGGCAGTCCCAACTCCGGCAAGACCACGCTGTTCAACGCGCTGACCGGATTGCGGGCCAAGACGGGCAATTATCCCGGTGTGACCGTTGCCCGCTACGAGGGCACGGCCCGCACCCCGGGCGGCGACGTCACGATCGAAGACCTCCCGGGCACGTACAGTCTGGACCCGATCAGCCCCGACGAACAGGTGGTGGCCGACGTCCTCGACGCCGCCGATGACCAGCTGAACACCCCCGACGCACTGCTGGTGCTAGTGGACGCCACCACGATCGAGCGCTCGCTCACCCTCGTGGGCCAGGCGCTCAACACCGGCATCCCCGTCACCGTGGTGGTGACCTTCGGTGACGAACTGCACCGCCGCATGGGGTCGCTGGACACCGCGGCCCTGCAACGCGCGCTCGGCGTCCCTGTGCTCGAGGTGTCCGCGGGGGACAAGGAAGCGCTCGCCGGCCTGCGCGATCAGCTGGCCCTGGCGGCCCAGTGGGCGGTCCCCGTCCTGCCGCCACCCACCGAACGCCAGCAGGCACGCGCCTGGGCACGATCCGTGCTGGACGGTGCCCGGCACCGGCCACCCAGTGACGACGCGCGCACCCGACGGCTGGACGCCGTGCTGCTGCATCCCATCCTCGGGACGCTGATCTTCGCCGCCACGATGTTCCTGTTCTTCCAGGTCATCTTCACCTTGGCGACGCCGCTGCAGGATCTGGTGCAGTCCTGGTTCGACGACGCCGGCGGCTGGACCCACACGCACCTCGGCGACGGCTGGCTCGGCAGTTTCATCGGTGACGCCCTGATCGGCGGAGTCGGCAGCGTGATGGTGTTCGTGCCGCAGATCGCGCTGCTGTTCCTGATGATCGCGATCCTGGAAGGCAGCGGTTACCTGTCGCGCGCGGCGTTCCTGATGGACCGGTTGATGGCCCGTGCAGGATTGGAGGGGCGGGCGTTCGTCGCTCTGCTGTCCGCCTGGGCCTGCGCCATACCCGGCATCATGGCGACCCGGTCGCTGCCGTCCGCCCGGGACCGGATCGCCACCATGATGGGCGCGCCGCTGATGACGTGCTCGGCCCGGCTGACGGTCTACGTGCTATTGGTCGGATTGCTCGTGCCGTCATCGGCCACCGTCGGACCGTTCGGCGCGCAGGGCGTGGTCATGTTCGTGCTCTACCTGGTCGGCGCACTGGCCGCGATGGGCACGGCGTGGGTGTTCAAACGGATCACCGGGCGGCACGGCGCGGTCCTGCCCTTCTACATGGAGATGCCCAGCTACCGGCTGCCACGGCTGCGCTCGGTGGCGTTCGCCGTGTGGGACTCCAGCAAGGCGTTCCTGCAGAAGGTCGGCCGGATCATCCTGGTGGTCACCATCGTCCTGTGGCTGCTGCTCAACCTGCCGACCCGAGGCACCGCAGAGATGCAGCACGCCGGCGTCGACACCACCAGCTCCTCGGCCACCTCCGCCTACGTGCTCGACCACAGCATCGCCGCCCAGGTCGGCCGGGGCGTCGAGCCGGTCTTCGAGCCGCTCGGCTTCGACTGGCGGGTCAACGTCGGTGTGCTGGCGTCCTTGTCGGCCCGCGAGGTCTTCGTCGCGACCCTGGGACAGGTCGCCGCCGCGGAGAACCCCGAGTCGCCCAAGACGACACTGCAGCACATGACCACCGAGCGCAACGGCCATCAGGAGAAGCTGTTCGACGCCCCGACGACGGCAGCGCTGCTCACCTTCTTCCTGTTCGCCCTGCAATGCATGTCGACCATCGGCGTGATGCGCCGGGAGACCGGGACGTGGCGGTGGCCGGCGATCGCGTTCGGCTACATGTTCGTGCTGGCGTGGTCGGCGGCCCTGCTGGTCCACACCGTGGTGGCGGCGATCTCATGAGCCGCACCACCACCGTGCTCATGCATCCCGAGCTGGTCGCGGACCAACCGCAGACAGTGCGCTGGGTGTTGGCCCCGGGTGTCGTGCCGTTCGCCGGTCCGGTCCGTCGGGTTCCGCAGCCGCTCGGTGCGCTGGTCGACGACGGCGTCATACAGGCGATCGTGTGCGAGTCGTGCGCCGTGCTGATCCGGCTGGCGGACGGGCTGCGCTGGACGGACGTCATCGGGCAGGTGCGCGATGCGCTCGAGGCGGCGGTCGAGGCGCCCGGATGGCAGCCGTATGACGCCGAACAGGGCGGCCCGGACGCGCTGCTGGCGGCGGCGGTGCGCGAGGTGCTCGCCGGTCCGGCCGGCGACTACGTGCGTTCGCACGGGGGAGAGGTGACGGTCGCCTCCGTCGCCGACGGACGGGTGGAGGTGACCTTCTCGGGGACGTGCGGGCACTGCCCCGCCACCGGCATCACGCTGCACGATCGGTTGGAGGCGGAGGTACGCCGCAAGCATCCGGCCCTGCGGGCGATCACCGCAACCAACGCCGGCGGCCACAGCACGCCTCGCTTCCTGAGCATCCGGCGACGCCGGGACTGCTGAGAGGCGCACGGATCGGGGAGGGTCAGCGCTCGCGCAGGCTCAGCACCGCCCAGGTGGTGACGACGACCAGCAGGCCGGCCAGGATCATGTGGATCTCGACCAGGCCGGCGGGCACCTCGAGGAAGTACTGCGTGTAGCCGACGATGCCCTGCAGCACGATCACGCCGAGCACCCACCCCCAGGCCTTGGGTGCTCGGGTGTGCCGCGCCACCAGCAGCGTGGCGATGAGCAGCGCCACGACCAGGCCGGTCAGCAGCATGACGGTGTCGGCATGCAGCCACGCGACAGTGCGCACATCCAGTCCCAGGCGGGCCGGGTGTTCCGCATCGTCACCCGAGTGCGGGCCGGAGCCGGTCACCAGGGTGCCCAGCAAGAGGACCACCGCCACCAACACGGCGGTGAGGGCACCGAGCCAGCGCACCTCTCGGGGCACGACCGGCCGCGGTGGCGCGTCCGTCTCGCGGGCCCGATGGACGAGCCAGGCCGAGGCTGCGACCAGCACCATGGAGGCCAGGAAGTGCGAGGCGACGATCGCCGGGTTGAGCCCGGTCCGCACGGAGATGCCGCCGACCACCGCCTGCACGGCGATGCCGAACAGGATCCAGGCGACCGGCGGCCAGAGGCCGCGGCGCTGCGAACCCTTGCGCTGGTCGACGATCAGTGCGACCAGCAGCGCTACCGCCACGAGGCTGACCACGCTGGTCATCGTGCGATTGCCGAACTCGATGTATTTGTGCCAGGACTGCTCCTGGTGCTTGACCGGCGTGAGTGATCCGGGGACGCACTGCGGCCAGTCAGGACAGCCCAGGCCGCTCGCGGTCAGCCGCACCAGGCCGCCGGTGGCCACGATGAGGACCTCGACGAACAGGTTGAGCCAGAAGAGCCGGCGCAGCCAGGTGGACAGGCCGGTGGTGGGTCGTGCCGGCGGCAACGGCGACCAGCCGTCAGGTCGTGCCGCAGAGTTGGCGTCCGCCGGCGTGTGCAGTGTCGAGTCGGTGATCATCGGTCGTCCCATCGGAAGGTCGCAGCGGTGAGCGCCGTGGCTGCCGCGCCCCACACGAGCAGCACCACCACGGGCTCGGTCAGTGAGCCGAATCGGCCGGTCATCGCGTCGCGGAGACCGTCGCCGAGTGCGCCGGACGGCAGCAGGCGCACGATGGATCCCGCGAGGTCCGGCAGCCTGCCGGTCGGGTAAAGCAGGCCGCCGAGGGCGGCGAACAGCACCCACAGCAGATTGGCCACCGCGAGGACCGCCTCCGCCCGCAGCACACCGGAGATCAGCAACGCGAGGGCGACCCAGGTCCAGGTCCCGACCAGCATCAGCAGCAGCCCCACGACGACGCCGGCCGCGTCCGGATGCCAGCCGAAGCACGCTCCCAGCACCGCGAGGACCACCGTCTGCAGCGCGACGACGACCAGCACCGCCAGGGCCTTGCCGGCCAGCAGGCCGGAGCGGCCCAGCGGGGTGACCCCGAGCAGTCGCAGTACGCCGTACCGGCGATCGAAGCCGGTGGCGATGGCCTGTCCGGTGAACGCCGTCGAGACCACCGCGAGGGCCAGGACGCTCGGCACGACGATGTCGATGCGGCGGCCGGGTCCGAGGTCGGGGCTGGTGCCGACCGCGAGCCCGATCAGGGCGAGCGCGGGCAGCAGGAGGGAGACGAGCAGCTGCTCGCCGTTGGACAGCAGGGTGCGCACCTCGAAGGCAGCCTGGCTGCGGGCGCGTACGGCGGGGGTGGTCATCGGACTGACCTCATCGGGCGAGCTTCATCGGGAGGACTTCTTGGTCGTGCGGGTGAGCGAGAAGTAGGTGTCCTCGAGGCCGTCGGAACCGCTGACCTGGGCGACCGTGCCCTGGGCGGCCACGGACCCGGCCGCGACGATGATGACCTGGTCGGCCAGCCGGTCGGCCTCCTCGAAGGAGTGGGTCGTCACCACGACGCACGCTCCGCGGTCGCGGGTATGGCGCACCAGGTCCCACACGTCGAGCCGCGCGTGCGGGTCGAGGCCGGCGCTCGGCTCGTCGAGAAAGACCACCTCGGGACGACCGATCAGCGCCGCGGCGAGCGCCACGCGCTGCCGCTGACCGCCGGAGAGCCGGCGCAGCGACGTCTGGCGGAAGTCCTGGATGCCCAGGGCGTCGACCAGCAGAGGGAACTCGTCCTGGGCGTCATACAGGGTGGCGAAGTGCTGCAGCAGACGCAGCGGTTTGACCGATCCGGGGAGACCGCCGTCCTGCAGCATGACACCGACCCGCCGACGATGCGCGGCGTCCGCGCCCCACGGGTCGGTGCCCAGCACCCGGACCGTGCCCGACTCCGGGCGACGCAGGCCCTCGGCCATCTCCATCACGGTCGTCTTGCCCGCGCCGTTGGGTCCGAGGACGCAGGTGATCGCGCCCTGCGGTGCGCTCCAGCTCATCCGGTCGAGGGCGAGCTTGCTGCCGTAGTGGTGCGACACCCCGTCGACGACGACCGGCAGCACGGGAGCACTCACGACCGCCAAGTGTAGGTCGTGAAGCTGCCACTGCTTCCCGAGGGCCGGGCGACGCCGCCGATGGCCGTGCGGCGGACTTAGGTCACCCTGGGTGGAAGGTTCCCAGGGAATTACGTCACACTGATGTTGTGTTTTTCCCAGCCGGTGAGGTCGGCACGCGTGAGCGCGTGCTGCGGACGATCTCCGAGCGCGGCCCCATCACGGCGGCCGAGCTCGCGGAGTCGCTCGGCCTCACTGCGGCCGCGGTCCGCCGGCACCTGGACTGCCTGGCACACGACGAGCTGGTGGAGGAGCGCGAGCAGGCCGGCACGGGTGAGCGCCGTCGCGGGCGCCCGGCGCGGGCCTTCGTGGTGTCGTCCTCGGGCCACGCCCGGCTGCGGGGCGACTACGAGCCGCTCGCCGGCTCGGTGCTGCGATTCCTGCGCGACACCTCGGGCGAGGACGCAGTGACCGAGTTCGCGCGTCAACGTGCCGCATCTCTCGCCGAGCAAGCGCTGCCGGTGGTGGAGTCCGCCGGGCGCGATCTGGACAGCCGCACCCAGGCGCTGGCGGCTGCGCTCACCGACCAGGGGTATGCCGCCACGACCCGCCCGGTCGGGAATGACACACCTCTGGCGGGGGTTCAACTGTGTCAGGGGCATTGCCCTGTCCAGCACGTCGCCGCGGAGTTCCCCCAGTTCTGCGAGGAAGAGGCCAAGGCGTTCTCCCGGACGCTCGGAGTCCACGTCCAGCGGCTGTCCTCGCTCGCACATGGCGACCACGTGTGCACCACGTTCGTACCAACTGCTGCACCCCAAGCGGCACACAGCACTTCCCACGCGACAGAAAGGGATTCGAGATGAGCACCATCGAAGAGCTCAACCCGGGACTGAAGGGCATCGGCAACTACGAGTACGGCTGGGCCGACAGTGACGTTGCGGGCTCCAGTGCTCGTCGTGGCCTCTCCCCGGAGGTCGTCGCCGACATCTCGCAGCGCAAGAACGAACCGGACTGGATGCTGCAGCGCCGGCTGAAGGCACTGAAGCTGTTCGACAAGAAGCCGATGCCCTGGTGGGGGTCGGACCTGACCGGCATCGACTTCCAGAACATCAAGTACTTCGTGAAGTCGACCGAGCAGCAGGCCGCCTCCTGGGAGGACCTGCCGGAGGACATCCGCAACACCTACGACCGGCTCGGCATCCCGGAGGCGGAGAAGCAGCGCCTGGTCGCCGGTGTTGCTGCGCAGTACGAGTCGGAGGTCGTCTACCACCAGATTCGCGAGGATCTCGAGCAGCAGGGCGTGATCTTCGTCGACACCGACACGGGTCTGCGCGAGCACGAGGACATCTTCAAGGAGTACTTCGGTTCGGTAATCCCGGCCGGCGACAACAAGTTCGCCTCGCTCAACACCGCGGTCTGGTCGGGTGGCTCGTTCATCTACGTCCCCAAGGGCGTGCACGTCGAGATCCCGCTGCAGGCCTACTTCCGGATCAACACCGAGAACATGGGCCAGTTCGAGCGGACGCTGATCATCGCCGACGAGGACTCGTACGTGCACTACGTCGAGGGCTGCACCGCGCCGATCTACAAGTCGGACTCGCTGCACTCGGCCGTGGTGGAGATCATCGTCAAGAAGAACGCCCGGGTGCGTTACACGACCATCCAGAACTGGTCGAACAACGTCTACAACCTGGTCACCAAGCGGGCGACCTGCGAGGCCGGCGCCACCATGGAGTGGATCGACGGCAACATCGGCTCCAAGGTCACCATGAAGTACCCGGCAGTCTTCCTGATGGGCGAGCACGCGAAGGGTGAGACGCTGTCCATCGCGTTCGCCGGCGAGGGCCAGCACCAGGACGCCGGCGCCAAGATGGTGCACGCCGCGCCGCACACCAGCTCGACCATCGTGTCGAAGTCGGTTGCCCGTGGTGGCGGACGCACGTCATACCGGGGTCTGGTGCAGGTGCTCGAAGGCGCCGAGCACTCCAAGAGTTCAGTGGTCTGTGACGCCTTGCTGGTGGACCAGATCAGCCGGTCGGACACCTACCCGTATGTCGACGTCCGCGAGGACGATGTGCAGATGGGCCACGAGGCCACGGTCTCCAAGGTCAGCGAGGACCAGATGTTCTATCTGATGTCGCGCGGCCTCACCGAGGAGGAGGCGATGGCGATGATCGTGCGCGGCTTCGTCGAGCCGATCGCGCGTGAACTCCCCATGGAGTACGCCCTCGAACTCAACCGCCTCATCGAGCTGCAGATGGAAGGCGCGGTCGGTTAACCCGATCGACATTCCGCAGCTCACTTCGACTCTCCTGGAAGGACCATTGACCCCGCGATGTCCCTGCTGACACCCGATGCGAAAACCCACGTCGACCCTGCTGCGCAGGCGTCGGTGCCCGAACAATCCCGTGCCGAGCGCACGACGTCTTTCGACGTCGCCGACTTCCCGGTGCCGCACGGCCGGGAGGAGGACTGGCGTTTCACACCGGTCGACCGGCTGACCGGTCTGCTGGCCGAGGAGCCGACCGCCGACGGCGCGGTGACCGTGGAGATCTCCGACGACTCGGTCATCGCGGAGCCGCTGGGTGCCGGTGAGGGTGCGCGGGGTGCGGCGCTGAAGCCGGGTGACCGGGCCTCGGTGCTCGCCCACGCCGGCAGCGCCAAGGCGCTGCACCTGAAGCTCGCGGCGGAGACCGAGTACGACGAGCCGATCCGCGTGCAGGTCACCGGTGCAGCCGGCAAACGCTCCAACGGCCACGTCGTCATCGAGGCGGGTGCCCACTCCCAGGGCCTGATCATCATCGAGCACACCGGCTCCGGTGAGCACACCGCCAACGTCGAGGTGGTCGTCGGCGACGGCGCGCACCTGACGCTGGTCAGCGTGCAGCAGTGGGACGACGACGCGCTGCACCTGGCGCAGCACGAGGCGCTGGTGGGCCGGGACGCCACCTACCGGCACATCGCCGTGACGCTGGGCGGCAAGGTCGTGCGGATCAACTCCAACGTCAAGTACGACGGCCCCGGCGGTGACGCGACCCTGCTGGGCGTCTACTTCGCCGACGAGGGGCAGCACCTGGAGCACCGCACCTTCATCGACCACAATGCCCCGCACACCACGTCGTTGGTCACCTACAAGGGTGCGCTGCAGGGCGAGTCGGCCCACTCGGTGTGGGTCGGCGATGTGCTCATCCGCGCCGAGGCGGAGGGCATCGAGACCTATGAGCTCAACCGCAATCTGGTGCTCACCGACGGCGCTCGCGCCGACTCGGTGCCCAACCTGGAGATCGAGACCGGCGACATCGCCGGCGCCGGTCACGCGAGCTCGACCGGCCGGTTCGACGACGAGCAGCTGTTCTACCTGCAGGCACGTGGCATCCCCGAGCAGGAGGCTCGCCGACTGGTGGTGCGTGGCTTCTTCGCCGACATCATCAGCAAGATCGGCGTTCCGGCGGTCGTCGACCCGCTGATGGAGGCGATCGACGCCGAACTCGCCGCCGAGGCGACCCTATGAGCGACACGGATGCCGTGACCGACGAGTTCGTACGGGTCTGCGCACGCGACGAACTTCCGCAGGGCGAGGCGGCACTGGCCGAGATCAACGGGGTGCGCGTCGCGATGGTGCTCGACGACGAGGGCGTGGTGCACGCGGTGAACGACACCTGTAGCCACGCCAATGTGTCCCTGTCCGAGGGCGAGGTCGACGGCTGCACGATTGAGTGCTGGTTGCACGGGTCGCGATTCGACCTCGAGACCGGCGAGCCGACCGGACCGCCGGCCACCGCGCCCATTGCCGTCTACCCCGTACGTATCCAGGACGGTGACGTGTATGTCGCCGTCCGCGCGAGCTGAAGAAGGAAGCTGAAACTACATGTCAACGCTGGAGATTCGCGATCTGCACGTGTCCGTCGACACCGACAAGGGCACCAAGGAGATCCTCAAGGGCGTCAACCTCACCGTGAACTCGGGGGAGACCCACGCGATCATGGGCCCGAACGGCTCGGGCAAGTCGACCCTGGCCTACAGCATCGCCGGGCACCCGAAATACACCGTGACCAGCGGCACCGTCACGCTGGACGGTGAGGACGTGCTGGCGATGAAGGTCGACGAACGCGCCCGCGCCGGGCTGTTCCTGGCGATGCAGTATCCCGTCGAGGTCCCGGGCGTCACGGTGTCCAACTTCCTGCGCACCGCCAAGACCGCCGTGGACGGCGAGGCGCCGAAGCTGCGCCACTGGGTCAAGGACGTCAAGCAGTCGATGGCCAACCTGCGCATGGACGACGTCTTCGCCGAGCGCGGCGTCAACGAAGGTTTCTCCGGCGGTGAGAAGAAGCGTCACGAGATCCTGCAGCTGGAACTGCTCAAGCCGAAGATGGCCATCCTCGACGAGACCGACTCGGGTCTGGACGTCGACGCGCTGCGCGTCGTGTCCGAGGGCGTCAACCGCGCGAAGGCCGAGACCGACGCGGGTGTCCTGCTGATCACGCACTACACGCGAATCCTGCGCTACATCAAGCCCGACCACGTGCACGTGTTCGTCAACGGCCGGGTGGCCGAAGAGGGCGGTCCGGAGCTCGCCGACCGTCTCGAGGCCGAGGGCTACGACCGTTTCCTGACCCCGACGGCCTGACCTCGTTCAGGCCCGGCAGGGCGGCATACGTTCGTGCGGAGTGAGGAGAGGGTATGACGGGCTTCGATGTCGAGAAGGTGCGGGACGACTTCCCGATCCTGCACCGCACCGTCCGGGACGGCCGGCCGTTGGTCTATCTCGACTCGGGTGCGACCTCGCAGAAACCGCGTCAGGTGCTCGACGCCGAGCGCGACTTCTACGAGCACCACAACGCTGCGGCGCACCGCGGTGCGCACCAGCTCGCCGAGGAGGCGACCGAGGCGTTCGAAGGTGCCCGCGCGACCGTCGCCGCGTTCGTGGGCGCTGCTCCGGGCGAGGTGGTGTTCACCAAGAGCGCGACCGAGTCGATCAACCTGGTCGCCTACGCGTTCAGCAATGCCTCCGCCGACGGAGATCTCGGCATCTCCGGAGCCGACCCGGCGGTCACCGACCGCTTCCGCATCGGTCCCGGCGACGAGATCGTGACCACGGTGATGGAGCACCATGCCAACCTGGTGCCGTGGCAGGAGCTGGCGCGGCGCACCGGTGCCACCCTGCGCTGGTTGGACGTCACCGAGGACGGTGAGCTCGACCTGGCCGCTGCCCGCGACCTGATCTCGCGCCCGGCGGTGAAGGTGTTCGCGTTCGCGCACGTCTCCAACGTGCTCGGCACCATCAACCCGGTTCCCGAACTCGCAGCACTGGCACGGGAGTTCGACGTTCTCACGGTGCTCGACGCGTGCCAGTCGGTGCCGCACCTGCCCGTCGACTTCGCGTCGCTCGGTGTCGACTTCATGGCGTTCAGCGGGCACAAGATGCTCGGGCCGTATGGCGTGGGCGTGCTCGTCGGCCGGCGCGAACTGCTCGCGGCGATGCCGCCGTTCCTCTACGGCGGGTCGATGATCGAGCTGGTGCGGATGGAGGGTTCGACCTATGCGCCGCCGCCGCAGCGATTCGAGGCGGGCGTGCCCAACGAGTCGCAGGCGGTCGGCTTGGCCGCCGCGTGCGACTACCTGTCCGCACTCGGCATGGACGCGGTCGCGGCGCACGACCGGAGGATCACCCGGGCGGTGCTCGACGGCCTGACGGAGCGTCCGTGGGTGCGCGTGCTGGGACCGCGTGACGTCGACAAGCGCACCGGCGCAGTCGCTTTCGTCATCGATGGGGTCCATCCCCACGACGTGGGGCAGGTGCTGGACGACTCGGGAGTCGCGGTCCGCACGGGCCACCACTGCGCCTGGCCGCTGCACCGGGCCGGACGGCTCACCGCCACCACGCGGGCCAGCTTCGGTCCTTACACCACCCTGGACGAGGTGCGAGTGTTCCTCGAGGCGCTGGACCGGGTGCCCGACATCTTCGGGGTGGCGGTCTGATGGACCTCTATCAGGAGCTGATCCTCGACCACTCCAAGCATCCCGCCCACGCCGGCCTGCGTGAGCCGTATGACGCCCAGACGCATCACGTCAACACCACCTGTGGCGACGAGGTGACGTTGCGGGTCCACGTGACCGGCGCCGGCGACGCTGCGGTCGTGCAGGACGTCTCCTACGACTCGATCGGATGCTCCATCTCGGTGGCGTCCGCCTCGGTGCTGGCCGAGGAGGTCATCGGCCACCCGGTGGGCGAGACGTTGCGGACCTTCGAGGCGATGCGCCAGATGCTGACCTCCAAGGGCCAGGACCCCGGCGACGAGGAAATCATCGGGGACGGCGTGGCGTTCTCCGGAGTGTCGAAGTATCCCGCGCGCGTGAAGTGCGCACTGCTGCCGTGGGCGGCATACACCGACGCGCTGGCGCAGGCCGGCGTGGACATCAGTTCCGGCACCACCACAACGGGAGTTGGTTGATCATGGCCGAAGTAGTCACCCCGCCGAACGTCGCGGACGTCGAGGAAGCCATGCGCGACGTCGTCGACCCCGAGTTGGGCATCAATGTCGTCGACCTCGGGCTGGTCTACGGCATCACCGTCGACGCGGACAACGCCGCGGTGATCGACATGACCCTGACCTCGGCGGCCTGTCCGCTGACCGACGTCATCGCCGACCAGACCGCGGCCGCCCTCGAGGGCCTGGTCGAGTCGCACCGCATCAACTGGGTGTGGATGCCGCCGTGGGGCCCGGAGAAGATCACCGACGACGGTCGCGAGCAGTTGCGCGCCCTCGGCTTCAACATCTGATCGCTCTCTCTCACCGAGCGGACAAGAACCGACCGACAGGACACGTAAATCGGCCCGTTTCCGGCCCCATTACGTGTCCTGTCAGTGTGTTTCGTGTCCGCTCGGTGAAGGGGGGAGTGACCGTTCCGTCACCACTTGTGGGCGACGTCGATCACCAGGCGCTGTCCGGCCGGATCCTGGATGACGAACGCCCGCATCGGCAGTCGGGCGCGCACCCCGAGTCCGAACGTGCTCTGTCCCTCGAACGACGCGACGAACGCGGCCTGGCGGAACGTGCGGTAACCGGCGACGTCGGTGACGTGCCGGGGATCAGCGGGCCGGTAGGTCGGACGTCCCTGAGCGTCCGACGCCGCCGCATTGACGTCGATCTGCAGGCGTGCCCCGCCGGCGAGAGCCACCGGGTTGCCCGACGGTCCGCTGACCGCGCTGACGTAACGCACCCGGTAGCCGGTGCTGCGACCGCTACCGCCCAGATCGAGAAC
Source organism: Flexivirga lutea (assembly GCF_054778955.1). Lineage (NCBI taxonomy): Bacteria > Bacillati > Actinomycetota > Actinomycetes > Micrococcales > Dermacoccaceae > Flexivirga > Flexivirga lutea. Next base: position 209,330 of record NZ_BAAGZB010000005.1, read on the forward strand.
GAGCCGGTCGTAGCACGAGTGCTGACCGGAGCGGGCACCGCGCACGGTGTCCGACGTGATTGCAGCCGCGACCTTGCCGGTCGAGCCCCAGGTGATGCCGCAGTACGGCGCTGCGTGCGCCGCACCCGAGGCTGCCAGAGGGATGACGGTGGCTGCAGTCAGACCGCACACCGCAAGTGCGGCTTTGCCGCGCAGACCCCGCGTGATGGTGTGTGCCATGACAGTTCCTTCCTTCCTGCTCCCACGAGATGTGGGGTGCAGGAAAGACGCGGACGGCATACGGGAGGTTGCTCGCGACGTCAGGAAAATGTGAGCTGACTCACATCGAGTGCTCAGCGGGCCTGCTTCACTCGACGGTGGCGGCGTCGAAGGTGTTGCACGCGTTGAGGCTGCCCTTGTCGTAGCCGATCTTGAACCACTTCTGCCGGGCGGCGGAGGATCCGTGGGTCCAGGTCTCCGGGGTGACGCGGCCCTGTGCCTTCTGCTGGATGCGGTCGTCGCCGACGGCGGCCGCCGCTGACAGCGCCGAGTCGATGTCCGAGTCGTTGATCTTGTTCAGCAACGGATCGATGGTGATGCCGTCCTGGCCGTTGCGGGAGCCGTCGGCGTAGGAGACCCAGATGCCGGCGAAGCAGTCGGCCTGCAGCTCCGTGCGCACGGAGCCGGACTCGGCGCCCTGCGGGTCCTGCTGGGCGCGGCCGAGCAGGCCAAGGATGTCCTGGACGTGGTGGCCGTATTCGTGCGCGAGCACGTATTCCTTGGCGAGCTGGCCGCCGTCGGAGCCGTACTGGCTCTGCAGTTCCTGGAAGAAGCCGGCGTCGATGTAGACCTGCTTGTCGAGCGGGCAGTAGAACGGCCCCATCTCGGTGCTGGCGGTGCCGCATCCCGACTGCATCTGCCCGGAGAAGACCTTGGTGACCGCGGGGGAGTAGTCCTTGCCGGCGGCCTTGGGCAGATAGACCTTCCAGAAGCCCTCGACACTGGCCACGGTGCCCTTGATCAGGCACAGGTCGTTGTTGTTGGCATCGGCACCGGTTGTGCACTGGTCGAGTTGCTGCTGGATCGCGTCGGTGCTGCCGCCGGAGCCGATCTGGTTCTGGCCGTAGGGATTCGCCTGGTCCTGGCCGGTGATCTGTCCGGGGTATCCGCCACCTCCGCCGCCGCCGGTCAGGTCGCCGCCGAAGAGCACCATCAGGATCATCACGATCACGCCGCCGACGCCGCCGACCGCCACACCGCCGGGCATCAGCCCGCCGCCCCCACCGCCGCTGCCTCCGCTGGAGACGTCACCGGTGCCGATGTTGGCGTTGTCATTGAACGTCACGCCGGTTTCCCTTCACTGCTGCGACGCCGTAAACGGATTGGGGCGCCGCTGACCCTGGACGTACACTATCGAGTGAACGGCTTCGGGCGCCTGAAGCACGCGCCGGCAACGGCGTAGCGGCAGGCGCTCCCTCATGTATGCCGCCAGTTGCCGCGCCAGTAGGGCGGCGCGAGGGATCGCGCCAGAAGGGACAGTCAGTGATCACCGCACAAGGTATCGAGTTGCGTGCGGGGTCACGAATCCTTCTGGAAGAAGCGACGTTCCGGGTCGCCGCCGGGGACCGCGTGGGCCTGGTGGGCCGCAACGGCGCCGGCAAGACGACGCTGACGAAGGTGCTCGCCGGCGAGGGCCAGCCGGCGGCCGGCACCGTCACGTCCTCGGGAGACATCGGTTACCTGCCGCAGGATCCGCGCACCGGTGATCTGGCCATGCTGGCGCGGGACCGCATCCTGTCCGCGCGTGGGCTCGACGTCGTCATCCGCGATCTGCGCGCTGCGGAGAAGGCGATGGCCGACGAGGACGACGAGAAGCGTGAGAGGGCGATGCGTCGGTATGCACGCCTGGACGCCGAGTTCCTGGGCAAGGGCGGGTATGCCGCCGAGTCCGAGGCCGCGTCGCTGGCGTCGTCGCTCGGGCTGCCATCGCGCATCCTGGACCAGCCGCTGGAGACCCTGTCCGGTGGTCAGCGCCGCCGGGTGGAACTGGCGCGGATCCTGTTCTCCGGTGCCGAGTCGCTGTTGCTCGACGAACCGACCAACCACCTGGACGCGGACTCGATCCACTGGCTGCGTGACTACCTGAAGACCTACTCGGGTGGGCTGATCATCATCAGCCACGACGTGGAGATGCTGGATCAGGTCGTCAACCGCGTCTTCCACCTGGATGCGAACCGCGCCGCGATCGACCAGTACAACGTCGGCTGGACGACCTACCTGCAACAACGCGAGACCGACGAGCGGCGCCGCCGCCGGGAGCGGCAGAACGCCGAGAAGAAGGCGTCTGCGTTGATGGCGCAGGCCGAGAAGATGCGTTACAAGGCGACCAAGGCCACGGCGGCCCAGAACATGATCCGGCGGGCCGAGCGGATGCTGCAGGGCGCGGAGGGCAGTCGGCAGCAGGATCGTGTCGCGAAGCTGCGGTTCCCCACGCCGGCGGCGTCCGGCAAGACACCGCTGATGGCAGAAGGCCTGTCGCGCTCCTACGGCTCGCTGGAGATCTTCACCGACGTCGATTTGGCGATCGACCGCGGCTCCAAGGTCGTGGTGCTGGGATTGAACGGGGCCGGCAAGACGACCCTGCTGCGGATCCTGGCGGGCGTGGACCAGCCGGACACCGGGCAGGTGCAGCCGGGCCACGGCCTGAAACTGGGTTACTACGCCCAGGAGCACGAGAACCTCGACGTGGATCGCAGCGTCCTGGACAACATGAAGTCGGCCGCGCCCGACCTCGACGAGACCGAGACGCGCAAGGTGCTCGGATCGTTCCTGTTCAGCGGCGACGACGTCGAGAAGCCGGCGCGGGTGCTGTCCGGTGGCGAGAAGACCCGGCTCTCGCTGGCGCTGCTGGTGGTGTCCGCCGCCAACGTGCTGCTGCTCGACGAGCCGACCAACAACCTCGACCCGGCGTCGCGCCAGGAGATCCTGGGTGCGTTGCGCGCCTTCGAGGGCGCGGTCGTGCTGGTCACCCACGACCCCGGCGCCGTCGAGGCGCTCGAGCCTGAGCGGGTGCTGCTGCTGCCCGACGGTGTCGAGGACCTGTGGGGCCCGGACTACCAGGACCTGGTCGAACTGGCCTGAGGGCTACGTGCGCCGGGCGCGGTGCGCGGCGGCCTTGGTGCGGTTCTGGCACCGGGTGGAGCAGAACTGCCGGGTGCCGTTGCGTGAGCTGTCGACATACACCCGGTCGCAGCGATCCGCCGAGCAGACGCCGAGCCGGCCGATCTCGTCGACTCCCAGTGCCATTGTCAGCCCGGCGGCCAGGCCGGCCGCCCAGCCCGGGCCGAAGCTGTCGGTGGGGCCGTGGAAGTGCAGGTGCCAGGTGCCGTCGGCGTCGGCATTGAGTCGCGGCCGGGCCCCGGTGTGGTTCAGCAGGGCGTTGGTCAGCCGGGCCGCACGGGCGGTGTCACCCGCGGCAGCTGACTCGAAAACCGCTCGGACATCAGGGATCACAGCGGTGAGAGTGCGTGCGGCGGCCGCGCTCACGGTGGGTTGATGATCGAACGTGAGGGCGGCGCCGATGGCGGTCCGCAGGTCCGCCGCAGTCTCGGGTACGGCGACCTCGCGCCCGCCGTCGAGGCCGGGGCTGAGCGCATTGACCAACCTGGCAGCCGCCGTGAGCAGTCTCTCGATGTGACTGTCGAAACGCACTTGACCAGTGACTCCTGACTTGCGTAGCGTGTCCGATCGTGACTGGCGACAGCATAGACGATGGTTATGCGGCACGGCATCCACTCGCTGCGTGGCAGGTGCTCTCTCGCGGAGCGCAGGGGCTGCTCGTTGCTCGGATGGTCAATCGCGTTGGCGGGTTCTCGATGGCGTTCCTGGCCGTGCTGCTCACCGAGGAGCTACACGAGTCGGTGCGTACGGCCGGTCTGATCGTGGCGGCGTTCGGACTCGCGACGATCCCGTCCCGCTTGGCCGGCGGCTGGTTGCTGGATCTCGTCGGATCGCGTCCGACCATCCTGTTGGGACTGATCGGTTGTGCCACCACGCAATTGGTGCTCGCGGCGGCCACCGGCACCATGTCGGCCGTCATCGGGGCAATCGGCCTCGGCCTGTCCTATGAGCTCATCGAGCCACCCACGCAAGCCCTCATCGCCGACGAGAGCGATGAACGTACCGGCCCGGCGTTGTTCGGGCTGCTCTTCGTCTCGATGACCGTCGCAGCGGTCGCAGCAGGGGGAGTGGCTGCCGTCGTCGCCGGATTGGATCTGCGTCTGCTGTTCGTCATCGACGCCGCGACCTGCCTGGTGTGCGCTGGCGTCGTCCGCGGTTTCCTGCCGCCCGGAAAGCCTGCCGCCGACAACCGCACCGTGGCCTGGCCATGGCGCGACCGGCGGCTGCTGGTGCTGTTCGCGCTGTCGACCATCTTCACGCTCGTCTACATGATCGTCGTCTTCGGCCTGCCGCTCACGGTTGCGGATCGAGGGATCGGGCTGTGGGTGATCGGTGCGAGCACGGCGGCGTCGGCGGTGGTCGCCGTACTCGCGCAGCCGCTCCTGCGGATCGACCGCCTCAACGCCGGCGGCGGATTCGTGGCGTTGACAGTGGGTTTCGTGGCATTCGCGGCAGCGATCGGGTTATTGGCAGCCGGCCATGACCCGAGCATCGTCCTGGTGTCCGGCGTCGTGGCCGCGGTGGCCGATGTCCTGCTGATGAGCCACCTCTACGCACAAGCTTCTCGACTCGCGCCCGAAGGCGCCACCGGCCGATACCTCGCACTGTTCGGCCTCAGCTGGGGTGTCGCCACGACGGTGGCGCCGCTGATCATCGGCGCCACACTGACACTGTCCGATGGCGTCCCACTCTGGACGACGACCGCGGTGGTCACTCTCGGCCTGGCCGCGGCCACTCCACGGGTGGGGTCATACCTCCGGCATACATCGCCTCCGGGCGTTGTTGGCGACTGACGGACCGGCAGGCGGCCGGTGAGTCTCCGGAGGAGGACGATGAGCAACTGGCAGGTGATGCACTCGCTGACCCGCGAGTCGACCGAGATGTCGAGGCTGAAGCCGGGCACATCCCGGCGGGTGCTCGGCTACGCCCGGCCCTACCGGCGCAAGATCGGCACCTTCCTCGTCCTGGTGGTGGTCGATGCGCTGCTGGTGATCGCCACCCCGCTGATCCTCAAGGAGATCGTCGACAAGGGTGTCGGCGACAAGAACACCGCGCTGGTGGTGTGGCTGGCGGTCGCCGCCGGCATCGTGGCGGTTGTCGACGCGGCCCTCGGGGTGGTCGAGCGGTGGCTGTCCGCCGGACTCGGCGAGGGGCTCATCTACGACCTGCGGCGCGAGGTGTTCGGCCATGTGCTGCGCCAGCCGATCGCGTTCTTCACGCGCGCGCAGACCGGCGCACTCGTCACCCGGCTCAACTCCGACGTGATCGGTGCCCAGCAGGCCTTCACGTCGGTGATGTCCAACGTGGTGTCCAACCTGGTCAGCGTGATCGTCATCATCGTGGCGATGGCCGCGCTGTCCTGGCAGATCACGCTCGCTGCGCTCGTGCTCGTGCCGTTCTTCCTCATCCCGACCCGCATCCTGGGCCGCCGGCTGGCCGGCCTGACCAGGGGTCAGATGACCGAGAACGCCGACCTGGGCGCGCGCATGACCGAACGCTTCAATGTCGCGGGTGCGCTGCTCGTCAAGCTGTTCGGCCGCCCCGCGCAGGAGGACCACGAGTATGCCGAACGGGCGGCGAAGGTGCGCGACTACGGCATCAGCATCGCCGTTCAGCGGGCGATCTTCCTGGTCGGGCTGACGCTGCTGGCGACCCTGGCGACCGCGGTGGTCTACGGCATCGGCGGGGTGATGGCGGTGCACGGCGCGATGACGATCGGCACGCTGCTCGCGCTGGCCGCGCTGTTGGGCCGCCTCTACGCACCCCTGACCCAGCTGTCCAGCGTCCGCGTCGACGTGCTCACGGCGCTGATCTCCTTCGAGCGCGTCTTCGAGGTGCTCGACCTGCAGCCTCTGGTCGCCGAGCACGCCGAGCCCGCCGACCTGCCGCCCGGCCCGATCGGGGTGGAGTTCGACGACGTCGTCTTCCGGTATCCGACCGCGGACCAGGTGTCGATCGAGTCGCTGCAAACCGTGCTGACACGGGACAAGGGCGACGGGTCGACGGTGCTGCAGGGGATGTCGTTCCGGGCCGAACCGGGCCAGATGATCGCCCTGGTCGGTCCTTCCGGCGCCGGGAAGACGACCACCATCGGCCTGGTCTCGCGCCTCTACGACCCGACCAGCGGCACCGTACGCATCGGTGGGCGGGACCTGCGCACGGTGTCCTTCGACGCGTTGCGTGACCGGGTCGGCGTCGTCACGCAGGAAGCCCACATGTTCCACGACACCATCCGGGCCAACCTGCTCTACGCCGCACCGGACGCGAGCGACGAGGACCTGGAACGCGTGCTGCGCGAAGCGCAGGTGTGGGACCTGGTCAGCCGGTTGCCCTACGGTCTGGACACGATGGTCGGCGACCGCGGGCACCGCCTGTCCGGCGGCGAGAAGCAGCGCTTGGCGATCGCCCGCCTGCTGCTCAAGGCACCGTCCGTGGTGGTGCTCGACGAGGCGACCGCGCACCTGGACTCGGAGTCCGAGGCCGCGGTCTCCCGGGCGCTCGACTCCGCGCTGGCGGGCCGGACGTCGATCGTCATCGCGCATCGGCTGTCCACCATCCGGGACGCCGATCTCATTTTGGTGATGGAGCAGGGACGCATCGTCCAGCGCGGCTCGCACGAGGAACTGCTCGCCGCCGGCGGCACCTACGCCGACCTGTACCGCACGCAGTTCCGGGACCAGCCGGTGCAGAGTCCGGCGATCGCCTCCGACTAACGTCTGGCCGTATGACGACAACGCAGCTGGTTCACCTGCACTCCGACCGCGGGATCGCCACCGTCACCCTGGACAGCCAGCACAACCGCAACGCGCTCAGCAAGCAACTGGTGGCGGAGCTGTCGGCCGCGTTGCACACCGCGGAGGCCGACGACTCGGTCCGGGCGGTCCTGCTCACGGCCGCCGGCACGGTGTTCTGTTCCGGTGCCGATCTGGCCGAGGCCAGGGCCGGGGGAATGGCTCAGGGTGCGCACGACCTGGTCGCGCTGCAGCGGCAGATCCTGGCATGCGGCAAGCCTGTCGTCATACGCCTGCACGGGCCGGTGCGTGCCGGCGGGCTGGGGCTGGTCGGTGCGGCGGACATCGTCCTGGCGGCCGACACGGTCACGTTCGCGTTCACCGAGGCTCGCCTCGGCCTGGCGCCCGCGCTCATTTCACTGACCACGCTGCCCCGGATGACCAGCCGCGCTGCCGCGCGCACGTTCCTCACCGCCGAAACCTTCGATGCGGCGACGGCGGCCGAGATGGGCCTGATCACCGAGTCCGTACCGGCTGCCGCGCTCGATGAAGCGGTCGAGGTGGTGCTGGATCAGCTGACGCAGGGCAGCGCCCAGGGTCTGCGGGAGAGCAAGGCGCTGCTCACGGCGCCGCTGCTGGCCGAGGTCGATGCGCGCGGTGCGAAGGTCGCCGACCTGTCCGCGCGGTTGTTCGCCTCCGACGAGGCGAAGGCGGCGATGCAGGCGTTCCTCGAGCGCACACGTCGGGGCTGAGCCGGTCGCGATCAGGCGGGTCGCGGCGCGGAAATGTCGCGCGCGGGCTGGTGTGCCGAAGCCTGCCCTGGGGAGACTTTGGTACGCCGTGGGGCGGGCTGGTGTGCCGAACCCTGCCCTGGGGAGACTTTGGTACGCCGTGGGGCGGGCTAGTGTGCCGAACCCTGCCCTGGGGAGACTTTGGTACGGGCTGGTGTGCCGAACCCTGCCCTGGGGAGACTTTGGTACGCCCTGGGGCGGGCTGGTGTGCCGAGCCCTGCCCTGGGGAGACTTTGGTACGCCGTGGGGAGACTTTGGTACGGGCTGGTGTGCCGAGCCCTGCCCTGGGGAGACTTTGGTACGGGCTGGTGTGCCGAACCCTGCCCTGGGGAGACTTTGGTACGCCCTGGGGAGACTTTGGGGCGGGCTAGTGTGCCGAACCCTGCCCTGGGGAGACTTTGGTACGCCGTGGGGCGGGCTGGTGTGCCGAACCCTGCCCTGGGGAGACTTTGGTACGCCGTGGGGCGGAGGCGGACCTCTGCACGGCGACGGTCAGGCGTCTTCCTCGTCCCAGATCCGGACTTTCTTGGGCTTCTTCGGCTTCGGTGGTCTGGGCCCGTGGACCGCTTCCTGCTCTTCCTTCCAGCAGCGGTAGAGCATGAAGAGGATGCCGCCGGCCGCCGCCGCCCACCACTGCAGCGCGTAGCTGAGATTGATGCCGGCATACGTCCCGGGAGTGGGTTTGGGCAGCGCGGCCAGACCCTTCCTCGTCGCCGGCGCGGCGGGCTTCTCGGTCCGCATCAGCACGTAACCGCCGGTGAGCAGGTCGTCGTGGGTGAGCGTGGCGATCTGGTCCAGGTTGATCGAGGAGACCTGACCCGGGACGTCCTTGTTACTGGTCGCCTGCTCGCCGGGTTGCAGCCAGCCGACGACGGTGAGCGTGCCGCTAGGGGTCGGCGGGACGGTCTCCGGCGCGGCGGCAGTCCGGCCGTTCTCGATCCAGCCCCGGTCCACCAGCACCGTCGGCCCGTCGTCCTGCCGGAACGGTATGACGAGTTCGTATCCGAAGTAGCCGTCATTGGGCCGGTTGCGCACCAGCAGCTTCTTCGCGGGCTCGTAATGTCCGACGAGCTTCACCTGCCGCCATGTGTCGTTCGGGGTGAGCTTGCTGCCCTTGTCGGGCAGGATGGTGGTCACCGCGACGGGTGGGGCGTCGTAGTTGTCCGACACCTGGTGCTGGGACAGCGACTTCCCCTCGTAGCGGTGCCACTGCCACCGGCCGAGGAAGACACAGGCGACGGCCCAGACGACTGCGACCAAAAACCAGGTCAGCCAGCGTCGGGTGAGAAGCCTGCGGAGCACCCTCTGACGGTAACTGTCCTACCCTGGAGTCCTATGACCAGCCTCGACAAGACCGGCGCGGGCCTGCCGGACACGTTCGGTCGAGTGGCCACGGATCTGCGTGTGTCACTGACCGATCGATGCAACCTGCGCTGCACCTACTGCATGCCCGCCGAGGGCCTCGACTGGTTGCCGAAGCCGGAGATGCTCACCGACGACGAACTCGTGCGGGTGGTGGACATCTTCACCCGGCTGGGTGTCACGTCGGTGCGGCTGACTGGTGGTGAACCCTTGCTGCGGCGCGGACTGCCCGACGTCGTGCGCCGGTTCGCCGAGCTCGAGCACGCCCCCCGTATCGCGATGACCACCAACGGCATCGGCCTGGACCGACTGGCGCAGCCGCTGGCGGATGCCGGCCTCGAACGCATCAACGTGTCGCTGGACACCGTCGATCCCGAGCGTTTCCAGCAGCTGACCCGCCGCAACCGGTTCGCCGACGTGGAGCGCGGCATCAAGGCCGCCCAGGACGCCGGGCTGCGGCCGGTCAAGATCAACGCCGTCGCCATGCACGACCCGAAGGGCAAGGACAACCCAGCGGATCTGCTGCAGTGGTGCCTGGACCGCGATCTCGCGCTGCGGTTCATCGAGCAGATGCCGCTGGACGCGGGGCACACCTGGGAGCGGCAGACGATGCTGACCGCGACAGAGTTGCGCGAGACGCTGGGGCGTCGCTTCGAGCTGACGCCGCTGCCCGACGAAGCACGCGGCAGCGCACCCGCCGAGCTGTTCCTCGTCGACGGTGGCCCTGCGACGGTCGGCGTCATCGCGAGCGTCACGGCGCCGTTCTGCGGGGCGTGCGACCGGGTGCGGCTGACCGCGGACGGCCAGGTCCGCAACTGCCTGTTCGCCCGGGACGAGGGTGACCTGCGTGGTCCGATGCGGGCCGGCGCGAGCGACGAGGAGATCGCCGATCTCATCCGCGCGACGATGCTGGCCAAGCGCCGTGGTCACGGGATCGGCGATCCGAACTTCCAGCAACCCGACCGGCCGATGTCGAGTATTGGCGGCTAGAGCTCGTCGATCGCCTTGATCTCCAAGGGGAACCCCCGAAAGCTCAGGAACTCAGACAGGGTCGTGCGGTGCTCGTCACAGGCGAGCCAGATCTTGTGCCGGTCCTCGGCGTGGATCTTCGGGTTGCGCCATACCAAGGCGTATGACGCCTCGCGCCGACAGCCCTTCGCGCTGCACTGCGTGGGCTGGTCGGGAGCCGCGCCGGACAGCCGCATCAGCGGTGTCCGTGCAGTTGCCGTCGCTGATCGGTGACCCGCCCACGCCCGCGCACCTGCTGGCGCTTCTGGTTGGCGGCGTTGGCGCCGATCACTGCCACCTCGGGCAGCAGCACCGCCATCACGACGCAGATCCACCGCAGCGGGCCGTCCATGAAGTAGGCGAGCACGAAGGCGGCTGTGCGGATGGCCATCGCGATGGCGTAGTTGCGCATCCGGTTGTCGAGGTCGTGTTTGCCCGGCATCGGCAGGTCGGTCGCCGACTGCACTGAGGGTTGTTCGTTCCGACGCGGCACAGCCTCAGTCTAGGCGCGGTGTCTGTGCGGCCCGTGCGCGCTACCGCGCGGTAGTCCAATAGCCTGTGCAGTCGTGCCGCCAGGCACGCGACGACCGACGAGGAGAGGGCCAGATGCCGCAGCACGTGTTGATCACCGGAGGCAACCGAGGCATCGGCCGGGCGATCGCGGAGGCGTTCGTCGCGGCCGGCGACGACGTGGTGGTGACCTCGCGCAGCGGCACCGACGGTCCGACGGGCGCGACGACCGTTGCCTGCGATGTCACGGACACCGCGTCGGTGGACGCTGCGTTCACGGCCGCGGAGGAGCATTTCGGTGGCCCCGTGGAAGTGGTCGTCGCCAACGCCGGCATCACCCAGGACACGCTGCTCATGCGGATGACGGACGAGGACTTCGACCGGGTGCTGGAGACCAACCTGACCGGAGCGTTCCGGTGCGCCCGCCGGGCGACCAAGGGCATGATCCGCCGCAAGGGCGGCCGCATCATCTTCGTGTCCAGCGTGGTCGGACTCTTCGGCGGTCCCGGCCAGGTCAACTACGCAGCGTCCAAGGCCGGTCTGGTCGGTATGGCGCGCTCCATCGCCCGCGAATTGGGCAAGAAGGCGATCACCGCCAACGTGGTGGCCCCCGGCTTCATCGACACCGACATGACGCGGGCCCTTCCGGAGGCACAGCGCAAGGCCTATGTGGACTCGATCCCGGCCGCCCGGCTGGCCGAGCCCGACGAAGTCGCCCAGGTCGTGCGCTTCCTGGCCAGCGACGCCGCCGGCTACATCAACGGCGCCGTGATCCCGGTCGACGGCGGCCTCGGCATGGGCCACTGAGGCGCCGCACCACTGCACAGCACCAACTCACCGACAGCTGAACCGCACCCAGTAGAGGAGTCGACGTGGCAGGCATCGTCGAAGGCAAACGACTGTTGATCACCGGCATCACGATGGAGTCGTCCATCGCGTTCCACGTGGCCCGGATCGCACAGGAACAGGGCGCCGAAGTGGTCCTGACATCGTTCGGTCGCGTCATGCGCATCACCCAGACCATCAGCAAGCGGTTGCCCCAGACACCGCAGGTGCTGGAGCTGGACGTGACCGAGCAGGGCGATCTGGACAGCCTGGCCGACCGGCTCAGCGCGGCCGGATTCGACTCGCTCGACGGTGTCCTGCACTCGATCGGCTTCGCCCCTCCCGGAGCGTTCGACTTCATGGCCGGCACCTGGGAGGACGCGGCGACGGCATTGCAGGCCTCGGCATACTCGCTGAAATCGCTTGCTGTTGCTGCGCTTCCGTTGATGACCGAGGGTTCGTCCCTGGTCGGCTTGACCTTTGATGCGAAGTTCGCCTGGCCGGTCTACGACTGGATGGGTGTCGCCAAGGCAGCGTTCGAGTCGACCAACCGCTATCTGGCGCGCGACCTGGGACCGAAGCAGATCCGCTCCAACCTGGTCTCCGCAGGACCGGTCCGGACCACGGCGGCCAAGTCGATCCCCGGCTTCGAGCAGTTCGAGCAGGTCTGGAGCGAGCGCGCTCCGCTCGGCTGGGACATCACCGATCCGGCCCCTGCCGCGCAGGCTTGCGTCGCGTTGCTGTCCGACTGGTTCCCGGCCACGACCGGTGAGATCGTGCACGTGGACGGCGGCGTCCACGCCATGGGGCAGTAACCGGTTCCGGTCATGGCCGACTCGGACGCCGCGCAGGTGCTCGGAGCACGAATCCTGCGCGGCCCCAACCTCTATTTCACCCGGCCCGCCGCCAAACTGACGCTGGGCGTTCCGGGATTCGTCGCTGCCTCGGCGCCGCAGCTGACGTCATTGGCCCACGACCTCGGGGTCCGTGGGCGTGATCCCGGGGACCCGGGCAGCGAGGGCCGGCGCGGCTTCGTGCTGCGTGTCGTCGAGCGGGTCGTCCGGTTGGTGATGCGGGAGGCCGGCGTGGTCCGCATCGGGGTGCGGGTGCGTGCCGGGGCGGGGCCGGACGAGGTGGTGGTCGCCTTCGCGCTCAACCACGCGGGCCGGGCCAGGGTGATCGCGGACGTTCTCGCCCCGGTGCTCCACGACCTGTTGGCCGGGCAGCCTGTCACCCCGACACTGGCCGCGGCCGGTGCCCGAGTGCGTGCCGAACCGCTCGGTGAGCGTGTCCGGGCGCTGCGTCCGAAGGTGCCCGTGGTCGCGGTGACCGGCACCAACGGCAAGACGACGACCACCCGGTTGATCGCTCACCTCGGTATGACGGCAGGGCTGCGGACCGGTTGGAGTTCGACCGACGGCGTGTTGGTGCAGGGCGAGGTGATCGAGTCGGGCGACTACTCCGGCCCGGGCGGAGCACGTGCGGTGCTCGAGGCTCCCGGTGTGCAGTTCGGCGTGCTGGAGACCGCGCGTGGCGGCATGCTGTGGCGCGGGCTGGGCACGGCATACAACGACGTCAGTGTCGTCACCAATGTCAGCGCCGACCACCTGGGCATGGACGGGATCGACACCCTCGACCAGCTGGCCGAGGTCAAGGCGATCATCACCAAGATCACCAAACCCGAGGGCTGGGTGGTGCTCAACGGCGACGATCCGCGGGTGTGGGCGATGCGCTCGACTGCGGGCGGACGGCCGTGGTGCTTCAGCCTGGACCCGGGATCGCCCTCGCTGCGGGAGGCGCTGGACGCGCACGGACGTGGGATCACCGTGCTGGACGGCGACATCGCGGTGCTGGAGCAGGGTGCGTCACCGGTCCGCCTGGTGAGCCTGGTCGATGTGCCGATGACGCTGTCCGGCCTGTCCGAGCACAACATCGCCAACGCACTGGCCGGCGCGGCCGCCGGCCTCGGCGCCGGGCTGTCGAGGGATGCCGTGGCGCAGGGACTGCGCACCTTCACCCCCGATCACCGGCTGAACCCCGGCCGGATGAACATCTACACCGTCACGCTCCCGCAGGGCGGCACGGCCACGGTGGTGCTCGACATGGCACACAACGAGGCCGGGCTGGAGGCGCTGCTGCGCGTGGGCCGCGGCCTGGTGCGGCCGGGCTCGCAGCTCCAGCTCGGGCTCGGCACCGGCGGCGACCGGACCGACGAGATCCTGGTGCGCATGGGCGAGCTGGCCGGCCTCGGTGCCGACCGAGTGCAGATCCAGCACAAGGAGCACTACCTGCGCGGTCGGTCTATGCAGGATCTGGAAAGCCTTATGCGCCAAGGACTTTCGCACGTCGGAGTACTGCCCACGGCGTCGTGGCCCGACGAATTCAGCGGTCTGACCGGGCTACTCGGCGCCGCACACGACGGAGACGTGCTCGCGTTGATGACCCACTCGCACTGGGCGCAGCTGCACCACTGGCTGATGACGCACGGCGCGACGGCGGACGACGCGGCCGCGATCCGACGCAAGGCTGTTGCCGCCCGTGGCGAGCACGAGGCAGAAGCGGAGATCGCGGCGGTGTGGGCGCTCGACGACGCCGATGCCCGGATCGACGCCGCATCGGCTCTGCACCAACGGTTTCCGAAGGACGGCCGAGTGCGGTACGAGCTTGCCGGCACCCTCGATTCCGCCGGACGCGAGGCAGAGGCGCTGGAGTGGTACGACCGGGCCGTCGGTGTCCGGCTGGACGAGCCGTACCGGCACCGGGCGCTGCTGCAGCAGGCGTCCACGTTGCGACACCTCGGCCGGCTGGAGGAGTCCCTCGCCATACTCGACACGTTGCTGAGGGACTATCCCGACAACAGTGCCGTGGTGCTCTTCCGCGCACTCACGCTGCATGACCTCGGCCGGGACACTGAGGCATTACGTGACACCGCAACACAATTGGTCACCATCAGCGCCGAACCGGATGTGCAGCGCTACCTCAACTCGTTGACGCGGTTCACCTCCGAGATCGCTGAACGATCTCGCACTGCGCGAGACTAAGCCCATGCCCGATGTCGCGAACGGCCTGCGGGAAACCTTCGCCGCCTTCCGACTGGGTGACCGCGGAGCGGATCCCTACGAAGCGCCGGACGCATCTCGGTAGTCCGATCTTCACGCAGACCGTCCGGCTCCGCAGCCTTTCCGCGGAGTCAACGCCGTGACCGCCTGGCCCTACGAGTATGGGGTCGTGAGTGCGTCGATGACCCGCATTGCGTTCTGCTCCAGGTCATCGGTGGCGGTGAGGCGTACGCACGGCGCCGTGGGCAGCTCGGCACAACCGGCGGCGAAGGTCGCTGCCAGGTGCTCGTGCCGGTCGGCCACGGTCGTGCCCCAGCGGGCGTCGCGCTCGACCAGGCGGCGACGTTGTTCGCTGTCGTCGAGGTCGAACATCACCAGGACGTCGCATCGCGGATGCGGACGCATTCCATCCAACAGGTAGACCGGTGCCTCATTGATCGGAAGACCGCCGAACCGAGAGCGGCGGACGAAACGCTCGAAGTCGCAGTCGGGTGTGGTCCGTCGTTCGCCGACCGGAGTGCAGAGGGCGCGGTCGAGCGCGGCCCAGTCGTAGGCCAAGGGGGTGGCGAAATAGTCAGCCGGCGTCCGATCGGCGGCGCGTGGCACGAAGAAGTAGTCGACCGGGACCCGTGCGAAACGTTCGGGCTGCTGCGCCTCCAGGAACTTGGCCAGCGTCGACTTTCCGGACGCGGCCGGGCCCATCAAGCAGACGATCACGCGTCGATCCAATCAGGACCGGCCGACATCAACGGCTCGCTTGAGACAGTCCACGGTGGGAGCT
The DNA here is from genome assembly GCF_054778955.1 of Flexivirga lutea. Taxonomy (NCBI): domain Bacteria; kingdom Bacillati; phylum Actinomycetota; class Actinomycetes; order Micrococcales; family Dermacoccaceae; genus Flexivirga; species Flexivirga lutea. The sequence continues at coordinate 224,556 of NZ_BAAGZB010000005.1, forward strand.
CCCGATCGTCAGCCACGGTTCTGTCGGAGCGAACCATGCTCAGCCAGGCGGCCCAGCAGTATCAAGCCGCACGCCAATGAAGGCCGTCGAAGTGGGTCCGATGTACGGTGATCGGTTGTCGGTGGTCACCGCTAGACTCGAACGCAAATGGCAAGTTTCGTAGACGACTGGGGGTGAAGGGTATGACCGGTGAAGCAACCGATGGCGGAGATCGTCGGCTGGTGGACGTGTCACAGCTTGCGTCGTCGGTGGCGGATGCGGTGATGACCTTGGTCGCTGAGGGCGGTCGTGTCGATGCGGCTGCGGGGCCGAGGGAGTTCTCCCGGTAGCGGCTGGGAGACGTGATCCAAGCGGCGGAGGCGGTGAAGGGTTTCGCTGATGCGGTGTTGCTGGATGCGACGTCGGCGTTGGTGGAGGACCTGGCCGCTGATCATGGTGTGCCGGTGGATGATTC
>NZ_BAAGZB010000006.1:0-201161 GCF_054778955.1 Flexivirga lutea
CACAGGGTTACGGCGGTTATAGCGAAGTGGGAAACGCCCGGTCACATCCCGAACCCGGAAGCTAAGCCCTTCAGCGCCGATGGTACTGCACTCGGTAGGGTGTGGGAGAGTAGGACACCGCCGAACAATCATTCAATGTGGCCCCGCCTGAGTCAGGCGGGGCCACATTTCTTTGTGCCGGTCGGCCCTCTGATGCGCCGACGGCTTCGGCGATTTCTTATCTTCGCAACTGTAGGATCGGCCCGACGTTCGAGAGTCGTGCGTGAGGGCGAAGGAGCGCAGGTGTGATCGGCGACGTGGGGTGGGTCCCGAAACTGTTGCGTGGCTCGTTCAACCCGTACGGCGGCCCGACCGTCCGGCAACGCACTCCGGTGCCGTGGCGCGAACTCGTCGCTCGCTGGACCGGACGTGCCTTCATGTTCGGCGCGGTCCTCTCCCTGCTCAGTGTGCCGTTGCACGACAACATCGTCGTCTCGATCATCGACGACGTCCTCGGCCTGGTGAACGTGCCGGCCGAACCGAGCCTGTTCATCGTCTGCTTGCTGTTCGTGCTCGCGGGCGCGGTGCGGCGACGGCTTCGGTTCGGTCACACGGTCGTCGTGGTGCTCATGTTCCTCAGCGTGCTCAGCAGCCTCTTGTTGCTGCTCGGTGCCATCTTCCGCCAGGACTGGTTGCAGGACTCACGGCTGACCGGGTTCGATCGGGACTATCACTCGTTCGTCACGAGTGTGCCGACCACCGCCGTGGCTTTCGTGATCGGCCTCGCGGTCCTTCTCGCCGTCGCGGCGAGCCGGCGCTGCTTTCCCGCACGTCTGGCGGAAGGAAGCCGGACCGCTGCTGCCGCCGTCCTGGTCAGTGGCCTGCTGGCCTCCTTCCTCATCACCTTCGCCATCTCGGCGACGGCCGACAACACGCTGCGCGGCACGCATGAGATCGCTCGCTTCGCGCTCCGGTCCACCTTCGGCTTCACTTCCGAACCCGGCACTCCGGGACTGCACGGTCATTCCGGTCACCCGTGGGTCTACGGGCTGGCCGGCATCATGTCGACCATCGCCCTGTTGCTCGCGAGCCTGGTCTTCCTGCGCTCCGGACGCGGCCGGCAGTTCCAGACGGCGGACGAGGAGCTCGCCATCCGCCGGCTGCTGCTGCTGCACGGGGAGGGGGACTCCCTCGGCTACTTCGCCACCCGCCGCGACAAGAGCGTGGTGTTCTCACCCGACGGTCAGGCGGCGGTCACCTACCGCAACGAAGGCAGCGTCAGCGTCGCGAGCGCGGACCCGATCGGCCGGCCCGCATCCTGGCAGTCCGCCATACAGGCATGGCTCGAGCAGTGCCGTTCCCATGGTCTCTATCCTGCGGTGCTGTCCAGTTCCGAGCACGGTTCGCACGAGTATGTCGAAGCCGGGCTGAAGGCCTTCGCGCTGGGTGACGAGGCGATCATCGACGTGGAGACCTTCTCCCTGCGCGGCCGGTCCATGCGGCCGGTGCGCCAGGCGGTGACCCGTCTACGCCGTGCCGGCTACACCACCCGGGTCCGGCGGCACGCCGAGTTGTCCACTGCCGAGCTCGACACCATCGGCGAGCTGGCCGAGCAGTGGCGCGGCGAGGAGACCGAACGCGGCTTCTCGATGGCGCTCAACCGGTTGGGCGATCCAGCCGACGGCCGCTGTGTGATCATCACGGCGCACGATGCGAGCGGACGGATCCGCGGCTTCCTGTCGTTCGTGCCCTGGGGGGTGCGCGGGGCGTCGCTCGACCTGATGCGGCGTGACAGGGACGCCGAGAACGGCCTCAACGAATATCTCGTCTCCGAGCTGATCGAGGCCGCGCCAGAGCACGGCATACGGCGGATCTCGTTGAACTTCGCCGTTTTCCGTGAGGTGTTCAGCAGCGCCGATCAGGTCGGCGCCGGCCCGATCACCCGGCTCAACGACGCTGCGTTGTCGTTCGCCTCGCGCTTCTTCCAGTTGGAGACCCTCTACCGGTCCAACGACAAGTACAAGCCCACCTGGGTGCCCCGGCTGCTGTGCTACGACCCGGCACTGACGGTGCCGCGTGCCGGGCTGGCGATGGGCATCGCCGAGGGTTTCGTGCCGATGATGGGCCCACGTGTGCTGACCGGTCCGCGACCGTCGGATGTGCAGCCACCTCGGGCGGAGCCGTGGTTCGTGGATCGCGTGCGGGAGCAGGAGAACGCCCTGCTGCTCCCGCCGCCGCCGCCGGTCCGGCTCTCCGAGCAGCAGCGGGTGCGACGGGACAAACTCGAGGTGCTCGACGAGGCCGGCGTCAACGGATATCCGGTGGCCGTCCAGCGGACCGATCGCGCCTACGACATCCGCCAGCGGTATGCCGCACTGCCTCCGGACCGGGTCACTGATCAGGTGGTCTCCGTCGCCGGCCGGGTGCGCGCGTTGCGCGACCTGGGTGGCGTGAGCTTCGCGGTGCTGGAGGACGGGTACGAGACGTTGCAGGTGATCGTCACGGCGGCGGATTCGCCGGACGACGCCCGGTGTCTGTGGCGCCGCACCGTGGACCTGGGCGACCTGGTCAGCGTGACCGGCCCCGTGGCGACCTCCCGCACCGGGGAGTTGTCGGTGCTGCTGCACTCCTGGCAGATGGCCGCGAAGTGCTTGCGCCCGGTACCCGGTCTCGGTGTCCTGCCCAGCGAGGACACCCGTGCGCGCAATCGCTCGCTCGAGCTCATCCTCGACCGGGACGCTCGGCGGCTGCTGGTACAGCGTTCGGCCGCTGTCCGCGCGATGCGTGAGACCTTCCAGGACCGCGGATATCTCGAGGTGGAGACACCGATGCTGCAGCCGGTGCACGGCGGGGCGGCGGCGCGGCCCTTCGCCACCCACATCAACGCCTACAACATGGAGCTCTATCTGCGGATCGCGCCGGAGCTCTACCTGAAGCGGCTCGCGGTCGGTGGCATGCAACGCATCTTCGAGATCGGCCGCAACTTCCGCAACGAGGGCGTCGATGCGACGCACAACCCGGAATTCACCTCGCTGGAAGCCTATGCGGCCTACAGCGATTACACGACCATGCGGGAACTCACCCGTGACGTGCTGCTCAACGTGGCGACCGCCGTCCACGGCCGGCCGGTGGCGCTGCGGCCCGACGGCTCCGGCGGGTATGACGAGGTCGACCTTTCCACCCCGTGGCCCATCATGACCGTGCACGATGCAGTCTCCCACGCGACCGGCGTGCCGATCAGCACTGCCACGGAGCGCGAGGCGGTCGCGCAGATCTGCCGCGACCACGGCATCCCGGTGCACTCCGATCAGTCCGTCGGAAAACTCGTCATGGAGCTGTACGAAGCACTCGTGGAGAAGCAGACGATCTTCCCCACGTTCTACTGCGACTTCCCCGTCGAAGTGTCCCCACTGGCCCGGCGGCACCGGGACAACCCGCTGCTGACCGAACAGTGGGACCTGGTGGCGTTCGGCACGGAGCTGGGCACGGCATACAGCGAACTGACCGACCCCGTGGACCAACGGCAACGCTTCACCCAGCAGTCGCTTGCCGCCGCGGGCGGTGACGTGGAGGCGATGCAGCTGGACGAGGCGTTCCTCGCCGGGCTGGAGCTCGCCATGCCGCCGACCGGTGGCTTGGGCATCGGGGTCGACCGGGTGGTGATGATGCTCACCGGACAGAACATCAAGGCGACGCTGGCGTTCCCGTTCCTGCGCCCGCAGGGCTGAGGGTCACCCGATCTCGGGCTGACTCGACCAGGGGAAGTCGATCCACTGATCCGTGCGTTTCCAGACGTATTCGCACTTGACGATCGAGCGCGACTTCTCGTAGATCACCGCCGAGCGGGTCTCCTTGACGTGGCCCTCGCAGAACCTGCGCACCAGATCCAGGGTGCCGCCGGTGTCTGCCACATCGTCGATGATCAGCACCGTCGCACCGGACAGGTCGACCGGCTGGGGCACCGGCGGGAGCATCACCGGCATCGGCAGGCGCTCGTCCACGCCGGTGTAGAACTCGACGTTGAGCACGTGCACGTTCTTCATCCCGAGCGCGTAGCTGATCGCGCCGGCGGGGATGAGTCCGCCACGGGCGATGGAGATGATCAGGTCCGGCCGGTATCCGTCGTCGTGGATCGCTCGGGCGAGCTCTCGGCTCGCGCTGCCGAACAGGTCCCAGCTGAGGATTTCCCGCTGGGCCGGTGAAGACGCGTCAGTCATGGCTCCATTCAACTCCAGGTCGGTGCGGGCCGTGTCGCTAAGCTGGCGCCATGGCGGCTCCGACGCAGGCCCAGCAGACCACGCCGCGTGGACCGGCCACCGACGCCGACATCCCCGATCACCTTCGGACGCTGGGCATTCCCGGCCTTGCGGACGTCCATGTGCACTTCCTGCCCGAGCCGATGCTGCGCAAGGTGTGGGCCTACTTCGACGCAGCCGCAGGCCACTACGGTGCGCCGTGGCCCATCACCTACCGCTTCGACGAGGCGACCCGGCTCGCCGTGCTGCGCGGCTTCGGCGTGCGGGCCATCCCGGCGCTGACCTATCCGCACAAGCCCGGTATGGCGCGCTGGCTGAACGACTGGAACGCGGACTTCGCGCGACGGGTGCCCGACGGCGTCCACTGCGCCACGCTCTACCCCGAGCCCGACGTCGCCGACTATGTGGGGCAGGCACTCGACGCCGGCGCACGACTGTTCAAGATGCACGTCCAGGTGGGCGCCTACGCGCCGGACGACGAACAGCTGGACGGCGCCTGGGCACAGCTGGCCGATGCCGGGACACCAGTCGTCATACACGCGGGATCGGCACCGTTGGCAGGGGAGTTCACCGGATCCGAGCGGATCAGCCGGGTGCTGGCGAAACACCCGCAGCTCACCCTGGTCGTCGCGCACGCCGGCATGCCGGAATACCACCAGTTCGCCGACCTGGTGGAGCGCTTCCCGAACGTGTGGCTGGACACCACCATGGTCGCCACCGATTTCACCGAGCGCTTTGCCCCGCTGCCGGACGGGTATGTCCCGCGCTTGGCACAGCTCGGCGATCGGGTCGTCCTGGGGTCCGACTACCCGAACATCCCGTACCCCTACGCACATCAGTTGTCGGCGCTCGCACGACTCGACCTGGGTGCCGAATGGCTTCGAAAAGTGTTGTGGGAAAACGGCGCTCAGCTGTTGCGGCTCGACGGGCCGGTCAGCTCACCGAGCAGCGCGTCGCGATCGCTGACCGGCGTCCGGCAGACGAAACCATGACAGACATAGGCCGCCGATCGGCCGGCCACCAGGGGACGGTCGGCGAGCAGTGGGCTCTGCTCGGAGTCGGGACGGCCGTGCACGATGACCGTCCCCGCCGCGGGCATGCTCCACGCGGTGCGCGCCAGCCCGCGGGCTGCTCGATCGTCGCCCACCACGGCGACCTGCACCGGACCGGCCAACGCTGCTTCCCCGACGGCCAGGGCCCATCCGGCGAATCGCGGCGCCTGCGTGGCGATCTCGCCCATCGCCGCAAGCGCCGACTCGGCCCGCGCGCGGCTGGCGGTGTCTCCGGTCAGCGCGCTGAGGGTGAGCAGTGCGCCGGCCAGGCTGGAGGTGCCGCACGGCTCGGCGTTGTCTCCGGCACCGCGCGGGGTGAAGAACAATTGCTCCCCGTCTGCGGCCGCATCCCGGAAGCCGCCGGAATCGTCGGAGAACAATCGCTGCGCGGTGGTCAGCAGTTCTGCGGCGGCCGTCAGGTAGCGCCGCTCGCCGGTTGCCTGGTGCAAGACGAGAAGCGCATCACCGAAGTTGCCGTAGTCGTCCGCGACGGCGTCGGCCGCCCCGATCCGGCCGGCCAACGAGGTGCGGCGCAGGCGTCCGCCCACGATGTGTCGCGCGAGCAGGAAATCGGCTGCAGTCGTTGCCGCATCGAGCCATTCGTGCTCTCCGAGGATCATCGCTGCTTCGGCCAGCGCCGCGATGGCCAGGCCGTTCCATGAGGTGACGACCTTGTCATCGCGCGCGGGCTGCGGGCGACGCGAACGCCGGTCGAGCAGCGTCCTGCGGGTCGCCTCCCACCAATCGAGGTATTCCGGGTCCTGCGCGAGCTGAAGAGTCGAGGTGCCGTGCTCGAAGGTGCCTGGTGCGGTCACGCCGAGCAGTTCGGCTGCACGATCGGCATCGTCATCGGTCAGGACCTCCCGCAGCTCGGCCGGCGACCAGACGTAGGTCGCTCCCTCCACGGCGTCGGTGTCGGCGTCGAGGGCGCTGGCGAAAACGCCCTCGGCCGTGCCGAGGTCGCGAATGATGAACTGCGCCGTCTCAGTGGCGATGCGCGCCGCCAGTGGCGCTCGGCGCGCGCGCCACAGGTGCGCATAGACGCGCAGCAGCTGGGCATTGTCGTAGAGCATCTTCTCGAAGTGCGGCACCGTCCACGTCGCGTCGACGCTGTAGCGGGCGAACCCGCCGGCGAGCTGGTCGTAGATGCCACCGCGGGCCATGGCCTCGCAGGTGTGCTCGGCCATCGCCAGGGCTGTCTCGTTGCCGGTGCGGACGTGGTGGCGGAGAAGGAACTCCAGCACCATGGACGGCGGGAACTTGGGCGCGTCACCGAAACCGCCGTACGTCTGGTCGTACGACGCCCGCAGTGCGGCGACGGCCTCAGCGGCGACCTCGTCGGTGAGGGCTGCGGTGCTGCCACGCGTCGCGGCGGCGGCCAGTTGCCCGGCGACACTCTCGCCCGAGGCCCTGACCTCCTCGCGCTGGTGGTCCCAGGCGTGTTTCGCCGCCGAGAGCAGCTGCAGGAACTGCGGTTTCGGAAGGTAGGTGCCGGCGAAGAACGGCTTGCCGTCCGGCGTCAGCAAACAGGTCATCGGCCAGCCGCCACTGCCGGTCATCGCGGTCGTGGCCGTCATGTAGGCGGCATCGATGTCGGGCCGTTCCTCGCGGTCGACCTTGATCGCGACGAAGGACGCGTTGATCGCCGCCGCGACCTGCGCATCCTCGAACGACTCGTGTGCCATGACGTGGCACCAGTGGCAGGCGGCGTAGCCGACCGACAACAGGATCGGCAGGTCCCGGTCCGCCGCGTCCTGTAGCGCTTCCGCGCCCCACTCCTGCCAGTCGACCGGGTTGTCCGCGTGCTGACGCAGGTAGGGGCTGAGGGATTCCGCGAGACGGTTGGGCATGTCTCCAGCCTGTCATCCGCGGCCGCGTGGCGCGGCGAGCCCCTCGGACTGACCGGAGCTGCGCAGCGCCTCCGCGACGAAACCGTCGGCGGCCAAGCGGTCCAGCAGGTTGTCCAGCCACTGCGTGGTGCTCGGCGCGGCGAACGGCCCGGTGGCCATCGCCTGGCGGATCTGCATGAACGGTTCGTCGAGCAGCCGTATGCCGCCCTGCGCATGGGCGAACTCGGTCACCGGCTCGCGGATGCCCGCGGCGACGTCCAGTTGCTGTTCGAGGAACACTGCGGTCCCGTCGACGCCGCGGACGATCGTCGCGTGCTGCAGCGTCCGGGTCAGGAACAGGTCGTATGCCGAGCCCTCCTTCACGCCGACCCGCACACCGGTGGCGTCGACATCCGACGGTGTGGTGCAGGACGACGCGTCCGGCACGGCATACACGCCGTCGATGAGCACGTAGGGCGCCGTGAAGGTGACCTCCCGCGCGCGAGCCGGCTCCACGGCCAGGAAGCCGAGCGTCGCGCTTCCTTCGACGACTTCGTGGAAGGACTTGCGCGCAGCGTCGAAGCAGTGGAACTCGACCTCGACGCCCAACCGCTCAGCGACCTGGCGGGCCAGGTCCACCGTGATCCCGCCGGGCCGGTCGGCGTCGCCATGTGCCAGCACCGGGTTGCCGAGGTTGATCGCCGCACGCAGCACCCCTTCGGGAGCCAGGTCGGCGCGTGCTCGATCGGAGTCCGCAGTCATGACCTGATCCTACGGACGAGGGTGGGGGGCCCGGGCGCCGCGACCGCGGAGTTCGCTGCTCACAGCAGTGAAACCTGTTTTTCCACAACGGCATTGTCAGATCCTGAGGGCATGTCCGAGGAACAACCCAGACCACCACATCCACTCAGTCGGCAACTCGCCGAGCATCTGCTCGATCAGCGGATCATCGTCCTCGACACCGCGCTCGACGACGAGATCGGCACTCGGCTCATCTCGCAGCTCTACCTGTTGTCTGCCGCCGACCCACGCGCGGACATCAGCTTCTGGATCAATTCACCCGGCGGTTCCGTGCCGGCGATGCTCGCGATCATGGACGTCATGCAGGCGATCCCGAACGACGTCTCGACGTTGGCGCTCGGATTGGCCTGCAGTGCAGGGCAGTTCATCCTCACCGCCGGGCAGCGGGGCAAGCGTTACGCGCTGCCGCACTCCAAGATCCTGATGCACCAGGGCAGTGCCGGTTTCGGCGGCACCGCCGTCGACATCGAGCTGCAGGCGGACGATCTGCGGCACACCCGGGACACCGTCCTCGGCATCACCGCCGAGCTGACCGGACAGCCGGCGGAGCGCATCTTCGAGGACTCACTGCGCGATCGCTGGTACACCGCCCAGGACGCTGTCGACTACGGGTTCATCGACCTGGTCATCGATGACCTCGACCGCATCAAACCACGGAAAACACCTGTCGGACTAGGAGTTTCGCAAGCGACATGAGTGCGTACACCATCCCGAACGTGATCGCTTCGTCGCCGCGCGGTGACCGGGTGATGGACGTCTACAGCCACCTGTTGTCGGAGCGGATCGTCTATCTCGGCACGGAGATCGACGATGGTGTCTCCAATGCGCTGATCGCGCAGATCCTGCACCTGGAGTCGGTGAACCCGGACCAGGAGATCAATCTCTACATCAATTCGCCGGGTGGCTCGCTGACCGCGACATTCGCGGTGTATGACGCCATGCAGTTCGTGCGATCACCGGTCGCGACGACCTGTGTCGGCCAGGCCTGCTCGACGGCCGCGATCCTGCTGGCGGCCGGCGCACGGGGCAGACGCAGCGTGTTGCCGCACTCCCGGGTGTTGCTGCACCAGCCGTCCGGCAGCGGCCGCGGCGCCATACCGGACATCATTCTGGCGGCGGACGAGGTGATCCGGCTGCGTTCGGAGGCCGAAGAGGTGCTGGCGCACCACACGGGCCAGCCGATCGATGCCCTGCGCAAGGACACCGACCGCGACCGGATCTTCACGCCGCAGGCGGCCGTCGACTATGGCCTGGCCGATGAGGTGATGGCCTATCGCAGCAGCTGAAGGTCAGGCTGCCAGTGCGACGGGGCCGCGCAGTGGCGCCGGTGCCGACCGAACGGCGCCGCCGGGCAGCTCCAGGAGCTGCTCGGCCCGAGCGCGCGCGGACTCCCGGCGCAGCTCCCGGACGGTCAGGTCGGTGACCTCCGCCAGAGTGCAGTCCAGGGCACCGGCGATGGCTGCGACGACCTCCGATGAGGGGTCCTTGCGGCCGCGTTCGACCTCTGAGAGGTATTGGGCGGAGATGCCCGCGCGTTGCGCGGTGGTGGTGATGGTGCGTCGCCGGTGCAGGCGGAGCAGTCGCAACTGCGCGCCGAGCACCTCCCGCCAGAGCGGCTCGACGATCGAACGTTGCTGCCGGAGCTGTCGCACTTCACCCATGGATCGACGGTAGCCTCGCCGGCCCGCCGTACCCCACGCTTTCTGCTGTGGGCAGAACTCTCACCATGCCGAATGGCGGCTCCGAGAGAGCCGTCATTCTCGGAAGCAACCGGGTGGGAGGACCGCCGGGTCGGACGTGGTGCACGCGGGGAAGTGCGGCTCGGCCGGCGCCGCGGTAGTGACCGCCAGGTCGTCCGGCTCGCGCACCGCGGGCACCAGGCCCAGGGCGATGGTCGCGGCGGCGCCCACGGCCAGCAGTGCGTGGAGCACTCCGACGTGCTCACCCAGCAGTCCCAGCAGCGGCGGCCCGGCGAGGAACGCGGTGTAGGCGATGGTGCTGATGACCGAGATGCGCGCATTCGCACGCACCGGGTCGTCCGCCGCAGCGCTCATCCCCACCGGGAAACCGAGCGAGACGCCGAAGCCCCAGACCACGATGCCGGCGTAGGCCAGCGCGGTCGGTGCGAAGACGACGACGAGGCAACCGACGACCGCGAGAGCGAAGCAGACCCGCAACACCGGGACGCGACCGAACCGGTCGAGCAGTTTGGTGCCGATGAGGCGCCCTGCCGTCATACAGGACAGGAAGGTGGCGAACGCCAGCACGCCCGCCCACGTCGGGACGTGGTGCCCCTCGACGAACGCCAGCGACAACCAGTCGTTGGCGGTGCCCTCGGTGAACGCCGCGACGAGCGTCACCACGCCGATCAACAGGACGCGCGGGTCGAGCCACACGCTGAGATGCGAAACCCGTTCGCCCGCAGCCGGATCGGGCGTCGTCCCGGGTGCCTTCTCGGGCAACCGCGGCAGGGTGCCGAAACCATGGGTGGCCCACAACCCGACGCCGGCGAGGAGACACATCATGGCGCCCACGTGCAACCAGACCGGGACGTGCGCGGCGGTCGCTCCGGCCCCGATGAGGGCCGCCAGCACGGTGCCGCCGCTGAACAGGGCGTGGAAGCGAGGCATGATCGAGCGGCCGAGATGCCGCTCGGCGATGGCGCCCTCCAGGTTCATCACGACGTCCCAGAGGCCGATGCCCCACCCGGCGACGACGAGGAACGCCACGGCGGTCCAGTGGTGGCGAGTGGCCACCGATGTCGCGGTGCCGATGTATGCCGCGGTGGTGAGCAGCGCGGCCAGCCGCACCGCGACCCGGGAACCGAGACGGCCGGCGATCCAACCGGACATCGGCAAACCGAGAACGCTGCCGATCGAGCCGGAGATCAGGAAGAGCCCGAGGCCGGCGGGCGACAGGCCGAGCAGCGACTTCACGTCGGGCAGGCGGGACGCGAATGTGGCGAACGCCGCACCGTTGAGGGCGAACATGACGGTGACGGCGAGGATCGCCCGGCGGATCCGGGCGTCGTCGGGCCGGGCGGCCAGTGGTGGTGCCGCCCGCTCGGTCATCGTCATGCCGTTCCTCTCCTGGTGCGACTCCAGTCGGTCGGGGAGATCCGGGGAGCCGTCGAATCGATTCGATCGAATCGATTCGATAGTGTGCTCCACATGCCAGTCGCAGGTCAAGCGGGTCACGGGACGACCCCGCGGGTCACCCTGCGTGACGTGGCGGACCTGGCCGGGGTCGCGACCTCGACGGCGTCGCTGGTCTTCAGCGGCAACAAACCGGTCGCCACGGAGACCGCGGAACGCGTCCGGGCGGCCGCCGCACAGCTCGGCTACGGGGGGCCGGACCCGATGGCGTCGTCCTTGCGTCAGGGACGCAGCGGGGTGATCGCGGCGGTCGTGGAGCGGCGCATCCTGCACGCCTTCCGCGACCCGTATGTCGTCTCGGTGCTCGACGGCCTGTCCCAGGTGCTCGGTGAGATGGGGCACGGACTGCTGCTGTTGCCCGACACCGCCGAGGGGTATGGCGACAGCGGGCCCCACGTGTCACGCGTCGCGGCGGATGCTGCGGTCTTCATGCTCTGCGGCGACGAGAACAACCTGCTGGCACAGCAATTCGCCCTTCGGGGAGTGCCGATCGTCGGAACGGGCGCACCGCGCGGGGCCGATGTGCAGGTGACCGCGGACGAGCGTGCGGCCTCTCGCACCATCGCGCAGCTGTTGCACGATCTCGGCCACCGCCGGGTCGGACACGTGATGATGCCGTTGGCGTGGGGAGGGACGACCGGCCCACGCACGATCGCGCAGGTGCGGCGCAGCCGTTTCCCGGACACGCGGGACCGGGCGATCGGGGTGCGCGACGTGTTCGCGACCGCGCCGCTGATCGAGGCGGAGGAGCCGGACTTCGATTCCGGCTACGCCGCTGCACGGCTGCTGCTGGACGCTGAGCGGCCGCCGACCGCGATCATCGCGCAGAGCGACCTACTCGCGGCGGGTGCGGTGCAGGCCGCACTCGACCGCGGGCTGCGCGTGCCCGAGGACCTCTCGGTGACCGGATACGACGGTGTGTCGCTGCCGTGGTTCCCGCGGACGCTCACCACGATCGACCAGCATCCGATCGACAAGGGCCGCGCCGTCGGGGAGGTCGTGCGCGACCTGCTGGCGGGTGAGCAGGTCGCCGACGTGACCGTGCCGGTGACGCTGCGGGAGGGTGACACCACCGGCCCCGCGCCGCGCGGTGCGACCTGATCGTCGACTGACGCAGTTGGCATCGACTGACGCACGTGCAACGGCGTCACTCGGCACCAAGTGCGTCAGTCGGTGGATTCATCGTCGTCACGCTGCGTCGGATCTCATCGTGCGGCGCGAGCCAAGCCGTATGCCGACCGAGTGACCTGGCTCGAGGGTGGCGCGACGGCTCCGTCTCGACACTGCGTTTTCGCGAGTATGACGAGATCACGCGCGACCTTGCCCGACACGGCTTCGAGGTCGTCGAGGTACGCGACGCGCCGGACCGGCCGGGCAAGGAGTGGGTCTTCCTCGCGCGCCGGGTGACCGTCACCGGAAGTCGCGGGACCTGGTCCGCACATGGATCGTGAGGTGCTCCAGGCGATCGGCGAGCAAGTTGGTGACACCGTCCTCGGAACGCTCCAGGATGCCGCGCACCACCATGGCCGGTGACGCACGTGCGATGCGCCGATAGCGGTGCCACACTCCGCGCGACACAATGACATTCAGGATGCCGGTCTCGTCCTCCACATTGACGAAGGTGATGCCACCCGCCGTCGCCGGGCGCTGCCGATGGGTGACCACTCCACCGACGTGCACCCGGCGACCGGTCTGGAAACCTTGCAGTTGCTCGATCGGCAGCACACCACGCGCATCCAGATCGGCGCGGACATGCCGGATCGGGTGATCGCCCGGACTGATCCCGGTCGCCTGCAGGTCGTGCATCAGCAGTTCGCCGATGGACAGCTCCGGCAACAGCGGTGGCTGGTAGGGCACTCGCACCGGCAACTGGTCACCACGGATCGAGGCGGCCTCCGCCGAACGCCATAGAGCGTCCCGGCGGGATCCGGTCAAGGCGTCCAACGCACCGGACAGTGACAGCGCCTCCATCTGCTCGGTGTCCAGGTCCGCACGCCGTGCCAGGTCGGCCAGGTCGGTGAACGGCCCGTCGAGATCTCGGGTGCGCACGATGCGCTCAGCCGCGCTCTCCCCGAGGGAGGAGATGTCGGCCAGGCCGAGTCGCACCGCGAAATGCCAGTCGCGTCGGTGCAACTGCCAGTCGGGTGGTGCCGATGCGTCGAAATCACCGATCTCCTCTTGCGTGTGGTCGCGCAGGCAGTCGTCGCGACCACCGCGCTGCTGCACGGCATCGGCGGAGTCCGGCTCGAGGTCGGCGTGCACACCCGAGCGCAGCAGATCGGGTGAGCGCACCTCCACCCCGTGCCGGCGGGCATCACCGGTGAGGGTCTGCGGCGAATAGAACCCCATCGGCTGCGACCGCAACAGACCGGCCAAAAAGGCTGCGGGGTAATGCAATTTGAGCCACGAACTGGCGTAGACCAGCACGGCGAAACTGAGCGCGTGCGACTCGGCGAAACCGAAATTGGCGAACGCCTCGATCTTGGCGTAAATCTCCTGCGCAGTCTCCGGCGGTATGCCGTTGCGGGCCATGCCGTCATACAACTTGGTGCGCAACGAGTCGATGCGCTCCACCCCGCGCTTGGACCCCATCGCTCGCCGCAGCAGATCCGCGTCCGCCGGGCTGCAGTCGCCGACCGCGATCGCCATCTGCATCAACTGCTCCTGGAAGAGCGGCACCCCGAGCGTGCGCTCGAGCACCGGCTCCAGCAGCGGATGCGAATAGCTGACCGGCTCCTTGCCGGTGCGCCGGCGGATGTAGGGATGGACCGCACCGCCCTGGATCGGTCCGGGACGGATCAGCCCGATCTCCACCGCCAGGTCGTAGAACGAGCGCGGCTTCAGCCGCGGAAGGGTGCCCATCTGTGCGCGGCTCTCGACCTGGAAGACACCGATCGAGTCGGCCCGGCACAGCATGTCGTAGACGCCGGGCTCGTTGCGCGGCAACGTCTCGATGCGCCACCGCTCGTCGGTGTGCCGCTCGACCAGGTCGAAGGTGTGCTGCAGGGCGGCCAGCATGCCGAGCCCGAGCAGGTCGAACTTCACCAGCCCCATCCAGGCGCAATCGTCCTTGTCCCATTGCAGGACAGTCCGATCCGTCATCCGTGCGTGCTCGATCGGGCACACCTCGCTCACCGGCCGGTCGGTGAGGACCATGCCCCCGGAGTGGATGCCGAGGTGCCGCGGGTAACTGAGCACCTGTGTCGCCAGCTCGATCACCGGCGCCGGGATGTCATGGTCGGCGCTGGAGATCTCCGCGCCGAACCGCTCCACCTGCCGGGACCACGCGTCCTGCTGCCCCTGACTCGCACCGAGCGCTTTGGCCATGTCGCGCACGGCGTTCTTGGGCCGGTAGGTGACGACGTTGGCGACCTGCGCCGCATTGCGCCGGCCGTAGCGCTGATAGACGTGCTGGATGACCTCCTCCCGTCGCCCGGAGTCGAAGTCGACGTCGATGTCGGGGGCCTCCTCGCGCAACTCGGACAGGAAGCGTTCGAAGGGCAGTTCGTAGAAGAGAGGGTCGATCACCGTGATGCCCAGGACGTAGCAGACCGCGGAGGCTGCAGCCGAACCGCGCCCCTGGCACAGGATGCCGCGGCCCCTGGCGAACTGCACGATCTCGTGCACGATCAGGAAATATCCCGGAAAGTCTTTCTTCTCAATGACATTCAATTCACGTTCGATGCGTGCGTATGCCGCCCGGTCGCTCTTCGGGTAGCGCTCCGCCGCCCCGCGCATCGTCAACTCGCGCAGCCAGCTCATCGGAGTGTGCCCGGGAGGAACCTCCTGACGGGGCAGCCGCGGCGATGCCGCGCGCAGGCTGAAGCCCAGGTCGTCGGCGATCTCGACGGTGCGTTCGACCGCACCCGGGAAGCGGCGCATGCGCTGTGCCATCTCCGCCCCGCTACGCACGTATGCCGACCCGTGCGCCGGCAGCCAGCTGTCCAGCTCCTCCAGGCTGCGGCGTGACCGGACCGCGGACAGCGCGGTGGCCAGCGGGAACTGCTCCGGGCCGGCGTAGTGCACTGCATTGGTCGCGACGGTGAGTGCGCTCGCCGCTCGGGCAACACCGGCGAGCCGGTCGCAGGTCGTGCTGTCGCGCGGATCGCCATGGTCGGTCAGTTCGACGAAGACATTGTCCTTGCCGAAAAGATCCTGCAGCGAACGCAATGCGGTCACAGCGGCGTCATGACCGCGTTGCGCGAGCGCGCTCGGCACGCTGCCCTTGCGGCATCCGGTCAACACCACCCAGTGGCCGTCGGCCTCCTCGGCCAGGGCCGGCAGATCGTAGAGCGGCTTGCCCTTCTCCGCGGCCTGCGCCAGCTGGCCTTCGGTGATCGCCCGGGCCAGCCGGCGGTAGCCTTCGGCGCCGCGCGCGAGAACCGACAGGTGCGTGCCCTCGGGGTCGGGCATGCCGTTCTGCGGAGCGGTCAGCCCCAAGGACAGCTCGGCGCCGAAAACGGTTGTCAGACCGTAACTCTCGGCCGCCTCCGCGAAACGCACGATGCCGTAGAGGCCGTCATGATCGGTGACGGCCAATCCGTGCAAGCGCTGTCGTGCGGCCTCGGTGACCAGCTCCTCGGGGGCCGCCGCACCGTCGAGGAAGCTGTAGTGGGAGTGCGCATGCAGCTCGGCATACGGCACCACGGGCCCTGTCGGTTCGCCCAGGTCGGACGGCCGGAACGGCTTGCGCTTGCGGGAGAACACCGGTCCGTCCCCGCCGTCGGCCGCACCCCACGAAGTCTTCCGCTCCTCGGGTCGTATGCCGTGGGACAACGCCTGCTCCAGCTGCGACCACGGTATGGCGGGATTGCTCCACCCCATCAGCCATCACCTCGCCGGATCTCTTGGCCTCGATACGGCTCCGCTAGCGCTCGGCCTACCCTTCGATACGGTCGTCGCAAGCTCCGACCTACTCTGGACGACGCTCGACCAGTGAGATCAGTCATACCTCGCCTCGGTGAACCAGGTATCGCCGTCGGCGAGCAACAGCCACGCTGTCGACCGGTTGTCAATCAGCTGGAAACGGTTGAGGCGCTTGCCTTTGCGCCACCAACGCTGCTGGATCGGCCACGGCCCCGCCCACTGCGCGATGCGCAGGTGCCCTTCAGCGGTGCGCAACCATGCCGGCTGCCCGCTGACCGCCCCACGGCCGTCGACGGTGACAGGTGTGCCGGTGTCGGTGAACACCTGCACCTGGCTCGCACTGCTGAAGACGGTGGCGGGGGCGGGGCCGGGCACGGTGCCCGGCCAAGGCTGCTCGAGGCGGCGCTCGCGGACCGTCGGCAGTGCATCGCCCCAGGGGCGCAGGACCCGGCGTTCGTGCAGGAGGCGTCCGCCGGCCACCGTCGAGGTGAGCACGGCATCATGGCCGAGCCGGTGCTGCAGGGTGGTCAGGGCGTGCTCGACCTTCTCGTCCGGCCGGTCACCCCACAGACCCTGGGCGTGGTGCTCGGCATTGTCGACCGACTCCGGGAGCACCTGCACCGAGAGCACCGACGCCCCCAGCGAGTCGTCGTCGACGGTAACCGCCTCCGCCGCGAGATCCTCCAGCTGCCAACGGATCCGGTCCAGCACCTCGACGCTCCCGAACTGCCAGGGATGCCGCCAGAGCCGCTGGAAGAGGGCATCGGGCTCGAGGTGGACGGTGACCCTGATCTCGGTGCAGATCAGCGAGGACCGGGTGAGCAGCCGGGCGAAGTGATCGGCTGCGGCCTCGCAGTGCGCGATGACCTGCTCGATCCGGTCCGTGGCCGGGTCGAAGCTGACCTGCATGCCTAGTTCGGGCGGCACCGTGCGCGGGACCAGGATGGGTGTGTCCTCGCCACCGGCGAGCTGATGTGCCCGCAGGCCGGCTGCGCCGAAGCGGGCATGCACCTGGTCGCGCGGCAACTGCGCCAGATCGCCGAGCTTGCGAATGCCCATGCGCTGCAACAGGTTGTCCAGCTTCTTGTCACACGCCACGCCGACCGGCAGGTCGGCGAGGAAGGCGGGCGACCCACCTGCGGGGACGAGATGCACCGGTGCGACGGTCGAACTGGCGTAGGCGGCCTGTTCGGCGGCGAAGAGGCCGTCCGCGACCGCGACGCGCAGGTCGACCGGCAGTCGCAGCTCGTGCCGGGTGAAGTCGTGCAGGTGGGCGAAGAGAGCGCTCGCGGCGGCGTGCTCGCTGCCGTAGAACCGACCCGCGCCCTGGGCACGAACCGCGGCGATGCCCGGCCGGACGACATGGACGTCGGGGATCTTCTCCTCGACAGCGTGCAGCACCGGCTCGAAAGCACGCGCCTCGGCCACCAGGTCGTGCGGTAGCACGATCAGCTCCGGGCACCGGTGCTGTGCCTGACGGATGCGCAGGCCGACGGTGACGCCTTCGAGCTTGGCGGCTGCGGAGCAGGCGACCACGAAGCCGCGATCGGTGAGTGCCAGTGGCGCGTCCGCTGCGATGCCCTGGGTGAGCCGCGCCGCCAGCACCGACCAGCCAGGGCACCAGAGGAGCATGACGCGCACCGGCGAGGAACCGATCATGGTCGGATCACACCCTCGGCCTCGATACACGGCTCGTTCCTCACCGCACTCGACCAGCGGGTGCCGGTCATGATCGGACCGGCAGGGTGAGGTCGACGTGCCGGGTGCGGTGACGCTCGGTCGTCGCGAGCCGCAGGACACCGCCGGAGAGGTGGCCGTGGCCGTCGTACAGGCCGTCCCAGCGGGTGATGCGCCCGGTGAGGGCGGCAGCGGCACGGGGCCAGTCGCCGAGGACGACCAGTGTGCTGCCGCTGGTCCGCAGCCGGGCGAGCAGGCGGGAGACCTCACCGCCGGAGAGGTGCTCCGGTGCTGTCGCGACGACCAGTGCGGTGACCTCGACCAAGGAGGCGACCACGGAGGTCCAATCGTCGGGGGAGACCTGGGGGACCAAGGCCAGCCGGTCGAGCCGGACACCCCATTCGGCTGCCGCCTCGATGCCCAGATCGGGGAGTCCGACGACACCGCACCACGAGCCGGCCAGGGACGGGCCGGCGAGCAGGGCGAGTGCGGCGCTCATGGAGCCCTGCAGGGTGTAGACCGCGCCGGCGCGCAGCCCACGGGGGAACAACTCGGTGAGGGCGGGATGCACCGGAACGCTGCCGGCGGCAGGTGTCTGCTCATGGCGCTGCAGCAGCTCGTGCAACTCGGCGACCCGCGTTGCGGTGGTGGCGGTCATGCATTCCATGATCGAACACGTGTTCGACAAAGTCAATCGGGTGCACGCCTCGGACGCGGTGCCCGGCAACACCGGATGGACAGCCATAATCGCCTGGTGATCGCTTCTGCCGCCTGGCGCACCCTGGCACGTGGTCCGGTCGAGCTGGCGTATGCCGAGGCGGGCTCCGGCGATCATCCGGTCGTCCTGTTGCACGGCCTGGCCGGCACGGCGCAGGAGTGGTCGGCCACCCTACGCGGACTTGCCGACACCCATCGGGTGGTCGCTCTCGAGCAGCGTGGGCACGGTCATTCGACGCGCCGACCGCAGGATGTCACCCGGGCGGCATACGTGGCGGACGTGGTGGCGTTGATCGAGCGCCTCGGCAGCGGTCCGGTCACGCTCGTCGGGCGGTCGATGGGTGGCCACACCGCGATGCTCGTCGCGGCCGAGAACCCTTCGCTGGTCAGCAGATTGGTGATGGTCGAAGCTGGGGTGGGCGGCGGGGGAGATGCCGCGACCGCGCCAGTCGAGCAGTGGCTGCGCAGTTGGCCGGCGCACTTCCCGGACCGTGACGCGTTCATCGACTTCTTCGGCGGTACGCCGGACGCGGGCGAGGCGTGGGCGGACGGCCTGCAGTTCGATGCCGGCGGCCTGGTCGCCTCCTGGGACGTCGACGTGCTGGTCGAGGCGCTGCGCGCGGTCCACGTGCTGCCGCGGTGGCGGGCCTGGGAGTCCGTGGAGGTGCCGACGCATCTGGTGGTCGGCGAGCGTAGCGCCATACCCGCCGAGGAGGTGGAGCGGATGCGCGCCAGCCGGGACGTGGGATGCACGACCATCGCCGGGGCCGGGCACGACGTGCACCTGGACCGGCCGCACGCGTGGCTCCAGGCGGTGCACGGCATCCTGGACGCGCACGAGCCGGTCACCGAAGATCGATGACCGGCTCGCGGCGGGGCGCCCATGGGCACCGGCGGGTTCAGCCGGCAGTGTTCTCGGTACTGGCAGCGGGACGCTGGGCCAGGTCCTCGTCGAGACGCAGCAGGCCCGGTCCGTCGTTGTTGATCAGCTTGATGCGGCCCACGATCTCGTCGACCGTCGCCTCCTCCTCGATCTGCTCACCGAGGAACCACATCAGCAGCGGTCGTGAGTCGAGGTCGCCGTCCTTCTCTGTCGCGGCGTAGAGGTTGCGGATTGAGGCGGAGACCTTCTGCTCGTGGAACAGCGCTGCCTCGAAGACATCGAGCACGGACTTCGCCTTGACCTTCGGCGCTTCGATCGCGCCGATGACCGGGTGGTTGGAGCGGTCGCTCAGGTGGTCGATGAACTTGTTCGCGTGGACGATCTCCTCGTCCGCCTGGTGTCGCAACCAGGCGGCGATGCCCGGGAGGTTCTGATCCTCCATCTCGATCGCCAGCTGGCGGTAGACCATCGAGGACTCGAACTCCAGCGTGATCTGGGCGTTGAACTTCTTCTCAAGGGAGGCGCTCATCTTCATGTGCCACAGCGTAGGTGGCAATGTGGCGCGCGACCAGCCGAGTGTGGCGACCATACTCGGGTTTGCCTCACCCGACGAAGGATTCGCGGATCCTTTCAGTCCTCGTGAACCAGGGCCCGGTAGTCCGGATGGCGGTCGATCCACGCCTTAATGAAGGGACACTCCGGGACCACCGAGCGTTCGCCCCGGGCCTTCACCTCGTCCAGTGCATGACGCGCGATCGCCGAACCCACACCCTTGCCCTCGAACTTCGGGTCGACCTCGGTGTGCACGAAGGTGATCCGTCCTTCGGAGAGCCGATAGACCGCGAAGCCGGCGACCACACCGCCGATGCGTGCTTCGTAGCGGCTCTGGTCGGGGTTGTCGCACACCGTGATGTCGTCGCTCATGACTCCATCTTGGACCCGGTGGCCGTCTCTCGTCATACGACTGCGCTCGCGGTGTCGGTGGTGGCGCCTAGCGTGCCGAGCACCGGGGAAGACCCGCAGACGCAGAGGTGATGCGATGAGCGATGTGGCGACGTGGCTGCTCGAGGGAGATCCTTCGATCCGCTGGCAGGTGCTGCGCGACCTGACCGACGCGCCGCCGGGGGAGGTGTCGGCCGCGCGAGCGCTGGTCGCGCGGACGGGACACGGCAGCAGGCTGCTCGACCTGTATGCCGACGGCGCGTGGGCCGGTGGCGCCTGCTTCCCGGGTGCGGACTGGCGGCCACCGGACGGCCCGGTCGGAGACCCGCAGGGGCAGCCGTGGACCGCCACCCTGCCGACCTTGCGGCTGTTGCGCACCTTCGGTGTCGATCCGGCCGATCCGGCGGTGGTCCATGCCGTCGACAATGTGCGCGAGGGGTGCCGCTGGGAGTACGACGGCTCGGCGTTCTTCGACGGTGAGGTCGAGCCGTGCATCAACGGAGGCACCGTCTCGGTCGGCGCCTACTTCGGCCAGGACGTCGACGGGATCGTGCAGCGGTTGCTGGGTGAACAGCTCGAGGACGGTGGCTGGAACTGCGAGGCGGAGAACGGCTCGATGCGCTCGTCGTTCCACACCACGATCTGCGTGCTGGAGGGTCTGCTCGACCACGAGCACGCCGGTGGCGGGCCCGAGGTGGCGCAGGCCCGGCGGCGCGGGGAGGAGTACCTGTTGCAGCGCAACCTGTTCCGCCGGGCCAGCACCGGCCAGATCGCCGACGCGGACTGGCTGCGGTTCTCCTTCCCGCCGCAGTGGCACTACGACGTGCTGCGTGGTCTGGACTACTTCCGTGCCGCGGGCGGTGCGCCGGACCCGCGGCTGGCCGAGGCCGTCGCGCACCTTCGCTCCAAGCAGCAGGCGGACGGTCGTTGGCTGCAGGAGAACACCCATCCCGGCCTCGTCCACTTCGAGGTCGAGGAGGGCGACGGCCGGCCGAGCCGGTGGAACACGTTGCGGGCCCTGCGGGTGCTGCGGTGGTATGACGGCGCGACTGCCTGAGCATCGCGCCCTATGCCTCACTCCGGCGGCAGCACCGACTGCTGGCTCGGCAACTGGTCCTGCCGGACCAGTCCGACGGGGCAGGTCATCCCGTTGGGTCCGTGATTGCAGTAGCCGGCGGGGTTCTTGTGCAGGTACTGCTGGTGGTAGTCCTCGGCATAGTAGAAGGGGCCGGCCTCGGTAGCGGAGCGGATCTCGGTGCTGATCTCCCCGAAACCGTTGTCGTGCAACACCTGCTGGAAGGCGTCGCGCGTGGCGATCGCGGCCTGCTCCTGCTCCGGAGTGGTCCAGTAGATCGCCGACCGGTACTGCGTGCCGATGTCGTTGCCCTGCCGGTTCGCGGTGGTGGAGTCGTGGTTCTCCCAGAACGCCTTGAGCAGCAGCTCCGGGGTGGTGCTGGCCGGGTCGTAGGCCACCAGCACCGCTTCGGTGTGCCCGGTGCGGCCGGTACACGTCTCCTCGTAGGTCGGATTCGGGGTGAAGCCGCCCATGTAGCCGGCCGCGGTCGTGACCACTCCGGGCTGCTGCCAGAAGATGCGCTCGGTGCCCCAGAAGCAGCCCATGGCGACATACAGCACCTGCGTGCCCTCCGGCCACGGACCGCCGAGGGCGGTGCCGAGCACTTCGTGCTGCTCCGGTATGCCGGGCAGTTGCGCCTGGCGACCGGGCAGTGCGTCGCCGGGGGACACCATCGTGGTCTTGCGGCCGAAGAGGAAGCTCATGCACTGCACAACGAACGGGGCGGCCGAAGCCTTCCCCGGCGGTCAGCAGTTTTTGTAGCCCGTCTTGGCGCGCTTCTGCGCCGCGGTCTGCTGGTAGGTGCAGGTGGCGATCTTGGTGCGGCCCTTCATCAGGTATGCCGTGTCGGTCGTGTTGTTCCACACCATCGACCGCATGCCCCAATAGAGGTTGCTCGAGGTGTTGCGCCCCTTGCCGGTGTGCACGGTCACCGTCTTGCCGGCGCCGAGCCGGAACGTCGTGGGGAACCGGTAGACGTGGTAGTTCTTCCGGTCGTGGATCAGGTAGCCGTTCAGGCTGATGGTCTTGCGGGTGACGTTCTTGACCTGAATGTATTCGCGGTTCAGCCGGGTCGTCGTGGAGGGCGTGTCCGATCCGGGCTGGTCGGCGTAGAAGCGGGCGAACTTCAGGGTGGGCGCGGCGTTCGCCGGCGCGGCGAGGGACAACGTCATACCGGCGGCGACGCAGGTGGCGGCCAGCACGTGGGGCAGACGGCGCATGCGGAGATCTTTCGGCGAGAAGGGCGCTACGGCGTACTCGCCGGGTAAGGGGATGGTAAGGAAGGACTCAGCGGACGTCCAGCTGATCCGGGAAGACCGCGCCGGAGTCGGCGAAATGCGGTGGCGTCCGGGCTGCTGCCCCGCGCAGGATCGCCACCATGCGCATCACGACCGTCGACGCCCGATCCGACGAACCGCACGAGGCCGGCCGCTTCGCCGAACTCGTGGCCGTCCAGGCCGCGTCGATGGCGGCACTGCACGCCGGGCCCAGCACCGCGTGGACGACCGAGGAACTGCGCGCGATGCGGCGCACGCGCACCGACTTCGCGTACGCCGACCGGCTGGCGCAGGTCGGTGACACGGCGGTAGGCATGCTGGCGGTCGCCCTGCCGCAGCAGGACAACACCGAGGCCGCACTGATCATGCTGCATGTGCTGCCGCAGCACCGCCGTCGCGGGGTCGGCAGCGCCCTCCTCGCCGAAGCCGAGGACATCGCGCGGCGCACGGACGGAGCATCCTGCAGGCGTCCACCGAGTATGACGCGGGCGCCGCGGATGTGGGCGAGGCCTTCGCCCGGCAGCACGGGTTCGCGCTCGCACGGACCGTCGTCGCCAGCGATGTCGTCACCGGGAGGCTGGTCGGCTTCACCCGCATCACCGTGTCGACCACGGACCCCGATGTCGGTTATCAGTCCGACACGCTCGTCCTGCGCGAAGCACGCGGCCACCGACTCGGGCTGCGGATGAAGGCGACGGCTGCACTGGCGTTCATGCAGGAGTCGCCTGCGACGCGACGCCTTCTCACCTGGAATGCCGACGACAACCTGCCGATGCTGGCGGTCAACCGGCGCCTCGGATTCGTCGGGGACGGCATACAACGCGAATGGGAACGCCGGCTGCCGGACGCGCGGTGAGCCGGAAGCACGGCGCTCGGTAGCCTTTCCTGCGTGCTGACCGTGCAAGACGCCCTCATCCGCCTCCAGAAATTCTGGACCGACCGCGGCTGCATGATCGTGCAGCCCAACAACACCGAGGTCGGAGCGGGCACCATGAACCCCGCCACCTTGATGCGGGTGCTCGGTCCGGAGCCGTGGCGCGTCGCGTACGTCGAGCCGTCCGTGCGCCCCGACGACAGCCGGTATGGCGAAAACCCCAACCGCCTGCAGACGCACACGCAGTTCCAGGTCATCCTCAAGCCGGAGCCGGGCAACCCGCAGGAGCTCTACCTGGAGTCGCTCGAGGCGCTGGACATCGACATCCACGCCCACGACATCCGGTTCGTCGAGGACAACTGGGCGCAGCCGGCGATCGGCGCCTGGGGCCTCGGCTGGGAGGTCTGGCTGGACGGCATGGAGATCACCCAGTTCACCTACTTCCAGCAGGTGGGTGGCCAGAACCTCGACCCGATTCCCGTCGAGCTGACCTACGGCATCGAGCGCATCATGATGGCGCAGCAAGGGGTTTCGCACTTCAAGGACATGCAGTACGCCCCTGGCATCACGTATGGCGAGGCCTTCGGTCAGCAGGAGTACGAGATGTCCCGCTACTACCTGGACGACGCGGACGTCGCGGTCAACCAGGACTTCTTCGACCACTACGTCGCCGAGGCGCAGCGGATGATCGAGCAGCGGCTGCCCGTGCCGGCATACACCTATGTGCTGAAGTCGTCGCACGCGTTCAACGTGCTCGACGCCCGCGGTGCGATCTCCACGACCGAACGCGCCAAGGCATTCTCGACGATGCGCGGCCTGGCGCGGGACGTCTCCGCATTGTGGATCGAACGACGTCAGGAGCTGGACTTCCCGCTGCTCAAGGCCGACGCTCCGAAGGTGCTGGCCGGCGCCGCGGTGCAGCACCCCGCGGATGACCCGGAGGACGTCGACCTTGCTGCCCTGCCGGCCGAGGACCAGACGCTCGCGGTCGAGATCGGCGTCGAGGAGTTGCCGCCGCACGTCGTCGACCAGGCGATCGACTTCGTGCGCAGCTCGCTGACCGAGCGGCTGGATGGCAGCCGACTGACCCACGGCGCGATCGAGGTCGTCGGCACTCCGCGGCGCATCGTGGCGACCGTGGCGTCGTTGGCGGCCCAGGAGCCCGATGCGGAGTCCTTGCGCAAGGGCCCGAAGGTTGCCGCCGCGTATGACGAGAACGGCGAACCCACCAGGGCCGCACAGGGATTCGCGCGCGGTCAGCACGTCGACGTGGCCGCCCTCGTCCGCGCGGAGTTCGATGGTGCCGAGCATGTCGCGGTGCAGATGACCGAAACCGGACGTGACGTGCTGACGGTGGCCGGCGAGATCATCGGTGACATCGTCGAGGCGCTGCGCGCCGACAAGAACATGCGCTGGTGCGACCCGCAGCTGTCCTACAGCCGCCCGATCCGGTGGGTCGTGGCACTCTGGGGCGACACGGTCGTGCCGGTGCAGGCGTCGCAGCTCACCTCGGGCCGCACCACCTACGTGCACCGCACCGACGCCACTCCGCTGGTCCGGGTGCCCGCTGCGGACCGGTTGCGCGACGTGCTCGAGACGCACGGACTGGTCGTCGACCCGGCGGCACGCCGCCAGCAGGTCATCGACCAGTCGCGCGCGCTCGCCGAATCCGTCGATGGGGCGGTCGATTTCGAGGGTGAGTCGGCGCTCGTCGACGAAATCACCAACCTCGTCGAGGAGCCGCACGCGATCCTCGGCACGTACGGCGAGAAGTATCTCGCGCTGCCCGAACAGATCCTCACCACCGTGATGCGCAAGCACCAGCGTTATCTGCCGGTGCGTGGTGCCGACGGGACGCTGTTGCCGTACTTCGTCACCGTCGCCAACGGTGACTGCGACGACGACCTGGTGCGCATCGGCAACGAGACCGTCTTGCGTGCCCGCTACGAGGATGCCGCGTTCTTCTACGACGCCGACCGGAAGGTGTCGCTCGCCGATCTGCGTGACGGCATCGGCAAGCTGACCTTCGAGAACCGGCTCGGGTCGATGGCCGACCGCGCAGACCGGATCAACGACGTGGCGCGCGAGATCGCTTCCACTGTGCAGCTTTCCGGGGACGAGCTGCAGACCCTCGAACGTGCCGGTGAGCTCGCGAAGTTCGACCTGTCCTCGCAGATGGTGATCGAGCTGTCGTCGCTGGCCGGCTTCATGGCGCGCGAATACGCCGTCAAGGCGGGCGAGACCCCGCAGGTCGCACAGGCGCTCTGGGAGATGGAGCTGCCGCGTGCGGCCGGCGACGACCTGCCCGAGTCGGTGCCCGGCGCGGTGTTGGCGCTCGCCGACCGGTTCGACCTGTTGGCGGCGATGTTCGCCATCGGCGCCAAGCCGTCCGGTTCTTCCGACCCCTTCGCACTGCGTCGCGCTGCCCTCGGACTGGTGTCGATCCTGCGGGAGCATCGCGAGCTCGGCGGGGTGACGATCGAGGCCGGCCTGGCCGCTGCGGCCGCACGGCTCCGACAGCAAGGCATCGAGGTTTCGGATGAATCTCTGGCAGCTGCAAAGGATTTCATCGTCGGTCGATTCGCGCAGCAGTTGCGCGACGAAGGTGTGCCGGTCGGTCTGGTAGCGACCGTCACGCCGTTGGCATCGGCACCCGGCGTCGCGGCACAGGCGCTCGCGGACATCGAGACCGCCCGCGCCGACGACCGTTTCCCGGCGCTGGTCGAGGCCGTGCAGCGCATCACTCGCATCGTGCCGGCCGGCACCGCGGCGTCATACGATCGGGCGCTGTTGGCGTCCGACGCCGAGAAGGCGCTCGTCGGGTATGTCGACGAGCTGCCCGATCACGGGAATGACGCTCTGCCGCAGTGGATACCGGATGCGCTACCGCTCGTCGCACCGTTGACCAAGTACTTCGATGACGTGATGCTCATGGCGGACGACGAGCAGCTGCGCGCCGCGCGACTGGGGTTGGTGCAGACCGTCGTCGAGCGTGCCCCGCGCGGCATCGACTGGCGGGAACTCAACTCGGTGCTGTAGCCGTCGAAACGGTCGCCGTAGACTCGGCAACATGACTGGATTCTCCACTCGCGCCATCCACGCCGGGCAGGAGCCCGACCCCCGCACCGGGGCGGTCGTGCCCGCGATCTACCAGACCTCGACGTACAAGCAGGACGGCGTCGGCGGTCTGCGAGAGGGCTTCGAATACTCGCGCTCGGGCAACCCGACCCGCTCCGCGCTGGAGGAGTGCATCGCCGCATTGGAGGGCGGGTCAAAGGGATTCGCCTTCTCCTCCGGTCTCGCCGCGGAGGACTGTGTCATGCGCGCGATCCTGCGGCCGGGCGACCACATGATCATCCCCACTGATGCCTACGGCGGCACCTTCCGGCTCGTCGACAAGGTGCAGAAGGTCTGGGGTGTCGACTACAGCCTGGCGAAGGTGTCGCAGGCGGACGCCATACGCGGTGAGATCCGGCCCGGCGTCACCAAGCTGATCTGGCTCGAGACGCCGACCAATCCGCTGCTCGGGGTCGCTGATATTGCGGCCATCGCGCAGATCGCGCACGAGGCGGGTGCGCTGCTCGTCGTGGACAATACTTTCGCATCGGCCTACCTGCAGCAGCCGATCAGCCTCGGCGCAGACATCGTGGTCCACTCCACGACGAAGTACTCCGGAGGGCACAGCGACGTCGTGGGCGGAGCGGTCGTCGTCGCGGAAAATGTTGGCGTTGCTGCGTTCTCGGACGCTGCCGAGCGGGTTGGCTTCCACCAGAACTCCATGGGCGCGATCGCCGGACCCTTCGACTCGTGGCTGGTGCTGCGCGGTCTCAAGACGCTGGCCGTCCGGATGGAGCGGCACTGCGACAACGCCGAGAGGGTCGTGGAGTTCCTGCGCGGCCGCAACGATGTCACGCACATCTACTACCCGGGTCTGGACAGCCACCCCGGCCACGACATCGCCGCGAAGCAGATGCGTCGCTTCGGCGGCATGGTCAGCTTCCAGCTGGCGGGCGGTGAACAGCATGCGGTCGACGCGATCGGCCGCACGAAGATCTGGACGCTCGGCGAATCGCTCGGGGGCGTCGAGTCGCTCATCGAGCACCCCGGACGTATGACGCACGCCAGTGTCGCCGGCACCGAGCTCGAGGTCCCGGCAGACCTCATCCGGCTCTCCGTCGGTCTGGAGGACCCCGACGACCTGATCGCCGACCTGCACCAGGCGCTCGACGGCTGAGGCTTTTGCTCGACTCCTCGCGAGACTGAAGGGGCTGCGCAGCGAACGAGTTCGCTGCGCAGCCCCTTCAGTCTCGGTCGTCGTCTCGCTGGCGCCGGCTCGTCGTAGGCGTGGATGGTCCGCTCCTCCGGACCGGTGCCGATGTCCGCCCTGGGGAGGGTTTGGTACGGGTGTCGGGGCCGGGGTGTGCCGATGTCTGCCCTGGGGAGGGTTTGGTACGGGTGTCGGGGCCGGGGTGTGCCGATGTCTGCCCTGGGGAGGGTTTGGTACGGGTATGCCGGCCGGGGCGTGCCGATGTCTGCCCTGGGGAGGGTTTGGTACGGGTATGCCGGCCGGGGCGTGCCGATGTCTGCCCTGGGGAGGGTTTGGTACGGGTGTCGGGGCCGGGGCGTGCCGATGTCTGCCCTGGGGAGGGTTTGGTACGGCGCGACATACAAACAGCATTGACGCGACCCCACACGCGATATATCGTCAATCCGGAACTCACGATATGTCGCGAAAAATGACAGGCCCGATGTCAGTGGCCCGTGAGACGGTAGAACGGCAGCTGGACAAGGGAGACGGAGATGACCGACGCGGTCACAGCCGAGGGGCTGATCAAGCACTACAAGGATGTGAAAGCCGTCGATGGCGTCAGCCTGCGAGTGCCGGAAGGCAGTGTGCTCGGAGTGCTCGGGCCCAACGGCGCAGGCAAGACCACGACAGTGCGGATGCTCACCACGCTGATCCGTCCCGACGCAGGGTCGGCGACGGTGGCGGGCGCCGACGTGTTGCGCGATCCGCAGGCGGTCCGACGCCAGATCGGAGTGTCGGGACAATACGCGGCCGTCGACGAGTACCTCACCGGCCGGGAGAACCTCGAGATGATCGGCCGGCTCTACCACCTCACGCCCAAGGAGGCGAAGACCCGGGCCATCGAGCTGCTGCAGCAGTTCCGGCTCGATGACGCAGCGGGCCGGCCGGCGAAGACCTACTCCGGCGGCA
Source organism: Flexivirga lutea (assembly GCF_054778955.1). NCBI lineage: Bacteria > Bacillati > Actinomycetota > Actinomycetes > Micrococcales > Dermacoccaceae > Flexivirga > Flexivirga lutea. The sequence goes on from NZ_BAAGZB010000006.1 coordinate 28,602, forward strand.
TGCGCCGGCGACTCGACCTGGCCGGTGCACTCGTCGCCCGGCCGCCGGTGATCTTCCTCGACGAGCCGACCACCGGCCTGGACCCGCGCAGCCGCGGCGACATGTGGGAGGTGATCAACGACCTGGTCGGTCACGGCACCTCGGTGCTGCTGACGACCCAATACCTCGAGGAGGCCGACCGCCTGGCCGACAACATCGTCGTCATCGACCACGGGCGGATCATCGCCGAGGGCACTGCCGACGAGCTGAAGGCACAAGTGGGCGGCGAACGCCTCGAGGTCACGGTCGCCGACCCGGCTCGGCTGGCCGAGGCGGCAGACATCATGGGCGTGGTCGGCTCGGCAGCTGTCGAGCGCGACGAGCACAGCCGCCGACTGATCGTGCCGGTGACCGGCGGCACCCAATCGCTGTTGCAGGCGGTCCGCGCCTTCGATGAGGAGTCGATCACGGTGCAGGACATCGGTATCCGTCGGCCGACGCTCGACGATGCGTTCCTCAGCCTGACCGGACACAAGGCCGAGGCTGACGCCGATGCGGAGCTCGAGCTGGTGGGGGAGTCGGCATGAGAAGCACGCCACGACGTTCCTTGCCTGCCTCGCTCCTGCTGATACGTGGCGGTGATTTCGCATGAACGCGCCCCTCAGCAGCGCCGAGACGACGGTGCCAGCAGCGGTCACGGCCCCGCAGCAACCCAGGACCGGGAGCCTGATCGGTGACGGGTTGACCGTCGCCAAGCGCAATCTCATCAAGATCCGGCGGGTGCCCGACCTGCTGATCTTCACCACGCTCCAGCCGATCATGTTCGTGCTGCTCTTCGGCTACGTGTTCGGGTCGCTCGCGGGGTCGGGTGCGGCGGTGCAGGCCGGTTATCGAGAGTTCATGATGGCCGGCATCTTCACCCAGACCATCATCTTCGGGGCGACCATCACCGGCTACATGATGGCTGAGGACATGCAGAAGGGCGTCATCGACCGATTCCGCACCCTGCCCATGCATCCGAGTGCCGTGTTGCTCGGTCGCACACTCACCGACGTCGTCAACAACGTGGTCGTGCTGGTGGTCATGTCGGCGACCGGTCTGGTCATCGGTTGGCGGGTCCACAACGGACCCGTGCACGCCCTGTGGGCCTACCTGTTGATGCTGTTCTTCGCCTACGCGTTGTCCTGGGTGTTCGCCTACGTCGGTCTGCGGGTTCGTTCACCCGAAGTGGTCAACAACGCCTCGTTCATGATCATCTTCCCGGTCACGTTCATCGCCAACACCTTCGTGCCGTCGCAGAACATGCCGTCGGTGCTGAAGACGATCGCCGGCTGGAACCCCGTCTCGACGATCACCCAGTCGGCTCGGGAAAACTTCGGCAACCTCTACGCGATGCAGGCGCCGGGGCAGTCCCATGCGCAGATCGACCAGCAGACGGCATACACATGGGCACTGCAGCACCCGGATCTCTACACGCTGATCTGGGCGGTCGTGCTGCTGGCGATCTTCCTGCCGTTCGCGACGTCCGCCTACAAGAAGGCCGTCGCCAAGTAGGTCCCGCGGTCGGGGGACCGGGGCTGGACGCCGGAGGGTCACCCAGCCGACCCTCCGGCATACAGGAGAAGGGGCGCGCGCGGCGGGTTGCCGCGTGCGCCCCTTCGCCCGTGTCGATGTCAGCCGGTGTATGCCGTCGCTTCGAGCACCTTCACCTCGATGGTCTTGCCGTTGGGCGCCTCGTACGACACGTTGTCGCCGACCTTGGCGCCATTGATGGCGCTGCCCAGCGGCGACTTCTCGCTGTAAACGTCCATGTCGGAGTCGCCGGCGATCTCGCGGCTGCCCAGCAGGAACTTCTCCTTGTCGCCGAACATCTCGACGGTGACGACCATGCCCGGGCTGACGACACCCTCGGTGGCGGAGGACTGGCCGACGACCGCGTTGCGCAACAGTTCCTCGAGCTGGCGGATGCGGGCCTCCATCTTGCCCTGCTCCTCCTTGGCGGCGTGATAGCCGCCGTTCTCCTTCAGGTCGCCCTCCTCGCGAGCTTCCTCGATCTTGGCCGCGATGTCGGTGCGCCCTTCGCCGGAGAGATGGTCCAGCTCGGCCTTCAGACGGTCGTAGGCCTCCTGGGTCAGGAAGCTGGCCGATGCGTCAGCGGTGCTCACGATTACTCTCCTTAGGTCGTCGGACCTGGTCAAACAATTGGTCGAACACGTTGGTCGAACAGTGGGTCAAACAATGAGGTCCGGGGCCGCTCCGGTGCTTCGCCGGATGCTGGTCCCAGACCTTGGGTATAGCTGTCAACCATAGCACCGGGCAGGTGCGGACCCGAATCGATCCGGAAACCCGCGGCGCGGCTCAGCGGTATGCGCAGTGGTCGACGAATCCGGTGACGGCCTTGGCGACCGTCGGAATCTGCCGGGTGTACTCCGTGGTGGTGTAGTCGCTGGCTGGGAGGTCGACGGTGATCACCCCGACGCGACCATGGCTGATGTCCTGGGCCTCCAGCGTGCAGCTGACCGGTTTGCCGTCCTGATTGGTGACGTAGAACGTCACCTGCACCTTGCGGTCGTTGACCACCTGGAACGGCCCGTTGTCCCAGCTGACCCCGCGCGTCGCCGAGATGCCCCACCAGATCGCGCCGGCCGTCATGATCAGCACGCCGATGGTGCCGATGATCCACCACTTGCGTTGCTCGGGTGGAATTCGGGGGACGGCCATGAAGTGAGACAATAGGTCGCGAAGATCGGCGGTTCGTCGTCGCCCCCGCACCGGACAGGCAACGGACCGTTTCCCGAGCATGGGACACCATGGACAACGAGGAGTGCAGCACGTGACTGAGGCCCTGCGCCTGATGGCAGTTCACGCCCACCCTGACGACGAATCCAGCAAGGGGTCGGCCACGATGGCCCGCTACGTCGACGAAGGTCACCCCGTGCTCGTGGTGACCTGCACCGGCGGCGAGCGGGGCGACATCCTCAACCCGCGGCTGCAGGGCAACGCGGACATCGCCCGCGATCTGCCCGAGGTGCGGCGCGCCGAGATGGCCAAGGCCCAGGAGATCCTCGGGATCCGGCAGACCTGGCTGGGGTTCGTGGATTCCGGGCTGCCCGAAGGCGATCCGCTGCCGCCGCTACCGGAGGGGTGCTTCGCGCTGGAGCCGCTGGAGGTCACGACCGAGGCACTGGTGCGGGAGATCCGCGCGTTCCGCCCGCACGTCGTCACCACGTATGACGAGAACGGCGGCTACCCCCACCCCGACCACATCATGACCCACGACGTGACGCTGGCCGCCTTCGAAGCGGCCGCCGACCTCGACGCGTTCCCGCACGCGGGCGCGCCGTGGCAGCCGTTGAAGCTCTACTACGACCGTGGCTTCTCCAAGGCCAAGATGATCGCGTTCCACGAGGCGCTGCTCGACGAGGGACGCGAGTCGCCATACGCCGAATGGCTCAAGCACCGCGAGGACCGGCCCGAGGGTCGCGTCACCACGCGGGTGGAGTGCTCGAAATACTTCCCGGTGCGTGAGCAGGCCTTGCTGGCCCATGCCACTCAGGTCGACCCGGACGGCACGTTCTTCGCGCTGTCACCGGCCGATCAGGCACGAGTCTGGCCGACCGAGGAGTTCGACCTGGTGCGGTCGTGGGTGCCGCTGGCCGCGGGTGAGGATGATCTGTTCGCCGGGCTGCCGGCCGATGTCGCGGCCGCCGATGCGATGGCGACCGGAGACCTCGGCGCACCGGTGATCGACGACGTGCAGCAACGAGTGACACAGGAGGCCAGCCATGGGTGACGGCGGCAACGAGAGCGTGGCGGTGACCGCGGGCATCTGGGGTTTCATCGTGCTGTTCGGGCTGGCGATCGCGTGCTGGCTGCTGTTTCGCAGCATGAACAACCACCTGCGCAAGACCCAATGGCAGGAGGAGCAGGAGCATCCGGTCCGGCAACGAATCCCCCTCGCCCCGCGCTCGGCCACCCGCGCCGCGCAGCACCGGGCCGAGCAGTCGCGCCCGCCCGCCGACGGCGAGTCAGCGTCGCCGGACCAGCCGCACCAGGAGAACTGAACGGCGCCGCCTCACCGCACGACCGGCCGCAGCAGGACGCACCGGTGTCGACAGGCGTCAGTGTGCGTGACCGTAGATCGCCAGGGACGCGGCGACGTAGTGGGAGATGAACGCGACCACGGTGAACGAGTGGAAGATCTCGTGGAAGCCGAACCACTTCGGTGACGGGTCCGGCTTCTTGGTGCCGTAGACGACGGCGCCCAGCGTGTAGAGCGCGCCACCGACCGCGATCAACGTGATGACGGCGGGGCCGCCGGAACGCATCAGGGGGCCGAAATAGAAGATGGCGACCCAGCCCAGCGCGACGTAGATCGGCGTGTAGAGCCAGCGCGGGGCGCCGACCCAGAAGACGCGGAACAACACGCCGAGTCCGGCACCGCCCCACACCAGCAACAGCAGACTGACGGCGTCGCGGCCGTGCAGCAGGGTCAACGCGAACGGCGTGTAGGTACCCGCGATGATCAGGAAGATGTTGGAGTGGTCCATCCGCTTCAGCGTCTGCTCGACGCGCGGACTCCACTTGCCCCGGTGATAGAAGGCCGACGTGCCGAACAACAGTGCTGCGGTGACCGCGAAGACCGCCGCTCCGATCCGCCCACGTGCCGTCGGTGCCAGGCACACCAGCACGATGCCCGCCGCGACGGCCAAAGGCGTCATCCCGGCGTGCAGCCAGCCGCGCAGCTTCGGCTTGACGGCGCGGATGAGCTCCGCTGCGTCGTGCTGCAGGTGGCGCGCAGCCGAGGGGGTTGACGGGTTCATGCACCCAGCGTAGTGGCCGGATCCGGTGCCGATCGACCGTGCTGAGTCGATGTGACCGACGCCTCGGCATACTCTGGTGGTCTGCACGCCCGACGACGAGGAAGGTGGGGGCCGGCCGATGCGCATGAGCGATCTGCTCTATCTCGCATATGAGCGACACGTGCGCAAGTCCCTCCCCGAGCAGAACCTCCCGCGGCACGTCGGTGTGATGCTGGACGGCAACCGGCGCTGGGCGAAGGCCCGCGGTGCGGCCACCAAGGACGGTCATCAGGCGGGCGCGGACAACATCAAGCCCCTGTTGGACTGGTGTGAGGAGGCCGGCGTCGAGGTCGTGACGCTCTGGCTGCTGTCCACCGACAACCTCAACCGCTCGCAGGCCGAACTCACGCCGCTGCTCGGCATCATCGAGGGCGCCGTGGAGGGACTGGCCGCCGAGCAGCGCTGGCGACTGCACCCGGTAGGTGCGTTGGATCTGTTGCCGGACTCCACGGCCCAGGTGCTCAAGCACGCCGCTGACTCCACCGCCGGGGTCGACGGGATGATCGTCAACGTCGCGGTCGGGTATGGCGGCCGCCGCGAGATCGCCGACGCGGTGCGGGCGATGCTCCAGGAGCACGCGGCCCGCGGCACCTCCCTGGAGGAGCTGGCCGAGACCCTCGACGTGGAGCACATCGCCGAACACCTCTACACCAAGGGTCAGCCCGACCCCGATCTGGTGATCCGCACCTCGGGCGAGCAGCGGCTGGGTGGTTTCCTGCTGTGGCAGAGCGCGCACTCGGAGTTCTACTTCTGCGAGGCCTACTGGCCCGATTTCCGCAAGGTCGACTTCCTCCGCGCGCTGCGTGCGTATGCCGTGCGCGACCGTCGTCTCGGCAAGTAGCAGCCGCCGCAGGGCGGCCCTGCGGCCCGCTGAGCCGGGGTGGCGTCAGCCGAAATGGGCCGTGATCTGTTGCGAGGCGCCGTCGACGGTGACGTTCCCGCCATACGGCAGGAGCAGCTGGGGGCTGGTGTGCCCGAAGTCGACGTCAAGTGCCACGACGAGGTCGGGGTTGTACTCCGCGACAGCACGCAGCACGCAGTCGCGGTGCTCGGACCGCAACTGCGACGCGGCCTGCTCGGTGACCGGGTGCTCGTGATCGCTGACCGGCGGCCGCCCCCACAACAGCGCCGCTGCAGCATCCAGCAGACCGCGCTCGCCGATGGTGCGCAGCAGCCGGTAGTTCTGTTCGGGGGTGGGCAGTTCCTCGTGTGGTTCGAGCAGCAGCACCGCGCCCGCGTAGTCGGCGACCGGGCGCATCCACCGGTTCGTCGCCAGGGTCCACTCGACGATCTCCAAACACCCGCCCCAGGTCGGTCCGGTGACGCTGCGCTGCGGGCCGCTCCAGGTCCACGGTTCGGCCGGGATGTCGGATGCCGCATCGGTGAGCGCGCGCGGATCGTCCCAGCGGATGCCGACGTCGCGGGTGCGGTCCGGTGGGGTCAGCACGATGTCGCCGCCGAAGAGGGCGACGCGTAGCGAGTCCAGGTGCAGTCGGTCCGGGACCGGCCCGAGGTGCACCTGCGTCGACCCGCCGTGGATGCCGGCGATGCCGTGGAACCACAGGAAGTTCAATACGTTGGTGTTGTCGCTGTAGCCGAGGAACCGCTTCGGATGCGACCGGATGAGGTCGGCGTCGAGGTGCTTGAGCACGGTCAGCTGGTCTTCGCCGCCGATGGTGGCCAGCACCGCCTTGATCGGTGGGTCGCCGAACGCCGCGTTGATGTCCGCAGCACGATCGGCCGCGCCGGCATCGCGCCGGGTGGTCGGAAACTCGACGGGTTCCAGGTCGAAGTCGTCGCGCAGCCGCTGCAACGCCCGCTCGTGGACGGCGGGGAAATGCGCGGGCGCAGCCCAGCTCGGCGACAGCACCGCCACTCGGTCGCCGGGGTCGAGGGGAGCGGGCAGCACGGGGCGGGTCATGCCCGCAGTCCAGCAGTGCGGGACGGGCGACGGCAATCGAGTTTCCGTCGACCATGCCGATCGCGGTGTATGGCGCGCGATCGGCATACTCCCGGCGCCGCGCCCCCACAGCTGTGACAGTTGTGGCCCAGGTGATCTGTGGGACAGCGCCGTGGACACATCTGCGGAATTTGCCCCGGGATCGGCGGCGTGTCGACGGGATGGCGGACGGATTTTCGGGAAGTGTCGGCGGTGACGCAGCTGCGATCCCCGCACTGCGTTCGGGAGGCCCAGATGGAGCGAGCTTCGCTCCGGACGAAGGGCCGGCACCGGCCCCTCGGGGCGCGGTCCCGGCACTTGGTCCGAGAGTAGGTCACACGGCGACACATGCCGCGTGACAGGAGGAGATCGTCATGGCTACCAGCTCCCAGCCCTCCCCTTCGGCGTCCACCGACAGGTCCAGCGGCACGTCCACCTCCACGTCCACCTCCAGCGGCGTCCGCACCTACGTGCTCGACACGTCGGTGTTGCTGTCCGACCCGCGGGCGATGACCCGCTTCGCCGAGCACAAGGTCGTGCTGCCGGTGGTCGTCGTGACGGAGTTGGAGGCCAAACGCCACCATCCCGAGCTCGGCTACTTCGCACGTTCGGCGTTGCGGCTGCTCGACGACCTGCGCGCCACGCACGGCCGGCTCGATGCGCCGGTGCCGATCGGTGACGGTGGCACCCTGCGGGTCGAGTTGAACCACAGCGATCCCCAGTCGCTGCCGAGCGGATTCCGGCTGGGGGACAACGACACCCGGATCCTGGCGGTGGCCCGCAACCTGGCCAACGAGGGTCACGACGTGACCGTCGTCAGCAAGGACATGCCGATGCGGGTGAAGGCCTCCGCGGTCGGGTTGTCCGCGGAGGAATACCGCGCCGAGCTCGCCGTGGACTCGGGCTGGACCGGCACCACCGAACTCGATGTCGCGCCGGAGATCCTCGACCGGCTGTATGACGAGGGCCGGGCCGAGATCCCGGCGGCCGCCGACCTGCCGACCAACACCGGCGTGGTGATGCTCGGTGCCGGCAGCAGCAGCGCACTCGGCCGGGTGATGGCGGACAAGTCGGTGCGGCTGGTCCGCGGCGACCGCGACGCCTTCGGGCTGCACGGCCGGTCCGCCGAACAACGCATCGCACTGGACCTGTTGCTCGACCCGGACGTCGGCATCGTCAGCCTCGGCGGCCGGGCCGGCACCGGCAAGTCGGCGCTCGCACTGTGCGCGGGCCTGGAAGCGGTGATGGAGCGCCGCCAGCACAGCAAAGTGATCGTCTTCCGTCCTCTGTATGCCGTCGGCGGCCAGGAACTGGGCTATCTGCCCGGCACCGAGAACGAGAAGATGGGCCCGTGGGCCCAGGCGGTCTTCGACACCCTGGGTGCCGTGGTCTCGCGTGAGGTGACCGAGGAAGTAATGGACCGCGGTCTGCTCGAGGTGCTGCCGTTGACCCACATCCGTGGCCGGTCGCTGCACGACGCCTTCGTCGTCGTGGACGAGGCGCAGTCGCTGGAGCGCGGCGTGCTGCTGACCGTGCTGTCCCGCATCGGCCAGAACTCCCGGATCGTGCTGACCCACGACGTGGCTCAGCGCGACAACCTGCGTGTCGGCCGGCACGACGGAGTCGCTGCCGTCATCGAGAAACTGAAGGGCCACCCGCTGTTCGGCCACGTCACCCTGCACCGCAGCGAACGCAGTCCGATCGCCGCTCTGGTGACCGATCTGCTGGAAGGACCGGAGAGCTGACGGCCCACGGCCGCAAGATCTTTTGACCCCGAATATCTCGTTTCGGTAACGCTCGGGCATACTTCGGGATAACGTACCTGCAGACGCGCTCGACATACGGCGCCCGCAAGGGCTTCGTGGGCCGGGTCCTCCACGTGAGGATCAGGCACCCTCGAGTGCGGCAGAGCGATGCGACAGGACCTCATGGTGCTGTCGCATCGCTGTGCCGGGACTCCTGCGGGCGCGTTCGTCATGTCTCCCCCCGAAAGGCTGCTGCTTCATGTCTCGTCCCGTGGGACGTCACCGCGCCCGTCGCGACACAGGAATCGGCGCACTCCGCCGGCCGGCCGTTGCAGCAACAGCAGCGATCTCGACCGTCTCCCTCGCGGCAGCGGCCTACTCCACGGCGGCGACCGCCAGCGCCACGGCGACCGGCTCCGCGCAAGCTCACCTGGTGCTCGGCGTCCCCGCGGCCTCCACCGCACTGAATGCCGCGGATTCCGGTGTGGCCACGGATGCGCAGGCCCAACTCGCAGCCGCCCAGCAGGCCGTGAGCGCCCGCAAGAGCGCCGACGCGAAGTCGCGGTCCGCCGCCGCAGCACGCGCCGCCGCCGCCGACAAGTTGCAGAGCGCCGCGCGGGCCAGCGCACGCGCCGCCCAGCAGGCCGCCAGCGACAAGAAGGCGGCCGCGAAGAAGGCCGCGAAGCAGAAGGCCGCAGCCAGCCGGGAGAAGGCGCAGACCTCGCGCGACACCACCCGGCCCCCGGCCGCGAGCTTCGGCGGCAGCCCCCAGGCGTATGCCGCCGCCATGTTGTCGTCCTACGGCTGGGACCAGGGACAGATGAGCTGCCTGGTCAGCCTGTGGAACCGCGAGTCGGGCTGGCGCGCGAACGCCACCAATCCCTCCTCGGGTGCTTACGGCATCCCGCAGTCCCTGCCCGGCTCGAAGATGGCCAGCGCCGGTGCCGACTGGCAGACCAACCCGGCGACGCAGATCCGCTGGGGGCTCGGGTACATCAAGGCGACCTACGGTTCGCCCTGCGGCGCCTGGGGTCACTCGCAGGCCACCGGCTGGTACTAGTCACCCCACGAAGTTCTCCTCCGCTTCGGCACCCCAGGAAGTTTCTCCTCCGCTTCGCTCCTGCGAATACTTCCTGGGGGACCCTGCCTTCGCTCCTCCGCATACTTCCTGGGGACCCCGCCGTAGCTGCCCCGAGTATGTCGCGGGGAGCCCGACATGACACACCCACGAATCGCCGACGGAAGCGTTCCTTCGGACAGATCCGATCGACGGGCTATTTTGGACACCATGCTCCTGCACAAGCGATGGTTCGTGGCGGTCTACTGGGCCGTCGCGGTGGTGCTCATCGCGGTCGCGGGCGGGCTCGGCGCCACGTGGGGCGACCGTCAGGCACCGACCTTCGACAACAAGGACAAGGGCTCGGTCCCGGCGAACGGCGTCTCGCACCTGCTCTACCAGGTCTTCGGCGGCGTGCTGCTCGCGCTCGTGGTCGCCGCCGTCTTCGCGGGCGGCTGGCTCCTGCTGTGGGTGCGCACCCGGCGCGCCGAGGCACTCGACGACGCTGCGTATGACGAGGACGACGCCGACACCATGTCGGTCGACGACGTGGAGCACATGTTCGACGACGACGCGGACGAGGGCGCGGACGACAACGCGGACGACAACGTCGAGGACGGGTACGTCGAGGATCGGGCGGAGTTCTCGAAGCCGTCCGAGAAGCGCTGACGACGCGCGCGACCGGTCAGATCTTGCGCAGCCGGACCCGCGTCACGTTGTGACCGGAATCCTTGCGCAGCACCAAGGTCGCCCGGCTACGGGTCGGCGCGACGTTCTGCCGCAGGTTCGGCCCGTTGGTCGTCTCCCAGATCTGCCCGGCGCGTTCGACGGCCTGCTCGTCGGTCAGTGCGGCATACCGGTGGAAGTAAGCACCGGGATCGGCGAATGCGGTCTGCCGCCAGCGCAGGAAGCGCTCGACATACCACTGCTTGATGTGCTCCTCGCGCGCATCGACGTAGACCGAGAAGTCGAAGAAGTCCGACACGGCCAGCGTGCCGCGCTGGTCGGTGGTCAGGGCTGAGGGCTGCAGCACGTTGAGCCCTTCGACGATCAGCACGTCCGGTTGCTCGAGCACGATCTGCTCGCCCGGCACGATGTCGTAGGTCAGGTGTGAGTAGACCGGCGCGCTGACACGCGGCGCTCCGGACTTGACCTCGGTCAGGAAGCGGATGAGTTTGCGCCGGTCGTAGGACTCCGGGAAGCCCTTGCGCTGCAGCAGGTCTCGTCGCTCGAGCTCGGCATTCGGGAAGAGGAATCCATCGGTCGTCACCAGGTCGACCCGTGGCGTGCCCGGCCAGCGCGCCAGCAGTTCGCGCAGGATCCGGGCCGTGGTCGACTTGCCGACCGCCACCGACCCGGCGATGCCGATCACGAACGGTGTGCGTGCCGGCCGCTCGTCCAGGAAGTCGGTGGTGACCCGGTGCAGCCGGCCGGTGGCCGCCACATAGATGTTGAGCAGCCGGGACAGCGGCAGGTAGATGTCCTCCACCTCCGGCAGGTCCAAGCGGTCGCCGGTGCTGCGCAATCGGCGGACGTCCTCGGCCGTCAGGCTCATCGGATGGGAGTCACGCAACCCCGCCCAGGCGGCCCGGTCGAACTCGACGAAAGGGGAGGTGACAGGAGTGCGGCTGCGAGACACGCCCGCCATTGTCCACGAATCGGGTGTCGTCCGTTCGCAGCCCGGGCAGACGGGGCGGTTCCACCCGGCGCCGTACGGATCGGGTTCAATGGGGCGCATGTGTGGAATCGTCGGGTATGTCGGCTCACGGGTCAGCGATCGGGCGCAGGCCGTGGTCATGGAAGGTCTGGCGCGGTTGGAATACCGCGGCTACGACTCAGCCGGCATCGCCCTGCTGGCCGGCGGCGAGGTGGAGAGCCGCAAGCGGGCGGGCAAGCTCGCCAACCTCGTCGGCGAGATCGGTCAGCACCCGTTGCAGTCCTCGCGCACCGCGATCGGCCACACCCGCTGGGCCACCCACGGCGGGCCGACCGACGCCAACGCGCACCCGCACCTGGGCGGCCCGGACGGCAAGCTGGCGCTGATCCACAACGGCATCATCGAGAACTTCCACGCACTGCGCACCGAATTGATCGAGGCCGGCGTCGAGTTCGCCTCGGAGACCGACACCGAGGTGGTCGCGCACCTGCTGGCACGCGCCTACGACGGTGATCTGACCGCCGCGATGCTCGCGGTGGTGGCACGGCTGGAGGGTGCGTTCACGCTGCTCGCCATACACGCTGATCAGCCCGGTGTCGTCGTCGGCGCCCGCCGCAACAGCCCGCTGGTGGTGGGCCTCGGCGACGGCGAGAACTTCCTGGGCTCCGACGTCGCCGCGTTCATCGGCTACACGCGCGAGGCGATGGAGCTGGAGCAGGACCAGATCGTCACCATCACGCCGGACGAGGTCCGCGTCATCGGTTTCGACGGTGAGTCGGCACGGGGCAAGACTTTCCACGTCGACTGGGACGCCGCGGCCGCCGAGAAGGGCGGTCACCAGTGGTTCATGGAGAAGGAGATCCACGAGCAGCCGCAGGCCGTCGCCGACACGCTGCTGGGTCGCACCGACGAGACGGGTGCGCTGGTGCTCGACGAACTACGCATCTCCGAGCAGCAGCTGCGCGACGTCGACCGGATCACCTTCGTCGCGTGCGGCACCGCGGCCTACGCCGGGATGGTCGCCAAGTACGCGATCGAGCACTGGACGCGCATCCCCGTCGAGGTGGCCCTGGCGCACGAGTTCCGCTACTGCGACCCGATCGTCGACGGACGCACGCTGGTGGTGTCGATCAGCCAGTCGGGCGAGACGATGGACACCCTGATGGCGGTCAAGCACGCGCGTGATCTGGGTGCGCTGACGGTGTCCATCTGCAACACCCACGGCGCGACCATCCCGCGGGAGTCCGACGCCGTGCTCTATACGCACGCTGGACCGGAGATCGCCGTCGCCTCGACGAAGGGTTTCCTGGCCCAGATCACCGCCTGCTACCTGCTGGGCCTCTACCTGGCCCAACTGCGCGGGCATTCGTATGCCGACGACGCGCGCGCGGTGCTCGCGGAGCTGCAGGAGGCACCGGACCGCATCGCCGAGGTGCTGGAGAACCTGGATCGGGTCCGGGAGATCGCCCGCTTCATGGCGGACACCCGCTCGGTGCTCTTCCTCGGCCGGCACGTCGGCTTCCCGATCGCCCTCGAAGGTGCGCTCAAGCTCAAGGAGCTGGCCTACATCCATGCCGAGGGTTTCGCGGCCGGGGAGCTGAAGCACGGGCCGATCGCATTGATCGAGCCGGGGCAGCCGGTGTTCATCGTGGTGCCCGGTCCGGACACGCCGCACGGCCTGCACGGCAAGGTCGTGTCCAACATCCAGGAGATCCGGGCCCGGGGTGCGCGCACCATCGTCATCGCCCAGGACGGCGACACCGCGGTCGAGCCGTTCGCCGACGAGGTGATCCGGGTCCCGCGCACCTCGCCGATGCTGCAGCCGCTGCTGACCGCGGTGCCGTTGCAGGTCTTCGCGATGGAGCTGGCCAACGCCAAGGGGCTGGACGTCGACCAGCCGCGCAACCTGGCCAAGTCGGTGACGGTCGAATGAGGACGCGCGTTCGCCGTATCCAGATCGAGGGCTCGTGATCGTCGGCGTCGGCATCGACGTGGTGGACGTGGCGCGGTTCAGCGCCAAGCTCGAGGCCACGCCACGGCTGGCGGAGCGACTGTTCGCCGAGTCCGAACGTGACCTGCCGCCGCACTCGCTCGCCGGCCGTTTCGCGGCCAAGGAGGCCCTCGCCAAGGCGCTGGGCGCTCCGGTCGGGCTGCACTGGACCGATGCGATCGTCGTCAAGGACGCCCTCGGCAAGCCGTCGTGGCAGCTCCAGGGGTCGGTCCGGGCACGAGCGGACGAGCTCGGCATACGCTCGTGGCACCTGTCCATCTCGCACGACGCGGGCATCGCGTCCGCGGTGGTGGTGGCGGAGAGCTGAGGAGTCCCATGATGCTTCGGGCGTATGACGTGCCCGCCGTCCGTGCTGCCGAGGACGCCGTGCGGGCGACACTGCCCGACGGTGAGCTGATGCAGCGTGCCGCGACCGGACTGGCCCGGGTGGCCGCTGCGCGGCTGGCCGAGGAGCACGCCGGTCGGGTCGTGCTGCTCGCCGGCAGCGGGGACAACGGCGGCGACGCACTCTATGCCGGGGCACAGCTGGCCGGCGACGGCGCCGAGGTCACGGCGATCCTGGTCGGCGCGCGCACGCACGAGCAGGCGCTGGCCGCGGCACGGGACGCCGGGACGGGCGTCCTCGAATGGCGCAGCGGCCAGGCGGCACCCGACATACGTGCGGCGCTGGCCGCGGCGGACCTGGTCATCGACGGCATCCTGGGCATCGGCGGCCGCCCCGGCCTACCGGAGCACCTGTGCGACCTGCCCGACCTCATCGCCGAGGACGCGCTCGTGCTGGCCGTCGACCTCCCGTCCGGAGCCGACCCCGCCGGCGAGGTCGGCAGCGACGCGATCTACGCCGACGAGACGGTCACCTTCAGCCTGGCCAAGCCGGTCCACCTCATGCCGGCGACCGAGCAGGCGGTTGGGTTGCTCACGGTGCTCGACATCGGCGTTCCGGAGCCGGAAAACCCTGCGGTGCAAAGGCTTTCGCACACCGACGTCGCCGGGCTGTGGCCGGTGCCGGCCCCGGGCGACGACAAGTACTCGCGCGGCGTGCTCGGGGTGATCACCGGGGGAGAGCACTACACCGGCGCCGCCCTGATGTCAGTGACCGCAGCAGTGACGGCGGGTGTTGGGATGGTGCGGTATGTCGGTCCCGACGTGCCCGCCGGCCTGCTGCGGCAGGCGGTGCCGGAGGCAGTGTTCGGCGTCGGCCGGGTGCAGGCGTGGCTGATCGGCTCCGGCATGGACCTCGACGACGCGTCCGAGGAGCAGCTGTCCGCCGCGCGCGACGCCCTGGCGTCCGACCTGCCGGTGGTGCTCGACGCGGGCGGACTCGACCTGCTGGACGGTCCGCGTACGGCGCCGACCCTGCTCACCCCGCACGCCGGGGAACTGCTGCGGCTCGCCCGGCGGATCGGGGTCGGACGCTCCGACCTGCCGGCTACCGCTCATCCCGGGGTCGGTCAGCGGGACGCCGACGGCGGCGACCTGTCGGCCGACGACGTGCACCGGGCACCGACCGTGGTGGCTCGAGCCGTCGCGGACCGCATGCGGTGCACGGTGCTGATCAAGGGGGCGGTGACCGCCGTGGTGCCGCCGACCGACAGCGGGCTGCCCATTCACACCCAGGCCGACGGACCGGCCTGGCTGGCCACGGCCGGCAGCGGCGACGTGCTCGGCGGCGTGTGCGGCGCGCTGCTCGCCGCCGGCCTCGACCCGCTGCGCGCCGGGGCTCTCGCGGCGCTCGCCCACGGCGTGGCAGGGGACCGCGCCAACCCGGGTGGGCCGGTGCGCGCCATGGACATCGCGCACGAGATCGGCCGGTCGGTTGCCCACCTGTTGCGCCTCCCCGGCTGAGCCACCCCACGCCCTCTCTGCGGCCGGTCGGATCGAGCACCTCCGGTGCCGACGAACACCAAGTGCCACACTTGCCCCTGTGAACGCCCACATTCCACATCTGCTCGGTGCCGTTCCCGCTCGCGTGACGGTGGACCTCGATGCGATCGCACACAACGTCGGGGTGCTGCAACGCCACGCCGGTGACGCGATGGTGATGGCCGTCGTCAAGGGCGACGCGTACGGCCACGGTCTCATCCCCAGCGCGCGGGCGGCACTGCGCGGCGGAGCGCACTGGCTCGGCGTCGCACAGCTGCACGAGGCGCTCGCCCTGCGCAACGCGGGTGTGACCGCCCCCCTGCTCAGCTGGTTGCACGCACCCGGCATCGATTTCGCCCCGGCGGTCACCGCCGACATCGACATCGGCGTGCCGGCGGTCTGGGAGGTCGACGCGGTCGCCGCGGCCGCCCGACAGGTCGGCAAGACCGCCCGCGTACAACTCAAGGTGGACACCGGGCTCGCCCGCAACGGCGCCTTCGGACCCGACTGGCCGCGGCTGGTGGAGGCCGCCCAGCGGCACGTCGCGGACGGAACCATCACGGTGACCGGGGTGTTCACGCACTTCGCGTGCGCCGACGTGCCGCACCACCCGACCGTGCCAGCGCAGCAGGTCCGGTTCGCCGACGCCGTCGCCGACTGCGAGCGGGCCGGTTTCGCCCTCGAGGTCCGGCACATGTCCAACTCGGCGGCGACACTGACCACCCCCGGCGCCGCGTGGGACATGGTGCGCCCCGGTCTGGCGGTCTACGGACTCTCACCGGTGCCCGACATCGGCGGCCCGTCCCGTTTCGACCTGATCCCGGCCATGACGATGACCGCGAATGTCACTGTCGCCAAACGAGTTCCGGCGGGTCAGGGAGTCAGCTACGGTCACACCTACGTCACACCGCGAGAGACCACGCTGATCGACGTACCGTGCGGGTACGCCGACGGTGTGCCCCGCGCCGCCTCGTCCAAGGGGCCGGTGCAGGTGCGCGGTGAGCGGTTCACCGTCGCCGGACGGGTGTGCATGGACCAGTTCGTCGTGGACGTCGGCGACCTACCGGTCCAAGCGGGTGACGAGGTGGTGCTCTTCGGCAACGGGGCGGACGGCGGACCCACGGCCCAGGACTGGGCCGAGGCCACCGACACGATCAGCTACGAGATCGTCGCCCGGATGAGTTCCCGGCTGCCGCGCATCTACCTCGGCGAACAATGAGGGCCACTGCCCGCGAGATCACCGGGGCGTGCCGATGAGCGGCCGTCGTGGACTGATCGGTCTGGGCATCGGGGTCGCCGCCGCCGGAGTGGCCACTGCTGCGGGCCTGGCGACCGATCGGGTGGTCCGGGCCCGACGTACCCGGCCCGACCCGGCCGACGTGCTGGACGACCCCGAACTCGAGCAGCGCGGCACCGTCGTCGTCGCGGACGACGGTGTGCCACTGTATGTCGAGATCGATGAACCGGCGGGACCCGCAACGGAATTCGGGAAGGATCGCGCCACCACGGTGCTGCTCGTCCACGGCTACGCGCACAGTCACGCCATCTGGGCACAACAGCGCCGCGTCGTCCACGAGGCGGGCTATCGGGTCGTCTGCCCGGATCTGCGTGGCCACGGCAGATCCGGCGAGGGTGACGACACGACATACACGATCGCCCAGCTCGGTCGCGACCTGGCGACCGTGATCGAGCAGACCACGCCCGAGGGCCACCTCGTCCTGGTCGGCCACTCGATGGGCGGTATGGCGCTGATGGCGCTGGCCGAGCAGCATCCGCAGCTGATCCGCGACCGGGTCGCCGGGGTCGCCCTGATCGGCACCAGCGCCGGCGGCCTGTCGGAGGTGAACTTCGGGCTGGGAAAGCAGCTGGGCGGTGTCGTGCACCGGCTGGGACCCGCCGCGGTCGCTCGGGTCGACAAACGACAGGGCATGTTCAACACGGCGCGGCTGCTCGGCCGGAACGTCGAATCCGCTCTGGTGCATCGGTATTCGTTCGGCGGCCCGGTGCCCAAGGACGTCGTGCGCGAGGTGGCCGAGATGATCTTCGGCACGCGCCTGCACGTCATCGGCGCGTTCCTGCCGACGCTGATGGAGCACGATCGCATCGAGGCGCTCGCGGCCTTCGAAGGCGTCGAGACCCTGATCGTGCACGGCACCCGCGACCGGATGACCCCCATCGCGCACGGTGAACGACTCGCGACGACGCTGCCGGGTGCCGAACTCGTGGCCGTCCAGGGAGCCGGTCACGTGCTGCCCCTGGAGGCGCCCGACCTGCTCGACGCCGAACTGCTGGCGTTCCTCGAACGCGCCGAGCGTTCGGTGTCCGCCACTCGGGGCGATCGTCCGCTCGGAGCGAAGGAGAGTCGATGACCGTCCGGATCCGGCTGCAGGACGCCGACGCCACGCAGCGATGGGGCGCTCGGCTCGGCGCACTGCTGCGCGCGGGAGACCTGCTGGTGCTGACCGGCGGGCTGGGCGCCGGCAAGACCACGCTGACACAGGGCATCGCCGCCGGTCTCGGCGTGCGTGGCCCGATCACCTCGCCGACCTTCGTGATCTCACGGATACACCCATCCCTCGTCGGCGGTCCCTCGCTGGTGCACGTGGACGCCTACCGGCTGGGCGGCTCGGACGAGCTGGACGACCTCGACCTGGACGCCGACGTCGCCGACTCCGTCACGGTCGTCGAATGGGGTGCCGGACTGGCCGAGGAACTGGCCGAGGAGCACCTGGAGCTGCTGCTGGAGCCGGACGGCGCGGCCCGGGTGGTCACGGTGCTGCCCACCGGCGCCCGATTCCAGGCGCTGGCCGAGCACCTCTCTGCGGACTGAGCGGGCGACCCGCCGTACCCTTGTGCGGTGCTCTTGCTCGCTCTCGACACTGCCTCCTCGGCCGTGACCGTCGCCCTGCACGACGGGAAACACGTCCTCGCCGAGGACTCCGTGGCCGACTCCCGGCGTCACGCCGAGACCCTCACCCCGATGATCTCCGCGGTCGTGGCCGCGGCCGGGCGCGTCCCGGCGGATCTCACCGCGGTCGCGGTCGGTGTCGGGCCCGGGCCGTTCACCGGGTTGCGTGTCGGGCTGGCGACGGCCGTGACGCTCGGGCTGGCGCTCGACCTGCCGGTGCACGGCGTATGCAGCCTCGACGCGCTCGCCCACGCCGTCATGTCCGGCCGCAACGCTCCGGCCGACTTCGTCGTCGCCACCGATGCGCGCCGCAAGGAGATCTACTGGGCGCGTTACCGGGCCGCCGATGGCCTCGTGGAGCGGGTCTCGGGTATGCCGCAGGTGGGCCGCCCCGCCGAGCTGCCCGCACAGATCCGGTCGCTGCCGGCCGCCGGACGCGGACCCATGCTCTACCCCGACGCGTTCGCGGCGGCGCTGCCGCCGTCGGACGTGCCGGCGGGCAGCGTGGCGTCATACGCCGTGCAGCAGCTGGCGGCCGGCCGCGACCTGCTCCCCGTGCAGCCGCTCTACCTGCGGCAGCCGGATGCCACGCCGGCGACCGCGCAGAAGTCGGTGCTGCCGCGATGACGGTGCAGTCGCGATGACGGTGCAGTCGCGATGACGGTGCGGCTGCGGGACATGCAGTGGCCGGACATCGAGCAGCTCACCGCGCTGGAGGAGCAGCTCTTCGAGCACGACGCGTGGTCGGCGCCGTCCTGGTGGTCCGAGCTCGCCGGGCGGCCACGACGCCGCTACACCGTGGCGACCGACGGCGACACGATCGTCGGCTACGGCGGCATCGACTGCGCCGGACCGACGGCCGACGTCATGACGATCGCCGTCGCCCCCGGCCGGCAAGGTCATGGCCTCGGCCGCACTCTGCTGGACCGGCTGCGCACCCAGGCGCGCGAGAGCGGTGCCGAGGCACTGCTGCTCGAGGTGCGAGCGGACAACGAAGCCGCCCGGAACCTCTATCTGCGCAGCGGTTTCGAACACATCCGGACCCGGCGCGGCTACTACCGCCCGGACAACGTCGACGCGCACATCATGCGCGCACATCTCGTGGGGGACCGCTCATGAACGAACCACTGATCCTCGGTGTCGAGAGTTCCTGCGACGAGACGGGCGTGGCGTTCGTGCGCGGCAACACGCTGCTCGCGGACGCCGTGGCCAGCAGCGTCGACCAGCACGCGCGATTCGGCGGCGTGGTGCCCGAGGTTGCCAGCCGGGCGCATCTGGAAGCCCTGCTGCCCACCATCCGGCGGGCCTGCGAGGAGTCCGGTCAGCAGCTGCGCGACGTGGACGCGATCGCGGTGACCTCCGGGCCCGGCCTCGCCGGGGCACTGATGGTCGGTGTCGCGTCCGCGAAGGCGCTCGCGTGGGCGCTCGACAAGCCGCTGTACGGCGTCAACCACCTGGCCGCGCACGTGTGCGCGGACGTCCTCGACCACGGCCCGCTGCCCGAACCTACCATGGCGCTGCTGGTCTCGGGCGGCCACACGAATCTGTTGCTGGTGCGCGACATCGCCTCGGACGTGGTGGAGCTCGGCGGCACGATCGACGACGCGGCCGGTGAGGCGTTCGACAAGGTCGCCCGCGTGCTGGGGCTGCCCTACCCCGGGGGTCCGCACATCGAGCGCGCAGCCGCCGACGGAGACCCGAGCGCGATCCGCTTCCCGCGCGGGCTGACCTCCCGCAAGGACATGGAGCGCCACCGCTTCGACTACTCCTTCTCCGGCCTGAAGACCGCGGTGGTCCGTTGGGTGCAGGAACGCGAGGCGTCGGGCGAGCCGGTCCCCGTCGCGGACGTCGCCGCGAGCTTCAACGAGGCCGTCGCCGACGTCCTGACGCGCAAGGCGATCGACGCCTGCCGGGAGTACGGCGTACACGACCTGCAGATCGGCGGCGGTGTCACCGCCAACAGCCGACTGCGGGCGATGGCGCAGGAGCGTTGCGACGCGGCAGGGATCAGCCTGCGAGTGCCTCGCGTGCGGCTGTGCACGGACAACGGCGCGATGGTCGCGGCCCTCGGATCACAGATGGTGCAGCGTGGGCTGGTGCCGAGTTCGCTGGATCTGCCGGCTGATTCGTCGATGCCGGTGAGCCGGACCAAGGCGTCGTAACGCTCGGTCCCGATACCCGGCCTCGTTCCTCGGCCGCATTCGACCAGCGCGCGTCAACAGGACAACAGGCCGAGGCGCTGCTTGAGGGCGAGCACCCGTTTGACCGACTGCTCGACCTGACCGGCGAACGTGGTGTCCGACGACGCACGGGCAGTGAGCGCCTGCAGCATCGGTCCGGTGTCCGCGGCGTTGCCGGTCAGGACGATGTCGCCGCCCGCGGCGACGAATCGCACGGCGCGCTGCCCGACCGGGATCGCCCGCACGGCAACGGCGTTCATGTCGTCGGTGATGACGACTCCGTGCCAGCCGAGTTGCTGCCGGAGCAGCTCGGTGACGATCTTGCGGGAGAAGGTGGCGCGGTGGGCCGGGTCGATCCTGGCGTAGCGGGCCGAGGACATCATCACCGCGCCCGCACCTGCCTCGATGCCGGCAGCGAACGGTCTGAGGTAACTGTCGGTCGACGTGGTGCGGGTGTCGGTCGTGCCGTCGGTCGTGACGTCGGTGTTGCCGGTGATGCGACCGAGTCCCGGGAAGTGCTTGACGGTTGCGCCGACACCGCTGCGCTGCAAGCCGTGGACGACGTTGCCGACCGATGCGGCGACGGTCGCCGGGTCGTGTCCGTATTCGCGGTCGAACTTCCCGATGGGTGCGTTGGAGGCGCCCTTCGCGGCCGGCACGGTGTCGGCCACCGGGGCAAGGTTGAGGTTGACGCCGGCCGCCTTGAGCTGCCGGCCGATCAGTGCGCCGTATGCCGTGCGCTGCTGCGGACTCATGCGGCCCTGTTGCAATGCCGAGACCAGCGGAGTGAACCCGGTGCCGCGCAACTGCTGCACTGCGCCGCCTTCCTGGTCGGCGGCGATCAACAACGGCACCCCGCCCGTGGCCGCCGGACCGGCTTGGGACTGCAGATGCTCCGATGTGGCGCGCACCCGCGACACACCGCCGGACCAGCCGCCGAGATAAATGATGTTGCCGACATGGTGTGCCGCGATCAGCCCGTCGTCCGCAGCGGCCGGGGAGCCGCCGTCCAGCCCGACCATCAGCAACTGCCCCACCCGCTGCGCAGGCGACAGTGCGGTGTAGGTGCGCTGGACGCAGCTGCGGGACGGCGACGGTGCGAGCGAGGTCACGCTCGGGGCGGTGGCGGACTTCGTCGCGGGCCTCGTCGGTGTGGCCGATGGTGCGGTGCTGGACGTCGCTGCGCTGCCACGCGCCGACGTGGAAGCTACGGCGGGCGTGGACCGGGTCGCGCTGCCGGACGCCTGCCCGCCCGACCCGGACGAGCATCCCGTGATGACCAGTGCTGCGACGGCACCGGCGCTGACGGCGCGGGCGACGTGTCGGGGAGCTGGCACCGGACGACCGTAACTCACCGAACGGGCGCCAGCATCAGCACGGCCTGGGCCCCGCCGACCCGGGTGACCAGGATGGTCGCCTCGTTGTCACCCTTCAACCGCAGCTGCCGCCGCAGCTGCACCGGATCCACCGAGGCGCCCTTCTTCTTGATGGTGAGCCGGCCGATCCGGTGGTCGCGGATCCAGGAGCGAAGTGCCTTGAGGTTGAACGGAATGGCGTCGCTCACGGCATACTTCTTCGCCCACGGCACGACCACGTCGCGCGGTGAAGTGACGATGCCGATGCCGGTGTCGAGTTCGGCGCCGTCGACCCGGCGGACCAGGGCCCCGCCCAGACCGGCGCGGATGACCGCCCGGTCGGCCTCGTAGAGGAAACCGTGCAACCGGTCCAGCCGCGCCGGCTCGGGGTTGGCGCCGGTCGCGTCGCGCTCGAGCACCTCGTGCGCGAACTGGTCACTGACCACGACCGCCGACCGACCCGTGTCCCACGCGGCGTCGTTCCACCACAGCACACACTCCAGGACTTCGCCGTCGTAGGACGTCCACTGCGCCTGGGTACCCAGCGGGATAGCCGCGTGCGGGAAGGAGGGGGAGAGTTTGACGCCCGCCGCGGCGGTGGCCGCGCCCAGCTCGCGCACCAGGTCCCAGGAGGGGGCCAGCTGATCGAGCCGGAAGGTCCGTCGCGTCCGCCCCTGCAGGTCGCTCACCCCCGGCGTGCGGCGCGCCGGGTCCAGCCAGACACCGATGGTCCGGGCGGCCTGCGCCGTGGGGACGGAGACGTGCTCGGCCAGGCCGTGGCGCACCTTCGCGTGCGCCCACGAACGCAGGTTGAATTCCGCGACCCCCGCAGTGACCTCGTCCGCGTCGACCGCGGTGACCCGCAGGCCGGCGACGGCGAAGGCGCGTGCGTCCGCGCCGACTCCGCAACCCAGGTCGAAGACCTGGCGGGTGCCCGACGCGCTGAACCGTCGCGCGTGCAGCTGGGCGATCTGACGGCGGGTCGCCTGCTCCAGCCCGTCGACGGTGAAGAGCATGCCGTGCGCCGCACTGCCGAACTTGCGCTCGCCGCGCGCCCGCAGCCGGGACTGGGTCAGCGCGGCAGCGACCAGGTCGGCATCGAAACCCTCGGCACGCAGCCGGTCGGCCAGCGTGAACGCGGCCGCCTCGTCATACGGCGGCAGGGACGCCAGCAGAGCCGCGCCCTCGCCACTGACCAACCGGGCCAGCAGGGCGGGCGTCACCGGGCATCACTCCGCGCGGTCGGGGCACCGTGCACACCTCTCATGCGGTTAAGTGTCCCGCATGAAGCGGCTTCGATTCGGTCCGGCGCGGACGGTTGTCGTCTTCTACGCGATCACGGTGACGATCGGCACCCTGCTGCTGACGTTGCCGTTCACCACGTCGGGGGAGGGGAAGGCCGCGTTCGGCACGGCGCTGTTCACCGCGGCCAGCGCGACCTGCATCACCGGTATGTCGCCGGTCGACGTGGCCACCTATTGGAATCCCGTGGGGTCACGTGGTGATCCTGCTGCTGGTCCAGGCCGGCGGCCTCGGGATCGTCACCCTGTCCGCACGGTTGCTGCAGTTGCTCCACGGCCGGATGGGCATCGAGGGCACGCTCGCCGCCCAGGCGGACTCGCACACCGACTCGCCGGCCCATGCACGGTCGATGATCCGGGTCATCGTGCGGTTCTATCTGTTGCTCGAGGCGCTGTTGGCGGTGCTGCTGACGCTGCGGCTGCGGTTCTCGTATGGCGAGAGCACCGGCCGGGCAGCGTGGGAGGGCGTCTTCCACGCCGTGTCTGCGGTGAACAACGCCGGTTTCACGCTGTACACGCAGGGTGCGGCGAAGTTCGCGGGCGACCCGTGGGTGCTGGCGATGCTGTGCGGCGGCGTCTTCATCGGCGGACTCGGCTACCCGGTGTGGTTCGAGCTGATGCGCCGGCGTCGGCCCAAGCAGTGGTCGATGCACACGCGGTTGACGGTCTACGGCTCGGTGATCCTCTTCCTCGTCGGCCTGGCGGCGTTCCTGGCCTTCGAGTCGCACAATCCGGCGACCCTGGGTCCGCTGGGCTTCACCGATACTTTGTGGAACTCCATCGGCGGTGCCGTCTTCCCCCGCACGGCCGGCTTCAACACGGTCGATTACACCCAGGTGCGCCCGGAGACGATGGCGATCAACTACGTGCTGATGTTCATCGGCGGCGGCAGTGCCGGCACCTCCGGCGGCATCAAGGTGTCGACCTTCTTCCTGCTCGGCGCCGTGATCATCTCCGAGGTCCGCGGCGAGCCGCAGGCCCGGGTGGGCCGCCGCGCCATACCGACGGCGGTGCAGCGGCAGGCGCTCACGGTGGCGCTGCTCGGTGTCGGCACCGTCATGGTCGGAATGATCGTCATCCTGACGCTCAGCAAGCAACCGATGCAGCTGGTGCTGTTCGAGACGATCTCGGCGTTCTCCACCACCGGGCTGTCCGCCGGCCTCACCGGCCGGCTGCCGGAGGCGGCGCACTTCGTGCTGATCGCGTTGATGTTCATCGGCCGAGTCGGCACGATGACTGTCGGCACGGCACTGGCCATGCGCCGCAGCAAGCGGCGCTACCAACTACCGGAGGAGTTCCCCATTGTCGGCTAAACGGCGTCACGCCGCGCTGGACGAGCACAGCGTGCTGGTCATCGGCCTCGGCAGGTTCGGCACCGCGGTCGCGGCGACCCTCACCGAACAGGACTGGGACGTCGAGGCGGTCGACCACTCCCTGGAGCTGGTGCAGCGCTGGTCCGACGAGTTCACCCACGTCGTCCAGGCCGACACCACCGACATCGAGGCACTGCGGCAGATCGGCGCCGGGGACTTCGAGCGAGCCGTCGTGGCCATCGGGTCCAACCTGGAGGCCAGCATCCTGACCACCGCCAACCTTGCCGACCTCGGCGTGCCGAGCATCTGGGCCAAGGCGATGACCAAGCAGCACGCGCGCATCCTGCAACGGATCGGCGCCCACCATGTCGTGCTGCCCGAACGCGAGATGGGCGCCCGCATCGGGCGGCTGCTGGTCGGCTCGCTGACCGACTACTTCGAGCTGGAGAGCGGCTTCGGCATCGGTCGGATGGCGTGCTCGGCCAAGTTCGCGGATAAGACGCTCGCCGAGCTCAACCTGCGCGGCAAGTACGGCGTCACGGTCGTGGCCGTGAAGCATCCCGGCGGGGCGTTCGCGGACGCCCGGCCGGAGACGGTCATCGGCAAGGGCGATCAGCTGGTGATCACCGGTTCGACCGAGCGGCTCCAGCAGTTCTCCGGGCGGGCATCTGGTCAGTAGAGTCGAACTGCGAACCGCATCCGTCCCATGGAAGGCCGCCCGTGCGCGAGATCGTCGTCTTCTCCGGATCAGCCCACCCCGCCCTCGCCGACAGCATCTGCACCCACCTGGGGGTGCCGCGGTCGTATGTCGAGCTGAAGCGCTTCAGCAACGACTGCCTGCAGGCCCAGTTGCTCGCCAACTGCCGCCAGCGCGACGTCTACCTGGTGCAACCGCTGGTGCCGCCGACGCAGGATCACCTGATGGAGCTGCTGCTGATGATCGACGCCGCGCGCGGCGCGTCGGCCGAGCGCATCACCGCCGTCATTCCCTATTTCGCCTACGCCCGCTCGGACAAGAAGGACGCCTCGCGGATCTCGCTGGGCGGCCGGCTGGTGGCCGACCTGCTTGCCGCGGCCGGGGTGCACCGGGTGATCACCATGGCGTTGCACGCACCGCAGGTGCACGGTTTCTTTTCGACGCCGGTCGACCACCTGACCGCGATCGGGGAGCTGGCGCAACACTTCCGCGCCGGTGACGACCTGAGCGACGCGGTGATCGTGTCGCCGGACTTCGGCAACGCCAAGACGGCGCAGCAGTTCGCCCGGCTGCTCGGCCTGCCGGTGGCGGCCGGGTCCAAGAAGCGCATCTCGGACGACAAGGTCGTCATCGACACCATCGTCGGCGACGTCGACGGCAAGCGGGCGATCGTGCTCGACGACGAGATCTCGACGGGCGGGTCCGTCGTGGAGCTGCTGGACCGGCTGGGGGAGCGCGGCTGTACCTCCGCGGACATCGCCTGCACCCACGGGCTCTTCGTCGGCCCGGCGGTGGAGCGGCTGTCCGGGCATCCGCTGATCCGTCAGGTCGTCACCACCGACACGGTGCCGACGCCGGCGAACTGGCCGCAATTGCAAGTGCGTTCGGTCGCGGAGTTGTTCGCCGAGGCGATCGCCCGGATCCATGCCGGTGAGTCGGTCAGCAGCCTGTTCGACGGTGTCGATCCATCGCACGCGCCGCCCGCCGCGACGCTGCCGTTCGGCTGAGCCGACGTCGCGCGGGCTCATCATGAAGCCGTCGTGAAGCCGTCGTGAAGGCGTGGTGAAGCCGTCGTGACGACATTTGGCACTCGAGTTGCATGAGTGCTAACGAACGCATAGATTCAGTGCTGGCACTCTACCTGGGACAGTGCCAACCGCATTTCGTGGTCGACCCCCGCGACGGCGCCCACGACGTGACGAGCACTGGATCCAGGGCACGCAACCACGGCCCGTTTGTCGGGCCCCTGAACAGGAAGGTCACACCGTGTCGGTGAACATCAAGCCGCTCGAGGACCGCATCGTCGTCAAGTCCGTCGAGGCCGAGCAGACCACCGCCTCCGGCCTGGTCATCCCGGACACCGCCAAGGAGAAGCCCCAGGAGGGCGAGGTCCTGGCCATCGGTCCCGGCCGCATCGACGACAACGGTCAGCGCGTTCCGCTGGACGTCGCTGTCGGCGACCGCGTCATCTACTCCAAGTACGGCGGCACCGAGGTGAAGTACTCCGGTGAGGAGCTGCTCATCCTCTCGGCCCGCGACGTCCTCGCAGTCGTCCAGAAGTAAGACCCCACGCATTGTGCGTATGACGCGCCCTAGCCCGCCATCAGGTAGGGCTAGGGCATCGTCATACGCTCCCCGATAGACGAAAGGCCAACCATGGCAAAGGAACTGGAGTTCAACGACTCCGCGCGCAAGGCGCTCGAGCGGGGCGTCGACGCCCTCGCCAACGCCGTCAAGGTGACGCTCGGTCCCAAGGGCCGCAACGTCGTCATCGACAAGAAGTGGGGCGCCCCGACCATCACCAACGATGGCGTGACCATCGCCCGTGAGGTCGAGCTGGAGGACTCCTACGAGAACCTCGGCGCGCAGCTGGCGAAGGAAGTCGCCACCAAGACCAACGACATCGCCGGTGACGGCACCACCACCGCGACCGTGCTGGCCCAGGCCATGGTCCGCGAGGGCCTGCGCAACGTCGCCGCGGGCGCCGGCCCGGCCGCGCTCAAGCGCGGCATCGACAAGGCCGTCGACGCGATCAGCGAGCAGCTGCTCGCCGACGCTCGCGAGCTGGAGGGCAAGGAAGAGATCTCCCAGGTCGCCGCTCTGTCCGCGCAGGACCAGACGATCGGCGGCCTGATCGCCGAGGCCTTCGACAAGGTCGGCAAGGACGGTGTCATCACCGTCGAGGAGTCCTCCACCGCCGAGACCGCGCTGGAGTTCACCGAGGGCATGCAGTTCGACAAGGGCTACATCTCTCCCTACTTCGTCACCGACACCGAGCGCATGGAGGCCGTCCTCGAGGACGCCTACGTGCTGATCAACCAGGGCAAGATCTCGGCGATCGCCGACGTCCTGCCGCTGCTGGAGAAGGTCGTCCAGGCCGGCAAGCCGCTGCTGATCATCGCCGAGGACATCGACGGCGAGGCACTGTCCACCCTGGTGGTCAACAAGATCCGCGGCACCTTCAACGTCGTCGCGGTGAAGGCGCCGGGCTTCGGCGACCGCCGCAAGGCCATGCTGCAGGACATCGCCATCCTCACCGGTGGTCAGGTCATTGCCGAGGAGGTCGGCCTCAAGCTCGACCAGGTCGACCTGGACATGCTGGGTCAGGCCCGTCGGGTCGTCGTCACCAAGGACACCGCCACGATCGTCGACGGTCAGGGCGACGCCGAGGCCGTCGGTGGCCGCGTCAAGGAGCTCAAGGCGGAGATCGAGCGCACCGACTCCGACTGGGACCGCGAGAAGCTGCAGGAGCGCCTGGCCAAGCTGGCCGGCGGTGTCTGCGTCATCCAGGTCGGCGCCCACACCGAGGTGGAGCTCAAGGAGAAGAAGCACCGCATCGAGGACGCCATCTCGGCGACCCGCGCGGCCATCGAGGAGGGCATCGTCGCCGGCGGTGGCTCGGCCCTGGTGCACGCCTCGAGCGTCGTGCAGAAGCTGGACCTGGAAGGTGACGAGGCCACCGGTGCCGCGCTCATCGCCAAGGCCACCGTCGAGCCGCTGCGCTGGATCGCCGAGAACGCCGGCCTGGAGGGCTACGTCGCCGTGGCCCGCGTGCAGGAGCAGCCGGTGGGCAGCGGCCTCAACGCCGCCACCGGCGAGTACGGCGACCTGATCAAGCAGGGCGTCATCGACCCGGTGAAGGTCACCCGCTCCGCACTGCGCAACGCCGCGTCGATCGCGTCGATGGTCCTGACCACCGACACCCTCGTCGTGGACAAGAAGGAGGACGAGGAGCCCGAGGCCGGCCACGGCCACGGTCACTGACCTCGATCCACGTCCCGGTCGCCGACCGGGGAGTGCGACACGACGGTGCCCGGACGAAGCAAGCGCTTCGCCCGGGCACCGCTCGCGTTGTGCTGCGACTTCATCGCAGAAGCTGCCGAATTCCCGGTGGGGTGGGCGGGAGCGGTCGGGACGACCTACCCTGAGAGGAGCCCCGCGGTCGCGGGGCGTTCGGCAACCGGACGTTGGGACGACGTGAGCTCGGGGACTCCACGATCCACTGCCGGCCAGGAGATTCCGGCCGGAGCCTTCCACGCTGCCCCCGTAACATTTTCCCGGCCCGTGCCGATGTCACCGTCGGACGCGCACACTCCGTTGCGCGACCTGGCAGCGGCTGCGCGAGAGGGAGATGCGGCCGCCACCAATGAGCTGATGGCAGCCGTGCACCAGCTGGCCGTGCGTTACGCGCGGGGCAAGCTGGGGCGCTTCTCGGCTGCCGCCGATGCCGCGGCCGATGCGGCGCAGGAGGTGTGCGTGGCCGTGCTCACCGCCCTGCCCCGCTACGCCGACCGCGGTGCTCCGTTCGAGGCCTTCGTCTACCGCATCGCGGCCAACAAGGTCGCCGACGTGCAACGGGGCACCATCCGACGTCCCACGCCGACCGACGAGATCCCGGAGACGGTGGACCAGGCGCCGGGCCCGGAGGAGTGTGCCCTCACCGGCGAGCAGTCCACGCGTGTGTGGGCGCTGCTGGACCGGCTGTCGCCGCAGCACCGCGAGATCCTCACCCTGCGGGTCGCGGTGGGCCTGTCCGCCGAGGAGACCGCCGACGCGCTGGGCATGTCCGCCGGCGCCATACGCGTGGCGCAGCACCGCGCCCTCGGCCGGCTACGGCGATTCCTCGAGGACGAGCAGGACCAGCTGTGACTCCGAGCATCGACGACATACGCCGCGACGACGAATTGCTGGACGCGCTCGGCGGACGCAAACCGCCGCGCCGGCGGGACGCCGCCGGCGACGCGCTCAGCCAGTGGGTGTCCGACATCGACGCACCCGACCGCCCGGCGGCCGCCGGGCGTTATGCCCGCTCCCGGCGAGGCCCGGCACGGGTCGGCGTCGTCGCGGCCGTCACCGTCGCGGCCCTGTCCATCTCCGGTGTGGCGGCCGCCGTGGGCGGAGTGCCGGCGATCTCGCGGGTCGTGGCGCAGATGGGTTTCGTGCACCGCAGCGCCGACTTCGGTTCGGGCGCCGCCGGGCCCACCAGCACCGACGAGGCCCTGCCCACCGCCGTGTCCACGGCTGCACCACCCCCCGGCAGCGCCTCCGCCACCAGCAGCGCCGTCCCCTCGGTCACCGTCAGCGAGCGGGTGCTGCCCGGCGCGATCATGCCGCCGGCGCACCCCCCGGGCCGCAGCGCGACCCCGAAGTGGCCGATCAGCACCTCCGCCGGCTCGCCGTCGTCGACCACGTCCGGCTCGTCCTCGAGCGTGTCGAGCCCTTCCGGCTCCTCGAGTTCGTCGACGTCGTCGGGTTCGTCCAGCGCTTCGTCGAGCGCCACCCCGACTCGGCCCTCGTCCACTTCCAGCACGAGCACGCAGCCGACCTACCCGCCACCCGCGCCGCCGCGTCCGCCGTCGGGCACCTCGTCCACCTCCTCGAGCACTCCGTCGACGAGCACTCGGCCGCCGAGCGCCTCGAGCACCCCGCCGACGTTGTCCTCCACCACCTCGCCCGGCACGACGTCGGGCACGCCGCGCGCGACGTCTCCGAGCAGCGGGTCGTCCAGTGCCGCCGGCGGCGGTGGTCGCTGACCTTCTGTGTCGGCTGCGCGGGCGGCCTTCTACACTTTGAAAATGGCATTCGAGGAGTCGCCCGCACCCGTTCCATCATCCGATCCTTCGACTCATGCTTCCTCTGAGGTCCCGGCCAAGTTCGGTCAGCTCGGGCTGACCTACGACGACGTGCTGCTGCTGCCCGGCGAGACCGACGTCATCCCCAGCGAAGTCGACACGACCAGCAGGCTCACCCGCGAGATCAGCCTGCGCGTGCCCCTGGTGTCAGCCGCGATGGACACCGTCACCGAGGCCCGGATGGCGATCGCGATGGCCCGGCAGGGCGGCATCGGTGTGCTGCACCGCAACCTGTCCATCGCCGATCAGGCCGAGCAGGTCGACCTGGTCAAGCGCACCCAGACCGGCATCATTTCCAACCCGGTCACCATCGGCCCCGACGCAACGCTGGAGGAGCTGGACGAGACCTGCGGTCGCTACCGCGTGTCCGGTCTGCCCGTGGTCGACCTCGACAACCGACTGATCGGCATCATCACCAACCGCGACCTGCGGTTCACCCCGGTGGCGGAGTGGGCGACCACCAAGGTCTCGGAGGTGATGACCTCCGCGCCGCTGGTCACCGGCCCGGTCGGCATCAGTCGGGAGGACGCCACGGCGCTGCTGCGACAGCACAAGCGCGAGCGGCTGCCGCTGGTCGACGACAACGGCAAGCTGGCCGGCCTCATCACCGTCAAGGACTTCGTGAAGTCCGAGCAGTTCCCCTACGCCTCCTACGACGCCGACGGGCGACTGCTGGTCGCGGCGGCGATCGGTTACTTCGGCGATGCGTGGGAGCGCGCGACCACTCTGGTGGAGGCGGGCGTGGACGTGCTGGTGCCCGATGTGGCCAACGGTCACGCGCGCCTGATGCTGGACATGATCCGCAAGCTGAAGTCGGACCCGGCGACCAGGCACGTGCAGATCCTCGGCGGCAACGTCGCCACGCGCGAGGGTGCTGCGGCGCTCGTCGAGGCGGGCGTCGACGGCGTCAAGGTCGGCGTCGGCCCTGGCTCGATCTGCACCACGCGCGTCGTCGCCGGCGTGGGCGTCCCACAGGTGACCGCCATCCACGAGGCCTCCCTGGCCTGCAAGCCGGCCGGCGTCCCACTCGTCGGAGACGGTGGTCTGCAGTTCTCCGGTGACATCGCCAAAGCCCTTGTGGCCGGCGCTGATTCGGTGATGCTGGGCTCGCTGCTCGCCGGCTGCGAGGAATCCCCGGGCGACCTGATGCTGGTCGCGGGCAAGCAGTTCAAGACCTACCGGGGGATGGGCTCGCTGGGCGCGATGGCCTCCCGCGGCAAGAAGTCGTTCTCCAAGGACCGCTACTTCCAGGCCGACGTGGCCAGCGACGACGAGATCGTGCCCGAGGGCATCGAGGGCCGCGTGCCCTACCGCGGACCGCTCGGCAACGTGATCCACCAGCTGGTCGGCGGGCTGCACCAGTCGATGTTCTACGTCGGCGCCAACACCGTGCCGGAGCTCCAGGAGCGCGGCCGGTTCGTGCGCATCACGACGGCCGGCCTCAAGGAGTCCCACCCGCACGACGTCCAGGGCATCGTCGAGGCCCCCAACTACTCCCGCTGACCCGTCGCCCGCTCCTGCTGCGCCGCTACGGGGAGCCTCTCGGCGGACAGGCCGGGCGGTCAGCCGGCGGCAGTGTCGCGCAGCTCCCGCTTGAGGATCTTGCCCGAGGCGTTGCGCGGCAGGTCGTCGACGAACTCGATCCGCTTGGGCACCTTGAACGGCGCGAGCCCGCTGCGCGCGTGCGCCAGCAGTTCCTCGGCGGTGACGTCTCCCTTGGCGACGACGTATGCCGTCACCATCTCGATCCACTTCTCGTCCGGCACGCCGACCACCGCGACCTCGGCCACTGCCGAATGGGTGTAGAGGATGTCCTCGATCTCCCGGGACGCCACCATGACGCCGCCGGTGTTGATGACGTCCTTGATGCGGTCGACGACGAAGACGTATCCGTCTGCGTCCCGGCGGACCAGGTCGCCGGAGTGGAACCAGCCGCCGTCGAATGCAGCCGTCGACGCCTCCGGCTTGTCCCAGTAGCCGTTGCACAGCTGCGGTGACCGGTAGACGATCTCGCCGAGTTCCCCCGTCGGCACGTCGTTGCCGTCGCCGTCCACGACCCGCGCCTGCACGAAGAGCACCGGCCGGCCGGCGCTGTCCGGCCGCTCGGCGTGCTCGTCGGGGCCGAGAACCGTTGCCAATGGACCGATCTCGGACTGCCCGAAGCAGTTGTAGAAGCCGAGGCCGGGTGAACGCTCCTGCAGCCGGCGCAGGATCGGCCCCGGCATGATCGACGCGCCGTAGTAGGCGCGGCGCAACTCACCGAGGCCGAGTCGCGCAAAGTCCGGATGGTTGGCCAGCGCCACCCACAGGGTCGGCGCGGCGAAGAATGCGCGGTGGCCGTCGGCAGACAGTCGCCGGAGGATGTCGTCCGGCGCCGGGACCTCGAGGATGGTGCTGCTGCTGCCGACCATGAGACCGGGCAGCACGAAGACGTGCATCTGCGCCGAGTGGTAGAGCGGCATGACGTGGAGCGTCTCGTCGTCCGCGGCGAAGTCGAGAGCGTGCACGCAACTGACGTATTCGCTGACCAGTGCCCGGTGCGTCATCACCGCGCCCTTCGGGGCGGACGTCGTGCCCGAGGTGTAGAGCAGTTGCACGACGGTGTCGTCGCTGGACCCTGAAAACACCTGCGGCGTCTTCGGATCCGAGGCTCCGGACATGGAGATCTGCAGCAACGAGTCGTCCCCGCGCAGTGGCAGCACGATGGCCGGTGCGTGCTCGATGTCCGCGAGCCGCTCGCGCAGGCTCGGATCGACCATGACGGCCGAACTGCCGGACTGCTCGAGCAGATAGTCGAGTTCGCGTGCGACCAGGTTGTAGTTGATCGGCACGTGGACCAGTCCGGCGCGGGAGCAGGCGAGGAAGCCCACGACATACACGTCGGAGTTCTTGCCGTATGCCGCGACGCGCGCACCGGGCTCGAGCCCGAGCGACCGCAAGTGAGCCGCGACGGCGTCGACGGCGCGGTCGAGTTCGGCATACGACCAGGTGCGGTCCTCGAAACGCAGCGCGGTCCGATCGCCGAAACGGCTCGCGGACCTGCGGACGATGTCGTCGACGGTGTTGCTCTGCGCGCTCGCGAAGTCGTTCATCGGCCCACTTCAGCACAGAAGACACCATGGCGGCGGCGTTTCGGGAAGTCGAAGGCGGCCGGGCGAAGTTGCCCTCAAGGCCGGTTGAGGTTCTAGCGTTCCCCTGTGACCGACGATCCGTGGACGCCCATCCGCCGGATGACGCTGGCCGGTGTCGTGCTGTTGGAGTTGCTGGTCGCGTTCGAGCAGATCGCGGTGGCGACCGCTATGCCGACCGCCGCGCGGCAGCTGGACGGTCTGGCGATCTACCCGGTGGCGTTCGCGGTGCCGCTCGCGGCGGCGGTGCTGGCCATGGTCGTCGCCGGCCCGTGGGCGGACTCGAGCGGACCACGGCTGGTGATCCTGACCGGGGTCGCCCTCTTCGTCGCAGGTCTGCTGGTGGCCGGGTCCGCGCAGTCGATGACGATGCTCGTCCTCGGCCGAACGGTGCAGAGCGTCGGCGGCGGGTTCGACGCGGTCGCGCTCTACGTGCTGATCGCCATGGCGTTCCCGGACGAGTTGCGACCGCGCGTCTTCATGGCCACCTCCGCCGCCTGGGTCGCGCCGTCGCTCTTCGGCCCGCCACTGGCCGGATTCCTGGCGACCAGTGTGTCGTGGCGGTGGGTCTTCTTCGTCGGCGCTGCGTTCGCCATACCCGGCATGACGCTGTTGCTTCCGGCAATGAACCGGCAGCCGGCGATCCGACGTGCCCGGGAGGCGTCCGCGTCGGTGCGCCGGCGCTTCGTCGTCGCCACCGGTGCGGCCATGGGGGCGGTCGCCCTGTCGCTTGCGGCGGATCGGCCGGCCGCCGTCACCGCTGCCCTGGTCGTCGTCGGTCTCGTCCTCCTGGCGGTCGCCGTGCCCCGGCTCGTGCCGCACGGCACCTTGCGCGGCCGCCCCGGCATACCGTCGGTGGTCGCGACGCGTGCCATGCTCGGCTCCGCGTTCGTCGGTGCCGAGGTCTTCCTGCCGCTGATGCTCACCCGCCAGCACGGCATGGATGCGACCGCGGCAGGCCTGGTGCTGACGGTGGGGGCGGTGTCGTGGAGCTGCGCTGCCTGGTTCGCCGGCCGCCGTACCGCACACGAGCAGCAGCGGCGACTGGCGCGAATCGGCCTGCTACTGCTCACGATCGGCATCGCCGGTGCGGTGTCCGCCGCGTGGCCGGGCACACCTTCCTGGATCCTGTATGCCGCTTGGCTCGTCGGCGGCGGAGGCATCGGGCTGGCGTATTCGCCGCTGACGGTCCTGCTGATGAGCATGTCGCCGTCGGCCGAGCAGGGCCGTAACGCGTCGTCGCTGCAGACCGCGGAGATGCTGACGACGTCCGTGGTGCTGGCAGTCTCGGCGGTCGTCTTCGGCGGGCTGACCCCGCACTCGCACATCGCGGCCTTCGCCGGCGGCCTGGCGCTCGCGGCCGTGGCCGCCGCTCTCGGCATCGTGATGTCGCGTCGGTTGGCACCACCGTCGGCCGACCGTGCGAGCAACAGTCGGCGTGCGCACGATGGCCGTGCGGCCGGACGTCCCGCAGGGAACGCCGGCCGGTAGCCTGCTGCCGTGACTGAGATCGAGATCGGCCGAGGCAAGCGGGGCCGCCGCGCATACTCCTTCGACGACATCGCGATCGTGCCGTCGCGGCGCACGCGCGACCCGCAGGACGTGTCCGTCGGGTGGCAGATTGACGCCTATCACTTCGAGTTGCCGGTCGTCGCGGCACCGATGGACTCGGTGATGAGCCCGGCATCGGCGATCGAGCTCGGCAAGCTCGGCGGCCTGCCGGTCCTCGACCTCGAAGGGCTGTGGACGCGTTACGAGAGCCCGGAGCCGCTGCTGCGCGAGATCGCCCAGCTCGACCCGGCGCAGGCCATCTCCCGGATGCAGGAGATCTATCGCGCGCCGATCCGCCCCGATCTGATCACGTTGCGCCTGAACGAGATTCGCGAAGCGGGTGTCACCACGGCCGGCGCCCTGTCGCCGCAACGGACCCAGGAACACTGGAAGACCGTGGTCGACGCCGGAGTCGACCTGTTCGTCATCCGCGGCACCACAGTGTCGGCCGAGCACGTCAGCGGACGTGCCGAGCCGCTGAACCTCAAACGCTTCATCTACGAGCTCGACGTCCCGGTCATCGTCGGCGGCGTCGCCACCTACACCGCGGCACTGCATCTGATGCGGACCGGAGCGGCCGGTGTGCTCGTCGGCTTCGGCGGGGGAGCGGCACACACGACACGTCGGGCGCTCGGCATCCACGTGCCGATGGCCACCGCGGTCGCCGACGTCGCCGCCGCCCGGCGCGACTACATGGACGAGACCGGCGGCCGCTACGTGCACGTCATCGCCGACGGCGGCATGGGCCTGTCCGGTGACATCATCAAGGCCTTCGCGTGCGGCGCGGACGCCGTGATGCTCGGTGCGTCGCTCGCCCGATCCAGCGACGCACCCGGCGGCGGATTCCACTGGGGGAGCGAGGCGCACCACGAGGCGCTGCCCCGCGGCGAACGCGTGGAGGTCGGCACGGCGGGCACTCTCGAGCAGATCCTGCTCGGGCCCGCGCAGAGTGCCGACGGCACCACCAACCTGGTCGGCGCGCTGCGCCGGGCGATGGCCACCACCGGTTACTCCGAGCTCAAGGAGTTCCAGCGCGTCGAGACCCTCGTGGCCCCGTACCAGCGCTCGTAGGCTCCGACTCCTCGCAAGCCGGTCGGGCACCGACGCTCGCCGGCCCGACACCTTCTTGCTCACGATCCGGGCTGACACGCTGCTGCTCAGGTTACCGTTGGGTAATGACGGATCAGCTCGCCCAGGAATCAGCCGCGATCGTAAGGCCGGCAGCAGCGAACCCGCCCAGTCCCGCTCCGCACACTGTCGACCCGACGCTGCCGGCACGCCTGGCCCGCCGGGTCCGTGCCGGCGCGAACGCGGCGCCCTTCGACTGCCTCACCCCGTTCACGGGCGGCGTCATCGCGACCCTGCCGGTGTCCACCGTCGCCGACGTCGAGCGGGCGTATGCCGCAGCGCGTGAGGCCCAACCGCGGTGGGCCGCACGCTCCGTCGCCGACCGCGCCCGAGTGCTGTTGCGCTACCACGACCTGGTCCTGCGCCACCGGGACGAGTTGCTGGACCTGATCCAGCTGGAGTCGGGCAAGGCGCGCCGGCACGCCTTCGAGGAAATCCTCGACGTAGCGGGCATCTGCCGGCACTACGCCCGCAAGGCACCGGACTACCTGCGGCCGCGCAAGCACCTGGGCGCCATACCGCTGCTGACGCAGTCGACCGAGCTGCACCATCCGCGTGGCGTGATCGGCGTCGTCGGTCCCTGGAACTACCCGCTGTCGATGTCCATCACCGACGCGTTGCCCGCGCTCGTCGCCGGCAACGCGGTGGTGCTGCGCCCGGACGAGAAGGCCTCGCTGACCGCACTGCGTGCCGTCGAACTGCTGGACCAGGCCGGTCTGCCCAAGGACCTGCTGCACGTCGTGCTCGGACCGGGCCAGACCGTCGGCGAAGCCGTCCTCGACCGGGCCGACTACGTCATGTACACCGGCTCCACCAGCACCGGGCGCACGGTCGCCCAACGTGCCGCGGCCAGGCTGGTCGGCGCCTCGCTCGAACTCGGCGGCAAGAACGCCATGTATGTCGCGGACGACGCCGATCTGCGCCGCGCCGCCGAGAGCGCGGTGCGTTCCTGCTTCTCCTCCGCCGGGCAGTTGTGCATTTCAATCGAGCGACTCATCCTGCACGAGCGGATCGCCGACGACTTCCTGAAGCACTTCGTCGCCCGAGTGCGGAAGATGACCCTCGGCGCCGGACTCGAGTGGGGCGTCGACATGGGGTCGTTGATCTCCGCGCAGCAGCTGGAGCGGGTCAGCCAGCACGTCGAGGACGCCCGCGCCAAGGGGGCGACGGTGCTTGCCGGCGGTCACGCGCGCCCGGAGCTCGGCCCCTGGTTCTACGAGCCGACCGTGCTGGAAGGTGTGACCGAGGCGATGGACTGCCGCCGCGCCGAGACGTTCGGTCCGGTGGTGTCGGTCTACCGCGTCGGCAGCGACGAGGAGGCGATCGCGATGGCCAACGACACCGACTACGGCCTCAACGGGTCCGTCTGGTCCAAGGACACCCGCCGCGGCCGGCGGATCGCCGAGCGGATCCGCTGCGGCACGGTCAATGTCAACGAGGGCTACATTGCGGCCTGGGGCAGCAACGGTTCACCCATGGGCGGCATGCGGGAGTCGGGCCTCGGCCGCCGGCACGGCGCCGAAGGCATCCTGAAATACACCGAGTCGCAGAACGTCTCCGTTCAGCGCGGCACACCGTTCAAGGTCCCGCCGGGCGTCCCGGAGAAGGCGTGGGCACGCTCGATGGCGACCGGCATGCGCCTGATGAAGGGGATCCGACTGTCATGAGCGCCGACCGAGCCGAGCACACGAGCGAGGAACGAGGGAGGCGCGCAGGCGAGGGAAGAGGCGCGACAGAGAGCATGACCGAAAATGCCTCGCAGCACCACGGATTCGACCACGACGTGCTGGTCATCGGCTCCGGCTTCGGTGGCTCGGTGTCCGCACTGCGGCTGGCCGAGAAGGGGTATGACGTCCATGTCGTGGAGTCCGGACGCCGCTTCGAGGACCACGAGTTCGCCAAGACCTCGTGGAACCTCCGCAAATATCTCTGGGCGCCTCGGCTGAAGTGTTTCGGGGTGCAGCGTTATCACCAGTTGCCGGGCGTGATGATCCTGGCCGGCGCGGGTGTGGGCGGCGGGTCGCTCAACTACGCCAACACCCTCTACAAGCCGCCGGCGCATTTCTTCGCCGACCAGCAGTGGAGTGACATCACCGACTGGGACGACGAGCTGTCACCGCACTACGAGGTCGCCCGGCGGATGCTCGGCGTCGTCGACGAGAACCCCTGCCACGGCCCGGTCGAGCAGCTGATGAAGAACACGGCCGACGCCCTGGGCGTCGGGGCGACATACCGCAAGACACCGGTCGGTGTCTTCTTCGGCGAGCCCGCCAGAAAGGTGCCCGACCCGTTCTTCGGTGGAGAGGGTCCGGCGCGGACCGGGTGCACCGAATGCGGCAACTGCATGGTCGGGTGCCGGGTGGGTGCCAAGAACACCCTGATGAAGAATTACCTGGCCCTCGCCGAACGGCGCGGCGTCACCATCGAGCCGTTGCGCACCGTCGTCGACGTCGAGCCGATCGCCGGTGGCTTCCGGGTGACCACCGAGCGCACCGGCGCCTGGGTGGCCAAGGACCGACGCACCGTCACCGCCGAGCAGGTCGTGGTTGCGGCCGGGACCTGGGGCACCCAGAAGCTGCTGCACCGGATGAAGGTGAGCGGGCGGTTGCCGCGGCTGTCCGACAGCCTCGGGGAGCTCACCCGCAGCAATTCCGAGGAGCTCGGTGGCGCGGCCGCGGTCGGCGTGCCCGAGGACGTGGACCTGACGCGTGGAGTGGCGATCACCACGTCGTTCCACATCGACGAGCGCACCCACATCGAGAACGTCCGCTACGGCAAGGGCTCCAACCTGATGGGTCTCATGTCCACCTTCCTGGTCAACGGCGACAAGGGTGTCGTGGGCCGCACGGCCGAACTGTTCGGCCAGTTCGCCCGCAACCCGCTGCGCGCGGCCCGGGTGCTCGGGCCCAGATGGAGCGAGCGCACCGTCATCGCGTTGGTGATGCAGAGCATCGACAACTCGATCACCGTCAAGCCGCGTCGCCGCTTCGGGCGGATCGGTCTCACCGCGGAGCAGGGCTATGGCGAGCCGAACCCGCGCTGGATCCCTGCCGGCCACCTGGCAATTCGTGCGATGTCCGATCAGCTGAAGAAGCTGGGCAAGGTCGACGTGGTGGCGGGAGCGTGCTGGCCGGAGTTCTTCGGTATGCCGATGACCGCCCACTTCCTCGGCGGTGTGGGGATCTCCGCCGACGAGGACCACGGCGTGATCGACCCCTACCACCGGGTCTGGAACTACCCCGGTCTGCACGTGGTGGACGGCTCCGCGGTCAGCGCCAACCTCGGCGTGAACCCCTCGCTCACCATCACCGCGCAGGCCGAGCGGGCCATCGCGATGTGGCCGGCCAAGGGCGGGACGGACACCCGGCCGGAGCAGGGCTCGCCCTATCGGCGGGTCGCCGCCCCTCCCGCCCACGTGCCCGGAGTCGGACTGGGTATGCCGCAGATGCCTGTCGTCGGCGCCCATGGGCCGGCGACGAAGTAACGACAGTAGCGAGTTTGTCGCCGGAAGCTGGTCCGTCGGGCGAGGAAGTAACGACAGTAGTGAGTTGGTCGCCGGAAACTGGTCGGTCGGGCGAGGAAGTGACGACAGTAGCGAGTTGGTCGCCGGGGGTAGGGCTCCAAGGTCCGGGACGTATCCTGCAGGCGTGTTTCGTGCAGCGTTCCGGCCCCGCATGCTGGGGCTGCTGGCGCTGGCGATCCTGTTCGCCGGCGGGTGCGTCGTGGCCGGACTGTGGCAGTGGGGTGTCGCCCAGGACCGCGGGTCCAGGACGATGGGCAACGAGAGCGCCCGTCCGGTGGTCGCGCTCAACACCGAACTCCGCCCGCACGAACAGTTCCCGGCGGACGGGTCCCTGCAGCCGGTGCGCTTCTCGGGGCACTACGACGCCGGTGGCCAGGTGCTGGTCAGCGGCCGCGTGCTGCACGGCACCCACGGCTTCTGGGTCGTCACCCCGGTCGTGGTCGACGGCACGGGTGCCCGCATCGCAGTCGTGCGCGGGTTCGTCGCCGAGCCGGGCCAGGCGGGCGCTCCGGGTGCGCAGCACGTCACCGTGACCGGCGACCTGGCACCCGGCGAGGCGCCGTCCTCCGGCGATTCGCCGGCCGGTCAGCTGACCACGGTGGACCTCCCGGCGTTGCTGACCCGGTGGGGCGGCAGCATCTACAACGGCTTCGTCTTCCTGACCGGCGAGCAACCGGCGATCCATACCCCGGGCGTGCAGGCCTTCCCGCCGCCGCAGCCCGGAAGCGGCGGTCTGAGCCTGGTCAACGCCGGTTACGCGCTGCAGTGGTGGAGCTTCGCCGCGTTCGCGGTCTTCATCTACTTCCGGGAGTTGCGGCGCGAGGCGCACCCCGAGCACCGGGCCGGCCCGGCCGAGCCGGACAATCGTGCCGGGCGACACCCCGCCATACCCACTGACGAGACCGAAGGAAGCCATGTCTGAGACGCAGGTCCTCACCACCGCGGCGGGCGAGCTGCGCCCGACCGACGACCTCGCCAAGGTCGCCGGAGCGCTGAAGTTCTTCCGGGTGATGGCGGTCATCGCCGGTGTCGCCCTGCTGATCCTGTGTGTCGAGCTGATCCTGCACTACGGCTTCCACAACGAGGCGCTGGCGTGGTGGTCGCCGATCCACGGGCTGCTCTTCATGGCGTTCATGGCGTCCGTCGTCAATCTCGGCACCAAACTGCGCTGGACGTGGCTGCGCATGGGCGGTTACATCTGCACCGCGTTCGTGCCGGTGCTGTCCTTCTGGCTGGAGCGCAAGGTCAACACTGGCGTCAGCGAACTGCTGGCCGACGCCGGCGCGTGAGGCGCAGGCGCCGGCGGCCGATAGAATCGGGCACGTGACAGCGCCGCTCACCGAAAAGCCCGTTCTCGTCGTCGATTTCGGCGCCCAATACGCCCAGCTCATCGCGCGCCGGGTCCGCGAGGCCCACCTCTACAGCGAGGTCGTGCCGCACACGATGCCCACGCAGGAGATGCTGGCCAAGAACCCGGCCGCCATCGTGCTCTCCGGCGGTCCTTCCTCGGTGTATGCCGACGGCGCCCCGTCGCTGGACGCCACACTGCTCGAGGCGGGGGTGCCGGTCTTCGGCATCTGCTACGGCTTCCAGGCGATGGTGAACGCCCTGGGCGGCACGGTCGAGCACACTGGGCTGCGCGAGTACGGCGCGACCCAGGCGCAGATCGAGGACACCGCGTCGACGCTCTTCAACGGCCAGCCGCCGGAGCAGTCGGTGTGGATGAGCCACGGCGATTCCGCGTCACAGGCGCCCGAAGGCCTGCGCGTCACCGCCACCACGCCGGGTGCGGCCGTCGCCGCGATCGAGGACGACGAGCGCAAGCTGTACGGCGTGCAGTGGCACCCGGAGGTGCTGCACTCCACCTTCGGCCAGCGCGTGCTGGAGAACTTCCTGCTGCGCGGCGCCGGCCTGGCCGCGGACTGGACGCCGAAGGCGATGGTGGAGGAGCTCGTCGACGACGTCCGCTCGACGGTGGGGGACGCACGTGCCATCTGCGCGCTGTCCGGTGGTGTCGACTCCTCGGTTGCGGGCGCTCTCGTGCAACGTGCCATCGGCGACCAGCTGACCTGCGTCTTCGTCGACCACGGCCTGTTGCGCGCCGGCGAGGCCGAGCAGGTCAAGCAGGACTTCGTCGAGGCGACCGGCGTCGACCTGGTGGTCATCGACGCCGCCGACCAGTTCCTGAACGCCCTTGCCGGAGTGAGCGATCCGGAGCAGAAGCGCAAGATCATCGGCCGGGAGTTCATCCGCGTCTTCGAGCAGGCGGCGCGCGACGTCGTCACCGACCGGGGCGACGAGGAGCACCCGGTGAAGTTCCTCGTGCAGGGCACGCTCTATCCGGACGTCGTCGAGTCCGGCGGCGGCACCGGCGCCGCGAACATCAAGAGCCACCACAACGTCGGCGGGCTGCCCGACGACCTGCAGTTCACTTTGGTGGAGCCGTTGCGACTGCTCTTCAAGGACGAGGTCCGCCAGGTCGGCACCGAGCTCGGTGTCCCCGACGGCATCGTGCAGCGGCAGCCCTTCCCGGGCCCGGGGCTCGGGATCCGCATCGTCGGTGAAGTCACCCGTGAGCGTCTGAACATCCTGCGTGCCGCCGACCTCATCGCTCGCGAGGAACTGACCGCGGCGGGACTCGACGGCGAGATCTGGCAGTGCCCGGTGGTTTTGCTGGCCGACGTGCGCTCGGTCGGTGTGCAGGGCGACGGACGCACCTACGGCCACCCGATCGTGCTGCGCCCGGTCTCCTCCGAGGACGCCATGACCGCCGACTGGACCCGCCTGCCGTATGACGTGCTGGCGCGCATCTCGGGTCGGATCACCAACGAGGTCCCGGACGTCAACCGGGTCGTGCTCGACGTGACCAGCAAGCCGCCGGGCACCATCGAGTGGGAATGATCGGGCCCGCACACAGGGGCCGCACACGAGGATCGGGGGGACCGCACACGGGCGGCCGCGACGATGACGCGATGACCACCACCTGGCCGAAAGGCTCGATGAGCACCGTGCCTGACGAGCGGGCGCACACGGTGCGGCCCACGCGCCGCGGGCGCGGGCGGCTGCGCGGGCTCGCGTGGGTCCACGCCCTGGTGATGGCCGGGTGCGCCGTCCTCGGCCTGTTCGTCGTGGTGCGCTATGCGATCCATTCGGTGCGCGGCTTCCACTTCGACGACCGGATGATGCTCTCGCTCGGCACGACCCCGGCGGCGTGGTGGCGGATCCTGGACGTCCTGGGCCTGGTCACCGATGTCAGTGTCGCCCTCTGCCTGGCGGTGTGCGTCGTGGTGGCGATGCTGCAACGACGCTGGGCGGTCGCGATCTCGGCCGGCGTCCTGATCGGCGGCGCCAACATCACCACGCAGGTACTGAAATATCAGGTGCTGCATTCGGTTTCGCCGCCCAACACGCTGCCGAGCGGACACACCACCGTGGGCTTGTCCCTCGCGCTGGCGGCGGTGATCGTGGCGTCGTACCGATGGCGCCCACTGGTGACGGCCGGTGCCGCATTGGTCGCGACCTTCGTGGGGGCGGGCACCGTGTCGGCGCACTGGCACCGTCCCGGCGACGTGCTGGCCGCAGGCATGGTCTGCCTGGGCTGGGCGGCCGTCGCGCTGGCGATCGTCGGCGGTCTGCAGCGCCGTGTGCCTGTCGGGCGTCGGCCGGTGCGGTTGGCCACGGCCTCGGTGCTCGGGGTGCTGCTGGCCGGGCTCGCGGTCGTGCTCATCGGGGTGCGACCCCGGTTCGGCATCTACGACCTGCCGCTCGCGCTCTGCACGCTCGGGTTGCTCGGGGCGATGTTCGCGATCGTCGTCGGCTGGGTGTCGCAGGCCGTCGACCGCATCGTCGCCTAGGCCTTGGCCGCCGCGCCGGCCTTCGGCATCGCCCACCACGCCAGCCAGCCGAGCGCGCCGATCGGGATCTCGGCGATGTGCGTGAAGATGGCGAACACCACGACGCCCGCGCCCGCGGCGGCCGGGTTGGCGCCCCAGAAGACCAGGATCACCACCGTGCTGGCCTCGGTGAAGCCGAGACCGCCGGGCGTGAACGGGATGGCGGTCATCAACCGCCCGATCGCGTAGGCCGCGAAGAGATCGGCGACCGGCAGGTCGACGTGGACGGCCTCCATGACCCGCCAGAAGAGCAGGAACCACAGCGCGAGCTGGCCGATGACACCGAAGGACATCGGGAACCAGCCGTGTTTGGTGATGGTGCTGATCCGCGCCCGCTGGTCCAGCAGCAGGTGCTTGATGTTGAGCGGCTTGCCCTTGTTGGCCCCGCGCCGCATCCGCGCGATCAGCGGACCGATGCGCTCGTCGAGCTG
The DNA here is from genome assembly GCF_054778955.1 of Flexivirga lutea. NCBI lineage: Bacteria > Bacillati > Actinomycetota > Actinomycetes > Micrococcales > Dermacoccaceae > Flexivirga > Flexivirga lutea. The sequence continues at coordinate 72,255 of NZ_BAAGZB010000006.1, forward strand.
GTCACCCAGCCACGCGGTCCAGGCCGGGCGGATCAGCGCGACGACGAACCCGACGAGCAGCAACAGGCCGATGACGCCTCCCCACCAGGCGCCGCGGCGCACGATCGAGGGCAACGTGTCGGTCGACTTGGACACCGCGGCGATGCCGATCAGCGGCAGGCCGACCCGGAAGAGGACGTTCCAGATGCCGCTGACGATGAGACCGGTGGAGATGTTGCGCCGGGCGAAACCCCAGGAGCGCAGCATCATGTAGGTCGAGGCCATGCCGACCGCGCCGCCGCCGGGCAGCACGTTGCTCACAGCGGACCCCGAGACGTTGATGATCGACGCCTTGAGATGGGACAGGCCGGGCAGCGCCGCCGACAGGGTGAAGGTGTAGACGGCCAGTCCGAGCAGCATGATGCCCATGCACTCCGCGCTGGCCTTGGGTCCGACCAGGCCCAGGTGATGGCCGATCTCGCCCCAGGTCGTCTTGGTGAACCAGGGGAGCGCGGCGATCATCACGGCGGCGAGCGCCATACCGAGCACGGCGTGGACGACCAGCCGCCAGCTGAACTTCGGCATGGCGGGCGGGTCGCCGTCGTCGTCGGAGGGCTGGTTGCCGGCGACGATGTCGTCGAGGGCGACGGCGTGCTCGTCGGCGCTTGCGGCCGTGGCCGTTCGCCTCGAGCTCCTCATGCCAACCCCGCAAAGATGTCGTCGCTGACCGGACCGGAATGCGCTGGATCGCGAAACCATTCCCGTCCGAAGACAACATCATAAATTGGCCGGGGGACACGGAGGAACTGCCCGAGGGTCCGGTCAGCGCCGTCGTCCGCCGCGGCCTGTGACGCGTGCGCCCGCATCGCCGCTCGCTTGGCCGGGATGTGACCCCGCACGTCGATGCGGTGGGTGATCCGGTCGCGTGCTGTGAACGCGCGCTCGTAGACCTGCGGGTCGAAGTCACCGGGCAGTGTGCGCAGCCGGGAGAGGAGCCGGACGGCGCGGGCCAGCACCTCCCGCGGTGCGGTCGCCTCGACGACCCGCGGGGTGCCGACCAGGCGGGCGGCCTCGGCGCCGACCTCGTGCACCTTGCGGTGGTCGCGATGGCCGTAGCCGCCCGCGGCGTCATACGACATCAGCACATCGGCCCCCTCCTCCCGCAGGACGCCGGCCAGCAGGCCGGCCGCGCCGGTGGCACGCACGAACCGGCGGCCGCCGGGTGGATCGGGTGGCACCTCGCCGACCATCCCGGAGTCGGCATACCCCAGATGTACGACGCGCGCCACGCCCATGGCGGCCGCGCTGCGCTGCAGCTCGTGCAGCCGGCGGGCGCCCAGCTCGGCGCGGAAGTCCTCCGACGTCAGGCCCAGTGCACCGTCCGTGGCGACCACCAGGACGACACGGTGCCCGGCAGCGGCCGACTTGGCCAGGGTGCCGGCCGTCAGCAGCGCTTCGTCATCGGGGTGTGCGTGGAACGCCACCAGAGTGCGGGACATCGGGCTCCATCCTTCCGTATGACGCCGGGCGCCGCCCAGCGGATATCCCCGCGTGGCACGCTGGATCCGATGAAGGTCGCACTGCTGTCGGACTGCTACCCGCCGAGGCTCGGCGGCATCGAGACGCAGGTGCACGGGCTCGCCCGGGCGCTGGCCGGCGCGGGTCACGCCGTGGAGGTCTTCACCATCACCCCCGAGCCGGCCGGCCGGGGCCCGGCCGACGGGTTCCCGGTGCACCGGCTCGGCCTGCGGCGGGAGCTGCCCGGCGGCCTGTTGATCAATCCGGTCGCTCGGCGGGCGCTCCGTGCAGCCTTGCGCAGCGGTGGATTCGACGTCGCACACGCGCACCTGGGGGTGCTCAGTCCGTTCGCGACCGACGGTGTGCAGGTCGCGCTGGCCGACGGCCTCCCGGTCGCGGCCACCTGGCACAGCGTCACCGGCCGGTCCGAGCCGATGATGCGCGCCCTCGGACACACCGCTCGCTGGGCCCGCCGGGGCGTCGCCCTGTCGGCGGTCTCGGCCGTGGCGGCAGCACCGGTGCAGCGAACCGCGAAGGCACCGGTCGCAGTGGTTCCCAACGGGATCGACACGTCGTTCTGGAGCGTGGGTGATCCGATCGGACGTGATCGCGGCGAGCATCGTGCCGGTGGGCTGCACGTCGTCAGTGCGATGCGGCTGACGGCGCGCAAACGGCCGCAACAACTGGTCGATCTCGTCGAGCAGGCTCGCGCCGACTCCGGGCAGGACATCGGTCTGACCGTCGCCGGCGATGGACCGCTGCGACGCCGCCTCGAGGCACGGCGGCCGCAGTGGTGCAGGCTGCCCGGCCGTCTCGAGCCGACCGCGTTGCGTGGGCTCTACCGCTGCGCGGACGTGTATGCCGCGCCGACCGTGCTGGAGGCGTTCGGGATCGCGGCGGCGGAGGCCCGGTGCTGCGGCCTGCCGGTGGTGACCCGGGCCGAGAGTGCGGTGTCGTCGCTGGTCGAACACGAATGGACCGGTCTGGTCGCGGGTGACGACCGGAAGTTCGCGGCCGCGTTGGCCCGACTGGCATCGAGTCCGCCTCTGCTGCAACATCTCTCGTCATACAGCCGCAGTGAGCGGCCGGCCCTGGGATGGGGCGACGTGTTGGCGACGGTGCTCGCGGAATACGAGCGGGCGATCCTGCTGGCCGCCGAAGGCGGGGCGAGTTCCCGGTGGCCGGACCACTGAACGCATGAGCACGGGACCCTCAGCGGTCCGGGAGCACGCGATCGAACTCGTGCTCCCGGTGCGAACGATGCACCAGCAGCGTCGCGACGGCGGCGAACAGGAAGAACACGCCCGCGGTGAAGCCCACACTGATGCCGACGACGGCCCAATCCGGATGATCGGCCAGACGCCATACGACGACGATGGTGGCCAGCACCAGCACGACGATGCCGCGCAGCACCGTCGGCAGGTGCGGGCCTCGCGGCCGCAGCACGCGCGGAGACTGTGCTTGGCTCATGGGTCACTTCTCCTTGATGGTCAGGTCGCCGACGCCGACCTCCGCCGACAGGTCGATCACCTTCGGGCCGCTGCCGACGGACACAGTGCGGCGGGTGTCGAAGCCGCCATGACCGCTGATCCGGGTGTCGCCGTCGAGCACCTCGATCTCGCCCAGATGCGCGTGGCCGTGCACGTGCACCGTCACGTCCCGCGGGACGGTGATCGTCAGCCGGCCGACGTTCACCCGGGCGTGCAGCGCGGTCCGTTGCGGCAGGTCCGTCGTGCTCAACCCGCTCAGGTCCAGCTCGCCGTCACCGACCCGCATGGTGAAGTTGTGCTGGTCGCCCGCGGTCACGGCGGTGGGGCGCCACGACTCGTCCCCGATCGCACCGGTCCACGGCATACCCTTCGGTGCCGCGACCGACAGCAGCAGTGCGCCGAGCACCGCGAGGGTCGCCAACGGGCCGAGCACACCGCCGCGACGTCCCGCCAGTCCCCCGATGACCAGCGCGAGCGCCGCGACGGCGGCTCCGGCGGCCAGGCCCACCTGCAGGGCACTGTCGCCGCGGGAGGTGCCGGCCAGCACCAACGCCGTGAAAGCGCCGGCCAGCACCGAGATTCCGAGGATTGCGAAGGTGAGGGCAGCGCCGAGCCGGCGGCGCTTGACCCGAAGCGGCGCAACCGCAGCCGCCGGCCCGAACAGGCCGTAGGGGTAGCCACCGGGTGTGCGGTAGGGCGCGCCCTTGGCCAGGTCGATGACACCCTCCCGGGCCGCTGCTCCGGCTGCCGCGGCGCGGTTGCCGACGCTCTGCGGCCGGCCCGGCTCCGCCGCGGCCGGCCGGTCGGTCGTGGGGGCGGTGCCGCGCATCCGGTCGCCCAGTCGGTCGCCCCACTGCTGGGTCGTCTCCTCCGGGCGGCGCGCCCCCGGTCCGTGGCCGTTCCAGGCCAGGAAGGCCCAGGCGAGGAAGGCCAGGCCGGCAGCCTGGCCGAACACCCCCCACCCCGAGCCGATCGACCAGAACACCCCGAAGCCGCCGAACGAAGCGACCGCCGCCACGACGCACAGGACGATCGAGGACACGTGCCCCTGCCGGACCGCCTTCTCCACGACGATCTCGCCCGTCTCGTCGGGCAGCAGCGTCCAGGCCACGAAGTATGCCGGCACGCCGATGCCGAAGAGCACCGTCGCGAGCAGGAACAACGCCCGCACGATCAGCGGGTCGACATTCCAGCGGCGGGCCAGCCCGGCGCACACGCCGCCGAACCACTTGTCCTCGGTGCCGCGCACGACGCCGATGCCACGAGCGGCGGCGAAGAGCCGGTCGAGGGCGTCGCCGTGCTGTGGGGCACGGGGCGGGTGGCCCGGGGAGGTCTGGTACGTCATACCGACCACGATGGCTGTCCTGGCGGGCGCTCGCCATGCGGGTCGACCCTGACGGTCCCCTGAGCCGTCCCCGAAAGCTGCTCGGATGGCTCGGAGCATCGCCCGTGGTGGGCCAGACTTGGGGTGTGAGCCAGACAGCCCGGAGCGACGCGGTGCCCCGCCCGCCGCTGACCCGACCCCACGAGGGCCGGTGGGTGGCCGGTGTGTGCGCCGGCGTCAGCACCCACCTCGGGATCCCGCTGGTGACGTTGCGGGCGATGACCGGTGTGTCCCTGGTCTTCCTCTTCGGCATCCCGGTCTACGTGTTCCTCTGGCTGACGATGCCGGAGTCGGACCGGCCCGCGCTGGTGACGCCCTTCGAGCGGTCCGCCGATGCGCAGGCCGGGCGGACCGGGCAGGGGCGCATCTCGATGCGGCGGCTGCTCGTGATCGGACTGCCGGTGCTGGCGGTCGGCTGCATCGCGGCGATCAGCGCGATCACCTCGGCGGCGCGGCTGTCGCTGACCATCCCGCTGCTGGTGATCGGCGTCGGTCTGGTGCTGGCCTGGTCACGGCTGGGCAGCGCCGAGCGTCGTCAGTGGATCAGCACCGCGGACCGCCGGGAGACCCGCATCCGCACGGTGATCGGCATCGTGCTGGCGTTGACCGGCCTCATCCTGTTGCTGTCCCAGGGCGGCGGGCTGACCCGGCTGCGCGACGTCGCGGTCGGGGTGGTCGTGGTGCTGCTCGGAGCGGGCATCCTCGGCGCGCCGTTCATCGCACGCTTCTTCGACACGTTGCGCAAGGAGCAGACCGAGCGCATCCGGGCGACCGAGAAGGCCGACATCGCCGCGCACCTGCACGACTCGGTGTTGCAGACCCTCGCGCTGATCCAGCGGCGCGCCGACGACCCGAAGGCGGTGCAGTTGCTCGCCCGTGCCCAGGAACGCGAACTGCGCAGCTGGCTGTATGCCGAGCAGGACCAGCCGGGCAGCACACTGGCCACCTCGGTGACCGACGCCGCCGGCGAGATCGAGACACTGCACGGCATACCGGTGGACGTGGTGGTGACCGGGGACCGGCCGATGGACGAAGCCGGCGCCGCGCTGGTGCGTGCGCTGCGGGAGGCGCTGGCCAACGCGGTGCGACACGGTGAACCTCCGGTGTCGGTCTACCTGGAGGTCGGCCCGGCGCACGCGGAGGCCTTCGTCCGCGACCACGGGCCCGGCTTCGACCCCGCGGACGTGCCCGAGGACCGGCTGGGCGTGCGCGAGTCGATCATCGGGCGGATGGACCGGCACGGCGGCGAGGCGCAGGTGCGCCGGCTGGAGGACGGCACCGAGGTGCGGCTGCGGATGCCGCTGGCGGACGCCGCCACGGCCGATGAACACAGACGGGACGACGATCAGGTGGAGGGGCAGTGATGACGACACGTGTGGTGTTGGTGGACGACCACCGGATGTTCCGGTCCGGGGTGAAGGCCGAGCTGGACGACTCGGTGACCGTCGTCGGTGAGGCACCGGACGTCGATGCCGCGATCACCGTCATCCGGCAGACCAGACCCGACGTCGTGCTGCTGGACGTGCACCTGCCCGGAGGCAACGGCAACGGGGGCTCCGACGTGGTCGCCGGCTGTCCCGGGCTGCAGACCGAGAGCGGCGAACCGGTGCGGTTCCTCGCGCTGTCGGTGTCCGACGCCGCCGACGACGTCATCTCGGTCATCCGGGCCGGTGCGCGTGGTTACGTCACCAAGACGATCAGCCCGACCGACCTGATCTCGGCGATCCACCGGGTCAAGGACGGCGATGCCGTCTTCAGCCCGCGGCTGGCCGGCTTCGTGCTGGACGCGTTCGGCGCGACCGCCGGCGAGATCGCCGAGGTCGATGAGGAACTGGACCGGCTGTCCGCCCGCGAACGCGAGGTGATGCGGTTGATCGCACGCGGCTACCAGTACAAGGAGGTCGCCAAGGAGCTGTTCATCTCGGTGAAGACCGTGGAGACACACGTCTCGTCGGTGCTGCGCAAGCTGCAGCTGTCGTCGCGGCACGAGCTGACGTCGTGGGCGATGGCGCGTCGCCTGCTGTGACGGACCGGGGATGCTCCCGCACCCCGCGCGACAGGCTCAGTCGGTCGGCTGTTGCTGTGTCTGGGCCTGTGCGCGCTGCTCGGCGAAGATCTTCACGTTGCGCTCCAGTTTGCGGCGCAGCACCGTGGAGGCGAGCAGGCCGATGACGACGGCGACACCGAGGCCGACATACGAGAAGTTCTTCAGGTATTGCTCGGCCGCCTTGCCGACGTAGTAGACCAAGTATGTCGTGCCGCCCGCCCAGCAGATGGCGCCGCTGGCGTTGGCCAGCAGGAAGCGGGGGTAGTGCATCTTGAGCGAACCGGACAACGGGCCGGCGAAGATGCGCAGCAGGGCGATGAACCGGCCGACGAAGACCGCGAGCATGCCCCACCGCTGGAAGACGTGCTCGGCGTAGTCGACCAGGTCGCGGCTGAAGTGGTGCGGGAACCGGCGCTCGAGGTAGCCGAAGAGCCGCTGGCCGTAGCGGCGGCCGATGGCGTAACCGATGCTGTCGCCGATGACGGCACCGAGCACTGCGGCGATGGCGATGCCGTGCGGGCTGACCGAGACCTCGTGGCGCGAGGACAGGATCGCCGCGGCGACCAGGATGGTCTCACCGGGAATCGGCACACCGAGGCTCTCGATACCGACCGCGAGGCCGGCGATCAGGTAGACCGCAAGAGGCGGGATCGTCGTCAGCCAGTGATCCATCGAGTTACCTAACGTCGGTCAACGCCAGCCTGTTCCGACGCCGCCGGGGATGTCCCCGCCAGGATCGTACGGCGTGCGGGTGAAGCGGAAGCTGCCGAGGTCGAGGTGCGCGGCTGCGCCGCGCGGGTCCCGCCGGACGGTGAGGCGCTCGCCGGCGAAGTACTCGTCCAGGCCGGTCCAGGTGTCGGGTCCGGCCGGCGTGAAGCGCGAGCCGCGTCCGCCGTGGACCGGACGCAGCCGCAGCCGGCCGCCGTCCTCGCGGGTGAGCAGGTGCGGTCGCGGACCCCAGAACCACGTGCCGACGATGTCGAGCACGTCCGACGGTGCGACGTCCGCGGTCCACTCCGGTGACGTGCGCGGGACGTGCGTGCGCAGCTGGCGGAGCAGTGCGATGCCGTCGAGGTCGAGTCCGGCGGTGCTGTTGACCAGCTGCACGACGCCGTCCCCGGTCTCCGGGTCGATCTTCAGGGAGGACTGGTGACCGGGCATCGATCCGCCGTGGCCGATGAAGCGTTGTCCGTCGGCGTTGATGATGTCGAGGCCGAAGCCGTAGGCCCGGGTGTATGCCGAGCCGGGGTCGTCGTTGATCAGCGCCGGGATCTGCATCTCCCGTCGCAGGTCGTCGGACAGGACACGCTCGTCGCCATACGCCAGGAATTTCGCGAAGGCGGCGAGATCGTGCACGGTCGACCACAGCTGCCCGGCGGGTGCCATGGCGAGGGTGTCGGTGGCGGGTTCGTCGTGGAGGAGGTCGGCATACGGGTGGACGGCGAGGCCGGGTGCGGCGGCGTGCGTCGGGGCGTAGGTGGTCTCCCGCAGGCCGAGCGGCTGCAGCACCTCCTGCTCGAGGCGGTCCCACCACGTGCTGCTCCGGAGGCGGGCGACGAGTTCGCCGGCGACGGCGAATCCGACGTTGCTGTAGTGGAATCGGCGTCCGGGCCGATGGATCGGCCGGATGCTCGACTGCAACTCTCCCCAGCTGCGTCCGTGGCTGCGCTCCCACCAGGCGCCTTCGGTCTCGGCGGGCAGACCGGCGCCGTGCGTGAGGAGTTCGCTGACACGCACTCCGGGCAGTCGGTCGGCCAACTCGGGCAGATGCTGTGCGACGAGGTCGGTCAGCCCGGCCAGACCGTCGTCGACCAGGCGCAGGACGAGCACCGCGGTGAAGGTCTTCGTGATCGATCCGATGCGGTATTGCGTTGCTGTTGTTGCGGATTCGCCGTCCGAGCGACCACTCGTGCGACCCGCGGCACCGGACCAGACGACCTCGCCGTCCCCGATGAGGGCGGCGGTTGCCGAGGGCGCGCGACTGGAGCGCTGCGCATCGGCCAGGCGGGTGTCGAGCAGGTGCGTGAGGGCCGGGTCGAGCGTCATACGCCGATCCTGGCAGATCGTTTCTGACGCCGAGGTGAGAGAGTCGGGGCCGTGCGTGTTGTCTCAGCGAACGTCAACGGGATCCGAGCCACAGTCCGCCGCGGCGGTCTCGCCTGGCTGGCTGCGCAGGATCCGGATGTGCTGGCGTTGCAGGAGGTTCGTGCGTCAGATGCGCACTTGGCCGCAGCGCTGGCCGGGTCTGCCTTCGAGTCGTGGAACGTCGTGCACGCCCCCGCGGCTGCCGCCGGTCGAGCCGGGGTGGCCGTGTTGAGCAAGCACGCCATCGACGGGCACGAGGTCGGCCTGCCGGGATTCGCGGAGGACGGCCGGTGGCTGGAGGCGACGCTCGACATCGACGGGCAGGCGCTGACGGTCGTGTCGGCCTACGTCCATACCGGCGAGGCGGGCACCGCGAAGCAGGACGACAAGTTCGCGTTCCTCGAGGCGATGGGCGCTCGTATGACGCAGCTGCTCGACCAGGACACGGTCATCACCGGGGACTTCAACATCTGTCACACAGCCCGAGATCTGAAGAACTGGAAGGGAAATCGCGGCAAGTCGGGATTCCTGCCGGAGGAACAGAAACACCTGACCGCGTGGTTCGAGTCGGGCTGGGTCGATGTCGTGCGGCAGCGCTCCGGCGACATCGACGGCCCCTACACGTGGTGGTCGTGGCGCGGGAAGGCGTTCGACAACGACAGTGGCTGGCGCATCGACTACGTCCTGGACTCGCCGTCCTTGGCCGCACGGGTCGATCGGCACCTGATCGGCCGTGCGGCGTCATACGCCGACAGATGGAGCGACCACGCGGCCGTGGTCGTCGATCACCGCTGATCGCCCACGAATGTCGGGACTGAGTGTCGGTGTCCGCGACTACCGTGCTCCGGTGACCGAGTTCTCATACTTCACGGCCTGCACCATCAACGGCTTCATCGCCGACTCGGACAACTCGCTGCAGTGGCTGTTCGACGTGCCGACCGTCGAGAACGACTCGGCGATCCCGGACTACGTCGACAGCGTCGGTGCGCTCGTGATGGGCGCGACGACCTATTCCTGGGTGCTCGATCACGAGCAGGTGGTGGACCAGCCCGACAAGTGGCGCTACTGGTACGGCGACCGGCCGACCTGGGTTTTCACACACCGCGCCCTCCCCACCGTCCCGGGCGCGGACATCCGCTTCGTCTCCGGAGACGTCGCCGACCATCGTGACGCGGTGAGCGCGTCCGCCGGCGAGCGGAAGGTGTGGCTGCTCGGTGGCGGTGAGCTGGTCGGGGCGTTCGACGATGCCGGTGCCCTGGATGAGATCTGTCTCGGGATGGTCCCCGTCGCGCTCGACACCGGAGCGTCGATGCTGCCGCGCCGCATCACGTCGGAGCGGCTGTCCCTCGTCGACGTGCGGCAGGTGGGGCAACGAATGGTCCGCGCCGAGGCGGTGTTGTCCTGCTGGCAGGTCACCAGGACCCGCTGCAGGCCAAGGCGTCTCGCCTGCTCGAGGGATAGCTTCAGCGCAGCCGTTGCGACACCCTGACGGCGAGCGGACGGGCGGACGCCATACCCGATGTGACCGCCGACGGCGAGCAGGAAGTCGTTGAGCCGGTGCCGTAGCGAGATCGACCCGAGGATGCGCGTCGGCTCCCGTTCGTCGACGATCCAGGACAACGTGTCGTGGACGCGATCCGGCGGGAGCTCGGTGCCCTCGTCGGCGTAGGAGACGCGTGTGGCGACCCAGGCGCTGAACTGCTCGCGGTCCTGGAGCGCGGCGTCGCTGAGGGAGTCGGTCGCGAAGCCGTCACGGTGGCCTTCGCCGAACTCGAACGCGCACTCCAGGAACTCCTCGTGCAGCTGAACAGTGTGCTGTATCAGGCGAATTCGCGAAACGACGGAGTCCTGGTCCACTGCTGCATGATCACACGGAGGACCGGGAGTGGGCCACCGGGTTTCCGGCAGTGAGAGCTCAGCCCGGGCCGCCGGGGTGGGTGAGGTCGTAGGCGCGCGAGAGCTTCTGGGGCACCACCATCCGCCAGGCGTCGACGACCAGCTCCCGGGCCTCGACCGGGTCCAGCGACGCGAGCCGGGCGTGGACCCAGTTGAATCGCAGATCGGACGTCGACGGCAGTTCGAACTTCTCGGGCTCACTCGCGACCAGGTCGGCCCGCTCCTCCTTGGGGAAGCCGAAGCCCATCACGGTCTCGTCCGGGGAGAAGGCGACATACACGATCTGACCGACCCGGAACTTCAACCTGCCGCGCACGTGGACCGGGTAGGAGCGCTCCAGGTCGTTGCCCAGCGCCAGGACGTCCTCGACGACAGCCACGAGCAAGGCGCCTCAGGCGTTCCTCGAACGCATCGACATGACGTCGCTGACCAGACCCTCGGCATACGCGGCGTCGGCGGGGAGCGCGAACACGACGTGGTGGTAGATCGGCGCGATGACGTGGTTGAGCACCTGCTCGACCGAGGGCGTGCTCTCGCCGCGGGCCGTCGCGCGGCTGATCATCTCGGCGAGTTGCTCCCGGCGCGCCGTCCAGCACGGGCACGCGTCCAGGAGCACCCCGTCGCGCGCGTTGACCATGGCGCGCAAGTAGCGGGTGCGGCGTGGCCGGACGATGTCGTCGGTGATGACCCGCGCCCACTCGCGCAGGTCGCCCTCCAGCGACCCGGTGTCGGGCAGGACCTCGTCCTCGCGGGTGAACGCCGCGACGGCGACCTCCTCGAGCAGGGCATCAATGTCGCCCCAGCGGCGATAGACGCTCGTCGGATTGACGCCGGCGAGTTCGGCGACCATCGGAATGGTGATCTGATCGGGGCGCTGTGTTGCCATCAGCTTGCCGACGGCGCTGTAAACGGCGTCCTGCACGCGGGCGCTTCGGCCGCCGGGGCGGCGCTTCACGGGCGTGGACTGGTGTTTGGACGCCGTCGACATACCTGCCATTATTGCAGTGCGCTTGGCATTAGTGTCACCGGAGGCGTACTGTCTGCGACTAAAGCAATGACCATTGCAATTAGCGAGGTTCGTATGTCGTACCGCTTGTCGCGCCCTGTCGGCTTCGTCGTCGCCGGCCTGGCGCTGCTCGGACTGATGGCCGGCGCCGCAGCACCGTCGCCGCTCTACCCGGTCTACCAACAGCTCTGGGGTTTCTCGTCTTTCACGCTCACCGTGATCTTCGCCGTGTATGTCGTGGCCCTGCTCGGCACCTTGCTCACCATCGGCTCGATGGCGGATCACGTCGGCCGGCGGCCGATGCTCGTCGGCGGGCTGCTGTTGCTCGCGGTCGCCATGGTGATCTTCGCGAACGCCGGTGGCGTGGGCGCGCTGCTGCTCGCGCGAATCATCCAGGGCGTCGCCACCGGGGCCATCACCGGCGCGGTCAGCGCACTGATCCTGGACCTGCAGCCCAGCTCGCACACCGGCTCCATCGTGACCGGCGGCGCACCGGGCTTCGGGCTCGCGCTCGGTGCGGCATTGGCCGGTGCCCTGGTGCAGCACGCGCCCTGGCCCCGGGAGCTGGTCTTCTGGGTCATGTTCGGCTGCTACGTGCTCCTGGCCCTCGTCGCGCTGCTTGCGCCGGAGGATGCGCGGCCACGGGCCGGCCGTCGCACGCTCGCACGAGCATTGCGGCCGAGCGTCGGAGTCGCGGTCGAGGCACGCTCGACGTTCGTCGCCTGGGCGCCCGCGCTCGCGGCCACCTGGGCACTGGGTGGCCTCTACCTCTCGCTCGGCTCGTCCGCGGTCTCGCGACTGTTCGGCGTCGGTGACCACTTCGTCGTCGGCCTGGTGCTGGCAACCTTCTTCGCGCCGGCAGGGCTGGTGCTGCTGGTGATCCACCTCGTGCCGCAAACCGCGCGCCGCCCGCTCGGACTGTGCTCGCTGGGCGGGGGAGTGGTGCTCACCATCGCGGGCGTGCTGCTGACTTCCAGCGCGGTATACGTCATCGGGTCGGCCGTGGCCGGTGTCGGGTTCGGCGTCACCTTCCAGGCCGCGGTCGCCGCCATCGCCGCAGTGACCCCCGCGGACAAGCGCGCCCAGACCTTCGCGGCGACCTACGTGCTGGGCTACACGGCGTTCAGCGTGCCGGCCGTGGTCGCCGGCCTCGCGGCCCAGGACTGGGGCCTGCGGCCCGCGCTGATCGGGTACGGCGTCCTGGATGTCGCCCTCGTCGCGGCCGCGGCGCTGCTGGCGGTGCGAGGTGCCCGGCGCGCCGCGACGGCGTGCCCGCAGGCGCAACCGGTTCCCGCATGTCCCGAGGCTCGATGAGCGCTCGGTGTCAGAGCCGGGCGAGGTGGGTGGAGCACGGCCGAGCGCAGACAGCACCCGTCGGTGCCGTTGTCTAGGCTGACCCCGAGATGAGCAGCCTTTTCGACGACCTCCCCCTGCCCGGCCTCCCTTCCGACGCTGCCTCCGCGACAGTGCCCACCAAGCAGCCCACCAAGCAGCGCACCAAGCAGCCCACCGATGTCGACGAGCGAGGAGTGCCGACGTGGGCGAGCCTCGGCAAGGAGGCTCCGCGCGCCGCCGACAAACCGGCCGGCCCGTCGATGGCGGATCCGGAGAGTCTCGTCGCCGGCCTCAATCCGCAGCAGCGCGAGGCGGTGCTGCACGAGGGCCCGCCCTTGCTCATCGTCGCCGGCGCAGGCTCCGGCAAGACCCGGGTGCTGACGCACCGCATCGCCCACCTGATGGCCGCACGTCACGTGCAGCCCGGACAGATCCTGGCGATCACCTTCACCAACAAGGCTGCGGCCGAGATGCGCGAGCGCGTCGAGGCCCTGGTCGGTCCGGTGGCCCGCTCGATGTGGGTCTCCACCTTCCACTCCGCCTGCGTGCGGATCCTGCGTCGGGAAGCCACCAAGGTCGGGCTCAAGTCGACGTTCTCCATCTACGACGCCGCGGACAGCCAGCGGATGATGGCGCTGGTGATGCGGGACCTGGACCTCGATTCCAAGCGCTTCCCGCCGCGGTCGTTCAGTCATCAGGTCAGCAACCTCAAGAACGAACTGATCGACGAGGAGACCTACGCCTCGCAGGTCGTCGAGGGCACACATCAGGAGCGGACGCTGGCCGAGGCCTACTCGTCATACCAACGTCGGCTGCGGCAGGCGAACGCGCTCGACTTCGACGACCTGATCATGACCACGGTCAACATCATGCGGGCCTTCCCGGACGTCGCCGAGCACTACCGGCGGCGCTTCCGGCACGTGCTGGTCGACGAATACCAGGACACCAACCACGCTCAGTACGCGTTGGTGAAGGAGCTTGTCGGGCACGAGGTCTCGGACGCCGCTCTGGGTCAGGTCCCGCCGGCCGAGCTGTGCGTGGTGGGCGACGCGGACCAGTCCATCTACGCCTTCCGGGGCGCCACCATCCGCAACATCGTGGAGTTCGAGCAGGACTACCCCGACGCGCACACCATCCTGCTGGAGCAGAACTACCGATCCACCCAGAACATCCTGCAGGCGGCCAACGCCGTCATCGCCAAGAACGAAGGGCGCCGCCCCAAGAACCTCTGGTCGGAGTCGGGTGCGGGCGCGCAGATCATCGGGTATGTCGGGGACTCCGAGCATGACGAGGCCGCCTTCGTCGCCCGCAGCATCGACCAGCTCGGCGACGAGCACGGAGTCAAGCCCAAGGACGTGGCCGTCTTCTACCGCACCAACGCCCAATCGCGTGCGCTGGAAGAAGTCTTCGTCCGGGTCGGGCTTCCGTACAAGGTCGTCGGTGGCACGCGGTTCTACGAGCGGCGTGAGGTCAAGGACGCGCTCGCCTACCTGCGAGTGGTGTCCAACCCGGCTGACACGGTCAACCTGCGCCGCATCCTCAACGTGCCCAAGCGCGGCATCGGCGACCGGGCCGAGGCGTGTGTCTCGGCATTGGCCGAACGCGAACGCATCCCGTTCATCGCAGCTCTCGGCCGCGCGGGAGACGCACCGGGCATCGCCACCAGGTCCGTCACCTGCATCAACGCCTTCACCGCCTTGTTGGAGTCGCTGCGCACGGTGCACGAATCCGAGGACACCGGCGTGGGGGAGCTGTTGGAGGCAATTCTGGATCAGACCGGCTATCTGTCGGAGTTGCGTCGCAGCCCCGACCCGCAGGACGAGACCCGCGTGGAGAATCTCGCCGAACTGATCGCAGTGGCAAAGGAATTCGACGACAACTACCCGGGCGGATCGCTGGAGGACTTCCTCGAGCAGGTGTCGCTCGTCGCGGACACCGACGAGATCCCGGACGAGGACGGCGAGGACGCCGGAGTCGTCACGCTGATGACGTTGCACACGGCCAAGGGACTGGAGTTCCCGGTCGTGTTCCTGACCGGCATGGAAGACGGCACGTTCCCGCACCTGCGGGCACTCGGCGACCCCAAGGAGCTGGAAGAGGAGCGCCGGCTGGCGTATGTCGGCATCACCCGCGCGCGGGAGCGCCTGCACCTGTCACGTGCCGAGGTGCGCTCCGCCTGGGGTGCGCCGCAGTACAACCCGCCGTCACGATTCCTCGACGAGATCCCGTCCGGACTGGTCGACTGGCAGCGGGTCACCACCACAGCGACGCGTCCCTCCTCGACGCCGGCCGTCGCGCGGCTCGCCGCGAAGCCGGGCGTCCGCAGCCCCGGCAACCGGCCGATCATCTCCCTCGACGCGGGCGACAAGGTCACCCATGACACGTTCGGGCTCGGTTCGGTCATCCGCGTCGAGGGCCAAGGCGACCGGGCGATGGCGCACATCGACTTCGGTGGCGACACCGGGGTGAAGCGGCTGCTCTTGCGCTACGCGCCGGTCGAGAAGCTTTGACCCGCAGACTCATTCCTCGTCTTCGGCTCGTTCCTCGTCTGCGTGTCAGAGCTGATGCTGTTTGTCCGTCCTTCGGCCGGCACGGTGGAGGCGCTCAGTAGATCCCGTGCGCTCTGAGCCAGGGAGTCGGGTTCACCGCCACGCCGTCCAGATGGATCTCCAGGTGCAAGTGGGGACCGGTCGAGATCCCGGTGCTGCCCGAGCGCCCGACCAGTTGTCCGCGCGAGACCCGCTGACCGGGCACGACCTCGACGCGGGACATGTGCCCGTAGACGCTCTGGATGCCGCCGCCGTAATCGATCGTCACATGGATGCCGAGGCCCGAGACCCAGCCGGTCGACACGACGGTGCCGGTGTGCATCGAGCGCAGCGCAGTGCCCCAGGCGACCGCGAAGTCGTCGCCCCGGTGGTAGGTCGAACCTATCCCGCCGGGGGATACGCGCGCGCCGAAGCCGGACACCATCGGTCCGGCGCAGCCGGCGACCGCGCAGGTCCAGACATCAGCCGACGTCTCGAACACGGTCTTGCTGTTCGCCGCGGTCGCGGTGGTCGCCGCTGCCGACGCACCCTTCGTGTCCGGTCGGGCGGGCGCACGGTCCCGTGACGCCGCCCCGGGCAGTGACCGCTGAGGGGTCACGACGGGTGACGGCTGTACGGCTCTCGTGGTGATCGTTGCCGCGCTCGCGTCGTACAGCCCGCGGTCCATGGCCAGGCTCCGGCCGCCGAACGGCATCGGCGCGATGCCCGAGACCACGACGCCGCCGACGGTCGCTGCGAGGGCGACCCCGGTGGGCAGGCCCACCCGGCGCAGTCTCCGGCCGCGAACGGACGCCGCGCGGTGACGACCACGTGCCCGGCCCTGCTTCAGGCGGTGCCGGCCCTCGTACCTGCTCATCGGTCAGTGTTCATCGGTCAGTGGACATCGGTCGGTGGTCATCGATCTGCGTTCGGGAGGTGTCGGGGCGGAGGGCGCGCACCCGCACCATCCTAGAAGTTGCGTACTGCCGCGGTGGGTCGAGGGTCGACCGGGATCCGTCGGACCGGCCGCACTGATCCCGGGCCGCGTCGCCGCCGCGCAACAGGCCATCGACGAACGGCTCGGTGACGGTGCCTTCCTGTATGTCGAGCGGGGGTACGACACCGCCGGATTCTGGGTGTTCGTGCTCATCGGCGGCGTCTTCGGGCTACTCGTGCTGGTGGCGACGTTGACCTCCACCGCGATGTCGAATGCCGAATCCCACGCGGACAGTGCGACATTCGCGTCTCTGGGCGCGCCGCCGTCGCTGCGGCAGCGGCTCTGGCTGCCATCGCCACGCGAGGCCGCGTCCCGATCACCCGCCGCCTCACCTGACGCCCGGATCTCCGAGACGAGGTGGTGAGCGCTGGGCCAGAGGGGACCGTATCGCGTGAGATCAGTCACGTACCGGCCGGTATCCCTGGGCCCCACCTGTGCGGGTGGCCGCCGGGCTACTAGCATCCGACCTGGACAACGAGGTCCCGGACACGCCGTCCAGCGGCCGTCACGGCGACCTTCATCCCTTCAGAAGTTCATCACGAATCAATGAGGGGGCCTGCCTCGTACCGCGCTCGCCGCCATACGGCGACCGGCCGGTCCGCGGGGTCGACTCCCGGGACGAGGACGGATTCCGCGTGGATCTTTTCGAATATCAGGCGCGCGACATGTTCGAGGCGCACGGCGTGCCGGTGCTCGCCGGCAAGACCGCCACGACGCCGGAGCAGGCCGAGCAGGCTGCTGCCGAGATCGGGGCTACCTCCGGTGGCGTGACCGTGGTCAAGGCGCAGGTCAAGACCGGTGGCCGAGGCAAGGCCGGCGGCGTGAAGGTCGCCAAGTCGCCGGAGGAAGCGCGGGATCGCGCCAGCGAGATCCTCGGCATGGACATCAAGGGCCACACCGTAGGCACGGTGATGATCGCCCAGGGTGCGGACATCAAGGAGGAGTACTACTTCTCCGTCCTGCTCGACCGGGCCAACCGCAGCTACCTTGCGATGTGCAGCAAGGAGGGCGGCATGGAGATCGAGCAGCTGGCCGTCGAGCGCCCCGAGGCCCTCGCCCGCGTCGCCGTCGACCCCAATGTGGGCATCGACGCGGCCAAGGCGCAGGAGATCGTCGAGACCGCCGGATTCGATGCCGAGCTCGGTGCCAAGATCGCCCCGGTGCTGGAGAAGCTGTGGGACGTCTACCGCGAGGAGGACGCCACCCTGGTCGAGGTCAACCCGCTGGTGCAGACCGGCGCGGGAGACATCGTGGCACTGGACGGCAAGGTCACCCTCGACGCCAACGCCGACTTCCGTCACCCGGACCACGAGGCGCTGGAGGACAAAGGCGCCGCGGACCCGCTCGAGGCCAAGGCCAAGGAGAAGGGCCTCAACTACGTCAAGCTCGACGGTCAGGTCGGCATCATCGGCAACGGCGCGGGCCTGGTCATGTCCACCCTCGACGTGGTCGCCTACGCCGGTGAGCAGTATGACGTCAAGCCCGCCAACTTCCTGGACATCGGCGGTGGCGCCAACGCCCAGGTGATGGCCGACGGCCTGGACGTCATCCTCGGCGACGAGCAGGTGAAGTCGGTCTTCGTCAACGTCTTCGGTGGCATCACCGCGTGTGACGAGGTCGCCAACGGCATCAAGGGCGCCCTGGAGATCCTCGGCGACAACGCCACGAAGCCGCTGGTCGTGCGCCTCGACGGCAACAACGTCGACAAGGGCCGGGCGATCCTCGACGAGCTGGACCACCCGCTGGTGACCCAGGTCGACACCATGGACGGCGCCGCGGCCCGAGCCGCCGAGCTCGCCTCCAAGTGACCGCTGACGGCATACGAACTTAAGGAAAAGCAAGCAATGGCAATCTTTTTGGATGCTGACAGCAAGATCATCGTCCAGGGCATGACCGGAGGCATGGGCTCCAAGCACACGGCGCTCATGCTCGAGGCCGGCTCCAACATCGTCGGTGGCGTCAACGCCCGCAAGGCCGGCACCACCGCCGAGATCGGCGGCCAGCAGCTGCCCGTCTACGGCACCGTGAAGGAGGCCATGGAGGCCACCGGCGCCAACGTGTCGGTCGCGTTCGTGCCGCCGAAGTTCGCCAAAGACGCCGCGATCGAGGCCATCGACGCCGAGATCCCGCTGCTGGTCGTCATCACCGAGGGCATCCCGGTCAAAGACAGTGCCGAGTTCTACAACTACTCCATCGGCAAGAAGACCCGCATCATCGGCCCGAACTGCCCCGGCATCATCACCCCGGAGGAGTCGCTGGCCGGCATCACCCCGCACACCATCGCGGGCAAGGGCCCGATCGGCCTGGTGTCCAAGTCGGGCACGCTGACCTACCAGATGATGTACGAGCTGCGTGACTTCGGCTTCACCACGGCGATCGGCATCGGCGGCGATCCGGTCATCGGCACCACGCACATCGACGCACTCGAGGCGTTCGAGGCCGACCCGGACACCAAGGCGATCGTGATGATCGGTGAGATCGGCGGCGACGCCGAGGAGCGCGCTGCGGCATACATCAAGGAGCACGTGACCAAGCCCGTCGTCGGGTATGTCGCGGGCTTCACCGCCCCTGAGGGCAAGACCATGGGCCACGCGGGCGCCATCGTCTCCGGGTCGTCCGGCACCGCCGCGGCGAAGAAGGAGGCCCTGGAGGCCGCCGGGGTGAAGGTCGGCAAGACGCCGTCCGAGACCGCCGAGCTGATGCGCGAGATCCTGAAGGAACTCGCCTGATCGAGCGGAGCACCGACTGACCGAGAGGAGTAGCGAATCCACTGGATTCGCTGCTCCTCTCGGTCGTTTGCTACTCCTCTCGGTCGCGTGGCACCACTGGGCCCGTGGACCCTGGGACAGATCTACGCCGGTCGGTAGCGTCGAACCTCCATACGCCTCCTCCGCCGACCGGGACAGGAGCCTCTCGATGATCAGACGTTGCGTCGCGCCGTGGCGTTCCGTCCGGACCAGGGACGAACGCGGCCAGGGCAGCCTGGAGTATGTCGGCATGATCGCCCTCGCGGCGCTGCTCGTGCTGGCGATCGTCGCCGCGTTCGGCAAGGGCACCAGCCTCGCCGACGTCGTCGGTGGAGCCCTGAGCAAGATCACCGGGATCTG
This sequence comes from Flexivirga lutea, assembly GCF_054778955.1. Taxonomy (NCBI): domain Bacteria; kingdom Bacillati; phylum Actinomycetota; class Actinomycetes; order Micrococcales; family Dermacoccaceae; genus Flexivirga; species Flexivirga lutea. The sequence continues at coordinate 91,627 of NZ_BAAGZB010000006.1, forward strand.
ATCGGCCCCCCGCTGCGTCCAAGCGCGGACGTCCATGGTCGAGAGGAGGTGTGCCGGATGAGCCGTGCCATGCGCGTCGTATGTCGTGGAGCGAAGGACGAGAGCGGTCAGGTGGCCACCGGCCTGATCATCTGCTCCGTGCTGGCACTGGTCGCCGTGACGTTCTGGGTGATGCTGCCGATCGGCTCCGCCGTCAACCAGAAGTCCGCCACGCAGAACGCTGCCGACGCCGCAGCTCTGGCGGGAGCAGGCACCGTCATCGACCACGTCGTCGAGGATCTGGCGACGCTGCCGGTCGGACCGTTCGAGCCGCAGACCTTCTCCTGCGGGCTGGGGGAGTCCGAGGCCCGCAGGCTCGCGACGGACAACGGATCCCGGGTGACCAGTTACTGCTACGACTGGCGGTCCGACCGGGCGGCGGTCGACGTGGCATCCATCGCGGCATTGTCCGGCGGGCAGCACTCGAAGGCGCGGGCCGTCGCCCGCACCGGAGTGATCTGGAGTGCCTGCCACTTCGCCGGGCTGCCGACGTCGGACCCGTCGCCGGCAACACGACCCACACCGACGCCCGCACCGACATCCACGGCCGGCCGTCCGGAGCCGCCGACCCCGACCAGCACCGTCCCGCCGGAGCCCGTGCAGCTCGTCTGCGCAGGTATGACGATCGACTACGACCTGCGGCACGACCAGCTCGTGCTGCACGATCCGCAGGCGCTGCGCAATATCTTGAAGGCCCGATTGGTGGCTTGAGCTGTGCCGACCCGACTGCATCGACCGCCGAACATCCCGTCCCGGCAAGACTGCCCACGGAGAAAGGAACCCGTCGTGTCTTTCAGTGTGCGAGCCCGAGGAGGAGCCGTCATCGCGTCCGCCGCCGTACTCCTGGCCGGTGCCGCGGCCGTGCCCGCCTCCGCGGCGGACGACGGATCCGGCGACATACCCGTCGCGGGCACGTTCGTCTACAGCAGCTACAACGATCCGTCCGAGGAAGTCGTGCACGGCGCCATCCACGCCGTCGTCCGCGTGCCCGGCGGCACGGCGGTCTACTACTCGATCGGCGGCAAGGGCGCCAAACCGGGCGCCGTCATGCCCGGCAAGGGCATCGGCACGCCCTACCAGATCGGCGCGGCATGGTCGGTCGCGGTGGTCGACACCAAGGACCTGAAGTACTACCTTCCGTTGGCCACCGACGACCGCAAATGCTTGTGCAGCAACCAATCCGACGTCACCGACTATGCGGGGACGACCGCACCCGAGGTCGGTTGGGCGCTCCTGCCACCGCTGCCGCAGGACCTCACCAGCGTCACCGTGCAGTTCGGCTACGGCAACCTCGTCGTCGACGTGCCGGTTACCGACACGTTGCCCGCGCCCGCGACGGCGGCGTCGCCGGTGATGCTCGGCAAGGGATGGCCTCAGCTGCCCGACGCAGCAACGATCAAGCGAGCCGATGCACAGCAGTCGATCCGGCCGCTGGTCAGCAATGTCGCCGACCGGGACACGGCGACCAAACGGACGGCGGACCGCACCGCGATCTCGGTGGACACCGATGTCCTCTTCGCCTACGGGAAGGCCGACCTGACACCGCAGGCCCAGGGCACGCTGCACAAGGTCGCGGCACAGCTGTCCGAGAAGGGCACCGGCAACGTGTCGGTCGTCGGCTACACCGACAGCACCGGCAGCGAGTCGTTCAACCAGACCCTGTCGGAGCAGCGAGCGCGTGCGGTCCAGCAGGCCTTGCAGAAGCTGGTGCACCAGCCCGAGCTGACCTTCACCTCCTCCGGCAAGGGCGAGAACGAACCGGTGGCCGACAACGCGACAGCGGACGGGCGCAAGCTCAACCGGAGGGTCACCGTCACCTTCACGACGGGAGGCCGGCGATGACCGGCGCATCGATCACCGCCACCCGCTTCGCCTCGTGCGCCGCCGCGGCGCTGTTGACCATCGCTGTCGCCGGCTGCAGCGACGACTCGCCGCCGGTGCACTCCTCATCCTCCGGAACCCCCCGCTCGACCCGCGCATCGGCAGAACCGTCCGGCGGATCCTCCGGCGCTTCGGCCCAGGGATCGTCCGCGGCCGACGCGGCGATCGCGAAGGTGATGGGCTCCAGCGACAAGTTACCGGTGCTCGCCTCGAGCAAGGGCACCTTGCAGACGAGCACCGGGTCCTCTGCGGTGATCGCAGAGGTGCTGCAGGTGAAGGCCTCGGCGGACGCGACCCGGGTCACCTGGCGGCTGAAGAGCGCCACATCCGCAACCGCGGACACCAAGTCGTTCCAGCTGGCGCGGCCGCCGTTGTTCGACACACGGCAGCTCGGGGTCGTCGATCCGAAGACCAAGCACACGCTGCATCCCTACACCTACGTGCCGGTGTCGGGACACGACGGGCAGGACAACGCGTGCGCGTGCAGTGACCTGCCCGACTCGGTCAACGCCGACGGCGCCGTCCTGTATGCCGTCCTTCCCGCGTTGCCCGCCGGCACGACGTCGGTCAACGTCACCCTTCCCGGCTTCCACGACCTGACCGATGTGCGGGTGGGATCATGAGACGGCTGCCGGTGACCACTGCCGTGGTGGGAACGCTGGTGCTGGCCGCGGGGTGCGGCGGCACGTCCGGCGGGTCCGGTTCCCCGGCCACACCCTCCACCGCGCTGCCGCCGTCGGCGACCAGCGCAGGAAACCCGATCTTCCCGGCGTCGGACGGGCCCAGTGGCGCCGGCCGAGTCATCCGGGGGCCGGTCTCGATCGCCATGCCGTCGACATTCGAGCAGCAGGGCGATCAGGTCCGGCAGAGCAGGTCCACGACCGTCACCTACGCCTCCACCCGTCGCGAGGGCGGTCAGCGGGTCGCCATCGGCATCACCTGGTCACACGGCGAGGACACCAAGTCGGCGGAGCAGGAAGCGAAGGCGTTCCGTGGGCAGTTGCTCGATGTCGAGCACGTCAAGGATCTGCGGATGGTCAAGGTGGCGTGGCCCGGGCTGCGGGCCGCCTACCAATTCGCCTACACCGACCACAACGTGTCGCCCGGTGTGCAGACGTTCGTGCTGATGGGCAGCACCGCCGCCGGGCAATTCGTCTCGGTCACGGCGAAGGCGCCACCATCGTTGGTCGGGCCCTTACAGGTCGAGACCATTTGCGGATCCCTGCGAAGCACGTCGGCACAAAAATGAACTGAACGCGACATACGAACGTTCGTGAAATGGCGAGAATAATGGCCGCCTCCTTGATGGAGGCGGCCAATTCTTATGTGCGGTGGCCGGTGTTCAGCCGCCGATGCCGGTGATGTCGCTGATCGCGCCGGTCACCTTGGTGGCGAGCGTCTTGCCGTTGCCGAATGCCCCGACGATCGCCATGACCAAGAGTGCTGCCAGGGCGATCATCCCGACATACTCCAGGGTTCCCTGGCCCTTTTCGGCGCGGTCCTCGAACGCCTTGACGAGCCGGACGCGAGTTGCGATGAGTGCACGAGTCATGGTCTTCTCCTTGAACAATTCATTGAGCGATTCGTCGGGAAGAATTTTCCCGTCCCCCCTCGGGGATGTGTTTTCCTGATGAGGAAAACATTAGGCGGATCCGGGATTCATGGGCAGGGCCTGCAGGCCCATTCCCGGGCCCATCTGCACCCGACGCACACAACGGAACGGATTGTCAGGTCAGCCACAAGGACACTGCGGCGGAGCGAGTGGTGACACCGAGTTTGGCGAAGATGTGGTTGACGTGGTTCTTGACCGTCTTCTCGGCCAGGAAGAGCTCGCCGGCGATCTCACTGTTGGCCAGTCCGGCGGCGATGAGGTCCATGATCTCCAGTTCGCGCCTGCTGAGGCCGTAGATGTCGTGCCGCCTCGCGTCGGGAGTGGGTGCGGACTCGGTGAGTGCGCTGTGCACGGCGTCGATCGCGGCCTGGGACAGGACCGAGCCGCCCTGCGCGACCGATCGGATGGCCGCCGAGAGTTCGGTCGGTGAGAACGCGCCGTGGACCAGGTAGCCGCGGGCGCCGGCGGTCAGTGCGCCGCGCACGACGTCGGGTGCGTCGGAGTAGGTGAGCATCAGCACCTGGGTGACATCGTGGACGTCCTGGGCGACGCTGATCCCGTCCGCTAACGGCATGCGCACGTCGACCAGTGCGACGTCGGGCCGTTCGCGGCGGATGAGGTCGATAGCGGCGCGGCCGTCGCCGGCCTCGCCGACCACCTCCAGGCAGGCGTCGACCTCGAGCATGTTGCGCAGCCCGACCCGGATGATCTCGTTGTCGTCCACCACTGCGACGCGCAGCCGCGCCCGGTCGGGGCGGGAAGTGGTGCCGTGGGTGTCGATGGTGGTCATGACGGCGGATGCTCCTTCATCGGGGGAGGGAGAGCTGGACGGTGGTGCCTCGGGGCGCGCGCGGCGCGACCGACAGCGACCCCTCGGCGGCAGCGGCCCGTTCGTACATCCCGAGCAGCCCGAAGCGTTTGCGCTGCACGGCCGCGGCCGGACTGTCGGCGAATCCCACGCCGTCGTCCTCGATGCTGAGCGCCACGTGGCGTGCGTCGCCGGCGAACACCACGTCGACCGCCTGTGCCTCGGCGTGCCGCTGCACGTTCTCCAGCGCCTCGGCGAGCACGGCCAGCACGACCTCCCGGCGGCGATCGTCCACGTCGGCGACCCCCTCGCTGCGGGTACGGACGGGTATGCCGGTCGCCTCGGACCACTGGTGGCACCGCTCGGTGAGCACTTCGAGCAACGGTCGGTCGGTCTGGTGCGTGCGCAGCCCGACGAGGATGGCCCGCGCCTCCTGGGCGCCGCGTTCGGCGTGTGCGGCGAGGTCGGCGGCCAGCGAGTTCGCGCGCAACGCATCGTGCTCGATCCAGTGCGGCAGCGATGCCGCCGACAACGCGATGCCGTGCATCGTCTTGCCCAGCGAGTCGTGCATGTCGCGCGCCAGCCGGGCGCGTTCGTCGGCCGCGACCCGCTCGCCCTGCACGCGCTGCAGCTCGAGGAGCATCTCGGTCAGCTGCCGGGTGCCGTGGCTGATGGCGCCGCCGATGCCGGCCATTGCCAGATAGACGAACGGCACCCCCACCGTCGCGATGTATGGCGACTGCGCCAGACCCCCGTGCGCCTCGACGGCGCTGAGGTAGCCCAGTTGCAGGATGAACAACAGCAGCGCGGACACGAACCACGGGAAGAGCGCGCCGATGAGCAGCGCCGCCGGGAACGTCGCGAGCAGCAGCACGTTGTCCGGTCCGGCGACCGAGATCATGGTGATGACGACACCGACGTCCAGCACCGCCAGTGACGGGTGGCGTTGCAGCCAGCCGATCCCGTCCACCCGACCGGTGATGCCGACGAAGGTCAGGGCCGCCAGCAGCAGCGCCCACACCCAGAAGTCGGCCCGCCGGCTGCCGGCCAGCGACGCTGCGACCGCCAGCACCAGCGCCGCCAGGCGGATGAACAGGGCACTGCGGACCACTGTCCGGAAGAGCCGGTTCGACAGTGGCGCAGCGGGATTCGGACGGTCAACCAAGGAGGCCCCCGAGGTCGGCGCCGGAGCCGATGATGATGCCGACCAGCACCATGATGAGCACGCCCGGGACGAGGACGAGCGACGTGATCAGCGTGATCTGGGGGGCGGCCCGGGCCGCTGTGCGCCGCATCCGCTGGGCCGACTCGCGCCGCATGTCCGAGGCGATCGTGTTGAGGGTGTCGGCGAGCGGTGCACCCAGCTCCTCGGACTGCAGAAAGGCTGCCACGAACTGCGTCATGGACGCGGCCGCGTTGCGTTCCTTCAGACCGGTGAAGGCCTGCCGGATGCTCGCGCCGTTCTGCAACTGGCCGAGCACGATCGTGATCTCGTCGCCGAGCGGACCGTCGAAGCGCGCACCGACCCGGGCCAGCGCCGGCCGGAACGCGACCCCCGCCTTGACGGTCACCGCGAGGATGTCCAGGAAGTCGGGCAGGTTGTTGTCGATCGCCTCCCGGCGTTTGCGACGCGCGCCGCTCAGCCCGCCGAACGTCATCAGCAGCGGCACACCGAGCGGACCGATGGCCAGGACGAGGTTTCCCTGCCCGAGGAAGATCAGGCTGAGCGGTATGGCGAGGACGTACCACATGACGAGTCGGCGTAGGAACGAGTCGACCGTCATACCGTTCGGCCGGCCCGCCTCGTTGATCCGCCGCTGCAGGTCGGTGGTGCGCTTGGGCCCGAGCGCGCGCCGCACGATCGGCACCCATCGGGACGCCAGCTTCTCCAGCGGTCGCAGCCCCTTGGCCTCCTCCTGCTGGGCGCCGCGCAGCAGGACCAGGTCCTCCACCGCCAGGCCGTCAGCGGCATCCGAACGCATCCGCCGGTAGCCGACCAGGAAGAGCACGAAGCAGATCGTCAGGCCCAGTCCCGCGGCGACCGGCATCCAGGACGCGACCAGGTGGCCGCTCATGGCTCGATCCTGGTGATGCGGCGGATGAGGAACAGGCCGAGCGCGTAGAGACCGCCGGAGACGATCAGGGCGACCTGGCCGAACGTCGAGGTGGTCATCTTCTCGACCGTGCCCGCGTTGATGGTGTTGAGCATCACCAGCATCAACAGACCCATCGCGGCGACCATGTAGCCGGTCAGCGTCGCCTGCGCGAGCGTGGTGCGGATCTCCCGACGCGTCTCCTTGCGCGCCTCCAGGGTGTCGGCGATGTCCCGCAGTGAGGACACCAGGGACCCGCCGCTGCGCGAGGAGACGAGGAGCGTCGACACGAGCACCTGGATCTCCCGGGACGGCAGCCGGTCGTGGATGCCGGTCAGGCCGTTCTCCAACGAGTCGCCGAACTGCATGGCCCGGGCGACCCGGGACAGTTCCTCCGATGCCGGCTCGGCCAGTTCGTCCGAGGCGAGCGAGATGGCGGTCCGGATCGACAGTCCGGCGCCGGTGGCGTTGGCGAGCACCCGGGCCAGCTCGGGCATCTGCAGGATGAACGCCTCGCGCCGGCGCTCGCGGGCCCGGCGCAGGAAGACCCGTAGTCCCTGGACCGTCAGGGCGAGTCCGAGGACGCCGAAGGCGGGTGCCAGCAGCTTGTCGAGGACCAGGGCGACGAGGAAGGCCGACGCAGCGGTCACCAGGACGACGTGCAGCGGCGCCCGCTTGACGCCGGCGAGGGCCAGCTGTGTGGCCACCCATCGGCCGGGGCGGGTACGCCGGAAGCGGGCGTCGAGTGAGCTGAGACCGTGGGACCGCGGGGCGTCGTCGGCCAGGATGAGGTCGTGCAGCCGGGCTCGCTCGCTCAGCACGCCGGCGATGTCCCGCACGCCGGCGACGAAGACCGCGGCCACCGTCAGCGTGGCGAGCAACAACAGGGCGGGGCTGTTCATCGGCGCTCCTCGACCGGTATGCCGTCCGGCAGCCGCTCACCGGCGGCGGCCAATCGGTCGCGTAGCCGGGGCAACGCGGCGCCGACGACGAATCGTCCTGAGCCGGAAGCATTCTCGGCACCGGCCGGTTCCCAGCGCATCAGCGAGCGCAACCGGAACGGCTCGTCATACTCGGAGGCGACGTAGTCGCAGGAGACGACCCGGCGGGTGCCGTCGGAGCCGCGTTGCAACTGGACGACCACGTCCACCGCCTGGTTGACCTGCTCGTGCAGTGCCGGGAAAGGAATCTCGACGTCGCTCATGGAGGCCAGGGTCTGCAGCCGGGTCAGTGCGTCGCCGGCGGTGTTGGCGTGCACGGTCGTCAGCGAACCCTCGTGACCGGTGTTCATCGCCTGCAACATGTCCAGCGCTTCCCCGCCCCGGCACTCCCCGACGACGATCCGGTCAGGCCGCATCCGCAGCGAGTTGCGCACCAGCTCACGGATCGGCACCGCGCCGGTGCCCTCGACGTTGGCGGGCCGGGTCTCCAGTCGGATGACGTGCTCCTGCTCGAGCGACAGCTCCGCCGCGTCCTCGATGGTGATGATGCGTTCGTGCTCGGGGATGAATGCCGACAGGGCGTTCAGCATGGTGGTCTTCCCGGAGGCGGTGCCGCCGGAGACGATCACGTTCAGGCGAGCCCGGACGCAGCGTCGCAGCAGTTCCGCCGTGGTGGCGTCGAGGGTGCCGCGGGCCAGCAGCTCGCCCAGGCCGTAGGCCTTCGGGAAGAGCCGGATGGTGACGACCGGCCCGTTCAGCGCGAGCGGCGGAAGGACGACGTGCACCCGGGCGCCACGCGGCATCCGTGCATCGGGTGGCAGCCGGGCGTCGACCATCGGATTCGATTCGTCCACCCGGCGATTGACGGTCGAGACGATCCGGTCGATGGTCTGCACCAGTTGTTCCTCGCTGGAGAACGCCGAGGGGATCCGCTGCAACGTGCCGAAGCGTTCGACATACAGCTCGTGGTGACCGTTGATCATGATCTCGCTGATGGTGTCGTCGGCCAGCAGCGGTTCGAGCACGCCGAGACCGACTGCTTCGTCGACGACCCGCCGGACCAGTTGATTGCGTTGCCGTGAGCTGAGGATGAGGCCTTCGCGGGAGACCAGGTGGGCCATGACCCGCTCGAGCCGCACCCGGCGTTGCGAGGCGTCCATCCGGCTCAGCTCGCCCAGGTCGATCTCGTCCAGCAGGATCGCCTTGAACCGCCGGATCACCGCCTCGTCGGCGTCACCGACGGCGGATGCGCCCTGGCGCACGGACCGGGCAGGTGCGGCGCGGCGTTCGTCGGACGCGGTCGAGAAGTGCCCTCTCATGGCATCACCACCGTCTTGGTGACGTCGTCCAGCGGCAGCACGCTCAATCGCGGGATGTGCACCGTCACCGACGCCGCATGGTGCGGGCCGTGGACGGTGACCCGGACCGGGTGGATGCCGGACGGCAGCGACCGGCGCGCGGCTGCGGCCGGGTCGTCTCCGAGCGAGTAGGCGCGCGCGGCGGCCCGGGCCGCCGACTCCGTGGCATTCGCCGTGTATGCCGCTGCGACGAACTGCAGGACCAGCGAGGCGACCAGCGCAACCAGCGGCAGCAGGCCGACGACCTCGATGCTGGCAACCCCGTGTTCCCGAGCGGACGAGACTCGCTTCCTGAGCGGGGTGGTCACGGTTCCTGCACCACCTTGCGCGTGGCGTCGATCGACCAGGGGCCGGAGAACAGGCCCGGGACCAGCAGCGGCACCTTGACGTGCACGCTGACGACGCCGTTGCTCGGCGCACTGCCGTTCGGTGCGACGCTCATCCCCTCGCGGAAGTAGCTCGGAACCTGCTGGTAAGCGGTCGGTCCGGGTGCGTGACCGAGCGAGGCCTGCCGGGCCGCGGCGTCGGCGGCGTGCGATGCGTAGATGGACGACATGCCGACCAGAGCGATCTGCCACAGGAAGACGCAGACCAGCAGGATGGTGGGCAGCAGGCCGACCGTCTCGATGCTGATCTGTCCCGACTCCGCGCCGGACCCGTCGGTGTCGCGCCGCCGACGCCTGCCGCGCCCGCGGCGTTGCGTGCGCCGGCTGCTGATCTCGGCCTGGATCGCCTCGGCCGCCACGTCCGTTCGCGGCTGCACCGGCACCAGCTCAATCTCCTTGCCGATGGCGCGCAGTGCCTTCCACCACGAGCTCTCCCGCACGGTCAGCGGGTCGCGGGAGTTGACCGCTGCCTCGAGCTGCTTGTGCAACGACGGCAACGCGACCGAGATCACCGGCGCCTGGGCGAGACGGTGGACCAGGTCTGCCTGGATCGCATTGCGTCTGCTGCTGCTGTTGACCAACACGCGCGTCGTGTCGGCCTTGCGGACGCCGAGTCCGTTCCAGGAGTCGAGGTTGCGGCGCACACCGCGCAGCGACAGGACGTCCGGGGTGGTCACCACGACGACCTCGTCGGCGAGTTCGACGGCGGCCACCTGGGTCGGTGTGACGTGGGAGCCGCCGTCCACGATGACCAGGTCGTAGGCCTGCCGAAGGGTGGCGATGATGACTCGCACCGATTGCGGCGTGATGAATTCGACGTCCTGCACCTGGTGCGGTGTCAGCAGCAGGTGCAGGCCGGAGTCGTGCGGCACGACGGCGTCAGCGACCGTGCGGACGTTCAGATCATCGCTGACTCTGGCCACGTCCGCGATCGAGGTGCGGTAGCGGACGTCGATCAGACTCGAGACGTCACCCTTCTCCAGGTCCAGGTCGAGCAGTGCGACGCGGAAGTCGGGCACCTCGCGCGCGACATCGAGCGCGAGATGGGTGGCCACCGTCGAGGTGCCGACGCCGCCCTTGGAGCCGGTGAAGCAGATGACTCGTGCACCGATCACACCGACTGGATCATGAGGAGCGGCAACCACATCGCTCATGGCGCGTGACCACTCCGCGGCCGCGCGCATCCGTGCCTCGACCTCTTCGAAGGCCAGCGGGTAGGTCAGGATGCCTCGTGCGCCGGCTTCGACGAGCGGCATCAACGACTCGGGCGAGGGATCCCCGCAGACCACGATCGCCGACATGGTCGGTCGACGCAGGGACAGCTCGCGCACCACGTCGATGGCCGGCTGGGGGCCGATCGCGTCGTGCAGGATCACCACCTCGGGCTCCAAACGAATGACCGCAGAGCTGAATTCACTGGTCGTCTCGGCGATGTAGCCGATCTCCAGATCGCCGATCTCGTCCAGCTGGGAACGCAGTTCATAGGCAAGAGCCTGATCGGCGCAGCCGATCACCACGCTGTTGGTCATTTCGATCCCTCCGGCACTGCTTTGCCGCCGAGCTTGTTCGCGTCATACGGGCCGTCCGTGCTGGGGTCCTGCTCGCCGACCGGTGGCAGCTTCACGACGCGCAGGTCGGCGGCGAAGGCGGCGGCGTAGGTCACCGCGAGGGAGTCCTGCGCGGTCAACGCCAAGGTCACCGCGATGAAATTCGCCGGTGCGCTGCTCGTGCCCTTGGCGGATGACGAATTCTGCTCTGTCTGTGGTGAACTCACGGTCACGACCTTCACATCGTGGACCAGCACACGCACCTGTTTGGACAGACCTTCCACGTCCGCGTAGACGGCGTAGGCGTCGACCGCGTCGCCGGCGCGCAGGGTCGTGGCGCCACCGGTCACGGCATCGACCTTGATGGTGATGAACCGCTCCTGCCGGGTCTGATCGGTCGGCGGCACCAACAGGTCCGACGTCAACGTCGAGCCGGCGGAGATGCCGATCGCGAGCCGGTGGCCCACCACCTCGCTGGCGTCGGTGATCGCATGCGGGTCGACCCAGCGCTTGGGCACCTCGACGGTCGTCAGGTCGCTCTGGCGGATCACCGCGAACGCGGCTCGTGACTTGTTGAGAGCCAGCACAGCGACTTTCGAACCGACCTGGGTGTTGATGTTGCTGACGTACGACGAGACGCCGGCGAAGACGCCGATGGCTCCGAGGACCGCAATGATGATCAACACCATGCCCCTGCGTTGGCGCGGGTTCATCGCTGTCTTTCCCTTCCGACGGGTGCGGCCCACCGGCCGTGTGTGGCGCGCATCTGCTGCGTGCCGTTACTCGAATGTCGATGTCCCAGAACACAAATCGGTTCCATCGATCCCACGGGGAGTGAGCACCGGGCGCGCGACGCTCCGCCCGGCACCAGCGTTGGCCACCGTGATCCGGTTGTGACAGGGACCGTGGGCCCACATCCGGTCCCAACCGTGCTGGGTCCGCTTTGGGGATCTCGGACCCACCGGCCGGGCCGGCTCCGCCGGAACGATGGCTGCTCGGGTCGGCGCAGGAGCCGATCGCTGGTCGAGGAGATGACGATGGACATGCAGGTGGGAACGGTCTGGCGAGCGGCGCTGATCACCGCTGTGGGCGGTAGCGTCGCGGCACTGTCCGGCGCGTTGATCGCCGGCGCCGGCAACGATGTCGGTCGGGGCTACGTGATGCGCGTGGCGGTGTTCACCGCCGTGCTGATCGCGACGGTGATCATCCTCGCCGGCCGCAGCGTGCGGCTCCGGCAGCGTCATACCTTCGCCGGCTCGGTGCTGGCGGGATCGGCGATCGGCTTCCTGCTCGACCCGGCCACCTGGGCAGGGCGGGCGTATGTCGCTCAACTGTTTCTCGCCCCGGGGCTGCTCACCGGCGCGCTGGACGTGCTGGTCCTGCTGGTCCTGACCGGCACGTTGACCGTGACGCTCGGTGCCCGGTTGGTGCGGCCCGAACGCCGCGACCGCTCGTTCCAGGGCAACAGCTACCTGGGTGAGGGGTCCCGATCATGAGCGGTCGCAGGCCAATTGCGGCGGCGCAGCGCGAACGAGGCCAGTCCACCCTGGAGACGACCGGGATGCTGGCCCTCGCCGCGCTGCTGGTGCTGGCACTGGTCGCGTCGACGACGACCGGTGCTCCCGCCCTCGCCAGCCAGGCGCGAGCCGCGATCTGCAAGGTCGTCACCCTCGGGCAGGGCAGCTGTCAGGCGAGCAGCCCGGAGGCTGTTGCGCACCAACCACCGACGTCGTGCGTCATCGACTCCCAGTCGGCGGACGCCAAGGTGTCGGTGAGCTTCATCGTGACCGGCAGTGAGGGCCAGAAGTTCCAGGTCGAGCGGATGAGCGACGGGACCTACCGCATCACCCACGCCGACTCCGCCGGGGCGTCGATCGGGGTGGGCGTCGGATTCGACGTCACCGGCACCTGGGACAACGACAAGTACGGCGCGAGCGCCAATGCCAACGCGCACATCGGTCTGCAGTTCACCGAGGGCAAGGTCTACACCGCGCGCTCGCGGGCCGAACTCGAGAACGTCATGGGCGCGCTGTTGCAGAGCAACATCGAGGACCACATGGTCGGGCACGACACTCCCTTCCGGTGGCTGACCGACAAGGCCCTGGACGTCACCGGGTTGAAGAAGGACCTCCCACCGCAGACATCTGAGTTCGTCGAGGGCGGCATCGAGGGCGGCGCCGCGGCCAACGTCACGGTCGTCGCCGATGGTGCGGCCGCGAAGGTCGGCATCGCCGAAGGGCTGGGCTATCAGCAGAACAGTGACGGCTCGACGGTCGCCTATTACCAGGCCGACATGTCCGGCTCCGCCCAGGCGCAGTTGCTGTACGGCGACGAGGCGCCGCAGCAAGCGCAAGCCGCCGCGGGCGGCAAGGTCAAGGTGCTGACCCAGGTGACCCGCGACAAGACCGGGAAGGTCACCGGCGTGACGGTCAAGACACTGCTCGCTGGCACGGCGGACGCAACGATGGACGGCTACGGCGGCGGCGACCCGGATGCGGCGGCCTACCAGGAGACGACCATCACGCTGCCGATCACGAACTCGCAGGACGCCACCGTGGCCAACAACTTCCTGTTGTCGCAAGGCCTGGCACTGGGCGGATCGATGATCTTCCCGCCCGCGGCAGCGGTCGGTTCCGCCGCCACGGTGCCGACGACGGTCGCGTTCACCGACGCGGCCCGTGATCACGGCTACGTGACCAGGCAGAACTTCAGCGAGGACGCACACAGCTACGGCGCCGACTTCGACGCCAAGCTGCTGGCGAAGGTGGGTGGCTCCGTCGAGGTGAACACCAGCAACCTCACCTCGACCGGCGGGAAGTACTGGGACGGGACACAATTCGCCGATTGGCCCGGCTGCGGCGGAGGAGCCTGATCCGACCGCTAGCGCGCGTCGGCCGTCGGCCGGTGGCGTGGCAGCTGGAACGCCTTGCCGACGGTGGGGGGCGGTGCCTCGGGTGCCGTCCCCGGTGCCGGTCCCGGCGTCGCCGCGAGCGGTGCGACCCCCGGCACGGAGACCGGCAACCAGTGGTCGAGTCGAGGCGGCAGGAGATGGCAGAAGGCGCACTGACCCCAGATCGGGTCGCCGCAGGAGGGGCATCGTCCGTCGGGCACCGGCAGCTGCAGAGCGGCCGGGTGCGGCGTGGCGACATACTCGATCGCCCGGTCGGTGCCCCACCGTGCGGCCGGCCGATGCGGCACGGCGAGCACCTCCTGGTGCTGGGCCGCGTAGGCGCGCCGCAGGGCGTCCGCCGTGCGGCGCGCCGGTGCACTGCTCGTCCGCAGCACGCGCGGAGTGGCTGCGGACGTGACGGCCGTCGGCCGCCGTCGCACCGCCGGGGCCGGGTGCAGGGTGACGAAGTAGCCGCCACCGAAGGGCCACCACGAACCCAGGTGTTGTCCGAAGGACGGGCTGGGCGACTCGAGCCTGCCCACGCGGCGCAGCCAGGCTCCGGCGTCCGAAGCGGCGACGTGGGCACGGACGGCGGCGATGAGTTCGGCCCGGTGCCCGAACCGTGGGGCGCAATCGCGGACCGCGGCGAGGATCCCGGTCACATGGGTAGGCAACGTCACGACGGCGACGCGTGGACTGCGCTCGGGCAGCAACTCGTCGAGCTGGGTGCCCTGACCGATCTTTGGTGTCCGCTCGAGTTCGGGCACGAAGACGACCGCGTCGCCGCTCGCGCCGCGGCTGCGGAACAGATCGGTGGCCCACGTCGGAGAGGCCGGGTCGACCACGGCAACCATCGACAGTTCGTCGGTCGCGCCGGCACCGCCGCGGCCGATCACCCCGAGAAAGGGTGCGGAATGCTCGTTCATCTCTGCCTCTCGCACGTGCTGGGGCCGCGCGTGCGAGGGCGCGGCCTGTTTCGGTCCCAGCTACGACGCGAGAAGTGCCAGCACGGTGCCACCGATCATGAACGGCCCGAACGCGATGTAAGTCTGCCGGGTCGCGCGGCGGGTGATCAGCAGACCTGCCGCCCACAGGCCACCGAGGATGAAACCGATGAGCGTGCCGCTGAGCACCGCGGACCAGGAGAACCAGCCGAGCAAGGTGCCGATGCCCAGTGCCAACTTGACGTCACCGAGGCCGAGGCCCGCACCGCCGCGAGAGACCAGGAGCAGCACCAGGTATGCCGCCCCGAGGGCCGCGCCGGCGAGGACCGCGCGCAGCAGGGCGAACCAGTCGCCGGTGGACGCACTGGCGACGGCCGCGATGACCACGGCGACCGGCGCGAGCCGGAGGGTCAGGGCGTCGGGCAAGCGGTGCACGTCGAGGTCGATCGCGGCCAGCGCCGCGAACACCGGCAGGCTGACGCAGTAGGCGAGCGCGAGCAGTGCGTTGTGGCTCTCGGCCAGGGCGCGGCCGACCAGCAGCACGATCACCGGCAGCACCACCACGACCCAGGCGTGGTGTCGGGCGGGGGTGTCGAGCTCGTCGTCGTAGCGATGAGCCGCCGTGCGCAGCCTGCGGCGCAACAGCAGCGCGACCGGGATCGCGACGGCACCCGCGATGCTGCCGACCAGCCAGGAGTTCACGCGCGCACGACGGCGAGGCGGTCCCCGCGGGTCACGCCCCACGCGGCCAGCGCACCTTCGGCCGTCTCCACCGTGGTGGCACCGCGCAGCCGCGGTCGTGTCATACCTGACCAGGGGCGCAGCGTGGTGACGTGCAGCACCGTGCCGTGCTTGTCGAGCACCGCCACGTCGATGGGGTACCGCATGCCGATCATGTGCACGCAGGGACAGCGCGTCAGCCACAGCGCGCCCTCGACCGCCGTGGTGCCCAACAGTCCCTTGCGCCGGCTGCGTGCGGTGTCGGCGACGGCGCAGGCGCTCACCGGTCGCCCGTCGTGCAGCAACCGGTCCCGCCCGGGCCCGAACGTGCGCTGGTGCGTCCGGTGTTCCATGATTTCCCTCCCTGTCGCCTCGCCGATGCGCCCGAGCGTAGCCGCCCGGCGGCGGCGGTGGGTGGGTCCACGGACCCGACCGACAACCTGTCGATCTGCTGGACACCGGCGAGTCGGCGGGACGCCGGCGGGAGGTGCAGGGACCATGGGGCGCAACATGAGTCTCCTTGATCGCGTGCGCACCACCCTGCCGACGTCCCTGTCCTCCGCGGAGGAGCCACGGGACTGGCGACAACTGTCGATCGCGGCCGGGTACGGCGCCGTGGGTGCGGTGATGCTGGGGCTGCTGCTGATCGTGCCGGTGATGGTCGCGTGGGCGGCGGACCCGCAGAGCACCACGTCGTGGACCGACGCGCTGAGCTTCAGCGGCGACGGCTGGGCACTGGCTCACCGCGGCCATGTGTCGGTCTCCTCGGCAGGCAGCCACACGGTGACGTTCGCCCCGTTGGTGTTGACCGCCCTCGCGGTCGTGCTGGCGCGGATGGCGGCCAAGGCCATGCTGACCCACCTATCCGGTCGCGGCGCCTCCTGGTGGGAGGGGCCGGCGGCATACGTCCTCGGGTATGTCGTGACCGGGCTGTTCGTCACCGGGCTGTCGCTGAGCGGTCCGGCCCACCCCAACCTGTTGACCGTCCTGCCCGGGGCCGTCGTGGTCGGCCTGGTGGGCTGCGGGTGGGCGCTGTTGCGCAGCGACGAACCGGTGGCCGACCAGGCAAAGGCGTTCCTGGACGGTCGCATCTCCTTGTCCACCCGTCGGGCCCTACGTCCGGCGACCGAGGGCGTGGTCGGTTACCTGGGGATCGGACTGCTCGTCGTGCTGATCCTGGTGCTGACCCACGCCTCGGCGGTCGGCGACGTGGGCGGCCAGCTGCACCCCGGGCTGCTCGGCGGAGTGGTGCTGTGGCTCGGGCAGCTCGCGGCCTTGCCCAATCTGTTGCTGTGGTCGGCCGGGTGGACCACCGGGGCCGCGGTGCACATCGGCGCGGTCAGTGTCGGCGCGACGTCCGTGCACGGTGGCCTGCTGCCGATGATCCCGGTGCTCGGCGCCGTGCCGGGTGCCGGAGCGCTCCCGCCCGGGACGGCATTCGCACCGGTCCTCCCGGTGCTGCTGGGTGGTTTCGTCGGCCACCGGTCGCTGGGCAACCTGACGACCTACGCGTCCCTGAAGACCAAGGCCGTGACCGCCGCTCAGGCCGCCGGGATGACCGCGGCGATCGTGCTGGTGCTCAGCTGGCTGTCCACGGCCGGTGTCAGCGGCGGCTCGCTGGACTACATCGGACCGTCCTTGATGATCGTCCCGCTGCTGGTGGCGGAGCTGCTGCTCGGCGCGCTGCTGACCACGCTCTTCCTGCACTGGAAACGCGCGCTGCGCCGCTGAGCGGCACGCGACATACGGTAGAAGCATGGACGCCGGCCGTGCCGAGACGATCCTGGCCGAACTGCGCCGCGAGGTGATCGCGCGCGCCGGGCTGCTCGACGACACCTTCGACGACGTGGTGACGGCGCTGCGCGACAGCAACGCCGATGACGAGCACGACCCGGAGGGGCACACCATCGCCGTCGACCGAGCGATGGTCGACGCGCTGCGCCGTGACGCGAAGGCCCAGCTGACCCGCATCGATGCGGCGCTGGCCCGCGTGCGGGCCGGCAGCTACGGCCGGTGCGAACACTGCGGCGGCGCGATCGTGGACGAACGGCTGGCGGCGCTGCCCACGACCACGACCTGCATCACCTGCGCGCGGCGGACGCCCGGGGGCTGAGGTAGCTTTCCGGGGTGGCATCCCCTCGCGCGCAGACCGGGTCCCCGGCGCCCGTCGTCGTCCTCGTGTCCGGATCCGGGACGCTTCTGCAAGCGTTGCTCGACGCATCGCAGGACCCCGACTACGGCGTGCGCATCGCCGCGGTCGGTGCCGACCGACCGGACATCCAGGGTCTCGCGCGGGCCGAACGGGCCGGGATCCCGACCTTCGTCTGCCGCGTCAAGGACTTCGCGGACCGCGCCGCCTGGGACGCGGCGCTGACCGAGCAGGTCTCGGCCCACGAACCGGCCATGGTCGTCTCTGCCGGATTCTTGAAGCTGGTGGGGGAGCGGTTCCTCGCGGAGTTCGGCGGCCGCTACCTCAACAGCCACAACGCGTTGTTGCCGAGCTTCCCCGGCATACACGGCCCGCGCGATGCGCTGGAGTATGGCGTGAAGCTCGCCGGCGCAACGCTTTTCGTCGTCGATGCGGGAGTGGACACCGGGGCAATCGTGGCCCAGTGCGCCGTGCCGGTGCAGGACGACGACACGGTCGACTCCTTGACCGAGCGGATCAAGCAGGCCGAGCGTCCCCAGCTGGTGGAGTGGGTCGGCCGGCTGGCCAGGCAGGGATTCACTGTCGACGGCCGCCGCGTCCGTGTACCGCCGGTCGAGTAGCGAGGTCAGAGCGCATCCGGGCCCAGGTACCCTGGTCCCACACGACTGGCGCAGGTGGGTAACCACCGGGGAGTGGAGTCGCGTGCATCGCCCGCCTGGGTGCGCGCATGCACCGCCCGTACCCTCGCAAGGAGAGTCATGTCCGAACCACAAGGCCGTCGTCCCATCAAGCGCGCACTCATCTCCGTCTATGACAAGACGGGCCTGGAAGACCTGGCCCGTGGCCTGCACGAGGCCGGCGTCGAGCTGGTCTCCACCGGTGGGTCCGCCGCACTCATCGAGGGTCTCGGCGTCCCGGTGACCAAGGTGGAGGACCTCACCGGCTTCCCGGAGTGCCTGGACGGCCGGGTCAAGACGCTGCACCCGAAGGTGCACGCCGGCATCCTGGCCGACACCCGCATCCCCGAACACCTCTCGCAACTGGACCAACTCGGTGTTGCGCCGTTCGAGCTCGTCGTCTCCAACCTCTATCCGTTCCGTGCGACGGTCGCCTCCGGAGCGACCCCCGACGAATGCATCGAGCAGATCGACATCGGCGGTCCGTCGATGGTCCGTGCCGCCGCCAAGAACCACCCGAGCGTGGCCATCGTCACCTCGCCGGAGGCCTATGCGGCCACCCTCGAGGCCGTCGCTGCCGGCGGGTTCACCCTTGAGCAGCGGAAGCTGTTGGCCGCGCAGGCTTTTCAGCACACCGCCGACTACGACAACACCGTGGCCAACTGGATCAGCAACGTGTATGTCGACACCAGCGACGGCAGCGGCTTCCCGAGCTGGTCCGGCGCGACTTTCAGCAAGGCACAGGACCTGCGGTATGGCGAGAACCCGCACCAGGGTGCCGCGCTCTACCGGCACTGGCGGCCCGGCATCGCCTCGGCCGAGCAACTCTTCGGCAAGGCGATGTCGTACAACAACTACGTGGATGCCGATGCGGCGGTGCGGGCGGCATACGACCACGGCGACCAGCCGACCGTCGCGGTCATCAAGCACGCGAATCCCTGTGGTATTGCTGTCGGTTCGGACATAGCCGACGCCCATCGCAAGGCACATGCGTGCGATCCGATGTCGGCTTTCGGCGGCGTGATCGCCACGAACCGCCCGGTGACGGTCGAGATGGCCGAGACCGTCAAGGACATCTTCACCGAGGTCGTCGTCGCGCCGGACTTCGAGCCGGGCGTGGTCGACATCCTCGGCAAGCGCAAGGCGATTCGGTTGCTGAAGCTGTCGTCGCAGGACGCGCAGCAGCGCGACCCGGTGGAGATCCGGCCGATCAGCGGCGGCATGCTCATGCAACGGGTTGACAAGGTCGACGCCGTGGTCCGTGACGAGGACGGCAACGTCACCGGTGGCGACGACGCCGCCAACTGGCGGCTGGTCTCCGGTGCTCCGGCCGACCAGGCGACACTGGCCGACCTGCAGTTCGCCTGGCGGGCGATCCGCGCCGTGAAGTCCAACGCGATCCTGCTCGCCTCCGGGGGTGCCTCGGTCGGCGTCGGCATGGGCCAGGTCAACCGGGTCGACTCCTGCCACCTGGCGGTCGACCGCGCCGGTGCGGAGCGGGCGCGCGGCTCGGTCGCGGCCTCCGACGCGTTCTTCCCCTTCCCGGACGGTCTGCAGGTGCTGATCGACGCGGGTGTGAAAGCCGTTGTCGCGCCGGGTGGTTCGATGCGCGATCAGGCGGTCGTCGACGCTGCGACGGAAGCCGGCATCACCATGTACTTCACCGGCACCCGCCACTTCGCGCATTGAAATGACTCGGCGGGAGCAAGCTCCCGCCGAGTCATTTCAATGTCACTGAGCCCTTGTGCGCCGCTCCTCCTCCGGCCGCTACTCGACCGACGTGATGGGTCTACTTGTCGGCGGCGGCCGCCTCGACCTTGCGCAGCCGGGCGACCAGCGTCTTCAGCAGGGCCGCGGCGATGTCTCCGTCACCGCGCACCAGCGGCATGAAGGCCATGGGGGAGAGCGCGAAGGTCTCCACACCTTCCGGACCGGCCGTGATCGTCGCCGATCGTGCGGCGCCGTCGATCATCGACAGCTCCCCGACGTAGTCGCCGACGCCGATCTGGCCGCGTTCCTCGTCGCCGACGCTGACCGTGGCGGAGCCCTCGAGCACCACGCGCAGGCCGCTGTCCTTGGCACCCTCGGTGATCACCTTGGATCCCGGACCACCGCGGAACGTGGACCCACTCTCCGCGATCTGCGAGATGGCGGCCGGGCTGAGACCAGCGAACAGGTCGATGCCCGCGAGAATCTGCTTCAACTGGGCGCTTGCCATGGATGAACCCCTTGTGAACTGAGTGATGTGGCAGCTGTGCGGTAACCGAGCCAACCTAGCAGCGCGGACAGGCCTTCGCCGGTCAGATCCGCCGACCGACGCCATACCGTATCCGTCCGTGCTGCGAGGTAAGTTCGCCTCGTGACGACGTGTGCTCGGTGCGGGGCGCAGCTGGCCGAGGAGGCGCGATTCTGCTCCTCGTGCGGTGCTGCGGTGGCGCGGGGTGCATTGCAGGCTCCGGTGCGCAAACACGTGGTGATCCTCTTCTGCGACATCGTCGGCTCCACCGGGCTGGGCGAGTTCGCCGATCCCGAAGCCCTCCGCGACCGGCTCGCTCGTTACTTCGCGGCCGTGTCACGGGTGATCTGGGAGCACGGGGGCACGGTCGAGAAGTTCATCGGTGACGCCGTCATGGCGGTCTTCGGGGTGCCCAGCACCCGGGAGGACGACGCCCTGCGGGCGGTGCGCGCCGCGGGCGCCATACACGAGGCGGTGGCCGGATTGTCCCGGCGTTTCCAGGACGAGATCGGCAAGGAGCTGCACGTCCGCATCGGCGTCAACTCCGGCGAGGTGTTCGTGTCACACCAGCCGGACGGGCAGTTCTCGGTCACCGGCGACGCGGTCAACACCGCGCAACGGCTGGAGTCGGCGGCCGGCGTCGACGAGACGTATGTCGGGGACATCGTCGCCGAACTGGTCGGTGACGGGGTGGCACTGGACGAGGTCGGCGAGATCCTGCACAAGGGCCGCACGGTGCCCCAGCGGGTCTTCCGGGTGGCCCGCGACCAGGACCGCGTGCTCACCGTCCGCGAGCCGGCGTTCGTCGGGCGGCAGGTGGAGCTGGCCGATCTCACCGTGCTCGCCGACCGCTCCGCAGCGCGCCGGCAGGGCTGGTTGCTGACGTATGTCGGCGACCCGGGCATCGGCAAGTCACGGCTGGTGCGGCAGTTCGCCGCCGGCCGGCGCGACCGGCTGCGCGTCGTCGCCGGCGGCTGCGAGGCGATGAGCACCGGCGCCTTCGCGCCGCTCGCCGGATGGCTGGCAAGCCTCGCCGACGACTGGCAGGCGTATGTCGAGCAACTCCTCGGCGACGAGGCGGCGCCGGTGGTGCAGCGGCTGCGTTCGGCGGTCGGCCTCTCCGACGCGCAGACCTCCACCGAGGACGTGGTGTGGGCGGCGCATGCGGTGCTCGCCGCCATCTGTGAGACCTCGCCCGTGGCGTCGGTGTGGGACGACCTGCACTGGGGGACGGCGACCCAGCTGGACTTCATCGGCAAGCTGGCCGCGGCCTGCCGCGCCCTGCCGGTGCTCACCATCTGCCTTGCCCGGCCGGAGTTGTTCGACATCGACGCCGCGTGGGGTGGCGGCCGCAAAGCCCGGGTCGAGGACGTCGAACCGCTGGACTACGACGACATGCTCGCGGTCGCCGCGGAGCGCATCGCCCTGCAGGCAGGTGACATCGACGTCACCGCCGAAGACCTGGTCGAGCGTGCCGACGGTAACCCGCAGGTGGTGCAGTTGCTGGCGCAGTCGGCCGCCGCCGGTGGTGCGCTCCCGGCGTCGGTCACCCAGCTCTACGAAGCCGCGCTGGACCGGCTGGGCGCCGACGAGCGCGCGATGGTCGAAGCGGCCGCGGTCTATGGCCGGCGATTCCCGGCGGCGCCGGTGAGCGCGGTCGCCGGCACCTCCGATCCGGCAACCGTGCTCGACCGGTTGCGTGACCGCAACGTGTTGGAGGTCGCCCCCGACGGCGACTACCGCTTCGCGCAGACGGTCTTCATGCAGACGGCATACCGCACCATGTCCAAACGCACCCGGATCACCCGGCACACGGCGTTGGCTGACTGGGTCGATCAGCACCGTGACGCAGTGCGCGCCGATTCGATCGCGCTGATCGCGTCCCATCGACAGCGCGCGTTCCATCTGCTGGAGGAGATCGAGGGGTCGCCGGCCGAGCGAATGACGTTGCAGCGTATGGCGTCCGACGCAGCACTGGAGTCGCTGCTGGCGATGCAGTTGCGGGGCGACCCCGGCTTGCCGGATGCGATCGACCGGCTGCTCGGCGTGCTGCCGGTCGGAGATGCCCGGCACTTCGAGGCGGTGCGGTCCGCGTGGTTCCTGCGCAGCCGGGTCGCACCCCAGCGCTGGATCGGCTGGCTCGATCGGCTCGATGCCGCGATGGACACCGACCGCACCTGGCAGATCATCCGGCGCGCTCCGCGTCACCTCGCGGCGGTGCGCAGCGGCGACGTCAGCCTGGAGCAGACGCGCACCGAGGCACTGGAGATCCTCGGCCGGCTCGACGAGGTGTCCGACGTCGACCCGCTCGCGGTGGACATGGTCGCCAATCTGCTGGCGCAGGTGGAGGCCGATCTGGGCAATGTCGCGGCGTGTCACCGGCTCTGCGTCGAGGGAGTGGCCCGTGCGCAACGCAGCGGCCATGTGTTCATCGAACGCATGTGGCGCAGCTTCGACATTCAGGCGGCATACCTCGGACTGACGCCGTTGCCGGCGGTGATCGCCGACGCGCGGACGTTGCAGAGCATGGTGTCCGGGCAGCGCCAGCTGTGGCGCACGACGACCGCTGTGCTGGCGGGGGCATTGGCCGGCACCGGGGACTTCGACGGTGCACGCACCCTGTGGCAGGAGTTGACCGCGACCCAGACCGAGGAGTCGGTGGCGGAGCGGGCCTTCGAGCTGCAGCACTATCCGCAGCTGTTGCTGGCCGAGGGGCGGCCGCTGGAGTCGGCGCGCTATTGGGCCGAGCTGGCCGGCGGTGTGGAGTTGGCCAGCTTCGCGGCGAGCCTGTTCGGCTCCGCCGCGCGGGACGCGATCTTCGCCGGTGATCTGCAGTTCGCGATCGACTGCTGCCGCCGGCTCTTGACGGTCGAGCTGCCGGCGACGCTGGCCTTCCTGGAGGACGCCAACACCGCCTTCATGATCGCCGTGCAGTGTGCGCTACGTGGCGATCGGGTGGGAGCACTGCGCCAGATCGCGCACAACGCGCAGATCGGACGGCCGGAGGAGAGCCCGCTCGATGCGGCGTTCCTGCACGCGATGACCGCGATCGTCGAGCGGCTGCTCGGCGACCAGGATGCGTCGCACGCCGCCGCGGAGCAGGCCCGAGCGGCCTTGACCGCCAAGGGGATCACCGCTCTGGTCGCGCAGGTGGACACCTGGGTCGGCAATGCCGAGAAGCTGCGAGCCGTGGCCGCGTGAGTCGTAGGGTGGCACCGGCGAGGGGGTGAACGACATGACCAGGTGTGCCCGGTGCGGCGCGCAGCTGCCGACAGAGGCGCGCTTCTGTTCGACCTGCGGTGCCGCGGTGGCGCAGGGCGGCCAGCACGCGCCGGCGCGCAAGCACGTGGTGATCCTCTTCTGCGACATCGTCGGCTCGACCACACTCGGGGAGTCGGCGGATCCGGAGGCGTTGCGGGACAGGCTCGCCCGCTACTTCGATGCCGTCTGTGCGGCGATCTGGGCGCAGGGCGGCACGGTCGAGAAGTTCATCGGTGACGCGGTCATGGCGGTCTTCGGTGTGCCGAGCACCCGTGAGGACGACGCCGTGCGAGCCGTGCGCGCTGCCGACGGCATACATCGGGCGGTGGCCGAGCTGTCCGAACAGTTCGAGCAGGAGATCGGTGTCGGACTGCATGCACGCATCGGCGTCAACTCCGGTGAGGTCTTCGTCACCCACCAGCCGGACGGGCAGTTCTCGGTCACCGGTGACGCGGTCAACACCGCGCAGCGGCTGGAGGCGGCCGCGGGATCTGACCAGACCTATGTCGGTGACACCGTCGCCGAGCTCGTACGCAGCGAGATCGCCTTGGACGACGTGGGCGAGATCCTGCACAAGGGCAAGAGCGTGCCGCAGCAGGTGTACCGGGTCGCCGCCGACCAGGACCGGGCTCTGCAGGTGCGCGAGCCGGCCTTCGTCGGCCGCGCGGCGGAGCTGGCCGACCTGACTGCCCTCGCGGAACGCTCGGCTGCTCGCCAGGAGGGCTGGCTGCTGACGTATGTCGGGGAGCCGGGGATCGGCAAGTCGCGGCTGATCCGGCAGTTCGCGGCTGGGTACGGCGACGGTTTGCGCGTGGTCTCCGGTGCGGCGGACGCCCTGAGCACCGGCGCGTTCGCACCGCTCGCCGGCTGGTTGAGCAGTCTCGACAGCGACTGGGAGGCGTATGTCGCCGGGTTGCTGGGCGACGACGCGCCACCGGTGCTGCAGCGGTTGCGTTCCGCGGTCGGCCGGTCCGACGCGCAGACGTCGGTCGAGGACGTGGTGTGGGCCGTCCACTCGGTACTTGCAGCGATGTGCGAGTCGTCTCTGGTCGCCTCGGTGTGGGACGACCTGCACTGGGCGACCGAGGCGCAGCTGGACTTCATCGGCAGGACAGCCGCAGCGAGTCGCGGCCTGCCGGTGCTGACGATCTGCCTGTCCCGTCCCGAACTCTTCGACATCGACGCCCGCTGGGGTGGCGGGCGCAAGTCTCGCGTCGAGGACGTCGCACCACTGGACGACGACCAGTTGCTCGCGATCGCGGCGGAACGGCTCGCCATACCGGGCGGCGACACCGGCGTGACCCCCGAGGACCTCGTCCGCCGTGCAGACGGCAACCCGCAGGTGGTGCAGCTGCTGGCCCAGTCGGCCGCGGCAGGGGAGACGCTACCTGCGTCCGTGACCCAGCTCTACGAGGCCGCACTCGACCGGCTGACCCCTGACGAACGGCTGCTCGTCGAGGTGGCCGCGGTCTACGGTCGCCGTTTCCCGCTCGCACCCGTCGCGGCGACGGCCGGTTCGGCGAACGCCTCCGACGTTGTCGGCCGGCTGCGCAGCCGCAATGTGCTGGAGGTCGCAGGCGCAGGCGACTACCGGTTCGCACAAGCGGTGTTCATGCAGACCGCATACCGGACCATGCCGAAACGCACTCGAATCATTCGGCATTCGGCGCTCGCAGACTGGATCGCGGCACATCCCGGTGAGATCGCCGCCGACCCGGTCGCGCTGGTCGCCTCGCACCGCCGCCGGGCTTACGCCTTGCTGCGGGAGATCGACGGCCCCGCCGAGGAGCGACGGTCGTTGCAGCAGTCGGCAGCCGACGCCGCCATGGCCCTGCTGAGAGTCCGCCTGCTGCGCGGCGACCCGGCCATGCCGGACTCCATCGACATGCTGCTCGCATTGCTGCCGCCCGGTGATGCCCGACACTTCGAGGCCGCATACGCGGTCGTCCTCGCCCGCAACAGCGGTGCGCCCGCGGAGCGCTGGCGAAGCTGGCTCGACCTGCTCGACGAAGCCATGGCGCAGGACCCGGCCTGGCGGATCGTCGGGAGCGCGCCGCGACGCCTGGTCGAGATGCGGCAGGGCACGTTGACCATGGACCAGGCACGTGAGGAGGCAGCGTCGATGGTGGACGTCATGGCCACGCGGGCCGAGGCGCCGCCCTACGCGAGCGAGCTCGCGTCGATCTACCTGGCTCAGACGCACGCCGACCTGGGCAACCTGCAGGCCTGCCACGAGTTGTGCGTGGCCGGGGCGCGGGGCGCGGCGGACAGCCGGCGCCGCATGCTGGAGCGGATCTGGCTCAACTTCGACCTGCAGATCTCCTACGCCGGCAATACGCCGCTGGCCGACGTGATCGCCGCTGCGCAGCGACTGCAGGTGGTGGTCTCCGGGCACCGCGGGCTGTGGGGCACCACGACTGCCGTGCTCGCGGCGGCGCTCGCGTGCAGCGGCCGGTTCGAGGAGAGCCGCGAGCAGTGGACGCTGCACGAGCGCGCGTTCGACGGCGTGGACCGGACCGAGACGCTCTACGACCTGCAGCACTACCACCGCACCCTCGCGGCGGAAGGCGATCTCGCGGCCGCCGCGGAGTTCGCCGCACAACTGGGCCGCCGCGCCGCGAAAGCCTCGTTGTTTGCCTATGCGCCGCCACTGCATGCCTCGGCGGCGCGGTGGGCGTTGTTCGCCGGGGACCTGGTGGCGGCCCGTCAGCAGGTGGCCGCCGCGCTCGCGGTCGAACTGCCGACGACGTTCGACTGGCTGCGCGCCGACGTGCGAGCGTTCACCGCCGCTGTCGGTCACGCTCTCGGCGGCGACCGCGCGCGGGCGTTCGAGCAGCTCCGGGTCGGTGCGCAGGTGGACCGGCCGGAGGAGAGTTTGGTCGACGCCGGCTTCCTCCACGCTGTCACTGCGATCGTGGAGCGGTTGCTCGGTGACGAGGCCGCGTCCCGTGCCGCAGCCGCTGCCGCCCGGGAAGCCTTTGATCACAAGGGTGCCGTGGCGTTGCGCGACCAGGTCGACACATGGATCGGCAACGCCGGCAAACTGAAGGGCAGCGACGGTGCAGACCTGGAAGAATGACGCATCGTGATCACCTGTTGGCGTTGCGGTTTCGAGTCACCCGCCGGCACGAAATTCTGTCCCAACTGCGGTGCGGCGCTCGCCCAGGGCGGTCTGCAGGCACCGGTGCGCAAGCACGTGGTCATCCTCTTCGTCGACATCGTGGGCTCCACCGGACTCGGCGAGTCGCTCGATCCCGAAGCGTTGCGGGCCAGCCTGGCCCGCTACTTCGATGCCGTTTCACGCATCGTGTGGAAGTACGGTGGGACCGTCGAGAAGTTCATCGGCGATGCCGTCATGGCGGTGTTCGGCGTGCCGGCGACCCGCGAGGACGACGCGGTGCGGGCCGTGGCGGCCGCGACCGACATACATGAGGCGATGCGCGACCTGTCCAAGCGCATGCAGGGGCGGCTCGGGCAGCGGCTGCGGGTGCGGATCGGCATCAACTCCGGCGAGGTCTTCGTGACCCACCAGCCCGATGGGCAGTTCTCGGTCACCGGCGACGCGGTCAACGTCGCGGCGCGGCTGGAGGCGGCGGCCGGGCCGGACGAGACCTATGTCGGTGACACCGTGGCGGCGCTCGTGGGCGCGGAGGTCGCCCTCGACTTCGTCGGCCCGATCACCCACCGTGGCAAGACCGAGCCGCAGGACGTCTACCAGGTCGTCGACCGCGCCGCACGCTCGGGCGACATCCGCCGCACTCCGTTCGTCGGTCGCGAGGTCGAGCTGCGCGATCTCGGCGGCATCGCCGACCGGTCGCGTCGGCTCGGACAGGGCTGGTTCGTGACGTATGTCGGCGAACCCGGCATCGGCAAGAACCGCATGGTCTCGCACCTGCTGGAGGAGCGCGACGGGCTGCGGGTGCTGCGCGGCACCGCTCAACCGCTGGGCACCGACGGCAACTACGGACCGCTCAACAAACTGTTGTCCAGCATCGGCGAGGACTGGTCGGCGACGGTCACCAAGATGTTCGACGAGCGCACCGCGACCGCGATCATCCGGCGGCTGGAGTCGGCGACCGCACGGTCGCAAGAGACCACGTCGACCGACGACATCGTGTGGGCGGTCCGCAAGGTGTTGTCCCGGCTCGCCCTCGGCGGTCCGATCGCGGTGTGGTGGAAGGACATCCACTGGGCCAGCGAGCCGATGCTGGACCTGATCGAGCAGCTCGTCGAACCGTTGCTGACCTACCCGGTGCTCACCATCTGCACGACCCGGCCCGAGCTCTTCGAGCGGCGCCCGATGTGGGGCGGTGGTCAACAGTCCCGTGTCGAGCCGGTCGATCCGCTCGAAGCCCCGGAGCTGCGGGAGATGGCGGCGGAGCGACTGCCCGAGCTCGAAGCAGCGGCAACCGAATCCGGTCGGTCGGTCGAGGTGACGCTCGATGCGTTGATCCGGCGCAGCGATGGCAACCCGCAGGTGTTCGAGGTCCTGCTGAACTCCATGTGCGACGGCGAGGAGCTGCCGGTCTCGGTGCACACCCTTTTCGAGGCGACGCTGGACCGGTTGACACCGATGGAGCGTGCCTTCTGCGAGGTCGGCTCGATCCTCGGTCGCGAGTTCTACGCGGAGGCGGTCGGGCCGGTCCGCACCGCCAACCCGGACCCGGAGGACGACGGCAACGACGTCGCGCACCGGCTGCGCCAACTCAACATCCTCGAGCTGGGCGACCAGGACAGCTCGGGCTTCACCCGCTATCAGTTCGCGCAGTCGATGCTGATGGAGACGGCATACCGCACCCAGGCGCGCCAGGTGCGTTCCGAACGCCACCTGCGGGCAGCCGACTGGATCGCCGCCCACGCGGAGCAACTCGCCGGCTCGCAGCGCCGCGCCATCGCCGAGCACGTGCGCAAGGCCTATGACGAGATCGCCCTCGTCTCCTCCGACGTCTCCCTCATCGAACGCGTGCGCGATCGGGCCGCGCGGGCCTCCTTCGACGCCGCCGAGGAACTCGACCTGCGCGGCGAACCCGGCGCCAGGGCGGCATACCTGGAGCTCATCCCGTTGTATGCCGACGGCGATCCGCGGCTGCACGACGTCGCCCACCGCGCGTTCATGCGCTCCGACCATCAGGACTTCCACCAGATCGAGGAGGTCGTCCAGGCCTTCGACAAGAAGCTCGACGAGGCGCCGGCCTGGTTGGTGCACCGGGAGGGCGTCCTGCTCGCCGGGCGGCTGCACAGCGCCGCGACAACTCCGCTGGAAGGCATCGCCCTGGCAACCGAACTCGTCGGTGACGCAACAGGATTCGACCTACCGTCGTTGACCCTCGACGTGGGCTGGGCGCGTTTGCTGGCCTACGGCCTCGCCGGTCGTATGACGGAAGGGCTCGGCGAGGTGAGCCGCCTCACGGAGCTCGCCGAGCAGCTGGAGGACCGCCCGGTGCGGCGACGGCTCACCTTCGCACGCGTCGAATACGGCATGTGGAGCGACGAACCAGTCAGCCTGGTGCTGGAGGACGTCGACCAGGCGATCAGTTCCGGCGCAGCGCAACACGAACGCATCCTGACCCTCCTGCCGCTACGGGTGTGGCTGCGGGCCATGCAGGGCGACCGGGCAGGCGCGACCGCCGACTGGGAGCAGGTCGAGCAGCTGTCCAGCGGACCCGATTACCTGGCGCGGGAGACCGACCGGTGGGCGATGGCTCTCTACAGCTTCGGCGACGCCCGGGCCGCGGCCGACGCGTTGCAGGACGCGCTACCCCGGCTGAGCGGCATGGCACAGCTGGAGAACAGCATGTGGATCGTGCGCATGCTGCTGCGGACCGGTGACCTGGACGCGGCGTTGGAGGCGTTCGACGGCGACCCGGAGGCACCGACCCTGGAGGACGACGGCTACGCACCCGGGCTGCGCGAGTCGGTCGCCGCACAGCTGCTGGCCGCGACCGGCAACGCCGAGTTGGCCCTGCAGCGGGTGCGCGAGGCGCGCGACGAGACAGCGGGTATGTCGATGCCGATCACCCTCGCCGAGCAGGCGGTCGACGAAGCGGTCACGTTGATCATCCTGGGTGACCGCGCGGGCGCGCAGGCAGCGGCCGACCGAGCGCGGCAGGCCTACCGGCGCAAGGGGGCCCGGATCATGGCCGACCACGTAGACGATTGGCTCAGCGCTGCGGAGAAGCTGCAGCGCGCAGGGACCGACTGAACGCTGTAGGAGGGAATGGACCGATCATGCGCACCGAGACTCGTGAATTCCACACCGGTGACAAGGAAATCGTCCTCGACATCACCCGTGAGTGCGAGCAGTTCGCGGCCGACGGACCGGACGGCGTGTTGCACCTCTTCGTGCCACACGCGACCGCCGGACTCGCGATCATCGAGACGGGCGCCGGCAGCGACGACGACCTGCTCGCCGCACTGCGCGAGCTGTTGCCGGCCGACGAGCGCTGGCAGCACGCACACGGCAGTCGCGGACACGGCCGGTCGCACGTGATGCCGGCGCTGATCCCGCCGTACGCCTCCGTGCCGGTCGTCGGGGGCCGCCTCGCGCTCGGCACCTGGCAGAGCATCTGCCTGGTCGACCTGAACATCGACAACGCCGACCGCACCGTGCGCTTCTCGCTCATCCCGGGCTGATCGACCGGGTCCGACGCGGCGCGGGCCACGCGTGAAAAGATGCAAGGCGTGACGGCGACGATCCTGGACGGCAAGGCCACCCTGGTGGCGATCAAGGACGAGTTGCGCGCCCGCGTGGCGGCGCTCGCCGAGCGCGGGATCGTGCCCGGGCTGGGCACCGTGCTGGTCGGCGACGACCCTGCGTCGCACTGGTATGTCGGGGCCAAGCACAAGGACTGCGCCAGCATCGGCATCCATTCCATCCGTCGCGATCTGCCCGCGACCGCGACCCAGGGTGAGGTCGAAGCGGTCATCGACGAGCTGAACGACGATCCGGCGTGCACCGGCTTCCTGGTCCAACAGCCCACCGGACTCGACGAATTCGCACTGTTGTCAAGGGTTTCCCCGGACAAGGACGTTGACGGGCTGCACCCGGTCAACTTGGGCAAGCTGGTGCTGGGGGAGTCCGGGCCGCTGCCGTGCACGCCGATCGGTGCGATCGAGTTGCTGCGCCGGTATGACGTGGGCCTGAACGGCGCCGAGGTGGTCGTGGTCGGACGCGGACTGACCGTGGGCCGGCCGCTGGGTCTGCTGCTGACCCGCCGCACCGAGAACGCCACGGTGACGCTGTGCCACACCGGCACGCGCGATCTGGCCGCGCACACGCGGAGCGCCGACGTCGTCATCGCGGCGGCAGGGGTGCCGGGCCTGATCACCGCCGACATGGTCAAGCCGGGCGCGGCGGTGCTCGACGTCGGCGTCTCACGGGTCGACGGCAAGATCGCCGGTGACGTGGCGCCGGGTGTGGCGGACGTCGCCGGACACCTCACTCCGAACCCCGGCGGTGTCGGCCCGATGACCCGCGCGATGCTCCTCACCAACGTGGTGGTCGCCGCCGAACGACAGGCGGAACGCACGGAGCAGGGGTGAACAAGTTTCGTCTCGGGCCGCTGTGGTGGTTTGTGATCCTGGGAAGCGCGGTCGCCCTGATCGTCCTGACGACCGGCTCGGTCCGTCTCGGCGGCTACCTGCTGGCCGGGGTCTTCGCCGTCGCCGGGCTCGGCCGGATGGCGTTGCCGGACAGCGTTGTCGGCGCATTCGTCATACGTTCGCGGGCCCTGGACGGTGCCGCGTTCCTGCTCATTGCCTGCGCGGTCGGCGTCATCTTCAGCATCGTGAAGCTGACGCCTCTCGCGGGCAGCTAGCGGCAGGGCGTCGACCGGCGGGGGCGAGGCGTGCATAACCGGCAACGGTCGCCCGTTGTCGACGGTCGGTCGACCAGCACGGCCGGCCGAGAGCAGTCCGGCGGCACATGCAACGGGCGCCGGTCATGTCGACCGGCGCCCGTTGCACGAAGGGATGGGACCTCAGATGAGGCCGAGCTCCTTGACGGTGTCGCGCTCGCCGAGGAGTTCCTTGACGGAGGCGTCGATCTTGCCGCGGGAGAAATCATCGATCTCCAGACCTTGCACGATCGACCACTTGCCGTCGGCCACGGTCACCGGGAACGAGCTGATGATGCCCTCGGGCACGTCGTAGGAGCCGTCGGACGGGACCGACATCGACACCCAGGCACCGTCGGTGCCGTGCTCCCAGTCGCGGGCGTGGTCGATGGTCGCCGACGCGGCGGAGGCTGCGGACGAGGCACCGCGGGCGTCGATGATAGCGGCGCCGCGCTTGGCGACGGTGGGGATGTAGGTGTTCGCGATCCAGTCCTGGTCGCTGATCGCCTCGGCCGCGGACTTGCCGCCGACCTGCGCGTGGAACAGGTCGGGGTACTGCGTCGCGGAGTGGTTGCCCCAGATCGACATCTGGCTGATGTCCGTGGTCCGCACACCGAGCTTGGCGGCCAACTGGGCCAGCGCACGGTTGTGGTCCAGGCGGGTCAGTGCGGTGAACCGCTCGTTCGGGATGTCGGGAGCGTTGCTCATCGCGATCAGCGCGTTGGTGTTGGCCGGGTTGCCGGTCACGGTCACCTTGATGTCGTCGGCCGCGACCTCGTTGAGGGCCTTGCCCTGCGGGCCGAAGATGCCGCCGTTGTCCTTGAGCAGGTCGCCGCGCTCCATGCCCGGGCCGCGCGGCTTCGCACCGACCAGCAGAGCGTGGTTGACGCCGTCGAAGACCTTCTTGGCGTCGTCGCCGATCTCGACGCCGGCCAGCAGCGGGAAGGCGCTGTCGTCCAGCTCCATCACGACGCCCTCGAGGGCCTTCAGAGCCGGGGTGATCTCCAGCAGGCGGAGCTCGACCGGGGTGTCCGGGCCGAAGAGGTCCCCGGCGGCGATGCGGAAAAGCAGGCTGTAACCGATGTTGCCGGCGGCGCCGGTGACGGCGACCTTGACAGGCGTTGCGCTCACGAGAACTCCCTGATGGACGAGAAAGTGGTCTTTCCCGTATGACGCTAGCAGCGCATGGGCAAGGCCTGGCACCGAGGTCTTGTCGCCACCCGGCTAGCCTGGTATGGCGCGACAGCGCCACGACCACCCGGTCCACATCAGCCGGCAACACCCAGCAAGGAGCCAGAAGCAGGCATGGAGAAGATCAAGGTCACGAACCCGATCGTCGAACTCGACGGTGACGAGATGACGCGCATCATCTGGCAGTTCATCAAGGACCGGCTGATCCACCCCTACCTCGACGTCGACCTGTTGTACTACGACCTCGGCATCGAGAGCCGCGACGCCACCGATGACCAGATCACCGTCGACGCGGCCAACGCGATCAAGGAGTTCGGCGTCGGCGTCAAGTGCGCGACGATCACCCCGGACGAGGCCCGCGTCGAGGAGTTCGGCCTGAAGGAGATGTGGAAGAGCCCCAACGGCACGATCCGCAACATCCTCGGCGGCGTCATCTTCCGTGAGCCGATCATCATCTCCAACGTCCCGCGGCTGGTGCCCGGCTGGACCAAGCCGATCATCATCGGCCGTCACGCGCACGCCGACCAGTACAAGGCGCAGAACTTCAAGGTGCCCGGCGCCGGCACGGTGACCATCACCTACACCCCCGCCGACGGCGGTGAGCCCGAGGTCCACGAGGTCGCCGAGTACGGCGAGGACGGCGGCGTCGCGATGGGGATGTACAACTACAACAAATCCATCGAGGACTTCGCCCGCGCGTCGCTCAACTACGCCCTGCAGCGCAACGTCCCGTGCTACCTGTCGACCAAGAACACCATCCTCAAGGCGTATGACGGCCAGTTCAAGGACATCTTCGCCCGCATCTTCGAGGAGGAGTTCAAGGAGCAGTTCGACGCCGCCGGCATCACCTACGAGCACCGGCTGATCGACGACATGGTCGCTGCGTCGCTGAAGTGGGAGGGCGGCTACCTCTGGGCCTGCAAGAACTACGACGGCGACGTCCAGTCCGACACCGTCGCACAGGGATTCGGCTCGCTCGGCCTGATGACGTCGGTGCTGATGACCCCGGACGGCAAGACCGTCGAGGCGGAGGCCGCGCACGGCACCGTCACCCGCCACTACCGGCAGCACCAGCAGGGCAAGGCGACCTCGACCAACCCGATTGCGTCGATCTTCGCGTGGACCCGCGGCATCGCGCACCGGGGCAAGCTGGACGGCACGCCTGAGGTCACCCGGTTCGCCGAGACGCTGGAGCGCGTTTGCGTCGAGACCGTCGAGGGTGGCCAGATGACCAAGGACCTCGCGCTGCTCATCGGCCCGGAGCAGAGCTACCTGACCACCGAGGAGTTCCTCGCCGCGATCGACGAGAACCTGCAGCAGGCCATGGGCAACGCGGCCTGACCTCTGCACCGCACCGCAACGGGCGTCACGGTTTTCCGTGGCGCCCGTTGGCGTAGGCCCGAAGTGTGACCTATGTCACAACCACGACTTTCTGCAAGGAAGCTGAATCTTTGCAATAAAGGAGGTGGGAGGAGGTGGTGAGTCCGTCGAGGCACAGCTCGTCCGGGCCACCGGGGCGCCGGGCGACCCGTGCAGTCCTGCTCAACCGACATTCCGCCAAAGAAGTCGTGATGTCCCTTCGTTCTCGCCTGTCCAAGCTGCCTGTCGCGCCCAGCGTCGTCGTCGCCGGCGTGCTCGGCACCACCGCCCTCGCGTTGACCACCACCGGCACCCTGTCGGCCTTCGCGGCGTCCATCCAGAACACCGTCAACACCACGACCACCGGCTCGCTGGTGCTGCAGGAGCAGAACTCCGACGGTTCGGTGACCTGCCTGAGCACCGACGGCAACACGACCAACGCCGCGACCTGCTCCACGATCAACAAGTACGGCGGACAGTCGCTGGCTCCGGGCGGCTCGACCACGACGACGGTCAAACTCACCAACCAGGGTTCCGTCACGCCCAAGACCTTCACGATGACTCCCGGCAACTGCACCCAGAGCGGTGCGCCGCAGGGGGTGCCCGCGGCGACCGACTTCTGCTCCAAGGTCAACCTCAACGTGTATGCCGCGGCGACCGCCACCGGCACACCCATCTACACCGGGTCGCTGGACACGTTCACCACCACGCCGCAGACGCTGACCGCGCTGGCGCCGAAGGCGTCGCAGGCCTACACGTTCGTGGTGTCGATGCCGGCCAACCTCGGCAACGGCCATCAAGGACTGACCGCCTCCCAGCCCATGACGTGGGCAATGTCGTCCTGAGACACCTCGCGTGGCGGCGTGCGGCCTGGATCGCCGTCGCGGTCCTGCTCGCCGCCCTGCTGGTCGCCGCCGGTGTATGGCGCGGCACCGGCGGTCGTTGGCTGACCATCGAGACCGCGTCCATGGGCGAGGCGGCACCGGTGGGGACGCTGGTGCTCACTCGGCCGACCACGCCGGACCGGTTGCATCCCGGCGACATCGTGTCGTTCCACAGCCCGACGGGTGCGACATACACCCATCGAGTCGTGCAGGTGCAGGACGGCGTCGTCCGGACCCAGGGCGACGACAACGGCACCGTCGATCCCTACCGCACGACCGGTGACCAACTGGTCGGCAAGGTGGTCGCACGCTGGTGGGCGATGGGCTTCGTGGTGCGCGCGATGCCCTGGCTGCTCGGTCTCGGGGCGCTCGGCTGGCTGGTCACGCGCCGGATCCGGATGCCCATCCGCACCGCGGTCCGGGTGTTCGGCGCGTCGCTGCTGGTCGCCGGTGTGATCCTGGTGCAGCGGCCGCTGGTCGGCGTGCAGGTGGCGTCGGCTCGCCATACCCACGGCGCCACCGAGGCCGATGTCGTCTCCACCGGACTGTTGCCGATCTCGGTCCAGGCGGCCGGTGGCGACCAGGTGCACCTGGTCGCCGGCGAGCTGGGCACTGTGACCGGCGGTGAGCTGGATGCCTACGCGCGGCTGCCGCTGCAGGCGTCGCCGCATCTGACCGGGTGGTGGCTCGTCGCGGTCGTATCTTGTTGTGCCGCACCGTTTTTGGCCGCCTTGTGGCTGGGACGCAGACACCGGACGATCGAAGGCGTGGTCGTATGACGCCACGACTCGGCCCTGTTCGGTGTGCCCGCCGTCCGGTGGTGCTGCGCGCCGTGGCGCTGCTGTTCGCAGCCGCTCTGACCACGCTGCTGACACTCGGTGGGGGACAATCCATGTCGGCGTTCACCGGCTCGATCACCAACGGTGCCAACAGTATTCGCAGCGCGCTGTGGACGTGTTAGGCAACAGAGCTGGCCGACTCGCCGATCCGGATGTACTCATTGGCCAGCACCGGCGGTGGCACCAACCAGGGCAGCGCGGGCAGCGGCACCGACGCCACCTTCGTCGGCAGCGCGCTCGGCAGCGGGTTCGCCTCGGGCGGGGGATGCCGACGTGACGCGCAGACCTACTACACGACCACGCCGGCCCTGTCCGGGATCCTCGCGCGCTGGGTCAGCACCGCCGGGACGACGAGCATCGCCGCCGGGTCGGTGCTCACCCAGGAGATCTGGGTGCGGACATCCGTGGCCAAGGGTCAGTTGATGGGCTTCGGCGACAACGGCACGACGGCGAACGGCTCGTCCCAGAAGGGCCTGCAGGTCTTCTTCACCGCCACCGGCCGCCTCGATTTCGCGACCTATCAGAACAGCACCAACCAGGAGCTCTTGTCGCCGGCCGGCACCAGCTACGCCGATGGGGCGTGGCATCACGTGGTGGCCGTCTACAACGCCGGAGCGAAGCAGTTGTATGTCGACGGCGTCCTCGTCGCCTCGGGCACCGGCCCGAGCGAAACCATCGCGCGGGCCTACTGGCGGCTCGGCAATGACAGCTTCAGCGGCTGGACGAACGCGCCGACCGGCACCAACGCCACCTACCTGGACGGCGGATTGCAGTACGCCGCGCTCTACACCAAGGCACTGACCGCTGCCCAGGTGCAGGCGCATTACCGGGCCGGCCTGCCGTTCTGAGCCGCCGCGTCCCCGACGCGGGCCGCGGACCGGCAATACTGACGGCATGACCGAGAAGCGAGAGGTCCGCAGCTGGCTCACCGACATGGACGGCGTTCTCGTGCACGAGGAGCGCGCCATACCGGGTGCGGCCGAGTTCCTCGGCCGGTTGCAGGGCCTGGGCCTGCGGTTCCTCGTCCTCACCAACAACTCGATCTACACGCCCCGGGACCTGCGCGCCCGGCTGCACGCGAGCGGCATCGACATACCGGAGAGCGCGATCTGGACG
The DNA here is from genome assembly GCF_054778955.1 of Flexivirga lutea. Lineage (NCBI taxonomy): Bacteria > Bacillati > Actinomycetota > Actinomycetes > Micrococcales > Dermacoccaceae > Flexivirga > Flexivirga lutea. The sequence continues at coordinate 128,393 of NZ_BAAGZB010000006.1, forward strand.
TCGGCGCTGGCGACCGCGCAGTTCCTGGACGACCAGCGGCCGAACGGCTCGGCATACGTCGTGGGCGAGGCCGGGCTGACCACTGCACTGCACGACATCGGCTACATCATGACCTCGCGCGAACCGGACTATGTCGTGCTGGGGGAGACCCGCACCTATTCGTTCGAGGCGATCACCCGGGCCATCCGGCTGGTCGCGGGCGGCGCCCGGTTCATCGCGACCAATCCCGACCCCAGTGGTCCCTCGACGGACGGACTGCTGCCGGCGACCGGCGCGATCGCCGCGCTCATCACGCGCGCCACCGGTGTCGAACCCTATTACGTCGGCAAGCCCAACCCGTTGATGATGCGCAGCGCGCTCAACCGGATCGAGGCGCACTCGGAGACGACGGTCATGATCGGCGACCGGATGGACACCGACGTGGTGAGCGGCCTGGAGGCGGGGCTGCGCACCATCCTGGTGCTCACCGGGTCGACGACGCGCGAACAGGTCGCCCGGCATCCCTTCGTCCCGACGCGGGTCGTGGAGTCGATCGCCGATGTCGTGCCGCTGGTCGAGGAGTTCGCGCCGGCCGAGTGAACCCGGACTGCCTGCGTATGCCGTCGCTCAGCGGTCGACGGCGGCCCGGAAGTGCTCGACGGTGCAGGCCAAGCCCTCCGCCAGGGGGGTGACCGGCTCCCAGCCGAGGGCATCCTTGGCCAGGGAGATGTCGGGGCGGCGCCGCGTCGGGTCGTCCTCGGGCAGCGGCTCGTGCACGATCGGTGAACTGCTTCCGGTCAACTCGATGACCAGCTCGGCGAGCTGCAGCATGGTGAACTCGCCGGTGTTGCCGAGGTTGACCGGCCCGGTGAACGAGGGGTCGGAGTCCATCAGCGTGAGCAACCCGCCCACCAGGTCGTCGACGTAGCAGAACGACCGGGTCTGCAGCCCGTCGCCGTAAATCGTGATCGGGTCGCCGCGCAGGGCCAGCATGATGAAGTTGGACACCACCCGCCCGTCGTCCGGACGCATCCGGGGCCCGTAGGTGTTGAAGAGACGGGCCACCTTGATCGGTAGCTCGTGCTGACGGCGGTAGTCGAAGAAGAGTGTCTCGGCGCAGCGTTTGCCCTCGTCGTAACAGGACCGGACACCGATCGGGTTGACGTTGCCCCAGTAGTCCTCCCGTTGCGGGTGGACGTCCGGGTCGCCATACACCTCGGAGGTGGAGGTCAACAGGATCTTGGCTCCGGTGCGTTTGGCCAGGCCGAGCATGTTGATCGAGCCGTGCACGCTCGTCTTGGTCGTCTGCACCGGATCTCGCTGGTAGTACACGGGACTCGCCGGACAAGCGAGGTGGAAGATCTCGTCCACCTCGACATACAGGGGGAAGGTGACGTCGTGCCGGATCAGCTCGAACGCCGGGTTGGCGAGCAGGTGGTGCACGTTGGAGCGCATGCCGGAGTAGAAGTTGTCGGCCACCAGCACCTCGTCGCCGCGGTCGAGCAAGCGCTCCACCAGGTGCGACCCGATGAAACCGGCACCGCCGGTGACCAGAACCCGTCGATCGGCCACGACACGTTCACCTTCCTCTGCTGTGGCTGCCGGAGCAGCCGACTCGTCGAACCATGGACTTGATCCTGGGCAAGCGCACGTGCCGCGGCTCAGCGCGACGCGCTGCGTCCGCTGTGCCGTGTCACGAAGTCGGCCAGGTCAGCACTCTGCTGCACCCTGGTCGGCTGGTGCACATAGGTCATGTGCCCGGATTCGTAGAAATGATGCTCCAGGCGGGGCAGGAGTTCGGGCGCGAGCCGGGCCACGTCGTCCATCGCGCAGGAGTACGGTGTCGCACCGTCGTAGTAGCCGTAGGCGAAATGCACTGCGAGATGCGGGTTCTGGCGCATCGCCCGAGCCAACCGGTCGACGACGTAGACGGCGGAGTTCTCGAACTCCTTGAAACTCCAGTCACGGCCGACGTCCTCGCTGATCACCCGGAAGACCTGGTCGCTGCGCACACCGAGCTCGACACCGAGGTAGTGCTGGAAGGCGGCCGCGTAGGGGCCGGTGATGGCGTCCATCGACGGGTCGGCGTCCATCGACTCGGCGATCCGGCTGGCCGCGGGGCCGGTGAAGCGGGCATCGATGCGGCCGACCGTCAGACCACGGTGACGCAGTAGTTCGCCGAAGAAGCGCCAGTGCTCGATCCGCAGGTCCGCCCGGTCGACGTAGTCCTCGGTCAGTCCGGTGAGCCCGGCGATGCGGGAGACGGCCGCCGCCCGCTCGGCGTCGGTGAGCCGGTTGCCTCGGGAGAGCACCCACGGGTAGTCACGCGCGGCGTAGTCCTCGGCCTCGTCGAGCACCTCGCGCAGCGGCCGGTCGCCGTGCTTGCCGTGGAAGTGCGCGGTCGCGGCGTAGAACGGCAGATAGAGCGCGTGCGCGCGGTCGTTGCCGTGCTCGAAATTGGCGGTGCCGAAGTCGAGCACACTGCTGATCAGGATTAGCCCGTTGAGGTACATCCCGAGCTTTTCCTGCAGGTGCTGCGCCAGCCCGGCCGCGCGGGTGGTGCCGTACGACTCGCCGGCGATGAACTTCGGCGACAGCCATCGGTGGTTGCGGGTGACCCAGGAGCGGATGATCTCCGCCACCGACTCGATGTCGGCCGTGAATCCGTGGAAGTCCTTCGGCTGCTCGCCGGACACGACCCGGGACAGCCCCGTCGACACCGGATCGATGAAGACCAGATCCGTTGTGGCCAGGGGGGTTTCGGGATTGTCCACCAATCCGTAGGGCGGGGGCAGCAGCTCGCCGGCGTCGCCCATCTCCACCCGGCGCGGGCCGAGCAGGCCGAGATGCAGCCACAGGCTGGAACTGCCCGGGCCACCGTTGAACGCGAAGGTCACGGGACGTCCGGTCGCCGCCGCGTCGTCGAGTGTGTATGCCGTGATCGCGACCTCCGCCACGGGCTTGCGCCCACGCCATACACCGTCGGCGAGGTCGTCGCGGTGCAACACGACGGTGCCGGATTCGCTGGTGTAGGACAGCTCGCCGGAGGCGGTCTGCAACGTGTGCGATCGGCGGACGAGCACATCGGCCGGCGGAGCGGCGGCGTCGACGCCCTCGGCAGAGGGTGCGGGGGTGGGCTGGTCGTTCACCGGGCCGATGCTAGCCCGCCACCACAACAACTGGCCGCTGGCTCCGGATCGCCCCTATCATCGGGGAGCGGGGAGAGACGAGGCAGGGATGCGCGCTGGTTCGGTCGGTCGACGGTCATGGCTGCGGAGCTTCGCGGCGCTTCCGGTGGCAGCTCTAGTGGTCGCACTGCCGATGGCACCGGCCACCGCCACCGGCGGCTCCGGGGGATCGGCACCCAGTTGCGTGGTGGGTTCGGCCGGGTGGCGGCCGCCGGTCGCCCAGCGCTACGTGATCACCTCGACCTTCGGCAGCCGCGTCAACCCGATCTCGCACGACCGCCGGCTGCACGCCGGCGTGGACCTGGCGATGCTGCCCGGCCCGGGCCCGGTCGTCGCTGCGGACGACGGCACCGTGGTGCGCGCCGCACCCTTCGGCGGACTCGGCAACGAGGTGACGGTGCAGCATGCCGACGGCGTGCAGACCCGCTACGGTCACCTGGCCCGCATCGCCGCGGGCATCACGCCCGGGAGCAAGGTCGCGGCCGGGCAGGTGCTCGGCGAGGAGGGGTCCACCGGCGCCAGCACCGGGCCGCACTTGCATTTCGAGGTCCACCGCAACGGTGCGCCGATTGATCCGGTCCGCTTCATGGCCGAGCACGGCGCGCCGCTCAGTGGCACCTCGCCGGCTCCGGTGTTGAAGACGAATGCCGCTCTGCCGGTTGCGGGTTCACCGCGACGACACAGCATGAAACAGGGCGCGCTGTCAGTGCCGGCCGACCTGATGAGCCTCTATCTGAGGGCGAGTCGGCAGTATGCCGTTCCGTGGCAGCTGCTGGCCGGCGTCGGGATGGAGGAGACGGCGCAAGGGCGCAACAACCACACCTCGTCGGCCGGTGCGCGAGGCGTCATGCAGTTCCTGCGGAGCACGTTCGCGCGCTACGGCGTCGACGGGGACGGCGACGGCAGGATCGACATTCGCAGCGACGCGGACAGCGTCTTCTCCGCGGCGCACGCCCTGCACGCCTGGGGCGCCACCGCGGGCGACCCCGGCGTTCGCCGGGCGTTGTTCAGCTACAACCACGCCGAGTGGTATGTCAACGACGTGCTCTTCTACGCCGCTGCGTATGCCGCCGGCTCGGGCGGCATCGCCTGCAGCGGGGTCCCGCAGCCGGCCGGTACGGCGCAAGCGGCCGGTGCGGTGCGCTGGGCGCAGAGCAAGGTCGGACACCGGTTCCGTTTCGGCGCGGACGGTCCGGACGCCTGGGACAGTTCGTCGTTCGTTCAGGCGGCATACGCGCAGGCAGGTGTGCGGATCCCGCGCACCGCGCAGCAGCAGCGCAGCTGGCTGGCGTCCGGGCACGGCACCCGTGTCACGCCCGGGCAGGAGCGGCCCGGCGACCTGATCTTCGAGGACAGCTACCTCGGCCCGGACCGGATCGGCTTCGTGATGCTGGTGACCGACCCCGGACAGCAGCGAGGGATCGCCGCACGCAACCCGCGGCTGCAGGTGGCCCGGTTGAGCTATGCCGGAGCCGAGCGCAGCAAGCACATCTTCCAGATATGGCGGGTCGAGGCACCGACAGCGGGTGCAGCCGGCACCGACTGACGCCGGCCGTCGGCTCAGCGGCCGGGCGCCGAGATGTCGTCCCGTGCGGCGACCACCAGGTTGACCTGGTGCCGGCCGATCGCGCGGCGGGCGTCCTCGTCGAGCTGGGCGTCGGTGACCAGGGTGTCGACAGCGTCCAGTGTCGCGATGGTGGACAGTCCGATGATGCCCCACTTGCTGTGGTCGGCGACGACGACGACGCGCTTGGCGGCATGGATCAGCGCGCGATTGGTCTGCGCCTCTTGCAGATTGGGTGTGGTCAACCCCGCGTCGAGGTCGATGCCGTGCACGCCCAGGATCAGGGTGTCGACGTGCACGGTCCGTAGCATCTCGTTGGCCACCGGTCCGACCAGTGCGTCCGAGGGAGTGCGGACACCGCCGGTGAGCACGACCAGACGGTCCTTCTCCTGCGGGTCGAAGAGCAGATCGGCCACGCGTGGCGAGTTGGTCACCACGGTCAGCCGGGTCACTTCCTGGAGCGCTTGCGCGACGGCATACGCGGTGGTGCCGGCCGAGACCGCGACCGACGAGCCCGGTGAGATGAGTCCGGCGGTAGTGCGCGCGATCTCGGTCTTGGCGCCCTGATGCATCTCGGACTTGGCGGTGAAGCCTGGTTCGTCGGCGCTGCGGTCGGCGCGGGTGGCGCCGCCGTGCACCTTGCGCACCACGCCCCGCCGGGCGAGTGTCTCGATGTCACGGCGGATGGTCATGTCACTGACGTTGAGCTCGGTGACGAGCTCGGACACCCGGATCCCGCCGTGTTCCTCGACGGCGCGCGCGATGAGTTCCTGCCGTTGCCGGGCGAGCATCGCGACCTCCCTTCGGTTCCGCCGATCGATCATATCCGCACACGATCGAACACCGGAGGTTGACGAGGTCGACGGTGGCCGACCGTCATCGGGTCGGGTCGTGGGTGAGAGACTGGCCGGCGATCCGGTTCGAGTGCCACGAAAGAGAGCGCGTACCTTCCATGAGCGAGACCTCGCCCACCAGCCGGCCCAGCGTCCCCACCCCGCGCATCCTGTCCGGCATGCAGCCGACGCACGACTCGCTGCACCTGGGCAACTACCTGGGCGCGCAGGTCAACTGGGTGCGCATGCAGAGCGAGTTCGACGCGTTCTTCTGTGTCGTCGATCAGCACGCACTCACGGTCAACCCGGACCCGGCGGATCTGCGCAAGCGCACCAGAGTGACCGCGGCGCAGTATCTAGCGGGCGGCATCGACCCCGAGGTCTCGACGGTCTTCGTGCAGTCGCACGTGCCCGAGCACTCGCAGCTGGCCTGGATCCTCAACTGCATCACCGGGTATGGCGAGGCGGCACGGATGACGCAGTTCAAGGACAAGTCGGCCAAGCGCGGCACCGAGGGCACCAACGTGGGCCTGTTCACCTATCCGATGCTGATGGCGGCGGATATCCTGCTGTATGACGCCACCTCCGTCCCCGTGGGCGAGGACCAGCGGCAGCACCTCGAGCTCACTCGTGACCTGGCCCAGCGTTTCAACGCCCGTTACGGCGACACGTTCGTGGTGCCCGGCGGCCACATCCCCGAGGGCACGGCGAAGATCATGTCGCTGCAGGAGCCGACCGCGAAGATGAGCAAGTCGGCCGCCAACCAGAACGGCAACCTGATGATGCTCGATGAGGTCAAGGCCAACACCAAGAAGATCAAGTCGGCCGTCACCGACACCGACAACGAGGTGCGCTACGACGTCGAGGCCAAGCCGGGCATCGCCAACCTGTTGCGCATCCACTCCGCGCTGTCCGACGACTCGATCGAGGCGCTGGTCGAGCGCTACGCCGGTGCCAACAAGTACGGTGCGCTCAAGACCGACGTCGCGGCGCTCGTGGCCGACGTGCAGGCGCCCTTCAAGGCCCGCGTCGAGGAACTGCTGGCCGACCCGGCCGAGCTGGACCGGATCCTCGCGCGGGGTGCCGAACGTGCGCGGTCGGTCGCGTCGGTCGTCCTCGATCGTGCTTATGCCGCAGTCGGCTTCATCCCGTCGGCGGCCTCCCGCTGATGAAGACGATCGGTGTCTCGATCCCGATCCCGCAACCCTTCGCGGACGAATTGCAGAAGGCCAGGGTGCAGGCCGGTGACCCGCTGGCCGAGGCGGTGCCGCCGCATGTGACGTTGATGCCGCCGACCCCGGTGGAGCCGGACGCGGAGGGGGCGCTGCGTGACCACCTCGCAGCGGTCGCCGACACCGTGACGCCGTTCCGGATGACGCTGCGCGGGACCGGCACCTTCCGGCCCATCTCGCCGGTGGTGTTCGTCGCGGTCGCCGAGGGCATCGCCAGTTGCGAGCAGTTGGAGCGCGCTGTCCGGTCGGGTCCGGTCGAGCGCGACCTCGCGTTTCCCTACCACCCGCACGTCACCATCGCCCACGGCGTCCCGGAGGCCGCCCTCGACGACGCGTTCGCCGAGTTGTCGTCATACGAGCGCAGTTTCGAGGTGGCCGGCTTCGATCTCTACGAGCACGGAGCCGATCAGGTATGGCGCTCGGTGGCCACCTGGCCACTGGTGAGCGCTTAGGTGAACCTTATTTCGATGTCAAGGTACTTTGCGGCGTAACCTGAAGCCCGTGGCAACCTCAACCGTCTCCAAGCCGCCTCGAGTCCGCACCGGCAAACAGGGAAGCTCGATCTTCCTGAAAACGCTGATGGCTGTGACCGGCATCATTTTCGTGCTCTTCGTGATTGCCCACATGTACGGCAATCTCTACAAGCTCTTCGACGGCCACACGGCCTTCAACACCTACTCCGAGCACCTGCGCACCATCGGCGAGCCGATGCTGCCGCGACACGGCTTCCTCACCGTCATGGAAGTCATCCTCGGGATCAGCGTCGTGCTGCACGCCTACGCGGCCTACGTGCTGTGGGGTCGTGCCCGGGCCGCCCGTCCGCAGCGCTACGCCGTGAAGAAGTCGATCGCGCGGTCGTTCTCGAGCAGGTGGATGCGCTGGGGCGGCACCTTCCTGCTGCTCTTCGTGATCTGGCACCTGCTGCAGTTCACGATCGTCAAGTTCAACGTCGGTAGCGGCGGCAACACGACGGCCATCACCCACGATCCCTACGAGCTGACCGTGCACGCGTTCAACGTGTGGTGGGTCACCCTCATCTACGTGCTGGCGATGATCGCCCTCGGCATGCACCTGCGGCACGGCATCTGGAGCGCCGCGCAGACCCTCGGGTTCACCTCGACGGTCCGCGCCCGCACGATCGCCAACGTCGTCGCCGTCGTGGTGGCTCTGATCGTCGCCGTCGGCTTCGTCATCCCGCCGCTCGCCATCGCCTTCGGCGGAATCAAGTAAGGACTGCCAGATGCCTGAACCCATCTCCGAACTGGTCGACAACCTCTACTCGCTCGGCGAGAACATCGAGGACACTCGCGCGCCGAAGGTGCCCATCGACCAGATGTGGACCCAAGCGAAGTTCGACAACAAGCTGGTCAACCCGACCAACCGGCGCAAGCTGTCGGTGATCATCGTCGGCACCGGCCTGGCCGGGGGTGCGGCCGCCGCCACGCTCGGCGAGGCCGGCTACCACGTGAAGTCGTTCTGCTACCAGGACAGCCCGCGCCGGGCGCACTCGGTGGCCGCCCAGGGCGGCATCAACGCCGCCAAGAACTACAACGACGACGGCGACTCGGTCTACCGGCTGTTCTACGACACGGTGAAGGGCGGGGACTACCGCTCGCGCGAGTCCAACTCCTACCGGTTGGCCGAGGTCAGCGCCAACATCATCGACCAGTGTGTCGCCCAGGGTGTGCCCTTCGCGCGCGACTACGGCGGCCTGCTGGACAACCGGTCCTTCGGTGGTGTGCAGGTGGCCCGCACCTTCTATGCCCGCGGGCAGACGGGTCAGCAGTTGCTGATCGGCGCCTACCAGGCGATGGAGCGGCAGGTCGCGGCCGGCACGGTGGAGCAGTTCACCCGCCACGAGATGCTCGAGGTCATCATCGTCGACGGCAAGGCACGCGGCATCATCGCGCGTGACATGGTCACCGGCGAGATCGAGACGCACTTGGCCGACGTCGTGGTGCTGGCCAGCGGCGGCTACGGCAACGTCTTCTTCCTGTCCACCAACGCCATGGGCTGCAACGTCACCGCGAGCTGGCGGGCGCACCGCAAGGGCGCCTACTTCGCCAACCCCTGTTACACGCAGATCCACCCGACCTGCATCCCGGTGTCCGGCGACTACCAGTCCAAGCTGACGCTGATGAGCGAGTCGCTGCGCAACGACGGCCGCATATGGGTGCCCAAGCGTCGCGAGGACTGCGAGAAGGACCCGCGCGACATACCCGAAGAGGACCGCGACTACTACCTGGAGCGCAAGTACCCCGCGTTCGGCAACCTGGTCCCGCGCGACATCGGTAGCCGCCAGGCCAAGGTCGTGTGCGACGAGGGCCGCGGTGTCGGCCCGAAGGTCGGCGACTTCCGCCGCGGTGTCTACCTCGACTTCGCCTCGGCGATCGAGCGGATGGGTGTCGATGCGGTCAAGGCCAAGTACGGCAACCTCTTCGACATGTACCAGCGGATCACCGGCGAGGACCCCTACAAGGTGCCGATGCGCATCTACCCGGCGGTGCACTACACGATGGGTGGCCTCTGGGTCGACTACAACCTGGAGACCACGATCCCGGGCCTGTTCGCGGCGGGGGAGGCCAACTTCTCCGATCACGGCGCGAACCGGCTGGGTGCGTCCTCGCTGATGCAGTGCCTGTCCGACGGTTACTTCGTGCTGCCCAACACCATCCGTGACTACCTGGCGCAGGGTCCGTTCGAGCCGGTCGCCGAGGACGCCCCCGAGGTGCTGGAGGCGCGCAAGTCCGTCGAGGACCGGATCGAGAAGCTGCTGTCCATCGACGGTGAGCGCACGGTCGACTCCTTCCACAAGGAGCTCGGACAGATCGTCTGGGAATACTGCGGCATGGAACGCAACGACGCCGGCCTGCGCAAGGCGATCGAGCAGATCCGCTCGCTGCGCGAAGAGTTCTGGCGCAACGTCAAGGTGCCCGGTTCGGCGGCGACGCTCAACCAGTCCCTGGAGAAGGCCGGCCGGGTGGCCGACTTCTTCGAGCTGGCCGAGCTGATGTGCATCGACGCCCTGCACCGGACCGAGTCGTGCGGCTGCCACTTCCGTTCCGAGTCGCAGACCGAGGACGGCGAGGCGCTGCGTGACGACGAGAAGTTCGCGTATGTCGCGGCCTGGGAGTTCACCGGCGGCAGCGAGGGCAGCCTGGAGCCGCCCGTGCTGCACAAGGAAGACCTCACCTACAACTTCATCCAGCTGAAGCAGCGGAGCTACAAGTAACATGAACCTGACATTGAAGATCTGGCGCCAGGCCGGCCCCGACGCGCAGGGCGAGCTGGTGACCTACCCGGTCAGCGACATCTCCGAGGACATGTCGTTCCTGGAGATGCTCGACGTACTCAACGAGCAACTCACCGGCCAGGGCGAGGAGCCGGTGGCATTCGACTCCGACTGCCGTGAGGGCATCTGCGGCATGTGTTCGCTGATGATCAACGGCGAGGCGCACGGGCCGGAGGTCACCACGACCTGCCAGCTGCACATGCGCTCCTTCACCGACGGCGACACGATCACCATCGAGCCGTGGCGCGCCCAGGCGTTCCCGCTGGTGCGTGACCTGATCGTGGACCGGTCGGCGTTCGACCGGGTGATCCAGGCCGGCGGCTACATCTCGGTCAACACCGGCGCCGCGGTCGAGGCCAACAACCTGCAGGTGCAGAAGCACAAGGCGGACCGTGCCTTCGACGCCGCCACCTGCATCAGCTGTGGCGCCTGCGTCGCGGCGTGCCCGAACGCCTCCGGCATGCTCTTCCTGGGCGCCAAGATCACCCACCTGGGTGAGCTGCCGCAGGGCCAGGCCGAACGCGACGCCCGCGTCGTCAAGATGGTCAACCAGCACGATGCGGAGGACTTCGGCGGTTGCCAGAACCTCGGTGAGTGCTCGGCCGCGTGCCCCAAGGAGATCCCGCTGGACGTCATCAGCCAGCTCAACCGCGACTTCCTGAAGGCCAAGAGCTGACCGCAGCCGCTGGTGACTTCGTCCGCTGCCGCTGGCGGCGGCGTCGTCATACAACGGAGAAGGGCCGGTGCCGGGTTTGCCCGGTGCCGGCCTTTCGCGTGTGCGGGGCCGGGCGTACCGAAGTCTCCCCAGGGGAGGGAAGGGTACGGGTGTGCGGGGCCGGGGTGTACCGAAGTCTCCCCAGGGGAGGGAAGGGTACGGGTCTGCGGGCTGGGGCGTACCGAAGTCTCCCCAGGGGAGGGAAAGGTACGGGTACGGGTCTGCGGGCCGGGGTGTACCGAAGTCTCCCCAGGGCAGGGAAGGGTACGGGTGTGCGGGGCCGGGCGTACCGAAGTCTCCCCAGGGGAGGGAAGGGTACGGGTGTGCGGGCTGGGGCGTACCGAAGTCTCCCCAGGGCAGGGTTCCGGCCGGCTCAGGCGGGCAGCGCTCCGGAGTAGCCGCTGCCTCCACCAGGAAAGTGCAACCGCCAGTCATCTCGCAGCGACGGCACTGCGACACCGCGGTCGAGGAGAGCGCCGTGGACTCGTTCGACGGTCTGCCCGGGTGTGGTCCAGATATCGGGCGAGATCAAAATGATGAAACGCCACCCGAGGCCCTCGAAGTACTCGCGTCGTCCGATGTCGTTGCCCCAGTGTGCTTGCCGGTCGATGTGCTGTCGGCCGTCATACTCGACGGCCAGTTTGACGTCCTCGTATCCCATGTCGATGCGTCGGAGCAGGTTGCCGTCGTCCGAATGGAAGCGCAGGTCGACGGCCGGCTCCGGCATACCGGACAACACGATCAGCAGGCGCGAGCGCGTCTCCTGCGCGGAGTCGACGTGCGCACGGACCAGTGAGCCGGCCCGCCGTGCTCGTCCGATGCCACTCGCCCGTGATTCCCGAGCGAACGCCCTGAGCTCGGACGGTGTCACCGAAGTTCTCCGCACGAGGGAGTCGCCGAGCACGACCAGGTCGACCAGGTCCGACGTGGCGGCCATGTCGACGAAGGTCTGGACCGGGGCGGTGACCTTGATCCCGCGACGGGTCCACAGCAGTGGTGGCGTGCGATAGCGGTGGATGCGGATACCTGGAAGGTCGCACCGCAATCGATGTGGAACCGCGAGATGTATGTCGGGTGTGTCGGGCGCCGTTGCGCCGTACCAGGTCGTGGCGCTGTGGTGGCTCAGGCCGTAAGCGCCGGGCACCATCTCGAGGGCAGCAGTCGCCCGCATCACGAAGTTCGGGATGACGTTCGCGGAGACGTAGCATCCTCGATACAACTGGCGGAATCCGTTGCTCTGCAACGCTCGTCGGCCGATGCCGTGGCGCAGGCCGGCCGCGCGGCGGAACGGAAGGCGTGGATCGAACTGTTCGGGCATCGTTCCAGGATGGCCGTTGCGCGCCGACGATGCTGAGCGTTGTCCACAGGGTCGGCGAGAGTGCAATGTGCCGATCGCTGCCCTGGGGAGACTTTGGTACGGCGGGGCGGCCGGGGGTGTGCTGAACGCTGCCCTGGGGAGACTTTGGTACGGCGGGGCGGCCGGGGGTGTGCTGAACGTTGCCCTGGGGAGACTTTGGTACGGCGGGGCGGCTGGGGGTGTGCTGAACGCTGCCCTGGGGAGACTTTGGTACGCCAGTCCTCGCCGGCCCCCCGGAACCCCCGGCACGCCCCGCCGAGTGCCGTCTACCGCGCCACCAGCTCCTGGATCACCGGCGCGTCGGAGCCCGGGCTGAACAGCATCCGCACACCCGTCACCTGCCAGGACGGGTCCACGTCACCGTGCGCGTATGACGCGCCCACCGCCAGCGAGCCGACGGTCGACCAGGTGCCGTCGTGCTGCACCTGCAGCTCACCGGCGCCGGCTGACGCAACGACCGAAACCGACTGCAATGACACCGGATCGGCATACGCGCGGCCGATGTAGGACCCGTCCACTGGTTGCGTCGCCGCCCGGTAGGCCGTGGTCAGGTCGGCGTCGAACGCCTCCGTCGCGCTGCTGCCGTCGGTGGCCGGCAGGTTGGCGGAGACGGAGGTCGTCGCGGACACCGCGAAGTCGCGGATCTTGACCCACTTGCCGCCCGGGTTCAGTGCGGTCGCCCGCAGTCGCACGTACCGTGCCTGCACGGGGGTGTCGAAGCTGTAGCGAACCACCGGTTTGGTGTCGAACTCGCCGGCGGTCGTCCAGTGCTCGCCGTCGGTCGAGTAGTCGAGCGCGGCGTGGTAGATCATGTCTCCCGTCTGGGTGTCACTGTCGGACTGGCGCACCACGACGTTGCCGACCTGCTGCACCGAGCCGAGGTCGACCCGGACATTGCTGCCGACCGAGGGCGCGGCGTTGGACCAGTAGTAGGTCGACGGGTCATCGTCGGTCATCCGGCCGCTGGCGTAGCTGGAGTACGTGCCCATCGACGTGCTCGGCGTGCTCGCATACCGCTTCATGTCGAGCGGTTCGGCGCCCAGCCAGTCGACGAACGCCTGGTTCGCCTTCGCGGTGAACGCCTCGAACGCGCCGTCGCCGACGGAGGGGACGATCTGGTCGGGCTGTGTCGTGCCGTTCGCGCCCTGGTCCGGCACGGTCGGCTTCTTGGCGTCGGCGATCGCCCGCTGGGCGGCGAAGTATTCCCGCGTCGCCTTCGCGCCGTCACCGGCATCGACGGCATCCAGCATCGCGATCTCGTGCTGCAACGCCGTGGCCCACAGCGCCGCGGCATCGATCCACGGCTGCGCGTCACTGGCGAAGCCGGGTTGCGCCATACCGCTGAGCGTGCGGGGCAGGGCGGTGATCGCCGCCAGCCGTCGCTGCAGCGCAGTGCTGGTGCTGCCGTCCGCCCGGGCCGCCCAGAACGCGTCGATGTCCTTCGTCAACGCCGGCGCGTGCTCGGTGCCGGCCCGGTAGGGCCATTCCTGGTTGAGGTCGGCGAAGGTGCGCAGCGCCTCGCGGGTGCCGGAATCGGGTCCGGCGAGTTCGTCGAGCACCGCCGACATCGAGGCGTCGGCGTCGTACTTCGGCCCGTTCCAGGTGTAGTCCCCGTAGTTGGCCAACGCCGGCATCGAGGCGTACGGCTCGATCATCGGGTTGGAGGTGAATCCGTCGATGTACTTGTAGAGGTCGGGCGCCCGCCCGGTCAGCGGGTTCAGGAAGAGCCGGCCGCGCTTGCCGTCGTTCACCGGGAAGTTGTCCCAGATGTAGAGGTGGTCGGTGTTGTACGACGTACTCGCCCGCTGCACCGATGCGGCGGTGATCGTGTCCGAGAAGACGCCCTCACCGGTCCATTGCACCCGGACGTCGTCGTTGAGCCGGGCGCCGAACTCGCCCTTGTACGGGTCCGGGCCGGAGCCGTTGTAGTTGGTCGGCACGGTCTGCAGCGGCTCGAGATGGTTCGGCTCGATGTACTCCTTCTCGATCCGGTTCAGGTAGTCGGCCTGTGCGTCGGCCAGCCAGTGCCAGTCGCCGTTGTCGGGGTACTTCTGCTTGTCCGCGTCGCAGTGGAACTTCAGTGGTATGTCGTCCAGTGCGATGTAGAAGGAGCGCACGCCCAGGGCGCGCAACTGGTCGAACTTCTTGATCGTGGCGTCGAAGTCGGACTGGCCGGAGTAGCAGATGTCGTTGCCCGGCGAGAGGGCGAAGGTGAAGTCGACGTGGTTGGTGTTCGCGGCCTTGACCAGTTCCTTCATCCGGTCCAGGGCGGCGCCGCTGTACGGCGTGCGCCACTCGGCGCGCAGCAACTGGTCGTCCTTGGGCGTGTAGATGTAGGTGTTCATCTTGTGCTTGCCGTAGAACGCCATCTGGTCCAGCCGGGCCTGGTGCGACCACGGGATGCCGTAGAACCCCTCGATGGCGCCGCGGATCGACATCAGCGGCCAGTCGCGGATCGTCACACCGGGGACCTGCTTGTGGGTCACCAACTGCCGGAGGGTCTGCGCGGCGTAGAACGTGCCGCGCTGGTCGACGCCGTTGAGCACGACGGTCGGCTTGCCGTCATACCGGCCGCTGGCCAGGACGTAGCCGTCGGCCGCGAGGTCGGCGGCGTCCCGGACGCCCATGGCAGCCATGGCGTCGTCGATCGCGGGATTGGTGGCGCTGGTGCCCAGATAGACCCGCTTGCCACCGCCGGAGGCCGTCTTGGCCACGATCGGATGGCCGCCGGCCGCGGTCACGATCTGTTCGACGAGGGCGACGGTGGGCGCGTCGGCGTTGTCACCGGTGACGATCAGCACCTTGCCGCTGAGTGGGACCGGTGCGCCGGACGCCTCCATCTGCTGGGGCTGCGGGAAGACCTTCGGAAGCGTGGCAGCCGTGGTGGATGTCGGGTGTCCGCCGGCGGCTCGGGCCGGCGAGACGGCGGTGCCGGCCATGCCGAGGGCGACCGCGGCGACCGTGCCGAGGACGGCGGTCTTGCGGTAGGCGGTATGACGTCGGGGGTGGTGCGGGGTCGGGCGGGGCGGGAGTGTGATCACCGTGAAGTTCCTTCCTCAGGGCGTGGTCCAGGGGAGAGGTCTAGACCAAGTGCGACCCGATCGACGCTAGCGAACTTCCGGCGACGGTGGTGGTGTGCGGACCGACCGGATCGGGAAGCCGCATCGCCCGGTCAGCAACTGGCAGACGCTGGTGGTGACGCCGCTCCAGGTCGGGATGAGGGAGTCGGTGACGATCGCAAATGCGCACGACACGCACGTTGCCGTCGCAGTCGTCGATCAGTGAGTGACGGCCTGCCGAACCCGTGAGCGGGAGGTGAAGATCGTGCATTAGCTTGTTGCCATGTCGACCGAGGAGAACGGACCCATCGAGGGGTTCTGGACCGTCATCCCCGCCGGCGGTTCGGGCACCCGGCTGTGGCCGCTGTCGCGCTCGGGTTCGCCGAAATTCCTGCACGACCTCACCGGCTCCGGCTGGTCGCTGCTGCAGGGCACGGTCGACCGGCTCGCTCCCTTGTCCGAGGATCGGCTGCTGATCGCGACAGGCCTGCGGCACGCGCCCGAAGTGCGCCAGCAACTGCCCGAACTCGGCATCGACGCCCTCCTCGTCGAGCCGTCGCCGAGGGAGTCGATGCCGGCCATCGGACTGGCCGCAGCGATCCTCGAGCAGCGCGACCACGACGCGATCATCGGCTCCTTCGCGGCCGACCACGTCATCCGCGACGACGAGTCGTTCCGGGCCAGCGTGCGGGAGGCGGTGGCCGTCGCGCGCACCGGCCGGCTGGTGACCATCGGCATCGAACCCAAGAGCCCCGCAACGGGATTCGGTTACATCAAGCTCGGCAAACCGCTCGATGTGGAGGGTGCGCCGAACGCACACGGCGTCGACTCCTTCGTGGAGAAGCCGGACGTCGAGACTGCTCGCTCCTACCTCGCAAGCGGCGAATATCGTTGGAACGCCGGTATGTTCGTCTTCCGGGCAAGCGAACTGCTGGACATGCTCGATCACTACCAGCCCGGCCTCGCCGGCGATCTGCGCGCCATAGCCGACAACCCGCTGCGGCTGACCGAGTTGTGGCCGCGGCTCACCGAGATCGCCATCGACAAGGCGCTCGCCGAACCTGCCGCCGCGGACGGGCGGGTCGCCGTCATCCCCGGTCACTTCGACTGGGACGACGTCGGCGACTTCGATTCGCTGGGCTCGCTGCTCACCGGATCCGCAGACGGCGTCAAGGTGCTCGGCAGCGCCGAGGACGTCGTCGCCGAGGACACGACCGGGGTCATCGCGCCCCGGTCCGGCCGTGTCGTGGTGACACTCGGCGTCAAGGACATCATCGTGGTCGACACCCCGGACGCGCTCCTGGTCACCAACCGGGAACGGGCACAGGACGTCAAGAGTGTGGTGCAGCGCCTGAAGGCCGCCGGCCGCGGCGAGCTCACCTGATGGCGCTGCCGCGCTGGGCGCTCGACGCCGGATACCGCGCCGCGATGCGGCCATTGCTCTTCCGCGTCGGCGGGGGAGACGCCGAGACCGCGCACCACCGCACCCTTCGCCGGATGGCGCAACTGGGCGACCACCCCGCCGCCCTACGGTCTCTCGCAGCAGCCCTACCGCGACCGGCCGGACCGGTCGAGGTCGCCGGTGTCCGGTTCCCGGGCCGGGTCGGCCTGGCCGCGGGCGTCGACAAGGACGGGCTGGGCGTCAAGGTCTGGGAACACCTGGGATTCGGCCACATCGAACTCGGCACGGTCACCGCGCAGGCGCAGCCGGGCAACCCGCAGCCGCGGCTGTTCCGGCTGCGCGGCAGCGACGCGATCATCAACCGGATGGGCTTCAACAACGACGGTGCCCGGGTCCTGGCCGATCGCCTCGCGGCGGCGGGCCCCATCGGCATACCGATCGGGGTGAGCATCGGCAAGACCAAGGCGACGCCGGTGGAGGACGCCATCGGCGACTACCTCACCAGCCTCGCGCTGCTGGACGCGCACGCGGACTACTTCGCGGTCAACGTCTCCAGCCCCAACACTCCGGGGCTGCGTTCCCTGCAGGACAAGGAACCGCTCGCGGAGCTGCTGGCCGAACTCGTCACCGCGACCGCTGCCCGCTCCCGGACCCCGATCTTCGTCAAGATCGCCCCGGACCTCACCGACAGCGCGATCGACGACGTGCTCGAGGTGGCACAACGCGCCGACGCCAGCGGCATCATCGCCACCAACACCACCCTGTCGCGGGACGGCATCGCCGAGGCGGACCTGCCACTGGCGGACGAGGCCGGCGGCCTGAGCGGCGCCCCGCTGACCCGCCGGTCGCGATATGTCGTGCAGCGCATCGCCGAGCGATCGAAGCTGCCGGTCATCGGCGTCGGCGGCGTCATGACCGCCGACGACGGGCTCGCCCTGATCGACGCCGGCGCCTCGCTGGTGCAGATCTACAGCGGACTCATCTACCGCGGGCCGGCGCTCGTTGCCGAACTCAACCGAGCCCTCGCCTGACCGAGCGGACCCCTTCCGCAGCGAGCGGCCCCTATGCAGGGTCGCCCGTCGGGGGCCGCTCGCTCAGCTTCGGGTCCACTCGGTCCAGGAGGTATGGCGAGCCTTGCGCGGTAACGGGCCGTCGGGCACCGGCCAGCCGCCGTCCGGGACCGGATGGATCCCTTGCTCTGCCAACAACCGCGCGAAGCCGGCGGCGTTGAGCGCTTCGGGCCAGTCCCAGTGGAACACGTCACGAACGTCCGGGTGCCGTCTGAGCCGGTCGTCGCGCCGTTTCGCCTGCCAGACCCGGTCCTCCGCCTCGCTACCGGTCGACCCGCCGGCGACACGGAACTTCACCTTTCCGTCGGCCTCGCCGACGATGCCGAGGTGCCGCCAGAAGAAGTCGACCCGGCCGATGAATCCGTAGGCGTCGTAGAAGTTCACCTGCAGCTCGGGCATGGGCATCCCGAGTTGGAACATGCGGGCACGGCTGAGCGACTCCAGCGGGGACTCGGTGCGGTGGTCGGCCAGTGCCATCGCGAGCTCCGCCATCTTGCATCCGCGTGAGCCTGCCGGTAGGTGCTGCGCCTGGGAGAGAAGCGTGCGTTGCGCGACGAGCCCGAGGTGCAGGGCGGCGTCGGCGGCTGCGAGCGCTGATTCCAGACTCGCGTAACGAGCGCGGTCGATGATCGTGCGATCGACGTCGGTCGCCCGAAGGTTGTCGAGTTCGACGAAGTTCGGTGCGATGGCGGTACGCCGTCGGCGCGCCTGAGATTTGCGACCCCGGGTGCCCGGCGGCGTTGCGAATTCGACCAGTTCCGTCGTCGTGCCTATCGACGGCAACTCCAGCAAGGCCGACGCGGTGCCCTGGCTGAAGATGAGCGGCCGAGCGGCGGCGTGCTGGACGGCTATCGCCATCAGGACGACGCGGTCCTCGGGCGTCAGCTGGACAGGATCGCAGGCGGCGAACGCCGCACGGCGCAGCCGCGTCCAGGTTTCGGTGCCAGGACCGGAGAGGTTTCTGTCCGAAGCCTGCATCGTGGGAACCAGCGCCAGCCGGTCGGCCGGCCCGGGGATGAACAGCCCGCGCAGGCGCTGCACCCTCGCCGCGCATGTCGCGAGGTGTCGGCGCCTGGCCAGCTCGAGAGTGTCGTCGGGGTGGGGCTGCGTCACGGGTGGCGGTGCCGGATTCGCTGTCATGCTCGAGCACTCTGGCCCATGCGGCGCGGTTGCCGCAGAATCGATCCACAGCCCTGACCGACAGGACCCCTTCCGGTCTGACTGGCCCCCATACCGGCGGTGTGTATGGGGTCCGCTCGGCGCGCAGTGGGTCCTGTCGATCAAGAGAGAAGACGGCCAGCCGCTAATCTGGCCCGATGCTGCACCGGGCCAGGCGGATTCGCGATCTGTTCATCCCGGGTGTCTTCGCACTGTTGATCCTCATCACGCTGATCTGCGTGCTGGCCGGCTGCGGCACCAGCTCCGGCGGGACCAGCCACGCACCGGCCGGCACGCCGGCAGCCACGAGCAGCGTGGGCGCCGGCGGGAGGGACCACCCGGACGACGGACTGGCCACGGTGCGTGCGTCCGACCTGCCCGCCGAAGCGCGCGCCACGATGGGTCTGATCGAGACGGGCGGCCCGTTCCCCTATCACCAGGACGGGTCCGTCTTCCAGAACCGTGAGCGGCTGCTGCCGCGCGAATCCGCCGGCTACTACCACGAATACACCGTTCGGACGCCGGGCTCCGCCGACCGCGGCGCTCGGCGGATCATCACGGCGCGCGACGGCACGCTCTACTACACCGCCGACCACTACGACAGCTTCCGGAGGATCGTGCCATGAGCGAACCGGCTGATCTGATCGCTGCCGGCGCCTCCGGCCTGCATCCCAGCGACGACCTCGCCGGCGCCCGCCGTGCGGCTGAGCGGGCGGGGTGGCGCATCGTCGACCTCGACACGTCGTCCGGTCAGGACAAGGCCCACTTCCTGCAGGTATGCCGCCAGGCCTTCCAGCTGCCGGACTGGTTCGGCGGCAACTGGGACGCCCTTGCCGACAGCCTCAGCGACGTCCGCGACCGGCCCGGCACTCTCGTGCTGTGGCGCGGCGCCGGCGGACTGGATGCCTCGGTGCGGGAGATCGCCGCCGAGATCTTCGCCGAACGCGCCGCCCGGTCCCACGACGAGGCAGGCGCGTTCCTGGTGCTGGTCGGCGGGCGCGAGAACACCCGACGTACCATGAACGACTTGTGAGTGATCTTGCCTCTTCGAGCACGGCCGTCGATGCCGCCGCGGCGGTCCTCGCCGAGATCGAGCGGCTGCTCCCGCAACTGACCACCTGGCGCCGCGACCTGCACGCCCACCCGGAGATCGCCCACCGCGAGATCCGCACCACGGCCTTCCTGCGTGACACCCTCACCGCCGCGGACATCGCGATCACCCCGTTGCCCGGCACCGGCCTGATCGCCGATATCGGCGCGACGGACCCCGCACGCCGGATCGCGCTGCGCGCCGACCTGGACGCGCTGCCGGTGCCCGAGCGCAGCGGCCTGCCCTTCCGGTCGACCGTCGACGGCGTGTGCCACGCCTGCGGCCACGACGTGCACACCACCGTCGTGCTCGGCGCCGCGCTGGCGCTGAAGACGATCGAGTCGACGCTGGCCGGACGTGGGCTGGCGGTGCGGTGCATCTTCCAGCCCGCCGAGGAGGTCATGCCCGGTGGGGCGCACGACGTGCTGGACTTCGGAGCGATGAACGGTGTCGATCGGGCCCTGGCCGTGCACTGCGACCCCAGCATCGACGCCGGCACGGTCGGCCTCACCGTCGGACCGATCACCGCCGCCTGCGACGCTGTCGACATCACCCTGACCGGCCCGGGTGGCCACACCTCCCGCCCGCACCTTTCGGCCGACCTGACCTTCGCGCTCGGCAAGGTGCTCACCGAGGTGCCTGCCGTCCTGAGCCGACGATTGGACCCCAGGTCCGGCGTCGCGCTGGTCTGGGGCCGGATCGAGGCCGGCAACGCGGCGAACGTCATCCCGGCGAGCGGCCACCTGCTGGGCACCCTGCGGATGCTCGACGCCGACGAGTGGAAGCGGGTGGACGGACTGGTCGAGCAGATCGTCCAGGACATCGTGGCGCCCTACCAGGTCGCGGCCCAGGTGCGTCACATCCGCGGAGTCCCACCGGTGGTCAACGACGCCGGCGCGGTCGCGGCGCTCGCGGCCGCGGTCCGGCGCGCGGAAGGGGAGCGCAGCGTCGTACCGACCCGGCAATCACTGGGTGGCGAGGACTTCTCCTGGCTGCTCCAGGCGGCGCCCGGCGCGCTGGCCCGGCTGGGCACCCGCACCCCCGGCGGGGCGACCTACGAACTGCACCAGGGCGATCTGGTCATCGACGAGTCGGCCATCGGCATCGGCGCCCGGACACTGGCCCTAGCAGCTCTGAGCGACACATGAGGGATTGCCGCAGATAACAGTTCGGTCGCAGAACGCGGATACGTGGTGTCGGTCACCACCGGCCCGCTAGGCTGCCGACCTGCCCGACTCGCCGAGTGAGTCGACCCCGGGGGGTCCGTCATACGCCTCAGGCACCCGCAGCCGCGGAGCAGGCATCCAGACTTTCGCCCGTCGAAAGTTGCATCACGAAAAGGAGACACCGTGCGTTCGGTGATGAAGATCGCGGCCGTTACGGCCGTTGCAGCGATGGCGTTGGCCGGCTGCGGTAGCAAACCGGCAAGCAACAGCTCGACCAGCGCGGCCGGCGGTGCGACGGGGGGCACGACCGGCAAGGCGACCGGCAAGAAGCTCAGCGCGTGCATGGTGCTCGACACCGGCGGTGTGGACGACAAGTCGTTCAACGAGAACTCCTGGGCCGGTATGCAGGCAGCGGCCAAGGCCAACCCGAACATCTCGGTCAAGTACGTCCCGTCCAACTCGGGCAGCGACTACACCCCGAACCTCACCAAGTACGCCCAAGGCGGCTGTGACACGGTCATCGCCGTCGGTGGCCTCATGGGTGACGCGCTGAAGAAGGCCGCCCAGCAGTTCCCGAAGGTGCACTTCGCGGAGATCGACAACGGCAACCAGAACGCCTCGAACATCTACGGCATCGAGTACAACACCGCCCAGGCGGGCTTCCTGGCCGGTTACCTCGCCGCCGGTATGACGAAGTCGGGCACGGTCGGCACCTGGGGTGGCCTGTCCATCCCGCCGGTGACCATCTACATGGACGGCTTCTGGGAGGGCGTCCAGTACTACAACAAGGCCAAGGGCAAGAGCGTCAAGGTGCTCGGCTGGAACGAGAAGAACCAGAAGGGCGGCACCTTCTCCGGTTCGTTCACCGACCAGAACAAGGGCAAGTCGATCACCCAGGCGATGGTCAGCCAGGGCGCCGACATCGTCTTCCCGGTCGCGGGCGCGTCGGGCCTGGGCGCCGGCGCTGCCGCGCAGGCCTCCGGCGGCAAACTCAACCTGATCTGGGTCGACACCGACGGCTGCGAGAGCGCCGCCAACTACTGCAAGTACTTCATCTCCAGCGCCACCAAGAACCTCGCCGGTGGTGTGGAGGCCTACCTGAAGAAGGCGGCCGACGGCACCTTCCCGACCGGCAACTACGTCGGCACCCTGAAGAACGACGGTGTCGGTATCTCGCCGTACCACGACTTCGACTCCAAGGTGCCCAGCGAGTTGAAGAAGGAGATCGACCAGGTCAAGGCCGACATCGTCTCCGGCAAGATCACGATCACCTCGCCCAGCCAGCCGAAGTGATGGGCTGGTTGTAGCAACCTGAGTTAGCAACGGAACGGGGTGGGTGGCTCGGCCGAGCCGCCCACCCCGCACCCGTGTATCAGACAGAGGAGTCCCTGCGTGAAGCTCGAACTGCGTGGCATCACCAAGAAGTTCGGCTCGTTCACGGCGAACGACCACATCGACCTGGTGGTCGAGCCCGGGCAGATTCACGCCCTGCTCGGCGAGAACGGCGCCGGCAAGTCGACGTTGATGAACGTCCTCTACGGCCTGTACGAACCCACCGACGGCGAGATCGTGGTCGACGACGTGCCGCAGAAGTTCCACGGCCCGGGGGACGCCATGCGCGCCGGGATCGGGATGGTGCACCAGCACTTCATGCTGGTGCCCGTGCTCAGCGTGGCCGAGAACGTCATGCTGGGCGACGAATACACCCGCTCCGCGGGTCTGTTGGACCAGAAGAAGGCGCGTGACGTCGTCGCCCGGCTCTCCAAGGACTACCACCTGGAGGTCAACCCGGACGTACTGGTCGAGGACCTGCCGGTCGGCATCCAGCAGCGCGTCGAGATCCTCAAGGCCCTGGCCCGCGAGGCGAAGGTGCTCATCCTGGACGAGCCGACCGCCGTGCTGACCCCGCAGGAGACCGACCACCTGATGGACGTCATGCGGTCGCTGAAGGCGGGCGGCACCTCGATCGTCTTCATCAGCCACAAACTGCGCGAGGTCCGCGCGATCGCCGACACGATCACCGTCATCCGCCGAGGCAAGGTCGTCGGTCAGGCCGAGCCCAGTGCCAGCCCGGCCGAGCTGGCCGCGATGATGGTCGGCCGCCCGGTGCAGCTGAAGGTCGACAAGCAGCCGGCCGACACCGGCGATGTCGTCCTGGGCATCGAGGGGCTGAGCGTGACTGCCGCCACCGGGCAGGTGCTGGTGGACGACGTGTCCCTGGACGTGCGCGGCGGGGAGATCTACGCGATCGCCGGCGTCCAGGGCAACGGCCAGTCCGAGCTCACCGAGGCGATCGTGGGGCTGATCGAGCCGAGCGCCGGCCGGGTCACCCTGGAGGGCGCCGACATCACCGACGAGAGCACCGACAAGATCCTCGGCCGGGGTGTCGGTTACGTCCCGGAGGACCGCATGCACGACGGGCTGGTCGGCAGCTTCAGCATCGCCGAGAACCTCGTGCTCGACACGTATGACGAGGCGCCCTACGGCAACGCGCTCTCGCTGAACCTGTCCGCGATCGCGCGTAACGCCGCCGAACGCGTCGACGAGTTCGACGTGCGGACGCAGAGCGCCGAGGCGGCTGCGTCGACCCTGTCCGGCGGCAACCAGCAGAAAGTGGTGCTGGCCCGGGAGATGAGCCGGCCGCTGCGGCTGCTGGTGGTCTCGCAGCCGACCCGCGGTGTCGACGTCGGGTCCCAGGAGTTCGTGCACAAGCGCATCGTCGCCGAGCGTGACCGCGGCACCGCCGTGCTGCTGGTCAGCACCGAGCTGGACGAGGTCATCGGCCTCGCCGACCGCGTCGGCGTCATGTATGCCGGGAAGATCATCGGCGAACTGCCGCCGACCGCGACAGCGGAGGAGTTCGGCCTGCTGATGGCCGGCCAGACCTCCGACACGAAGGAGGAGGCGTCATGACCCCCGAGGACAAGGGGCCGGACAAGAGTCAGCCGGACAAGAGCGAGCCGCAGACATCGGCCGACCCGGCCACCCAGGGCGACACGCTCGTCGCCGAGCAGGAGTCCGGCGACGACCGGGCGCGCGAGACGATCGGCCAGATCCTGCGCAGTGACCACCCCGCCGTGGTCACGGTGCTCGCCGTCATCTGCGCGATGATCGTCGGCGCCATCCTGATCGTCGTCTCGGACGAGGCGACGCGCAATGCCGCGAAGTACTTCACCGCGGCGCCGATGGACACCCTGACCACCGGGTGGGACGCGATCAAGAACGCCTACGTCGCGATCTTCGAGGGCGCGATCTACAACCCGAACGCCGGACAGGCGCTGTCGCCGATCTCGGAGACGCTGGTCTACGCGACACCACTGATCCTGGCCGGTCTCTCGGTGACGCTGGCGTTCCGGGCCGGTCTTTTCAACATCGGCGCACAGGGCCAGATCCTGATGTCGGCCGCGCTCGCCGGCTACATCGGTTTCGCCTGGAACCTGCCGGCCGGCCTCCACATCGTCGTGGCCATCATCGGGGGCATCGTCGGCGGCGCGATCTGGGCGGCGCTGGCCGGCCTGTTGAAGGCCAAGACCGGTGCGCACGAGGTGATCACCACGATCATGCTCAACTACATCGCGGTCTTCTTCATCAACTGGCTGCTGACCGAGACCTGGTTTCAGGCGCCGCCGTACCAGCAGGCGGTCTCCCGTTCGGTGGACGGCAACGCCCAGTTCTGGCACCTGTTCGGCTCCAACCTGCGGGTCAACTTCTCGTTCGTCCTGGCCATCGTCGCCACGGCGTTCGTGTGGTGGCTGCTGAAGTACGGCACGTTCGGCTTCCGGGTCCGGGCCGTCGGTGCCAACCAGGACGCCGCACGCACCGCCGGGATGAGTGTCGCCTCGACATACATCTGGGTGATGGTGGTCGTCGGGGCCCTCTGCGGTCTGGCCGGCGCCTCGCAGATCCTGGGTGCCGCGAACAACTACCAGATCACCGCCAGCGTCGACGGCGGTGTCGGCTTCACCGCGATCACGGTGGCACTGCTCGGGCGCGGCACCGCGTGGGGCACGTTCGCCGCGGGTCTGCTCTTCGGCGCGCTGACGGCCGGCAGCGGTCAGCTGCAGGCGTCCACGCCGACCCCTCCGGACCTGGTGCAGGTCCTGCAGGCCCTGGTCGTCATCTTCATCGCGGCGCCCGGCCTGATCCGGTTGATCTTCCGTCTGAGGCGTAGCAAGTCCTCCGGCTCGGCGGTGCTCGCGAAGGGATGGAACGGATGAGCCCCGAGTTGAACGACGACCGCACCGAGGTCGCCGACTCGTCGGTCGCCACGGTCGAGGTCGCCCCGGGCGAGGGCGTCGCGCAACACGTCGTCGAGCTGAAGCAGAGCACCGCCCGCCGCATCGGCACCGGTTGCGCCATCATCGGCCTCGGGCTCGTGGCCGCCGTCGTGCTGGGTATGTCGGCCGGCTCGTCCTCGACGACGTTCGACCTGAACAGCAACTCCTCCGGCGTGACGGTGCCGAGGTTCTCGGTGCCCGGCGTGGGCGTGATCGTCGCGTGCGGCGTGGTCATCATGCTGCTCGGCGCCGCGCAGCTGGTGCGCGGCTTCAGCAAGCGCACCCTGCGCTGGGTCGGCATCGGCGCGGGCATCCTCTTCCTGATCGCCTTCCTGACCTGGGCCGGCACCGAGGGCAAGCAGTCGGTGCAGGTCGGGTCGTTGCTCTACCAGACGCTGTTCCTGGCCACACCGCTGATCCTCGGCTCGATGGCCGGTGTCATGTGCGAGAAGACCGGTGTCATCAACGTGGCGATCGAGGGGCAGATGCTCTTCGGCGCCTTCGCGGGCGCACTGTTCGGCACCATCGCCAGCAGCTGGATCGGGCTCGTCGCGGCGGTCGTCGTCGGTGGCCTGGTCGGCGCCCTGCTCGCGGTGTTCGCGATCAAATTCACCGTCAACCAGGTGATCCTCGGCGTCGTCATCAACGCCTTCGCACTCGGTCTGACCGGCTACCTGTATGACGCCGTGATGGCCAACGACGGCAACGGCACCAACCAGCCGACGGTGTTCTCGCCGATCAAGATCCCGCTGCTCGGTGACATCCCGGTCGTGGGTTCGCTGCTGTTCAACCAGACGATCATCACCTACCTGATGTACGCCATCGTGATCGTCATCGACGTCATGCTGCTGCGGTCTCGCTGGGGTCTGCGCACCCGCGCCGTCGGCGAGCACCCGAAGGCGGCCGACACGGTCGGCATCAACGTGCTGCGGCTGCGCTACCAGAACGTCATCGTCGGCGGCGGCATCGCCGGCCTGGCGGGTGCGGCGCTGACGATCGGCTCGGTCGGGCAGTTCAACAAGAACATGACCTCCGGCCAGGGCTTCATCGCGCTGGCCGCGCTGATCTTCGGCCGGTGGACGCCGCGCGGCGCGCTGGGCGCGTCGCTGTTCTTCGGCTTCGCCAGCGCCCTGCAGGTGGCGTTGTCGTTGCTGGCGACCCCGGTCAAGATCGACTCCAACCTGTTGGCGATGCTGCCCTACCTGGCGACCATCTTCGCGGTCGCCGGCCTGGTCGGCCGGGTCCGCGCACCGGCCGCCGACGGCGAGCCCTACGTCAAGGGTGACTGACGTGGAGGTCGATTGGGGCGCGTTGACCACCGAAGCCGTCGAGGCGTCCCGCCATGCCTACGTGCCCTACAGCAGGTTCCCGGTCGGGGTCGCCGGCCTGGTCGACGACGGGCGGGTCGTCTCCGGCTGCAACGTGGAGAACGCCGCGTACGGCGTCACGCTGTGCGCCGAGTGCGGGATGGTGAGCGATCTGGTGCGCACCGGGGGCGGACGGCTGGTCGCGGTGTCTTGTGTCAACGCACTCGGCGAGGCACTGATGCCGTGCGGCCGCTGCCGGCAGCTGCTGTGGGAGCACGGCGGACCGGAGTGCCGGGTGCTGACACCGCAGGGCGTGTGCTCGATGGAGCAGGTGCTGCCGCAGGCGTTCGGGCTGGCGGACCTGCAGCACGTCGCGGAGGCGGAGGGATCAGCCGACGCTGCTGGGCAGTGACGCGCCGGCCTTGCCGTGGGCGAGGCAGTCGGTCGTGACCTTGGTCAGCGTGCCGGCGTCCAGCGGGTTGAGCTTGTTGACCCGGCCATCGCGCAGGGCGCGCAGTGTGGCGTCGGAGAACTGCGGGTAGCCCTCGTCGGCGACGCACGCCGCGACGTCCTCGACCAGGGACCGGGGGACGCCCTTGCCGACGAAGTAGTCCGTCATACCGTCCGCGACCTGCTGCTTGCTGGGTTTGCCGCTCTCGGCGGAGGACCCACCGCCAGTGCGCGCCCCGCCCCCGGTGGGTGAGCTGCTGGAGGCGGTCGGCGTCGAGGAGCTCACGGCCTTGTCGGGACTGCCCGAACTGCATGCGGCAAGGGTCAACGGCAGGGCGAGCAGCACGGCCGCGACGGCGGCGCGCCGGCTGGGAAGCGAACGCATGGTGTCCTCTCCGAGGTGGCGATGTCCGGACTGTGACGCAGCAACGCCCCGGCCGGTTGCACACCGGCCGGGGCGTTTTCGCTGCGTCTGCGACGTCAGCCGAGCTTGCTGAGCTCGTCCTTGTACTTGGTCTGGCAGTCCTTCGAAGCGGACTCGAACGTCGACTTGTCGTCGGACTTGACCTTGATCTCGCCCTTGTCGTTGGTCTTGCCGTCCTTGATGCTCTTGAGGCTGTCGGCGCTGACCTTGTCGTAGGACTTGTCGATGATGCAGCCGGCCATCTTGTCGAGGAGCGAGTCCGGGATCTTGACCCCCGACTTGTCGGCCTGCTGCTTCACACTCTTGACGTAGCCTGCCGTGACGTCGGCCTTGCTCGGCTTGCTGTCGCCGCAGGCGCTCAGGCCCATCGGCAGGGTGATGATCAGCGCGGCTGCTGCGGTGCGGGACAGGATCGTGCGCATGGCGGGGTACCTCCGTGTGACGGGTTTTCGGGGTGTGGATGTCATGTGTGGCATGGTCACCGGAGCATGGACGCACCGACGTGGCCGAATGGTTCCCGGACTCCTCCGCTCCGGACGCCGGGTCAACTGTGCCGTACCTGCGGTCGGGTGGTCGCATCGGCCCGGCCACTGGCAAGATCCTTGCAATGAGCGAGAGTTTCGATGCGGTCGACGTCATTGCCACCAAGCGCGACAAGCTGCCGTTGGCCAAGGCGCAGATCGACTGGGTGATCGACGCCTACACCCGGGGTGTGGTGGCCGATGAGCAGATGTCTGCGCTGGCCATGGCGATCTTCCTCAACGGCATGAGCCGCGAGGAGATCGCGCACTGGACGGCG
Source organism: Flexivirga lutea (assembly GCF_054778955.1). Taxonomy (NCBI): domain Bacteria; kingdom Bacillati; phylum Actinomycetota; class Actinomycetes; order Micrococcales; family Dermacoccaceae; genus Flexivirga; species Flexivirga lutea. The sequence goes on from NZ_BAAGZB010000006.1 coordinate 156,755, forward strand.
GCGATGATCGCGTCCGGAGAACGGATGGACTTCGGATCGCTGTCCCGGCCGACCGCCGACAAGCACTCGACCGGTGGGGTCGGCGACAAGATCACCCTGCCGCTCGCTCCGCTCGTCGCCGTGTATGGCGTGGCGGTGCCGCAACTGTCCGGTCGTGGCCTCGGGCACACCGGTGGCACCCTGGACAAGCTCGAGTCGGTCCCGGGCTGGCAGGCGTCCTTGTCGAACGACGCGATGCTGCGGCAGTTGGAGGAGATCGGCGCCGTCATCTGTGCCGCCGGCGCCGGACTCGCGCCGGCGGACAAGAAGCTCTACGCACTACGTGATGTGACCAGCACTGTCGAAGCGATCCCCTTGATCGCCAGCTCCATCATGAGCAAGAAGATCGCCGAGGGCACCGGCTCGCTGGTCCTCGACGTCAAGGTCGGCAGCGGCGCCTTCATGAAATCCGCCGAGCAGGCGCGCGAACTCGCGCGCACCATGGTCGACCTCGGCACGGATGCCGGGGTGCGGACGGTCGCGCTGTTGACCGACATGTCGACGCCGCTCGGGCTGACCGCCGGCAACGCGCTGGAGGTGCAGGAGTCCGTGGACGTGCTGGCGGGTGGTGGACCGTCCGATGTGGTGGAGCTGACCGTCGCGCTGGCCCGCGAGATGCTCGCTGCCGCAGGCAAACCCGACGTCGACCCGGCCGAGGCGCTGCGCAACGGCCGGGCGATGGACGTATGGCGCAGGATGATCTCCGCCCAAGGAGGCGACCCCGACGCGGCACTGCCGGTCGCCACCGACACGCAGGTCATCACCGCCGGCAGCAGCGGAGTGCTGCAGCGGCTCGACGCGCTCGCGGTCGGTGTCGCGGCGTGGCGGCTCGGAGCCGGCCGGGCCCGCAAGGAGGACCCGGTGCAGGCGGGCGCCGGTGTCGTCATACACGCCAAGCCGGGGGAGCGGGTCACCGCCGGGCAGCCGCTGCTGACGCTGCACACCGACACGCCCGAGCGGTTCACCCGCGCCGAGGAGGCGCTCGACGACGCGTGGACCATCGGCGAATCCGCCGCTGACACAGTGCCGTTGGTCATCGACCGGATATCGCCGGTCGAGTAGCGGGGGAGCGAAGCGGAGGAGCGTATCGAGACCAGGATGCGCCGCGGGATCGTTTCACTAGAGTGTCGGGATGGTTGATCGTTATGCAGAGCCGGTGCGGATCCCGGTGCCGGGCGGGAAGATCATCGACGAGCACATCGGCGCCGCGAGCACCGATGAGCGGCGGGTGAGTGTTGCGCACATGCAGGCCCCGGCCGAGTGGTCCGAACCCTTCCAGACGCCGGAGTTCGACGAGTTCACGATCGTGCTGCGCGGTGCGGTCATCGTCGAGCACGGTGACGGCGAGAGCACGACGGTGAGTGCCGGGCAGTCGGTGAAAACCACTGCGGGAGAGCGGATCCGCTATTCCACAGGTCCGGACGGCGCCGACTACATCGCCGTCTGCCTGCCCGCTTTCACGCCGGACACGGTGCACCGGGATGAGTGAGGCCGAGATCCGCCCCGAGATCAGGGCGCTGCCCAAGGTGCTGCTGCACGACCACCTCGACGGTGGCCTGCGTCCCGCGACGATCGTCGAGCTGGCGCACAAGCACGGGTATGACGCCCTGCCCGCGACCGACGCCGACGATCTGGGCCGCTGGTTCCGCGACGCAGCCGACTCCGGATCACTGGAGCGGTACCTCGAGACGTTCGGCCACACCGTGGGTGTCATGCAGACCGCGGACGCGCTGCGCCGGGTCGCGTCCGAATGTGCGCAGGACCTGGCTGCCGACGGCGTCGTCTACGCAGAGGTCCGCTACGCACCGGAGCAGCACCTGGAGGGCGGACTGACCCTGGAGGAGGTCGTCGAAGCCGTCAATGCGGGGTTCCGCGACGGCGAAGAAGCGGCCGGCGGCCGGATCGTGGTGCGCGCGTTGCTCACCGCGATGCGGCATGCCGCCAAGTCGACCGAGATCGCCCAGCTGGCGGTCCGCTACCGCGATCAAGGCGTCGCCGGGTTCGACATCGCCGGTGCCGAAGCCGGCTTCCCGCCCACCCGGCACCTGGACGCCTTCGAATACCTGCAGCGGGAGAACGCCCACTTCACCATCCACGCCGGTGAGGCCTTCGGGCTGCCGAGCATCTGGGAGGCGATCCAGTGGTGTGGTGCCGAGCGGCTCGGGCACGGCGTGCGGATCGTCGACGACATCACCGACAACGGTGCGCCGGGGGAGCAGCTGGGTCTGCTGGCGGCATACGTCCGCGACCGCCGCATCCCGCTGGAGATGTGTCCGTCGTCCAATCTGCAGACCGGAGCGGCGGATTCGATCGCCGACCACCCGATCACGCACCTGAAGGACCTGCGTTTCCGCGTCACCGTCAACACCGACAACCGGTTGATGAGCGGCACGTCGATGTCCCGCGAGATGCAGCTGCTGGTCGACGAGGCCGGCTGGACGGTGGACGACCTGCGGTGGGTGACGATCAATGCGATGAAGTCGGCGTTCCTGCCCTTCGACGAGCGGCTGGAGATCATCGAGCGCATCATCAAGCCGGGGTACGACGCCGCCATCGGTGGCTGATCGCGGTGCTCGGCCGGCGACGGTCGCCGGTCAGGAGAAGGGCCGGCGCAGCGGGTCGTGAGGGAGCAGCCGCGAGCGGGTCAGCTGCTCGCGCTGCAGCCGTGCGGCCTCACGGTCGCTGCGTGCGGTGAGCACCGCGGACAGCACGTCCTCGGGGTGCGTTCCGGCCGGCGGCGGCGGCGCCACCAGCGGCATCACCTGTCGCATCAGGGTGTCGGTGAGTGCGCTGCGCGCCGCCGGGGTCAGCCCCGCCCGACGGATGAGGAACTGCCGGATCGCCAGCGCCAAGCCGTCCGGCAGCGGAGCCAGGTCGGCACGGACCGCCCAGTCGCGCAGGTATGGCGGGGCCGGTGGCGGCGGGAGCAGCTTGAGCCCCGTCTGCTCCCGCACGACATAGGTGCCGGCGGCGAAGTCGCCCAGCCGCTTGCCGCGCGCATTGCTGATCGAAGCGATGACCGCGGGGACACCGCTGGCCACCGGTATTTCGACGATCCCGACCAGGCCGCGCACGAACGCGTGCCGGAAGACGATCGGGCCGCCGTCGTCGCGCACCACCCGCAGTTTGAGGATGAGTTTGCCGAGGGACCGGCCGCGGCTGGAGGTCTCGACGGCGACGGGCAGCACCAGGAAACAGAGGATGGTGCTGAGCAGCAACAGCGTGCTGAAGGTCGCGTCGCTGCTGCCGCCGGAGGTCAGGCCCACAAGCAGGAACAGCCCGACGAGCAGCAGCGCGTAACAGACCCAGTCGATCAGCGCGGCCAGCATCCGGGTGGGCAATGGCGCCGACGGCACGTCGAGCAGAACGGCCTCGCCGGTGACCATGAGGTCGCTGTCCGCGCCGCGGAGTCGGCGCGGCTGTGCGCTCGCGACCTCGGACATGCAACCAGCTTATAGTCGCTGACGTGGACCTCGACGCGTTCGTCACGGCGCACCACCCGGAGTGGGAGCAGTTGCGCGCGCTCAGCGGGCGCCGCACGCTCACCGGGGCAGAGGCCGACGAGTTGCTGGACCTCTACCAGCGGGCGGCGACGCACCTGTCGCTGATCCGTTCCGCAGCACCGGATCCGACGGTGGTGCAATACCTGTCCACACTGCTGGCCAGGGCGCGCACCGCGTCCCTGCGGCGTCGCACGATGACCTGGTCGCGGGTGGCCGACTTCGTGATCCGCGATGTGCCGGCGGTGCTCTACCGGACCCGGTGGTGGTGGATCGGCACCGCCGCGGCCAGCGTCGCGGCGGCCGTGGTGCTGGGTGTGTGGGTCGCCCGCAATCCCGGCGTGCAGGCCTCGTTCATCTCCCCGCAGGCCGCGCAGCAGCTGGTCGACCATGACTTCCGGCACTACTACTCCGAGTACGGCGGCGCCGACTTCGCCACCCGGGTGTGGACCAACAACGCCTGGGTGGCGGCGCTGTGCATCGCTCTCGGAGTGTTGGGTTTCCCGATCGTCTGGATGCTGTGGACCAACGTCCTGAACGTCGGCGTGCAGGGCGGCATCATGGCGTCCTACGGCCACGCCGGTGACTTCTTCGGCCTGATCCTGCCGCACGGGATCCTCGAGCTGACAGCGGTTTTCGTCGCAGCCGGCTGCGGACTACGCCTCTTCTGGTCCTGGGTGGAGCCAGGTGCCCGCAGCCGTGCCGATGCCATGGCGCACGAGGGGCGGTCGATTGTCGTGGTGGCGATCGGGCTGGTCGGCGTGCTGCTGGTCAGTGGTGCCATCGAGGCATTCGTGACGCCCTCGTCGTTGCCGACCTGGGCGCGCATCGGCATCGGTGTGGTGGCCGAGATCGCCTTCCTGGCCTACGTTTTCGTGCTCGGCCGGCGTGCGGTCGCCGAGGGGTTCACCGGCGACGTCGACGACCGGGACCGGAGCGCGGTGCGTCCGGTCCGTGGGTGAGGGTCACAGCAGACCCCGGCTCTTGAGCAGCAGGTAGTGGTCCACCAGGGCCACCGGCAGACTCTCCGGCTCCTCGTCCAAGACGGTGACACCGAGTCGTTCCAGCGCGGTGCGGGTGTCCTGCCGCAGGAGTTCGGTGCGTTCGGCGGCGGCGGCGTCATACACCTGCTCGGGGGTGTCGCGCCGGGTCGCCATCGCCCGGACACCCGGGTCCGCGACGGATGCCACGACGACGCGGTGCCGGGCCGCGATGCTCGCGAGCACGGGCAGCAGGCCTTCCTGTATGGCGGCCGGCTCCAGGGGGGTCACCAGCACGATCAGCGAGCGTTGTTTCGGAAGTCCGCCCGGCGCACCGAGGAGCGTGCGCCAGTTTGCTTCCACCAGAGCGGGTTCCAGCGGTGCCATGGTGTTGATGACGGTGTGCAGCAGCTCGGCCCGGTCGCTGATCCCGGCGACCCGTGCGCGCACGGTGCGGTCGCCGGCCAGGAAACCGACCCGGTCGCCCGCGCGCGAGGCGAGCGCGGTCAGCAGGAGGGCGGCGTCCATGCCCGCATCGAGCCGGGTGCTGTCGCCGATCCGCCCGGCGGAGGTGCGGGAGGTGTCCAGCACGATGACGACACGCCGGTCGCGTTCGGGCTGCCAGGTCCGCACCACCGGGTGCTGGCGTCGCGCGGTCGCCCGCCAGTCGATGCTGCGCACGTCGTCCCCGTCGACATAGTCGCGCAGCGAGTCGAACTCGGTGCCCTGCCCACGGACCCGGACCGCCGAACGCCCGTCGATCTGCCGCAGCTGCGCCAGCCGGCTGGGCAGGTGTCGCCGGGACGGGAAGGCCGGTAGCGCGCGGATCGTCGCAGGCACTTGGACCGACCGCTGCCGCAGTGCGAGCCCGAGCGGACCGCCGGTGCGGACGGTCAGCCGGTCCGCGCGCCGGTCACCCCGGCGTGTCGGTGTCAGCGCGACATCCAGCCGGGTCTGCTCGCCGGCCGCCAGGCGCAGCCGCATCCGTTCCCCGCGCGCGCCGGCCGACGGCTGCCACGCGTCGCGCACCGCGCCGCGCAGCGTGCGTGATCCGGCGTTGCGCAGCACCAGTGTGCTGGTCGAGGTCTCACCCAGGCGGACCGGTCGCACCGGAAGCCGTTGCGGCACCAGCGAACCGGTCGGGGGCGCCAGCCACAGGTCGATACCCACCAGGACGGCGACGACGAACAGCCACCAGAAGACGGTTGCCAGGGCCGGGTGGATCAGCAGCACGACGGCGCCCAGCGCGGCCAGCACAGCGGTCCGGCCGGTCAGCGACATACCGCGGTCCTCACCGGGGGACCGGGACGGCGCCGATCACCGAGTCGAGCACGGCGGCGGCGCCGACGCCCTCCAGCTCGGCCTCGGGACGCAACTGCAGGCGGTGGGCGAGCGTGGGGCGGGTCATCGCCTTGACGTCGTCCGGTGTCACGAAGTCGCGTCCGCTCAGCCACGCCCAGGCGCGACTGGTGGCCAGCAGCGCGGTCGCGGCGCGGGGACTGGCGCCCAGCGACAAGGACGGCGCGGAGCGGGTGGCCCGCGCCAGGTCGACGATGTATGACGCGACGTCCGCCCCGACCTGGACCCGTCGCACGGCCGCGGCACCGGCAGCCAGATCATCCGGCCCCGCCACCGCACGAATGCCGGCACCGGCGAGGTCGCGCGGGTCGAAGTCGGCGGCGTGCCGGCGCAGCACCTCCAGCTCCGCAGCCCGGTCGGGCAACGGCATGGTGACCTTCATCAGGAACCGGTCCAGCTGCGCCTCCGGAAGCGGATAGGTGCCCTCGTACTCCACCGGGTTCTGGGTGGCCGCCACCAGGAACGGCGCCGGCAGCCGGCGCGCCTCGCCGTCCACCGAGACCTGGCGTTCCTCCATCGCCTCCAGCAGCGCGGACTGGGTCTTCGGCGGGGTGCGGTTGATCTCGTCGGCGAGCAGCAGGTTGGTGAAGACCGGGCCCGGCCGGAAGGTGAATTGCGAGGTGCCGGAGTCGAACACCAGTGATCCGGTGATGTCTCCGGGCATCAGGTCGGGCGTGAACTGCACGCGTTTGGTGTCGATCGCGAGGGCGGCCGCCAACGACCGCACCAGCAGGGTCTTGGCGACGCCGGGAACGCCCTCCAGCAGCACGTGGCCACGGGCCAGCAGCGCGATCACCAGCGCGGTCACCGCCGCGTCCTGGCCAACGACGGCCTTGGCCACCTCGCCACGCACGGCGGTGAGGGCCTCCCGCGCGTGCTGTGCTGCCTGCGCGTTGTCGGGGGAGGGCGATGTCTGCGAGGTCATCGTCGTACCTGCCTTTCCAGCTGTTGCAAGTCTTGTGCGAGTGCGGTCATGGCTGCGTCGTCGGGCGGCTCGGGCCCGTAGAGCAGTTCCGCCACACGCGCCGGGTCGTGCGCAGTGGCGCGAGCCGTGTGGCCGGCGAGCGTCTCGGGTGGACCGTTCGGTGCCAGCCCGAGGTAGCGGGCCAGTCGGACGCGGGTGGCCTGGCGCAACACTGCTGCGGCGCGGCCCCGGTCGTGTGCCTTGCGGTAGAGCTGGCCGCGGCTGCGGGTGGTCTCGTCGGCGGCCACCAGCACCGGCAGCGGTTCGGTGGCCAGCGCGCCGAATCGCCTTCCGCGCCATACCATCACCAGCAGGACGACCGCACCGGCGAGCCAGATCGCGGGGTGGAACCAGCGCGGCCAGCGGGGGCCCTGCGCGGCGGCACTGTCGCCGGTGGCGAGGTTGGGCGCGAACCACACGAGTCGGTCGCTCGCGCCGAGCGTGCGCAGCGCGATGGCAGCGTTGTCCGCGTCGGTCACCGTCTTGTTGGTCAGTGCGGCGCGGCTGCCGAGCAGCACCGTCTCCGGGGCCCGGCCCCGTGGCGGAAGCACGACGACGGCGCCCTTGCCACCCTCGCCGAAGCAGGTGCGGTCGAAGTCCGCGGGCGTGTATTCGACGTCCGCCCAACTGAGCTGCAGCCCGTGGAGCCACTCGACCGAGCAGCGCGAAACCGGTTGATCCTCCAGCCGGTCCACGGTGACCGGCAGGTCGAGGGCCTGCAGCGTCGCCGGGTCCGCATCGACGATCACCAGCCGACGGGCCGTCGCGGCGAGCGCCATCGTCCGTTGCAGAGTGTGCGGCGCCAGCAACTGCGGACGGGTCAGCACGACCGTGGCACCGCGCACACCGTCCGCAGGCAACTCGGTGACCCGCCGCGCGATGGTCACCTGCACGCCGTGCTGCCCGAGCACCTGGGCAACCGCGCGGGTGCCGTCGGGTGTGGCGGAGGCGGGATCCAGCGGTTCGTCGGTGGTGCGCGGCGTGAGCACCACGGCGGCGACGAGGACCGCCAGCAGGCAGCCGACGATCGCGGCGACGGCCAGTCGCCCGCGCGTCATACGGCCCGAGATCATCGGGCGACCTGCTGCACAGCCGCGTGCTGCGGGCGGGTCTGGTCCAGCTCGCGGTCGAGGGTGCGGATCCGCTCCACATCGTCCGCGGTCGCACCCGCTCCGCCATACCGCACGCGGTCGAAGAACGCTGCGGCCGCGCGGATCCCGTCGGACCGGGCGGGGAAGTACGGCGTGAGCTCGGCGCCCACCTCGTGCGCCGTACGACCGGGTTGGGCCAGCAGCAGGGCACGCTCCTCGCCCCGCCGGGTGAGCGCGCGGAAGTAGTCGACGAAGGCGGCCGCGTGTGCGCCGTCGGCGGCCGATCGGCGGGCCCGGTCCCGCAGCTCGGCGGCGCTGAGATCGACGCCGGTCAGCACGCCGCCGTCGGCACCGGGGGCCGGGACGTGCGACCGGCGGCCGAGCCGGGACATCCCGAAGACCACGATCGCCACGAGGACGAGCAGGAGCGGGATCAGGACATAGAGCGGCAGGGCGCTGCCCAGTCCGTTCAACAGGTCGTGGAGCCGGTCCATCGCCCAGTCCCACAGCCGCTGCACCCAGCTGCGCTGGTCTGCGTATGCCGGCTTGGCCAACTCGCGCTGCAGCCAACCGCGCGCCGTGCCGCCGTCCGGGGACAGTGGCGACGAGCCGTCACCCGGCACCGGCACCGTCCTGTGCGCCGGCGCCGCCGGCGGCCTTCATCAGGGTGACGTCCAGCGCCTCCTTGCGAATGCGCTGGTCCAGGTAGAGCAACGCGGTCACGCCGGCGGTGAACGGCGTCGTCAGCGCGCTGACCACGACGGAGACCAGCTGGATGCCCAGCGCGCCGGTGGTGCCGAGGGCGCCGTCACCGGAGCTGGCGAGCGCGATCAACGCGGCCGGGAACGACACCACCTGGCTGACCACGTAGACCACCAGCTGGGCCAGCAGGGTGATGCCGAAGATGCGCCACCACTGCCCCTGGGTCAGCTGCCACGATCGGCCGAACGCTCGCGTCGGCGCGATCCGCTCCAGCACCAGCGAGGGCGGCGCCAACGAGACCTTGACGGCCAGCCAGATCACCGCCACGAAGCAGGCCAGACCGAGCACGATGGCGGCCACGACCGCCCCGACCGTGCCGGTCGTCACGCCCAGGAGGACGACGACCCCCACCACGACGGCCGCCGCCACGCAGACGGCGAGCACCTCCAGCGCCAGCAGGCCGATGAGGGGCAGTAGCCGGCCGCGCACCTTCTGCCAGGTCTGGCCGATGGAGATGCGGCGGCCCAGCACGGCCTCGGCCACGACGACCGTCAGCATGCCGGCGAGCAGCACCCCGGCGATCGCCGAGAACACCGCACCGACCATCACGCCGAGCTGGTTGCCGAAGTTGACCGTCGTGCCGGAGTCGTCGGTCACCGTGAGGTCCGCGCCGGACAGCGCGATGGTGACCAGCACCGACGGGACGGCCACGATCAGCGCCATCAGCGCCGACAGCCCGAGCGTGGCGCCGGGGTTGCCGCGGATGGTGGCGAACGTGCCGCTGAAGATGTCGCCGAGGTTCAGCGGTCGCAGCGGTATGACGCCCGGCTTGGGCGCCAGCCGGAACACCGGCTGGTACGGCGCGGGCTGCCCGTACTGCCCATATTGCGGTTGCTGCGGAGGCGGCCCGTACTGCCCGTACTGCGGTTGCTGCGGAGGCGGCCCGTACTGCCCGTACTGCGGTGGCGGCTGCTGCGCGCCATACCCCTGTGGCGGCCGGGTCCCGTCGTCGCCGCCGGGCGAGTCACCCCCGGGGCTCGTCCATCCATTGGTCATAAGGGCGACCCTAAATGACCAGGGCGCACCCGCGCCGTCACACACGCCACCGTGCGGTGCTGCGGCGGGTGTTCCAGTGCCCGGCCGGGTGGGTACGAGGGCCGGAAGATCCGTTTCGAGGGAAGGATGAGGACATGCCGCGAGGAGCGTTGCTGCTGGGCGACCGGGGGCCGAGCGAGCTGGTGCTCGTGCGGCACGGGGAGAGCATCGGCAACATCGCCGATCGCAAGGCACGCGAGTCCGGTGCCGAGCGACTCGACCTGGAGCTGCGCGACGCCGACGTGCCACTGTCGGACACCGGCCGCGAGCAGGCCGACGCCGTCGGCGGCCTGCTGGACCGGCTCGACGACGAGCGCAGCCCTGAGCTGGTGATCACCTCGCCATACCGGCGTGCCCGCGAAACGGCCGATCATGCGCTGCGCGCCTGGGCCGGCGACCTCGACCTGGTCGTGGACGAACGGGTCCGCGAACGTGACCTCGGCCGGTTCGACGGTATGACGTCGGCCGGGATCAAGGCGCAGTTCCCGCAGGAGGCGGAGCGACGGTCGCGGGTCGGCAAGTTCTACTACGTGCCGCCGTCCGGCGAGAGCTGGTGCGACGTCGCGCTGCGGATCCGCTCGCTGCTCGCCGACCTGCGGGAGGGGTATGACGGCCGCCGCGTCTGGGTGTTCACGCACGAGGCGGTGATCATGAGCTTCCGTTACGTGCTGGAGTCACTGACCGAGGAGGAGCTGCTGGAGATCGGCCGGACGACGGCATTGCCGAACTGTTCGGTGACCACCTACCGCTCCGAGCGCCACGGGCTGCAGCTGGTGTCGTTCGCCGCGACGGCGCACGTCGAGGAGTCCGAGGCGGCCACGACGACCGAGCCGTCCAAGACCGAGCGAGCCGCCGGTGCCCGCTGAGCAGGCCGGTCGGCCGGTGCACGTGACGGAGGAGCTGCTGTGTGAGTGGCCACTGCCGGCGCCGGGGGAGGACAAGGAGGCGCGCGGGCGGGCCCTGGTCATCGGCGGGACGGCGTTCACGCCGGGCGCGGTGCTGCTGGCCGGTGAGGCGGCGCTGCGTGCCGGCGCGGGCAAACTGCAGATCGCCACGGCCGAACCCGTCGCGGCGGCGCTCGCGGTCGCGGTGCCCGAGGCACTGGTCGTGCCGATGCGCACCGACGGCGACGGCAACATCGCTTCCGACGCGGCCGAAGAGGTCGACGAACTCGCCGCCGCGGCGGATGCCGTCCTGCTGGGACCGGGCTTCTCCGACGCCGAAGCGTCCGCGGACCTGTTGCAGCGGCTGCTGCCCCGGCTGCGCTGCCCGGTGGTGCTGGACGCAGTGGCCTCGGCATACCTCACTCGCCACCGCGACGGTGTCGCGCACCTGGGCGGCCGGGCGGTGCTCACCGTGAACCCGCAGGAGCTGGCACGCACGCTGGAGGACTCCGGCGCACCGGCCGGCGACGAGGCCGCCGAGGCGACGAGCCGGCTCGCGGACGAGACACAGGCGGTGGTGCTGCTCGGCGGTCAGGGCAAGGTCGTGGCGGCGCCGTCCGGGAAGCGGTGGCTGATCGAGCGCGGCGGGCCGGGGCTGGGGATCTCCGGCTCTGGTGACGTCCAGGCCGGTCTGGTGGGCGGGTTGCTCAGCCGGGGCGCCGACGCGGACCAGGCTGCGGCCTGGGGCGGCTGGTTGCACGGCACGGCGGGGGAGCAGCTGGCCGCACAGGTCGGGACGGTGGGTTTCCTGGCGCGGGAGATCAGTCCGCAGGTTCCGCGGTTGCTGGACGAGCTGGCCGGCTCCGGCTGATCTCGTGGCTCGGTCCGCTCAGGGCCGTTGCGCAAGTCGGCGCGCGAGTTCCTTCGGCCGGATCGGCTCCGCGCCCAGACGCAGCTGCTGCCGGACGATGCCCGGCTCGGCGCGTGCCAGCCGCAGACCGCGGCGGACCAGCACGAGCGGCGGCTTGCGGTGTTCGGACAGGTCCCGGATCAGCCTGCGCACGAAGGTGATCCAGCGGTTGTGATGGACGCAGTAGGCGCCGGCGAGCAGGCCGCGCTCCCGCAGCGGCTCGATGACGTATGGCGCGAAGATGCCCTCCGCGATCACCGTATCGGCATCGTCGAGTCGCACGTGCTGGGTGCCGGTGGCCGCCGAGGCGGAGATGTCGTAGACCGGCGCCACCAGTTCGCCCGTCCGGCACAACCGCTCCAGCGCGTCGACCGCGTCCTCGCAGCGCCACGACCGCACATCGTCCCAGTCGGCGATCCCCAAGGACGACATCGGCAACGTCGGGTCGCCGGCGTCCTTGTAGAAATCGTCCAATCGGACGATCGGCCACCGGTGTTCGCGGGACAGGTGCGCGGCCCAACGGGACTTGCCGGAGCCGCTGGGGCCGCCGAGGACGAGGACGCGGGCACGTGATTCAGCCAACGGAATCACCGGTATTCGAGAATCGGGGTCCCCGCAAAGTATCGGCGGGGGAGCGAAGCGGCGGAGCCGAACTTTGTGGGGTGATCACAAGCCCTTGGGGTGCCAGACGGTCTTGGTCTCTAGGAACGCGGTCATCCGGGACAGGTCGGGAGCCGCCAGCCAGTCCGGCTCCACGGCGGCGCTGACGTCGCCGGCGGGCCGCACGACCCGCTTGACGGTGTCCGCGGCGGCCGCCTCCAACTCGCCCCAGCCGATCTCGGTCGCACCGGCCAGATCGATCGCGTTGACGTCGGCGTGCGACGCCAGCCACGGAGCCAGCTCGGCGGTCCGGCCGGTGACGATGTTGACGACACCGCCGGGCACGTCCGAGGTGGCCAGCACCTCACCCAGCGAGATGGCCGGCAACGGACGTTCCTCGCTCGTGACGACCACCACCGTGTTGCCCGACACGATCGCGGGCGCGACCACCGACACCAGGCCGAGCAGCGAACTCTGCTGCGGCGCAACGATGCCCACCACACCGGTTGGCTCCGGTGCGGAGATGTCGAAGTACGGGCCGGCCACCGGGTTGAGGTTGCCCAGCACCTGCGGCAGCTTGTCGGGCCACCCGGCATACCAGACCCACCGGTCGATGGCGGCGTCCACGATCCGGGTCGCCTGCGGCTTGGTCAGCCCCTCGCTCGCGGACACCTCGGCGATGAACTGCTCGCGCCGTCCCTCCAGGATCTCGCCCACGCGGTAGAGCACCTGCCCGCGGTTGTATGCCGTGGCTCCCGACCAGCCCTTGACGGCGGCGCGGGCCGCGACCACCGCGTCCCGGATGTCCTTGCGCGACCCTTGCGCCGCGTTGGCCAGGAACTTGGGGGCACGGCCGGAGGAGACGACCTCGTAGGACCGGCCCGACTCGGACCGCGGGAACTTGCCGCCGATGTAGAGCTTGTAGGTCTTGCGCACCTCGAGGCGGGCCATCAGTGCGTTCCTTCCGTGTCCAGGTAGGCGGCGAGGCCTTGCCGGCCGCCTTCGCGGCCGTAGCCGCTCTCCTTGTAGCCGCCGAACGGCGACGTCGGGTCGAAGCGGTTGAAGGTGTTGGCCCATACGACGCCGGCACGGAGCCGGTCGGCGACGGCTAGGATCCGCGACCCCTTCTCGGTCCAGATGCCGGCGGACAGGCCGTAGGGAGTGTTGTTGGCCTTCGCGATCGCTTCGTCCGGCGTGCGGAAGGTCAGCACGGACAGGACCGGCCCGAAGATCTCCTCCTGCGCAATCCGGTGCGCTTGCGAGACACCGGTGAAAACCGTGGGCGGGAACCAGTATCCGCGCTCGGGCAGCGAGCATTGCGGACTCCAGCGCTGCGCGCCCTCGGCCTCGCCGACCGCCACGAGTTCGTTGATCCGGGCGAGTTGCGCGGCCGAGTTGATCGCCCCGACGTCGGTGTTCTTGTCCATCGGGTCACCAACTCGCAGCGTCGCCAGGCGCCGCTGCAGGCGATGTATGACGTCGTCCGCGACCGACTCCTGCACCAGCAGCCGGCTGCCGGCGCAGCACACGTGGCCCTGGTTGAAGAAGATGCCGTTGACGATGCCCTCGACGGCTTGGTCGATCGGCGCGTCGTCGAAGACGATGTTGGCCGCCTTGCCACCCAGCTCGAGGGTGAGTCGCTTGCGGGTGCCGGCGATGGTCCGGGCGATCGACTTGCCCACGTCGGTCGACCCGGTGAACGCGATCTTGTCGATGCCAGGATGCTCCACGAGCGCTTGGCCGGTCGCGCCGGCGCCGGTGACGATGTTGACGACACCCGCTGGCAGGTCCGCCTGCTGGCACACGTCGGCGAACAGCAACGCCGTCAGCGGTGTGGTCTCGGCGGGCTTGAGCACCACGGTGTTGCCGGTCGCCAGCGCCGGTGCGATCTTCCAGGCCAGCATCAGCAGCGGGAAGTTCCATGGGATGACCTGTCCGACGACCCCGAGCGGGCGCGGGTTGCTCCCCAGCCCGGCGTACTCCAGCTTGTCGGCCCAGCCGGCGTGGTAGAAGAAGTGCGCCGCCGCGGTGGGGACGTCGACGTCGCGCGACTCCTTGATCGGCTTGCCGTTGTCGAGGGTCTCCAGCACGGCGAACTCACGGGCGCGCTCGGCCAGGATGCGCGCGATCCGGAAGAGGTATTTGCCGCGCTCGGCACCCGACAGGCGGCTCCAGCTCCGGTCGTAGGCTCGGCGGGCGGCCCGCACCGCCCTGTCGACGTCGGCGGCGCTCGCCTCCGAGACGTCGGCGAGCTTCTCCTCGGTGGCCGGGTTGACCGTCTTGAACGACGTGCCCTCGGCCGCGTCGACGAACTCGCCGCCGATGAACAGCCCGTAGGACGAGGCGATGTCGACGACGGAACGCGACTCCGGTGCCGGCGCGTATTCGAATTTAGGTGTCATTACTGATCTTTCAGTCAATCGTGACGTAGTCGGCGCCGGAGTAGGCCCCGGTGCGCAGCTTCTGGCGTTGCAGCAGCAGGTCGGTCAACAAGCTGGAGGCGCCGAAGCGGAACCACTGCGGGGTCAGCCAGTCCTCGCCGGCGATCTCGCTGACCATGACCAGGTAGCGCAGCGCGTCCTTGCTGGTGCGTATGCCGCCCGCCGGCTTCACGCCGACCAGCTCACCGGTGAGTTCCCGCCAGTCGCGGACGGCTTCGAGCATCAGCAGGGTGACCGGCATGGTGGCGGCCGGCTGCACCTTGCCCGTGGAGGTCTTGATGAAGTCGGCGCCGGCCAGCATCGCCAGCCACGAGGCGCGACGCACGTTGTCGTACGTCGCCAGCTCGCCGGTCTCCAGGATCACCTTCAGGTGTGCGTCGGGCTGGTCGCCCGGCCGCGCGCAAGCCTCCTTGACCGCGACGATCTGGTCGAACACCAGCCGGTAGTCGCCGGCGAGGAACGCGCCGCGGTCGATGACCATGTCGATCTCGTCGGCACCCGCCTTCACCGCGTCCTTGGTGTCGGCCAGCTTGACCGCCAGGCTCGCCCGCCCGGAGGGGAATGCGGTGGCGACGGCCGCCACGTGGATGCCGCTGTCGCCCAGTGCCTCCTTGGCGACGGCGACCATGTCGCCATACACGCAGACGGCGGCGACCTGGGGCGTGTCCAGGTCGGTGGGGTCGGGCAGCTGGGCCTTGGCGCACAGGCTGCGCACCTTGCCGGGGGTGTCCGCCCCCTCGAGGGTGGTCAGGTCGATCATGCCGATCGCCGTGTCGATCGCCCAGGCCTTGCTCGTCGTCTTGATCGATCGGGTGGCCAGCGCGGCGGCTCGTGCCTCGATGCCGACCTGGTCCACGCCGGGCAATCCGTGCAGCCAGGTGCGCAGTGCTCTGGTGGTCAGGGAGGCGACGCCGAGCATGTCCCGGGCCCGCGACGTTGCAGATGATGGGCTCACTGGTGCAGCGTACCTGTCATGCCCTTCACTCTTCCCCGGCGCAGCACCGCTGCGTCCGGGCCGCGCCGGACCTACCGGCAGCCCGCCATGCTCGCCCCCGGCATCGTGCTCGCCGTGGCGTGCGCCGCCTTCGTCGTGCTGATCCTCCTCGACTCCGGACTGAGCAAGCCGGCCCAGCTGCTGTGGCCGCTCGCCGGACTGCTGCTGATCTGGGTGGTGTTCCTGCGTCCGTGCCTGCAGCTGACCCAGGCCGGCGTGGTGATGCGCAATCTGGTGCGCGACGTGCGTGGTGGATGGCCGGCCATCGATCTGATCGAACAGCGTTGGAACCTCAAGGTGTACGACGCGCACGGCAAGGGCTACGGGTCCTGGGCCATCACCGCCCAGCGTCCACGGCGGGTCAACACTCGTCGCGGCCTGCACTCCGGCCCGGGGATGGGCAAGATCGACCTGGAGAACCCCACCGCGTCCGTCATGGAGGCACGTCCCGGGTCGGCGGCGGGTGTCGCCGCCGCCATACGGACCGGGCAGGAGGACTACACGCGGGCCGTCCAGCACGATCCGTCGCTGCAGGCACAGGACGAACTGGTCGCGTCGCCGGCGTGGCCGGCGATCGCGGCTCTCGCGCTCGCGGTGATCTTCGTGCTCGTGGCGGTCTCGGTCTGACGGCGGGTGCCCACCGGCGAGGTGACTATCCGGCGGCGGTGAGTCGCTCGAACTCGGTGCGTACGGCGGTCAGCTTGCGGACCGCGATCGCCGGGTCCCCGTCGATCGTCTCCAGGTAGATCTTCAGCTTCGGTTCGGTCCCGCTGGGCCGGACGATGATCCGCGTGTCGTCGGCGAGGAAGTAACGCAGCCCCTCGGTGGGCGGCAGTCCGCCCGCGCCGAGCGCGAGATCGTCAACCTGCGAAACGGCTTGTCCGGCAACATTCTCCGGCGGGTTCGCGCGCAGTCGCGCCATGATGTCGGTGATGAGCGACAGGTCCTCGACGCGGACCGAGAAGCTGTCGGTCGCATGCGTGCCGTGCGTGGCTGCGAGGTCGATCAGCACGTCGTCGAGCGTCGTGCCGGCGGCCTTGCACTGCGCGGCGAACTCGGCGATGAGCAGGGCCGCGCTGATGCCGTCCTTGTCACGCACCGCACCCGGGTCGACGCAGTAGCCGAGTGCCTCCTCGTAGCCGTAGGCGAGACCGGGCACCCGGCTGATCCACTTGAAACCGGTGAGGGTCTCGGCGTGCGGCACGCCTGCGTGCTGGGCCATCGCGGCCAGCAGACGGGAGGACACGATCGAGTTGGCGAAGACGGCGCCGGGTGCGACACCGCGCTGCAACAGGTAGGCGCCCAGCAGCGCACCCACCTCGTCACCGCGCAGCATCGCCCAGCCGGTCTCGCGGGGGACGGCGACCGCACAGCGGTCGGCATCCGGGTCGTTCGCGATCACCAGGTCGGCGCCGGTCTCGGCGGCCAGGGCCAGCGCCTTGTCGATCGCGCCGGGCTCCTCGGGGTTGGGGAACGCCACGGTCGGGAATGCCGGGTCGGGCTCGGCCTGCTCGGCCACCGACGAAGGTGCCGGGAACCCCGCCCGCTCGAAAGCTGCTGCGAACACTGCAGATCCGACGCCGTGCAAAGCGGTGTGCACGATCGAGATGTCACGTGGTCCGTCGGGCCGCACCACCTGCGTGACCGCTTCGAGGTAGTCGTCCACCACATCGTCGCCGAGCGTCTCCCAACCGTCGTCAGCGCGTCGGACACCGGCTGCCCGGGGGAAGCGGCTGATCGCCGCACTGATCTCGGCATCCGCGGGGGCGACGATCTGGCTGCCGTCGCCGAGGTAGACCTTGTAGCCGTTGTCCTGGGGCGGGTTGTGACTGGCGGTCACCATGACGCCCGCGTCGGCGCCGAGGTGGCGGATCATGAACGCCAGCACCGGTGTGGGCAACGTGTGCGGCAGGATCATCGCCCGCCCGCCGGCACCCACGACCACCGCCGCGGTGTCCCGCGCGAAGACGTCGGAATTGTGCCGGGCGTCATACCCGATGACGACCGTGACGTCGCGCTTGCCCAGCTTCTCCTGCAGGTATGCCGTCAGGCCCGCCGCCGTCCGGATCACCACGACACGGTTCATCCGCGCCGGGCCCGCGCCGAGGGCGCCGCGCAACCCGGCGGTGCCGAACTCCAGCAGGCCCGCGAAGCGGTCCGCCAAGCCGGTCAGCGCTGCCGCGTCGCCGGATTCCGCGGCGGCGACGAGGGATTCGAGTTCTGCGCGGGTCTGCGGGTCCGGGTCGTCGGCCATCCAGTCGCGTGCCTCGGCCTGCACGTCGAGGGTCATGCCGGGCGCTCCTCACTCGCGATGCGACCGACGACCTCGGCCAGCAAGGTGCCGCACCGTGCGGCAGCGGCTCGGCCGGCCTCGATCACCTCCTGGTGCGACAGCGGCTGGTCGCTGATGCCGGCCGCGAGGTTGGTCACCAGGCTGACTCCGAGGATGTCCAGGCCTGCTTGTCGCGCCGCGATCGCCTCGAGCGCGGTCGACATGCCGACCAGGTCGGCACCGAGGATGCCGGCCATCTTCACCTCGGCGGGCGTTTCGTACTGCGGCCCGCGGAACTGGGCATACACGCCTTCGTCGAGCGATGGGTCGACCGACCGGGCGATCTCGCGCAGCCGCGGCGTGTAGAGATCGGTGACGTCGACGAAGTTCGGGCCCTCGATGGGCGAGTGAGCGGTCAGGTTGATCTGGTCGCGGATCAGCACCGGCGTGCCGGGGCCCCATGAGCGGTCGAGGCCGCCGCAGCCGTTGGTCAGCACGATCGTGTGGCAGCCGGCGGCAGCCGCGGTGCGCACGCCGTGCACCACCGATCGCACGCCCTTGCCCTCGTAGAAGTGAGTGCGGGTGCCGAAGACCAGGGCGCGGGCCCCGGTGTCGCCGATGGCGATGGAACGCATCGCGCTGGAGTGGCCGGCGACGGCCGCTGCGGCGAAACCGGGCACGTCGGCGTTGTCCACGGTGGCCAGCGTCTCGCCGATGCGGTCGGCGGCCTGCCCCCACCCGGAGCCCAGCACCAGGGCGATGTCGTGCCGTGCGGAGCCGGTGCGCTCGGCGATGACGGCTGCCGCCGCCTGCGCGATCTCGAAGGGGTCGGTCGCCGGGTCGGCCAGTGGTGTCGATGCAGTCACGGGCGCCAGCGTATGCCGTGCGGCGCACATCCACAGCGCACACGCGTGTGCGGCACCGGGACGCCGACATGGAAAGATGCCCCATTGTGAGTGGGCGGCAGCAGCATGTGGTGATCATCGGCGGCGGGCCGGGCGGCTACGAGTCCGCCCTGGTCGCCGCGCAACTCGGTGCTCAGGTGACCGTCATCGAGCAGACCGGTCTGGGCGGCGCTGCGGTGCTGACCGACTGCGTGCCGAGTAAGACACTGATCGCCACCTCGGACTTCATGTCCCGGTTCGCGTCCGCGGGCCGGCTCGGTGTCGGCTTCGAGGGCACCGAGGACGATCAGCACGCGGAGGCGCACGCTCAACAGGTCAACCAGCGGATCGTCGATCTGGCCAAGGCGCAGAGCCGGGACATCCGGGCCCAGCTGGAGGGTGTCGGCGTCCGGATCGTCAACGGTTTCGGCCGCATCGCCGGTCCCGGCCGCGTGGACGCCGAGCTCGCCGACGGCGCGACCGAGCAACTGCACGCCGACGTCATACTGCTGGCCGTCGGCTGCACCCCGCGTGTGATGGACACCGCAGTGCCGGACGGTGAGCGGATCCTGACCTGGCAGCAGATCTACGACCTGACCGAACTGCCCGAGAAGCTGATCGTGGTGGGCTCGGGCGTCACCGGAGCCGAGCTGGCTCACGCCTACCTCGGCCTGGGTTGTGACGTCACCCTGGTGTCGTCGCGTGACCGAGTGCTGCCCGGCGAGGACGCCGACGCCGCGACGGTCATCGAGAACGTCTTCCGGCGGCGCGGCATGAAGGTGCTCAATCGCTCGCGGATGGCGGCTGCGCGCCGGGAGGGTGACGCGGTCGTGGTCACCCTCGAGGACGGCCGCGAGGTCCGCGGCTCCCACGTCCTGCTCGCCGTGGGCTCCGTGCCGCTGACCCAGGACATCGGCCTGGACAGCCTCGGGATCGAGACGCGGTCCTCCGGACACATCCTCGTCGACCGGGTGTCGCGCACCTCCGCACAGGGCGTGTATGCCGCCGGCGACTGCACCGGCGTCCTACCGTTGGCGTCCGTGGCGGCCATGCAGGGCCGGATCGCGATGGCCCACTCGTTGGGCGACGCGGTGGCTCCGCTCAACCTGCGCGGGGTGTGCGCCAACATCTTCACCGACCCGGAGATCGCGACGGTCGGCTACTCGCAGGCAGATGTCGAGGAGGGCCGCATCGAGGCCAGGGTGGTGACGCTTCCGCTGTCGACCAACCCGCGCGCCAAGATGCGCAACATCACCGACGGCTTCGTCAAGCTCTTCGTCCGGCCGGGCAGCACCACGATCATCGGCGGCGTCGTCGTCGCGCCGCAGGCCTCCGAACTCATCTACCCGATCGGCCTGGCGGTCCAGAACCGCCTGACCGTCGACCAGATGGCCAGCACGTTCTCGGTCTATCCGTCGATGACCGGGTCGATTGCCGAGGCGGCCCGTCGGTTGCACGAAGCCGACATCTGAGGCACGGCTGCGCAGCCGTCAGTCGCGAGGTTCGTCCTCGGGGGTGTCCTTGCGCGGCGCGTGGGGATCGACCTGGTGGGGGAGCAGGCCGGCTTCCTCCCAGCGGCGGTGCCGCTGCTCGCGCAACTTCGGCTTGACCGTGCGCAGCACGAAGACCACGGCGACGACGATGACGATCAGGATGACGTATCTCACGAGCACGGTCACGGCGTGTTCCGTTCTGCCGGCGGGCGGGTCGACACACCAATCTACGTTCCCCGGCCCGCGCAGCGAAAAGCGGCGCCGCCTCGTGGAAGGAACGAGGCGGCGCCGCCGCGGCGGGCAGGATGCGCGACCGGCGCGCAGGTGGTCAGTGGTCCATCAATGGCCCGTCAGTGGCCGAGCGCCAACTGCGAGTAGTAGCGACCGAAGGTCTCGTGGCGCGCGATGCGCTGCTTGCGGTTGGCCGCGAAGAAGCGGGTCGCCCAGGTGGCGGCGAAGCCCACGAGGAGCGCGAGCGCTATCGCGTTGATGACCACGAAGCCGATGAAGAAGGCGTTGATGTTGATCATGCGAACTCCTGATGTCGTGTTACTACGGTTGTAGTGACACCAACACTACGCCTGTAGTGGTGGATGGCAAATCGACGGCCAGTGGTCTCCGTCACGTCGCGGTGGAGCACATGAGAAGGTGCAAGGGTGTCCGCCCGCAGAACAGCCGCACCGCGATCCGGCCAGGCCCCCGAGGGCACGGCCGCCCGGCAGGAGGTTCTGCTGCGCAGCGCCATCGTCGTCGTCGGTCGTGCGGGGATGCGAGGGCTGACCCATCGCGCGGTCGACCGTGAGGCGGGTATGCCGGAGGGCACCTGCTCGGTGTACTACCGGACCCGGCTCGCACTGCTCACCGCGCTCAGCGAATTCGTCGCGCAAGCCCTGCACGCCGACGTGCGAGCGCTCGGCGCGTCACTGCCTAGCCCGGCGGCGGACGAAGGCATCGAGCCGGCCATCGAGGCGACGATCGCAATGCTGCTGCGCTGGTCGGAACATCCGGACCTGATCGTCACCATGTCGGAGCTCGCGTTGGAGGCGGGGCGCACGCCGTCGTTGAGTGAGCCGATCGTGGCCTGGCGGACCAACCTCACCGACATCGTCGAGTCGATCGTCTGCCGCGTCGAGAAGACCAGCCCCCGGCTGCGTGCGGAGGCGATCGTCGCGAGCCTGGACGGCGTCGTGCTCAGTGGGCTGCTGGCAACCTCTGCCGCCGAACGACCCGGCTATCTGCGCGCGATGGTGACCCTCGTCCTGCGCGCCATCGCCGACGCGGACGTCGCGGCCGACGGCGCGTGAACCGAACTAGTCGGTGATCGTGGCGAGCACCGCGCCGGCGGGCACCATGTCGCCCACCGCCGCACCGATCGAGCCGACCGTGCCCGCGCGGTGCGCGGTGATGGGTTGCTCCATCTTCATCGCCTCCAGGACGACGACCGTGTCGCCTGCCTCGACCTGATCGCCCTCGGCCACCACGATCTTGACGATCGTGCCCTGCATGGGCGCGGTGAGGGCGTCACCGGACACGGTTGCCGTGCCGGAGCCGCCACGCGACCGCTTCGGGGCGCGCCGCTGAGCGGGACCTTCGGACGCGCCGCCGCCGCCCAGTTGCAGGCCGGCCGGCAGCGTCACCTCCAACCGCCTGCCGTCGACCTCGACGACGAACGACTGGCGGGCGGTCGACTCGGCGGTCGCAGGGGTGCCGTCATACGGCTCGATCCGGTTGTCGAACTCCGTCTCGATCCACCGCGTGTGTATGGCGAAAGGCGTCTCGTCATCGGTGGCGAAGGCCGGGTCCGACACGACGGCCCGGTGGAAGGGCAGCACCGTCGGCATCCCTTCGACGACCATCTCGGCCAGCGCCCGCCGGGACCGCTGCAGCGCTTCGGCGCGGGTCCGTCCGGTGACGATCAGCTTGGCGAGCATCGAGTCGAAGGCTCCACCGACGACGTCACCGGACACCACGCCGGAGTCGACCCGCACACCGGGGCCGCTCGGTGCACGGAAGACCTCCACGGTGCCGGGGGCGGGCAGGAAACCGCGGCCGGCGTCCTCGCCGTTGATGCGGAACTCGATGGAGTGCGCGTGCGGCTCCGGGTCGGCATACCCCAGCTTCTCGCCGGCCGCGATGCGGAACTGCTCACGCACCAGGTCGATGCCGGTGACCTCCTCCGAGACCGGGTGCTCGACCTGCAGGCGGGTGTTGACCTCCAGGAAGCTGATCGCGCCGTCCTGCCCGATCAGGAACTCGCAGGTGCCGGCACCGACGTAACCGGCCGCCGACAGGATCGCCTTGGAGGCGCGCAGCAACTCCGCGTGCTGTTCCTGCGAGAGGTATGGCGCAGGTGCCTCCTCGACCAGCTTCTGATTGCGTCGCTGCAACGAGCAGTCGCGGGTGGAGACGACCACGACATTGCCGAACGTGTCTGCCAGACACTGCGTTTCGACGTGGCGCGGCTTGTCGAGGAAGCGCTCGACGAAGCACTCGCCGCGTCCGAACGCGGTCACCGCCTCGCGGACCGCGGAGTCGAAGAGTTCGGGGATCTCCTCGATGCTGCGGGCGACCTTCAGGCCGCGGCCGCCACCGCCGTACGCCGCCTTGATGGCGACCGGCAGGCCGTGCTCCTGCGCGAAGGCGACCACTTCGTCGGCCCCGCCGACCGGATCCTTGGTGCCGGGGACCAGCGGCGCATCGGCGGCGGTCGCGATGTGGCGCGCCTTGACCTTGTCGCCGAGCGAGTCGATCGCGGCCGGGGGAGGGCCGATCCAGGTGAGTCCGGCGTCCAGCACTGCCTGCGCGAATCCGGCGTTCTCGGAAAGGAATCCATAGCCCGGGTGGACCGCGTCGGCGCCGGAGCGCTGTGCGACGTCGAGCAGTTTGGCTTGGTCGAGGTAGGAGTCGGCGGGGGTGGAACCGCCCAGGGAGTAGGCCTCGTCGGCCACCCGCACGTGCAGCGCGTCCCGGTCCGGGTCGGCGTAGACGGCCACCGAGGTGAGCCCCGCGTCGGTGCAGGCGCGGGCGACTCGCACCGCGATCTCACCACGGTTGGCGATCAAAACCTTCTGCAGTTGCGGCATGGCGCCGACTGTAGCGAGGAGTGATGCGGGTCACGTGTTCGGGTGGTGAGACGGCCCGCGGGCGGCGGCATACACCGGCGGCCCGGACTGTTGGCACGGACATGAGTGGAACCGATGGACAGAACGTGCCCACCGTCGCGCTGCGCGGGAAGGGCACTGAGGTGCCGATCCCGCAACTGGGCTTCGGCGTCTGGCAGGTGCCGGACGACGAGGTCGGCCCCGCGATCACGACCGCGCTGCAGACCGGGTACCGGCACATCGACACCGCGCGTATCTACGGCAATGAGGCGGGCACCGGTGCGGCACTTGCAGATTCGGACCTGTCGGCCGACGAGGTGTTCCTGACCACCAAGGTCTGGAACGACGACCAGGGGTATGACGCCACGCTGCGCGCGTTCGACGCCTCGGAGAAGCGTCTGGGTCGTCCGGTCGACCTCTATCTGGTGCACTGGCCGGCGCCGAAGCAGGACACCTTCGTCGACACCTTCCGCGCACTGATGCAGTTGCGCGACGACGGCCGCATCCGTGCCGCCGGCGTCTGCAACTTCGAGATCGAGCACCTGCAGCGCGTCCACGACGAGCTGGGTGAGTTCCCGGCGATCAACCAGATCGAGCTGCACCCCTACCTGCAGCAGGCGCAGCTGCGGGACTTCCATGCCCGGCACGGCATCGTCACCGAGGCGTGGAGCCCGTTGGCCTCCGGCGGCGACGTGCTGACCGACGAGACGATCGGGCGGATCGCCGAACGGCACGGCAGGACGCCGGCGCAGGTCATCCTGCGGTGGCACCTGCAGCTGGGCAACGTGGTGATCCCCAAGTCGGTCACCCCTTCGCGCATCGCCGAGAACTTCGACATCTTCGGCTTCGAGCTGTCCGCCGAGGACCTGACCGCGATCGCCGGACTGGACCGCGGGCTGCGCACCGGCCCGGACCCGAGGGAGTTCGGTTGAAGGCAGCCGTTCGCCCGGCGGGTGGTGAACGCAGTTCGCCGCCGGCTGGGCTGAACTGGCATGCTGCTGACCCGTGGGAGAGGTGTTCGCGGGCCGCTACGAGCTGATCGACGTCATCGGCGAGGGCGGGATGGGTTCGGTCTGGCAGGTCCATGACCGCAAACAGGACCGGATCCTCGCCGCCAAGGTGTTGCGGCAGTCCGACGCCGGAGCCCTGTTGCGTTTCATGCGCGAGCAGGGCGTGCGCATCCACCATCCCAACGTCGTGACGCCGATCGGCTGGGCCGGCGAGGACGATCGGGTGTTGTTCACCATGCCGATGGTGGACGGCGGCGCGGTCAGCGACCTGCTGCGCGACCATCGCACCCTGCCGCCGCGGTATGTCGCCGAGCTGCTGCGGCAGTTGTTGCGGGCCCTGGATGCGGTGCATGGCGCCGGCGTCATACACCGGGATGTGAAGCCGGCGAACCTGCTGCTGGCCGCCACCGGTGTGCACCGCCCGCACCTGATGCTGACCGACTTCGGCATCGCGGTGCCGGTCGACTCCCCGCGGATGACGACCACTTCCGTGGTGCTCGGTACCCGCGGGTATCTCGCGCCGGAGCAGATGGCCGGCGCGGACCCGGCGCCCGGCTTCGATCTGTATGCCGCCGGCATCGTCGCGTTCCAGTTGCTCACCGGCCACCGGCCGGACGAGATCCGGCGCAGCCGCGAGCAGGTGCCGCCCCGTCCCGACGGGATCCCCGACCTGTTGTGGCGGGTGGTCGCCGATCTCGCCGACCCGGATCCGCGGGGACGGCCGCCGTCGGCGGGCGCCGCGGCCGACGCGTTGGAGACCGCCGACCTGACGTGGGTCGACCAGCAGGAGATCGGCATACCGGCGCGCATCACCACCGTGCAGGCTGCCGCGCCGGTCGCCCCGGATCGGGCGATGACGGCGCCGGCGGCCGCCCTGCACCAGCATGCGCACGAGGTGACCCGCGCCCAGGGCGCTGCGCGTCGTCCGATGACTACGGCCGGCGACACGCCGCCGCGCACGTCCACCGGACGCCGGGTCGGACTCGCCCTGGTCCCTGTCGTCGCGGTCGCCGCGCTGCTGGGCATCTGGCTGCCGCACTCGCCGAGCACGGGCGACCTCACCCCGGGGCAGGCCACCCTCGGCGGCACCTGCCAGTGGCAGGACGCCGGAACCTTCGAGAACGACACCGCCGGCAAGCGCACGCTGCAGTGCGTCGCCGACGGCACTGGCTACACCTGGCAGAAGTAGCGGGGTTCAGATCGGGCGGACCTGCGCGAGGCGATTCAGGGCGAAATCGTGGGCGAGACGTCGTTGGCCCATGGCGGGAGCGCCTGCCATGCCACCTGCGACATCCTCGCCGACAACCACGTTCCGAGTCAGTCAAGGATCTCGTCGAGCGTGATGCTGCTCGTGAAGCATCTTGCGGAGCTGGCGTCGTCTGAGCGGACCGGCGCGACGAATGAAACGCACCGCGGACTCACCAACAAGGAGCGAGGGATCGGGAAGCGAGACGGTGTGAAACACCCCGTGCTCGTCAACCCACATAGTGGCTCCCGACGAGCAGGTGGGCGTGGACTCGCTCAGCGGGCGTGGAACACGGGGACGTAGCCAGAGGACGGATCGGGACCTTCACCACCCAAGTATCTTGACCGCCGACACCGCGATTGCGGTCACCTCGCCTGCGATCGCCGAGATGCGCACCACGTCGTCGCGGAACTCTCCCTCACGATTGCGACCGCCTGATTCGATCACGGTCGGTAGCTCGTGGCCGCATCGGTCGACGAGCACGTCGACGCCGGCCGCGTAACAGTTCACGACTCGACCGAGAACTTCCTGGAACATCTCGACGGACTTGACTCCGAGTGAAGTTCGCAACCACACCAGCATTCGATAGCGACTACCGACAACTGAAACGCGAGCACGCGGACGCTTCCAGGACCGTCGTGCGCGAGAAATTCGCGTCCGCATCTGACGCCTACGCCAAGAGCCCGACCACCCCGTGGCCCGCTGCATTGCGGGTGAAGTCGATTCGATCAGCTGCGGGGGTTCCGCGACAGGCGATCCGCCTGGGCCCGCATCCATGATGTCGCGTGGTGAGCGGCGATTTGTAGACGTATAAATCTACAGAGAATATGATGGAGCCATGTCCGATACGACAACGATCCGGATCAGCCGACAAACTCGTGACGAGTTACGACAGCTCGCCACCGAACGGCATCAAACCGTCGCCGACACCGTGTCCCGGGCCGTGCGACTGCTCCACCAAGATGACATCGGCCGCGACCTCGCCGCGCCGCTGACCGACGAGGAAACCTCCTGGCTCGATGCTGACGCCGGGTGACGTCGTCGACCTTGATCTCGGTGCACCAACCGGTTCGGAGGCAGGACTGGTTCGGCCAGCGCTCATTGTGACCGCCGCGAGAATCCTGCGTGGTGGCCCCAACGTGGTGCAGGTCGTTCCGCTGACGCGGACACTGCGCAACAGCGGCGCCGAAGTCGTGATCGAACCGGACGACCGCAACGGACTCAACGCAGCATCGGCTGCTCAGTGCCAGCATGTACGAGCAGTTGCCACCAGCAGGATCACAACGCACCGGGGAAATGTCGGCCCGGTCGTCCTTCAGCAGATCCGCAACACCCTCGCAGTCATCTTCGATCTGTAGCGGATTGTCGCCGCGCCAGGTCCAGGTAGCCGATCGGCGACCGCGCACGCCAAGTGATTGCCGATCGGCACAACGACGGTGCCGACAAGTAGCTGCGTTTTCACACGCGATCCGATGATGGTCACGCGGCGCGTGGCGATCGGCCGCTGCAACGTGCAGCGTCGCACAGTCGACGGTGAGAGGTCAACGGATGTCGCGAAAGAGGAGGATCGCGACATCCGTTGACCTCTCGACGTAGCCCTTCCAGCTCCTCAGGCATGTGCTGATAGACCGCCGACGCATGAGACCGACACCCCGCAAGAGGTTCCACCCACGATGAACCGGCACGTCAGAACGGGATCGGGCCCAAGCAGTGCAGTCGTCGTCCCGTAAGAGGCGCCCGGTTGGGCGTCCCGGGACCCGCGCGGCGCGCGGGACGTCGAGAGCTGCCCGCACCGTTCAGGCCCGCCGGCGCAGGAACGCGACGACGGCCGCGGCGGCTGTCACCACGAAGACGGAGCCGCCGATGCGCAGCGCGGTCGCCGCGCCGGAGGCGGAGTCGCTGGTCCCGCCCTGACTCAGCTGGGTGGCCGCGGGGGCCGCGGCTGCCGTTCCGTCCGCACCCACGTAGGTCGGCCCGGCGGTCGGCGTGCCGACCACTGCCAGATTGAGCCGCGCCGGCAAGCTACGAGTGGTCGGCTGCTGGTCCTGCTGGGTGGCGCTGACGCGGACCACCACGTAGTACCAGCCGGCGACGGTCGTCCATTGCGCACGGGAGGTGCCGACGTCGCCCGCGGTGTCGTAGTCGACCTTGCTGTTGCCGCGGTTGACCGGAGCCGTGTAGACGCTCGCGGTCCGCTCGGTCGACTCCTCCTTGAAGAGCAATGCCGAGCCGTCACCGCCGCCGACCGGCGCCCACTGCGGACTGAACGCCGCCAACGCCACATCGAGCGACTCCGACGGTGCGAAATTGCTGCCGTTGCGTGGCGCGTCGACCGACGCGGCGAGCCGTTGGCCCCAGCCGACGCGCACCCGGGCGACAGCGAGCCGGCCCGGCGTGAGCGACACCCGGTAACTGCCGGGTTCCAGGCTGGTCGGCGCGGCCAGCCGGTCGCTCACGGCGCGCTCGGCCGCGGAGGTGCTCGTGCTGGGCGCGGCGATCTTGTTCTGCTGGTCCTTGGGGGACGGGCTCCCGGCCGCGGCCAGCTTGGGCTCGACGGTGACGGCGACCTGCAGCGGTCCGGTTGCTGCTGCACTGGACGAGGAGGACGACGACGAGTCGTCGGACCTGATCCGCAGGATCAGGTCGGTCGCCGACGCGCATTCGTCCGGCTGATAGGTCTGCCGCTCGGAGTGGGCGGGGTCGACATACACGAAGGTGTAGCCGGTCACGTCGTTGCTCAGGCTGGCACCGCTGCTGGAGCAGGTGTTCTTGCCGTCGGCGGTGGTGATCGCGGCGTCGATCGACCCGAAGATGGCGACCGTGACCGCACCACCTTGCGGACGGGTGATCGCCGCATAGCGCTCGGTGCGGCCCGTCGGCGGGGCCGTGCGATGCATCCCGGGACGCAACACCGGGGCGTCCCCGCGGGCGGTGCTGAACTGTACGACGGGCGGCGCACCGCCCGGGTCGGTGGCGGCATATGCCGGCGCGCTCGCGCCCAGGAGTATGGCGGCGCCCAGCGCGGCAGCGGTCACTCGAGAAGGCATGGTGGCAGTCAGTATGCCGAAACCAGAGCCTGCCGCGGTCGATCAGGTGTGCCGCAGGGCCCGCAGGTCGCTGCGGCAGCGGGCCTCCACCTCGTGCAGGTCGCGCAACGTCTGCTCGATGTCCGCGCGGCGCTGCTCCAGATCACGGCGCCGGGCTGCGATCTGCGCCAGGAGGTACTCCAGCTGTCCCTGTTCCCCGGGCGTCTGGTCGTACATGTCGATGATCGTGCGTATCTCGTCCAGCGGAAACCCGATGCGCTTGCCGCGCAGGATCAGCGCGAGGCGGGTGCGGTCGCGGCGGTGGAAGACGCGTGCCGTGCCGCGCCGCTCGGGGGTGATCAGGCCGAGCTCCTCGTAGTGCCGGATGGTCCGGTGGGTGACCTCGAACTCGTCGGCGAGCTCGGCGATCGTCCAGGTCTGTCCGCTGTCCGGGGTCGTCTCCGGGGTTGTCATGACCGGCAAGCATGCTTTACGTTGACGTTAACGTCAAGCAGTTGGTCTTGGCGGCCCCGATCCGAAGGACTTGGCAGCAGCATGTTCGAGTTGACCCAGGAGCACGAGGAATTCCGGCGGGTCGTGCGCGACTTCGCGGAGAAGGAGGTCGCCCCGCACGTGGCGCAGTGGGATCTGGACCACCATTTCCCGGTCGACCTCGTGCCGAAGATGGGCGAGCTGGGGCTCTTCGGGCTGGTCGTGCCGGAGGAGTATGGCGGCGCCGGCCTGGAGGAGGGCGGCTTCACCTACCTGTGCCTGGCGATCGAGGAACTGGGCCGGGTCGACCAGTCGATCGGGATCACCCTGTCGGCGGGCATGGGCCTGGGCATCAACCCGATCCTCACCTACGGCTCGGAGGAGCAGAAGCAGCGCTTCCTGCCGGACCTGGTCGCCGGTCGTGCGCTCGCCGGTTTCGGGCTGACCGAGCCGGACGCCGGCTCCGACGCAGGTGCCACCCGCACCAAGGCGACGCTGACCGACGGGCAGTGGACCATCAACGGCGCCAAGGCCTTCATCACCAACTCCGGCACCGACATCACCTCCGTGGTCACCGTGACCGCCCGCACCGGCACGGACGATCAGGGCCGCCCGGAGATCAGCGCCATCATGGTCCCCGCCGGCACACCCGGCTTCACGGCCGAGCCGGCATACCACAAGCTCGGCTGGCACATCTCCGACACCCATGGCCTGACGTTCTCCAACTGCGTGGTGCCCGAAGCGAACCTGCTGGGGGAGCGCGGACAGGGCTTCAAACAGTTCCTCAAGACACTGGACGACGGACGCATCGCCATCTCGGCGCTCGCCGTCGGCCTGTCGCAGGCCTGCCTGGAGGCGGCGACCGAATACGCCCGGACCCGTACGGCTTTCGGCAAGCCGATCGCCGTCAACCAGGGCGTGTCGTTCCAGCTGGCCGACCTCGCCGTCATGGTCGAGGCGTCCCGCCTGCTGACCTACAAGGCCGCGTGGCTCAAGGACGAACTCGAGGCCGGCCGGCGCTCGGTGGGCGAGGTGAAGCAGGCCGCGTCGATCGCCAAGCTCTACTCCACCGAGTCGGCCGTGACCGCGACCCGCATCGCCACCCAGATCTTCGGTGGCAACGGCTTCATGGAGGAGTACCCCGTGGCGCGCTTCTACCGCGACGCCAAGATCCTGGAGATCGGCGAAGGCACCTCGGAGGTCCAACGGATGCTGATCGCGCGCGGCCTAGGCTTGCCGGCATGAGCGAGACGACTGACCCGAGGGTCGCGGACGTCCGCGAACGGCTCGCGGCGGCGCACGAGGCATCGCAGACGCTCTCGGACAAGGCGCGCGCCAAGCTCGACTCGCAGCACAAGCTCTACGTGCGCGACCGGATCGCGTTGCTCTTCGACGAGGGCTCCTTCATCGAGGACGGCCGCTACGCCAATGCCACCGCCGGCAATCTGCCGGCCGACGGCGTGGTCACCGGTCGCGGCACCGTCGACGGCCGGCCGGCGATCGTGGTCGCCAACGACCCGACGGTGAAGGCCGGCTCCTGGGGCGCCCGCACGGTCGAGAAGATCGTGCGCGCCACGGAATCGGCGCTGCGCGAGGAACTGCCGATCTTCTGGTTCGTCGACTCGGCCGGCGCGCGGATCACCGACCAGGTGCAACTCTTCCCGGGCCGGCGCGGCGCCGGACGGATCTTCCACAACCAGGTCGCGCTGTCGGGCAAGGTGCCGCAGATCTGCTGCCTCTTCGGCCCGTCGGCCGCCGGCGGCGCCTACATCCCCAGCTTCACCGACGTCCTCATCATGGTCGAGGGCAACGCCTCCATGTATCTCGGCAGCCCGCGTATGGCGGAGATGGTCGTCGGTGAGAAGGTGACGCTCGAGGAGATGGGCGGCGCCCGGATGCACTGCACCGTCTCCGGGGTGGGCGACCTGCTCGCCGAGGACGACACCGAGGCCATCGAGCTGGCCAAGCTGTTCTTCTCCTACGTGCCCTCCACCTGGCGGGAGGCGCCTCCGGCATACCTCGCGGAGGAGCCGGAGGTGCCGCTGACCGACACCACGGTGCCGGAGATCGAGAGCCAGCCCTTCGACATCCATCACGTCATCGAGGGACTGGTCGACGACGACTCGTTCTTCGAGATCAAGCCGCTCTTCGCACCCGAACTGGTCGTCGGCTTCGGCCGGATGGACGGGCGCACAGTGGGTTTCGTGGCCAACAACTCCGCGGCCAAGGGCGGTGTGCTCTTCACCGACAGCGCCGACAAGGCGACCCGCTTCATCTGGATGTGCGACGCCTACTCGATCCCGTTGATCTACCTGGCTGACGTGCCCGGGTTCATGATCGGCTCCGAGGTCGAGCGCGGCGGGATCATCCGGCACGGCGCCAAGATGGTGTCGGCGGTGTCGGAGGCCACCGTACCGCAGTTCTGCGTGGTGGTGCGCAAGGCGTACGGCGCGGGCCTCTACGCCATGTGCGGTCCCGGCTTCGGGCCGGACGCGACCATCGCCCTGCCCACCGCGCGCATCGCGGTCATGGGTCCGGAGGCGGCCGTGAACGCCGTGTATGCCGGCAAGATCGCCGCCATCGAGGACGAGGCGGAGCGCGCTGCGTTCGTGCAGGCGCGCCGTGACGAATACCTGCAGGACGTCGACCTGGAACGACTGGCGTCCGACCTGGTCATCGACACGGTGGTCGAGGCGCCCGACCTGCGCGCGGACCTCTTGCGCCGACTGCGGTATGCCGCCCGTCGGGACCGCGCCTTCAGCGAGCGGCGCCGCGCCATACCCCCAGTCTAGGTCACACCGGATACCGTGGAGGGGTGGTGGCACACTCGGCGGTGGATCGGGCGCAGCGGCGATTCGCGCCGCTGGGTTACCCCATCGCCGTCGTCTACAAGTTCTTCGACGACATGGGCAACTACCTGGCGGCGCTGCTGGCCTTCTACGCCTTCGTGTCGCTCTTCCCGCTGCTCATCCTGGCCACCACCATCCTGGGTGTGGTCCTCAACGGTGACCCGGGACTCCAGCAGGACCTGATCAAGTCGGCGCTCAACGAGTTCCCGATCATCAGCGACCAGATCAGCAAGCCGAACGCCCTCTCCGGCAGTTGGGTCTCGATCACCGTCAGCACACTCGTGGCGCTCTACGGTGCGCTGGGTAGTGCGCAGGCATTCCAGTACATCGCCAACAGCGTGTGGCAGGTGCCGCGCAACTCGCGACCCAATCCCTTTGCGGCGCGTGGCAAGTCGGTCGGACTGATCGGCCTGCTCGGGACGTCGCTGCTGGCCACCATCGGTCTGACGCAGGTCGTGCCGCGGCTGGTGCATCTGGAGGGGCTCGCCTCGCTCGGGGTGAAGCTGGGCACCCTGGCGATCGACGTGCTCGCCCTGATGGTCGCCTACCACGTGGCGACCGGTCGCTCGCTGCGCTGGCGGGAGATGTGGCCTGGCGCGGTCTTCGCCGCCATCATGTGGCAAGTGCTGCAGCGCTTCGGCAACCTGTATGTCGAGCACGTCGTGCAGCGCAACGCCTCGATGAACGGCACTCTGGCCGTCGTCCTCGGTCTGATGCTCTTCCTCTTCGTCGCCGGCATCATCGTGGTCCTGAGCATGGAGATCAACGCTGTCTGGGTGCTGCGCCTGTGGCCGCGGGCGCTGCTGACGCCGTTCACGGATAACGTGCAGCTCACCGACGCCGATGTGCGCGCCTATAGCGGTCTCGCGCACACGACGCGGCTCAAGGGATTCCAGCGGATCGACGTCGGCTTCGACACGCCAGCCGAGCCCGATCGTGCGGACGCGGAACCTGCCCACCAGGAAGTGCCCCTGCCGTTGGACTTCGGCGACGGCACCGCGCAGCTGCCGACGACACCGGCACCGCCTCCTGAGGCGCACCGGTTGCCGACCCCGCAGCCGGCCGCGCCCGACCGCGACGAGCGGACGATCCCCCTCGTCACCCGGCACCTGGACACCGAGCGGGGCGACGAGGGGGACGCTGCCGAGGAGCCCGACAACGAGACGGCGCCGATCATCCACGGCCCGTGGTCGGCCGAGCGCTGACGGCTCCGACGGGCGCGGTCAGGATGCGGCCGCGCCGACCTTCTCGCGCACCGTCCGCGCGGCGGCGACCAGGTGCGCGAGCGCAGCCCGCACCTCTGCGGGACGACGCGTCTTCAGTCCGCAATCCGGGTTCGCCCAGACCAGTTCGGCCGGCAGGGACCGCACCGCGCGTTCCAGCAGCTGCCGCACCTCGTCCTCGGCGGGCACCCGCGGCGAGTGGATGTCGTAGACGCCGGGACCGACCCCCTTGCGATAGCCCGCATCCCGCAGCTCCTCGGCGAGCGACATACCCGACCGGGCCGCCTCCAGACTGATCACGTCGGCGTCCAGTTCGTCGATCGCGGCGAAGATGTCACCGAAGTCGGCATAGCACATGTGCGTATGCACCTGGGTGGCGTCTGCGACCGAACTCGTTGCCAACCGGAAGGATTCGGTCGCCCAGCGCAGGTATGCCGCGCGGTCCGCGGCGCGCAGCGGGAGCGTCTCGCGCAGTGCCGGTTCGTCGACCTGGATGATCCGGCAGCCCGCCCGTTCCAGGTCGGACACTTCGTCGCGCAACGCGAGCGCGACCTGCCGGGCGGTGTCGCCGACCGGCTGGTCGTCGCGGACGAACGACCAGGCGAGCATCGTGACCGGTCCGGTCAGCATGCCCTTGACCGGTCGGTCGGTCAGCGACTGCGCGTACCGCCACCAGTCGACGGTCATCGGCTCAGGACGCGACACGTCGCCGAAGATGATCGGCGGCCGCACGCACCGGGTGCCGTAGGACTGCACCCAGCCGTGGGCGGTCGTCAGGAAGCCCTCGAGCTGCTCGGCGAAGTACTGCACCATGTCGTTGCGCTCCGGTTCGCCGTGGACGAGCACGTCGAGGCCTAGTTCCTCCTGGACCTCGATGACCGAAGCGATCTCACTTCTCATGGCGAGTTCGTATGCCGCGCGGTCGCTCTCGCCCCTGCGCAGTGCCGCGCGCGCCTTGCGCACGGCGGCGGTCTGCGGGAACGAGCCGATGGTGGTGGTCGGCAGTGGCGGCAGCCCGAGTGCCTGCTGTTGCTGCTCGCGGCGCTGCTCGAATGCGGTCGCGCGATGGGTGTCGGCGCTGGTGATCGTGGCCGTCCGGGTTCGCACGGTTTCGTCGTGAGTCCGTGCCGAACCGCGTCGCGAGGCGATCGCGTCACGTGCGTTCTCCAGCGCGGGAGCTGCGCCATCCTGGCCGTCCAATGCCGTTGCCAGGGTGCGGATCTCGAGCACCTTCTCGCGTGCGAAGGCCAGCCAGCTGCGGACTTCGTCATCGATCGCGGATTCGCGCGAGGCGTCGAGCGGCACGTGCAGCAGCGAGCAGGAACTGCCGACGACCAGATCGTCGACGCGCGGGGCCAGCCGATGGAGCGTGGCCAGCCGGTCGTCCAGGTCTGCGGCCCAGACGTTGCGGCCGTCGATGACACCTGCGACGAGTCGCTTGCCGGCCAGCCCGTGCTGGAGGATCGCCGTGACGTTGTCGGCGATGGTGCAGTCGATCGCCAGGCCGTCGACGGGTGCGTCCGCGAGCACCTCGAACGCGTCCTGCAGAGCGGCGAAATAGCTGGCAATCAACAGTTTCGGTCGATTGCTTGTTGAGCCGAGGCGGTCGAGGGCATGCCGTGCGGCGTCCAGCACGGGCGCCGGCTGATCCAGCACCAGGGCGGGCTCGTCCAACTGCACCCAGGCGGCACCGGCGTCGTGCAGGGCGCCGAGGATCTCGGCGTACACGTCGAGCAGCGGGTCGAGCAACGACAGCGGATCGAAGCCGGTCGGTGCCTCGTCGGCCGCCTTGGACAGCAGGAGGAAGGTGACTGGTCCGATGAGCACGGGACGCGCCCGATGGCCGGCCCGGGTCGCCTCGGTGAAGTGTGCGACCTGCCGGGCGGGGTCTGCGGCGAAGACCGTCTTGGGGGACAGCTCCGGGACCAGGTAGTGGTAGTTGGTGTCGAACCACTTCGTCATCTCCAGTGGAGCCACCCGGTCGTTGCCCCGCGCCATCGCGAAATAGGCGTCCAGCCGGCTGTCGGCGGCGTCACGGTAGCGCTGCGGCACGGCACCGACCATGATCGCCGTGTCGAGTACGTGATCGTAGTACGAGAAGTCGCCCGTGGGGATTTCGTGGATGCCGTTGTCCGACAGCTGTTTCCATGCCTCGGCGCGTAGTTCGGCGGCGGTGTCGTGCAGTTGCTCGGCGGTGTTGCGGCCGGCCCAGTAGTCCTCGACGGCCCGTTTCAGTTCCCGCTTGGGGCCCTGTCGCGGCCAGCCCAGAACGGTTGCGATCGTGTGATCGGTCATCAGCAATCTCCTTCGTGACCCACCCGAGAGGTCACAGAGTCGGCCGGACCCGGGTCCGGGTCCGGGCGACGGGCAGGTATTCGGACTCGTGAGCGTGCCGGTGCCGGCGTCTACTGTCCGTCGCTTCCCAGCCGGTGGCCAGTGCGTATGACGGAGGTCGTTCTCACATACCGCTGCGGGGCAGTCCCGGAGTCGCACCGGGTTCCCTGTTGTCTCGCCGCACCATGACGCGGCGAACCTGTCGCGCCGTGCAGCCTACGCGCCGGTGCGGCCGGGTCAGCCCGCGGCGTCGATCGCGCGGAGCTGGTCGAAGTAGCGGCGGTTGACCTTCATCGTCTCGTCGCCGATCGTGACGGTGTGCCACAGCCCCTCCGGCTCGCCGAGCTGGATGCCGCGCGGAGCCTCGGCGATCTGGCGCTTCAGCGTCGTCTGCGAGAAGGAACCGGACTGGAAGACCAGGAATCTGCGGTCGGTCGCGATGACGCACCGGTAGCCGCCCTCGCCCAGCCGGTTGCGCACGGTGCGCTGGCCGGCGAAGGCGCCGTGGGTCTGTTCGCCCGGTTGCAGGTGCGGCTGTGCGTTGGACTTGATCTTGTCGGCCATCGACACGGTCGTACTCCCTCTGACGTTTCCTTCACTGGTCGCTCGTCGAGTATGCCGCTCGGCGTCATGATCGGCGGTCAGGCTGGACCGGTCACGTCAGGTGGTCGAAGTCGCCGCGGACCCACGCGGCGTGGCGCTGCGCCGAACGTTGCACGGCGGCAGCGGCGTCCTGGGGCACGGCGGCACCGAAGTTGTTCCAGATCTCCTCGAACGCCAGGGGTGCGACATGTGCGGCGATCCGGAGGACGACGTCGGCGGACAGCGGGATCCGGTTGGGGTAGGAGCGCATGAAACTCACCGTCCGACGGTCCGGGTTCGGCATGATCGTGTCGCCGCTGAGCAGCGCGCCGCGACCGTCCGCACCCTGGGTCCAATGGGCGACCGCGCTGCCCGGGAAGTGGCCGCCGATCCGGTGCAGGGTCAGCCCGTCGGTCAGCGGCAGCCGGTCACCCCACTCGGTGATCGCCGGACCGCGACGGCCCAGCCACCGGCTGTCCGCCGCGTTCACGTACACCGGTGCGTCGTCGAACGCGGCCGACCACTCGAGCTGGACGCCGAACATGTGCGGATGGCTCGCCGCGATCCACCGGATGCCACCCCGGCCGGATACCGCCGCGACGGTCTCGTCGTCGAGGTAACCCGGCGGGTCCCACAGCAGGTTGCCCTCGGGCGTCTGCACCAGCAGGCCGGTCTGCCCGATGCCCACGTCGGTGCGCAGGCCGGTGAGCCCGGGCCGCAGGTCCAGCACTTCGACGCGGCGCCCGGCCGCGGCCAACTGGTTGAGGCTGGACCAGATCTGTCCCTGCTCGGGCAGGTACTGTCGCTCGTCGGCGCAGATCGGGCAGTCGCGGCCCGCGGCGCTGTCGTCGTACTCCACGGCGCAGGTGGCACAAGTGATCATGGGCACCATCCTCGTCCTTCGAGCGCACGTGAGGTCAATCGAGACCTCACCCGGTCGTCTCGGCGACCACGCTGGTGTCGCGTGTGCCGAAGCGGATCCCCTTCTGTTCCTTGCCGACGAGGGTCAACACAATGACCGCGATGAACACCGGGACGATGGTGACGGACAGTGCGAACGGGTAGCCGTGCGACGACGCCAGCGCTTCCTGGATCGGCAGGTTGAATGCCGCCAGGCAGTTGCCGAGCTGGTAGGTGACACCGGGGTAGAAACCGCGGATCTCGTCGGGCGACAACTCCGTCAGGTGCGCGGGTATGACGCCCCAGGCGCCCTGCACCATCACCTGCATCAGGAACGAACCGAGAATGATCATCCCGATCGACGTGGAATACGCGAAGAGCGGCACGATCGGCAGCCCGAGCACCGCGCACAGCACGATCAGCGTCTTGCGGCCGTAGCGCTCCGACAGGGAGCCCGCGATCGCGCCACCGATGATCGCGCCGATGTTGTAGATCACCGCGATCCAGGTGGCGGTCGACTTGGCGAAGCCCAGCCCGGAGTCGACGGTCTCCTTCAGGAAGGTCGGATAGACGTCCTGGGTCCCGTGGCTCATCCAGTTGAACGCGGTCATCAGCAGCACCAGGAAGATGAAGCGCTTCCAGATCGTCGGGTTCTTCACGATGTCGCCGACGCTCGTGGTGGTCGACCTGAAGCGCTCGCGGCTCTCGCGCCATACCTCCGACTCCTCGACGCGGGCGCGGATGATCAACGAGATCAGCGCCGGCACGATCGACAGGGCGAACATCCACCGCCAGTTGAGGCCCCACCAGGTGTTGACCACCAGGAACGCCAGTGACGCCATCAGGTAACCCATCGAGTAGCCGCCCTGCAGGATGCCGGAGAAGAAGCCACGGCGGTGGACCGGGATCTTCTCCATCGCCAACGCTGCACCCAGACCCCACTCGCCGCCCATGCCGATGCCGTAGAGCATGCGCAGCACCATCAACACCCAGAAGTTGGGTGCGAACGCGCACAGGAACCCGACCACCGAGTAGAACGACACGTCGACCATCAGCGGGATGCGGCGGCCGGCACGGTCGGCCCACAAGCCGAAGATGAATGCCCCGACCGGGCGCATGACCAGGGTCATCGTGGTGATCAGCGACATCTCGGTCAGCGACTTGCCGAAGTCCTTGGCGATCTGGGCGTAGATCAGCACGACGAGGAAGTAGTCGAAGGCGTCCATCGCCCAGCCGAGGTAGGCGGCGGCGAACGAATTGCGTTGGTCCGCAGTGAGTTTGGCCGATGGGAAGGTGGTCGACATACGGCTCCTTGGGACGAGAGGGAGACGAGCAGCGGCTGGTCGATGGATAGGTGTCCGAAGAACGACGCTAGACCCGCGTCCTGGGCCACCGGTGATTGCGCAACGACGAGTTCGCCGCGTGACCAAACTCTTACCTTTCCGAGCCCCAACAGCGGCCCACGGAATGGCAGGGTGGTGGATCGTGACAGTGGACGAAAGGGGGAGCGCGACGGTGGGGACCGACGACGGGGGGCATCCACCGGTGGACCCCGACGATCTCGTGCATCCGCCGCTGCGCCACAACCGCGATTACGCCTACCTGATCGCCGGCGGCGCGGTGTCCAGCCTCGGCAGCCGCATGAGCAGCCTCGCGTTCCCGCTCATCACCCTGGCCGCCACCGGCAGCCCGTTCGCGGTGGGCCTCGTCGCCGGTGCGACGACCATGGCGCTGGTGCTGATCGGCCTGCCCGCCGGTGCACTGGTGGACAGGTGGGACCGTCGCCGCACGATGATCGCCGCGGCGGCACTCGGCGCGGCGGCCTACCTGTCGGTGGCCGTCGCTGCGTTCGCCGACCACGTCACCGTGCCGCACCTGATGCTGGCAGCGGCGTGCGGTGGGGTGGCCAACAGTTTCTACGGTCCCGCCGAACAGGTGGCCGTGCGGCACGTGGTGCGCAAGGGCGACATACCGCGGGCCGCGGTCAACAACCAGGTGCGCTCGGCGACCGCGGGGCTGGCCGGGCCGCCGATCGGCGGGGCCCTCTTCGGGGTGGCTCGCGGACTGCCGATGGTCGCCGACGTCCTGACCTACCTGGTCGCGATCTTCTGCGCCTCACGGGTGCGCACGCCACTGCCGGGCACGGCGGCACACGAGCGGGAGGCGTTGCTGCCGGCGATCCGCACCGGCCTGCGCTTCCTCTTCGGTCACGAGCTGCTGCGCACCATCACCCTGCTGTCGACGGT
This sequence comes from Flexivirga lutea, assembly GCF_054778955.1. Classification (NCBI taxonomy): domain Bacteria; kingdom Bacillati; phylum Actinomycetota; class Actinomycetes; order Micrococcales; family Dermacoccaceae; genus Flexivirga; species Flexivirga lutea. The sequence continues at coordinate 195,972 of NZ_BAAGZB010000006.1, forward strand.
GCTGAACTTCGCCGGCACGGGCCTGGTCGTGTCGGTGACGATCACCATGCAGCAGCGCGGCACCGACCCTGCCTGGATCGGTGCGGTGACCAGCGCGATGGCGGTCTCGATGCTGGTCGCGTCGCTGCTGTCCGGCCGGATCCTGCAGCATCTGAGTGTGGGCCTGTTGATGCTGCTCACGCCCGTCGTCGGTGCGGCCGCGTTCACCGGTATGGCGTTCGTGCATGCCCCGTTGGTGCTGATGGTGCTGATGGCGTGCGCGACCTTCCTGCTCGCGCCGTGCAACGCGGCGGTCGTCGCGGTGTTGACCGACCGCACACCACCGGACCGCCTCGGGCGGGTGATGAGCGCCGACAACGTCATGTCGCTGGTGCTGACCGCGCTCGCCCCGGCGACGATGGGATTCCTCATCGGGGCAGCAGGTGGGGAGGAGGCGATGGTGGCCTTCGCCGTGCTGCTGCTGCTGTCCGGTCTGGTCGTGCTCGGGTTCCCGCGGCTGATGCACATGCCCGCCGTCGTCGACCCCGCCGGCGAGGCGGCCTGACCTGCGCGGTGTGCTGTCTCAGTCGCGCAACTGGTCGAACCGCACGCCGACCTCGGCGAGCATGTCCCGCAGCACCGGCAGGCTGAGGCCCACCACGTTGTGGTGATCTCCCTCGATGCGGCGGACGAACGGGCCACCCAATCCGTCGATGGTGAAGGCACCTGCGACGTGCAGCGGCTCACCCGTGGCGACATACGCCTCGATCTCGGCGTCGCTGAGCGCGGCGAAATGCACCACGGTGGAGGCCACGACACCCAGCGTCGCCCCGGTGGAGTCGTCGCGGCCGTCGATGAGCCAGTGTCCGGTGTGCAGGGTGCCGGTCTGCCCGCGCATCCGCTGCCAGCGCGCGGTCGCGTCGGCCGCGTCGGCGGGTTTGCCGAACGTCTGCCCGTCGAACTCCAGCACCGAGTCACAGCCGAGCACGAGGGCGTCGGCGTCGGCGGTGGCGGCCACGGCCTCGCACTTGGCGCGGGCCAGCAGCAACGCGACCTCGTCGGTGGCCAGTGGCTGCCCGAGTGCTGTCTCGGCGGCCGTGATCGCGGCCGGTTCGTCGACGTCGGAGACGATGACCCGGGGTTCGACCCCGGCCGAGCGCAGCGTCGCGAGGCGGGCGGGGGAGGCGGAGGCGAGGATCAGGTCGACGGTCACGACGGGCCAGCCTAGGGGATGCCGGTCAACCCAGGATGTTGTCCACGAAGCACCAGCGCCAGGCCTCGCCCGGTTCGAAGGAACGCATGACCGGGTGGCCGGTCTCCTCGAAGTGCTTGCTGGCGTGTTTGCCGACCGAGGAGTCGCAGCAGCCGACGTGGCCGCACGCCAGGCACAGGCGCAGGTGGACCCAGACGGTGCCGTCGCGCAGACACTCCTCGCACCCCTCGGGTGTGTCGGGGTCGACCGCGAAGGGTGCGTCCGCGAGGTGCTGGCAGCCGAACTGGCGCTCCTCGGGCGTGAGCAGCAGGCGCTCGGTCAGGTTGCGGTCGTAGTCCTGCACGCGCGCGATCATCGACTCCTCCAGGTCCAGCGACCCCATGACGGCCTGCAACACCTCGTGGTCCATCACGCCCTTGTCGCGCAGTTTGAGGACCTTGGTGCGTTCGGCATCCAGCATGGCCGATCGCAGTCGTCGGTAGGCGTCCGACGGTGTCTCGCTGCGCTCGTCGCTGTGGCCGAGTCGCTCCCAGGCCAGGTTGGCGCGGCGGGCGGACTGGTGACGCAGCACGGTCACGACCTGTTCCGGGACGTCGAACTCGCTGTCGTCCAGCTCCTCGTCGAGTCGGTGGTTGCCGGCATTGACCGCCGCCTGGGTCAGCTGCGCGGTCTGGAGGGCGTCCTCGCGCGGGTCGGGCCCGTGCAGGTCGAGTCGGCGGGACAGGAACCCCAGCGTGAAGCCCTGCAGCACCAGGGTGCCCACCGTGACGACCAGCGCGATGAAGACCATCGCCTCGCGTCCGGGTGTCTCCGGCGGCAGCAGGAACGCCGCCGCCAGCGTCACCACGCCGCGCATACCGGCCCAGGACGCGATGGCGGTCTCGCGGCCGGTCATCGTGGTGCTGGACCAGCCCATCCGGCGGCTGATGATCTCCGAGCCGAGCAGCCACAGCGGCCGCAGCACCATGACGGTCAGCAGGATGAGGAGCGCGATGCCGAGGATCCGCGCCATGCTGTTGCCGGAGTTGCGGACGCCGTCGACGATGGTGTGGGTCTGCAGGCCGATCAGCAGGAAGACCATGTTCTCCAGCAGGAACGTCATCGACGCCCAGTTCAGCTGCTCGGAGACTCGCGACTGCGCCGTCTGGATCCTCGGCGCCGCGTGGCTGGTGGCCACGCCGCAGACGACGGCCGCGATGACGCCGGAGGCGTGCACCTTCTCGGCGGGCAGGTAGGCGATCCACGGGCTGAGGAAGCTCAACGCGACGATGGTGACGGTGTCGGTGACATGGCGCCATACCCACTTGACCAGCAGGTAGGCGACGAAGCCGATGACCGCGCCGCCGAGCGAAGCCCACAGGAAGTCCCGTCCCGCGGTGAAAATCGTTGCCGCACCGGCACCTCCCCCGATCAGCCCCTTGGCCGTGTTGACCGTCACCAGTGCGGTGGCGTCGTTGAAGAGCGACTCGCCCTCCAGCACCGACACCACGCGGCGGGGCAGGCCGATGCGGCGGGCGACGGCGGTGGCCGCGACGGCGTCGGGTGGAGCGACGACGGCGCCGAGGGCCACCGCGGCCGCGAACGGTATGTCGAGCAGCTTCCACGCCACCAGCGCGACACCGAAGGCGGTGAACAGCACCAGCAGCACGGACATCTGCAGGATCTGCCGTCGTTCCCGGCGCAGGTCGATGAGTGAGGTGTTGGACGCGGCCGCGAACAGCAGCGGCGGCAGGAAGCCGAGCAGGATGACCTCGGGGTTCACCTCGAACGGGTAGGGCATGAACGGCAGGAACGAGACCGCCGCACCCACGGCGACCAGGAGCAGCGGGGCCGACAGCCGGATCCACCGCGCCACGGTCGCGAGCACGACCACGGCAGCGGTCAGCAGGAAGATCGGGAGGGCGATGTGCACCCGGTCATCCTTGCAGTAGCCGGGCGATCAGAGCGTGCCGAGGACCGCGCCTCGCAGGGTGTCGAGGCCGACGGAGCCGATGTCGAGAGCGCGCCGGTGGAACGCCTTCAGGTCGAAGTCGGAGCCCTCCGCGGCTCGCGCTTCCTCGCGCAGCTGCAGCCAGATGCGCTCACCGATCTTGTATGACGGTGCCTGGCCGGGCCAGCCGAGGTAGCGGTCCAGCTCGAACCGCAGGAAGCCCTCGCCCATGTCGCAGTGGGCGTTCAGGAACGCCCAGGCCTTGTCGTAGGTCCACGCGCCGCCACCGACCTCCGCCGGTGCGTCGAAACCGCAGTGCACCCCGATGTCGACCACGACGCGCGCCGCGCGCAACGACTGGCCGTCCAGCATCCCCAGCTTGTTGCCGGGGTCCTGCAGGTAGCCGAGGTCGTCCATCAGTCGTTCGGCATACAGGGCCCAGCCCTCGCCGTGACCGGAGCACCACACGTCGAGCCGACGCCAGGCGTTCAGCAGCGCGGAGCGGAAGATCGTCTGGCCGTTCTGCAGGTGATGTCCGGGGACGCCTTCGTGGTAGACGGTCGTGAGCTCGCGCCAGGTGCTGAAGTGCTCCTCGCCCTTGGGCACCGACCACCACATCCGGCCGGGTCGGGAGAAGTCCTCGCTCGGTGCCGTGTAATAGATGCCACCGGATTGCGTGGGGGCGATGCAACATTCGATGGTGCGCGCCGGTTCGGGTATGTCGAAGTGGCTGCCGCCGAGGTCGGTGATCGCCTCGTCGGCCTTGCCCTGCATCCAGCGCTGCAGCTCGTCGGTGCCGTGCAACGTGTAGTCCGGGTCGGCGTCGAGGGCGGCCATCGCCTCCTTGACGGAGGCGCCGGGCTTGATCTGCTGGGCGACCTGCTGCATCTGGTCGGTGATGCGGGCCAGCTCCTCCTGGCCCCAGGCGTAGGTCTCCTCGAGGTCGACGGTGGAGCCGAGGAAGTATCGCGACCGCAGCCGGTAGACCTCGCGGCCGCAGGCATCGGACTCCGGTGCCTGCGGCAGGAGCTCGGTGCCCAGTCGCTCGCCGGCTCGCGCGTATGCCGCTGCCGCCGCGTCGACGGCGTCGGCGATCTGCGGGTGCTGCTTCTTCAGCCCCGCGAAGTAGCCGTCGTCCGCGGTGTGGTCCTTGGTCTGCTGGATGCACTGGACGACCTGTCGGCGGGGGCTGACCATGCCCCGGTCCGCCGCGACGTGCAACGACTCGAACCACTGGTCGAGTGCGCGGGGAACGGCTCGCATGCGGCGGCCGATCGTGTCGATCTGCTCGGGGGTGTCGGTCGGCATCAGGTCGAAGATGTCGCGAATGTCCTGCAGTGGTGAGGCGATCACGTTCAGGGAGGCGTGCTCGAGGCCGGCGTCATACGTCTCGATGTCCAGGCCGAGCCGCTCGCGCATCGCATCGATGGTGACCTTGTCGACGTCGTCGGCGGCCCGCACGCCGTCCAGCGCCTGCAGCGTCTCGCGGTGCAGCCGGTTGCGGGCGGCGAGGCCATCGGGGGAGAAGTCGTCGAGCTCGTCCTGGCGCTCGCCGGCGCCGATGTAGGTGCCCCACATCGGTGAGAGGGCGAGGGACTGCTCGTGCAGGGCATCCGCGATGGCGTCGACGGGTGTGGGGGTGCGTGCGAGGTCGTCTGTCACATGCTGCACGGTAGCCGCCGTCGCGGCCGTCCAGCTGGAATTCGGCCGTGGCGAGACGGCCTCCGCAGAAGCGCAGGGTGTCAGTGGTCGGACCTAGACTCGAACACAGATAGCAAACAGGCGAGACGGTGGGGTGGCCGGTCATAACGGAGGACGCCGCGGGCAGCGTGGATCTTGCCGGCCTGCCCGGTCCGGTGGCTGACGCGTTGCGGCTTCTTGTCGCGGAGGCGAAGGCGCTGGGGAGCCGTGAGCGAGGAACGCCAGGCCGCGTCCGGCCGGAGCGGCTGGGAGACGTGATCCAAGCGGCGGAGGCGGTGAAGGGTTTCGCTGATGCGGTGTTGCTGGATGCGACGTCGGCGTTGGTGGAGGACCTGGCCGCTGATCATGGTGTGCCGGTGGATGATTC
>NZ_BAAGZB010000007.1:0-72136 GCF_054778955.1 Flexivirga lutea
AACTCTCCAAAAAAGAATCCAAAACTGGCAAAAATCGATCAAGAGCAAAAATGCTACAAAAACGATCAAACCAACAAACAATTGGCATCAATCATTCGACACGCTGTTGAGTTCTCAAAAAACGACCAGACACTCACGTCCGCGCAGCAGGCGCCACGCATCAGCAAGAACTGTGCATCTTGGTTGATGTCCACTCGACTCTTGGGCGGCAAGTCCAGAACCGGAGGCTCTCGACTCTCGCGCACTTGGCTCCGAGCGACGTTGTCAGCCTAGCAGACCATCTGACCGGCTTCAAAATCCGATCAGCCAGTCTTTGGTGGGCGGTTACGAAGGGCTTTCGCTCTCCGCTGTGCCGCCCCGTTGGGCTGACATGAAGAACAGTAGACCACCGACGCGCGAACTACCAAATCGGGGCCATTCCGCCATTTTTCCGCGGTCTTCGTCGCTCGACGGCCGCGGAACCGACGACCAGAACGACCAGTGGCCGGCAGCGAGCTTGCTCGTGCCGGCGACGGCGCACGAGAACTCCATCGAACGACAGGTCCGCGCACCCAACAGCCGAGATCAGGCAACCGACAACACGTGGACGGCCGCAAGACGACGACCAAAACAGTCGGTGTCCGCCACGAGCGACGCTCGTGGCCGACACCGACTGATTTGCGAGGAGTCGAAGCAGACAGCTCGGCTCAGTCGACCAGCAGGCTCAGCAGATCGGCGCGGGTCAGGACACCGACCGGCTTGCCGTCCTGCACCACCATCACCGCGTCGTGTTTGTTCAGCAGGTCGCGTGCTCCCGACACGCGCTCGCCGGCGCCGATCATCGGCAACGGCGCCTCCATGTGACGCTCCACCGGGTCGGCCAGGTGTGCTGCCCCCGTGTAAAGCGCGTCGAGCAGCTCGCGCTCGCTCACCGAACCGGCGACCTCGCCGGCCATCACCGGTGGCTCTGCCTTCACGACGGGCATCTGCGAGACGTCGTACTCACGCAGGATCTGGATCGCATCGCGGATGGTCTCGTTGGGATGGGTGTGCACCAACGCCGGCATCGAGCCTGCCTTGGCGGACAGCACGCTGCCTACGGTCTGCTCCTCCGCCTGCTCCGGGAGGAACCCGTAGCTGCCCATCCAGGTGTCGTCGAAGATCTTCGACAGATAGCCGCGGCCGGAGTCCGGCAACAGCACCACGACGGTCGCCTCGGCAGGCAGCGTCGCTGCGTGTCGCAGCGCGGCCACGACCGCCATACCGCAGGAGCCGCCCACGAGCAGGCCCTCTTCGCGGGCCAGCCTCCGCGTCATCGCGAAGGAGTCGGCGTCGCTGACCGCGATGACGTCGTCGACGACCGACGGATCGTAGGCCCGGGGCCACATGTCCTCGCCGACGCCCTCGACCAGGTAGGGACGGCCGCTGCCGCCCGAGTAGACCGAGCCCTCCGGGTCGGCGCCGATGATCCGCACCCGACCGCCGGGTCGGTCCGCGGAGACCTCGCGCAGGAAGCGGCCGGTGCCGGTGATGGTGCCTCCGGTGCCGATGCCGGCGACGAAGGAGGTCAATTCACCGTCGGTGTCGGCCCAGATCTCCGGACCGGTCGAGTGGTAGTGGGAGTTGGGGCCCTCGGGGTTGGAGTACTGGTCGGCCTTCCACCCGCCGGGCGTCTCCGCGGCGATGCGGTCCGAGACGCTGTAGTAGGAGTCCGGATGCTCCGGCGGCACCGACGTCGGTGTCACGACCACCTGGGCGCCATACGCCTTGAGCACGTTGCGCTTGTCCTCGCTGACCTTGTCCGGGCAGACGAAGATGCACCGGTAACCCTTGCGCTGGCCGACGAGGGCCAGCCCGACACCGGTGTTGCCCGAGGTCGGCTCGACGATGGTGCCGCCCGGCTGCAACGCTCCGGACGCCTCGGCCGCCTCGATCATCCGCAACGCGATGCGGTCCTTGACCGACCCTCCGGGGTTGACGTATTCGACCTTGGCCAGAACGGTGCACGCGATGCCCTCGGTGACCTTCGACAGACGGACCAGCGGGGTACCACCCACCAGATCGGCAATGTGCTCAGCGAACTTCATGCACCGATCGTCTCAGATGTCGGATGATCGCGGGGCCTCATGCCACACACACCCGGCGGACCCGTCGCGGCGAAATGAGAGCATGGGCACCCACGGACGATGACGACATACTAGCGGCAGCAAGGGCGGGTGAGGCAGCGATGAGCCGGGCATCGGTGGCGCGCAAGGTCGCCATGTACACGGCCGAGATCGCCGGGGTGGGCGCGGCTGGGGTCCTCGGCGGATGGGGTGTGCTCAAGGGCGAGGCCGCGATCGCCCGACGGGTCGTCGGTCAGCCGTTCGACGGTGCACCGGACGACAACGGCACCTACGGGGCCGCTCCCGGCGAGCCGATCGACCTGCTGGTGCTGGGAGACTCGACCGCCAAGGGCATGGGCGCGGACAACGCGAGCCAGACCGTCGGGGCGATCATCGCCGCCGCCGTGGCCGCGTTCGCCGGGCGGCCGGTCCGGCTCACCAACGTCGCAGTCGTCGGCGCGACCTCACCGGATCTGGGCGGCCAGCTGGACGCGGCGCTCGAGTCCGTGTCCCACCCGGACGTGGCGTTGATCATGGTCGGCGCCAATGACGTCACCAGCCGGCTGTCGCAGACCGACGCCGTCGAGCACCTGGCCGAGGCCGTCCGCCGGCTGCGCGATGCCGGTAGCCCGGTCGTGGTCGGGACCTGTCCTGACCTGGGCGTCATCAAGCCGGTGCCCCAGCCGCTGCGCCAGCTCGCTCGTCGGTGGTCGCGCCACCTCGCGGCAGCGCAGACCCGCACCGTCGTCGAAATGGGCGGGCGCACCGTCTCGCTCGGCGACCTGCTGGGGCACGAATTCTCCGACAGCCCGACGGTGATGTTCTCTAAGGACCGTTTCCACCCCTCATCCGCCGGCTACGCCCGTGCGGCCTCCGCATTGTTGCCGAGCGTGCTCGACGCGCTCGGCGAGGTCTCCCCGGACACCGGACGCAAACCGGACCGGTTGCGCGGCGAGGCCGTCCGCCCGGTCGCCTCCGCGGCTCGGCGGGCCGCCCGCGACCCCGGCACCGAGGTCACCGGCACCGAGGTCAAGGGTATGGCGCGCAACGCCCGCGGCCCCTGGGCGGTGCTGCTGCGTCGTCACCGCCACCCGCTGCCGGATCCCGAGACCGCCGGCACGGCAGCCGCCGACATCCCGACCGCTCCGCCCGGTGATGCGTCAGCGCACCGGTCGGACGACGCCGCGGACGACACGCCGCCCGACTCCCCCGCGGCGCACCACCCGATCGGCTCGGACTGACCCCGCTCGCGGCCGCCGGCAGAGGTTTACAGTCGGCGGTATGACGACTGAGGCTGACTGCATCTTCTGCAAGATCGTGGCGGGTGCGTTGCCCGCGGACAAGATCCATGAGGACGAGCACACCGTTGCCTTCATGGACCTCAATCCCGGCACCCGCGGCCACGCGCTCGTGGTCCCGAAACAGCACGCCAAGGACCTGCTCGAGATCGCTCCGGACCAGCTCGCCGCGGTCGCCCTGGCCGGCCAGTCCGTCGCACGGCGCGCGATGGATCGGCTCGGCGCGGACGGCATCAACCTGCTCAACTGCTGCGGCTCCGAGGCGTGGCAGACCGTCTTCCACTTCCACCTGCACGTCATACCGCGTTACGAGGACGACCCGCTGCAACTGCCGTGGATCCCCCAACCGGGAGACCCGGACGAGATCGCCGAGGTTGCCGCCCTGCTGCGGGACTGACGCCGACGGCCACGAGGTGCCGGCGGGCCGTCGGCGCGGACGCCATACACTCGAAGGCGGCATACCCGCGAGTAACATCCCGCGATCGGCCACAGCACGTTCCGAAGACCCGCTCCTGCATCGACGGAGGACCCCATGCCCGAAGCTGTCATCGTCTCCACTGCGCGCACCCCGATCGGCCGTGCGTTCAAGGGATCCCTGAAGGACATTCGCCCCGACGACCTCAGCGTGCAGGTGATCCGGGCGGCCTTGGAGCGGGCGCCCGGTCTCGACCCGAAGCTCGTGGAGGACCTCTACCTCGGCTGTGCCGAACCGTGGGCCGAACACGGGAGCAACATGGCGCGCGTCGTGTCGGTGCTCGGCGGCTGGGACCACCTGCCGGGCGCGACCGTCAACCGCTTCTGCTCCTCCTCGGTGCAGACCACCCGGATGGCGGCGCACGCCATCAAGGCCGGTGAAGGCGACGTCTTCATCTCCGCCGGTGTCGAGTGTGTGTCCCGCTACGCCGACTTCTCCGGCGCCGGCGGGAGCAACGTCGCCTGGCAGAACCCGAAGTTCGAGGAGGCCAAGACCCGGACCGAGCAGATCGCCAAGGACAACACTCCCTGGTCCGACCCGCGCGAGGACGGCAAGCTGCCCGACATCTACATCGCGATGGGCCAGACGGCCGAGAATGTCGCGACGCTGCGCGGAGTGAGCCGGGCACGCCAGGACGAGTGGGGCGTCAGCAGCCAGAACCGCGCCGAGAAGGCCATCGCGGACGGCTTCTTCGCCCGGGAGATCGCGCCGGTCACCCTGCCGGACGGCACGGTCGTCAGCACCGACGACGGCCCGCGTGCCGGCGTCACCCTGGAGAAGGTCTCCACGCTGCAGCCGGTGTTCCGGGAGAACGGCACCGTCACCGCCGGCAACTGCTGCCCGCTCAACGACGGCGCGGCCGCGGTGGTGGTGATGAGCGACACCAAGGCCGCCGATCTCGGCCTCACCCCGCTCGCCCGGGTGGTGTCCACCGGCGTCTCCGCGCTGTCGCCGGAGATCATGGGCCTCGGGCCGGTCGAGGCGTCCCGTCAGGCGCTGCAGCGGGCCGGTATGACGATCGACGACCTGGACCTCTACGAGATCAACGAGGCGTTCGCCGCGCAGGTGCTGCCCTCCGCCGACGACCTCGGCATGGACTTCGACAAGCTCAACGTGCACGGCGGCGCCATCGCGCTGGGCCACCCGTTCGGCTCGACCGGCGCGCGGATCACCACCACGCTGCTCAACGGCCTGCAGGAAAGGGACGGCACCTTCGGTCTGGAGACCATGTGTGTCGGTGGCGGTCAGGGTATGGCGATCATCTACGAGCGGCTGTCCTGAACCTCGACGCCGGAACGTAATTCGGCCCCGGACCGCACGTGCGGTCCGGGGCCGAATGGTGGCCGGTGGGGTCAGCTCGTGGCCCCGGCGACCTCGTCGCCCGCGGTGGCCACCTTGCGGGTCCACTGGTAGACACCGGCGATCAGCACGACGAAGAGGACCGCACCCAGGCCCTCCGACCAGTGCAGGAAACCGTCGCCGACCACGGCGAGCGGCGAATCCTTGCCGGTGGCCGCGACGATCGCCGCGAGCAGCACCCCGAACAGGCTCTCCCCGACGATGAAGCCGGTCGCCACCAACACGCCGAGCCGCTTGACCCGCACCGGGTTCGCCGTGTTGCGGTCGGCCCACCGGTCGTAGAACGTCCCGATCACCGCACCCAGCGGGATCATCAGCGTCAGCGAGATCGGCAGGTACATGCCCATGCCGACGGCCAGCGGCGGCAGCCGCAGCCGACCGGTGGTCTTGCCCAGCACCTCGTCGATGACGATCACGACGACGCCGATGGCCGCACCCAGGCCGATCAGGCCCCAGTCGAGGGAGCCGCCGAAGACACCCTTGGCCAGCGATGAGATGAGCGACGCCTGCGGAGCCGCGAGCGCGTCCTTGCCGGCGCCCGGGGCGCCCAGGAAGCCGAAGCTGTTGTTCATCAGATCCATGATCGGCGGTATGACGAGTGAGCCGAACACGACGCCGATCACCAGCGCCACCTGCTGTTTCCACGGCGTGGACCCGACCAGTTGACCGGTCTTGAGGTCCTGGAGGTTGTCGTTGGAGATCGTCGCGACACCGAACACGATCGCAGCGGTGAAGAGGGTGAAGGCCACCAGCGCCTCGGCATGTGCACCGCTGCCGCCGCCGAACATCGCCTTGATGAGCAGAGCGGCTGCCAGCACCACGAGGATGCCGACGCCGGAGATCGGGCTGTTGGACGAACCGATCAGACCTGCCATGTAACCGCAGACCGCTGCGACGACCAGGCCGATCAGCAGCACGAAGATCAGGCTGAGCACGATGAGGCCCACCAGGCTGCCCCTGAGGTTGGTGTCGTGCGCAAAACCCCACAACAGCAACGCGATCGGGATCAACGACAGCAGCACGATGCCGGCGACGATGGTGATCGGCATGTCGCGCTCGGTGACGTCCAGCTCCTCACCGCCCTGCCGCGCACGGTTGGAGACGATCGCGTCCTTGATGCCGCCGATGATGGGGCCGATGATCTTCAGCAGCGTCCAGACTGCGGCGACCGCGATCGCACCGGCGCCGATGAAGCGCACGTCGGTGGCGAACACACCACTGACCGCGTCAGTGATGTCACCGTGAGCGGGCAGGTGACCGGAGGACTTGATCGGCAGCAACACCCCGAACGAGATGAGCAGGCCGACGATCATCGCGATGCCGACGCCGAGACCGACGAGGTGCCCGACACCGATGAGCGCGAGCGAGAGGCTGGAGCCGATCATCGTGCCGCCGCTGCCGACATGAAACACCTTCTGCAGCGATCCGGCGACGACCTTGAGCGCCGCCAGCAGCGAAAACGCCGCCGCGGCAAGCGAACCCACGATGATGACGCGCAGACCGCGCTTGTTCTCGTCCGCACCCTCCCGGGTGTCGCCGACTTTGAGCACCTCGGCGCCTGCGACGCCTTCGGGATAGGGCAGGTCGGATCCCGTGACCAGGGCGCGACGCAACGGGATGGAGTAGGCCACTCCGAGAATGCCGCCGACCAGGCAGACGGCCATGGTCGTCCAGTAGGGGAAGCCGTTCCACCAGCCCACGATCACCAGGCCGGGCAGCACGAAGATGATCGCCGACAGCGTGCCCGCCGCGGAGGCGATCGTCTGCACGATGTTGTTCTCGACCACCGAGTGGTCGGCGAAGTAGCGCAGCACGGCCATCGAGATGACCGCCGCCGGGATGGAGGTGGCGAACGTCAGGCCGACCTTCAGGCCCAGATAGACGTTGGCCGCCGTGAACACCAGGGTGATCAGACCGCCGATGACAATGCCGCGGACAGTCAGCTCCCGCACGACCGACCGGCCCGCAGAGCTCTCAGCGGACATGGAATGGAACCTCCTCGATGGAACACACGAACCAACCCACCCTAAACGCGTCGGCGCTCACGCCCGAATCCCGCCGTACCCGAGCGCCATACGCTGTGGTGGTGGACGACGTCACGACCGAACTGCGGCGGGTGACCCGACGCTGGCAGCAACTCACGGCGCAACAGACCCGCGAAAACGCTTCGCTGCTGCGCGATCTCGCGCAACAGCTGGCCGACCGAACCCGGCGCGAGCAGGCGCTGGAGCCGCTCGACATACCGGACCTGGGGGACGCCGTGCTGGCCGAGCAGCTGACCGTGACGGTGTATGACGCGTGCCGCACGGGCCTGGAGTCGCTGGCGCTGCAGGGCCTGACGCAGGTGCGCCGCGCGCTGCCCTGACGCTGCTCAGCGCAGCGGCGCCAGCACGGCGCGGTAGCGCTCGAGGTGCTGGGCGTCCGGCCGGAGATCGGACAGCACCCGGAAGATCGCGGCGCGCAGCATCGCCTGTCGGGGCGCACCTCGCGTCCAGTCCTGCATCAGTGCCGGATCCGCGCCGCACCACATCACCAGGTCGAGCACGGCCACTGCGTCGCTCCAGCGGACCGGGCGCCAGTAGGGGGCGAAGTCGATGACGACGGGGACATGGGCAGCATCCACCAGCACGTTGCCGGCCAGGTCACCGTGCACCAGCTGCTGCGGACCGAGGTCGTCGTCGGTCCGCAGCATCAGCAACTCGCGCGCCAACTGCGCCTGAGCACAGGAGTATTCGTCCAGCTGGGCCGCTCCGTGCGCGAAGGCGATGCGTTCGGCACGATCCCAGCGGCTGCGCGGTGGTTGTGCGGCGAGGGGCCACCGCCCGATCGCCCGGGCCAGCTCGGCGTGCAGCAGTGCGCCGGTGGCACGCACCACGGCCGGGTCGGTGCAGCTCGTGCTGCCCGGCTCGTAGCGGCTGGCGGACCACCCCTCGACCACCCAGTTGCCGTCACGGGCCGGGATCGGCATGGCGACGCGGACGCTGCGGCGAGCGCGGGTGTCCAGGTCCACTGCCAGCCGGGCCAGGCGGGGGCTGAGCTCGTCGGCGGTCGGGCGGTCGCGCCCCGGGCTGAGCACCAGGTCACCGGCCAGGACGCTGCCACCCTGGCCGCCCGGCAGTCGCCGTAGGTCGTCCGGCACGGCAAAGAGGTCGAGCACGCGCTCCGACGGAAGCGCGTGCTCGACCTGCGTGCTGCTGTGGGCGGCCAGGACTACCGGCTCTGGATCCGGGCGAACAACCGCAGCAACTCGATGTAGAGCCAGACGACCGAGACCAGCAGGCCGTGCGCCATCAACCACGAGTACTTCTGCGGAAGCTGCGCGGCGACGCCGCGCTGGATCGAGTCGAAGTCGACCGCCAGCGAGTATGACGCGAGACCGACGGCGATCACACTGATGATGATGCCGAGCGGGCCGGTGCCGCCGACGCCGAACGGGTTGCTGATCGCGCCGGTCCAGACCAGGGCGACGTTGACCAGGGCGAAGAGCAGGTAGCCGACCGCCATCAGGCCGAAGATCTTGCGCGAGCGTTCGGTCACCCGGATGAGCCCGGACTTCCAACCGGCGAACATGCCGGCGAAGACGCACAGCGTCGCGAGCACCGCCTCGGCGACGACACCGGGGTAGACGCGGTTGAAGAAACCGCTGGCGGCGCCGACGAACAGTCCTTCGCAGACGGCATACGCCAGGATTAGCGGGACCGAGATCTTCCGCTTGAACGAGATCACGAAGCCGATGGCCAGACCGATGAACATGCCGCCCAGCCACAGGGCCATGCCGGCGCCTTGGTTCTCCTTGCCGACGAACCAGCCGACGGCCGCGAAGACCAGCAGCACCCCGAAGAGGCCGAGTGTCTTGGTGACGACGTCGTCCAGGGTCATCCGGCCGGCCTGGAGCGCAGTCGCCGACGGCGCGTCGTACATCTTCTCCAGGTCGGGTCCCTGCGGGTAGCCCTGCTGCGGGTAACCCGGCTGTTGCGGGTAGCCGTAGCGCGAGGCCTGCTGCTGTTCAGGAGTGCTGAACTGGCCGTACTGCGGCTGCGATCCGGTCAACCGCCCCTTGGACAGGTCCTCGTTGAACCGGTTGAACACCGGATTTGATGCCATGGCAGTCCCTAACGTTGATCGATCACTGTGACGGTTGATGCCTGGTCGCAGTCTAGGCGACCGGAACCACACGTACATCCTGGTCAACGTTGCGGCACACCGTCGGTGTTCCGCCCGGGTGCCGGTGGTTCGGCCTCGCCGCCGGTCGTCAGAACTGCGCCAGCACCGAGTGCGCAGCCTCTCGGACCGCGGCGCGGAAGACGTCGGAGCCGGCGATCTCGGCGTCGAAGACCTGTCCGATGCCGAGCATCCGGTCGACCAGTCCAGCGGCCGGTCCGGCGGCCCGCTCGCGCAGCACGTCGGCGAGCGGATCGCGCAACGGCAGTTCCTGACCGGCGACGTCGCGGCCGCGGCGCACATACACCATCCACGCGGCGATCGCGAGCGCGCAGTGGTGCGGGACGGCGCCGGCGCGGAGCCGATCCCGCGCGGTGTCCAGCACCCGGATCGGCAGCTTCTGCGAGCCGTCCATCGCGACCTGGACGGTGGTGTGTCGCAGGTGCGGGTTGGCGAAGCGCTGCAGGATCTGATCGCCGTAGGCCGCCAGGTCCACGCCGGGTGGTGTCTGCAAGGTCGGGAGCGCGTCTTGGCGCTGCAGTCCGCGCGCCGCCTCGAGCAGCGACTCGTCGGCCACCGCGTCGGCGATCGTGCGGTGCCCACTCAACGCACCCAGATACGCCAGCAGGGAGTGGGTGCCGTTCAGCATGCGCAGCTTGGCCTGCTCGTAGGGCGCCACATCCGCGGCGAGGGTCGCACCGGCCTGTTCCCATGCCGGACGCTCGGCGGCGAAACGATCTTCGATCACCCACTGCCCGAACGGTTCGGCGACGACGACGGCCTCGTCCCGCAGGCCCGAGAGCTGCGCCGCCTCGGCACGGTCCTGGTCGGTGGTCGCGGGCACGATGCGGTCCACCATCGTCGACGGGAAGGTCACCGCCTGCTCGAGCCATGCTGTGACGTCGTCGGGTCCGGACGCCGTCACCAGCTCGGTCACGAGTCGGCGCAGCTGTGACCCGTTGCCGGGCAGGTTGTCGCAACTGAGCACGCTGACCGGCTCGGCGCCTGCCCGGAAGCGGGCGGCCAGACCCGCGGCCAGCATGCCCACCGACGATCCGGTGCGGGTGTAACCCTTCTCCGTGATGGTGAGGGTCACCACGCGCACCGCGGGGTCTGCTATCGCGGCGAGCACGTCGCTCGGATCGCCGCCTCCATTGGCAACCCGTCGAACACACCCGACGACATGGAGGGACGAGCGGTCGGACGACTTGGTCAGCACGCCATACAGACCATCCTGCGGTTGCAACTGCTGCACGACCGTCGCTGACCGCCCGGTCACCGCCCACTCACCCCACCGGTCATCTCCCGTCGCCGCGCACGCTCGCTCGGTGTAGACCGCCTGATGCGCTCGGTGGAAGGCACCGATCCCGAGGTGCACCACACCGATCGAGAGGCTGCGAGGATCAACTTCCGGCAGGGTAA
The DNA here is from genome assembly GCF_054778955.1 of Flexivirga lutea. NCBI lineage: Bacteria > Bacillati > Actinomycetota > Actinomycetes > Micrococcales > Dermacoccaceae > Flexivirga > Flexivirga lutea. The sequence continues at coordinate 10,800 of NZ_BAAGZB010000007.1, forward strand.
CTGCGCCGACGCGAGCACCCGGCAACGTCGCGAGGGAGAGCCGATCCACTGCGTCAGTCCTTCGAATCCTCGACGCGGGCGACCAGCTGGGTCGGGTTGACGAAGCGCAACGCGACCACGAGCAGCACCAGCATCGACAGCATGTAGATCACGGCCATCGCGTCCACGGACTGCTGCGCGCGGATGCCGGCGCCCGTCATGGCGGTGAAGAGAGCCACGACCAGGGTGTTGGAGCTGGAGTCGGAGGTGAGGAATGTCAGCTCGAACATGCCGACAGTGCGCACCAGCACCAGCACCGCCGATGCGAGCATTCCCGGGATCAGCAACGGTGCCAGGATGCGCACGAACAACTTCGACGTCGAGGCGCCGCACATGCGGGCCGCGGACTCGATCGAGGGGTTGATCTGCTCGATGAACGGCGTCATCGTCAACACGACGAACGGCACGGACGGCACGAGGTTGGCGAGGATGACCCCGGTCAGCCCGGGAGCCAGGTGGTAGTAGTTCAGCAGCGTCGCGAGCGGGATGCCGTAGGTGATCGGCGGCATCATGATCGGCAGCAGGAAGAGCAGCATCACCAGCTTCGATCCGGGGAACTTCTTGCGGGCCAGGACGTATGACGCCGGCACGCCGATGAGCACCGAGAGCGCCACCACCACGATGGCGACGATCAGCGTCGTCAGCACCACCTGTGTCAGGTCGTACTGCGACCAGGCGGTGCCGTACCACTGCCCGCTGTAGCTGGTCGGCAGCCAACTGTCGAACCACTTGCCGGCGAAGGAATTGACCACGACGGATGCGATGACCCCGAACAGCAGGATCAGGAAGATCGCCATACCGCCCCAGGTCAGGAACTTCCCGGGTGACGCGACGATCCGGCGGCGGCGTCCGGTGGCCACCGGACGCTCGGCGAGAGCGCTCATCAGCCCTTACCTCCTGCCGTCGAACCCTTGTACATGGTCGATCGCAGCATCAGGACGATGCCGATCACGATCATCTCGACCACTCCCATCACGATCGCGGACGCGGACGCCAGCGGGTAGTTGAACATCTGGCCCCATGCGTTGTAGGCGACGTATGCCACGACCCGGGTCGAGCCGGACGGGTCGCCGACGAGGATCGCCGAGGGGAACACACTGAACGCCAGCACGAAGGTCAGGCAGAAGGTGGTGGCCAGGCCGGGTGCCAGCAGCGGCATGATGATCCGGCGGAACCGTTGTTTCCAGTCGGCACCGAGAGTCTTGGCCGCCGCCTCCAGCGACGGGTCGATCCCGGACATGTAGGACAGGATCAGCAGGAACGCGAAGGGGAAGCCGGAGATGATCAGCGACCACAGCACACCCCAGTAGTTCTGCACCAGTTGCACCGGGCCGAGGTCGAAGAGGCCGAGGAAGCGGTTGAACCAGCCGCGCGGACCGAAGAAGTTGAGCAGGCCCTCGGCCGTCAGCACGGTGCCCAGCGTGATGGGCACGACCAGGATGGTCGTCAGCAACCGCTTGCCGCGGAAGTTGCCGCGCATCATGTAGGCCAGCGGGATCGACGCGACGACGTTGATCAGAGCCGCCGGTAAGGAGAGCTTCAAGGTGATCCACAGCGAGTCCCAGCCGCGCATCTCGGGATCGGTGAAGAACGCCTTGTATGCGCCGAACATGCCGCCGTTGTTGGGGTGCAGCGACAGGTTGAGTCCGTAGAGGAACGGATAGACGAACAGCACGATGACGAACAGCAACCCGGGCACCAGCAGGAGCAGTGTGCGATCAATGCCGTGTTCGGCGAGCCGGTGCACCAGTGACGGCTTGTGCGACGGACCGTTCCCCGGCGTCTGCCGCCGCTTGTCGATCACCGGTGCGCTCATGTCGAGACACCAGCTGCTGCAAGGGTTTCTGCTGAGCGGTCGGGCGGTTCAGAGGTGTCAGCAGCCGGCGGGAACACCAGCACGCGACGCGCTTCTGCGGTCAGTCGCACCACCTCACCGGTGGCCGGCCGTGCGCCGGTCCGCACATGGACGGCCTCACCCGAGCGCAGGTGCGCCTCCACGGCGAACTCCCTGCCCTGGTATTCGACCACGTCGACGGTGGCGTCCACGGTGAGCGCGGCCACCGCGCCCGGGTCCCCGATCGTCAGGTCCTCGGGTCGGATGCCGACCTGCACCCGGTCGCCTGGGCCGAGCGGGCCGGCGGCGACACCGCGCGCCGTCGTGCCCAGGACCGAGACGCTCACCTCGCCGCCCTCGACCCGCTCCACCATGCCGTCGAACAGGTTGCGGTAACCCATGAAATCGGCGACATGTGCGTTGCTCGGTCTCTCGTGCAGTTCCTGCGGGGTGCCGACCTGCTGCACCTCGCCGTGTCGCAGCACGACGAGCCGATCGGCGAGCGACAACGCCTCCTCCTGGTCGTGGGTGACGTAGATCGTCGTCAGCCCGAGAGACTGGTGCAGGCGCCGGATCTCGGTGCGCATCTCCAGGCGCAGCTTCGCGTCGAGGTTCGACAGCGGCTCGTCCATCAGCACCAGTGGCGGCCGCAACACCACGGCGCGCGCGATCGCGACGCGCTGCTGCTGGCCGCCGGACATCTGGCCGGGTAGCTTCGTGGCGTGCGGCCCGAGCTGCACCAGCTCGATGGCTTCCGCCACACGACGCTTGATCTCGGCTCGCGGCACCTTGCGCATCTGCAGACCGAAGGCGATGTTCTTGCGCACCGACAGGTGCGGAAACAGGGCGTAATTCTGGAACACCATGCCGAATCCCCGCTTCTCGGGCGGCAACTGGTCCACTGGGTGATCGTCGAGCATGATGCGGCCGGCGGTCAGCGGCAACAGTCCGGCGATGCAGTTCAACGCCGTCGACTTGCCGCAGCCGGAGGGGCCGAGCAGCGCGATGAACTCGCCACGCTGGATCTCCAGGTCGAGACCGTGCAGTGCCGTGTGACCGCTGAAGCTGCGGGTCAGCCCGTCCAGCCGCAGGGTGTTGAAGTCCTCGTGTCGGCCGGTCACTGACTCCCCGCCTTCCCGCTGCCGACCTTCTTGTCCCACATGCTGAAGGCCTTCACCAGCTTCTGCGCGTCGATCGGCGTGACCACCGGGTGGGACGCGATGAGGTCGGCGTACTCGGGCCGGCCGTATTCCTTGATCACCTGCTGGCTCTTGGGCGGCGCCATGTCGATCGTCACGCCCTTGACCGCCGGCCCCGGGTAGAAGTAGCCGTCGTCGAACGTCTTCGCCTGCTGCTTCTGGGTGAGCGCGTAGTTGAGCACCTGCAGGATCGCCGACATCTTGTCCGCCGAGACGCCCTTCGGCACCGCGGCATACTGCGCGTCCGACACCCACTTGAACCCGTCGAGCGAGGTGACCTTGAAGTTCTTCGGCACCTGGTTGAGCGCCCGCGGATTGATGTCCCAGCCGGTGGTGGTCAGGGCCATGTCCCAGGCACCGGTCTTCAGGTTGTTCATCGTGACGCTGGTGCCGGTCGGGTAGGTCTTGACGTACTTGCCGAGCTTCTGCAGGTAGTCCCAGGTCTTGGTCCAGCCGTTGACCGGGTCCTTGGGGTCCTTGTCGCCCAGGATGTAGGGCAGCCCCATCAGCCAAGTGCGGCCGGGGCCGGAGTTCGCCGGTTGGGCGTAGCCGAACTTGCCCGGGTGCGCCTTGGCCCACGCCAGCAGTTCGTCCGCCGTCTTCGGCGGGTTCTTCACCTTGTCCGGGTTGTACTCCAGCAGCGGACCGGACGGGTAGTAGACCAGCTCGACGGCCTGGTCCTGGGCGAGCTTCTGCATGTTCGCCGCGGGTGCCTGGTAGTCGGCCATGTTGGACAGCCGGTCGGAGAACTTCTTCATGTTGACGAACAGGCCCTGCTCGATGCCGGCGGACAGCCCGTCGGTGCCGGTGAGCACCAGGTCGATGTGCAGGTTTCCCGCGTCCTGCTGCGCCTTCACCTTGCCGGCCATGTCCGGCGCTCCCGCGGTCTGCCAGGTGACCTTCGAGATGACGTCGGGGTGCTCGTGGGCGAAGGACGAGAAGATGTCGCCGGTCAGCTGCTTGTTGCCGGCGACGTCGAGGATGTTGAGGGTCACGGGCTTCGATGGTGTGGTCGGCACCGCCGAGGCCTGGAGCGCCTTCGACGGATCGGAGCCGCCGCCTCCCGGCGTTCCGCACGCGGTCATGACGAGCCCTGCCGCCGCGAATGCGGCGACTGCTCCAACTGTGGTGAAACGCATAGGGTTTCGCTCCTTGATGTGTGCGAGCGTGTGGCTCACGCCCTGAACGAGAAAGAGTTCAGCGGTGGTGCGGGGGCACCGAGGTGGACTGCCGAACCACCAGCTGGACCGGCAGGTCTTCCACCGAAGTGGGCCGATCCGTGGGGTTGATCAGATCGACCAGGTTGTTGACCGCGGCCCGACCGACCCGCTTCAACGGAGAGCGCACGGTCGTCAGGCCGGGCGAGACCAGGGTCGCGACGTTGACGTCGTCGATGCCCATGACCGAGAGTTCCTCGGGCACCCGCACACCCCTGGTGCTCAGCCGCGCGAGTATGCCGAGCCCCACCAGGTCGTTGTATGCCAGCGCCGCGGTGGCGCCCGAGGCCAGCACCACATCGGCGGCCGACTGGCCACCGTCGAAGTTCGGCGCATAGGAGCCGACCTTGTCGACCTCGAGATCGTCGAAGGCCGGCGCGATCCGCTCGATGGCCGCCCAGCGTTTCTGGTTGGACCAGGACTTCTCCGGACCTCCGACGTAGGCCACCTTGCGGTGGCCGAGCGCGTGCAGATGCTCCAGCGCCAGGCGGATGATCTCCTCGTCGTCGACGATGACGGAGGTCAGTCCTTCCCACTCACGGTTGATCAGGACCATCATCGTCTGGCCGGCGACGGCCGCGATGTCGGAGGCCGACATACGCGGCGAACACAGGATGAGACCGTCCACCTGCTTGGACAGCTGATGCACCAACTCCAGCTCGGTCCTCGTGTCCTCGTCGGAGTCGGCGATGAACACCGAGTATCCGGCCGCGAGCGCGCGACTCTGCACGCTTTTGGTGATCGAGGCGAAGTAGGGGTTCTCCAGGTCGGGGACCAGCAGCCCGATGTTGTGGGTCGTTCCGGTGATCAGTCCTCGTGCGGCGAGGTTGGGCCGGTAGCCCAGCTGACGGGCGGCCTCGACCACGCGATCGCGGGTGTCGGCCGCTACGGCGGTGTTGCCGGACAGCGCCCGGGACACCGTCGACGCGGACACGCCGGCGGCTTTGGCCACGTCGTGAACGGTGATGGATGTCGCCACCGGCCACCTCCTTGATGTGCGGTGCAGCACAGACTGCAATCGTGCCCACGATCACGTCAATGTCCGTTATCAAACCGTTACCTTCCGAGTTCTGTGCCTCCTGCAAGTCGCGTGCTGGATACGGATTTTGTTGAAGACACTGCAAATAACTCTTGATCAATCCCCGGCCCGCGTGCATAGTGATCTCTGCAATCGGTTGCAAACCATTTCATCGAGAGAGTGCAATGACTGAGCGCTGGCAGCTTGATCCGGACCGGGCCCTCCCCGCCGACCCGACCACTCGCGGGCTGGCCCGCACGATCTACCGGCACGCCGCGGCATGCCCCCTGGTGTCGATGCACGGGCACGTCGACGTCGAGCTGTTCGCCGACGACACACCGTTCGGCGACCCGGCCGAACTGCTCATCACCCCGGATCACTACCTCGTGCGCATGCTGGTGTCGCAGGGCTACCGGCACACCGAACTCGGCGTCGAGTATCGCGGCACCGCGCATCCGCAGGGCGCCACCGGGGCCGAGGCAGGCGCCGGGGACGTCGAGCGTGACCCACGCGCCATCTGGCGCCGCTTCTGCGAGAACTGGCACCTCTTCCGCGGGACGCCGACGCGCTACTGGCTCGAACACGAACTGGTCGAGATCTTCGAGCTGCCCGCACCGCCCTCGGCTGCCGACGCAGACGATCTCTACGACCACCTCATCGCGACGCTGCAGCGCGTCGATTTCCGGCCGCTGGCTCTGCTGGACCGGATGAACGTCCAGATCCTCGCCACCACGGACTCGGCCCTGTCCGATCTGTCGGCACATGCCGCGCTCGCCCAGCGGCTGGGGCCGGACCGGATCGTTCCGACGTTCCGCCCCGATTCACTGGTGCACGTGGGTCACCGGGCGTGGCCCGCCGAGATCGCCCGGCTCGCTGACGTCTCGCACATCGACACCGGCGACTACCGCGGCTACCTCGCTGCGCTGCGCGACCGGCGCCGCGCCTTCATCGCAGCCGGCGCCCGCGCCACCGACCACGGTCATCTCACCGCCGACACGACGCCACTCCCGGCCGCCGAGGCCGAGCGGATCTATCGCGCGGCGCTGCGCGGCGACGTACGTCCGGCGGATGCCGACGCGTTCGCGGCCCACATGCTCTTCCAGATGGCGCAGATGTCCGCCGAGGACGGCCTGGTGATGCAGCTGCACCCGGGCGTGCTGCGCAACCACAACAGTGAGATCTACCGGCTCCACGGCCCCGATCAGGGTTTCGACGTGCCCGTCCGGGTGGAGTTCACCCGCAGCCTGCAGCCGCTGCTGGAGCGGTTCGGCCTGAGCCGCGACTTCCGGTGCATCCTGTTCACCACCGACGAGACCGTCTACTCCCGCGAGCTGGCACCGCTGGCCGGTGCCTATCCCTCCATCCGGCTCGGAGCGCCCTGGTGGTTCCTGGACAGCCCCGAGCAGATGCGCCGTTTCCGGGAGTCGGCCGTGGAGACCGCCGGCTTCTACAACACCAGCGGATTCGTCGATGACACAAGGGCTTTCGCATCGATCCCGGCACGTCACGACCTCGCCCGGCGCATCGACGCGGGCTACCTCGCCAAGCTGGTCGCCGAAGGCCGGCTGGCGATGGACGAAGCCCTGGACACGATGATCGATCTGGCTCACCGACTCGCGCTGGCGGCATACGCCCGCCGCCTCGACTGATCCGCGCAGCGGGCAGGAAGGAGAATCATGGCAATCGCGTCAGCAGAGGTGCTGGTGACCAGCCCCGGCCGCAATTTCGTCACCCTGCGCATCACCACCGGTGACGGCGTCACCGGGCTCGGCGACGCCACGCTCAACGGCCGCGAGCTCGCGGCCGCGGCATACCTGCGCGAGCATGTCGTCCCGTTGCTCATCGGTCGCGACGAAGCGCAGATCGAGGACATCTGGCAGTACCTCTACCGCGGCGCCTACTGGCGACGCGGTCCGGTGACGATGGCGGCCGTCGCCGCCGTCGACATGGCGCTGTGGGACATCAAGGCCAAGACCGCCGGTATGCCGCTGTACCAACTGCTCGGCGGACGCTCGCGGCTCGGCTGCCTGGCCTACGGACATGCCTCCGGCAGCACCACGGACGCGCTGTTCACCTCCATCCGCAACCACCTGGAGCAGGGCTACCGCGCGATCCGGGTGCAGACCGGCGTGCCGGGGCTCGGCCAGGTCTACGGCGTCGCGTCGGACCAGAAGCCTGGCCAGCGCTATGACTACGAACCCGCCAAGCGGCAGCCGCTGCCGGCGGAGGAGTCCTGGGACACCCGCGCCTACCTGCGTCACGTGCCGACGGTCTTCGAAGCGGTGCGCAGCGAGTTCGGCCCCGAACTGCCGCTGCTGCACGACGGGCACCACCGGATGTCGCCGAACGAGGCGGCGATCCTGGGCAAGAGCCTGGAACCCTACGACCTGTTCTGGCTGGAGGACTGCACACCGGGCGAGAACCAGGAGGTGCTGCGGCGGGTGCGGTCCCAGACCACCACTCCGCTGGCCATCGGCGAGGTCTTCAACTCCGTCTTCGACTACCAGACGCTGATCACCGAGCAGCTCATCGACTACGTGCGATCCGCGGTCACGCACACCGGCGGCATCACCGCGCTGAAGAAGCTGATGGACTTCGCGGCGATCTATGGCATCCGGTCCGGTTTCCACGGCCCCACCGACATCTCCCCGGTGGGGCAGGCCGCCCATTTGCATCTCGGCGTCGCATTGCACAACTTCGGCATCCAGGAGTACATGAAGCACTCGCAGGACACGCTGCGGGTCTTCCGCACGAGCTACACCTTTCGCGACGGCCTGCTCGATCCGGGCGAAGCACCGGGACTGGGTGTCGAGTACGACGACCAGGCAGCGGCGTCCTTCGACTACGAACCGGCCTACCTGCCGGTCAATCGGCGAGCCGACGGCACGGTGCACGACTGGTGACGGAGGATCCGATGGCCCGACTGCTGGTGCTTGCCGCCGGTGACGACGTCGCGCTGGCGACCCGCACGTTGTCGGCGGGCGAGGAAGTGGTCGCCGGCGGGCACACTGTGCTCGTCCGCTCCACCGTCCCCCCGGGGCACAAGCTCGCGATCACTGCGCGCGCGGCCGGCGACCCCGTCCGCAAGTACGGTGCGACGATCGGCCGGGCGTCGACCGCGATCTCCCCCGGCGACCACGTCCACGTCCACAACCTCTCGATCACCGAGGCCGACGAACCGCACGAGTTCGGCACTGATCGGCACGTGCCGCCGCTGCCGCCCGGGCCACGGCCGGCCTTCCAGGGCTACCGCCGCGCCGATGGCCGGGTGGGCACCCGCAACTACATCGGTGTGCTGGCCTCGGTGAACTGCTCGGCCAGCACGGCACGGATGATCGCCGACCAGTTCCGCGGGCCGGTGCTCGATGCGTATCCCGACGTGGACGGCGTCGTGGCGCTCACCCATCGCAGTGGCTGCGGGCTGGTCAGCGACAGCGAGGGCGCCCGCATCCTGGTGCGCACCCTGCGCGGGTATGCCGCACACCCCAACATCGCCGGGTTGCTGGTGGTCGGCCTGGGCTGCGAGATGCTGCAATCGGCGAGCATCGTGGAATCGGGGAACATCCCCGCATCCACCGTGATCCGGCAACTGGTCATCCAGGACGAAGGAGGCATCCGCCGCACCGTGCGGGCCGGCGTGGATGCGATCACCGACATGCTCGAACCGATCAATGCGCTGCGCCGCACACCCTGCGATGTCTCCGAACTCGTGCTCGGCCTGAACTGCGGCGGTTCCGACGGATATTCGGGCATCACCGCGAATCCCGCGCTCGGCGTCGCCTCCGACCGGCTGGTGTCGTACGGCGGGACCTCGATCCTGGCGGAGACACCCGAGGTGCACGGCGCGGAGTGCCTGCTGACCCGTCGTGCGGTCTCGGAGGCGGTTGGTCGCAAGCTGCTCGCCCGGCTCGACTGGTGGCGCGCATACACCGCCGCGGGCGGAGGCAGCATGGACAACAACCCGTCGCCGGGCAACAAGGCGGGCGGGCTGACCACCATCCTGGAGAAGTCTCTCGGCGCGGTCGCCAAGAGCGGTCACGCCGAACTCACCGACGTCCTGGAGTATGCCGAGGCGCCGCACGGGCCCGGTCTGGTCTTCATGGACACGCCCGGCTACGACCCGGTGTCGGTCACCGGCATCGTTGCCGGCGGCGCCACGGTGGTGTGCTTCACGACCGGCCGCGGCTCGGTCTTCGGCTGCAAACCGGTCCCCAGCATCAAGCTCGCGACCAGCACCGAACTCTACGAGCGCATGCCGGAGGACATCGACATCAACTGCGGCACGATCGTCGACGGCACCCAGACGCTCGCCGACGTGGGCGACACGATCTTCCGTCAGATCGTCGACGTGGCGTCCGGTCGCCGGACGGTCAGTGAGGAGCTCGACCTCGGCCAGGAGGAATTCGTCCCCTGGCAGCTCGGCGCGGTGACCTGACGCGCATCGGTGCACCACGAATGTGCTGGTTCCGCGCCGAATCTCCGCCGGTCACGACGAGGTGCAATTAGTCGGCTCCGGCCACGTGGCTTCCGCACAATGGCCGACAGGATTCCCACCCCGGGATCCGGAAGATCTCCGACGGGCGCGATCCAGGGCAACCACCCGAGGGAGCGGAGCGGCCTGCCACGTCAGCAGGTCGGATCGGAGGATCCATGCGTCATCTGCGCTCGATCGTCGTCGGCTGCGCGGCAGCCGGTCTCACGGTCGCCACGCCGGGCATCGCCTCGGCGCACCCGAAACCGTCGCCGCCGAGGACCCTGTCGACCTCGGTGGGCGCACCGTTCAACCTGGAGGTCGACGGCCGGCGGGTCCTGATCGCCGACGGTGGGCCCGGCTACGTCGGGCAGCTGCAACGGAACGGCTCCGTCACGCCGGTCGTCGGCGACGTACCCGGCGCGGCCGGGGTCGCGACCCGCGGCCACTGGCTGGCCTACACCTCCACGGTCACCCAGGAGGAGACGTTCGAGAACACCGCGTCGGGGCTGCATGTCCGCCGGCCCGGCGGCCAGACCGTCTACGCCGACACCACGGCATACGAGGCCGCCCACAACCCGGACGGCGCGACCGAGTACGGCCCGCGCAGCACCGATCCGTGCGTGATCGACGTCGTCGGTCCGCGCTACAGCGGCATGCTGGACTCCCACGCCTACTCGGTCGCCAGCTACCGGAACGGCTGGCTGGTCGCCGACGCCGGTGCCAACGACCTGCTCTCGGTGAGCGACAACGGCGCGATCAGCACCGTGGCGACATTCCCGGCGCAGCCCGCGACCGTCACCCAGGAGGCGGCCGATGCGATGGGTATGCCGTCGTGCATGGTCGGCGTGACCTACGACTTCGAGCCCGTGCCGACCGATGTCGAGGTCGGTCCGGGCGGCACCATCTACGTCACCACCCTGCCCGGCGGCCCGGAAGGACCGGAGCTGGGTGCGCGCGGTTCGCTGTGGAAGGTCAACCCCAGCACCCACTCGGTCACCAGGATCGCGACCGGCTTCGCAGGGGCGACCAACCTGGCGATCGGCAAGCACGGCGACATCTACGTCGCCGAACTCTTCGGCGGCAAGATCTCCGTCGTGAACCGGCACGGAGTGTCGACCTTGGTGAATCTGCCCGGCGTGGTCTCGGTCGAGACCGCAGCGAACGGCACGGTGTATGCCGGCACGATGGGGATGGATCAGTCCACTCCCGGCAGCATCGTGGAGATCGCGAACGGCAGGATCCACGCTCGACACCACGTCCACTGAGCGGGTAGGTCGGTGGGCGGCCGATTCCCTGGACTCCGCCCGCCGGCCTACCTTTCGTCCCGGATGCAGCCACCCAGCTGTGCCGGATCCGTCGTGGTGCCCCCGACGGGACTCGAACCCGCACTCCAGCGATTTTAAGTCGCCCGCCTCTGCCAATTGGGCTACGAGGGCGAGAGTCAGGGTACGCGGGACAGTCCCGCTGACCTGGCCGCGGTGCCGCGAGCATCGCCGAGCAGCATCAGAAGTCGACGTTTTGTCCCACCCCAGTCGTAAATACAGCCGACGCTGTGCGACCATCGAACTGTGGACCGCCGTGACCTCACCCGCGCGGACCCGCAGCCGGGTCCGGTTCTCGGGGACAGCCGCGCCCGGGTGTTCTCGGCGTTGCAGCGGCGCGCCGAGGGCACGTCGGTGACCGACGTAGCGCGGCAGGTCGGACTGCACCCGAACACAGCGCGTTTCCACCTCGACGGTCTCGTCGAGCAAGGTTTGGCCGTGCGCGAGACGGAGCGCCGCGACGCGCCCGGCCGGCCGCGGACGCTGTATCGCGCCAGTACCGACAGCCACCGTGGCGGCCGCCGCAGCTACCGCCTGCTCGCCGAGATCCTCACCAGTTGGCTGGCGACGCAGTCCCCCCACGCCGGCGAGGCAGCGCAAGCTGCCGGGTCCGCGTGGGGCCGGTTTCTCACCGACCGCCCTGCGCCGTTCCGTCGGGTCGACACCGCGTCCGCCATACGGCAACTCACCGAGATCCTCGATGACATCGGTTTCGCCCCGGAGCCCGTCGCGGCCGCCGGCGAACAGCGGATCTTGTTGCACCACTGTCCGTTTCGCGAGGTGGCCGAGCAGCATCCCGAGGTGGCTTGTGCCGTGCACCTGGGACTCATGCGCGGCGTGCTGTCCGAGCTGAGCGCTCCTGCCGAGGCTGTTGCGCTGGACGCGTTCGTCGAGCCCAACCTGTGCGTGACTCGCCTGACCGACCGCCGATCGGAAGACGGCTGAGTTCGGCTGCATCGTCGGCGTCTGCCGGGTCGTCGCCCCCGGGCTGATCGCTCAGTTCCGCGAACCTGATCGCCCGCCGCGCTCGGCCCCGCTTCAACGCGCGCCGTTCCTCCGCGGTCAACCCACCCCAGATGCCGGCGTCTTCACCGCCCGCCAGCGCTGCCGCCAGACACTGCGCGGCGACGGGGCAATGACGACAGATCTCCTTCGCCCGCTCGATCTGCTGCAGCGCAGGGCCGCTGGTCCCGACGGGGAAGAACAGCTCGGGGTTCTCGCCTCGACATGCCGCCTGCTCTCGCCAGTTGTCCGCCATGGCACCTCCTGCGCGGTCCGATCCGTCCATGGGCGACCATCCCTGCCCATGTCACTGATGCGGTGCGAGGGCGCGATACAGATGCAACCAATCGCCGCCGACCTGCGACACCCATGACAACGCGGGTGTCCCGTCGAGCTCCGGGTAGCGTCGCGCGTCGCTCAGCACCGGATCGGTGTCGACGGCCAAGCGGAGGATTTCCCTGCCCAACCGGCGCACGGCATCCTGTCCGGACAACGTGGCACCGTCGACCAGCAGAACGGGCAACTGCGGCGCACCCATCTGCTGCCACTCGTTGCGCCATGCGCGCACCCGGCGATACGCACGCGAACTGATCGGATCGCGGTGCGGTCCGACGGCGTAACCGAACCGCCGCACCGGGTCGCAGTCCGCACCCGAGCGCAACATCGGCCCCGCCAACGGGCTACGCAGCACCGTGGGATTCCCGATGTCTGCACCGTCCGTCCAATAAAGATCGAACAGCAGCCGCCGCACCTCGGCATCCACCGGCGTGCCATGAGCCTGCGCGTACGCCGACACCGCCGCCTGCGTCTTGGGAACGAGCGCCGAAGGATGCCAGGGCAACCACTCGCCGGGCAACAGGAGTCGCTGCAGCGCCTGCATCCGGTACCGCAATCGCTCCTGCTCACCGGGGGTGGCGATGCCGGTGACCGGCCGGCCCGGGCAGCACTCGACGGCCCGCCAGTCCACCGTGACCGTTTCGGGTTGCGCTGGTCCGCAGCTCTGCGTCAGCGCATCGACGCGGCGGTTGGCCAGGTAGCACTCCGGCTCAGTGAAGTCCGCATAAACGACCAGGTCCACCGCGATCCTCCGATCGGGAGTCGTGTGGCGCGATACCACTCTTTTTAACGAGTATAATAGTTTTTATTAACGACGTGAAGGCTTCACCGCGAAGCGCAGCGGCGCGGGGGGGGTTTCGGTCAGGCGAGGCCGAGGGCGATGCCGTCGAGGATGTCGTGCTCGCTGGCCAGCACCGTGCGGATGCCGGCGGCGCCCGCGACCCGGGCGACGATCGCGCGCCAGATCAATGCCCCGGAGCCGATGACGTCCACGCGGCCGGGGTGCATGTAGCCCAACGCCGCGCGCTGGGCACGCGTGGCGTGAAGCAGCGCATCGCAGGACGCCTCGATCCGATCCACCGGCAGGCGTGCGCCGTGGATGCGCTCGGCGTCGTACCTCGGGAGACCGAGGGCATGCGCCGTGATCGTGGTGACCGACCCGGCCAGTCCGATCAGTGTCCCGGTCCGATCCAGCGGCACGACCGTCGCGGCCTCGTCGATCGCCGCGTGGATGTCGGTCAGCGCTGCCTCGATCTCCGCCTCTGTCGGGGGGTCACTGTGCAGGTGTCGTTCGGTGAGCCGGACACAACCGATGTTCGTCGAGAGCGCGGCGTCCACCTTGCGGCTGCCGAGCACGAACTCCGTGGAGCCGCCGCCCAGGTCCACCACGAGGTATGGCGCGGGCGCCGACGCATCCGCCGCGCTGGTCGCGCCGCGGAAGCTGAGGTGTGCCTCCTCGTCACCGGTCACGACCTCCGGTTCGATGCCGAACCGGCTGAAGGCAGCAGCGATCCCGCGAGTGAACTCGGCCGCGTTGCGCGCGTCCCGGGATGCCGACGTCGCCACGAAACGTATCCGCTCCACACCGGACGCGATGCACGCGGCGGCATACCGGCGCGCCACCCGCAGCGTGCGCTCCATCGCCTCGGGCGCGATGCGACCGGTGACGTCGACGCCCTGCCCCAGCCGGACGATCTCCATGGTGCGGACCACGTCGGTCAGCGTGCTGCCGTCGGTATCAGCGATGAGCAGCCGGATGGAGTTGGTGCCGCAGTCGACGGCGGCGACGCGGGTCACGCCTGCCCCGAGACGGGTTCGCAGCAACCGCCCTCCCACCAGGCGGGCAGCGCCGCCAGTGCTTCGTCGCCGAGCGGATTGACACCGGGCCCGACCGCCATGGCATGGGCGACCAGCACGTGCAGGCACTTCACCCGGTCGGGCATGCCGCCGGCGGAGATGCCGTCGATCTCCGGTACCTCACCCAGCTCCGCCCGGCGCCGGAGGTAGTCCTCGTGCGCTCCGCGGTAGGCGGCGGCCAGCTCGGGTTCGGTCGCGAGCCGCTCGGTCATCTCGCGCATCATTCCCTGCGACTCGAGCGTGCCGATCGCGGCGGTCAGCCGCGGGCACGTCGCGTAGAAGCTGGTCGGGAACGGCGTGCCGTCCGGTAGCCGCGGCAGGGTGCGCACCACGGCAGGGCAGCCGCACGGGCAGCGGGCGGCGATCTCGACGACGCCTCGCGGCAGCCGGCCGAGTTGGCGCTGGACGACGCCGAGATCAGCGGGGTCGACGGAAGGTGAAGGGTGCTGGGTCATCAATCTGTGATCGTTCGGCGTAGGGGTCAGTGATCGCCGGACGCTACGACGGACTGCCAGAGCGTGCCGTACCAGGTCTGCCGCGCCTGCGCCTGCTTCGCGGCGGCTTCCTCGGACTTCTGGTCGGTGACGTAGACGGTCAGCGTCTTGCCCGGCTTGGCGAAGCCGAGCCGCTGCCCGGCCTGCGCGGCGACATACTTGGGATCACTCCACTTGCGCTTGGTCTCCTGCAGCGAGGCGACATTCGCCTGCTGGGCGGCCACCTGGGCCTGCAGGCGGGACACGTGCTGACGCTCGGAGATGTACGAGCGCACGGTGGGCGCGATCACCACGGCCAGGAAGACGATCAGGGCTCCGAGTACGGCCAGGCGACGCATCGACCGTGGCGAACGCGGCGTGCGGACGGCCCGGCCGGTCGGTGAGCTGCCCCGCCCGCCGGTCTGGGCCGGCTTGGCCGACGCGGTGCGCACCGTCGTGGTGCGCCCGGCGCCGGACCGTCGGCGGGCGGCCGAAGGCCCCGAGGGGCGTGATGTCGCGCGGGACCGGCCGGGTGCGGTCTTGCGCGAATCGCGTGTCACAAGTCGGCCTTTCGTTGCGTGCGTGTCGTCGGGGCGGGAGATCGGCTCAGGCCGTGAAGCGTGGGAACGCCCCGGCGCCGGCGTAGACCGCAGCGTCGTCCAGCTCCTCCTCGATGCGCAGCAGCTGGTTGTACTTGGCGACGCGGTCGGAGCGTGCCGGGGCGCCGGTTTTGATCTGACCGCAGTTGGTGGCGACCGCGAGGTCGGCGATGGTGGTGTCCTCGGTCTCCCCGGAGCGGTGGCTCATCATGCACCGGAAACCGTTGCTCTGGGCGAGCGACACGGCGTCGAGGGTCTCGGTGAGCGTGCCGATCTGGTTGACCTTGACCAGCAGCGCGTTGGCCGTGCCGGACTGGATGCCCCGAGCCAGCCGCGTCGGGTTGGTCACGAACAGGTCGTCGCCGACGATCTGCACCTTCTCACCCAGCTCGTCGGTGAGGGTCTTCCAACCCTCCCAGTCCTCCTCGTGCAGCGGGTCCTCGATCGAGACCAGCGGGTAGGACGCGACCAGCTCTGCGTAGTAGGCGGTCATCTCGGCGGCCGACTTCCGGGCGCCCTCGAAGGTGTAGCTGCCGCCCTCGGAGAACTCGCTGGCGGCCACGTCGAGCGCGAGCGCGATGTCCTTGCCGGGGGTGTAACCGGCAGCCTTGATCGCGTCGAGGATCAGGTCGAGTGCGGCCCGGTTGGACTCCAGGTCGGGCGCGAAACCGCCCTCGTCGCCGAGACCGGTCGACAGACCGCGCTCCTTCAGGACACCCTTGAGGGAGTGGTAGACCTCCGCGCCCCAGCGCAGCGCCTCCCGGAACGAGCCGGCGCCGATCGGCGCGATCATGAACTCCTGGATGTCGACGTTGGAGTCGGCGTGCGCGCCGCCATTGAGGATGTTCATCATCGGCACCGGCAGCAGGTGCGCGTTGGGTCCGCCGACGTAACGGAACAACGGCAGGTCCGCGGACTCCGCTGCCGCCTGCGCCACCGCGAGGCTGACCCCGAGGATCGCGTTGGCCCCGATACGGCCCTTGTTGTCGGTGCCGTCGATGCCGATCATCTCCTGGTCGACCAACCGCTGCTCGCTGGCGTCATACCCGAGCACATGCGGGGCGATCTCCTCGGCGACCGCATCGACGGCGTCCTGCACGCCCTTGCCCAGGTAGCGCTTCTTGTCGCCGTCCCGCCGCTCGACGGCCTCGAACTGGCCGGTGCTGGCACCGGAGGGGACCGCGGCCCGGCCGACCGTGCCGTCGTCGAGGGCGACCTCGACCTCGACGGTCGGGTTGCCTCGGGAGTCGAGGATCTCGCGGGCGAGCAGGGCGTCAATCGTGGCCACTTGGTGAGTCTCCTGGCGCATCGTCGGTGAGTCCGGCAGGCACGATGCCCGCGTCGCTTTCTGCGCCCAGACTATCGCTGAAGACGGCCGGATCCGGGAGGACCCGCTCACACCGGGCCAACCGTCCCGACGGCCGGACGATCGCAGGTTCAGGCGACGGCCGCGACCGCGCCGATGTCGGCGATCTCGGTCGCGTCCGCGTTGCCGCCGGTGCATACGACGGCGCAGCGCTGCGGGCGGTCGGTGTGCTGCAGCAGGCCGGCGAGTGCCGCGGCGCCGGCGCCCTCGGCCAGCGTGTGCGCGGCGGTGCTGAACAACCGCATCGCCGCCATGATCTGCGCGTCGTCCACCAGCAGGAAGTCGTCGAGCCTCCCGTGCATCACCGACAGCGGCAGCTGCGAGCCGCGGGAGGTCGCCACGCCGCTGAAACGGGTGCCGCACTCGGCCTGCTCCACGCGGCCACTGCGCCAGGAGTTGTATGCCGCGGGCGCGGCCGCGCTCTGCACGCCGATGATCCGGCAGCCGGGGACCAGCTGGTCGCGGACCACGCACGCCCCGGCCGCGCCGGAACCGCTGCCGACCGGCACGTAGACGGCCTCCAGGTCGGGGTGCCGGCGCAGCAGCTCCAGATAGATCGTGGCGTGCCCGTGCACGATGGCCGGGTCGTCGCCCGGACTGACGAATCGCATGCCCCGCTCGGTCGCGAGCTGCACTGCGTGGTCGCACGACTCGCCCATCGTCGCGCCGTACCGGATGACCTCCGCGCCGAGCAGCCGCGTCGCGTGCGCTTTCTCCTCAGGCGCCGTCACCGGCATCACCACGATGGTGGGTGCCTTGGCGAGCCGGCCGGCATACGCCAGGCTCTGCGCGTGGTTGCCGGTCGACGCGCTGATCAGGCCGGCGCGACGCTCGTCCTCGGTCAGGTCCGCGGCGAGGGACACCCCACCTCGTACCTTGAAAGCGCCTGTCGGCTGGACGTTCTCGTGCTTGACGACGACCTCGGCACCGACTGCCTCATTGAGCGCTGGGTAGGTCCAGGACGGCGTCGGCGGCAGCTCGGCCGCGATCGCGTCGGCTGCGTGCAGGACTCCGGCGAAGGTCAGTGCGCTCATGCCGATCAGTGTGAGCGGTCCGCGTCCCATCGGTCCAATAGATGTTTTCTCGGAATGAGAACGACAACATCGATACATTGTCTGCATGCTCGATCTGCGTCGACTGCAGGCACTGGTCGCCGTCGCCCGCACCGGATCGGTGTCCGGGGCGGCCGAGGAGTTGCACTACGGCCAGCCGACCATCTCCCACCACCTGCGCCGGCTCGAGGCCGAGACCCACACGGTGCTGGTGCAGCGGGTCGGCCGCGGCATCCGGCTGACCGCGGAGGGCCAGGCGCTGGCACACCGCGCCGAGGAGATCCTCGCGCTCGGCAGGCGTGCCGAGGAGGAGCTGCAGCTGGCCGCCGGGCTGCGAGCCGGCCGTGTCCGGCTCGCGGCCTTCCCGTCCGCAGCCGCCACTCTGGTGCCGCCCGCGCTCACCTCGCTGCGCACCTCCGCGCCCGGCGTGGCCATCGAGCTCGTCGAGGCGGAACCGCCCGATGCCATCGAACTGCTGCGGGCCGGCCGGGTGGACCTGGCGATCACCTTCACGTATGACGACAGCGACGCCGAGCTGCTCAGCGCCGACACCGTGCTGACCGACCATCTCTACCTCGTCGAACCGGCCGGCGCACGGCGCCGGACCGCCGGGCGCGCGCTGCGCGCGCATCGTCATACGCCGTGGGTGGCAGGCTGCGAGCGGTGCCGGGCGCAACTGGTCCAGTTGTGCGCGGCCGGTGGGTACGAGCCCGAGATCAGCTTCGCGACCGACGACTACCTGGCCGTGCAGGCGCTCGTGGCCCAGGGCGCGCTGGTCAGCATCCTGCCCGGCCTCACGCTCGCCGTACACCGGCATCCCGGCGTGCGCGCCACCCGGCTGCCCGCCACCCGGCAGGTGCAGGTCGTCACCTACGGCGCACCGCCGCGCCCCCGGGCGGTCGACGCCGTGGCCGATGCCATCGTGGCCGCGGCCCGCGAGGTCGTGACACCGGACTGAGCGACGGAGACCGGATTGCGCTACCGCACGACCGCCGTCAGCAGTTCACCGCCCCGACACCGCGCATCGCCACGACGAGCGGCGTGGTGCCCGCCTCGGCCTCGATACCGTCAGCGGCGCCACCGCGGTCCGCGCTGCTGCGGTGGGCACTGACCTTGAACTTGCCGATCCGAGAGATCCGCAGCTCGACCCCGACGATCTTGTCGAGCTGTTCGGCGAGGTAGTCGGTGGGCGCCTGACCCATGTGCCACGCGTCATCGCGCCCCCGCTCCATCGCGCCGGTGAGCTTGGCGACCACGCCACGGGTCCAGCGCGGGTCGTCGTGTACGACGAGCTCGCCGTACACGTGCGCCACGAGGTAGTTCCAGGTCGGCACGACCCGGTGGTGCTCCTGCTTGGACGGATACCAGGTGGGCGACACGTAATGATCGGACCCGTTGAACACCACCAGCGTCTCCCCCTCGTGGTGGCCCTCGCGCCATACGTCGTTGGCCCGCGCGACGTGCCCGACCAGCCGGTCGTCGCCGCTCCCGCTCTCCAGCAGAAGCGGAATGTGGTTGGCGCTCAACGTGTTGCCGTCACTGGTCACGACCGTGGCAAGCGGCACGTCGGCGATCAGTCCGGCGATCTCGGCGGCGGACGTCGCTGCGTCGTGGGCGGGCAGATAGACCATGCGGTCAT
The DNA here is from genome assembly GCF_054778955.1 of Flexivirga lutea. Lineage (NCBI taxonomy): Bacteria > Bacillati > Actinomycetota > Actinomycetes > Micrococcales > Dermacoccaceae > Flexivirga > Flexivirga lutea. The sequence goes on from NZ_BAAGZB010000007.1 coordinate 30,227, forward strand.
CGTGGCACTTCGGAGCCGTCGGCGCCGGGTCAGGGCGTCGGTCAGGGCGATGAGGGCCGCGCGACGCGGCGCAGTACGTCGCGCAGGGCGGCGTCGGCCGACGTCCCGGCAGCACCCGCCTCCGCCACCAGGGCGAGCAGCCGGCCACCGAGGTCCACCCTGTCGTCATACGCCAGTTGTATGCCGCGCCGGTCCGCGCGGGTCAGGACCTTCTCGGCCGTGAGCAACGGGGACAAGGACACCGGTATGCCGGCCAGCAGGTCGTCCTGGTCGCGGTCGGCCTTCTCCGCCGCCTTGATGCGCTCCCAGGACTGCTCAACCTCGTCCGGCGTGGTCGCGTCACCGTCGCCGAACACGTGCGGGTGCCGGCGGATGAGCTTGTCCACCAACCCCGCTGCGACCTGATCGATGTCGAAACCGGGGTCCTCGTCAGCGGCGATGCGTGCATGGAAGAGCACTTGCAGCAGCACGTCGCCAAGTTCCTCGGCCACGTGAGCGGTGTCGCCGATCTCGATCGCCTCGACCGTCTCGTGGGCCTCCTCGAGGAGATATTTGGCCAGCGATTCGTGCGTCTGCGCCGCATCCCAGGGGCAGCCGCCCGGCGACCGGAGGCTGTCCATGACCGAGACGGCGTCCAGCAGGCGTGCTCCCGGCAGGTCCCAGGAGCCCACCAGCACCTCGATCTGCGGCGGCGACTCCAGCCGGGTGAGTTCCTCGGCCAGCGCGTCGGTCAGTCCGGGATCGGCATCGGGCGAGCCGATCCACACCACCGAGCCGGCTGCCGCCGCTTCGACCAGCGCGCGAGCGGCCGCGGCGGCCGAGTCGAACGGCATCGCCGTGACCTCGAGACCGGAGGCGGCAACGGCCGACGGCAACGGGTCGTCCACATCCGCGGCGAGCACCCGATCGGCGTTCTCGAGCGCGACCCAGGCGTCCCGGGACATCAGCCCGGCCGGCACGCGGGGGCTGGTGACCAGGACGGTCAGCAACAGGTCGGCGCTCAACCCTGGCCTTGGGCCTGGCCCTGCGGCTGAGCCGCCTGACCCGACGGCGTCGCCTTGATCCACGGATCGGAGTCGGCGACCATGCCCTTGCCCTTCTCCCAGGCGCCGTACCGCGGATTGACCGTGACGTTGCTCTTCTTGGTCAGTGCCTGCAGGCTGGCGTTGTCCAGATCGCCGTTGTTGGCCAGGGTGCTGATCAGCGCATCGACCTCCAGCGCCTTCAACGCGACGTCGGACAGCTCGGCCTTGGGCTTCTGCGCCTGGATCTGGCTGGCCGTGATGGGCGACTGGCCCTTCTGCGCGGCATACTTCTCGACCTGCGGGCCGATCGCCAGCCGGCCGGCCACCACACCGGGATCCACCGGACCACCGACGAATGCGGAGATGTCCTTGGCCGCGGTCTGCAACTGATCGTTGGTCACCGTCTTGCCGTCATACGTCAGCGCGGTGCTGCCGTCGTGCATCACGCCGCTGCTCCCGCATCCTGCGAGCGCGAGGGTGCACAGCATTGCTGCGCCGCCCAGGGCGAATCGACCGCGACGGAAGCTCGGCATGGCAGATGGGCCTTTCTCGGTACGTTGTCGTCGTGGCGTGGAGCGACGCCACGCCTCATGCATCATGCCAGCCCGACCTGGGGCGACGCCGGTCCGGGTCGCGGGTCACGATGCAGCACCGGCGGCCGCCCCGATATCGTCCAGCAGCACCGCCTTGATCAGCTGCGCGGCCCAGCGCAACACCTCGGTGTCGCGCAGCGGCTTGCCGCCGACGGGTGCCGTCTTGGGCTGCGGCACCAGGATCTGATGGATGGCGGGCTTGACCATCGTGCCCTTGTAGAGCCGCTCCAGCCGTAGTTGCTGGCTCTCCCGCAGGTCGACCGGCCCGAAACGCACCATCCGGCCCTGCACCGCGATGTCGCCGATGCCGGCCCGGCGCGCGATGACCCTCAGTCGCGCCACCTCGAACAGGTGCTGCACCGGCTCCGGCGGGGCGCCGTAGCGGTCGCGCAGTTCGGCCTCGATCTCTCCCAACCCCGCCTCGTCCTCGACGATGGCCAGCTTCTTGTAGGCCTCCAGCCGCAACCGCTCCCCCGGCACGTAGTCGTGCGGCAGGTGGGCATCGACCGGCAGCTCGATCTTGACCTCCGTGGGCGCCGCGGAGGTGCCGTCGCCCCGGAAGTCGGCGACCGCCTCGCCGACCATGCGGACATAGAGATCGAAGCCGACGCCCGCGATGTGACCGGACTGCTCACCGCCCAGCAGGTTGCCGGCACCGCGGATCTCCAGGTCCTTCATCGCCACCTGCATGCCGGCACCGAGATCGGTGTGGCTGGCGATCGTCTGCAGGCGGTCGTGCGCGGTGTCGGTCAGCGGCTTCTCCGGCGGGAAGAGGAAGTAGGAGTAGGCGCGCTCGCGGCCGCGGCCGACCCGTCCGCGCAACTGGTGCAGCTGGGACAGGCCGAGCTGGTCGGCCCGGTCCACGATCAGGGTGTTGGCGTTGGAGATGTCCAATCCGGTCTCGATGATGGTGGTGCACACCAGCACGTCGAACTCGCGATCCCAGAAGGACGTGACGACGTCCTCCAGTCGATGCTCCGACATCTTCCCGTGCGCCGTCGCCACCCGGGCCTCCGGCACGAGCTCACGCAGCCGGGAGGCGACCTTCTCGATCGTGCCGACCTTGTTGTGGACGAAGAACACCTGCCCCTCGCGCATGAGTTCACGGCGTATGGCGGCGGCGATCTGCTTCTCCTCGTAGCCGCCGACGAAGGTCAGCACCGGATGACGTTCCTCCGGGGGTGTCGCCAGCGTCGACATCTCGCGGATGCCGGTTACCGCCATCTCCAACGTGCGCGGGATCGGGGTTGCGGACATGGCCAGCACGTCGACCGCGGTGCGCATCTGCTTCAGCTGCTCCTTGTGCTCCACACCGAAACGCTGTTCCTCGTCGATGACGGCCAACCCGAGGTCCTTGAACTTCACCTCGTTGCCGAGCAGGCGGTGCGTGCCGATGACCAGATCGACTGCTCCGGAACGCAACCCGTCGAGGACCTCACGCGCCTCGCGGTCGCTCTGGAAGCGGGACAGCGCCTTCACCACCACCGGAAAACCGGCATAGCGCTCGGTGAATGTCTGGTAGTGCTGCTTGACCAGCAACGTCGTCGGCACCAGCACCGCGACCTGCTTGCCGTCCTGGATCGCCTTGAACGCGGCCCGGATGGCGATCTCGGTCTTGCCGTAGCCGACGTCGCCGCAGATGAGGCGGTCCATCGGCACCGACTTCTCCATGTCGGCCTTGACCTCGTCGATGCTGCTGGCCTGGTCCGGGGTCTCGATGTAGGCGAACGCGTCCTCCAGCTCCCGCTGCCACGGGGTGTCCGGCCCGAAGGCGTGACCCTCGGTCGCCATACGGGCGGAGTAGAGCTGGATCAGCTCGGCCGCGATCTGCCGCACGTGCCGGCGGGCCCGCGATTTGGTGGTCTGCCAGTCGGATCCGCCCATCTTGTTCAGGGACGGCGCCTCGCCACCGACGTAGCGAGTGACCTGGTCCAGCTGATCGGTCGGCACGTAGAGCTGGTCGGCCGGCTGTCCCTTCTTAGCCGGTGCGTAGTCGATCACCAGGTATTCACGGGTGGCGCCACCGACGGTGCGCTGCATCATCTTGGCGAACCGTCCGACGCCGTGCTGCTCGTGCACCACGAAGTCGCCCGGGTGCAGCTGCAGCGGGTCGACGACGTTGCGCCGCCGCGACGGCATCTTGCGCATGTCCTTGGTGCTGCCGCCGTGGGTCGAGGAACCGGTGAGGTCGCCTTCGGTGAGGAGGACGAAATCGCTTGAGCCGAGCGTGAATCCGTGGCCCAGAGCACCTGTGGCGAGCTCGACCGAACCCGTCGCCAGGTCCTCGATCCGACGTGACGGCACGTCGTGGTCGCGCAGCACCTCCCCGATGCGGTGCCCCAGCCCGGGGCCCTCGGTGACGATCAGCACCCGGTTGCCCTCGCGGATCCAGTCGCGGATGTCCCCGATCGCCTGCTCGGTGTTGCCGCGGTAGAGCGGGACCTCTGCGGTGCCGAGGGTCACCTGCTCACCGGCCAGGGCGTCGTCCTCCTGGAACTGCGTGAGCTCGTCATCGCTGGCGAAGGACGAGAACGCCCACCAGGCAAGGCCTTCGGACAGTGCGTGGTCGCGCAGCTCCGGCAACGACCAGTAGGACGCGGTTCCGAGCACCGACTGCAGGTCGACCGGCACGGCGTTGCCGGCCGCCGCGTTGGCCCAGCTCGCGTCGAGGAACTCCGCACTGGTCGCGACCAGGTCATGGGCGCGCGTGCGCACGCGTTCGGGGTCCGCGACCAGGACGTGGGTGCCCTGCGGCAGCACGTCCAGCAGCGTCTCCATGCCTCCGGCGGTCCCACCGGCCAGCAGGATCGGCGCGAGCGACTCCATGCCCTCGACCGCGATCCCCTCGGCGACCTTCAGGAGCATGTCTTGCACGCCGGGCAGCTGAGTCGCCAAGGTGGCGGCGCGCGAGCGCACGTCCTCGGTGAGCAGCAGCTCGCGGCACGGCGGCGCCCACAACCCGTGCTCGGCGACCTCCAGGCTGCGCTGGTCGGCAACCTTGAACCACCGGATCTCCTCGACCGTGTCCCCCCAGAACTCCACGCGGACGGGGTGTTCCTCGGTCGGTGGGAAGACGTCGAGAATGCCTCCGCGCACGGCGAATTCGCCGCGCCGCTCGACCAGGTCGGTGCGGGTGTATGCCGCCCCGGCCAACGCCTCGACGACATCCGGCAACAGGGCATCCTGCCCTACCCGCAACGACACCGGCGCCAGGTCGCCCAGCCCCTTCGCGATCGGCTGCATGAGCGCCCGGACGCTGGCGATGACCACGCTGATCTCGCCATACGTCTCGTCGCCGGCATCGGGGTGCGCCAGCCGGCGCAGCACGGCCAGGCGCCGGCCGACGGTGTCGCTGCGCGGGCTGAGGCGTTCGTGCGGCAGCGTCTCCCAGCTGGGGAACTCCACGACGCGTTCGGCGGGCAGGAAGCCGCGCAGACAGGCGGCGAGGTCCTGCGCTTCCCGGCCGGTGGCTGTCACGGCGAGCACGGTGCGTGCCGGACGGCCGGCCGCGCCCTGGGCCACCATCGCCGTCAGCGGGCCGCGAGCGCCCGGCGCACAGGCGATGTCGACGACGTTCGCGGTGCCGACGTGACTCATCAGCCGGGCGACGGCCGCGTCGCGTGCCAGCAGGTCGAGGACGGGTTGCAAGCTCACCGGTGAGCAGCTCCTTCGGGCATCGTGGCCGCGCTCGCGGACACGCAAAAGGGCCCCGTTCGCAGGCGAGACGGGGTTGACGAGGTCAATTCTAGACGTGGCCGGCGACAGCCGCGGCGCCGCGACGGTTGCTCAGCGGGCGTGGACGATGTTCTGACTGTCCGTGAGCCCCTTGGTCATCAGCAGTTCGACGGCCTCGACGGCGTCGGGCACCAGGAAGTCCAACTCCTTGCGCTCGGTCGCGTTGAAGTCCTTCAGCACGTATGCCGCGGCGTCCATCCGGCCCGGGGGCCGGCCGATGCCGACCCGCACCCGCAGGTAGTCCTTGCTGCCGACCGACTTGCTGATCGACTTCAGGCCGTTGTGGCCGCCCTCGCCGCCGCCGCGCTTGAGCCGCAGGGTCGCGAAATCGATGTCGAGTTCGTCGTGCACCACGATGAGGTGTTCCAGCGGGACCTTGAAGAAGCGCAGCAGGCCCGCCACCGGGCCGCCCGACTCGTTCATGTAGCTGGTCGGCGTCGCGATGACCGCCGGCCGGCCGGCGACGTGCACCTGCGCGGCGAGTGCGCCGGCCTTGTGGGCTCGCAGGCCCGTGCCGGCATCGGACGCCAGCCGGTCGATCACCATCGCGCCGACGTTGTGCCGGTTGCCGGCGTACTTGGGGCCGGGGTTGCCGAGACCGACGATGAGGAACACGAGAACACGGTATACGGGCCGCCCGATCGACGACTTCATGACCCGATCCCCTGACGGTGCAATTAATCCGCGACGCCTTCCGGGGTCGGATTTACTGACTCGGCCGAGGGGACTTCACCCAGGTTTTACCGCAGTTATGAGGGGGCGGCCATTCGTTGTTCACCGATATCTCGGACGGTCGTCCCGCCGCAGTCGCGGCCGGTCGTGACCGCCGGAGGTGATGCCGCGATCAACCGTCCCCCGTCTCGTTCCGAGGGCACCGGGTCACACCCGTCCGCCACAGACCGGAGGTCACAGTTGATGGCTGCCAGAACCGCTGCCTCACCGCAGCCCGGAGTCGGCGCGGACCAGGTCTCGTCGTCGCTGATACTCCGCGTCGGCACCGACGTGCAGGCCATCGCCAGTGTCACCGAATCGATACAGCGGCACGGCCGGCGCTACCTGGATCGCATGTTCACCGCGCAGGAGGTCGAATCGTGCGGCGGCTACGACGCCGAACCGTACGTGCTCGCTCCGGGGCTGACGGCGCGGTTCTGTGCCAAAGAAGCCGTGCTGAAAGCGCTGCGGCCGCTCAGCATCATCCCCGAATGGCGCGACATCGAAATCGTCCGGATGCCCGGCGGGTGGGTGGGCGTGCGACTGGTCCGCGGCGCCAAGACACTCGCCGAGGACAACCAGCTGCTCAATTTCGAGATATCGCTCTCGCACGACCGGGAGGTCGCCGTGGCGACCGCCGTCGCCATCGGCTTCCGCGAACCGGAGGACGACCGATGACTGCCCCGACAGCTGGGCGTGGCGCTCGGACCATCGGCGACCACCAGCCACGACGTTCGAATCTTCGATAGGGAGGACTCAGCAATGGAAACACGCATCAAGTCGGTCCTGGCGGCATACGGCCGATTGCCCCGTCCGGTCGAGGAACTCGGCCGCGAGGACGACCTCTACCGAGCCGGACTCACCTCACATGCCAGCGTCAACGTCATGCTCGGTCTGGAGGACGAGTTCGACATCGAATTCCCGGACTCGATGCTGCGCAAGAGCACTTTCGAATCAATCATCGCAATCGAATCGGCGCTGCGCGAGCTCACCGATCAGACGCAGCTACCTGCCTGAAGCCGGAGGATCGCATGTCCAGCATTGCCGAGACCGTCGTCGCCCCCACCAGCCTGTCACCGGTCGAGATCGCGTCCGCGATCGCCGCGGACGTCGCCGCGCCGGCGGCCGAATCGGTCGACCGGGAGTCGCGTTTCCCCTCCGAGGCGATCGGGGCGATGCGGGATGCCGGCATGCTCGGCGCGCTCATACCCGTCGCCGACGGCGGGCTCGGGTGGTCACTGGAGGATGTCGCCCGGTCGATCACCGAGCTGGCCAAGGGCTGCTCGTCGGCCGCGATGGTCTACGCGATGCACCAGATCCAGGTCGCCTGCCTGGTGCGGCACGGCAGCAACGCGGCGCTGCGCGAATTCACCCGGCGCGTCGCCGCCGAGGGGCTCCTGCTCGCGTCCGCGACCACCGAGGTCGGCATCGGCGGCAACGTCCGCAACAGCAGTTGCGCGGTCGAGACCGACGGCGACCGCTTCTCATTGACGAAGCAGGCCCCGGTCATCTCCTACGGGCAGCACGCCGACGCCATACTGGCCACCGCCCGGCGCACGCAAAACAGCCCACCGAACGATCAGGTGCTCGTGCTGTGCCGAGGCGAGAACGTCACGCTGGAGCCGAAATCCGGCTGGGACGCGCTCGGTTTCCGCGGCACCTGCAGTCTCGGCTTCGTCCTGTCGGTGACCGGTGACCTCGAGGACGTCCTGCCGGTCCCGTACGGCGACATCTCCTCGCAGACGATGCTGCCGGTCTCCCACATCCTGTGGTCGTCTCTCTGGTTCGGGATCGCCAGCGCCGCGAGCGACAAGGCGCGTCGCTTCGTGCAAGCGGCCGCGCGCAAGAACCCGGATGTGACACCGCCCAACGCGTTGCGGCTGGCCGAGCTGACCACGGTGCTGCAGCAGTTCCAGGACCTGGTCATCGCCGCCCGCGATCGTTACACCGCGATCGCCGAGGACCAGTCGCAGACGACGTCGATCGGCTTCGCGATCAACATGAACTCCCTGAAGGTCTCGGCTTCCACACTCGTCGTCGACGTCGTCCAGCGAGCCCTGCTGATCTGCGGGATGGCGGGTTACGCCAACCACAGCCCGTTCACGCTCGGGCGGCTGCTGCGCGATGCGTATGGCGCCCAGTTGATGGTCAACAACGATCGCATCAACGCCAACAACGCCCAACTGCTGCTCGTGTCACGGGGTTGAGAACAATGGTCCAGCACACGACTCTCGCCACCGACCGGCTGGCGGCACAACGTGAATTCCGCACGGAGCTGATCGATTCCGGCGTGCTGGTCGCGACCTCGGTCGACGGTCTCTATCAGCGCTCGGCCGTCTTCGAGTCCGTGGTCCGCGGTCTCGAACGTCGGGTGTCGGCCGAGGGCGCCGACCGGTACGAACCGCTGCTGTTCTTCCCGCCCGTGCTGCCGCGGGACGTGTTCGTCCGCAGCGACTACCTGCGTTCCTTCCCCGACCTGACCGGGTCGGTGGACACCTTCGTGGGCGACGATCGTGACCATGCCGAGTTGCTGCAGGCGCTGGACTCGGGTGCAGACTGGACGCAGTACCTGACGCCCGCCGAGGTGATGCTGTGCTCGGCGGCCTGCCACCCGCTCTACCCGAGCCTGACGGGCACCTTGCCGGTGGGCGGCCGGCGGATGGAGGTGCAAGGGTTCTGCTTCCGCCACGAACCGAGCATCGACCCGGCTCGGATGCAGGTCTTCCGCCAGCACGAGTTCGTCGCCGTAGGCGACCCGGAGGTCTGTGTCGCGCACCGGGAGGAGTGGCTCGAGCGGGCGCTGCGCATCCTTGGCGATCTGGGTCTTGCGGTTCGCAAGGTCGTCGCCAACGACCCGTTCTTCGGACGCGCCGGCCGCATGCTGGCAGCGAACCAGCGTGACACCGCCCTGAAGTACGAGATCGTCTGCCCGATCACCTCCGCGGAGTTCCCGACAGCGATCGCCTCGGGCAATTACCACATCGACCACTTCGGCGGGCCGTTCTCGATCCGCACCGCCGACGGCGACACGGCGCACTCGGCCTGCATCGGCTTCGGGATGGAACGGATCACCCTGGCACTGTTGAAGACCCACGGCCTCGACCCGCAGTGCTGGCCGAGCACGGTGCGGACGCAGCTGGCACTATGACCATCCACCGCTGGCCCGCCGCCGAGGCACCGCCCTCGGTGACCACGCAGCTGCTGCCGGTGCGCGCCGACGACTACCGGACCCATGCACTGCACTCGACCGACCGGATCTGGACCGAGACCAACTGCTACGTCGACGTCTGGTGGGAGGTGCTGCACTGCCTCGGACTGGACCCGATGGTGGCCGGCGCCTTCGCAGTCGGCGCAGACTTCGAGGGCGACCAATGGACCTTCTTCAAGTACCCCGAGGCGGACCTGCGGCGTGCCTATGGCATCGACGTGCATGAGATGAACCCCTGGCGCGGCGTGCTCGAGCACGTCGTCGAACAACTCTCGCTCGGTCGGTTGATGACCGTCGAGGCGGACTCCTTCCACCTGCCGGACACACGAGGGGTCGCGTACCAACTCGAGCACGTCAAGTCGACGATCGTGCCGAATGCGGTGGATGTCGCGGGCCGGTTCCTCGGCTACTTCCACAATGCAGGCTACTTCGAGTTGCAGGGCGACGACTTCGACGGCGTCTTCCGGCGGGGCGAGCATGCAGCGTCCGGCGCCCTGCCGCCATACACGGAGATCATCCGGCTCGAGGGGATGCGCCGGCTGGCCGACCGGCAGGCGACCGCACTGGCCGTGGACCTGCTCGCCGAGCACATCGCGCGAGCACCGGTCGACAACCCGGTCACCCGCCTGGCGGGACGGATGACGACCGACCTGCCCTGGTTGCGGAACCAGCCACCGGAGACGTTCCACCTGTGGGCATTCGGGACCGTGCGGCAATGCGGAGCATCCGCCGAGACCGCGGCGTCGTTCCTGACCTGGCTCGCCGACCGCGGTGGTCCGGCCGATGCCCGTGCGGCTGCCGAGCCGTGGATGCACCTCGCGGACCAGGCCAAGTCCTTGCAGTTCGCGCTTGCTCGTGTCGCTCGCGGCCGGACGATCGATCTGCGGCAGAGCATGCGCCAGATGGCTCACGAGTGGGAGCGGGCCCGCACCCTCACCGCGGCGTTGGTCGGGTCGTGAACGCTGCGGCCGATCTGCTCGCCGGCGCCTCATGGGAGTGCGCTGCCGCAGCTGTGGGGTCCACGGATGCGCCCGGGCACGGCTGGACGCCCGCGCCCGTGCCCGGGACCGCGGCGCACGCGCTCGTGCTGGCCGGGGACCCGGGTGCGCTGGCGCGCGACTACGACAACGAGGACTGGTGGTGGCGCTGCGAGTTCGTCACTGACAGAGCAGGCCGCTACACCCTGGTCAGCGACGGGCTGGCGACGTATGGCGAGGTGCTGATCGACGACGAGCCCGTGCTGGAGACCCGCAACATGTTCGTCGGTCAGCGCGCCGAGATCAGGCTCGACAAGGGCGCTCACCTGCTCCACATCCACTGCCGCTCGCTCCAACCCGTGCTGGCCCGACGCCATCCCCGGCCGCGGTGGAAGAGCCCCGATCTGGTGCACCAGAACCTGCGCTGGATCCGCACCTCGCTGGTCGGTCGCCAGGTCGGCGGGGTCCCGGCTCCGGCCCCCGTCGGCCCGTGGCGACCGCTCACCCTGCATCGTGCGGACGACCGCCACGCCCGGACGACCGCGCTGCGGGCCGAGTGCGCTCCGGATGGGTCGGGGACCGTCCAGGTCACCGTCGAGGTCACCGGCATCGGCAGCACTGCACCCGTGGAGATCCGGGTCGGGCACGTCACCGCGCCCTGTGACGTCACCCGGCGGCGCAACGCCGCCGTCGTCAGCGCCCGGGTCCACCTGCCACACGTCGAACGCTGGTGGCCGCACACACATGGCGACCAGCCGCTCTACGACGTCGTCCTCGTCGCCGGGCAGACCGAGTTGCCGGTCGGACGCGTCGGCTTCCGCACGGTCGCGGTCGACCGCACCGACGGCGCCTTCACATTGCTGGTCAACGACACCCCGATCTTCACCCGTGGCGCCTGCTGGTCACCGACCGACCCCATCTCCCTGCAGGACGGGCCGGTGCGGCAGCAGCTGCAGACGGTGCGCGACGGCGGGCACAACATCGTGCGCGTCAGCGGCACCGGTGTCTATCCCAGCACCGACTTCCTGGACCACTGCGACGACCTGGGCCTGTTGGTCTGGCAGGACTGCATGCTGGCGTTCTTCGACGCGCCCGATGACGTGGACTTCGCGGCCGATCTGCGCGCGGAGGTCGAGCACCTGCTGCGGGCCTTCGGCGGACGGCCCTGCCTGGCAGTGCTGTGCGGGAGCAGTGACGCCGAGGAACAGGCCGCCTATCTCGGCCTGCCACCGGACCGGTGGGTCGCGTCGGTCGCGGCACAGGACATTCCGCAGCTGGTCGAAGAGTTGGCGCCCGGCACGCCATACGTGCGTAGCTCGCCCGGCGAGAGCCCCCTGCCCAGCATGGTCAGCTCCGGGCCCTCCCACTACTACGGCGTCGGCGCCTACCTCCAGCCGACAACCGACGCCCGCCGCGCGGGAGTGCGGTTCGCCTCCGAGTGCCTGTGTATGGCGTGCCCGGCCGATGTCGAGGACAGTGTCGACGGCGTCCTGGCGCACCGCCGGCTCGGGCACCATCCCTCGTGGAAAGCGTTGATCCACAGGGATGCCCAGTCGTCGTGGGATCTGGAGGACGTTCGAGAGTGGTACACCCGCCACCTCTTCGGGCTCGACCCGATCGAGCTGCGCCGGTCCGACGGCGCCCGCGCTGCAGCGGTCGCGCGAGCAACCGTCGCCACCGTCTTCGACGATGTGCTCTCCGAATGGCGTCGGCCCGGCTCCACCTGCGCCGGTGCGATCGTCTTCGAGGGTCACGATGTCGGCTTCGGCGGCGGGATCGGCATCGTCGACGGGCACGGCCGGCCCAAGGCACCGTGGTACGTGATGCGGCGGTTGATGCAACCGGTCGCCGTGATGATCACCGACGAGGGCGTCAACGGGCTCGGCATACACGTCGCCAATGACGGCCCGCGCACCTGGGACGGGACGCTCCGTGTCGACCTGGTCCAGGACGGGGAGCACATCGCCGATGCGATCACCGTTCCCGTACGAGCGCCCGCACCGGGAACCACGGTCGATCTGGCGACGGCGCTCGGCGGCTTCCGGGACATCAGCTATGTGCACCGCTTCGGTCCTCCAGCGTATGACGTCGTCGCGGTGACCCTCGTCGCAGCGGACGGCTCCGAGGTCTCCCAGGCGAGTTTCGTGGCCGGCGAACGGTTGCGGCCGGTGGACGCCCACCTCGGGCTGGCGGCGACAGCCCGCCAGGATGCCTCGCGGCAATGGGTGCTGGACGTCTCCGCTGCCCGTTTCGCGCAATGGGTGCAGGTGTGCATCGACGGTTGGCAACCGGAGGACAGCTGGTTCCATCTGTTGCCCGGTGTGCCGCGGTCGGTGCCGCTGCACCGCCGGGCCGACGCGCTGCCGGGTCCGCCGCGCGGCGACGTCACCGCGCTGAACGCCGTGCGCTCGACTCGGATCGAGGTGGCGATGTGATCGACACCCCCACCTGGTTCGGACCGGCGGACCGTGCGCTGTTCGGGTGGTTCTGCACGCCCGACTCCGGTTGCGCCGACTACGGCGTCCTGCTGTGCCCGCCGATCGGGGAAGAGGAACACAACGCCCACGAGACGATCCGTCGTACGGCCTGGGGCCTCGCCGGGAAGGGGATCGCGACACTGCGTTTCGACTATCACGGCACCGGCGACTCGATGGGCCGCTGGACCGACGAGGGCCGCGTCGCGGCGTGGTTGACCAGCATCACCGATGCGTACGACGCCCTGCGCGCAACCGGTGTCCCACAACTGGGCGGGCTCGGGATGCGTGTGGGCGCAACACTTCTCGCGACCGCACTGGCCCGTGGCGCCATTGATCAGAACCTCCTGGTCCTGTGGGACGCGTGCAGCGGCAAGAGCATGCTGCGGGAAGGTCTGGCGCGCAGCCCGGGCGCCACCGAACGCCACGACGGATCGATCGAGACACCGGGCTACCTCTATGCGCCGCAGACCGTCATGGATCTGCACACCATCGACCCCGCCACACTGGACGCCGGCATCGTGGGCGACACGGTGCTGGTGCTCAACCGTGACGACCGGCCGGCGCCGCGCGGACTGCGTCGGCGGCTGCCGCCCTCGGACCGAGTGCACTGGCAGACCTGCTCCGGCATGTCCGACATGCTCGACGTCCCGATGGACAAGAACACCGTGCCGGATGCCGCGGTCGAGCAGGTCGTCGGGTGGATCGAACAACACGTCGAACGTGGCGAGCCCGCGACACTGAAGATCCCGTGCGCCACGGTCGACCTGCCCCAGCATGACGGTCCCACGGTGATCGAGTCGGCGATCCGGCTCGGCGACGTGGGCCTGTTCGGCATCTGCACCGAACCGGCCGAGCGAACGCGCGGAGTGACGGTCGTGTTCGTCAATGTCGCCAACGACCGACAGACCGGTCCCGGACGTCGATGGGTCGACATGGCGCGGGCGCTCGCTGCGGACGGCTTCCGGTGCATCCGGCTCAGCCAGTCCGGCACCGGTGACAGTCCGACCGGGCAGGGACAGACCTTCGGCGATCTGTACTGTCCGCAGTGGCTCACCGACCTGCCGGACGCGCTGTCCGATCCACTGGTGTGCGGGACGCTCGGCGCTGAACGAATCGCGTTGGTCTCGTTGTGTTCCGGTGCGTACAGCGCGCTCGAGGCGGCGATGCGTGTCCCGGTCGCGGTCGTCTACCCGATCAACGTCATCCTGACCATCTACGACACCAGTCGTGGCCAGCGGCTGCACAGCGACGAGCGGCTGGTGGCCCGACCGGTCGGCCATGCCTTCCTGCCCCGTTCGATGCCGTGCTCGGCCGCCGTCGCGCGCAGGCGGCTGATCGCATGGCGGGTCTACCGGCAGGTCGCCGTGCGGAACGCACCGCTTTCCGCCATACACAGCCTGATCCGCCGTGGTACGGCGGTCGTGCTGCTGATGAGTCCGGACGACGGACGACATTTCTGGGAGTCGGCCTTCTGGTCCGGGCTCTTCTCCTGGCGCTGGCGGCGGGCCGGAATGTTCCGGCTGCCGATCGATGAGCGGATCGACCACCCGCTCATGACTCAGGACGGCCAACAGGCCGTGGTCACCTTCATCCATCGGGACCTTCGTGACCGCTTCCCGAGCGGGTAGTACGCGTCCCGGGCCAAGGAGCACAACATGAGCGATCGTCCGGCCCACCCCGTGCCAGCAGCACCCGTGGCCGCAGATGTGAACGATCCGGTCTGGACGGCGACCGCTGCCACCTACCGGACCCACTTCAACTGGAACGACGCCGGTGAACGCGTCGTCATCCGGCAGCTGGCCGACGAGGTCCGCGATAGCCGCATCCTGGACGTCGGCGTCGGCGCCGGACGGACCAGCTGGTTGATCGGGCTGCTCACCGCCCGGTACACCGGGGTCGACTACACGCCGGCGATGGTCGAAGCGGCCCGGCAGAACTGCCCGTGGGCCGACATACGGCTCGGCGACGCGTGCTCGTTGGAGTTCGCGGACCGGTCGGTCGACCTGGTCTTCTTCAGCAACGCCGGCATCGATTCGCTCGACCACGCGAACCGGTCGCGGGCACTGAGCGAGTTCGCGCGGGTGCTGCGCCCGGGTGGACTGCTGGTCTACTCGACCCTGAACCGGTCAGGGCCGTTCTTCGGTGCTCATCCCGGCCCCGTCCACGCACCCGGCAAGCCGCCGTCGCCGTACCGGGTGGGCAGGTTCGCGGCGCGGGCCGTGTTGCACCCGGCCATGCACCTGACCGGTTTCCGGAACGTCCGGCACCACACGGACCTCTTCGAGGATCACCAGGACTGGGCGATCGACACCATGCCGACGCACGACTGGTCCCTGATCGTGCACTACGTCACGCCCGACGCAGCCCGGGCCGAGGTGGCGGCCCATGGCTTCGGGGGGACGCGCCTGGTGGATCATCTCGGTCTGCCGATCGACCCGTCCGACGCCGCGGATCGTTCGGCGTGGTTCTACGTCGTCACCCGGCGACGACCGAATGACGAACCGTCGCGAGGAAATGAGGGTCCTGCGCCGGTGCCGGCCGTCAGCTGATCGCAGGCTGCGCGAGCAGTTCCCAGGCGGCCTGACGCACCGGCATCGCGGTGCGTGACTTGGCGGAGATCATCATCGCGACGTCCTCGGGGCGACACTCACCGGTGAAGTCGTGGATCTCCTTGTCGTGCATCGGCACGGTGCCCCAGTACTCGTGACACAGTGAGCGGCCCCGGTGGAGTTCGGGTCGGTCACGCCAACCGAGCACCTCGTCGGCGAAGACGCCGTAGAGGGTCCACTCCGAGAAGTGGAGCTGCCGTGCCAGCACCCGCTGCCAGGAGACACCGTGCCGGCGTTCCAGGTGAGCTCGCAACAGCTTCACCACCTCGGCGTCCACAGCGATGAAGCCGCTGATGTAGTCGTGGTACGGCGGTTCGATCATCGGCAATCCCAACAGCGCACGAGCCGCCTTGTGCCATCGCACGTGGTCCGGCAACGCCGTCGTGACCGCGTTGTCACGGCGGTAGAGCACCGTGCGACCGTCGTGCTGGAACACGTCCGCTCGGACCGGCCGGATGAGTTCGACGTCGGAGTCGGCCACCAGGACCGTCGCCGCCGCCAGTCGATCCGCTGCGGCGAGCTTGAGCACCTGCTGCAGGATCCAGCCCCGGATCGGCGGCAACGGGTGGCGCGGCTCGATCGCCACCACGCGCGCGGACGACGGCACGCGGGGCAGCCGGTCGCTGAGCCGGGACAACCACGGGGTCAAGCGGATCGATGTGGTGAGGAGCTCCCGCGCCGACCACACCACACAACTCGGTCCGCCGAACGGTGCGAAGAGCGGCACGTCCTCCTCGGGAACGATGAGGTAGTGGATCGTCCCGGGTGGCGCGAAGCGTTCGACCGACCGGCGCAATCGCGTGAAGACCGCGTAGTCGACCGAGTAGGTCGGCGTGACGATCGCCAGCGCGTCGCCGTTCTTGGCGTCCCTGGTGCTCATCGCGCACCACCCCCGGCGGCTCGGGTCAGCGACGGGACCGCACGGGTGGACGGCACCCGCTCGCCGGTGAGCACGACGTAGTCGGCGGGCATCGAGGGATCCGACGGATCCCTCGGCCCCACCCGGATCCGCGTGTCGTCGCGATAGCGACGCATGACCTGGTCGGGTGTCGCATCGGTGATGACTGCCCACAGGGCCGCCCGGGATCGCGCGCGCCGCAAGCGCAGGGTGTTCTCGAGCACGAACTGCGCCCGGCGCAACGCACCGCGGCCGGTCCGGCTCTCCCGGCGGATGCGATTGATCTGGGAGAGGGCATGCCGCCAGGGCGCGTTGGCGTCGCCGAACACGGTGCGGGCGACGACGGCTTGCGGCACGTACCAGACCAGCAGACCGGCCTGCGCGACGCGCTCGCAGAAGTCGACCTCCTCCTCGTACATGAAGTACTCCTCGTTCCACGGACCCACTCGATCGAGGCACTGCCCGGAGATGGCGAGGAGACCACCGCACGCCCATCCCACGGCATGTGCGCGCCCATACGCGGACGTGTCACGGATGACCTCCACCGGCAGCCCGAGCGCTGCGGTCCGCCGGGCGCCGACGCAGGCACTCACCAGCCCTGCCCACACATTGGGCAATCGACTGAGTGAATCGTCACGGACGCCGTGCTGGTCGACGATCTTCGGGCAGCTCACCCCGACGCCCTCCAGCTCCAAGGCGTTGACCAGCAACCTGACGGCACCGGGTCCCAGCACGACATCGGGATTGGCGACGACGAAGGCCCTGGCTCCCCCGGTCCTTCGAACATGGTCGACACCGACGTTGATGCCCGCCGCATATCCGCAGTTGGCCGTCATCACGCAGATGTCGACCGCCGGTGAGGCGGCCCGGACCACCTCCGGCGTGCCGTCCGTGGACGCGCTGTCCACGACCACGACCCGGTAGGTCGCGGTGGTGTCGTCGGCCCGGACGGCATGCAGGAAACCGGCGACCAGGTCGGCGCTGTTGTGGGTGACACAGATGATCGCGGCGTCCGCGCACTCCCGCGCCGGAGCCGGCCGGGAAAGCTCGTCAATCGACATGTCTGTCCTCCTGCTCGGCACGAATCACCCGTTGCGTGACGCGCGACTCGGCTAGGGGCTGCGGTGGGTCGGCCGCGTGGATGCGCGCCAGCGCCCCGATCATCCCGACGACGAGGAAGAGCAGGCACGGCACCATCGGAAACCCCATCGTGTCGAACGTCCCGAAGCTTGCGAACGCCGAGATCACCGCAGCCGCAAGCGATCTCGACAGTGAGTCCGACCACATGCCACGGGTCGAACTGCGCATGATGCGTACGGCGGTGACGATCGCGGCGCGGGCGAACCAGATCGTCAACAACAGACCCACCACCCCGCCGCCGATCAGCACACCGAGGGCCATGTTGTCGAGGATCCGGTACTGCGGCAGGAAGGTTCCGTAGCCTCGGCCGAAGATCGGCCAGCGTCCGATGAATTCAAAGGCGTAGGCGTAGCTGTCGGTGCGTGACTTGGCACTGCCGTCGGTGCTGATCCCGGTGAACATGCCGGCCAAGGTCCCGAGCATTCCGGGGACCAGTTCGTAGAAGACCACGAGTACCCCGAGGGTCACGAGGTACATCACCCGGCGCCGGTGGCGCGGCCAGGCCGCGACGACGACGGGCAGGGACAGCACCAGGCACATGATCGTGGTGCGGGAGATGCTCACCGGACAGGCCATCGCGAGCGCGGCCACCGGCCACCACCTGCGCAGCACCGATCGGCCCTCGCGGCCGTGCATGGCGTCGTGGATGGCGATCGGCAGGCACATGGCGATGATCACGCCGAACTCGATCGGGTGGGTCGCGGTCCCGGCCGGGCGGTCGAAGCCGCTCCGGCTGACCGTCTCCAGATCGAAGTTGAAACTCAGTCCCGGGATCTGGATCAGATCGATCCACTGTCGCTTGGTGACGAACTGGATCAAGCCGAGTGCCCCGACGGCACCGCCGGACACCGCGATCCGGTGCACGAGCAGGGCGAGGCGTTCACGGCTGGCGATGCCGTCGAGCGCGACCAGCAGCACGCCGCTCCATGCCACCAGGCTGATCAACGACCGATCCGAACCGTTGATCTCCAACGGAGCGATCGGTCGGGTCGCGGCAGCGACGTACGCAGCGGTCATCCCCCACGCATAGGCAGTCAGCCCGAACCGCACGGTCGCTCCGCCCACGTGCCCTCGCTCGCCGCGCCGGAGCCGCTCGGCGGCCCACCACAGGAACGCCAGGATGCCGAGCATCTGGGCCGGTGTGCCGGCGGCGCCCAGTGGTGCGAAGACCAGCACGGACGGGATGAAGGCGAACATCCACACATACAGCGACAGGACCGCCGTGGCGTCGAAGCGCCAGATGCGCCAGTCCGCGGCGGGCGCACCGGCCGGTTCGGCGTCCAGCGCCTGTTCCGTCGCACGGACCTGAAGGTCGGTCATCATTGCCTTCGCGACGCCGCCAGGTCAGGAACGACTGCTCAGATGCGGTGCGTCCAGACCGCTGAGTGCCGGCTCGTCGTCGGGGTCCAATGCGATGCGGGAGGAGGACGCGTCACTCGTCGCGCCGATCAGGTCGTCGACGGCCGCCGTCTCGCTGTCGCGGGGCACTGCCGGTGGTGTCAGGCTGTCGTGCCCCTTGCCCTTGCCCTTGCCCTTGCCCCTGCGCCGGCCACCGGGACGGGCTGCGCGCCGCCGGCTTCGCCGGCCGGCGAAACCATCGGTGAACGCCGCAGCAAGGACGGTCAATGCCACGCCGAGCGCCGCGACGAGCAGCGCGGCGCGTTGCTGACTCTTATGGCTGGCAACGGGTTTGCTGTCCTGCGCCACCAGGTCGGTGGTGATGTGCCCCGGTGACGGTGTGTTCGCCGCCGACTGCAGTTCGTTGAGTTGCTGCGGCGCCAGCGCGGCCAGCAGCTTCATCACGTTCGCGGCACCGGAGGACGTCGTGTCCTTCACATCGATGATGAGCACGGCGCCGCTCGTCGCTGGGTCCGGGGCCACCGTATAGCTCGCGGTGGGACTCACCTCGCGCACGGCCTGAGCGGTCTGTTGGCTGAGCATCGAATCGGACAGAACACCGACCACCGGCTGCATGCTGCCCAGGTTGAGGTAGGGATTGCCGGCTTTGGGCACGCTCGCGCCCGGTGGCAACAGCACCAGCATCGCCTTGGCCTCGTACTTGACGCCGACGAACTGCAGAGCGCCGAGGCACAACATCGGGGTGAGCAACAAACCGAGGAGGACGACATACCAACGCCGACGTAGCGCTCCTGAGAGATCTACCTTCAACGGGATCCCCCTCCGTTCAGATTTCGACGAAATTATTTCCGGTTCACCGTCGACCCGCTGTTACTTTATGGACCACCTCAGCGGAAGGCAGGTTTTCTCCGTGGTACCGGTCCTGCGAAAACAACCCCTCGACAACAGGGTTCGGTTGCTACGTACCCGTGCGCCATTGCTCCTCGTGCTGGTGTGTCTGACAGCGGGCTGGATGTGGGCTTATCGCATTCACGGCGCCTATCAGGGAACGGTTCAGGTGACCTTCGCCTCGCCGAATCCACAAGACGCTCGTGACCCGTTCACCCAGGCGATCAATCCGCTGACGTCCGAGTCCCGCCACAGCCTGATCGACCTGGCCGGCATCACGGTCCGCGCGGTCACCGGGCTGCACACCCCGCCACAGGCCGTGTCCGGCGACGTCACGCTGCTGGACAGCGGTGTGTATGACGGCTCCTCGGTCATCCAACCCAACGTCGGCGGCCAGTGGTCCTACTCCTTCAGCGAAGCGGGAATGCAGGTGCAGGCGACGGGGCCGACCGCCGAGGCGGTGACCGCGAAGATCGACAATCTGGTGAGCCGCATCCGCGCGAGTGTGACCGCCCGCGAGGATGCCAAGCATGTCGCCGCGAACCAGCGGGTGAAGATCCTGGTCAGTTCCGGACCGCCGCCGGTCTATTTCGTCTCCGGCAGCCGCACTCGGGCACTTGCCGGAATGGCGATGGTCTCCGCGCTCACCATCGCGGCCATGACACAGCTCCTGCGAGGTCGTGAATCCTGGTTCTGAACGGTCCGGTGCGGTGACATTCCGCGGGTCCGTGCGTCTTGCACAATCACCCCGTCCGGGGCCGTGCCGCCGCCATACTCGCCGGCATGATCGACGTGGACCGCTACACCGGGGGCATTCTCGTCCTTTCCTGCGACGAGCAGCGGGGCGGCCCTGATCCCGCCGTCGCGTTGCGACGTGCGGGCGTCATCGCACCCACCTCGGTGCGGCACGGCAACGTCACGGTGGCCGTCTGGGGGCAATTGGCGACGGAGCGGGCGGGTGGCTCCCCCATCGTCGTCAGTGGGTTGGCCCGAGGGCCGCACGCCGACGTCCCGACCGGGCAGATCGACCTGGCGAACGGTGTGGCCGGCGGCCACTCGATCGCCGAGCTGATGCCGCCGTTCGCTGCGGTGCAGATCGAGCACGATGCCCGCGACGCCGCCCCGCACAGCACGGTGCGGGCAGTCACCGACGCGCTCGGCTACCGGCACGTCTATCACCGCGAGGGCAACGGCTGGAGTGCGGTCTCGACCTCGAGCCTCGCGCTCGCACACCTCGACGACGCGCACCTGGACCGTGCGGGATTCGCGGTCCAGGCGATGCTGGGCTGGCAATTGGGGCATCGGACGCTCTTCGGCGGTGTCGACAAGTTGCGTCAGCGCGAGCGTGTCACTCTCCGCCACGGCCGATCCATGATCGACCACTACGCGCCCGACGCGCGCCGACCCCGCGCGCGGCTGGACCGGGCCGTCAGCGATGCCTCGGCGCTGCTGCGGGACTACGTGGTCGACTACCTCGACGACCACCCGGACGCGATACTGCAGCTGACGGGGGGCCTCGACTCTCGCATCCTGCTGGCGGCGATCCCGCCCGACCGGCGGCGCGGCATCCGGGTCCTGACGCTGGAGAGCGGTCCGGGTTCGGAGGACGTCCGCATCGCCCGGCAACTGGCCGAGCGCTACGGGATGCGGCACCTCGTCCAGGGACTGTCGCGGCTGGACGACATGGACCCGGCGGCGGCACACGACCTGGTCATGTCCGCCGCGCGCGACCTGAACGGTATGGCGGACCCGGTCGCCCACGCCGCCCTGCTGACCGTGGAGTCGACCTTCCCGCAGGGGGACCGGATCTCCGGCCTGGGCGGGGAGGTGGCCCGCGGCTTCTACTACGTCGGCCCGGTCGTCGGCTACCCCGTCGCGCGACCGCTGACGCGCGCCCTCGTCGGATGGCGGATGTTCGCCAACGACTCGGTGTCGCCCGATGCACTGGACCGCGAATTCGGTCCGTGGGCAAGGGAATTCGCGACCGATGAGGTGCACCGCATCCTGCAGGGATCCGGCATGGCGTGGCCGGACGCGACCGACCAGCTGTACCTCTACGAGCGCATGCAGCGTTGGGCCGGAGTGACCGACAGCGCGGTCTGCCTGGGCCGGGCGACGGTGAATCCGATGCTCGATCCGCGGTTCATCGACATCGCCAACTCACTGGCGCCCGCAGACAAGGCGCACGCCGGCTTCCTGGCCCGACTCGTCTGCCGGCTCGACCCCGGCCTCGCCGAAGTCCCGCTGGACGGCCGGCGCGCACCCTCGGCATACGCCGCTCCCGGGCCGCGCCAGCGGCTGGCGAACGGTGTTCCGATGGCGCAGAAGGCCCGGCGCAAGATCGTCCAACGGCTGCGCAACGACCGGCGGCCACCGGCGGGTGGCGACACCCTCACCGCCCTGGTGACCGAACACTGGCGGGGTCACCCGGAGCTGCTGGATCCGGTCCGGGAGACGCACCTCTTCGACGACCAGTGGCTGGACGCGCTGATCGCCGGCGGGTCGGCCGATCCCTCGACCACCGCGCTGCTCGCGACCACCGTCGCGCTCACGACGACCTGAGGTGACGGAGGCCTGCTTCGGCGAACTGCCTTCGCTCCGCGCCGCACTCAGTCACGCACTGCGGCGGCCGACGGTCGGCGCAGGTGGTGGTACAGCGGGTAGCGTGCCCAGTCCCCCAGCCCGACCCGGCCGAGCAACCGCATCACCCGGCCGGGGAGAAAACGACCCATCACCGGCAGTCCGAAGCCGAGGTAGACGACGCTGCCCACGGTCAGCCCCAGGGCGAGCCGCAACACCGTCACATCGGTCACCTGCTTGGCCGCCCACGCCGCGAGCGCGCTGACGACGGTGAGCCCGAGAGCCGGCATGGTCGACGCCAGCAGGATCCTGCCCAGGTGATCGACCAGCCGCCGGGTGAGCGCGAAGTATGCCGGCAGCACGACCAGCACGATGACCGCGACATGGGCCCAGGCCGCGCCTCGCATTCCGTCGAACTCGACACCGGCGAACATCGCCGGCACGAGCACGACGAGCCAGATCACCTGCACGACCAGGTTGCGGGTCGGCATCCCGGCACCGACCAGCAGGTTGCTGAGCAACAGCGAGCAGACGAAGAGGCTGCCGTAGACGCCCAGCACGACGATCACCGGGGCGGCATCGATCCAACGGTGCCCGTAGAGGGTGTCGACGATCTCGCCGGAGAGCACCAGGGTGAATCCGGAGATCGGGAACGCCGCCAGGCAGATGAGACTCAGTGAACTGCGCAGCGCCCGTCCCAGGCGGTCGGGGTCGCTCTTGGCATGGCTGAACATCGGCATGGCCACGTTCATCACCATCGAACTCAACGTCGCGGTCGCCCACGAACTGACGTTGAAGGCAAGGGTGTAGATGCCCAGCCGCACCGGGCCCAGCACTTTGCTCACGAACAGGTAGTCCGCGTTGAGGAGCATGAATCCCACGAGGTTCGCCGCCGCGATCGGCAGGCCGAAACGCAGCACGCGCCGGGCCTGCCGGGCGTCGAACCGGGGACGGTAGAACTTCCTGGCGAACCACAGCAACACACCACCGGTCACCAGCTGGCCGAACACTCGCGACCACGCGAAGGCGATGTCGCCCGGACCGTTGAGTGCGAGCAGCAACATCAGCACATTGCCCGGGACGAACGCTGCGGCCGCCCCGAAGAACATTGCGTCCTGGCGGAATTCGCGGGCGAGCAGGCCGCACGGCACGGTGAACAGACCGACCATCGCGATGCACAACGCCAGGATCCGCAGCGCGTTCGCGCTGTCGGGCGCACCGAGGAGGACCGCCAGCTGCGGTGCCAGGAGCAACATCACGCCTGCGAGACCGAGGCCGATGACGATGGACAGGAAGGACACCGTGGGACCGACCTCGGCCGGGTCCATGTCGGCCTGCGCCATACAGGCGGTGAGCCCGAGCTCGGAGAACGAGCTCACCACGGTGAAGACCGCGAGCGCGACGGCGTAATTGCCGAACTGCGCCGGCGTCACGATCCGCAGCATGACCATGGTGATCACCACACCGGACAAGCGCATGGCCACCGTGTTGACGCCGCTCCACAGCGCTGCCCGGGTCACTCGGCCGGCAAGCGAATCGGGCACGACGCCTCCCGCGCAGCCATGGTTGCGAACACTCCGAGCAATCGGAGGAGGACCCGGTGACCTCTGCTTGGTGTCACTCCCGGCCCAGCGCTAGGAACTATAGGGCTGCCGCGGAGGCCGCCATCGGTTATTTCAGCGGACCGTGAAACCGGAAATTCCGACCGGAAAGTGCTGATTCCCAGACGTTTTCGCCGCGCCGGGAAGGGACCGGGAACTTCTCGGCATCGGTGCCGCAACTCGTCCATCATCGGGTCATGCAACGGCGTGACGGAAGCGTCCCCCCGGCGGCGGCGTGGGTGCGGGCAGCCTTGTGGTTGATGTGCGGCGGCTGCCTGCTGCTGGCGGTGGTGCTCACACCGATGCACTGGATCGACGTGTCACGACCACGGTTGGTCGAACTGGCCGCCTTCACACCACTGGGCACCGTCTTCGCCCTCGCCGTGGTGGCGATCGGCGTCGTACTCCTCGCGGTACATCGAGCCCGCACGCGGGAGGTCGGTGCCATCCTCGCGGCCGGCGCAGTGCTGCTCGCCCTGCACCTGTGGTGGATCGGGCCGCTGTATGTCGGACCCCGGCCTGCGACCAGTGGCCGGCCATTGGTGATCCTCAGCCAGAACTTCGAGTACGGCGATCCGGCAGCGTTGGCGCGACTGGTGGCGCAGGAGAAGGTGGACGTCCTGGTGCTCACCGATCTCGACAGCCGGCGCGTCGCCGAACTGCAGGCGACCGACATACCGCGGCTGCTCCCGCACGCCATCGGCACCGAACCGGACCAGACGATCTCCTCCGTCGTCTTCAGCCGCTACCCCATCGATTCCGTCCGCAGCGGACCACATTCGTCCCACGCGGACCTGGTCCGGCTGCACACCCCGACGCTCGGCGATGTCGACCTGGTGGCCGTGCATCCGCAACCGCCGTACACCGTGCGCTGGCGCCCGGATTACCGGGCGCTGACGTCATACCTGCGCAGCGCCGTGCCACAACCGGCGCGCCGTCCCACGATCGTGGCGGGCGACTTCAACGCGACGACGGACAACGTGCCGTTCCGAGCCGTGCTCGGCCTGGGGTATGCCGACGCCATCGCACAACGACGTGGCGGTTTTCAGCCCACCTGGCCGGACTCGGCGACCAAGCGCTACCTGGGCGTGCCAGTCCCGCGGCTGGTGACGATCGACCACATCCTGCTGTCGAGCACGGTGGCCGCCTCGTCCGCGCGGACCGTGCACGTGTCGGGCGCGGACCATCGCGGCGTGCTGGCGTCGGTGGCTCAACGCGCCGGCTGAGCGGTCCGTCGCCGGCGCAGTGCTCGATCGGTCGCCCTGGCAGCGGACCGGGACAACACCGCGACCACGGTCTCCAGCGGCCCCTTCCAACGCAGCGCGGCGAACACGACACCGACGGCCAGGACCACCGAGACCTCCGGCAGCAGCCTGCGCTGACCGTAGTCGGGCCACGTCTGCGGCAGCACCATGATCAGGTGCACGCTGTAGAGGGTGAGCGTCATGGCGCCCGCCCCGCAGAGCACCTGCCAGCACC
Organism: Flexivirga lutea; assembly: GCF_054778955.1. Lineage (NCBI taxonomy): Bacteria > Bacillati > Actinomycetota > Actinomycetes > Micrococcales > Dermacoccaceae > Flexivirga > Flexivirga lutea. Next base: position 55,507 of record NZ_BAAGZB010000007.1, read on the forward strand.
GGGCCGCCACCCGGGTCACCAGCAGGGCCAGCCCGATGACTGCGAGCGCCACCCCGCTCGTGAACGCCAGATCCGCAACGGAGCCGGAATGTGGTGCGTTCACCGCCAGCCACCACCAGCTGTGTGTCGGGGTGACGCCTTCCAGACCCGCCTGCACGTGCGGCTGCAGCGCCGGCCAGGACGACACGGCGGGACCGGTCCAGCTCTGCACGAGGCGTGCATGCACCGCCGTGCCGGACGTGAGGAGGTATGACGCGAGGCTCGCGGCCACCGCGAGCAGCGCACCGGCGCACATCACCTGGATCGCCCGGTCCTTGCGGCGCAGATCCAGCCGACCGACGGCCAGCCCGCAGGCCAGGTAGGCCAGCCAGGTGAACGCCGGGTATTCACCGGTCACCAGCAGCCGGAGCAGGATCCCCGCGACACTCAGACCGCTGAAGCCACCGGCGACCGATGTCGGGTCGAGCAGCCGGAACGCCTGAGAAGCCACCGGTGCCCACAGCATCCACACCCCGGCCACCAGGAACAGCCGTGACGGCCGCAGCCACAGCAACGGCAACCCGAGGACGAACAGCACCCCGTAGTAAGGCAGTATCACCGCGATCCCCGCCGGGTGCAGGTGTTCCAGCAGCATCCCGATCAGGCAGATCACCCCGGCCCGTACGACGATCCCCGCCGCGTCGGCGGTCCGGCGGCGACGCCCGGTGTGCGGTGTGGACCCTCCGGTCAGCAGCGCCAGCGACACCCCCGCCAGCACGGCGAACAGCGCCGCTGCATTGCCGGTCGCCACGCGCTGGGCCAACGGCACCCGGCCACCGATCATCTTCGGCAGGATGTGCGCCACCATCATGCCGAGCAGCGCCAGGCACCGGGCGACGTCGATCCCGACGAACCGGCCGCCCTCGACCGCGCTCCACCGTCGCGCCCGCACCGCCGCGGACGCCGGTGCGGCCGGCGACGACCCGGTCGCTGTCGGCAGTGAGGCAGCCGCCGGCGCTGATGCCGGTCGCGATCTCAATGTCCGCTCCCGTCGCCCGCCGGGCGCCTACAATGCGATGCATGGCGCGGCCACCGGTGACGGAGGGATGGCAGTCCGACACGCCTCCTCCGGACGACTTCGCAGATGACGTCTCTCCCAATTACGTCGACGCCGCCACCGTGGCGCTGCGTTTCGCGTCCACGTCGGTCGATGCGAGCGCGGCGCAGCCCTCCGGCCTGACCGAAGCGGTCACGCCTCGCTCGCTGCGCGACGCGATGGGTTGTCTCGCGACCGGCGTGTGCGTGATCACCACCTTCTCCGGCGACAACGACGTCGCGATGACCGCCAACTCGGTGACCTCGGTGTCCTTGGAGCCGCCGCTCGTGCTGGTGTGCATCGCAAAGACGGCTCGGTTCCACGAGGCGATCCTTCGATCCGCCCGGTGGGGTGTCAGCATCCTGGACGCCGGATCGCATGAGCTGTCAACCCAATTCGCGACCCCGGGCCGCGATGCCGCTGGTCAACTGGCCCAGGTGCGTTTCGATCGAGGACCCGAGACGGGTGTGGCGTTGCTGTCCGGATCGGTCGCCCAGTTGGAGTGCGTCACGACCGACGTGCACCCGGCCGGCGATCACGACGTGATCATCGGCGAAGTGAGATCCCTTGCACAGGTCGGCCCCGGCAAGCACCCGTTGCTGTTCCACCGCGGGCGCTACCGGTGGCTGCTCTGAGCGCACCCTCATCGGTCAGGCCCAGCTCTTGCGCAGTTTGTTCATCGCCGAACACACCCGGCGCGGCATACGATTCGCGTCCCGGACCATGCGAGACAGCGACTCCGGCGTGACTCCGCTCTGCACACTGAAGCGGGCCTGCAGCCAGGAGTCGACGGCGGCGGGCTGCCGGTCGCTGGTGAAGACGGTAGTGTAGCCGGCACTCCGAGCGGCCTTGAGCACTTCCCGGTTGTACTGGCCGAGCGGCAGAGCAGCGGTCCGGACCGCTTCTCCGCTCAGCACGCTGAGCGCGGCCCGAGCCTCGATCACCTCGCGCTCCAGTTCCTCGTCGCTGAACCTGGTCCACGGTTCGTGGGTCCATCCGTGGTTGCCGAGGGTCATGCCCGACCGCACCAGCTCGCGTACATCCGTCCTGGACAGGCTGCCCGGACGGCCCAACCGGTCGACGACGACGAAGAACGTCGCGTGCAGCCCCCTCTCCAGCAGCGCGGGGAGCACGATCTCCACGTCGGATGCGTTGCCGTCGTCGACGCTCAGCGAGACAGCGTGGCGGTCCTGAGCGAATACGTCCAGCAGGCGCAGGAATTCGTCGTGACTCACCCAGTAGCGATCCTCCCCGGGATCGAGCCTGCGGTGTGGACGACCGACCCCGTGGAAGCAGACATTGAGCCTCCGGCGCGGGGCCAAGCCCGTTGCGATGGTCATCACCCGATCACTCCTTCGGTTGCTGATGCCGCGCGCTCGGAGCCCCAGCTCCTGCTGCCCCAGCGGGCCCTGGCCTCTGCGATGACGGTGAGGCCGACGTAGACGGCGGCGGCCGGTGCGAGAACGGGATCGGCGCGCACGGCTGCGACCAGCCATCTCGTGCCCGCCGCGGGTCGGACGCGGCCCGTCCGGTCCGCCGCCCGCAACTGCTTGTTGCCCCGCCGCACCCTGGCCAGCCGGCGCAGCAGCAATCGTGTCGAGGTGACGGCCTCGACCACGCTGACGACGTCATCGAGGTGGGTGGCCTCGGAGGTGTCGAACAACGAGTCCAGAAAGAGATCGTCCGCGATCACCTCCGGGAAGTCGGCGAACCTGGCGCGCCCCGCTTCGGAGATCGCGACCGCTCCGCGACCGAAAAGTGCTGTGGCGTACGACGGGTGAAGTGCGTGGATCCGGTAGTACATGCGCACACACCGGCAGCTGCGCGACACATCGACCGCGCGCGTCGGCACTGCGACGAGCGGCCGAGGAGCGGGATCGCCCGGGTTCGCCCGCAGCGAGTCGGACAGCCGCTCGATCGCGCATTTGTCCAGGCGGATGTCCGCATCGAGGTAGATCCGTGGGTAACCGGTGGCCCGTCGTTCGGCGGCGTTCAGCGCGGCCGCCTTCCCCGCGGCCGCGACCTCCACGACCTCCACCGGGCGGCTGCCCACGACGGACACCGTGTTGTCGGTGCAACCGTTCGCAGCCACGATCACCCGCAGTGGCTCCGGCGAGCCGCCGGCGAGCAGCCTGTCGAGGGTTCGCCCGATCACCGCCTCCTCGTTGTGCGCGGCGATCAGCACCGTGGTCATCGTGTGCCGCCCGACCCGGTCAGCTCGTCGAAGACGGCCACGTAGGCGTCCCGCTGGTACGGCCAGGCAAGTTCCTCCTCGACCCGCCGACGACCACATGCCCCCATGCGGGACCGGGACTCCGGGTCGTCGAGCAGCGCGACGATCTCCTTGGCGTACAGCTCCACGGCGTCGGCCGGGACGTAGCGCGCGGCGTCGCCGGCCGAGACCCGGGTCTCGTGCAGGTCGAACGCGAGGACCGGCACGCCGAACGCCATGTACTCCATCGTCTTGTTCATCGTCGATACGTCGTTGAGCGGATTCTTCGGGTCGGGTGACAGGCCGAGGTCCGCGGTCGACAGCACCTCGATGACGTAGTCGTCCGGTACCCGACCGGGCATCTCGACGAAATCCTGCAGGCCCAACCGGTCGCGTTCGGCGACGAGGTCCGCCCAGCAGTCACCGCCACCGATCAGGGTGAAGGACACATCGGTCCGCCCCATTTCATGGACGACGAGTTCGGCGGCACGCAAGGCGAGGTCGACCCCGTCCTGCGGACCCATTACCCCCAGATAGGCGACCAGGTGCCGGCGTCCGCGCCGTCGCGCCGGGTCCGGAGGCACGCTGCGCAACCGATCCAGGTCCGGGCCGGTGCGCACGACCGTCACGTCCGAGGCCGGCTTGCCGCCGCGGGTGCGGGCGACGGCGGCATACGACTCGTTCGTCGAGGTCACCTTGTCGGCTGCCGCGAACGTCGCCCTCTCGAGAGCCAGCAATCCGCGCAGTGGCAGGCCGCCGCTGCCAGGGAACCGGGATCGATACAGCTCCGGCGACAGGTCGTGATGGTCGAAGACGAAACGCGTGCCGTCGGCCCACCGCAGCACCCGCGCCAGCGGCCAGAAGATCTCCGGCGGGTTGCAGGCCTGCAGCACGTCGAAGCGGCCACCCCACCGTGCGCGGGCCAGCTGGTATGCCGTGGCGACGAACGAGTAGGCGTATTCGGCGACATAGCTCAGGGCGCTGCCACCGGGCGCATAGGGCGGGTAGGCACGGATCGTGATGCCGTCGATGACCTGATGGGAGGCGGTTCCGCGTCCTTGCGGACACACCACGGTGACGTCGTAGCCGGAGTCCCGCAGTGCCAGGCTCTCCAGCCAGACCCGGCGGTCGAACGGGACCGGCAGGTTCTGGACGATGATGAGGACCCGTGGTGTGTCGCGTGACTTCACCAGCCGACTCCCTCATATCCGACGACGCGTTCGACGTCGCCGCCCAGCCGGCCGCTCAGGTCGATGAGCAGCTGCGGGTTCGCCTCCCGGAGCGCACCGACGATCGCCGGGGCCGAGGAGGTGACCAGTGCGACGTTCGCATCGGCGAGCGCCTCTTCCGGTGACCCGGTGAGCAGCCGGTCCAGGTGGGGCAGCCGGGCCATGACGTTCTCCCGGTTGGCACCGATCAGCTGACTGGTGTTGAGGATCGGATCATAGATGCGCACCTCGAAGCCCTTGCCGATCAGCCGCTCGGCCAGCTCGACGTTCGGGCTCTCGCGCAGGTCGTCGGTGTCCGATTTGAAGCTGAGCCCGAGCAGCGCGACCTTGCGTCCGCCGGCAGCCAGCACACGGTCGACGACCTCCCGCACCGAGACCTCGTTGCTGGTCGTGGTGCCGAGCAGTTGCGGGGCGTCGACTCCGTTGAGCCGCGCCATGTGCTGCAGCGAACGCAGGTCCTTGGGCAGGCACGAACCGCCGAAGGCGAAGCCGGGGCGCAGGTACGTCGGTGAGATGTTGAGCTTGGCGTCCTCGCAGAACAGGCTCATGACCTCCCGCGAGTCGACCCCGTAAGGGCGGAAGACCCGGCCGATCTCGTTGGCGAAGGTGACCTTCGTGGCGTGGAAGGCGTTGCAGGCGTACTTCAGCGCTTCCGCGGTCTCCACGCTCACCTGGTGGACCGGCAGGCCGAGGAAGGCGAAGACGTCCTCCATCGCCTGTTGGGTCCGCCCGTCGGTCGAACCCACCACGACGAACGGCGGGTCGAAGAAGTCGGACACGCCCGCGCCCTCGCGCAGGAACTCCGGGCACATCGCGGTGCCGATCCGCCAGCCGGTCGGCAACTGCTCCGCGAAGGCCGGGGCGACGACCGTGCGGCCGGTTCCCGGTGGGACGGTGCTGCGCACGACGACGCTGTGGTGACCGGAGGCCGGTGGCGACACCTCGTCCATCGCGTCCCGGATGTCCTGGACCGCCCGACTGATGTAGGTCAGGTCCGTGGCGCCGTGTGCGGTGGACGGCGTGCCCACGCACACCAACGAGACGTCGGCACGGTCGACGGCCTCACGCGCATCCAGCGTCGCGGTGAGCCGTCCGCTCTCGACCCCTTCACGCATCAGTTCATCGATGCCCGGTTCCACCACCGGACTCCTGCCACAGGCGATGAGCCCGACCTTGTAGGAATCGACGTCGACCCCCACGACGGTGTGCCCTCGAGAGGCCAGGCCGGCGGCAGTCACCGCGCCGACATACCCGAGTCCGAAAACGGCGATTTTCATTGGTGCCCCCAGCAGTGCTGCGACGGACGCGCGCCCGCAACCGCGGTGTGACGGTTGCTCGGCTGTCGCGGAAAGTACGCGGAAATTAGCAAGATTCGCGTCGTGCTCCGTGAGTTATTGCTCCTGCCGGTGACGTACGCAGGAAGGCCGCTCGCGATGTGATGGACCACCGTGCTGGGACCGTGTGGGGTCGCCGCGACGGTGCGGCTGTCAGGGTGCCGCCGTGATCTCGGAGTAGAGGTAGTCGATGTCGTCGGGTCCCAACGTCGCGCTCTTGAACATCCGGCGCGGTGGTCCCGAGATCGCCACCGACGGCGTGATGGCACCCCCGGCCACATGGTCGTCGACCACGGTGAACAGCGCCCGGTGCCGGAAGGCCAGATGACGGGACAGTTGGCGCAACCCGGCACGGAACAGGCCCGGGTCGCTCGCGTACTGGATCGCGGCGAACCACCGCAGGTTCTTCCGCCGCTCGAAGCGCCACTGCACGTAGCAGGCCGTGTCATCGGTGACGATCAACGCGTGACGCGCCCAACGACAACGCACGTGGTCCTGGTAGTAACGCAACGGTTCTCCGGTCAGCACCCGGGCGATCTCGTCCGGATCGGAACTGACCTGTACCCGGCGCGGCGGCGTCGGCCAGGGCAGATTGACCGTGAGTTGGCTGCTGGGGTCCAGGTAGCGGAAACCGAGTCGCAGATTGAGCTGCTGGACGGCGGGCGTCGGCGACAGGTCGGTGAAGTGATAGCCGTCCTGCGCCAGGAGCGCGTTGAGCATGCGGATGCTGCCGGAACGGAATCCCGGCGCGACACACCAGACCGCGAGGTTGCAGAAGCGTTCGGTGCGGCCGTTGATGACGCGCGTGGAGTAGATCGCCGGATAAGCGCCGACGACCTGCTGGCCCGACCACAGCGCCATACCGTGGTTGGGTGCATCGGTCCCGGGCCGGCTGTTGATCTCCGACCAGGCGGACACCCAGTCCTCCGCTGGGCTGTTCGGCGGGAAGTTGTCGGCCAGGAAACGACCCACCGGTGGAAGATCTGCTGTCTCGATCGGGCGAACGGTGACGGACTGTTTGCTCGATGACACGGCGGTGCCCTATGCGTCCGGATGCGCGCGTTCGGCCTCGACGAACTCGGTGAGCGTGCCCAAGGTGCCGAAGACCTCGCCGCTCACCGCAGTGTCGTCGATGCGAATGTCGAAGTGGTTCTCCAAGCGCACGAGCAGATCCACCACTGCCATCGAGTCCAGCTCGGGCATGCTGTCCAGCAACTCCGTCTCCCGGGTGAGGGTCGCCGAACGACCTTGGATGCCAAGGGTTTCGACGACGACATCTCTCACCTGGTCGAAGGTTGTTTCAGTCATGGTTGTGCGCCTTTCGTTGGTCGGGCCCCACGAGGACCTCGAGTGCCGGTGGATGTCCGAGGAAGTCTGCGGGACTGGCGGTCCTGCCGTAGGCGCCGGCCTGGAAGATGACGACGAGATCGCCGACATCGGTGGAGCCGGGCACCTGGACGTTGTCACCGAGCAGGTCGAGCGGGGTGCAGAGACACCCGACCACCGTGGCTGTCATCTCGCCACCTGTCGGGCCCATCCGGGTGCCTACGACCAGCGGGTAGTTGCGCCGGATCGCCGCACCGAGATTGCCGGTCGCGGCGAGCTGGTGGTGCAGGCCGCCGTCGACCACGAGGTAGGTCCGCCCCCGGGAGACCTTCCGGTCGATGATCTCGGTGACGTAGACACCGGCCTCACCGACGAGGAAGCGCCCGAGTTCGAGCGAGAGTTCGGCGCCCGGGAGCGCAGGTGAGAGCCGGTCCTCGGCCAGTGTGCGCAGGTGATCACCCACCGTCTCGATGTCGAGCGGCCGGTCGCGGTCGTGGTACGGGATCCCGAATCCGCCGCCGAGGTTGACCTGCCGGACCTCGCTCGGTGCGGAGTCGGCGAGTCGCAGCACCAGATCGACGGTGCGGTCCTGGGACTCCATCAGGATCTCCGCGTGCAGGTTCTGGGACCCGGAGAAGACGTGCAATCCGACGAATTCCAGGTCGTATGCCGCCAGGTCGGCGAGGAAGGCCGGCACGAGTTCGGCGTCCATGCCGAACTGCTGTGGGCCGCCGCCCATACGCATTCCCGAGCCACGGACCGCGAAATCGGGGTTGACCCGCACTGCGACCCTCGGCCGCACACCCAGCTCCGCACCGATCGCCACCAGCCGCTCCGCCTCCAGCGACGACTCGACCTCCACGGTGATGCCAGCGGCCACCGCACATCGCAACTCGGACGGCCTCTTACCCGGGCCCGCGAAACTGACTCGGGTCGCAGGCATTCCGGCATCCAGCGCCACCTTGAGCTCCCCCGATGACGCGACATCGAGGTGCTCGACCTGGCCGGCGACATACTGCACGACCGCCGGCATCGGGTTGGCCTTGATGGCGTAGGACAGTCCGATCAACGGTCCGAGATGACGGTGCAGCAACGAAATCCGCTCGGTGATCGCCGACCGGTCGTAGGCGAAGAACGGTGTCGATCCGACCTGCGCGGCAAGACGCCGCAGTCCTACTCCGCCGATCGTCAGTTGCTCGCCGGTCGTGGCGAATCGGGCGATGGTGCTGTGCACGGGAGCTCCTGTGGTGCTCACACCGCCACCAATGTCCGTAGCGCGGTCCGGTCGAACTTGCCGTTCGGCGAGCGCGGCAGGTCGTCGAGGAGTACGACGCGTCGCGGCACCATGAACAACGGCAACCGGGCGCGCATCGCGGCGCGGACCTCGTCCTCGTCGGTGCCGGCCCTCGTCACCGCGGCGATCAGCACGATCTGCTGCCCGAGCGCCTCGTCGTCGACCCCGAGCACCACGGCGTCGCGCACCAGCCCCGTGTCGTAGGCGGCTTCCTCCACCTCGCTCGGGCTGACGCGGTAGCCGGAGGTCTTGATCATCTCGTCCCGTCGGCCGACGAAGTAGAGGAAGCCTTCCTCGTCGCACATGACGGTGTCGCCCGACCAGACGGCGAGCTCCTCGCCCACGGCACCGGCTCGCGCCGCCGGCAGCGGCCGGAAGCGTTCGGCGGTGCGCACCGGGTCGTTCCAGTACCCCTGGGCGACCAGTGGTCCACGGTGCACCAGTTCACCGGGTTCGCCCGGTTCGCAACGGGTTCCGTCGGGGTGGACGACCAGTACCTCGGCATTCGGTATCGCCTTGCCGATCGAGTCCGGCCGACGGTCCACTTCGTCCGGGTCCAGATAGGTGGAGCGGAAGGCCTCGGTGAGTCCGTACATCAGGAAGGGGCGGGCGCCGGGGAAGAGCGCGCGCAGACGGGTCAGGGTCGACTTCGGCATACGACCGCCGGTGTTGGCGAAGTAGCGAAGCGTCCGTGTCGCCTCGGCGGGCCAGGTCGCGGTGACCAGCTGGATCCACAACGGGGGCACCGCGGTCAGGCCGGTGACCCCGTGCTGCGCACACAATCGCACGACATCGCCCGGTAGGAGGTAGTTGACCAGGATCACGTGCGCCCCGACGTGCAGCGCGGTGGTCAGCTGGCTCAGGCCCGCGTCGAAACTCAGCGGAAGCGCGGCCAGGATGACATCGTCCGCCGTGTTGGCGAGATATTCGCTGACACTCTCCGCGCCGACGACGAGGTTGCGGTGGCTGAGGACCACGCCCTTCGGCATGCCGGTGCTGCCCGAGGTGTAGAGGATCGCGGCCAGATCACTGTCCACCGGCCGGTACGTCGGCTCGCTCCCCGCGGTGGCGATCAGCGACCGCCACCGCACGACGGTCGTGCCCGGCGGCACCTCGGCCGCGATCTCCCCGTCGTCGACCAGGACGACGACCTCGACGTCGGCAGTGGCCCCGCAGGACAGCAGCGCCGTCAACCGCTCCGACGACGTCACCACGCAGCGCGCCGAGCAGTTGGCCAGGATGTAGCCGACCTGGCGCGGTTTCAGCACCGGGTTCACCGGGACGAAGAGTGCCCCCACCGCCGACGATGCCAGCATGGCGACGACGTTCTCCACGCGCTTGTCCAGGAAGATCGCGATCCGGTCGCCCCGCTCGATGCTGTATGCCGCAAAGCCCACGGCGCACCGTTCGACGACGTCCTGCAGCCCGCCGTAGGTCGTGGTGCCGGAGCGGTCCGTCACCGCCGGTGCGGACGGCGCCCGGCCCGCCGCGGACCGCACCATCTCGTGCAATGCCCTCACCATGGCTGCCTCCCCTTCTCCCTCACCACGCCAGACATGTGAGTTCGCTGTAAAGATTGTCAATGTCGTCCGCACGCAGCGTCGTGCTCTTGAACATTTTTGGCCGGCCCGCAAGATGGCGCGCAAAAAACAACGGCCCGACCGTTCGTTCCTCCAGCAAGAGCACCAGACCGTGCCTGCGACGCAACACGTGACTGCCGAATGCCGTCACACCGGAACGAAATTGAGCCGGATCGCTGACATACAAGACCGACACGAATGCCGGGATGTTCCGTCGGCGGTCCTTGCGGTAGATGACGTAGCAGATGCGGCCGTCGCGGCGCAGGACGACGTGGTGGGCCGCTCGGGCGCGCCGGTGGTCGCGGTAGATCCGCAGCTCGTCGCCGTGGAGCACCTGCTCGATCCGCGGACCGTCGTGGATGACCTCGGTGCGTCGTGCCGGCAGGGGAAGGCAGGGCACGAGCTGGACGGAGGTGTCGAGCCGGCTGAAGCCCAGCCGTTCGTTGAGCGGTATGACGGCACCGCTCGGTGACAGATCGGTGAAGGTGAAGCCCGGCTGCGCGAGGGCGGCTCGCAACAACCGGAAGCTGTGCGCCCGGTGGGTCGGCAGCACGCACCACGCCCCCAGATTGCAGATCCGCTCCGTCGTGTCGCCGAGGTGTCGTTCGGAGTAGAAGGCCAGAAGGACCCCGGCCAGCGTCGCGTCGTCCAGCCGCAGTTGGAAGCCGAAGTTGGGCCGGTCCACCCGCCAGGGCACGTCGACGGCGTGCAGCCAGTCGGCGACGGAGACGCGCTGGTTGAGGTGTCGGTGCAGGAAGTCAGCGACCTCCGGGAGGTCCTCGGCCTCGATCTGCGAAACGGTGATGCGTGGAACAGCGATGTGCGGAACGACCACTGCGACTCACCCCTGCTCACCCTGGCGAACGCGGCTTCCTCACGGCCGCGGCACGGCAGCGAAGTCGTCTGTCGTCGCGACCGACAGTATCCGTGATCGCTTGTCGCACCGACGGATCCGTTCTTTTCCGCTGCTGCTGCGAGGTGCGCGGAATTAATCCGCTCCGAACAGCGGAACGCCTGCTGCCGACCAGGTCGACAGCAGGCGTTCGGTGGTGCAGCGGGCGATCAGGCCTCGTCGCCCGACTCGTCCTCGGTGTTCTCCTCGGTGGACTCGGCCTCGTCCTTCTCGATGCCGGCCTCTTCCTCGGCCTCGGCGAGCTCCTCCTCGAGCGCCTCGGCGGCGATCTGCTGGCTGACGTTGACGACCAGCAGCTCCTCGTCGGCGATCAGGCTGACACCCTCGGGCAGCGCGACGTCCTTGGCCAGGATCTGGCTGCCGGCCTCCAGGCCCTCGACCGAGACGGTGAACAACTCGGGAATGGCGATGACGTCGGCCTCGACGGTCAGCGTGCTGTTCTCGACGACGACGTTGGTCTCCGGCGCCGCGTCACCCTCGACGTGGACCGGGACGTCGACCGTGACCTTCTCGCCGCGCTTGACGATGACCAGGTCGACGTGCTCGATGACCGGCTTGATGGCGTCCCGCTGCACGTCCTTGGCCAGGGCGAGCTCCTGCTTGCCGTCGAAGTCGAGCGTCAGGATCGCGTTGACGTGCTTGAGCGCGAGCATTGTCTCGTGACCCGGCAGGGTCAGGTGCACCGGCTCGGTGCCGTGGCCGTAGAGCACGGCGGGGATCTTGTGGTCGCGGCGGATGCGGCGGGCCGCACCCTTGCCGAACTCGGTGCGCAGTTCGGCGTTCAGGCGGATCTCGGTCAGGGCCATGGGTGTCCTCGCTTCGGGAAGCAGCTGTCGGAATGGAAGTGGCTGCCTCGACGCGGGACGCGGCGCGAGCGGTGCTGGACCGCCGTCGGCGCGCGCTGCAGCGGCATACGGACGATGCCGGCGGTGCACACACCTTGTCGATCACGGACGTTCGTGCATCGTCCCTCGCCGAGGCTGGCGGCTCACATGGTATGCCGCCGGCCGCGTCCGGCCCAAATCAGGGCGTGAACATCGAGGTGACGGAGCCGTCCTCGAACACCTCGCGGATCGCCTTGCTCAGCAGCGGTGCGATCGACAGCGCCGTGAGCTTGTCGAACTGCTTCTCCGGGGTGATCGGCAGGGTGTCGGTCACGACGACCTCGCGGGCGACCGAGTCGCGCAGCCGCTGCACCGCCGGGTCCGAGAAGATCGCGTGCGTGGCGGCGATCACCACGCTGGCCGCACCGTCCTTCATCAGCGCGTCCGCCGCGTGGCAGATCGTGCCGCCGGAGTCGATCATGTCGTCGACCAGGATGCACGTGCGGCCTTCGACCGCCCCGATCACCCGGTTCGCGACGCTGGCATTGGCTCGGGTGACGTCACGGGTCTTGTGGATGAATGCCAGCGGCGTACCGTCCAGGCGTCGCGACCATTGTTCGGCGACCTTGATGCGACCCGCGTCCGGGGAGACGACGGTGAGGTCCTCGGCGCCGTACTTGTCCTTGACGTAGCCGGTGAGGATGGGCAGCGCCTGCAGATGATCGACCGGGCCGTCGAAGAAGCCCTGGATCTGGTCGGTGTGCAGGTCGACCGCCATCAGCCGGTCGGCGCCGGCCGTCTTGAACATGTCCGCCATCAGCCGGGCGCTGATCGGCTCGCGGCCACGGGACTTCTTGTCCTGTCGGGCATAGCCGTAGAAGGGTGTGACGACCGTGATCCGCTTGGCGCTGGCGCGCTTCAGCGCGTCGACCATGATCAGGTGCTCCATGATCCATTTGTTGATCGGCGCCGTGTGGCTCTGGATGACGAAGGCGTCACAGCCGCGGACCGACTCCTCGAAGCGGACGTACATCTCGGTGTTGGCGAAGTCGCGCAGTTCGGTGGGCACCAGTTGCGTGCCGAGGTCGTCGGCCACCGCCTGGGCGAGCTCGTGGTGTGCACGACCCGAGAAGACCATGAGGTTCTTCTCGGTCGTCCGCTTCATGCCAGTGCTCATTGCGACTGTGAACCTTCCTGCTGTGCCCGGGTTGCTTGCTGTGCGGCGGCCGCGGACGCGGTGCCGGAACGCTTGTCTTCGACCCAGCCGGGCAGGTTGCGCTGCCGCCCGCGCGCAATGGCCAGCTCGCCGGGGCCGACGTCGTCGACGACAGCCGACCCCGCGGCGACATACGCGCCGTCAGCGATCCGCACCGGCGCGACGACCACCGAGTTGCTGCCGACGAAGCTGTCCTTGCCGACGATCGTGGGGCTCTTGGTCACCCCGTCGTAGTTGGCGAAGATCGTGCCGGCGCCGATGTTGCTGCCCTCGCCGATGGTGGCATCGCCGCAGTAGGTCAGGTGCGGGACCTTGGCGCCGTCGCCGATCCGGGCGTTCTTGGTCTCCACGAAGCCGCCGATCTTGCCGCCGCGGCCGAGCTCGGTGCCGGGCCGCAGATAGGAGAACGGACCGACGGTCGCCTCGGCGCCGATGAGCGCCAGATTGGCCTGCGTGCGTATGACGCTGGCGCGGTCCTCGACCTGGGTGTCCACCAGCGTGGTGTCCGGACCGATCTCGCAGTCGGCGCCGATGGTCGTCGCACCGTGCAACTGACAGCCCGGGCGGATGACGGTGTCCTGCCCGACGCTGACGGTGACGTCGGCCCAGGTGGTGTCGGGATCGATGACGATGGCGCCACTCTCCCGCATCAGCGCGTCGAGCGTGCGACGGTTGAGCTCCTTGCCGAGGCGGGCCAGCTGTGCCTTGTCGTTGACTCCCTCGGTCTGCCACAGGTCGTCCAGGACGTGCCCGCTGACCGGCAGGCCGCGCTGCACGGCGATCTCGACCACGTCGGTGAGGTACTTCTCCCCCGCTTCGGCGTGCACCCCGACCTCGGCGAGTGCTTCACGCAGCACTGCCGCGTCGAAAGCGAAGATGCCGGAATTGAATTCGCCGATCGCGCGCTGCTCGGGAGTGGCCTGCTTGTGTTCGACGATGGCACGGACCGCACCGTGTTCGTCGCGGATGATCCGCCCGTATCCCGTCGCGTCCGCCAGCATCCCCGTCAGCACGGTGACCGCTGAGGAGGCGCGCTGATGCTCCTCGGTCAGCCGCTGCAGTGTCTCGGCGGTGAGCAGCGGGGTGTCACCGGTGGTCACCAGCACGGTGCCGGCCAGCGATTCCGGGAGCGCCCGCAACCCGCATTCGGCGGCTCGGCCGGTGCCGTAGACGTCATCCTGCTCGGCGACGACGATGTCCTCGTAGATCTCGCGGGCTGCGGCGGCCACCGATTCCTTCTGGGCACGGACCACGACGGCGACATACGGTGCGCCGGTGCCGACGGCGGCACTCACCGCATGACCGACGAGCGTGCGGCCGCCGATGGTGTGCAGTGCCTTGTTGCGTCGTGACTTCATCCGGGTGCCGTCCCCTGCGGACAGGACGATGACGGCGGCGGGCGTTGCTGTCACGGGGTCGACTCCTCGGCAGTGGATCGGGACATGACCAGGTGCGGGTGACAGGCCGCGTGCGCGTGCGGCCCGGCGGCGATGTTACCGGCTCTGCCGAGGCGTGCCCGTCGTCGGCTCCCGCGCCGGGCCGGCCGCGTGCGGCCATGCCGGCCGGATCGCCGACTGCATCGCTCGCTGGATCGACCGCTGCTCGGCGGGGTTCTCGCTCAGCGCGATGGCGCATTCGTCTGCCGTCTCCGCCTGCGCCATACGACCCGCACGGGCGAGCAGATGCCGCGTGTCGCGTGGTGGATGGCATACCGCTGCAACGTCGGCTCGGCGGCGAGCGTGTCCAAGACCGCCAGACCGGCGGCGGCGCCGTCCCGTTCGCCGATCGCGATCGCTCGGTGCACGGCGACGACCGGGCCCGAGTCCACGGCGGCGAGCTGGTCGTAGAGGGCCACCACCTGGCACCAGTCGGTGTCCTCGAAGCGATTGGCGGACGCATGCACGGCAGCGATTGCGGCATGCACCTGGTAGCTGCCCGGCCGATCCCGTCGCAGGCAGGCGCGCACCAGCTCATGCCCTTCGGACACCAGCTGCCGGTCCCACAAGATCCGATCCTGGCGGTCCAGCGGCACCAGATCGCCGGCGGCGTCCAGCCGTGCCGGACGACGCGCCTGGGTGAGCAGCAACAGGGCGAGCAGGCCGATGACCTCCGGCTCGTCCGGCATCAGGTCCCGCAGTAGCCGGGCCAGCCGGAGCGCCTCGTCGGTCAGGTCGTCGCGCAGCGGCCGGTCACCGGATGTCGGCAGGTGCCCCTCGGTGAAGATCAGATAGATGGTGCGCAGCACTCCGTCGAGCCGGCCGGGCAGATCGGCGTCACCGGGGATCCGAAAGGGGATGCGTGCATCGCGAATCTTGCGCTTAGCCCGGACAATGCGCTGAGCGACGGTCGACTCGGGGGGTCAGGAAGACCCGCGATTTCCCTGGTGCTGAGGCCACCGAGCATTCGGAGCGTCAGCGCCGTGCGGGCCGCCGGCGTCAGAGCGGGATGGCAGCACGTGAAGAACAACCGCAACCGCTCGTCCGGCACGGTGCCGTCGCCCGCGCATCCGGCTCGGGACGGCCCTGTTCGAGCAGCAGTAGAGCGGCGAGCTCCTTGGCATCACGCTTCTCCTCCCGCCGGATGCGGTCGATCGCCTGGCGCCGGGCCGTCGTGATGATCCAGCCGGCCGGACTCGCCGGCGTCCCCGTCCGCGGCCACTTCCATATGGCAATCTCGAACGCCGCCTGGACGGCGTCCTCGGCGAGGTCCGGATCTCCGAGAACACCGGTCAGCACCGATACCGCACGGCCGTACTCGGCGCCGAAGACGGAGCCGACGTCGTCGGTCATCGCGGTGGCGTGTCGGCGATGAACGGCGCGACTTCGGTGGCCAGCCCGGTGATCTCGACATACCGGCCGGCCCAACGCAGCGCTTCGTCGACATCGGCCACGTCGATGATCGTCACCCCGCCGAGGAACTCCGCACCCTCGGCGAACGGCCCGTCAGTGACCACCGGCCCGCTGTCCCCCGGCCGCACCATCGACGCAGCCTCGGGCTGATGCAGGCCGCCACCGAAGACCCACGAATCCTGAGCGGCCAGTTCCCGTTGCACAACCGCGAGCTGTTGCATCACCGGTGCGAGGACGGACGCGTCGGGCACTTCACCGACCGGTTGGATCATCTTGAGCAGGTAGTGCGCCATGGGCTTCTCCCGTCGTCATACGCCGACCTCGTGCCAGCGTCCCACCTGCTAGACGAACGGCCCAGTGTGAGATCGACACATGCCGCGATCCGTTTCCGGTTGTGGGTCGCCGGGCATTCGGTCCCGAACTCGCCGCACCCAGTCGGTGAAGCACCTCGGCATAGTGGGACTCCGGCGTCACCAGCACGTGTTCCACCGCCTGGTTGTCCTGCCACATCCTCCGCCCGACCGGGCCTGTCTGCGACGCGATTCACGGCGGCGAAAATTGTCCGTCATCCCGCTCGAACGCGGCTGCCGAGATGACCAGATGTAGAGAACTTTTTCATCGAAAACTATTGCCAACGCTGATGATTCATGGCATACTCGAACACATGAACGATATCGGATCGGGCAGCGCGCGAGGCGCCGCAACGCTCGATGCCGTCGTGGTCCGGGCGTTCCACGACCGGTTGGACGACCCGGTCGCCACCGATGACCCGTGGGCT
>NZ_BAAGZB010000008.1:0-5387 GCF_054778955.1 Flexivirga lutea
GGTCGTTTTTTGAGAACTCAACAGCGTGTCGAATGATTGATGCCAATTGTTTGTTGGTTTGATCGTTTTTGTAGCATTTTTGCTCTTGATCGATTTTTGCCAGTTTTGGATTCTTTTTTGGAGAGTTTGATCCTGGCTCAGGACGAACGCTGGCGGCGTGCTTAACACATGCAAGTCGAACGATGATGGACCAGCTTGCTGGTTTGGATTAGTGGCGAACGGGTGAGTAACACGTGAGTAACCTGCCCTTCACTTTGGGATAAGCCTTGGAAACGGGGTCTAATACCGAATATTTCACTTCCTGTCGCATGGTGGGTGGTGGAAAGCTTTTGTGGTGGAGGATGGACTCGCGGCCTATCAGCTTGATGGTGGGGTAGTGGCCTACCATGGCTTTGACGGGTAGCCGGCCTGAGAGGGTGACCGGCCACACTGGGACTGAGACACGGCCCAGACTCCTACGGGAGGCAGCAGTGGGGAATATTGCACAATGGGCGGAAGCCTGATGCAGCGACGCCGCGTGGGGGATGACGGCCTTCGGGTTGTAAACTCCTTTCAGCAGGGACGAAGCTTTGGTGACGGTACCTGCAGAAGAAGCACCGGCTGACTACGTGCCAGCAGCCGCGGTAATACGTAGGGTGCGAGCGTTGTCCGGAATTATTGGGCGTAAAGAGCTTGTAGGCGGTTTGTCGCGTCTGCCGTGAAAGCCCAGGGCTTAACCCTGGGTCTGCGGTGGGTACGGGCAGGCTAGAGTGTGGTAGGGGAGACTGGAATTCCTGGTGTAGCGGTGAAATGCGCAGATATCAGGAGGAACACCGATGGCGAAGGCAGGTCTCTGGGCCACTACTGACGCTGAGAAGCGAAAGCATGGGGAGCGAACAGGATTAGATACCCTGGTAGTCCATGCCGTAAACGTTGGGCGCTAGGTGTGGGACTCATTCCACGAGTTCCGTGCCGTAGCTAACGCATTAAGCGCCCCGCCTGGGGAGTACGGCCGCAAGGCTAAAACTCAAAGGAATTGACGGGGGCCCGCACAAGCGGCGGAGCATGCGGATTAATTCGATGCAACGCGAAGAACCTTACCAAGGCTTGACATACACCGGACGCTGCCAGAGATGGTGGTTCCTTCGGGCTGGTGTACAGGTGGTGCATGGTTGTCGTCAGCTCGTGTCGTGAGATGTTGGGTTAAGTCCCGCAACGAGCGCAACCCTCGTTCCATGTTGCCAGCGGGTAGTGCCGGGGACTCATGGGAGACTGCCGGGGTCAACTCGGAGGAAGGTGGGGATGACGTCAAATCATCATGCCCCTTATGTCTTGGGCTTCACGCATGCTACAATGGCTGGTACAGAGGGTTGCGATGCCGTGAGGTGGAGCGAATCCCTTAAAACTGGTCTCAGTTCGGATTGGGGTCTGCAACTCGACCCCATGAAGTTGGAGTCGCTAGTAATCGCAGATCAGCAACGCTGCGGTGAATACGTTCCCGGGCCTTGTACACACCGCCCGTCAAGTCACGAAAGTCGGTAACACCCGAAGCCGGTGGCCCAACCCTTGTGGGGGGAGCCGTCGAAGGTGGGATTGGCGATTGGGACTAAGTCGTAACAAGGTAGCCGTACCGGAAGGTGCGGCTGGATCACCTCCTTTCTAAGGAGCGTTAACACCCGTCGATCGCCGAGTGTGCGGTCGGGGTGGCTCATGGGTGGATCATCAATCAGAATGCTTGGCACATCGTGTGTTGGGCCGGCGGAGTACGAGCACTGCTCTTTGGGGTGGTGTTGGGGAAATGTTGGTTCGGTGTGGGTGTGTGGGGTGTCGGCACGTTGTTGGGTCCTGAGGAAATGACTGTTGCCAGGCGGTGTTGTCCGTGTGGTGGTTGTTTTCTTGGTGCTGCCCGTCATGACAGGTCTGTTGTGGGTTTGTTGTGGTGGTGTTGGTGTGTTGTTTGAGAATTGTATAGTGGACGCGAGCATCTTTGTGGCTTTAAGAATTTTCTGGTTTTTTGTGTAAGTTTTTAAGGGCGCATGGTGGATGCCTTGGCATCAGGAACCGATGAAGGACGTAGTAATCTGCGATAAGCCTCGGGGAGCCGATAAACGGGCTGTGATCCGAGGGTTTCCGAATGGGGGAACCCCGCACCAGTTATGTGGTGTGACCCGTACCTGAATTCATAGGGTGCGTGGAGGGAACGTGGGGAAGTGAAACATCTCAGTACCCACAGGAAGAGAAAACAAGAGTGATTCCGTGAGTAGTGGCGAGCGAAAGCGGATCAGGCTAAACCATGGTTGTGTGATACCTGTCAGGGGTTGCAGTCGTGGGGTTGTGGGTTTTCGTCGTATCGCATCTGACAGTGTGGTGGCGTGATGGTGTGCGTGTAGTCGAATCAGTGGTGAGTGCTGAACCGTAGAGGGTGGGAGTCCCGTAGGCGAAATGCGTGGCACGGCGTTTGATGTTGTACCCAAGTAGCACGGGGCTCGAGGAATCTCGTGTGAATCTGCCAGGACCACCTGGTAAGCCTAAATATTCCCTGATGACCGATAGCGGACTAGTACCGTGAGGGAAAGGTGAAAAGTACCCCGGGAGGGGAGTGAAATAGTACCTGAAACCATGCGCTTACAATCCGTCAGAGCCGGCCTGTGGGCTGGTGATGGCGTGCCTTTTGAAGAATGAGCCTGCGAGTTAGTGCTCAGTGGCGAGGTTAACCCGTGTGGGGTAGCCGTAGCGAAAGCGAGTCCGAAGAGGGCGTTCAGAGTCGCTGGGTCTAGACCCGAAGCGGAGTGATCTACCCATGGCCAGGTTGAAGCGACGGTAAGACGTCGTGGAGGACCGAACCCACTTCAGTTGAAAATGGAGGGGATGAGCTGTGGGTAGGGGTGAAAGGCCAATCAAACTCCGTGATAGCTGGTTCTCCCCGAAATGCATTTAGGTGCAGCGTTGCGTGTTTCTTGCCGGAGGTAGAGCTACTGGATGGCTGATGGGCCTCACCAGGTTACTGACGTCAGCCAAACTCCGAATGCCGGTAAGTGTAAGCGTGGCAGTGAGACTGCGGGGGATAAGCTTCGTAGTCGAGAGGGAAACAGCCCAGATCACCAGCTAAGGTCCCTAAGCGTGTGCTAAGTGGAAAAGGATGTGGAGTTGCTGTGACAACCAGGAGGTTGGCTTAGAAGCAGCCACCCTTTAAAGAGTGCGTAATAGCTCACTGGTCAAGTGATTCCGCGCCGACAATGTAGCGGGGCTCAAGCACACCACCGAAGCTGTGGCAATCACACAGGTCCCTAGGATCGTCTTTTGGGCGGTGTTCAGGGGTGTGGTTGGGTAGGGGAGCGTCGTGTCACCGGTGAAGTTCCGGTGTGAACCAGGGGTGGAGGTGACACGAGTGAGAATGCAGGCATGAGTAGCGAATGACGGGTGAGAAACCCGTCCGCCGAATAACCAAGGGTTCCAGGGTCAAGCTAATCTGCCCTGGGTAAGTCGGGACCTAAGGCGAGGCCGACAGGCGTAGTCGATGGACATCCGGTTGATATTCCGGAACCGGCGAAGGACCGCCCATATCGAATCAGGGGATGCTAACCACCCGAACCGCCGTGTCTGATCCCTTCGGGGTGATGCGTGTGTGGGGAGCGTGGGACCCGATCTTGTAGTAGGTAAGCGATGGAGTGACGCAGGAAGGTAGCCTCCGCGGGGCGATGGTTGTCCCCGTCCAAGCGTGCGACCCGATCACTAGGTAAATCCGGTGGTCATGCAGGGTGAGGCGTGATGGTGACCACGTAATGTGGGAAGTAGGGTGATCCTATGCTGCCGAGAAAAACTTCTAGCGAGGTTCGAGCCGCCCGTACCCTAAACCGACTCAGGTGGTTAGGTAGAGAATACTAAGGCGATCGAGTGAATCGTGGTTAAGGAATTCGGCAAAATGCCCCCGTAACTTCGGGAGAAGGGGGGCCCACCGCTCTGAAGAGACGTGCTCTCTAGGGGTGGGGGCCGCAGAGACCAGGGAGAAGCGACTGTTTACTAAAAACACAGGTCCGTGCGAAGAAGTAATTCGAGGTATACGGACTGACGCCTGCCCGGTGCTGGAACGTTAAGGGGACCGGTTAACACTTTGTGTGTGAAGCTGAGAACTTAAGCGCCAGTAAACGGCGGTGGTAACTATAACCATCCTAAGGTAGCGAAATTCCTTGTCGGGTAAGTTCCGACCTGCACGAATGGCGTAACGACTTCTCCACTGTCTCAACCACGAACTCGGCGAAATTGCATTACGAGTAAAGATGCTCGTTACGCGCAGCAGGACGGAAAGACCCCGGGACCTTTACTACAGCTTGGTATTGGTGTTCGGTGCGGCTTGTGTAGGATAGGTGGGAGACTGTGAAGCGCACGCGCCAGCGTGTGTGGAGTCATTGTTGAAATACCACTCTGGTCGTTCTGGGCTCCTAACTTCGGACCATGATCTGGTTCAGGGACAGTGCCTGGTGGGTAGTTTAACTGGGGCGGTTGCCTCCCAAAGGGTAACGGAGGCGCCCAAAGGTTCCCTCAGCCTGGTTGGTAATCAGGTTTCGAGTGTAAGTGCACAAGGGAGCTTGACTGTGAGACAGACATGTCGAGCAGAGACGAAAGTCGGGACTAGTGACCCGACGGTGGCTTGTGGAAGCGCCGTCGCTCAACGGATAAAAGGTACCCCGGGGATAACAGGCTGATCTTGCCCAAGAGCTCATATCGACGGCATGGTTTGGCACCTCGATGTCGGCTCGTCGCATCCTGGGGCTGGAGTAGGTCCCAAGGGTTGGGCTGTTCGCCCATTAAAGCGGTACGCGAGCTGGGTTTAGAACGTCGTGAGACAGTTCGGTCCCTATCCGCTGCGCGCGTAGGAAACTTGAGAAGACCTGTCCCTAGTACGAGAGGACCGGGATGGACGAACCACTGGTGTGTCAGTTGTTCTGCCAAGAGCACCGCTGATTAGCTACGTTCGGAAGTGATAACCGCTGAAAGCATCTAAGCGGGAAGCACGCTTCAAGATGAGGTTTCCAACACGGTTCGACCGTGGTGAGGCTCCCAGCTAGACTACTGGGTTGATAGGCCGGATGTGGAAGCACAGTAATGTGTGGAGCTGACCGGTACTAATAAGCCGATAACTTACCTCAACACTTTTTCTTGAATGTTGTGAAGTGTTTTGCGTCCACTATACGATTCTGAAACAACACCCATATCGGTGGCACACCCCCACGCACAGGTTGTGTGGTGTGGGTGGGTTAAGTGAATATGAGTGACCTTGTTTCACAGGGTTACGGCGGTTATAGCGAAGTGGGAAACGCCCGGTCACATCCCGAACCCGGAAGCTAAGCCCTTCAGCGCCGATGGTACTGCACTCGGTAGGGTGTGGGAGAGTAGGACACCGCCGAACA
>NZ_BAAGZB010000009.1:0-1438 GCF_054778955.1 Flexivirga lutea
AGCGGCTGGGAGACGTGATCCAAGCGGCGGAGGCGGTGAAGGGTTTCGCTGATGCGGTGTTGCTGGATGCGACGTCGGCGTTGGTGGAGGACCTGGCCGCTGATCATGGTGTGCCGGTGGATGATTCGCGGTATGCCGAGAAGGTTGCGGTGCATCGCAAGAGTGCGTGTCGGGCGGTGGTGCACGAGGTGCAGTTGCTGACCGGTTCGACGTTGACCGCGGCGCGGGAGCGGGTGCGGTTCGCCACGGCGATGGAGCAGCGGGTCGGTGGTGCGCACGGGTTGATGCGTGCGGGTGGGTGTTCGTGGGAACGGGCCCGGGTGGCGTATGTCGAGACGGCGCATCTGGATCCGGTGCTGGCCGGTGAGGTGATCGACCGGTTGCTGGCAGCACCGGAGCGGACGACGGCCGATGGTGACGGCTTGTTGCCGGTGCCGGTGTCGCACAGTGGTTTCCGGGCGCGGGTGCGTCGTCAGCTGGCGTTGGTCGAGTCCGCGGCGGCCGATGCACGGCGTCGGCACCGGGACGCGGTGCAGAGTCGCGACGCGTGCACCTTCCCAGGACGGGATGGCACCGCGACATTCCAGGCCAACGGCGAGGCGGTGCGGGTGTTCGCCGCGCAGCAGCGGGTGGCGGACCTGGCGCGGGCAGCGCGGGCGGCCGGGGACGAGCGCACGTTGGCGCAGTTGCGCTCCGACATCGGGCTGGATCTGTTGCTGCGCGGGAGGGTGCCCGGTGATGAGTTGCTCGGGCAGGCCCCCGGTGGGACGGTTGCACGTCGTGGTGCCGCTGGCCAGCATCCTGCCCGAGGGTGCCGCGTGCGGGGTTGGTGAAGTGCCCGGGCTGGGATTCGTGCCGGCCGAGCAGGTGCGCCAGGTGGCGGTCCGGGCTGGCTCGATGTGGGCGCGGTTGGTGACCGACCCGGTCACCGGTGCAGTGATCGACGCCACGCGTACCTACCGCGTCCCTGCCGGGATGGCCCGGCTGGTCCGGGCGAGGGACCACACCTGCCGGGCGCCGGGAGATTGCGGTGTACCAGCCGCGGAGTCCGATCTGGATCACGACAGCGACTACGAGCCCGCAGCGGGTGAACCCGGTGAGGGTGCGACGCATCCGGACAATGTGCACGTAATGCATCGTGGGCACCACAATGCCAAGACGGGCCGGTTCTGGCGGAGTCGACAGCACCGGGACGGGTCGATCAGCTGGCAGACGCTGACCCGACGTCTGCGGACGACGCCTTTCGACCATCATCGTCCCGATGACCAGGCGCCGCCGGTGGTGAGCGCGGCCGAGCAACAGGTCGGGATCCGGTTGGCGTTGTGCCGCGAACACGACGTGGTCCCCAACGTGTTCACCGACCTGGCCGACCTACGACTGATCCACGACACCAGCCCGCGGCCGGATCCGCGGCCGGATCCGCAGACGGATCCGCAGA
>NZ_BAAGZB010000010.1:0-1056 GCF_054778955.1 Flexivirga lutea
TGGTCGCGGAAGATGATCAGCCGGGACAGCAGGCCGGGGTAGCGGCGGGCGCGGGAGTCCATGCCGATGATGTCGCCGGTGCCGGGGTGGGTGAACAGGCGGCGGATCTGTGGGCCGGTGGGGTCGCCGGTGGTGACCCATTCGCGGACGAGGTCGGCGGGGATGGGGCCGTAGCCGGGCGCGTGGGCGGGTGTTTCGCCCAGGAGGGTGTCGATGGGCATGAGTAGGTCCACGGTTACCCCGAGGACGTCGTGGTGGCGGGCGCGTCCGGTGACACGTTCGACGAGCGTGTCGGCCATCACCTGGCCTCGTGGCCGGCGATCCTTGCGCTGATGCTCTGCCTCCTGCGTGGCGTTCTTCGTCTCCGCGTCGGCGGCAGTGGTGAGTGCGGCCATGCAGGCCAGGCCGTCCTTGGCGGGAAGGAGCGCGGACAGGCGGCACATGTTGTCCGCCGCGGGCCGTAGGTGGACCCGTCGATCGGTCTCCGCCTGCTTGCGGCGTTCGGCGATCGGCTCGGGTGCCACCTGGCAGGCTTGTGTCTTCGCCAGGTGCGCCAACTGGTTGCCGGACACGGTGCCGAGGTCCTCGCGGATGCCGCGGTCGACCGCCGCCCGCTCGGCACCAGTCAGCCCGGACGTCTCGCGCACCACCCGGTGTGCGTCGTACTCACTGATGACCCCGGCGGCGAGCGCGGCCAGCGTGTGCGGCATGTCCTCGGTCAACGCGTGCGCGAGGTTGACGAACTCCCCGCCGCGGTGCGGGGTGCACCGGCGGGCGAACCCGACCTGGGATCCGACCAACCGCTTCGTGGCCTGACGGGCGATCCGGCGCCGGTCGTCCGCGTCGCGTTGTTCGGCATGGGCCTGCATCACCAGCCGGGCTTGGCGGGCACTGATCGCGTTGCGCAGCTCCTCCAGTGCTCGCATCTCAGCCCACGGGTCATCGGTGGCGACCGGGTCGTCCAACCGGTCGTGGAACGCCCGGACCACGACGGCATCGAGCGTTGCGGCGCCTCGCGCGCTGCCCGATCCGATATCGTTCATGTGTTCGAGTATG
>NZ_BAAGZB010000012.1:0-759 GCF_054778955.1 Flexivirga lutea
AGGACAGTGCCGGACACGGCAGAAATGCGCCTCACGCAGCCTCAGACGCGTTTCTCCGGTTTCCTTGAGGGTAGACCACCCGAAACGCAATAAACCGCCACAGAGGGCCATACGCGCCCCGTAGCGCTCATATTCGGCCGCAAGCAGGTAAATCCCTCCCACGTCGTCAGAAACGCTTCTGTGAGCGTCCCAGGGCGCATCTGAGGGGGAATAGTCCGTGAGGTTCTGGAGTTCAGGATTTTTCATGCACACCACCCGATTGTGGGCGATGGCTCATCTGACGTGTTATCATTGCCATATCACCTGTGTTAGCCGTATCACCAATTCGAATCTCTACAGGTGGTCACGCCCCCGAACGATGCCCGTCGTTGCGGGGGTCGCTTTTAACGCGACCACTTCCGACAGAATACTTCTAAACCCATTTCGGAGCAAATGTGCCCTCAAGCCTTGCGGGACAAGGGCTGGAGGCCAATTTGAATCCCAGAGTTATCCCTTAAGTATAAATACAAGGATCGCGCGCGAGATTTGCTTGAATTTTGAGCTGGATTTTCAGCAACAAAAAACCGTCTTGCAGGTGGTTGGCCTCACTCCGTGACACCAACCACCATCCCCAGTGTTTTCCCCGTGCCGTCGTCAATCACAAAATCGGAACCCACGCCAGAGGCGCGGGGCCCCGCGATTTTCTGTTTGACGAGTTCGGGAACGGTGAGCGGTACGCGGAATTTTTTCGCGGGCCGTGAGGCGTTGGCGGGGTGTCGG
>NZ_BAAGZB010000013.1:0-603 GCF_054778955.1 Flexivirga lutea
AAACAGGCACTGGAGGTGCTGATTAAGGCCTGTCCGGCGGGACTGTATAAAAAGCAGGACGACGGTAGCGTTCGTTTTGATTACGCCGGGTGCCTGGAATGCGGAACGTGCCGGATCCTCGGCCTTGATACGGCGCTGGAAAAATGGGAATACCCACGCGGGACGTTTGGCGTGGAGTTCCGCTACGGCTAATAAGTACGAAGTTGTGCCCCCGTTGGCCGGATAAGATGCGGTAGCGTCGCCATCCGGCAATCATGTGGCGCCAATGCCGGATGGCGGCGGAAAGGACTTATCAGGCCTACGGGTTCTGGTAGGCCTGATAAGCGTAGCGCCATCAGGCTGGGTAACATAAAAGCGATTTATTCTTTGTCTGTCGGACTCAGGGTGACGGAAGAGAGATAGTTGAGCAGCGCGATATCATTCTCTACGCCCAGTTTCATCATCGCCGATTTCTTCTGGCTGCTGATGGTCTTAATGCTGCGGTTGAGCTTCTTGGCGATTTCGGTGACCAGGAAACCTTCGACGAACAGGCGTAATACTTCGCTCTCTTTTGGCGACAGGCGCTTATCGCCGTAACCGCCTGCGCTGATTTTCTCCAGCAGG
>NZ_BAAGZB010000014.1:0-578 GCF_054778955.1 Flexivirga lutea
TTATTGAAATTTCCTCGCACAATAAGCTCCCCATAAGTAGTCTATGATTTTTAGGACCTTCTCCAACTTACAAAACTAAAAAATTCCTCCCCGATTTTTTTTAATGATTTTTTCAATTTTACGACTTCTAAAAATAATAAAAAATACTTCCCGACTTCAAAAATTTATGAAACTTTTTCCCATCATAGATTGCATTTTTGTTAGTGTCTCTGCAAAAAATCACGTCAAAATACCTTGTATTGAATTATTTAGAGCCCATTATGACTCCTCGCGCATAGTTGATGTCTCCTCCTGTCAAAGGGCAAAATGCATAAAATGCTATATAGGGGGGTGTGTGTTGCCTGCATATGCATGGCAGCCCATGCCTTCCTAGCTGCAGCCCCCTTCCCCCACGCCACACCCATGTCATGTTGCCTCGATATGTTGCCTCGGTATTATGGGTTTGGTGTCGGGGTGGGGGGCTGCCACCCATGGCGGTGGCGGCCGGTTCCGGCCGCCACCACGCCGCCGCCATGGGTGAGGTGGGAAAAAAAAAAAAAGGCGTGGAAAGTTGCGAAATGGGGTTGTCTAGGCTTTTT
>NZ_BAAGZB010000015.1:0-570 GCF_054778955.1 Flexivirga lutea
GTAGGTCTACGCAGGTAGTGCATAGTGTATAGAGTTTCAACTGCATCACAAAATCTTACCAAAGCCTCCAACGTAGTGGACTTCCTTATCTGGCCAATCTCATCCACCTGATCAGCAGATGCTCTATACGCCAACATTCGTATAACAGCTGTGAACTTTTGCTCAGGAAGAAGTCCCAAATTTCCAATAACATTTTTCTTTTGAACAAAGTATTAATGATAATTGCAAATATCATGCATGACTTTATTGAACAAATGGGGTTGCATTCTAAATCGTCTTCGAAAATCAACATCAGAGTACAAAGAAGTTGAGATAAAATAATCTTCCAAAAGATTCTTACCCCGAGACTCTCTACGTCTGTCCACATATGGGGCACGAGAACGACGGTGTTGCCTTGATTGATTAAGCATACACACCGCTGCAAGCATTTGTTCCTCTTCTTCATCGGCGTCCCGATCTTCTTCAGCACGTCTACGCCGGATTTCTTCCATTTCTTTCTGTTGCCTCTCTAACACCCTCCTCAAGTTTGACATTGAGAGTAGAATGTGTTTTGTAAAATCTGATAAATGA
>NZ_BAAGZB010000016.1:0-530 GCF_054778955.1 Flexivirga lutea
ATTTTATTATAGCCCTAAGTATAGTTTAAACATTATAACTGATGTAAACAATATTGGAGAAGTGCCTTTTACAATGAGAGATTATTTTAAGTTTACAGGAGGCTTTAGACAGTTTGGAGATAATAACGGAACAAACTTTAATGTAGGTTCTAATGATATTGCTTTCTTAACTTTAAGAAATAATAGAGCGAAAGAGATTGAATCAAAATTTGGTGCTTTAAACTTTAGTTATTCTCCAAAGAAAACTTGGGATATTAGTGGATTTGCTATCTATTCAGGAAATGAAACAGATATGGAGGAAACTACAGAGCGTATGTACTCAAATGCTGGAGTTGATATAAATAACTTGCCTCCATATGATGAGAATAATCCATCTTCAATAAAGTATATTGATACCGAACAAACACAAGATGTAACAAATCAAAAAAGTGATTTAGGTTTGTTTAAAATAAGTTCAAGTTATAAGCCAAATGCAAACAACCAACTTGATTATGATATTTTTGCTAAGGTTTCAAAGCAACAGCAACTAC
>NZ_BAAGZB010000017.1:0-526 GCF_054778955.1 Flexivirga lutea
GTATCATATAAACTTGCTCTGTTTATTCCTAATTGACTTACCAAATCTTGCACGGAAGTAGCAGAATATCCTTGCTTCCAAAACAAACACATTGCTTTGGCTAGTACTTCTTTTTCGTCAAATGATTTAACTCTTGGCATATAAAAAATGTGGAAGTTATTTACACTTCCACAAAATTACCATATTGGAACTTTCATTCCAAATATATTCAAAAAAAATTAACTCAATAATGGATTGATGTTTATTCCTCCATCAATATTATACTCACTTCCTGTTATAAAAGTAGCATTATCAGATGCTAAAAACGAAACAAGTTTAGCTACTTCTTCTGGTCGTCCAAATCGTTTTAAAGGAATACGGTTTTCTATTGTTTGAGCAAAACCTTGTAATTGCTCTTCTTCCATTCCTGTTTTTCCAAAAATTGGTGTAGATATTGGTCCTGGATTTACTGAGTTTATTCTTATTTTTCTTGGGGCTAATTCCGTAGCTGCTGTTCGTGTATAAGAATTAAGCGCTGCTTTTGATG
>NZ_BAAGZB010000018.1:0-506 GCF_054778955.1 Flexivirga lutea
CGAGTTTACTTTAGCTTGGGGTTGTCCTCGGTTATGCTTTTGTGTTGGGAGTACGGCCACCAAACCTTCTCAATGCACGGGTATGTCGGGGGATGGCTTTCGGGGGGGTTGATGAAAGAGCTAGCCAATTGATGGGCACACGAACACACGTGGTGACGATGGGTGGGCTTCGGGTGAACTTTAGCTTGGGGTTGTCTTCGGTAATGCTTTTGTGTTGGGAGTACGGCCACCAAACCTTCTCAATGCACGAGTACGTCGAGGATGGCTTTCGGCGGAGTTCATGAAGAAGCTAGCGAATTGTTGGCCACTCGAACACGTTGGGGGTGGGTTGGCTTTGGAAGAAGCTAGCCAATTCTCTTTGTGTGGGCGGTTGAGCTATGATTAGGATTGTCTAGGCATTGCTTGTGTGTGCACGGTGCGAGCCCAATGCACGAGCAAGTCGAGGATGACAATCTCGAGAGTAGCAATGATGCCGCGGAATGTTTTGTTGCCTTCGGAGTAGTGGG
>NZ_BAAGZB010000019.1:0-502 GCF_054778955.1 Flexivirga lutea
GGAAGTAATTTCACCGCGGCGTCGTGAGCGCTGAGTCAAAACGACCACGTTTTTCTTCAGTTTTCCGGTTCTCTCAGGAGCGCGTGCGATCACTTCTTCCTTAAGCACTTCTGCCCCAGCTAATAATATGCTCTCCAAAAAGATGACAATATCCTCAGCGGAAGTAGCTCCTATCTCGACACGATGCTTGTCCCATATATGCCTAAGGCCATAGGCTCCCTCGAGACTTTTTGTCCTTTTGTTGTAAAAACCGGAATCTCCTAGCTTGAGGATGATTTTCCCTGCGGGAAAGTCTGCATTCATGCTTGGCAGTTCTAGAAAAAATTCACTTCCATCACACTTAGCCACTCGTGCATTTTTTGTTTTCTTATCATTAAGAACAGCTTCAACTATATCGCGTGGAAGTAACAAGTTCACAAACTACACCTCTATAGCCTTCACTATTATGTTTAGGCGTTAAATCCCTTTTTGAAGGGCTGATTCTAACACTGACGTAATGAGC